>NZ_JAYLVL010000002.1:167417-688397 GCF_046156175.1 Lacisediminihabitans sp. H27-G8
GAGACGCAGAGCGCCGGCCTGGCCCGAGGGGCCACCACCGGTGATGCGGGCGATCACGTCGTAGCTGCCGAGCAGATCGAGGATCTTGAACGGGTCGTTGATGAGCTGCTGGTGCAGCTTGTTGGGGGAGTAGTCCTCGAGGGTGCGACCGTTCACGGTGATGACACCGGATCCGGGAGCAATGCGCACGCGGGCGATGGCCTGCTTGCGACGTCCGACGGCTGCGCCGGGAACGTTCAGAACCGCGCGAGGGGTCTTCGTCTCGACCGCTGCGCTGCTCTCGGTGGAATAGCTCTCGAGAACTGCTTCGTCGAGTGAATCTTCGATCTTCGCCATGATGTTGGAAATCCTTATTCTGTCGGTGCGCGCTACTGCGCGACCTGGCCGAGGGTGTAGGTCTTGGGCTGCTGGGCAGCGTGGGGGTGCTCGGCGCCTGCATAGACCTTGAGCTTGGTGAGCTGGGCGCGACCGATCGAGTTCTTCGGCAGCATCCCTCGCACAGCCTTCTCGACGGCGCGCGTCGGGTGCTTCTCGAGCATCTCGATGTAGGTCATCGAGCTGAGGCCGCCCGGGTAACCCGAGTGGCGGTAGGCCCGCTTCTGCGCGAGCTTCGCGCCGGTGAGGGCGACCTTCTCGGCGTTGATGATGATGACGAAGTCGCCCATGTCCATGTGGGGAGCGAAGGTCGCCTTGTGCTTGCCGCGCAGCAGGACTGCCGCGTGGGTGGCCAGACGACCGAGGACGATGTCAGTGGCGTCGATGATGACCCACTCACGCTGAACGTCTTCGGGCTTGGGGGAGAAAGTGCGCGTCACAGTAGTACTGCTTTCTTGTGTCGAAATGAGGTGTTCGTGAATCCCACTCCGATGGGTGTTCCGCTGACGATGTCGCGGAACGCTGCCGGTGGAGGGCTCAAGTTCGTGATACCACGCCACACAGCGCAGGCACCAAGGGTCAAGACTAGTCTCTGCGCCCGTCTGGGGTCAAACCGGCCGACGGTTGCGCGTGATGTGCGCGCGGGCCACCATCTCCGTCTCCGGCGGATAGCCCACCTCCACGAGAGTCAATCCCTTGGCAGGCAGAACCTTGAAGTCACTCGGCCGATCGAGCTCGTCTCGCAACTCGACGAGTCGGTCGGACTCGAGCTTGGACTCCCCCACCGCGATCGTCGCACCGACGAGGGATCGCACCATGCTGTGGCAGAACGCGTCGGCCCGCACCTCTGCCGTGAGCACCCCGTCGTCGGCCCTGGTCCAGAAGAAGCGCTCGAGACTCCGCACCGTGGTCGCCCCCTCTCGCGGTTTGCAGAAGGCGGCCCAGTCGTGCAGCCCGAGGAGATCCTCCGCCGCCTGGTTCATTCGATCGAGGTCGAGAACGGCGGGATACCAGAGCGTGTGACCCCGAAGCAGCGGATTGCGCGGGGCCGAGGCATCCGCTACCCGATACTGGTACCGCCGCCAGGTCGCCGAGAACCGGGCGTCGAATCCCTCGGGAGCGAAGGATCCGCGCGACACGTAGATATCGGCGTTCAGCCCCGCGATGCCATTGAGCCGCCTGCCGAGGGCGCGCGGTCCGTCGAAACGAGCCCCGGGCGCCAACGGAGGTGTCTTGCCCCTCGGGCGGGACAGGACACCGAGTTGCTCCTTCGTCACGTCGAGATGCGCAACCTGTCCGGTCGCATGCACCCCCGCATCCGTTCGTCCGGCGACGGTGAGCGGCTCGACCGGCCCGTGCTTGCCGAAGATGATGGCCAGCGCCGACTCGAGCTCGCCCTGGACGGTACGCAATCCTGGCTGCGCAGACCAGCCGAGGAAATTGCCGCCGTCATAGGACAGGTCGAGTCGGATGCGGGTCTTTCCCGGCAGGGGACCGGACACCTGCGGAGGGCCGTGCATGATGTTCACGCCAGGGAGATTCTCGACGTCCACACCCCAGAGTCTAGATCGAAGTGTGTTCATCGATCTGCCCACCGGGCGCCGCTCCGAGCGGAGTTGACCTCCCGCCCGGTCCCGACGAAACTCGAGTGGTCTCCCTATGACCACTTCCCCCACACTTCTCGAATCGACGGCTCCCGCGCCAGCGGGGATGCCGCGCTCCGTCGATCCCCGATCGACGCGGCTACCCGGGCTGGACGGCCTTCGCGCCATCGCCGTCGCCGCGGTGATCCTCTACCATCTGGGATCCGGCATCCTTCCGGGCGGATTCATCGGCGTCGATGTCTTCTTCGTGATCAGCGGATTCCTCATCACCGGGCTCCTGATGCGCGAGAAGGATTCGCAGGCTCGCATCCGCCTCGCCGGGTTCTGGGTGCGCCGCGCCCGGCGCCTCTTGCCGGCCCTCGGCCTCGTCGTGGTGGTGTCTGCGACCCTCGCCCTCGTGATCGGCGGCAATCCGCTCGTTCACCTGGGGCGCCAGGTACTCGGGGCCGCGACCTTCAGCAGCAATTGGCTGTCCATTGCGGCAGCCCAGATTTATTTCGATGAGACTTCGCCCGAGTTGTTCCGCAACCTCTGGTCGCTGGCGGTCGAAGAGCAGTTCTACCTCGTCTGGCCGGTGGTGATCCTGCTGGTGCTCGCACTGCGGTCCCGGCGTGCACGGTTGCTCGTCGTCGTGGCGATCGGCGCGGCCTCGGCCACAGCCATGATCCTCCTCGCCTCGACCGGTGATCTCAGCCGCGTCTACTACGGCAGCGACACGCACAGCTTCGGCCTGGCGATCGGGGCGACGCTCGCGATCCTTCACCGGGACTGGCCGTCGAGCACCGGGCCGACCGCCCGCCGGGCGCTCCCCCCGGTGGCCGTGGTCTCGATTCTCGGCATCCTCGCCATCGCCCTGGCGCTTCCGGCCGGTGCCGCGTTCACCTACCGAGGCGGGCTGCTGTTGGTCGCCCTGCTCACCGCGCTGGCGATCGCCGGTGCCGTCGTCTCCCGCGTCGGCGCGGCTCTCGACTGGCCTCCGCTGCGCTGGATCGGCGCGCGCTCGTACGGCCTCTATCTCTGGCACTGGCCGGTGTGGGTGTTGGTGACGGCTGCACTCCCCTCGCTGTCGAGCAGCGGGAGCGGATGGATGCTCGGCGTGATCGCACTCGTACTGACCGTCGGGGCCGCCGCTGCCTCCTACCGCTTCATCGAGCAGCCGATCCACCGCACGGGGTTCCGCGCTGTTGTCGCCGGATGGCTCGGATCCGGGCCGCGGACGGCGCCCAGGATTATCGGGATCGTCTCGTCTGCGGCGCTGATTGCGGCGCTCGTCGGCACCACCGGTGTCGCCATCGCGGCCGACCCCGGGACCACCGACGCGCAGGCCGTGATCGAGAAGGGGAGCAAGTCGGTGGCGCCGGCGCGCCCACGGCCCTCCCCCACCGCCGCGACCCCTCCCGCCTTGCCGGGCGGGGACCAGATCGATGCGATCGGCGACTCGGTCATGCTCGCTTCCGCGCCCGAACTCCAGGCCGGCTTTCCCGGCATCCAGATCGACGCCGTCGTGTCACGGCAGCTCTCTTCAGCACCCGCGATCGTGCAGGGAATGCGCGACTCCGGTACGCTGCGGCCGGTGCTTCTGATCGGCCTCGGTACCAACGGCCCGATCGACCGGCAGTCCCTCGACCAGATCCGGTCCATCGTGGGCCCCCGTCACGAGATCGTGGTGGTGAACGTGCAGGCTCCCCGTGGCTGGACCGATGAGGTCAACGTCACCCTCACGCGATTCGCCCAGCAGTATCGCTCGGTCGAACTGGCCAACTGGCGTGACGCCATCTCCTCCCGGCTCGACCTGCTCGCCAGGGACCAGATCCATCCCGGAGCCGCCGGCGGTGTCATCTATGTTCGCGCGGTGACGGATGCACTGCAGCGGCTGGCCGAACTGCCGCCCTCACGCAGCCCCAACGACTTCGGGCTCGCCGGCGTGCCGCTCTAGAAACGGTTCGGGGTCAGGACTCCGGATGCTTCGCCCGACTGGGCTGCACGCGTGGGGGCTCCCCGGGCATCTTGGGGAAGTCGGGAGGGAACGGCAACTCGCCGAGACCGTTCGCGAGATCACGCTCCCACCATCCATAGAGCGCGTCTATGGTTCCGGGCTTCTCCCCCATGCGCTGCCAGGGATCGCCCGAGCTCACCAGCCGCGCGGGAACCGTGAGCACGGTGAGCGCTCGAGGGTCCACAGACTCCAGCTCGCTCCACTCGATCGGGCAGGACACCGGTGCGTGCGCAAGCGCCCTCGGACTGTAGGCCCCGGCCATGGTGCGATCCCGGTTGGCCTGGTTGAAGTCGACGAAGATCCGCTCTCCCCGCTCCTCCTTCCACCAGGCCGTCGTCACCTGTTTCGGCATCCGTCGTTCCAATTCCCTGGCCGCTGCGATCACCGCGTGCCGCACGTCGAGAAACTCGCGGCTCGCTTCGATCGGTGCGAAGACATGGAGCCCGCGGTTGCCGGAGGTATTGATGAATGCCTCGAGGCCGACCTCGGCGAGCAGGGCGCGCAGCTCGATCGCCGCGGGAATCGCGTCGTCGAAGTCTGTGCCGGGCTGCGGGTCGAGGTCGATGCGCAACTGGTCGGGATTGTCGGTGTTCTCCGCACGGGAGGGCCAGGGGTGGAAGACGATCGTGTTCATCTGCACCGCCCAGACGGCCGCCGCGGGCTCATCGATGACGAGTTGCGGATGCGATCGCCCGCTCGGGTAGACCACCGGAACAGCGCGCACGAAATCCGGCACCCCTTTCGGCGGGTTCTTCGAGAAGAACTGCTCCCCGTCGATCCCCTCCGCAAACCGCTGGAGGGAGACGGGTCGATCGCCGTTCGCCCGAACAAAGGCATCGCCGACCTCCACCACGTAGCGCGCGAGGTCGAGCTTGGTGATCCCGAGGTCCGGCCAGAGCACTCGTGACGGGCTCGATACCCGCATCTGCCGCGTGCCGTGGGGTCCGGGGACTTCGAGGGTTGCTGCATCGCTGGCCATGGTGCCACGGTACTCGGGCCTGCGGTGCTATGGCCGATTAACGAATGATGGCCCCGCCATCGGCGGGGCCATCATTCGGTGAAAAACTACTTCGCGTCTTCTTCCGAAGCAGCGGGCTCCTCAGCGGTGACCTCGGCGGTCTCGGCGTCGACGGCTTCGACCTCGGCCTCCGACTCGACGACCTCGGCCGCGGGGGCCTCTTCCTCTGCCGGCGCCTCGGCGACGGGCGCCTCGGCCTTGGCGGACTTCTTGGCCGACTTCGGCTTCGGGGTCACGGGCTCGAGGACGAGCTCGATCTGAACCATCGAGGCGTTGTCGCCCTTGCGGAAGCCGAGCTTGGTGATGCGGGTGTAGCCGCCTTCACGCAACTCGACGAGCGGCGCGATCTCGGTGAAGAGCTCGTGCACGACGGTCTTGTCGCCGATCGTCGCGAGCACACGACGACGCGCGTGGAGGTCTCCGCGCTTGGCGAACGTGATGAGCCTCTCGACGAGGGGACGCATGCGCTTGGCCTTCGTCTCGGTCGTCTTGATGCTCTTGTGGGTGAACAGGGCAGCCGCGAGGTTCGCAAGCATGAGGCGCTCGTGCGCCGGTCCACCGCCGAGGCGGGGTCCCTTAGTTGGTGCAGCCATTAGTTATTTCTCCAGGTCTGAAAGGTAGGTGCCGAGGGCCTAGTTGGCTTCTTCGACGTCGTCGTAGCCGCTGTAGAAGTGCGCGCCGTCGAAGCCGGGAACGGTGTCCTTGAGGCTCAGGCCGAGCTCTACGAGCTTGTCCTTGACCTCGTCCACCGACTTCTGTCCGAAGTTGCGGATGTTCATGAGCTGCGTCTCCGAGAGGGCGACGAGTTCGCTGACGGTGTTGATGCCCTCGCGCTTGAGGCAGTTGTAGCTGCGCACAGACAGGTCGAGGTCCTCGATCGGCATGCTGAGTTCGCTCGAGAGAACGGCGTCGACCGGAGCCGGGCCGATCTCGATGCCCTCGGCGGCCGAGTTGAGCTCGCGCGCCAGGCCGAACAGCTCGGTCAGCGTGCGACCGGCGGAAGCGATGGCATCGCGAGGGGTGATCGCGTTCTTGGTCTCGACATCCACCACAAGGCGGTCGAAGTCGGTGCGCTCACCGGCGCGGGTGGCCTCGACGCGGTAGGTGACCTTGAGAACCGGGGAGTAGATCGAGTCGATCGGAATCTGGCCGGCTTCGCTGAACTCGCTGCGGTTCTGCGTCGCGGAGACGTAGCCGCGGCCACGCTCGATGGTCAGCTCGAGTTCGAACTTCGCCTTGTCGTTGAGCGTCGCGATCACGAGCTCCGGGTTGTGGATCTCGACCCCGGCCGGAGCCGAGATGTCTGCGGCCGTGACCTGGCCCGCGCCCTGCTTGCGCAGGTAGGCGGTAATCGGCTCGTCGTGCTCGCTCGAGACGACGAGGCCCTTGATGTTCAGGATGATCTCGGTGACGTCTTCCTTCACGCCCGCGATCGTCGAGAACTCGTGCAGGACTCCGTCGATGCGGATGCTCGTGACGGCAGCTCCGGGAATCGAGGAGAGGAGGGTGCGGCGAAGAGAGTTGCCGAGGGTGTAACCGAAGCCGGGTTCGAGCGGCTCGATGATGAACCGTGAACGGAACTCGGAGATGTTCTCTTCGGTAAGAGTTGGACGCTGTGCAATAAGCACTGGTGATTCCTTTCGGCGAAGTGTCCGCTATTTGACACTTGTGCGTGCGGCGGGTGGCGGGCCCGTCGTTCTATTGAGTTGTGTTCGTGGTGGAACCTGTGCTGGTCGAGTGGGCCGCGTGCGGCCGTATCGAGACCCCCGTGCTGGCCGGGTAGGCCGCCTGCGGCCGTATCGAGACCCCGCACGCGGTGGTGGCGGTGTCTCGACACGCTCGACAAGCGCTCCCTACTCGACCAGCAGGCGAGTGTTGGCGCTTCGCGCCTACACGCGCCTGCGCTTGGGCGGGCGGCAGCCGTTGTGTGCCTGCGGGGTGACGTCGTTGATCGAGCCGACCTCGAGGCCTGCAGCCTGAAGTGAGCGGATCGCGGTCTCGCGGCCGGATCCCGGTCCCTTGACGAAGACGTCGACTTTCTTGACGCCGTGCTCCTGCGCCTGGCGCGCAGCGGACTCGGCGGAGAGCTGGGCGGCGAACGGCGTGGACTTACGCGAACCCTTGAAGCCGACGGTGCCGGACGATGCCCAGCTCAGTACGGCACCGGTGGGATCGGTGATCGTCACGATGGTGTTGTTGAAGGTCGACTTGATGTGAGCCTGACCGACAGCGACGTTCTTCTTCTCTTTACGACGCGGCTTACGAGCGGCCGATTTTGGTGCTGCCATTGTTTTCTCCTAAAACTTTTATGGCGATACGAGCAGTGCTCGCTATCGGGCCTTCTTCTTGCCTGCGACGGTGCGCTTCGGGCCCTTGCGGGTACGAGCGTTGGTTTTGGTGCGCTGTCCGTGAACCGGGAGACCACGGCGGTGACGAATGCCCTGGTAGCTGCCGATCTCGACCTTGCGACGGATGTCCGCGGCGACCTCGCGGCGGAGGTCACCCTCCACCTTGAAGTTTCCTTCTACGTAGTCGCGGAGCGCGATGAGCTGGTCATCGGTCAGATCCTTGACGCGGATCTCCCCGCTGATTTCGGTGTCCGCGAGGGTCTTGAGTGCCCTCGTGCGGCCAACACCGTAGATGTAGGTCAATGCGACCTCGACGCGCTTATCGCGCGGGATGTCGACTCCTGCTAGACGAGCCATTGTGGCTTCTCCTGGTTGTGAGTGGAGGTCTGTAGCAGCACCTGTGCAGCGGCCTCCGACCTCTGGTGTCCCCCACCTGCGTGGGATCTGGTGTTGCTATGTGTGGTGCGTTTTCAGTTGTGTCCGGTGCTCGAATGGGCCGCTCAGCGGTCCTCTCGAGACCTAGCCCTGGCGCTGCTTGTGGCGCGGGTTGTTCTTGCAGATGACCATGACGTTGCCGTTGCGACGGATCACGCGGCAGTGCTCGCACATGGGCTTGACGCTCGGGGCGACCTTCATTGTTTTCTTCTTTCGCTGTCTTCGTACTGGTTCGACATCATGCCGAACCAGCCGTTACTTTCCAGCAATCACGTGCCGGGTGGCACTACTTGTAGCGGTAGACGATCCGGCCGCGGGTCAGGTCGTACGGGCTCAGCTCTACGATCACGCGGTCCTCAGGGAGGATACGGATGTAGTGCTGGCGCATCTTCCCCGAAATATGGGCGAGGACTTTGTGGCCGTTGGTCAGCTCAACGCGGAACATTGCGTTGGGCAGAGCTTCGACTACTGCACCCTCGATTTCGATGACACCGTCTTTTTTGGCCATAGCCTCTTCGTCGCTAAAAGTATTGTTTACTGGTCGTGCGGATGGATTGTGGCAGTCTGGGCGTGATTAAACAGGCAGCAGACACCAAAGATCGATCTTATGCCAATCCCGGGCGTTTTGCCAACTTGTGCCATACTCCGCCTCCGCCCCCGGCGAACGGCGGTGCGGGAGCCTATTCAGGGGATGGGTACGGGGACGACGCCGAGCGCAGCGAGACCGGCTGCGCCGCCGTCCTCGGCGGTGAGCACCCAGATGCCACCGGCGTGAACAGCCACTGAGTGCTCCCAGTGCGCAGCCATCGTGCCATCCACAGTCGCAACGGTCCACTCGTCTTCCCGGGTGAAGGTATCGATCCCCCCGGCGGTCACCATCGGTTCGATCGCCACGACGAGCCCGGGTTTCACCCGCGGTCCCCGGTCGCGCACCCGGTAGTTGAACACGGGTGGATCCTCGTGCATGGAGCGCCCGATACCGTGGCCGACGTAGTCCTCGAGGATGCCGTAGCTCCCCTGGGAGTCGATGTAGTCCTCCATCTCCCCACCGATGTGGTTGAGATGGGTGGCGGAGGCGAGGGAGGCGATGCCGCGCCAGAGAGACTGCTCCGTGACATCCGAGAGCTTCTGCCGCTCCGCAACGAGGGAAGGGCGCGACGGGTCCGGCACGACGACGGTGATGGCCGCGTCCCCGTTCCAGCCGGCGAGCTCGGCTCCGCTGTCGATCGACACGATGTCACCCGGCTCGAGCACGCGCGCGCCCGGTATGCCGTGCACAATGTCGTCATTCACGGAGGTACAGATCGTGTGCCGGTATCCCGGCTCCTTCATGAAGTTGGGCGCGGCGCCGAGCGCCCTGATCGTCGCCTCGGCGATCGCGTCGAGCTCGAGCGTCGTGACGCCCGCCCGAATCGCCGACTTCACTGCGGCGAGGGATGCTGCCGTGGCGCGACCTGGCGAAACCATGAGCCTCAGCTCCGCCGGAGTCTTGTAGATGTTCTTGCGAAGGCTCACTTCGCCGAGGGCACGATTCCGCGAGCGGCGAGTGCCTCGGAGATGCGGGAGCTCACGTCGTCGATGTCACCGAGGCCGTCGACCTCGATGAGCAGGTCGCGGTCGCGGTAGACCGCGATCAGGGGTGTGGTCTCGCGGCCGTACACCTGCTGACGGTGACGGATCGCCTCTTCCGTGTCATCGGCGCGACCCTGATCGATCGCGCGCTTGCGCAGCCGGGCGACGACTTCCTCCTGGTCGGCGACGAGCTGGATCACCGCGTCGAGGGACTGTCCCATCGCTGCGAGCAGGTCGTCGAGGTAGGACACCTGCTCGAGGGTGCGGGGGTAGCCGTCGAGCAGGAAACCGTCCCGCGCGTCAGCTTCTTCGAGACGACTCTTGACCAGCGCGTTGGTGAGCGAATCGGGAACGTAGTCGCCCGCATCCACGATCGCCTTCACCTCGATGCCGAGAGGGGTCTCTTCCTTTATGTTCTTGCGGAAGATGTCTCCGGTGGCGATCGCCGGAATCGAATACGTCTCAAGAAGTCGAGCTGACTGCGTGCCCTTGCCGGCCCCGGGCGGACCGACGATCAGCAGCCGGGTCAACGGAGCAGGCCCTCGTAGTGGCGCTGCTGCAGCTGGGAGTCGATCTGCTTGACCGTCTCCAGTCCGACACCCACGATGATCAGGATGCTCGCTCCACCGAAGGGGAAGTTCTGGTTCGCCCCGAACAGGCCGAGCGCGATCAGCGGCACGAGAGCGATCAGGCCGAGGTAGATGGACCCCGGCAGAGTCACGCGGGTGAGAACGTAGTCGAGGTACTCGGCGGTCGGGCGGCCGGCACGGATGCCGGGGATGAATCCGCCGTACTTCTTCATGTTGTCGGCGACTTCCTCCGGGTTGAAGGTGATCGCGACATAGAAGTAGGTGAAGCCGACGATGAGCAGGAAGTACAGGACCATGTACAGCGGGTTGTCACCCGTGCGCAGGTTGTCGGTGATCCAGGTGACCCAGGGGGCCGGGGCCTTGCCCGCAGCCGGCTGGTTGAACTGGGCGATCAGCGCCGGCAGGTAGAGCAGCGAGGAGGCGAAGATCACCGGCACGACCCCGGCCATGTTGACCTTGATCGGAATGTAGGTGTTGTTGCCGCCGTAGGTGCGCCGGCCGACCATCCGCTTGGCATATTGCACGGGGATGCGTCGCTGGGACTGTTCGACGTAGACCACGAGCGCCATGATCACGATGCCCATCGCGATGACCAGCAGGAAGGTCTCGAAGCCCTTGGACTGCTTGATCGCCCAGAGGGATCCGGGGAAGCGGGCGGCGATCGAGGTGAAGATGAGGATCGACATTCCGTTGCCGATGCCGCGCTCGGTGATGAGCTCGCCCATCCACATGATGAGGCCGGTGCCCGCCGTCATGGTGATCACCATGAGGAGGATCGCGTACCAGGCGGAGTTGGTGATGAGGGCCGAGCACTCCGGCGTTCCGGTGGAGGTCGGGAACAGGGCGCCGCTGCGAGCGACGGTGATCAGGGTCGTGGACTGCAGCACACCGAGCGCAATGGTGAGGTAGCGGGTGTACTGGGTCAGGCGAGCCTGGCCGGACTGGCCCTCTTTGTAGAGGGTGTCGAAGTGTGGGATCACCACGCGCAGCAGCTGCACGATGATCGATGCCGTGATGTAGGGCATGATGCCGAGCGCGAAGATCGACAACTGGAGCAGTGCCCCGCCGCTGAACAGGTTGACCAGCTCGTACAGACCAGAGGTGCCGGAGTTGGCGGCGAGACAGGTCTGCACGTTGCCGAAGTTGACGAACGGCGACGGGATGAAGGACCCGAGGCGGAAGAGCGCAATCAGTGCGAGCGTGAAACCGATCTTCTTACGAAGATCGGGGGTGCGGAAGATCCGCGCTACGGCTCTGAACAACGAGGCCTCCTGGTGAGAACGGTCGGGCGAAGCAGGTGGCCCTTTCGGGCCACCTGGACGGCTGCAACTACGGTAGATCACCGGGCCGTGGCCCAGCGGTCGCCTTAGTTTACGGAACCGCCCGCTGCAACGATCTTCTGCTCGGCAGAGCCAGAGACCTTGTCAACTGCAACGTTCAGCTTAACTGCAATGTCACCAGCGCCGAGAACCTTGACCTTCTCGTTCTTGCGCACAGCACCCTTGGCGACGAGGTCGCCGATGGTGACGTCTCCACCGGCCGGGTAGAGCTCGGCCAGCTTCTCGAGGTTCACGACCTGGTATTCGACGCGGAACGGGTTCTTGAACCCGCGCAGCTTCGGGGTACGCATGATGCTGTTCAGGTTTCCACCCTCGAGTCCGACGCGCACCGTGTAGCGGGCCTTCGTGCCCTTGGTTCCACGGCCTGCAGTCTTACCCTTGGATCCTTCACCGCGTCCGACGCGAGTACGGTCCTTCTTCGCGCCGGGAGCCGGGCGGAGGTGGTGCATCTTCAGCACCTGCGGACGCGCCTCGGAGACAGGCTCTGCAGCCTTCTTCGCCGGAGCGGCCTTCGTGGTGGTCGCCTTGGCAGCGGGCGCCTTCTCAGCAGCAGCCTTGGGGGCTGCAGCCTTCGCCGTGCTGGCCTTTTTGGGGGCTGCGGCGGGGGCCTTGTCGGCCTTCGTTTCTTCAGCCATTAGTCAATCTCCTCGACCTTGACCAGGTGAGCGACGGTGCGAACGTAGCCGCGGTTCTGCGAGTTGTCCTCGCGAACCACGACATCGCCGATGCGGTGGAGCCCGAGGCTCCGCAACGTGTCGCGCTGGTTCTGCTTCTCACTAATTTTGGACTTGATCTGGGTCACCTTCAGGCGAGCAGCCATCAGACACCTGCCTTTGCGTCAGCCTGGGCACGCAGGAGACGCGCGGGCGCGACATCCTCGAGCGAGAGACCGCGACGTGCGGCAACCGCACTCGGCTCCTCGAGCTGCTTGAGGGCAGCAACGGTAGCGTGCACGATGTTGATCGTGTTGGACGAACCGAGCGACTTGCTCAGCACATCGTGGATACCGGCGCACTCGAGTACGGCACGCACCGGTCCACCGGCGATAACACCGGTACCGGCGGATGCCGGACGCAGAAGCACGACGCCGGCTGCGGCCTCACCCTGTACGGGGTGCGGGATGGTCACTCCGACGCGGGGAACGCGGAAGAAGTTCTTCTTCGCTTCCTCGACGCCCTTGGAGATCGCTGTCGGCACCTCGCGGGCCTTGCCGTAGCCGACACCGACCAGTCCGTTGCCGTCGCCGACGACGACGAGAGCGGTGAAGCTGAAGCGACGACCACCCTTGACGACCTTGGAGACGCGGTTGATGGTGACGACGCGCTCGAGGAACTGGCTCTTCTCAGAGTCACGGCTCCCGCGCTGCTGGTTGGGGTTGCGCTCGCGTCCACCGCGGCGGGCCTCACGAGGCTCGTTTGCAGCGGGCTCGGTTGCGGCCGCAGTCTCGACGACCGTGACGGTCGGTTCGGCTTCGGTTGCCACAGGAGTCTCCTTGCTGGTGTTAGTTGTGTCGCTCACAGGTCCAGTCCACCCTCTCGAGCTCCTTCGGCGATGGCAGCGACGCGTCCCGCGTACTTGCTTCCACCGCGATCGAAAACGACGGCTTCGACGCCGGCGGCTTTCGCGCGCTCGGCAACGAGTTCGCCGACCTTGCGTGCCTTGGCGGTCTTGTCACCGTCGAACGTGCGCATGTCTGCTTCGAGGGTCGATGCCGAGGCGAGGGTGAAACCCTTGCTGTCGTCGACGACCTGCACGAAGACGTGACGGGCCGAACGGGTGACCACGAGACGCGGTCGAAGTTCGGTGCCGACGATCTTCTTGCGAAGACGTGCGTGCCTGCGGCCCTTTGCGGCCGACTTGCTCTTGCCTCTAGTTCCGAGAGCCATGATCACTTACCACTCTTTCCGGCCTTGCGGCGGACTACCTCGCCTGCGTAGCGAACACCCTTGCCCTTGTAGGGCTCAGGCTTGCGCAGCTTACGAATGTTGGCGGCGACTTCTCCGACAGCCTGCTTGTCGATGCCATGCACCGTCAGCTTGTTGTTGCCTTCGACGGCAAAGGAGATGCCGGCCGGGGGATCGACCGTGATCGAGTGCGAGAAGCCGAGAGCGAACTCGAGCGAGCTACCCTTCGCCTGCACGCGATAACCGGTACCGACGATCTCGAGGCCCTTGGAGTAGCCGGTCGTGACGCCGATGATCTGGTTGGCGATCAGGGTGCGGGTGAGGCCGTGGAGCGAACGCGATTCGCGCTCGTCGTCCGGGCGGGTGACCAGGAGCTGGCCATCCTCGATCTTGACCTCGATCGGGCTCGCGACGGTGAGCGCGAGCTCACCCTTCGGGCCCTTGACGGTGACGGCCGAGCCGGTCACCGTGACATCGACCCCTGTGGGGATCTCAATGGGAAGGCGTCCAATACGTGACATCGGTGGTTACCACACGTAGGCGAGGACTTCCCCACCCACGCCCTTCTTTGACGCCTGGCGATCCGTGAGGAGGCCAGAGGAGGTCGAGAGGATCGCGACACCGAGTCCACCGAGAACGCGAGGGATCTCCGTGGACTTCGCGTAGACGCGGAGGCCGGGCTTCGAGACGCGCTTGATTCCAGCGATGGAGCGCTCACGGTTGGGGCCGTACTTGAGGTCGAGGGTCAGGGTCTTGCCGACGCGCGCATCCTCGATCTTCCATCCTCCGATGTAACCCTCGGTCTTGAGGATCTCGGCGATGTGGGACTTGAGCTTGCTATTCGGCATTGACACGGTGTCGTGGTAGGCCGAGTTCGCGTTGCGCAGTCTGGTCAGCAGGTCTGCGACCGGATCTGTCATTGTCATGATGGTGGTGCCTTCCTCACCCGGTTTCGCCAGCTCTTACGGAACTGGCGACCTTGATGATCGGTGGTGCATGGGTTAGACGGGAGTGTTCTCCGCGTTGCGGAACGGGAACCCGAGGGCCTTGAGCAGTGCGCGGCCCTCGTCGTCGGTCTTGGCCGTGGTGACGACGGTGATGTCGAAGCCGCGGACCCGATCGATGCGGTCCTGGTCGATCTCGTGGAACATGGACTGCTCCGTGAGGCCGAAGGTGTAGTTGCCGTTGCCATCGAACTGCTTGTCCGAGAGACCACGGAAGTCGCGGATGCGGGGAAGCGCGAGCGAGAGCAGACGGTCGAGGAACTCCCAGGCCCGGTCACCGCGGAGGGTGACGTGGGCGCCGATCGGCTGGCCCTCGCGGAGCTTGAACTGCGCGATCGACTTGCGAGCGGCGGTCACCTGCGGCTTCTGGCCGGTGATCGCGGTGAGGTCCTTGACGGCCCCATCGATGATCTTGCCGTCACGGGCAGCCTCGCCGACGCCGGTGTTGACGACGATCTTCACGAGCCCGGGCACCTGATGCACGTTCGTGAAGCCGAAGTCCTTCGCCAGCTGGGCAGAGATCTCGGTCTTGTACTTCTGCTTGAGACGCGGCTGGATTTTGCCAGCTGCAGTTGCAGTGTCAGTCATTAGTCGGCGTCCTTCTCAGTTGCCTTGGTGGTCTTGGGTGCGGCCTTCGCCTTGGGAGCAGCAGCCTTGGGAGCAGCAGCCTTGGGAGCAGCAGCCTTCGGAGCAGCAGCCTTCGGAGCAGCGGCCTTCGCCTTGGGAGCAGCCTTCGCCTTGGGCTCTACAGCCTCGGTGGCAACGGGAGTCGTCGACTCCTCGTCGCTCACGATTCCGTCGGTGACCACGAGTTCATCGGCCTTGTCAGCCTTCGCGGTGTCAGCCTTCGCGGTGTCAGCCTTCTTGGGGTCGGCCTTCTTCGCGGTCGCCTTCACGGGAGTGCGTCGTGAGTCTTTGAAGTAGCGCGTGCGGGTCGTCTTGCCCGAGGCATCCGTCTCCACCGTGAAGCCGACGCGAGCCGGCTGCTTGGTGTCGGGATTGACCAGCTGCACGTTCGACACGTGGATCGGCGCTTCGCGCGTCTCGATGCCACCGGTCTTGGTGCCGCGGTCGCTCTGGCCCACGCGAACGTGCTTGGTGATGTAGTTGAGCCCCTCGACGACGACGCGGTTCTTCTCCACGAGCACCTCGATGACGCGACCCTGCTTGCCACGGTCGCCACCGCGAGCCTGGCTGCGGCCGCTGATGAGCTGGACGAGATCGCCCTTTTTGATGTTCGCCATGGTTACAAGACCTCCGGTGCGAGCGAGATGATCTTCATGAACTTCTTGTCGCGGAGTTCGCGACCGACCGGTCCGAAGATTCGAGTGCCACGAGGGTCGCCGTCTGCCTTGAGAATGACGGCGGCGTTCTCGTCGAACTTGATGTACGAGCCGTCGGGACGACGGGTCTCTTTCTTGGTGCGCACGATGACTGCCTTGACGACGTCACCCTTCTTGACGTTGCCGCCAGGGATCGCATCCTTGACCGTGGCGACGATGACGTCGCCGAGGCCGGCGTAACGACGGCCGGAGCCACCGAGTACGCGAATCGTGAGCAGCTCCTTGGCACCGGTGTTATCGGCGACCTTGAGCCTGGATTCCTGCTGAAGCATTTAGGTGTCCTTATACGAAGTAAGCGCGAGGCCTACTTGGCCTTCTCGAGGATCTCGACCAGGCGCCAGTGCTTGGTGGCACTGAGCGGACGGGTCTCGCTGATGATGACGAGGTCGCCGATACCGGCCGCGTTGGCCTCATCGTGCGCCTTGACCTTGGAGGTGCGACGGATCACCTTGCCGTAGAGGGGGTGCTTTACGCGGTCCTCGACCTCGACGACGATGGTCTTGTCCATCTTGTCGCTCGTGACATAGCCACGACGGGTCTTGCGGTATCCGCGGTCCGCAGCCGTTTCCTGCGGCTCGGTGCTCTTGGTCTCGGTAGCCATTACTTCTTCTCCTCAGCCGACTCGGGGGTTGCTTCCGCAACATCCGCAGTCTTCTTGGTCTTCTTGGCGGCAGCCTTCGGGGCTACCTCGACCGGAGCGGGAGTCGCACGGATGCCCAGCTCGCGCTCACGGATGACCGTGTAGATGCGAGCGATGTCGCGCTTGACAGCGCGAAGGCGACCGTGGCTTTCCAGCTGGCCGGTGGCCGACTGGAAGCGCAGGTTGAACAGCTCTTCCTTGGCCTTCTTGAGTTCGTCGACGAGTCGCTCGTCTTCGAAGGTGTCGAGCTCGTCTGGAGCGAGCTCTTTGGAACCGATCGCCATTATGCGTCGCCCTCCTCGCGCTTGATGATGCGTGCCTTGAGTGGCAGTTTGTGGATGGCGCGGGTGAGCGCCTCGCGAGCGACAACGTCACTGACGCCGGCGAGCTCGAAGAGCACGCGACCCGGCTTGACGTTGGCGATCCACCACTCTGGAGAACCCTTACCGGAACCCATGCGGGTTTCGGCCGGCTTCTTGGTGAGCGGGCGGTCGGGGTAGATGTTGATCCACACCTTTCCACCACGCTTGATGTGACGGGTCATCGCGATTCGAGCTGCCTCGATCTGGCGGTTGGTCACATAGGCGGGAGTAATGGCCTGAATGCCGTACTCGCCGAACGTCACAGTCGTGCCACCGGTCGCCTGGCCGCTACGGCCGGGGTGATGCTGCTTACGGTGCTTGACCCTGCGGGGAATCAACATGGCTCTAGGCCTCCACTGCTACGGCTGCCGGAGCAGCGTCTGCCTTCGGAGCGGCCGCGGCTGCCGGGGCAGCTCCACGACGCGGTCCGCTGTCGCGGGCACCATCACGACGGTCGTCGCGGCGCTCTGGGCGCGTTGACTTGGCGTTGGCCTGCTCGCGAGCGAGCTCCTTGTTGGTGATGTCGCCCTTGTAGATCCAGACCTTCACGCCGATGCGGCCGAAGGTGGTCTTGGCCTCGTAGAAGCCGTAGTCGATGTTCGCGCGCAGCGTGTGCAGCGGAACGCGACCCTCGCGGTAGAACTCGGAGCGGCTCATTTCCGCACCACCGAGACGACCGGAGACCTGGATTCGAACACCCTTGACCGTGGGAGTGCGCTGGGCACCCTGGAGTCCCTTGCGCATGGCACGGCGGAACGCGACACGAGCGCTGAGCTGCTCCGCGATCCCCTGTGCGACGAGCTGGGCCTCGGCCTCGGGGTTCTTGACCTCGAGGATGTTGAGCTGGATCTGCTTGCCCGAGAGCTTCTCGAGGTCGGTGCGAATGCGCTCCGCCTCGGCGCCACGACGACCGATCACGATGCCCGGACGGGCGGTGTGGATGTCGACGCGAACGCGGTCACGGGTGCGCTCGATCTCGATGCGCGCCACTCCGGCGCGGTCGAGCGAGGTCTTGAGCAGGTTGCGGATCTTGATGTCTTCGGCGACGAAGTCGCTGTAGCGCTGTCCGACCTTGGTGCTGTCCGAGAACCAACGCGACACATGGTCGGTGGTGATTCCCAGGCGGAACCCGTAGGGGTTTACTTTCTGTCCCATTACTTCTTCCCTGCCTTCGCAGTCGATGGACGCTTGGAAGCCACAACAGCGGTCTCGTTCTCGTCCGGCGTTGCCAGGACGATCGTGATGTGGCTGGTGCGCTTCAGGATCTGGAACGCGCGTCCCTGGGCACGAGGCTGGAAGCGCTTGAGGGTCGTTCCCTCGTCGACATAGGCCGACGAGACGAACAGGTCCTGCTCATCCAGGTAGCTGTTGCTGGCATCGGCCTTGACCCGGGCGTTGGCGATAGCCGACTCCACGAGCTTGTAGACCGGGGTGCTGGCACCCTGAGGCGCGAACTTCAGGATGGCCAGGGCCTCATGTGCCTGCTTGCCGCGGATCATGTTGACGACACGACGAGCCTTTGTGGCGGTGACGCGAATGTGCTTCACGCGAGCGATGGATTCAACCATTTCTCTTTACCTTTCCGTCCCCGCGTTAGCGGCGACGACCCTTCTTGTCGTCCTTCTCGTGTCCACGGAAGGTGCGGGTGGGAGCAAACTCTCCGAGCTTGTGCCCAACCATCGTCTCGGTGATGAACACCGGGATGTGCTTGCGGCCGTCGTGCACTGCGATGGTGTGTCCCAGGAAAGACGGGATGATCATCGAGCGACGCGACCAGGTCTTGATAACGCTCTTGCTGCTGGCTTCGTTCGCCTTGGCCACCTTGCGAAACAGGTGGTCGTCGACGAAGGGGCCCTTTTTAAGACTGCGTGGCATCCTTTACAACTCCTACTTGCGCTTCTTGCCGACATTGCGGCGGCGAACGATGAGCTTGTCGCTCTCTTTGTTGATGTGGCGGGTGCGGCCCTCTTTCTGGCCCCACGGGCTGACCGGGTGGCGTCCACCGGAGGTCTTGCCCTCTCCACCACCATGTGGGTGGTCGACCGGGTTCATGGCGACTCCACGCACGGTCGGGCGAACGCCCTTCCAGCGCATACGGCCGGCCTTCCCCCAGTTGATGTTCGACTGCTCGGCGTTGCCGACCTCGCCGATCGTGGCGCGGCAGCGCGCGTCGACGTTGCGGATCTCACCGGACGGCAGGCGGAGCTGCGCGTACGGGCCGTCCTTGGCGACGAGACGAACCGATGCTCCGGCAGAGCGAGCCATCTTGGCTCCCCCGCCCGGCTTCAGCTCGATCGCGTGGATGACAGTACCGACCGGGATGTTGCGCAGCGGCAGGTTGTTACCCGGCTTGATGTCTGCGCCGGCGCCCGACTCGATGATGTCGCCCTGGTTGAGCTTGTTCGGAGCGATGATGTAGCGCTTCGAGCCATCCACGAAATGAAGCAGCGCAATGCGCGCCGTGCGGTTCGGGTCGTACTCGATCTCGGCGACGCGGGCGTTGACGCCGTCCTTGTCGTTGCGCTTGAAGTCGATCACGCGGTACTGGCGCTTGTGGCCACCACCGATGTGACGGGTCGTGATGCGACCGGCGTTGTTACGGCCACCGGTCTTGGGCAGCGGGCGAAGAAGCGACTTCTCCGGGGTCGAACGCGTGATCTCGGCAAAGTCTGCAACCGAGGAACCGCGACGACCGGGAGTCGTGGGCTTGTACTTACGAATAGCCATTGTTTTCTCTCCTCAGTCCCTAGCCGACAGCCGTGAAGATGTCGATGGAACCGGACTTGAGGGTCACGATCGCGCGCTTGGTGTCCTTGCGCTTGCCGAGACCGAACTTGGTACGGCGGGTCTTGCCCTTTTTGTTCAGGGTGTTGATCGACGCAACCTCGACGCTGAAGATCTTCTCGATCGCCAGCTTGATCTCGGTCTTGTTCGACCGCGGGTCGACGATGAAGGTGTACTTGCCCTGGTCGATCAGGCTGTAGCTCTTCTCGGAGACGACCGGCGACAGGATGACGTCGCGGGGGTCCTTCTGGGTCGCGATGCTCATGCGGATGCCTTCTCTCTACGTGCCGCTGCACGCTCAGGGCTGACGCGCTTCTTGCTGACCGGCGCGTCGTCCTCGGTGGCCTCGACCTGTGCGGTCTTGACCGGTCCGGCGACGAAGCCGTCGAAGGCGCTCTTGGTGAACACGATGTCGTCGCTCACGACGACGTCGTAGGCGTTGAGCTGGTCCCAGGTGAGCACGTGCACGCCGGGGATGTTGCGAACGCTCTTCTGGCTGATCAGGTCGTCGCGCTCGATGACGATGAGCACGTGGCTCGAGGTGGCGATGCTCGCCAACAGCGCGACGATGGTCTTGGTCGATGGCACGTCTCCGACGGAGAGCGAGTCGACGACGTGGATGCGTCCGCCGCGGGCGCGGTCCGAGAGGGCGCCGCGCAGTGCTGCCGCGATCATCTTCTTGGGGGTGCGCTGCGCGTAGTCGCGGGGGTGGGGTCCGTGGACGATTCCACCACCGGTCATCTGGGGAGCACGGATCGATCCCTGGCGGGCACGACCGGTTCCCTTCTGCTTGAACGGCTTGCGACCAGCACCGGACACTTCACCACGACGGAGCGTGTTGTGCGTGCCCTGGCGGGCTGCGGCGCGCTGAGCGACGACAACCTGGTGGATGAGCGGGACGTTGGTCTGCACGTCGAAGGTCTCGGCGGGGAGGTCGACAGAGCCGACCTTCTTCCCCTTGGAGTCGATGACGTCGAGCGTGTTCTCGGCCATGGCCTTACGCTCCCTTCACTGCGTTGCGGACGAAGACGATGCGGCCCTTGGCGCCGGGAACGGCACCCTTGACCAGGATCAGGTTCTTCTCGAGGTCGACCGAGTGCACGATGAGGTTCATCGCGGTGACGCGGTCACCACCCATGCGGCCGGCCATGCGCATTCCCTTGAACACGCGGGAGGGCGTGGAGGATGCACCGATCGAGCCGGGCTTGCGGTGGTTGCGGTGAGAACCGTGAGACGAGGAGACACCCTTGAAGTTGTGGCGCTTCATGACTCCGGCGAAGCCCTTGCCCTTGGAGGTACCGACGACGTCGACCTTCTGGCCGGCCTCGAAGATGTCGACCGCGATCTCCTGGCCGAGCGTGTACTCGGCGGCATCCGCGGTGCGAACCTCGGTGAGGTGACGACGAGGCGTGACGCCCGCCTTGTCGAAGTGACCAGACGCCGGCTTGTTCACCTTGCGGGGGTCGATCTGGCCGTAGGCGATCTGCACGGCGAGGTAGCCGTCGACCTCCTCTGAGCGCAGCTGGGTCACGACGTTGGGAGTGATCTCCACGACGGTGACGGGGATGAGCTTGTTGTTCGCATCCCAGACCTGGGTCATGCCGAGCTTCTTGCCCAGCAGTCCCTTGCTTGTCTTAGTAGTAGCCATGATTCGTCCTACAGCTTGATCTCGATGTTGACGTCGGCGGGGAGGTCGAGTCGCATGAGCGAGTCGACGGCCTTCGGCGTCGGGTCGATGATGTCGATGAGGCGCTTGTGGGTGCGCTTCTCGAAGTGCTCGCGGCTGTCCTTGTACTTATGAGGGGAACGGATCACGACGATCACGTTCTTCTCGGTAGGAAGGGGCACCGGGCCGACGACAGTAGCACCGGCACGGGTGACCGTGTCGACGATCTTGCGCGCCGAGCTGTCGATGACCTCGTGGTCATACGACTTAAGTCGGATGCGGATCTTTTGTCCCGCCATGTGTGACTCACTCTCTTTAATGCATCTTGGCTTCGCGACACGCGCTCGGCTATTGGATGCTCGGTTTGCTCAGTCCGCGCCCTTGGGAGGCCCGGTGCTGTCGCACCACTGTTTTTGTGTCAATGAATACTTGAGTTTTGTCGACCCCCGCGCCCGGGCGTGTTGCCCGCACACCGAACATGTTTGTGACCACATCCAGGGGATTCGATTAAGTCGTGTTCTGCTACCCGCGGCCCAGATGATGACGCTGGATCATGACGATCCGGTCTCGCATCTGTGCACTGCCTGGCAGTGATCCCGGCGCAAAGCCGGTTTTGTTGAACTAGGAGAGTCTGCCACAGGTTTGGAGTGTCTGCAACCCGGGCGTGTCACGCTGCGGCGTGTCGCACCCGCCCCGGAAAACGGGCTCAGAGGGAGCGACGATCCGCCGTGACGAGTGTGATCGTTCCGCCGGTGAAGATGATCGTGCCGGCGAGCAGTGCGACGGCACCACCGGCCCACTGCACGCACAGTGCGCCGATGGCCGCGCCCACTCCCATGGCAACCACCGCAGCGAGGCGCGGGAACCAGTTCTTGCTGGTTCCTCCGGCCAGCCTGCTGTCCCGAGCGAGGTTGGCGAGGGTGTTCGTGACGACGATCGTGGTGACATCCGAGTTGCCGATGGGCTTGACCGCGGAGACCTGGGCACCCATGACGACAGCGAGAAGAGCGGTCACCGCGAGGAGCGCTGGGTGGCTGAGGTCGTGGACGAGCAGCCAATAGATCGCGAGGGCGATCATCAACACCGCTCCCCCGATCAATACCCCGCGGCTCGAGCGCGGAAGTCCCTTCGGTGCCGATTGGCCGACGATCCGTCCACCCAGAATCGATCCGAGGACGAAGCCGAGGAGCGCGATGATGTTGTTGAGCAGCAGCGACTTGCCCGCTCCGACCAGGCTGAAGCCGATGAACAGCACGTTACCGGTCATGTTGCCGGTGAACACCTTGTCGAGGGCGAGGTAGCTCACGGCATCGATGCACCCGGTGGAAGCGGTCAGCAGAAGGAGGCCGGTGACGAAGTGGTGGCCGACGGGGAGAAGTGGGGGGCGCGCCATTCCCCTAACGGTAGTGGAATCGCGCGACCCCCTATCGTCGTCTACTCGGTGCCGACTGCTTTGTCGGCGGCATCCCGGGCACTATCGATCTGCTCTTCGAACTTTCCGCCGGTGATCTTGTTGGCGACGCCGGCTACGCCGTCGAGAAGCCTGTCGCTGATGTCTTCTGCCTGCTCGCTGTGCAGGGCTCCGGCGACCTTGTCATCCTTGAGGAACGCCTCTGCCTTACCGGTGATGTCCTCGAGTCCCATGCGTATCTCCTTTGATCCAGTGCCGCCCAGGCGGCCGGCAGGCTAATTCTGCACCCCCCGCCCTGAGCCGTAAAGAAGGTTCCGCGTTCAGTCGAAGAGCAGGGCGCGCAGTTCGGACTCCGCAGAATTCAGCCGATGCGGATCGATCGTGGCGTGCTCCGCATAGCGGTCGACCAATCGAGGGTCGACATAGCTCTTGCGTGCGATCGAGGGGGTGTTGCCGAGCACCGCCGAGGCATCCCGCATCGCTTGCGCGATGGCGCGGTCGCGGGCGGACTTGCGCTGCTCCGGTCCGTGTTTGGCGAGACTCACTGCTGCCGCGACCGTTCCGTGCAGCGTGCGGAAGTCCTTCGCGGTGAACTCTCCCCCGGTGCGGTCGCGCACGTACGCATTGATGTCCGGAGCCACCACCGGATGCCACCGTGAGCCCTCCTTCCACGCGAGAAGACGCGCATTCGGCCCTCGCCTCTTCAGCGACCGCACCACCGTGGCCAGGTCGGGGTCAGTGATCTCCGACTGCCACTCCTGACCGCTTTTCGCGGGGAAGTGCAGTGCAACCGTGTCGCCACTCACCGTCGCGTGAGAGCACAACAGCGTGGCAAGGCCGTGGCTGCCGTTGGACTCGGCGTACTGCTCCGAGCCCACTCGCAGCGAGCCGGTATCGAGCATCCGGAATGCCGCGGCGAGAGCCCGCTCGCGCGAGGGCTCGTCGGCGCGCAGCTCGATCGTCACCCGTCGGCGCGCGGCGGGAAGCGATTCGGCGAGGCTCAGCGCCCGATCGAACTTGATGCGGTCCTTCTGCTCACGCCAGGTGGGGTGATAGATGTATTGGCGGCGGCCCGCGGCATCCACTCCCGTCGCCTGGATGTGGCCGTTGGGATACGGGGCGATCCAGACTTCCGTCCATGCCGGGGGGATGGCGAGATGTTCGATCCGTTCCCTGAGCTCCGGGTCGACGATCGGATGTCCGGCGGCGTCCTTGTAGGAGAAGCCGCGCCCTGCCCGCACCCGCCGCAATCCCGCACCGGAGGAGTCACTGCGGCGAAGTCGGGGCATGGTTCCAGCCTAGGCAGCGGATGTCGGGTGGCAAGCGGGTTGCGCGAGAGGGCCTTCCGTGCGTGGCCGCTGTCCGCCGCGCCCTCCCATTTGTCCCTCCGTGCGTGGCCGCCCCCGCCACCGAGTCGTCGCTATCTGCCCATTCCGGCTGGCCCGGGGACAGAAAGTGTCGTCTCGACGCTCAGGGAAGGGCGAAGACGCCGGCGGAGAGTGAGCGGGGAGGCAGTGCGTGCCCGGAAACCACGAAGGGCCGCACCCTCTCGGGTGCAGCCCTTCGTTTGCGCTGAATCAGCGCCGAACTGTTACTACTTGAGGATCTTGATTACCGTGCCGGCGCCGACGGTGCGTCCACCCTCGCGAATAGCGAAGCGGAGGCCTTCCTCCATGGCGATCGGCTGAATCAGGTTGACCGTCATCTCGGTGGTGTCGCCGGGCATGACCATCTCGGTGCCCTCGGGCAGCGAGATGACGCCGGTGACGTCCGTGGTGCGGAAGTAGAACTGCGGGCGGTAGTTCGCGTAGAACGGGTTGTGACGGCCACCCTCATCCTTGGAAAGGATGTAGGCGTTCGCCTCGAACTCGGTGTGAGGCGTGACCGAACCGGGCTTCACGACAACCTGGCCGCGCTCGACGTCTTCACGCTTGGTTCCACGGAGAAGGAGTCCGACGTTCTCACCGGCGCGCGCATCTTCGAGGGTCTTGCGGAACATCTCGATGGCGGTGACGGTGGTCTTGGAGGACTTCTCCTTGATGCCGACGATCTCCACCTCGTCGTTCGGGTGGAGGATTCCACGCTCGACACGACCGGTGATGACGGTTCCACGACCGGTGATCGTGAAGACGTCCTCGACGGGCATGAGGAAGGGCTTCTCGGTCTCGCGGACGGGCTCGGGAACGAACTCGTCCACCTTGTCCATGAGGTCGGCAACGGTCGCTGCCCACTTCTCGTCGCCCTCGAGGGCCTTGAGTGCGGAGACACGCACGACGGGAGCGTTGTCCCCGTCGAACTCCTGGCTCGAGAGCAGCTCGCGAACCTCGATCTCGACGAGCTCGAGGATCTCTTCGTCGTCGACGACGTCGGACTTGTTCAGTGCGACGACGATGTACGGCACGCCGACCTGGCGAGCGAGCAGAACGTGCTCACGCGTCTGGGGCATCGGGCCGTCAGTGGCGGCGACGACCAGGATCGCGCCATCCATCTGGGCAGCACCGGTGATCATGTTCTTGATGTAGTCGGCGTGGCCGGGGGCGTCTACGTGTGCATAGTGGCGCTTCTCGGTCTGGTACTCCACGTGGGAGATGTTGATCGTGATTCCACGCTGCTTCTCCTCAGGGGAGTTGTCGATCTGGTCAAACGCGTAAGAAGCGTTCAACGTCGGGTACTTGTCGTGCAGCACCTTGGTAATTGCAGCCGTCAACGTGGTCTTACCGTGGTCGACGTGACCGATGGTACCGACGTTGACGTGTGGCTTAGTCCGCTCGAACTTTGCCTTCGCCAATTGGTCCTCCTCAGGACTTAGGTGTAGACGCCCGCGGTTCGAATTGTTTCGAACCGCGTGCGCTACGGGGTTTGGATGTAGATATTTTACTTGGGCAGATAGCGGAAGCTATTCGCCCTTGTTCTTCTGGATGATCTCGTCGGCCACCGCGCGCGGCACCTCAGAGTAGCTGTCGAACGACATCGAGTACACCGCACGCCCGGAAGTCTTAGACCGGAGGTCTCCGACATATCCGAACATCTCCGACAGGGGCACCTTCGCGGCGATGACCTTCACGCCCGTGGCATCCTCCATCGACTGGATCTGTCCACGGCGCGAGTTGAGGTCGCCGATCACGTCACCCATGTACTCCTCCGGGGTGCGTACCTCGACGGCCATGAGCGGCTCGAGCAGCACGGGATCGGCCTTGCGGGCCGCTTCCTTGAATGCCATCGAGCCGGCGATCTTGAATGCCATCTCCGAGGAGTCGACATCGTGAGATGCACCGTCGAGCAGGATCGCCATCACGCCGACCATCGGGTAACCCGCGAGCACGCCGACCTGCAGCGCGTCCTGGATTCCGTGATCGACCGACGGGATGTACTCGCGCGGGATCCGACCACCGGTGACCTTGTTGACGAACTCGTAGCTCTTCTCCGCGGTCACCTCCATCGGCTCGAGCGAGATCTGGATCTTGGCGAACTGGCCAGAACCACCGGTCTGCTTCTTGTGGGTGAAGTCGTGCTTCTCGACGACACGACGAATCGTCTCGCGGTAGGCGACCTGCGGCTTTCCGACGTTCGCTTCCACGCCGAATTCGCGCTTCATGCGGTCGACCAGGATGTCGAGGTGGAGCTCGCCCATTCCCTTGATCACGGTCTGGCCGGTGTCGATGTTCTGCTCCGTGCGGAAGGTCGGGTCTTCTTCAGCGAGCTTCTGGATCGCGAGACCCAGCTTCTCCTGGTCGGCCTTCGTCTTCGGCTCGATGGCGACCTCGATGACCGGCTCCGGGAACGTCATCGACTCGAGAACGACCTGGTTCGTCGGGTCGGTGAGGGTGTCACCCGTGGTCGTGTCCTTGAGGCCGATGACCGCGTAGATGTGCCCGGCGGTGACGCTGTCGACCGGGTTCTCCTTGTTGGCGTGCATCTGGAAGATCTTGCCGATGCGCTCCTTCTTGCCCTTGGTCGCGTTGACCAGCTGGGCACCGGAGTCCGCCTTGCCCGAGTAGACCCGGATGTAGGTGAGACGACCGAAGAACGGGTGCACCGCGACCTTGAAGGCCAGGGCAGCGAAGGGCTCCGTCGAGTCCGGGTGGCGAAGGATGACCTTCTCTTCGTCGCGCGGGTCGTGGGCTTCGATGGCCGGCACGTCGAGCGGGGTCGGTAGGTAGTCGACGACCGCATCGAGCATCGGCTGGACGCCACGGTTCTTGAACGCGGAACCGCAGAGCACCGGGTAGATCTGGCTCGAGATGGTGAGCTTGCGGATGGCGGCCTTGATCTCGGCGACCGAGAAGTCGGTGTCACCCTCCATGAAGCGCTCGAGGAGCGCGTCATCGGTCTCGGCGACGACCTCGAGGAGGGCCGCACGGTACTCGTTGGCCTTCTCGACCAGGTCGGCGGGGATCTCTTCGATGTCGTACTTCGCACCGAGCTCGACGTCACCCTTGGAGTCTCCGCGCCAGGTCAGCGCACGCATCTCGACGAGGTCGACGACACCTTCGAAGGTGTTCTCGAACCCGATCGGGAGCTGGATGACGAGGGGCTTCGCACCGAGGCGCTTGATGATGGTGTCGACGGTGTAGTAGAAGTCGGCTCCGAGCTTGTCCATCTTGTTGACGAAGCAGATGCGCGGAACGTCGTACTTGTCGGCCTGGCGCCAGACGGTCTCGGACTGGGGCTCGACGCCCTCCTTGCCGTCGAACACTGCGACAGCACCATCGAGAACGCGGAGCGAACGCTCCACCTCGACGGTGAAGTCCACGTGGCCGGGGGTGTCGATGATGTTGATCTGGTGCTTGTTCCAGAAACAGGTCGTCGCAGCGGACGTGATGGTGATTCCACGCTCCTGCTCCTGCGCCATCCAGTCCATCGTGGCTGCACCATCGTGCACCTCACCGATCTTGTGGGTGATGCCCGTGTAATACAGGATGCGCTCGGTGGTGGTGGTCTTGCCGGCATCGATGTGAGCCATGATGCCGATGTTTCGGACCTTGTTCAGGTCGGTGAGCACGTCTTGTGCCACGGAGTGTCCTTACGGTTAAAAAGTGGAATGGATGCTGGTCGAGTAGGGCGCGCAAGCGCCCGTATCGAGACCTGGATCTCGATACACGCGCCGGGGCGCGTTACTCGATCAACGAAGTTGTTACCAGCGGTAGTGCGCGAAGGCCTTGTTGGCGTCGGCCATCTTGTGAGTGTCCTCACGACGCTTCACGGCGGCACCGAGGCCGTTGGAAGCATCGAGGATCTCGTTGGTGAGACGCTCGGTCATGGTCTTCTCGCGACGACCCTTGGCGTAGGTGGTGAGCCAGCGCAATGCGAGGGTGTTGGCGCGGTGAGGCTTGACCTCGACCGGCACCTGGTAGGTGGATCCACCGACACGGCGGCTCTTGACCTCGATGGTGGGACGAACGTTGTCGAGCGCCTTCTTCAGCGTGACGACGGCATCCGCACCGTTCTTGGTCGATACTCCGACGAGCGCGTCGTAGACGATGCGCTCGGCGAGGCCCTTCTTGCCATCAAGAAGGATCTTGTTGACGAGCTGGCTGACGATGGGGGCTCCGTAGACCGGGTCCGCAACTACGGGACGCTTCGGTGCTGGTCCTTTACGAGGCATTACTTCTTGTCCTTCTTCGCGCCGTAGAGGCTACGGGCCTGCTTGCGGTTCTTAACGGCCTGGGTGTCGAGCGCGCCGCGCACGATCTTGTAACGCACACCGGGGAGGTCCTTGACGCGACCGCCGCGGATGAGCACCATCGAGTGCTCCTGCAGGTTGTGGCCTTCGCCGGGAATGTAGGCGGTCACCTCGGTGCCGTTGGAGAGCTTGACGCGCGCGACCTTGCGGAGAGCCGAGTTCGGCTTCTTCGGGGTGGTCGTGTACACGCGGGTGCACACACCGCGCTGCTGCGGGTTGCCCTTGAGGGCGGGCGCCTTGGTCTTGACGACCTTGGGGCTGCGGCCCTTGCGGACCAACTGCTGAATGGTGGGCACTACATACTCCTTGTATTTACTGCACGGTGACAGATGTTGCGTAGCATCCGTTCCGACGTTCTGTAGGTCCGTCGGAAACGTTTTGCACCACACGCGAATCTCACGAGAATGTTCGATCCTGAGTGGTATGCCGTGGGGGCTGCTGGTCTTTCACAGACCGGCAAACCTAGCTTGTATGGCTGTAGTCGAGCCTGAACCGCACCCCGAAACGGCGGGCGCGGTTCAAGCGCACGACAAAGCGCACACCTCGTAGATACTAGCCTCCGGGAGGGGTGGTGGTCAAATGATGGTCGGGGCTCGGGCCCGCATCCATCACGCCCTCGGTGAACGCAGAAACGCGAGCCGGACCTGAGGCCCGACCCGCGTTCTGGCGACGCAGTGGGAAGATCAGCCGCCGATGCCCTTGGCGAGCTCGGAGTCCACGTTCTCGAGGGCCGAGGCCGCCTTGGTGAGGAACTGGGACATGCCGTCGAGGCCGCTCACGGCATCCGTGGTGCCCTTGGTGAACTGCTCGTAGGAGCTGTGGAAGGCACCCGAGGCAGCATCCGTGACGAAGCCACCCTGCACCAGGTTGTTGACCAAGGACTGCAGCTCGTGGAGCTTCGAGGTGATGTCGTCCTTGCCCGTGGTCAGACGGTTCGCCGCATCGGTCATCTCGCCATACGTGACATTCATGTTCGCCATGAGTTGAACTCCTTGTTCGATCGGGGGCCGACCCCCTAGGCCAACCAACTAGGTACAACCTACCGGGCGGCTTTGGGCGCCGGAATGGGCAGGACTCCCCATGCCTGCAGGCCCGCTCTGGCAGCCTCAGTCGGCGGCGATTCAGATCACCGACTCCGCGACGCCCTCGGCATAGCCGGAGCGAGGGGAGGCGACGGCGAGCGCGACGGCGATGATCGCGAGGGCTACGGCAATGAGGGCGACGGTGGGCACGGCATCCGACTCCACCGGAGAGGTCGTTCCGCCGACATTCGCGAGTGCCAGGGGAAGAACCCCGGCGAGGCCGCCGGCAAGAAATCCGAACCAGGATTCGATGCGCCACTGCACGGAAGCGATACGCCAGAACCGGAGTTCTCCCGCGCCGACGGTGGACACCTTCGCTCGGGCATAAGACATTCGCTTCACGATACTGACCACGACGATGCCCCAGAACCCGGCCGCGATGAAGCCGTAGACCATGCTGATCCGCCACAGGTCTTCGGAGGGGTCGCTGCCCTGACGAACGAACGCCACCGGCACCACGACCAGGATCGCCCACGCGGCGAGAGGCACAAGGGACCACAGTGTGAGAAGCCACAGGGGAAGCGTCCGGACCTTCAAGGTGGTCATGCCAGCAGTTCGCAACTCGATGTCCCGGAACTCCCAGCGACCGCGCCGAAACATCTCACCGAGGAACAGGGCACATCCGGCGAACATCAAGGGCCCGATCGGGAGGGAAAGTCGCGACTCTTTCGCGGACACTGTTGGGAACATCTTGTCGATATAGCCTCCGCGGAGGGAGTAGTCGACCATCATCACGAGAATGACGATCGCAACCGCCACCAGAACCCCGCCGACGAGAAAGAACGGGAGCGGATGCGGCATCCTCCGAGCCGTGGCCTCCCTGCCTCGGATGACCGCCTCGGTGCGGGCACGCCGTGCAGCCCGCTGCGCGGCCGACTGCTTCGCGCGTGAGCTGTTGCGACTACCCATGAAGGTCGATCTCCAATCATCTGAAGTGAGGGATACGTCTGAGGAAAATGGTGGAGGCGTTCGCCTGCTTGTACAGCTCGCGATCCCGTTACGGCCGCGTTTCCGAGGAAGAGAGCGAATTGCTGACGACTCAAAAAGGATAGATCTGCCTACGCGAGCGCGCGGGAACGGATTCGGCGGATGCCCAACCAGACGATGGGGGCGAGCGTACCGAGGGCAAAAACTATTGCGGGTGGTGTGAGCATCGTGCGGACCCCATCGAAGTTCGGACTGCCGGGCAGCACACCGGTCATGAACTGTAGCGGCACGACGGCCAGGAAACACACGAGGGATGCGGCGGAGAGGATCAGCAACGCACCGGTTGAAATCGCTCGTGGGCGCCGCCGGGAGATGTCCGCGATTGCTATCAACAGCCAACCCACCAGAAACATCACGATCGACGGACCGGCGATCCCTGCGACCTCCGAGGCTGTCGTTGTGCCGAACTCATTGGACGAGGTGTGCATCGCATACGACATCCCGATGAACTCAATCGGATCCGTAACGGCCGTGATCGTCAGCTGGGCGTAAATCACAATGGCCCCCAGCACGAGGAGAACCCCCGCAGCCAAAGCGAGTCGGAACTTCGGTGGCTTCAGGTTTGTGAGACCCCATTTGCGCGCTCGGATTTCGGCAACCTTCGCGTCCGCAGCCTTCCGTGCAGAAGATGAATCCCCGTTTTTTGCCACGATTCAGGCTACCAAGTCAACGGTGCCGTCACGCCCCGGCCCGGTCTACTGCTACATACCCTGGCGGACTGTACCTTCCCCGAATCCCTCGGCCGCTCGCTTCTCCGAGTCACCAGATTCATCAGTCGCTTGTCGGAAACCAGCGAATCGAATCGACGATGGCATCGAAGAGTGCCGCGATGATCTCCGGGTCGCAGTCGATAGGCACATCCGCGACTAGGTGCAGCGCCCTTTCGCCGCCGGGTGCGCTGAGGAAGTACTCGAGCTTGATGTCGGGTATCGCCGCGGTTCCTGGTCTGATCGTGGTTCTCACGAAGGTTCGGGTCGCCAGCCCCGACTCAAACTCAAGCAACTCACCGTGGGGCAGAAGTACCTTCAAGGCGGAGGCGATGGTTGGCTGCGTTTCTCCGACCACAACGGGCCATTCGCGGTAGTCGGCCATGAGTGACGCGGGGAACGGAACTCCAGGAAGGAGTTCGAGTGAAAGTGCGAGCATGACCGCATTCGACTCGCGTGCATCCCGAGCGACCTCCTCTAGCCGCTGCTTCGCGTCCCGTCGAAGTGTGGCCAGTCGATCATTGCGACCGACTTGACGCTTCACCAGGCTCGAGACAGCCGCCTCCGACGACGCAGCATCGTCCAGGGGGATATTGGCCCAGGTGCCGGGCAGAACCAAGGAGAGTCGAGCAGGCTCGACTTGGACAGAGCGGGTCACGAGGCCGACTCTTCCAGTGTGACCCTGAGGGTCTCGACGATGGCTTGGGTGTCCTTCGGCATGTCATCGAAGGCAGCCAGATCTGAGACGGTGAAAATGAAGCGCACCATGTCGCTGGATTTCGGCGGAAACACCCCGAAGATAGTCCGCTGTTCGAGGCGCCCCTCCTCGTCGCCGAGTTCGCGCAGATCGAAGCGATGGAAGAGGCCGACGACCTCGCCGATCATCGCCTCTGTCCTCCACGTCTCGGCCACTCGCGTACGAGTGCCGCGCGCGGGACTGGCCGTGCCATCCTTCAGCATCACCTCGAATGTGTCTGGCGAATCGTCATCATCGAGTGGAAACTGCTGCACTTGCATCAGGCATCCGATTGTGATCTCGAGTTCTGGCCGCAATGAAACCAGAGCGGTGAGCCACGAGTTGTCTTCGGAGAGGAGGCGCCGCCGTAGCTCAGCCAACTGGTCGACGATGTCTCCGATGGCGCCGGGACTTTCCGCACCGCTCACGACGTCGTCGATCACACTCCGCGCCCAGGTCACGCTGTCGATCTCCTGGTCACCGTGGAGGGGAACGGGATAGAAAGCCGGGGGAACATCGAAATCGAAGGCGACAATTTCGGAAGGCCTGGCGACACTCATATTCCGAGAGTACTTCGGATCGTTCTTTCTTGAGCTTGAACAGCGGGCCGGAAGACCTGCTCTGGCTTGAGGTTGATGTGATTGTCGCCTCCGCCAAATAGATCGTTTCCGGCATTGAAGAGCTTCTCGCCCGTCGTCAACACCTTCCGACCGTCCATGACGAACATGGCTACCTTTGCCCCAGAAAGCGGGGCAGTGCCGAGGACGGCGAGACCGTTGTCGGCCGAACTGAGACTGAGCGGGTTCTTGAGGAATTTCGCGAAGTTCGTTGCCGCGCCGTCAGTGAATTTCTCGAAGAGATTTCCTCCCTTGCCCAGTTTCAGGTCGAAGGGATTCTTGATGTCCTTCATCATTGTCTTGAATCCGGGTCCCTCGGAGAACAGGTTCTTCAGCTTGCCCGATCGAAGTGCGGCCTTCGATTCGCCGAATACGGTCTTGAACGCTTTGCTGTTGAGAAAGTCCTCACCCTTCGTCATAACCTTCGCGGCGGCCTGGAACTTCACGAGCTTTCCCAGGTAGGCGACGAACTTGCCTCCGAATGCAGCGAGAACGACACCCACTGCGGCGAAGATTACGTCGGTGAAGCTACCGCCTTTGGCGAACGCGACTATCGACTCGACGAGGGTGATGAGCGCGCCGAGGATGGCGAGACCTACGAGTATCGCGCCGAGAATCGGCACCCAACTGAGGAAGATGGAGAGGAATCCGGCGATCTCACAGATCTTTTTGATGATGTCGCCCCAGTCGTCCCAGAAGCTGTCCTCGAGCCCGTTATTGCCCTTGCCATCCACGACGTCGACGATCGCCTTTACGGCAGTTGCTGCGGCATCGTTTTTCATCGCGAGGGCGGCGTGCCACTCGTCATGTGCTGCCTTGAGCTCGCCGTTGGCGGTGATTGCGGCGTCGGATGCCTTGTCCGCGGCAGTCTGGGCTGTGGACTTATCCGCATCAGCCGCGGACTCAGTGTCGTGGCGTGCGACCGTCGAGGCCCGATTGGCGTGGTCTGACTCGGTCTGCTTCTGGTGGATGTGGGTGATCGCGGTATCGGCCGCATCCTGCGCCGATCGAAGCGAAGTCGAATACGTCAGCAACGCCTTGGCCGTGACGGCATATCGATCGCGCGCCTTTTCAATATCGTTCGCTACGTCCTCGGCTTTGTCCTGCAGGGCGGTTGTCGCCTTGCTCTTCATCTGGCCCAGGTCGTTTATCTTCCTGAGGGTGGTCACCGACCTCGTGATGGCGTCTGCGATGTTCGCGTAGTGACGGGCCTTGCGCTGGAGCAGGTCTGGGTCACCGGTGAGGGGATTGAATTCGCTGTCGCTCATTTCGCGCTCGGTCCGGTCGTCATGCCCGAATCCCGAAGGCCTTTGGCGAAGCCCGTGTCGACGGAGGTGAAGCCGTCTGCGATCCCTGCGATCTGAGCCTGCAACGCCTCGATGCTCTCGGTCATCTTCTTGCGCTTGTCATTCCACTTGTGGGCGAAGTCGCGCACCGGGTCATGCAGCGCGTCGCTACCGGTTGCTTCAGCGACGTCGTCGCTGAAGTCATCAGCGTCCTTGAAATCGGAAACGACAGCGTCGAGATCATGCTTCAGTTGCTCTAACGCCGTCAGGTTGAGTATCAGGTCAGCCATTTGGATCAATCCCCTCAAAAAGCAATTCGCTCGCCCTACCCCGATGGCACCCGCGAGCTACCGACAAAACTATCGACTAGGCCCAGGTTGCGACATGGGCAGCACTCCCCATGACCGTCACCCCTCCACCAACGGCAACTGCACCCGCGCGGACTTGCCCTTGGCGATGTACATTCCGCGCCCGGGAGGGAACTCGGACTTGTTGATGCGCGGCAGCTGCGTCTTGAGGATGATGTCGCCCTCGACCGTCTCCGGCTGCAACAGGAATCCCCGTCGCCCGTTCTTGAATTCTCCGAGGAGCGGCCAGGAGGATCCCCACGCCGACATCTCCGCTTCGGCGATCACCAGGTGATCGCTGCGCTTCGCGGCACGAGCAAGCTCGACGATCGCGCCATCCGCGGGGGTCTGCAGGTAGTCGCCGATCGATTCGATGAGTACCACGATGCGTCCCTCGGTGTCGGCATCGGCGATCGCGGCGGACAGGTCCTTCGCGAGAGCGGCCACCGCCTCGACGGTCGTCGCCGAGCCGGTCCAGGGCATAGCCTGCGAGAGCGGCGAACGCGCGTTGCCGAGGTAATAGAGCCGGGCATCCGGATCGAATCGCTGCACTGACCTTGCGAGCGCATGAAGCGCGTTGCTCCTCCCGCTCGCCGGTGGCCCCGCGAGCAGGAAGGTGCCGACCGGGTCGAACCCGAGGGGCCCGAGATCGACGTCGCTGATGCCGAGCACCGGCTCGCCCGCGATCGCCGGCGGCAGCTCCGCATCCGCATACTCCTTCGGCAGAGATCCGATGCCGGGTGCCGATGCGACTCCCGCCCGCACCATGGCCTCGGCGAGAGACTTGGTCGCGCTCGCCTGCTCCGAGACCGACGATGATCCGCCGAGGATGGCGATCTGCGTCTCGAATCCGTCGACGATCGCACGCCCAGCGGGCGACTTGGAACCGAGGATGTCACTCGGCACATCGAGCATGCCGTAGCCGTCATCCGCGAGTCGCAGCACCACCTTGCGCTGGATGCTCGAGCCGATCGATGCCGGAACCGCGCCGGCCCGGTCGGCGGTCAGCGCGACGTGGATGCCGAGCTGGCGGCCGTCGCTGAGGATGTCCTTGAACACGTCGTACCAGATCGATCGCCCGGCGGGGATCTCGAAGTCGTTGCGGAAGTTGGGGAAACCGTCGATCAGCAGCAGGATGCGGGGCTCCTGCGGCCGGTTCGCGAGCCGACGGTACTCCACGATGCTCGAGGCGTTGGCCGCGGCGAAACGGGGACCGCGGTCCTCGAGCTCGGCCTGCAGCATCCGGAACAAACGGATGATGCGCTCAGAGTCGTCCCCGGCGATCACCGCGCCGACGTGCGGAAGGGTCTCGAGCATGCGGAGGCTGCCGGAGCCGAAGTCGATGCCGTAGACCTTCACCGGCCCGCCGCGCGGGGTGATCGCCGCAGCCGCCGCCAGGGTGCGCAGCACGGCGCTCTTGCCGGAGCCGCCGGTACCGAAGATCGAGAGGTGCCCGTCGACATCCGGCCGGAAGTAGGTGGGAAGCTGCTGCTGGCGCTCGGCGATGTCGGAGACCCCGAGCAGCAGCTCGGAGTCGGTGCGCTGCGGCAGACGCCCGAGGTCGTAGAGACCCGCGAGTTCGTCGAGCCAGGGGCGGCGGGGTGGCGGGATCTGCGCGTCACCGTTCGCCTTGACGATGGATGCCACGAGCTTCTGCTGGTCGGTGGGGCCGAGATCCCGCGCCTCGTCGACCGTGCTCGCGGTGAGGTCCTCCCAGCGGTTCTCGCCGCCGAAGCGAAGCTCGGCCACCTCGATATCCGCGTTCTCGGGTTCACGGCTCGTCCATCCGCCGGCATAGCCGGACTGGAACAGCGCGAGGCGGCCCGGGCCGGTCTTCGCGACACCGCGGCCGGGGATGGCCGGGTCGAAATGCGCGGCGTCCTTGATGCCCACCACGTCCTGGCTGTCGGACTCGTCGGCCATACGAAGAGCGATGCGCAGGTTGGTGTTGGCTCGCAGGTTGTCTTTGATGACACCGGCCGGGCGCTGGGTCGCCATGATCAGGTGAATGCCGAGCGAGCGACCGCGCTGGGCGATGTCGACGACGCCGTCCACGAACTCCGGCACGTCTCCAACCAGGGCCGCGAACTCGTCGATGACGAGCACGAGGGCGGGCGGGCTGTCCGGGTCGCCGCGCTTCTCCAGCTCGAGCAGGTCCTTGGCCTTCTTCCGGTTGAGCAGGTGCTCGCGGTAGTGCAGTTCGGCGCGGAGCGAGGTGAGCGCGCGGCGCACGAGGTGCGGGCTGAGGTCGGTGACGAGGCCGACGGTGTGCGGCAGCGAGACACAGTCGGCGAAGGCCGATCCGCCCTTGTAGTCCACGAACAGGAAGGTCACGCGGTCGGGGCTGTATTCGGCGGCCATGCCGAGCACCCAGGCCTGGAGAAACTCGCTCTTGCCTGCTCCGGTCGTGCCGCCGACGAGCGCGTGCGGTCCCTGGGTGCGCAGGTCGAGGTGCAGCGGATCCACCCCGGCGGATCCGATGATCGCGCGGAGCTTGCCGGCCCGGCGGGGCTTCGGAACAGCGCCGGGGGTGCGGTCGTGCATCGACGCGTTCTGGCGCCATCGGTCAATGACAGCGTCGCTCGTCTCGATCAGCTCGTGACCGAGGAGAGTGATCATCGAGACCGAGCGCGGGATGTCGCTGGAGTCGGCCACCACCGCGCCCGCGTCGATCACGGGGGCGAGTTGCTTCGCGAAGTCGAGGGCCCGCGCGGAATCGACCTGCTCGGTCTCGACCTCGGTTATGGTCTCGCCGAGACGCACGAGCCCGACCGTGCCGAGCGCGGACTGCGGCTCGAGGTGCAGGTAGGTGCGGCAGACCGCGGGAAGGGCCGGCACGCTGGGCGCAACCCAGATCGGGTAGACGCCGGCATCGGCCGCCTGCTCAGCGAGCTGCACGAGACGTGCGCGGTCGACCGCCACGTCATCGGAGATGAGCAGCACGATCGCGGGCACCGGTGATGGGGTACCGACTGTGGTGTTGGCGGAGCCGACCTCCGCACCGCGCTCGAGCGCAGCGCCCTCCTGCTCCATGGCACCGCGACGCTGGGCGCCCTTGCCGGCAAGGCGATCGGCGACGAGGCCCTCGATCGCGGAGAGGAGCTGGGACCCGCTCGCCGCACTGTCGGCGAGGTGGCTGACCTCGAGCGGGCTGTGCGGAGACGAGGTGTGCGGCATCCACTTGAGCCACTCGAGTTCTCGGGACCAGGCGGGACTCACCAGGGCGGCGACGACGAGCTCCGCCGGGGAGTGCAGCGCGGTGATCTGCACGAGTACAGAATTGACCGAGCCGAGGGTCGCAGAGGGGGGGCCGGCGATGCCGAGTGCCCCGGAGTCGAACAGGTTGTCGATGATCGGCACGCCGGCGATCAGGCGGTTGTCCTCGACCACGGTGTCGAGGCGGCTCTGGAACTCGGGGAGCATCTCGCCCTTGGGCTGGGTGGCGACGATGTTCCTGGACGCCATCGTGCCGATGCCGATGCGCACGTTGAGGAATGACCAGTGCTCCGGGCGACGGGTCCAGAGCAGCGGACCGCGACGGATCGCCTGGTCGAATGCCTGCTCGGTGGAGGGTGACTCGTTGATGCGCAGTTCGAGTTCCCTCACCCGCTCTTCGTCGAGCTGGGTGGTGAGCGAGGCGAGGTGCACATCGAACTTGCCGATGGCCTTCTTGAGGCGACGCTTCTCGCGGGTCTTGCCGGTCATGAAGTTGCCGATCAGCATGATCGGTGACATCGCGACGAAAATGAGGGATGTCGCCGAGCCGGATATCGCGAACATCGCACCGCCCATGAGCACCGGCGCTATCATCGCCAGCAGTGGGAACGGCTGGTCCTGTTTCTCTGCCGGCACGGCCGGCCCGGCGAACTCCTGGCCGGCATAGCGCCGCTCCACCTTCGGCGAGCGGTTGAAGAAGACGGGTCCCGCGGTCGGTGCCACTCCGCTCTGAACGGCGGAGTCCGCGACGGTGACGCGAACCTCGGAGTCGCCGATGAGCAGAGTCTCCTCTTTCTCGATGCGGAGGCGGGTGACGATCCCGCCGTCGACGACGACCCCGTTGGCCGAGCCGAGGTCCACCACCTCCACCACCGAGGAGACCTCGAAGCGCACGTGACGCTTGGAGACGAGCGGATCGTGGAGGGTGATGTCTGCGGCATCCTCCCGCCCGAGCACGGTGGTGCCCGCGGCGAGCGGGAATTCGCGCCCGGCATCCGGCCCAGAGACGACAGTGAGGGTCGCGATCGTCGGCGCCTTGCCCGAGGCGGGAGGCTGGTAGTAGGTGCCGGCATCAGCGATGCTCACGGTGGCTCCGCTGCCGATCCAGGCTTCGCCGAGAGGAGCATCCGGGGGCAGGAGGAGCGCCTCGGTCTGCCCAGGGAGGGTGGCGTGCAGGGTGAGGACGCGCTGCGGATCCGGCTTCGCTGCTGCAGCATGCGGATCGAGCCGGGCGATCGTCGCCGCCACATCCGAGATGCTCGCCGAGGCATCCGCCGTGACGACGATGTCGTCAGTGACTCCGGATGCCCGCCGAAGGGTCAGCTTGAGACGCACGTTCTTCCTCCCCCGAGGCGACCTGCTGGGCGCTCAGGCAAGTATAGGGAGAAGAGAGAGAGACAAACTCACTCGTTGCAGTCACGGTCATCGCGGTTCTCCCACCACCAGCGCGGAGCCTGTCCCGCTCCCCCGCTGTCACGGTAGGAGAGCAACAGGAAAAAGGCCAGAGCGACGATGAAGGCGATCACCGCGACGGCGACCGCGAAGGGGCCGACCGCATTGGACCCGAAGAAGAGCAAGGAGAGCAGCGGACGTCCCTTGCCGAGGGAGTAGAGGGTCGATCCGCTGACCAGGAAGAAGAAGTAGGTGATGACGGCGGTGATCAGGGAGGCAGCCAGCACGGATCCCCGGCGGCGGCCGAAGGTGACGAGAAGGGCATACAGCGCAGCGGTCGCCGCGGCGAACATCGTCGGCGCGATCAGCGGTCCGGCATCCCGCTCGGTGAGCACCTCACGGTCGGCATACAGGCTGATGATGCCGCTGGCGGCGATCGCAAGCGCGAGGAAGAGCACGACGGCGAACACTGCGATCATGCTCGCGTAGCGCGTGCGTGCATCCACCCGGTCGAGCTAGATCGTTGTGGCGGGCGTCGCGTAGCGCGACTTCTCGTACTCCGCCGTGCGCTCGGCGGACTCCCGATCGAAGGTGTCGCGCGCCTCGAGGTTGCGCACCTTCACCTTGCGCCCTCGAGCGCTGATGAGCGCTCCCATCCACATGGATACCTCGCGGGCGAGCAGCGCCGCCGCGATGATGAAGGGGCTGGTGAGCGCGACCGAGAAGAGTCGGGCGGCGCTGTTCGGGGTGAGGGCGAAGACGTTGTTGACCAGGAGACTGGTGCCGACGGATCCGAAGTAGACGACGAGCCCGACGAGGAGGCTCCCCAGTACATAGCTCCACCAGGATGCCCGATTGGCGAGCAGCACGACGATGACGAAACCGATGAAGAAGAAAGCGATGGGCGTGTAGTACGCCAACGAGCCGAAGAAGTCGAAGCGGAATGCGCCGATCTCCACCGAGTGAATCGCCGCGATGGCCACCGCGTACAGCGCAGCGAAAACCACGCTCGACAGCAGGGCGATCAGCACGCCGAATCCGCGGTTGCCCTTGCGGCGAGGCGGCACCGGCGAAGGCACATAGATCGTCTGCATGGAAGCGGCGGAGGTCGCAGCGAGCGGAACGGATGCGGGCTCACGCTCGGTCACGGTGGTTTCCGCCGCGGCCGGATCGGAGGTCGCTACGACCGGCTCAGAATCGGACGGCGAGGAAGCCGTGGTGAGGGTCGCCGGAGGTGCAGCCGGCGGAACCTCGACGAGGTCGTACACCGGCTCCTGCCCCGCAGTCGCCGGCAACTCCTCCGCCGGCACGATTTCGCCGTCGATGTCTGGTCCGTCGACGCGTTTCGGAGGCTGGTTCGCAGCGGTCTCGGGCGTGTTGTCGCTCATCGGTGCCACTCCTTACGGGCCGGCCGGGGCATCCCGGCAGTTCACGTCACTCTAGCAATGACGGGGAACTGCCGGGAGTTCGGCTCGCGCGGGGAGTGGTTACGGGGTGGTGGCTGCCGCGCCGCTAGCCGTCGTCGCCGCCGCCGCCGGGTCCGCCAATGCGTAGACGTTACCTGCAAGATCGCCTGTGAACACGCCGCCCACACTGGCTACGGTGAGGGTCGTCACCAGAAACAGCCGCGGTCCCGACTGCAGTGCCCCGGCGAAGGCCATCACCTGGTCATAGCTTCCACTGACGGAGACCTGAATCGGTATCACAAACAGTCCGCTTGACGGGTTCGCAGGCGTCACCGAGGGAGCCACCGTACCGGCCGCCGGCGCCGAGGCGCTCGGAGAGGGTGTGGGGGTTGCGGCTGGCGTTCCAGCGGTCGCCGCTGGCGCTGCGACGACAGGCGCGACGTAGGCGGAGACCCCACTTACTGCGACGCTTCTCAGCGTGATCCCTTGGGCGTCCCCATATTCCTTAATGGTGCGCAGGAAGACGGGCATATCCGCGGTGGCCGGTATGGAACCGCGGAGCGTGTCGAGCTCCCCCTGGGTGACGCTGATGTTCTCGAACTGCTTCTTCAACGCGACAAGCTTTGTCGCATTGAGGTCATTCGCGGAAGTGACGCTGGCACGGTCCTCGTCGGCGGATGCAACTTGAGAGAGGATCGGAGAGACTCCCACTATCCAGCCGAGGATTCCGACAAGGGCGATGGCCCCGAGGATCGCCAAGGTGAGGATACGGTCGCGGTTCATTTCTTCGCTGCTTTCACCGGGGCGAAGCGCTGGGAAAGCGCATCTGAATTGACCAGGAGGTCGACTTCGACCGTGTAGTGACCGGTCACCTCGACCAGAGTTACGCTGCCTGGCATTGCGGCGACGAAACCTTTCATCTTGGCGAGATTGTCGAGCCAGTCAGAGATGGGCTGCTGGGGGCTGTCCGCGGTGATCTTGACGTCAGCGATATGACTCGGTGTCAGGGTGTCCGTTGAGGCAACCGGAGCTACCGCGGCGCTTCCCGTCTCTGCGGTGAAAGCCGTAATGGTAGTCCCCGCCGGAAGGGTCGCCCTCACACTCTCGAGATATGGCGCCCAGAGTATTTCGTCTGCAGCGGCAATGGGCTGCGACAACTTGATCTGGTCGACTTGACTCTGAAGCGTTGTCACATCGCTGTATTTCGCACGAGCCAGAGTGAGGAGGCTGCTACGAGACTGCTCATTCGCGAGTTGGGCGTTCGCGGTGAACAGCGCGAAGGTCGCGCCAACGGTAGCGAGGATTGCGAGCACGACAACGATCACTAGTCCGGCAAGAAGTCGACGTCTCAACGCCCGAGACTTCTGCCCTTCCCCGACCTCTCGGGGCAGCAGGTGAACTCGCGGCATCCCCCCGAGGATGAGCGAAGCGTCGACCGAGGGCCGACCGAGTGTGATGGCGCTCATGCGGCTGTCCCCAGCGCGAGACCGATTGCTACTGTCATGGACGAATCCACGCCTCTCTCTTTCATCGACTTGTCTGCCTGGCGCCCGATCGCGATGTTTCCGAAGGGATCACCCGCCGAGACGGGCAGCCTGGTGTATTCCGAAACCGCTGCACCGAAGCCTCCGAGCGCTGAGCCGCCCCCCGAGAGCACGACGCGTTCGATCGTGTTGCTCGCCCCCGTGGAGGCGAAGTAGGTGAGGGTGTTGCGGAGGCTGGTGATGAGCTCGCCGGTCGTCTCGAAGATGATTCCCACGGCGGCGTTCTCCTCAGCGGTCGTCGGCGCCGTGGCCAGCCCGAGCGCCCGTTTGGCACGCTCCGCTACCTCCATCGACACCCCCATCCGACTGGAAAGAGCGTGGGTGAGGTCATCACCTCCGGTGGGGATAATTCGTACGAAGCGAGGAACCCCATCGGAGGAGACCACGACGGTCGTCGTCGTGGCGCCGACGTCGATCATCGCGGAGGTACCGTTGAGCTGCGAGCCGCGAAGGAGGATGCGACTGAGAGCGAAGGGGATCAGGTCGACCGCGACCGGGTTGAGTCCGGCGAGTTGCACGGCCTTCACGTTGCCGAGCACCGCCTCCTTGAGCGCGGCGACCAGCAGTCCGTTGACGACCGGCCCGTTGGCATCCACCCCCTCGCTGATCGGGTAGAAGTCGAGGAGGGCGTCCTCCGTCGGAAAGGGCAGCATCTCCTGCACGTGGAACGGGAGAGATTCGCGGATGCGATTGAGCGGCGCTTTCGGCACGCTCAGGTCGCGCGCGAGCACCCGTGAATTGCCGATTCCCAGCACGACGTTCTTCGTGCTGAAGCCACCCGCAGACCACAGTTGCTTGAGCACGGTCGCGACGGTCGCCGGCTCGGCGACTTCGCCGCGGTTGACCGCTCCGGGCGGCAGGGGAAGCGAGTGATAGCGCAGAAGCTCCGGGCGCGACTTCGATGCCGCGCCGAGCTCCGCTGCCCGAATGCCATTTGCGCTGATGTCGAGTCCGACAATTGTTTTCGCCATTTTTCCCCCTGTGTGATGCGTGTGCTAGGCGACCGTGAGGTCGAATACTGAAAGGTAGCTCGCGAAGACCGCGTTGCCGACGACGATTCCGAGCCATGCTCCCGCGAACATCCACGGCCCGAACGGGATCCCGCTTTTGCGCCCCGCGCGCTTAGTCGCGAGAAGAATGATCGAGAAGCCCCCAGCCAGCAGGAAGGCGCTGAACGCACCCACGGCGACGGCTCCCCAGCCCGCCCAGCCCAGATAGATACCGAGCACGCCGGCCAGCTTGACATCCCCGAGACCCATGCCTCCGGGGTAGACGAGAGCCATCACGAGATAGAAGAGGAACAAGCCCGCCATGGCAATGCCCGACCCGATCAACGGGCCGAAGTCCCCGGACAGGATGCTCGCCGCGCCGAAGAGGGCAGCGCTCACGGCATAGGCGGGAATGACGATGACGTTGGGGAGTTTGTGCACGTCGAGGTCGATGAGTGCAAGCGCGATGGTGATCGCGGCCAGGTAGAGGAAGGCGACCATGACGAGTACCGCCGCGACCGCGCCAGCGGATGTCGTGGCCGCAAACGCCGCAGGGGCGAAGCCGAGCGCCACCAGGGCGAAGGAGACCGAGGTGGCGAGTTCTACCAGGGGGTAGCGAGCCGAGATGGGTGCCGCGCAATTCCGGCACTTGCCCCGGAGAAGGAGCCAGGACAGCACCGGGATGTTGTCGTAGGGCTTGATCTCGTGCTCGCAATTGGGGCATGCGCTCGGTGGCGACACTATGGACTTGCCGATCGGAACTCGATAGACGACGACGTTAAGGAAGGAACCGAGAAGCAGTCCGAGCACTGCCGCGAGGACGACGGTCACGGCGATCACTTGCTGTACTCCTTGTAACCACTCACGTCGGAATCGCTATAGATAGCGGGCGCATTCCACTTCTGCTCGAGACCACCGTTGCAGCCGGTAACGATCATCTTCGACCACTGACCGCTGGTGTAGGTATCCGTGGCATCGACCGCAAGGCAGCGACCGAGGTAGTCGGTGAAGAGATAGCTGGTGGCATACGTGCCGGTGTTGAGAAACCGTGTCCATCGCTGCGTCGTCGTGTTCCCGTTGTTGCAGAGCGTAAAAGTAACCAGTTTGCCGCCAGCCGACGGGGTCGTGAGGCAGTTCTTCTTGGCCGCGTCGCCCTGGTCGTAGACCACGATCTGCTGATTACCAAGGGACGCACTCGGGAGAGTCGGCTCGGTGTAGAACCATTTGTGGTTCCAGTTGAGTTTCGTTCCCGTGCCCGTGGGGTCCTGCTTGCACGGGTACGAAATCATGAACGCCTTCCCAATGCTCTGGTCAGTGACGTCGGCGCAACGACCAAACTCCTTGTAGTTGACCATCTGATTGGTGTTGTAGCTCGCCGCACCTGCTCCCACTGCGGTCGTCGGAGTGAACCCGCCGCCCGTGGTGGTGCTCACTGTGAGAACCACATCGGTAGCCGGGGTCGCGGAACTGAGGTAGAAGTTGGAGTAGTCGGTGTTGTTTGCCTGCTGGCCCTGCCAGGTATTCGAGCCGAACCAGCTCCACAGCTGGTTCCAACGGGTCGCATCCGAGCGACAGACCGCGAGGACCGCATTCCCGGCGAGCGCAGCTGTCTTACCGGCATTCGTCGGGCTGGAAATACAGAGGGGCGAGGTGAGCAGAGAACTAGCGAGTTTGATCTCGTAATCGACGTCATACACCCAGAGTTGGGTGGCGTCGTTCGCTGACTTGCAGTTGGCCGCCGACTTGAAGACGATCGTGGCACCAACGACTGCCGAGCTCGCCTGGAGGCAAAAGCCGTTGTTGTAGTCATAGATACGTCCGCCGGCGATGTTGACGTTGGACACTTTGAACTTGTACACCGCCGAGATGTAGCGATTTCCATAGGCGGCATCTGCCTGGCCGGGTACTGCCGCTCCGATGCCGTCGGCGAGAGCCAGGGCGAAGAGTGGCTGCGTGGTTCCCGAGAGCACGCTGCCCGCGCAGTCCATGTCATTCGCGTCCTGCCACGCGGTGTCCTTGCCGGTGGGGTCGACCATGAAATATTTCATGACGACGGAGTAGGTCGAGGTGGCGTCGTTTCCATCGACCTTTCCCGCAACCGTGCAGGGCAGCTTCGAGCGGATGCCCGTTGTCTTTCCCGTGGCGATATCCGTCTGCGCCAGGGATCGAACGACTCCAAGTGACGCTTGAATGCCTGCCTGGGCAGCGTAGACCGTGCGCGTGTTCTTCTGCGCAGTGAAGACGGGTGTCGCTTGGGAGAGGATCACGCTGAGCAACACCACGGACAGCCCCGCCACTAACAGCATGAAGAGGATCGCTGTCAGCAGTGCGACGCCCGCCTCGCTCTGTTCGCGGTCACGTCGTCGAGCCGCGATAGCGCGAACCGCGTCGAAGAGCCGGGTGATCGCCATCATGATCGATACCCACCGAAGGTGCAGACCGGAGTAAGCGGATCATTACTTCGCGATTTGATCGAGGTGTTGCGAGCAATGAACGTCGTCGACATTGATGCTCCCGCATTCTGGGCATCGGCGCCCGAATTGAGTGATAGAAGAAGTTGTTGGCGTGGAGTGTCGGTGATGTTCGCCGGCACCAGTTGGAATGGGTGGGTGGCGACCCCGTCGTTGGCCATATCGGTGAGCTTGACTGACCATGCCGTAGCGCTGGCGGAGTTGCCTTCGTTCCACTGACGAGACTCGAGCCTCAAATTCGTTACCGAGAATCGCCACTGGTAGCAGATCGCGACGAGACCGCCGGCGGTGCTCGCTGCTGGTACGCGGAACTCTACGTATTTGTCGCCGGACGCTCCAACCCCCGGGTAGTTGATCGAATCGGAGTAACGTACCTGCCGATCCATGATCCCGAAGAAGACCAGTGTGCTGTTCGTCGATTGTCCCACCAGCTGTGTGCGCACTTCGCTGCGCGAAATCGACGCGACGGACGTGAGCACGATGACCAGGAACACCGTGAAGATGGCCATCGCGACCAACAACTCGACGAGGCTGAAGCCGGACTGCGGGTCCCGTTCCGACACGTCCAAGGAACGTCGGTCAGCCATTGGTCTTCCATTCCAGGTCGGAGTGGGAATCGATCAGAGTGGAGATCGTGTAGACACAGGATCCGGCGACGGCGCATTCCTGGCCGGCCGTCCAGCCCACAACGACTATCACCCTCGTCAGCGGCGTATAGCCGGTGTAGAGGGCCGGTGCGTAGGTCAAACCGTCGATTTTTGTGCAGTCCCCGCCGGCAGTCTGTCCCCCGTTGGTACCGAGCTTCTCGAAGCATGTGCCGATCAGCGTTGTGACGGTGTAGGCGGTGCCGTTCTGGGTGACAGGATCGTCGATACGTATCGTCTGGGTGCCCGGCAGTGGAAGCGTGTGGTCGTACTCCTGGTACGTGTTACTGATACCGCTCGTGCCGGCATTTGCGGCGAAGCTGCCCTGGACCAGGGCCTGAGACCGGCCGCCATAGAGAATGGATGCGGGAAGGCCGTTGGCCTTTTCCATCGCCGCGTTCGCGACAGTCACGGCGATTGCCCGGCGCTGCTGGGAAACCGATCCTGTCGTCGCAGAAATCGCTAGGCCGATCGCGGCAGTGGCAACGATGCTCATGATCGCGATAGCCACGATCACCTCGACGAGGGTCATGCCAGTCGAGTCAGCGGCATTGCGCTCGAATCGACGTCTAATGGCTTTCATGGCCCCTCCTCTCGAGTGGCTGTCGAATCACGGGTAGGACTGGAATTGCGAGAACGATGCGGAACATGGACTGGGCCATGTTCCGCATCGTCGCCTTGCCGGAACTTACGGTGTGAACTTCCCGAGGCCACCAGCACTGCTGTCGTAGGTCTGGCTTCCCGTGACGTTCGTGTTCGATCCGAGGATCGTGTAGGAAGTCGCGCTCGGGGTTACGGTGATCGTGTTGCCATCGCTTACCTTGATGCCGTTGGTCGCGTTGCTCACCGGGAAGGCTGAGAACGAGCCGCTGTGGCTGGTTCCCCAGGTCTCGACGACCACAGCAGCGTTCTTGAGGTCGGAAGCCACGGAGGCCTTCCAGGCGCTCTGGCGCTGGTTGAGGAACACCGGGATGGCGATCGCGGCGAGGATGCCGATGATGATGATGACGACGAGGAGCTCGATGAGCGTGAAGCCCTTCTCCCCATCCTTACGAGCCTCGCGGCCGGCCGTCATGGCCTTGTTCATGCGAATGATCATGTGATTGATTCCTGTTCATTGAGAATGTTGATGGACAGGTGGCCCCCAATTGCAATGCCCCCTGAGATCATGTTGGCCGCACCGTTAGCCCCGCGGAATCCCGCAAACAGGGGTAATCCGGCCAGAACGCGCCCCCAGTACGGGGGCAAGTCGGCGATTCCGGTTACGCCAAAGCGACAGCATCCGATAGGAGTGCTGTCGCTTTGCCTCACTGACAGAAGTGACTAGGGCGTGAACTTTCCCAGTCCGCCGGCAGCTCGGTCATAGACCTGGCTGCCGGGGCTCACGTTCGCGTTCGACCCGAGAATGGTGAAGGTGGTTGCGCTTGGGCGCACCACGATCGTGTTGCCATCGGTCGCCTTGATGCCGTTGGTCGCATTGCTCACCGGGAAGTCGGCGAACGACCCGTCGTGGTTCATTCCCCAGGTCTCGACCACGATTGCGGCATTCTTCAGATCACTCGCCACTGTCGCCTTCCAGGCGCTCTGGCGCTGGTTGAGGAAGACCGGGACGGCGATCGCAGCAAGGATGCCGATGATCACGATGACGACCATCAACTCGATCAGCGAGAAGCCCGCCTCACCCTGAATGCGAGCCTGGCGCGCGCGGATCAATCTCCGGTGTGTACGGCTGATCATGTGGTTTGTCCCTGATCGGAGCGAGCGAGACTACTTGTTGATCTCGTTGAAGATGGTGAAGATCGGCATGTAGAGCGCCACGATCATGCCACCGATGACAGTGCCGATCACGGCGATCATCAAGGGCTCGATGAGGGATGTCAGCGCTTCTGCGGTGCTCTGCACCTCTTCTTCATAGAAGTCAGCGACCTTGGTCAGCATGATCTCCAGGGCCCCCGAATCCTCTCCGACGGCGATCATCTGCACCACCATCGACGGGAAGATCGGCTGTTCCGCGAGCGGTGCAGCGATCGAATTGCCGGTGCGCACAGACTCCTGGACTTTCTTCAGTGCATTTTCGATCACCCAGTTGCCCGAGGTCTCTCCGACGATGCTGAGGGACTGCAGGATCGGAACTCCGGCGGCGATCATCGCTGAGAAATTCCGGGTGAAGCGCGCGACAGCCACTTTTGCGAACAGCCCGCCGAATACCGGGATCTTGAGTTTGAGCGGGTCGAATACGCTCCGAACGCTGTCCTTCTCCTTATTCAACCGCCACCAGACGCTGGAGCCCACTATGGCCACGACAAGAAGAGGGAAGATCCAGATCATGTTCTGAGAGAGCGTCACAAGAATCTGTGTCGGCAGCGGCAGATGTCCACCCAGGCTCGTGAACATCGCCTGGAACACCGGCACGATGAAGATGAGCATGGCGATGACCGCCACGAAGGCCATGATGAGCACGGCGATCGGGTAGGTCAGTGCGGACTTGATGGTCGCGCGCAGCTTCACGTCGGATTCGAAGTTGTTTGCGATCGACTCGAGCGCTCCGTCCAGGAATCCACCGGTCTCGCCGGCACGCACCAGATGGATCATCAGGCGCGGGAAGACTCTGGGGAACTTCGCGAAGCTCGCCGACAGCGAAGAACCACCCTCAATGTCGGAGCGGACCTCACCGAGCGTGGACGCGAGGGCCTTGTTTTCCGTCTGGTCGGCAAGGATGGTGAGCGTGCGCAGCAGCGAGAGTCCGGCAGCGATCATGGTCGCCATCTGCCGACTCATGATGGCGAGGTCCTTGAGCCCGACTCCCTTGCTGAGGAACTTGATCTCCATGTTGAGACCGGTGCCCTCTTTGGACTCCTCGATCGAGGTCGGGGAGACCCCCATCGAGCGCAGGCGCATCGCCGCATTCGATTCGGTGGATGCTTCGAGCCTGCCCTTGACGACCTTGCCCTGGGCATCCCGACCCTTGTAGGCGTAGGCGAGAGTGGCCATTATTCACCGATCTTTCTCGAGTAGGCGTCCTTGAAGTCGATTCCAGTGGATGCCATCGCCTGGGCTGCGACATCCGTCGCGCTCTCATTGCGATGGATGAGCTGCTTCAGCGATTCGGCATCCTGTGCCTTCTCGATCGCGGCGGCCACCGTGATGGTGCCCGCATTGGCCAGGTCGGCGAGGTGAGAGTCCATGGTGTGCATGCCGTGGTCTCGGCCGGCCTGCATCGCAGAGGCGATCTGGTAGGTCTTTCCCTCACGGATGAGGTTGTTGATGGCCGGCGTGGCGATGAGGATCTCGGTGGCCACTACTCGGCCGGATCCGCTCGCCTTCTTCACCAGCGTCTGGCAGACGACTCCCTGAAGCACGGCGGCGAGTTGGGAGCGTACCTGACCCTGCTGGTGCGGGGGGAACACGTCGATGATGCGGTCGATGGTCTGCGCCGCGTCCTGCGTGTGGAGGGTCGCGAACACGAGATGTCCGGTCTCAGCCGCTGTGAGGGCCACCGAGATCGTCTCGAGGTCTCGAAGCTCACCGATCAGGATCACATCGGGGTCCTGCCGCAGCACGTGCTTGAGCGCGGCCTGGAAGCTGTGAGTGTCAGGACCGACCTCGCGCTGGTTCACCAGCGACTTGTGGTTCTTGTGCATGAACTCGATCGGGTCTTCCACCGTGACGATGTGGTCGGCACGAGTGCGGTTCACCAGGTCGATGAGCGCGGCGAGGGTGGTGGACTTTCCAGAACCGGTCGGGCCGGTCACGAGCACGAGACCGCGCGGGAGTTTGGCGAATCGGCCGATGGTCTCGGGCACGCCGAGGTCCTTCAGCTGCTTGATCTCGGTGGGGATGAGTCGGAAAGCCGCCCCCATCGAGTTGCGCTGCTGGTAGATGTTGACGCGGAATCGGGCGTTGGCCGAGAGCGTGTACGCCAGGTCGAGCTCGAGCTCTTTGTCGAAGGCGATGCGCTGCTCCGGACTGAGGATGCTGAGAAGCGCGGAAGTGACCTTGGCCCGGTTCCAGACCGAAGTGCCGCCAACCTGACGCAGCACACCGTCCACCCGGATGGTCGGCGCTGCGTTGACCGTGACGTGGAGGTCGGATGCTCCGGAGTAGAGCACGTCGGTGAGAGCGGCGATGAGGTCGGCGTCGACGTTGAGGCGGGGGGAAGAATTGCCCTCCCCCGCGGTCGGCTCCTCGAAGAACGGTGAATCGTCCCCGTCGTCCCCGTCGTCCCCTTCGTGCTCATCGTCGAGGTCATAGGTCGTTGCCGACCCGGAGGTGATATCGGCGAGTGCCCGCTCGAGCAACGTGCTGGTCTCCGAGGGAGCCGAGTACGGCGTCGGTGCGGCGACCACGGGAGCCGGCGCTTCGAACAGGTCGTAGGCGGGAGGCGCGGTGGGCGCCTCATAGGTGTGGGAAACGGTGGGCGGCGGAGCGGCGGCATACGCGGGAGGCGAATAGGCGGGCGCGGCACTGGCGGGCGGCACGATCGTGAGGTCCCAGGCATCCGGCTCCGCGGTCGGAGAGTAGGCTCCGGCAACCGGGGCGACCCCGAAAGGCGAGGTTCCGGCGACCGGGGGCGCGAGGTCGGGCGTGTGCCGATGCGGCTGGCTGGTGAAGAACTCCTCCGGCGGAAGCTGGCCGGCGGGCTCGACGTACTCCGGAGCCGCGTAGGTCGGAGCTGAATAGCCCAACGGATCCGCGTTCATCGCTGCCGCGTCGGCGGCGGCCTGCGCGGCGCGGCGCGGCGACAGGATCGGCGTGATGTTGCCCACCGGAATCTCATACGGCTGGTTCATTCGGATTTCCCCCTTGGTACAAAGTGCGAACCGCGACCCCCTCGGACGCGGAAACAGGTGTGAGTTAGGCGACCACGCGCAGAATCTCTTCGATCGAGGTGAGACCCATCTGGGCCTTCGACCAGCCGTCCTGCCGAAGCGTGAGCATGCCCTCGGCCATCGCGACGCTCTTGATCTCTGCGCTGGATGCACGACGCACGGCCATGCGCTCGATTTCCTCGCTGACCGCCATGATCTCGTGGATCGCGATGCGTCCGCGGTACCCGGTGTTCGAGCAGACCGAGCATCCGATGGGCTGGTGAAGGGTCGGAACCGGCTGCTCGGGATCGATGTAGAACCCGAAGGCGGCCATCTCGGTAGCGACCGGCGTATAGGGCTCTTTGCAGCGATCGCAGAGACGCCTCGCGAGTCGCTGGGCCACCACGGAATCGAGGGCGGAACCGACGAGGAACGGCTCGATCTCCATCTCGATGAGACGGGTGATCGCGCTCGGCGCGTCGTTGGTGTGAAGGGTCGAGAGCACGAGGTGGCCGGTGAGCGAGGCTTCGATGGCGATCTGTGCCGTCTCGTGGTCGCGGATCTCACCGAGCAGCACGACATCCGGGTCGGATCGCAGGATCGACCGGAGAGCGCTGGCGAAGGTCAGACCGGCTTTCGGGTTCACCTGCACCTGGTTGATGCCGGCCATGCGGTATTCCACCGGGTCCTCGACGGTGATCACGTTGATCTCGGGCTTCGCCACAGTGTTGAGCGTCGTATACAGGGTCGTCGACTTGCCGGATCCCGTCGGCCCGGTCACGAGGATCATGCCGTAGGGCTTTGTGTACGACTTCTTGTAGACGTCGAAGTTGCGCTTCAACAGTCCGAGGTCGTCGAGGTTCATGCTGGACCCCGAGTTGTCGAGGATTCGCATGACGACCTTCTCGCCCCACACCGTGGGGAGGGTCGCGACGCGCAGGTCGATCTTTCGACCGGCGTGGATGACGGAGAGGCGGCCATCCTGTGGTTTGCGTCGCTCGGCGATGTCGATGTCGCTCATGATCTTGAGGCGTGAGATCACGCCGTTCTGGATCTGCTTGGGCGCGCGTTGCATCTCGTGCAACACGCCGTCGATGCGGTAGCGCACACGCATCTCGTGTTCGGCCGGCTCGATGTGGATGTCCGAGGCGCGGTCCTGGATGGCCTGGCTGATGAGCAGGTTGACGAAACGCACGATCGGCGCGTCGTCTTCGAAGGATTCGCTTCCCACCGGCACCATGTCGGCGGAGGGCTTGACCTCCTCCTCCAGCGCGGTGGTGAGGTCGCTGAGCTCTCCGTCGGCGCGAAGCAGGCGATTCATGGCGTTGCGCAAGTCCTGGCGCTCCGCGACCACCGCGTTCACACGCATCCGTGTTGCTGCTCGAATGTCGTCGAGGGCGAAGACGTCGCCGGGGTTCGCCATTGCAACGGTGATCGTGTCTCCGGCAACCGACAGCGGCAGCAGATCGTGGCGACGGCAGAGGGTGGCGGAAACGAGCGAGACCGCGGTGCGGTCGATGGGGAAGTCGACGAGTTCCACGAAGGGCAGCCCGGCTTGTGCGGCACGTGCTGACGCGACCTGGACGTCGGTGAGCACTCCCTTGTCGATCAGGTTGATGATCTGGAGTTCATCGGTGGCCGGGTCTCCACTGATGTCGTCGAGACTCTCGATCGGCATGAGGCCACGGATGATGAGGATCTCAGCAACTGAAGACATTCCCGCGCCCTTTCTGTTCGTATTAACCGGGAAGGCGCAAAACGAAAGTAGGACGATCCCCCCGGAAATCCCACGCTATAGGCGCAGCGTGAGCAAACACAGTCCCGCGATAGGGGGGCACGGCGTGGTTGACCGCGAACGTCCCCCCTCCGTAGTAGGGCCTGTCCGGCCGTGCCGCACGGTCGAGATGCCACCAACTGCTCTCACACCCGCCGGGGAAGACACATTGTGGCATCTCGAGGGGGATGGGGGGAGAGAAGGGAGCAGCTAACGACGGATGGCCCCTCACCGTGGTGAGGGGCCATCCGTCTAGAAGGTGCTTAGTTGTACGTACCCGGCGTGTAGTCGTCCGACGAGAAGCTGTCGAAGTCGACGAACGAGAGGTCCGCCTCCGAGAACACCGAGTCATCCGTGAAGATGCGGTTCGGGTAGCGCTCGGCCTTCGCCTCTTCCGTCGCCTCGACGGAGACGTTGCGGTACTTCGGCAGGCCGGTTCCGGCAGGAATCAGCTTTCCGATGATCACGTTCTCCTTCAGGCCCATCAGCGGGTCGGACTTGCCCTCCATGGCGGCCTGCGTGAGAACACGCGTGGTCTCCTGGAACGACGCAGCCGACAGCCACGACTCGGTCGCGAGGGATGCCTTGGTGATACCCATGACCTCCTGGCGAGCGGATGCGGTCTTCTTGCCCTCGGTGAGCGCGGAACGGTTGAGCTCGTTGTACTTGAGGCGGTCGACGAGCTCACCCGGAAGCAGACCGGTGTCACCGTGATCGACGACAGTCACCTTGCGGAGCATCTGGCGAACGATGACCTCGATGTGCTTGTCGTGAATCGGCACACCCTGCGAGCGGTAGACGCCCTGCACACCGCTGACGAGGTGGATCTGGACGGCACGCACACCGCGGACTCGAAGAACTTCCTTCGGGTCGATCGCGCCGACGTGCAGCTGCTGTCCGAGCTCGACGTGCTGGCCATCCTCGACGAGGAGGGTCGCGCGCTTGAGCACCGGGTAGGCGATCGGCTCGTCACCGTTGTCGGGGGTCAGGATCAGCTTGCGGCTGCGGTCCGTGTCCTCGATCGTGATGCGACCGGCGGCCTCGGCGATCGGGGACGCACCCTTGGGGGTGCGGGCCTCGAACAGCTCGGTGACGCGCGGCAGACCCTGGGTGATGTCATCCGCGGATGCCACACCACCGGTGTGGAAGGTACGCATCGTGAGCTGTGTTCCGGGCTCACCGATCGACTGGGCCGCGATGATGCCGACGGCCTCTCCGATGTCGACGAGCTTTCCGGTAGCGAGCGAACGGCCGTAGCAGGTCGCACACACACCGACAGCGGACTCACACGTGAGCACCGAACGCACCTTGATGTTGTGAACACCGGCAGCGAGCAGGGTGTCGAGCAGCACGTCTCCGACGTCCGCACCGGCCTGGGCGATGACCTCGCCCTTGTCGTTGACGGCGTCAGCGGCGAGGCTGCGAGCGTAGACCGAGTTCTCGACGTTGACGTCCAGCGACCAGTTGCCTGCGGCATCCTGGACGGCGATCGGCATGTCGAGGCCCTTGGTGGTGCCACAGTCGTCCTCGCGGATGATGACATCCTGCGATACGTCGACGAGTCGACGCGTCAGGTACCCGGAGTCGGCGGTACGAAGCGCCGTGTCGGCCAGTCCCTTGCGAGCACCGTGAGTCGCGATGAAGTACTCGGCGACCGAGAGTCCTTCGCGGTAGCTCGAGATGATCGGGCGGGGGATGATCTCACCCTTCGGGTTCGACACGAGTCCACGCATACCGGCGATCTGGCGAACCTGCATCCAGTTTCCACGGGCACCGGAGGTGACCATGCGGTTGATGGTGTTGTCGGCCGGCATGTTGTCTTCCATCGCCTTGGCGACTTCGGCCGTTGCCTTGTTCCAGATCTCGATGAGCTCCTGGCGACGCTCGGCGTCGGTCGTGAGTCCCTTCTCGAACTGGGTCTGGACCTTCGTGGCCTGCTTCTCGTAGCCCTCGATGATCTGGCGCTTGTTCGGCGGGGTGAGCACGTCGCTGAGCGCGACGGTCACACCGGAACGGGATGCCCAGTGGAATCCGGCGTCCTTGATGCGGTCGAGCGCAGCGGCGACCTCCACCTTGGGGTACCGCTCGGCGAGATCGTTGACGATCGCGGAGAGCTGGCCCTTGTCGGCGACGGCCTCGACGTACGGGTAGTCCGCCGGAAGGGTCTCGTTGAAGATGGCCCGACCGAGGCTCGTGTTCACGAGCACCGGCTTGCCCGCTTCGAATCCTTCCGGCTCCTGTCCCTCGGCGAAGACGACATCCGACAGGCGGATGCGCACCTTCGCGTTGAGGTCGACCGAGTGCTGGTCGTGAGCGAGGATCGCCTCGGCGATCGAGGAGAACGCGCGGCCTTCGCCGACGACGCCTTCCTTGAGCGTGGTGAGGTGGTGCAGACCGATGATCATGTCCTGCGTCGGCAGGGTGACCGGGCGACCGTCGGACGGCTTCAGGATGTTGTTCGACGCGAGCATCAGGATGCGCGCCTCGGCCTGGGCCTCGACCGACAGCGGAAGGTGCACAGCCATCTGGTCACCGTCGAAGTCGGCGTTGAACGCCGCACAGACGAGGGGGTGAAGCTGGATGGCCTTGCCCTCGACGAGCTGAGGCTCGAACGCCTGGATACCCAGGCGGTGAAGGGTGGGCGCACGGTTGAGCAGCACGGGGCGCTCGCGGATGATCTCCTCGAGCACATCCCACACCTGCGGACGCGAACGCTCGACCATGCGCTTGGCGCTCTTGATGTTCTGAGCGTGGCTGAGGTCGATGAGTCGCTTGATCACGAACGGCTTGAACAGCTCGAGTGCCATCTGCTTGGGCAGACCACACTGGTGGAGCTTGAGCTGAGGTCCGACGATGATGACCGAACGACCGGAGTAGTCGACGCGCTTTCCGAGCAGGTTCTGGCGGAAACGACCCTGCTTTCCCTTGAGCATGTCGCTCAGGGACTTGAGGGCACGGTTGCCGGTACCGGTGACGGGGCGACCGCGGCGACCGTTGTCGAACAGTGCGTCGACGGCCTCCTGCAGCATCCGCTTCTCGTTGTTCACGATGATCTCGGGAGCACCGAGGTCGAGGAGACGACGCAGGCGGTTGTTGCGGTTGATCACACGACGGTAGAGGTCGTTGAGGTCGGAGGTCGCGAAACGTCCACCATCGAGCTGCACCATCGGGCGCAGTTCCGGCGGGATGACCGGCACGACTTCGAGCACCATGGCGGCCGGCGAGTTGCCGGTCTGGAGGAAGGAGTTGACGACGCGCAGTCGCTTGATCGCGCGGATCTTCTTCTGGCCCTTGCCGTTGGCGATCTGGTCGTGCAGGTCGTCGCTCTCGGTCGCGAGGTCGAAGGCCTGGAGACGCTTCTGGATGGCCTCGGCGCCCATGTAGGCCTCGAAGTACACCCCGAAACGGTCCTGAAGGTCGTGGAAGACCGCGTCCTCTGGCTTGAGGTCGCCGACCTTGAGGCTGCGGAAGTCATCCCACACGCGCTCGAGCTGGGCGATCTGCTCGTCGAATGACTTGCGGGCCTGGCCCATCTCCTTTTCGGCGACGTCCTTGGTGCGACGCTTCTGGTCTGCCTTCGCACCCTCTTCTTCCAGGGCGGCGAGGTCGGTCTCGAGGCGCTGCAGGCGGTCGGCGATGCGGGCATCGCGCTGGCTCTCCAGCTCCTTGATCTCGAGGCGGATCTCGTTCTCGAGTCCGGGCATGTCGTCGTGACGGCCCTCCTCGTCGACGGAGATGACCATGTAGGCAGCGAAGTAGATGACCTTCTCGAGGTCCTTCGGCGCCATGTCGAGCAGGTAACCCAAGCGCGACGGGACGCCCTTGAAGTACCAGATGTGGGTGACCGGGGCGGCGAGTTCGATGTGGCCCATGCGCTCACGGCGCACCGACGACTTCGTGACCTCTACGCCGCAGCGCTCACAGACGATTCCTTTGAAGCGCACGCGCTTGTACTTGCCGCACGAGCACTCCCAGTCGCGGCTCGGTCCGAAGATCTGCTCTCCGAAGAGGCCATCTTTCTCGGGCTTGAGCGTGCGGTAGTTGATCGTTTCGGGCTTCTTGACTTCACCGTGCGACCAGCGACGGATGTCGTCAGCGGTTGCGAGGCCGATACGAAGCTCATCGAACGTTGTTACGTCGAGCAATTTTTCTCCTACTTTAGAAAAACTTTGAAAATGGGTGTCGGGGTTCGTGACCTAAGAGCCTTAGCGGACTCAGATGTCGTCGATCGACGAGTTCTCGAAGCGGGTGGAGATGTTGATGCCGAGCTCCTCAGCGGCACGGAAGACCTCGTCGTCCGTGTCGCGCAGGCTCACTGCCGTGCCGTCCGCCGAAAGGACTTCGACGTTGAGGCACAGCGACTGCATCTCCTTGATGAGCACCTTGAAGCTCTCGGGGATACCCGGCTCCTGAATGTTCTCGCCCTTGACGATGGCTTCGTACACCTTGACTCGGCCGAGGATGTCATCCGACTTGATCGTCAGAAGCTCCTGCAGTGCGTAAGCGGCGCCATAGGCCTCGAGGGCCCAGACCTCCATCTCACCGAATCGCTGACCACCGAACTGCGCCTTACCACCCAGCGGCTGCTGCGTGATCATCGAGTACGGTCCCGTCGAGCGAGCGTGGATCTTGTCGTCGACTAGGTGGTGGAGCTTGAGGATGTACATGTAACCGACCGACACCGGCTGCGGGAACGGCTCACCGGAGCGACCGTCGAACAGCTGGGCCTTACCGGACGAACCGATGAGGCGGTCGCCGTCGCGGGTCGGGGTCGTGGAGTCGAGAAGACCCTCGATCTCGGCCTCGAGCGCGCCGTCGAACACCGGGGTCGCGACCTTGGTGCCCGGAGCGGCCGACTTGGCCTCCTCGGAGATCTTGGCGGCCCACTTCGGGTTGCCCTTGATGTCCCAGCCCTGCTTGGCGACCCATCCGAGGTGCGTCTCGAGCACCTGACCGAAGTTCATTCGACCGGGGATACCGAGCGGGTTCAGGATGATGTCGACCGGGGTTCCATCGGCGAGGAACGGCATGTCTTCGACCGGGAGGATCTTGGAGATGACGCCCTTGTTGCCGTGACGGCCGGCGAGCTTGTCGCCCTCGGTGATCTTGCGCTTCTGGGCGATGAACACGACAACGCGCTGGTTGACACCAGAGCCGAGCTCGTCGTCACCGTCCTGCGAGTCGAACACCTTGACGCCGATGATAGTTCCGGCCTCACCGTGAGGAACCTTGAGCGAGGTGTCGCGCACCTCGCGGCTCTTCTCGTTGAAGATGGCGCGCAGCAGGCGCTCCTCGGCCGAGAGCTCGGTCTCGCCCTTCGGCGTGACCTTTCCGACCAGGATGTCACCGGGGCGAACCTCGGCTCCGATGCGGATGATGCCGCGCTCGTCCAGGTCTGCAAGCAGCTCCGGGCTCACGTTCGGCAGGTCGCGAGTGATCTCTTCCTTGCCGAGCTTGGTGTCGCGGGCGTCGACCTCGTACTCCTCGATGTGAATCGAGGAGAGGGTGTCGTCCTTCACCAGGTTCTGGCTCAGGATCATCGCGTCCTCGAAGTTGTAGCCCTCCCACGGCATGAATGCCACGAGCAGGTTCTTTCCGAGGGCGAGTTCGCCGTTCTCCGTCGCGGGGCCATCGGCCAGAACCTGGCCGACCTCGATGCGGTCGCCCGCACTGACGATGACGCGGTTGTTGTACGAGGTTCCCTGGTTCGAGCGGTTGAACTTGCGCAGGTAGTAGTCCTGCGTTCCACCGGCGTCGAGCTGGATGGTGACGACGTCAGCCGAGACCTCGGAGACGACACCAGCGGCATCCGCGGTGATCACGTCTCCGGCGTCGATGGCCGCATAGCCCTCCATACCGGTACCGACGAGCGGCGACTCGCTGCGGAGCAGCGGCACGGCCTGGCGCTGCATGTTCGCACCCATGAGGGCGCGGTTCGCATCGTCGTGCTCGAGGAACGGGATGAGCGAGGTCGCGACCGACACCATCTGGCGCGGCGAGACATCCATGTAGCCGATCTCGTCGATGAGGAAGAGGTCGACCTCTCCACCCTTCTTGCGAGCAAGCACACGGGGCTCGGCGAAGCGGGCATCGGGGGTGAGCGGTGCGTTGGCCTGCGCCACCACGTACTCGTCCTCTTCGCTCGCCGTGAGGTAGTCGATGGTCTCGGAGACCACACCGTTGATGACGCGACGGTAGGGGGTCTCGATGAAACCGAAGGAGTTGATGCGTGCGAACGACGCGAGCGAACCGATCAGGCCGATGTTCGGGCCTTCCGGGGTCTCGATCGGGCACATGCGTCCGTAGTGCGAGGGGTGAACGTCTCGCACCTCGACGCCGGCACGCTCACGGGACAGACCACCCGGGCCGAGCGCGGACAGGCGGCGCTTGTGGGTGAGACCCGCGAGCGGGTTGTTCTGGTCCATGAACTGAGACAGCTGCGAGGTACCGAAGAACTCCTTGATCGCGGCGACGACGGGGCGCACGTTGATCAGGGTCTGCGGGGTGATCGCTTCGATGTCCTGCGTGGTCATGCGCTCGCGAACGACGCGCTCCATGCGGGAGAGACCGGTGCGCACCTGGTTCTGGATGAGCTCACCGACCGCGCGGATGCGACGGTTGCCGAAGTGGTCGATGTCGTCCACGTCGAGGCGGAGCTCCACCGGCTTGCCATCGCGGATGCCCGGGAGCGTCTTCTGCTCGTCGTGCAGGGCGACCAGGTACTTGATCGTCGCGAGGATGTCCTGCTGGCTGAGCACGGAGTTCGACAGCTGCGCGTCGATACCCAGCTTGCGGTTGATCTTGTAACGACCGACCTTCGCCAGGTCGTAGCGCTTGGAGTTGAAGTAGAAGTTGTCGAGGAGCGCACGCGCTGCCTCGGCGGCGACCTGCTCTCCCGGACGGAGCTTGCGGTAGATGTCCTTGAGCGCCTCATCCTTCGTGAGGATGTTGTCCTTCTCGAGCGTCAGCTCGATGGACGCGAAGCCCTTGAACTCCTCGAGGATCTCTTCACTCGTAAGGCCGAGGGCCTTGAGGAACACAGTGACCGACTGCTTGCGCTTGCGGTCGATGCGCACGCCGACCTGGTCGCGCTTGTCGATCTCGAACTCGAGCCAGGCACCACGGCTCGGGATGATGCGAGCGGAGTAGATGTCCTTGTCGGAGGTCTTCTCCTGCTGGCGCTCGAAGTACACACCGGGCGAACGCACGAGCTGGGAGACGACGACACGCTCGGTGCCGTTGATGACGAAGGTCCCCTTGGGGGTCATGAGCGGGAAGTCGCCCATGAAGACGGTCTGGGTCTTGATCTCACCCGTGAGGTGGTTCATGAACTCGGCCTCGACGTACAGCGGCGCGGAGAAGGTCTTGCCCTTCTCCTTGCACTCGTCGATCGAGTACTTCTTCTCTTCGAGGAAGGGGTTCGTGAACGAGAGCTGCATGGTCTCGCCGAGGTCCTCGATCGGAGAGATCTCTTCGAAGATCTCCTCGAGGCCGGTGAGTGCCGGAAGGTCCTGGCGACCGGAGGCTTTTGCCTCGGCAGCGCGTTCCTTCCAGAGGTCGTTCCCGACGAGCCAGTCGAAGCTCTCCGTCTGGAGTGCGAGAAGATCGGGAACTGTCAGCGTGTCGGTGATCTTCGCGAACGAGAGGCGCTCAGCTGAGCGTCCGTTCTTGGGAGATCCCTTTTTCGACGAGTTCGTGGTGGATGCGTTGCGAGCAGCAGCCAAGGAAATAACCTCCGGTGGGCGGTATTACGCGCCCCATTGCCTAATTTGGGAGTTCAGTCGGTGATGAGTGTCGCTCCAGGGGTGTGCTCGAAAGTGAACGAGCGCAGCCGACCGCAATATGAAGGCAGAGATTTCCTGGGAGCGCAAAGAACCACTATAGGCCGGAATTGGTCACAAGTGCAAGTCGATTCTTGACCAATTTCACAAAAGCGAGTATAAACACCGCATTCTGTCGAATCGGGGGGGCTCGGACGGCGGATCTGACGGCCAACGGAAGGCTGCGGGAAGGCCGGTAGCGGGCTCGCCCCGCGAACTCAGCTCTCGACTTCGACGATCACCGCACGCAGCTGCGAGAGCCGGGCACTCACCCGGCGGATGTTCTCCGGAGCGGCGCCCACTGTCTCGAGAGACTCCCCCAGACTGTGCACCAGGAGGTCGAAGGCCTCGCCGGTGACCCGGAGACCCGCGTGGGCGTGACGCATGCTCCGGCCCTCATAGCGCTCCGGGCCGTCGAGCGCGACGGTGAGGTAGGCGTGCAGGTGCAACCGGAGTTGGCCACTGTCAATGACAGAGAACCAGGGCGACAGGAGTTCATCGGTGCTGACCCGCTGCCAGAACTCGGACACCACAGCGGCGACAGCGGCGTCTCCGCCGATCTCGTCATACAAATTCATTGAATTCCCCGCGCCGACTCGATTACCAGAGTCATTCTCATACGAAAGTGAGGATCTTGACAATTCCCCCCAACAAGGGCTCCCCGAATGAGGCACGCTCCCGCCGATGCAGCGAGTGTGGCAGGGTCGTGGGGTGACCGAACATCCCTCCGCGATCCTCAAACTCAGCGGCTATCGAGCGGTGATCGAGCCCGATCGCTGGGTGCCGGGCAGCTTCACCCTCATCGTCGATGGAACCCCGCAGTCGCACGTGAACCTCGAGGACCCGAGCCAGCTGTTCTTCGAATACATCCAGCGCATCGGGCATGTGGTCGACCAGCTCAGGATGCCGGGCGAACCCCTCACGGCCCTGCACCTGGGTGCCGGGGCATTCACCCTTCCGCGCTACATCGAGGCGACCCGCCCGGGATCCCGTCAGCAGGTCGTGGAGATCGAGACCGACCTCGTCGACCTCGTTCGCGCTCACCTGCCGTTGCCGCGAAACGCGTCCATCCGGGTGCGGCACGGGGACGCGAGGGAGGTGCTCGGCAAACTCCCGGGCGGACTCCGCGGCGAGATCGACCTGCTGGTCGTGGATGTCTTCAGCGGCGCCCGCACGCCGGCCCATGTGACGAGTCTCGAGTTCTACCGCGAGGCGGTCGCGCTGCTGAAGCCCGATGGCGTGGTCGTGGCGAACGTCGCCGACGGCCCCGGACTCGCTTTCGCCCGCGGCCAGGCCGCCACCATGCTCGCCGCCACCGGGCATGTCGCCGCCCTCGCCGAAACCCAGATCCTCAAGGGTCGCCGCTTCGGCAACGTGGTGATGGTGGGCTCGCGCGAACCGCTGCCGATGGACTGGATGCCGCGGCTCCTGGCCGGCGGACCGCATCCCTCCAAAGTGGTGGAGGGGGCCGAGCTGCGCAACTGGATCGCGGGAGCCTCGATCGTCACCGACGACACGGCTGTGCAATCTCCTCCCCCGGCCAAGAACATCTTCCAGGTGGGCAACCGCGACTGACGTGAGATTGCCAGCGAATCGGTTCAGACTCGAGAGATGATGCGCCAGACACTGCCGCTCGCTGTGGCCTCGCTCCTCGTGCTCACGGGCTGCGCTGAGGTTTCGGAGCCGCGCGATAGTCCATCGACCGCCCCCTCGGCTCCCCCACCGGCCGGCAGCGTTCGCCCCGTCGGCGAACCGAGGGTGCTGGCGACCGGGCTCGCATCACCGTGGTCGATCGTGCGCCTCGGGGACGCCGATTCCACCCTGATCAGCGAACGGGATTCCGGCACCGTGGTGGAACGGCTGCCATCGGGCAAACTCCGCGACGTCGGTGTCGTCCCCGGAGTCGTGCATGCGGGCGAAGGCGGCCTGCTCGGCCTCGCGGTGCACCCCGCGTCGTCCGGTTCGGCACGCTGGCTCTACGCCTACCTCACGACGGCCACGGACAACCGCATCGTGCGGATGCCCCTGGCCGGGGAATCAGGCTCGTACCGCCTCGGCGATCCGATCCCGATTCTCACCGGGCTCGCCAAGGCCGGCAATCACGACGGTGGTCGCATCGCCTTCGGCCCGGATGGCATGCTCTACGCCACCGTCGGCGATGCCGGGCAACCCAGCCGCGCCCAGGACCCCGCCTCCCTCAACGGAAAGATCCTACGGATGACGCCCACCGGCGGCGTGCCCCGGGACAACCCGACCAGCGCATCCCTCGTCTATTCGCTCGGACACCGCAACCTCCAGGGCATCGCCTGGGACGCGGACGGGCAGCTCTGGGCCGCCGAGTTCGGCCAGAACACCTGGGACGAATTCAACCGGATCGAACCGGGCGGCAACTACGGCTGGCCGGTCGTGGAGGGAATCGGGTCGAAGAGCGGTTTCATCGATCCGCTCTACCAGTGGCCCACCGCCGATGCCAGCCCGAGCGGACTCGCCTTCGCTGGCGGAACGTTCTTTCTGGCGGCGCTGCGGGGAGAACGGCTCTGGGCGATCAACCCGGGAAGCGCCACCACGGCACAGCCCTACTTCACCGGCGATCTCGGACGGCTGAGGGATGCCGTGGCCGGCCCGGACGGATCTCTCTGGCTGCTGACCAACAACACGGACGGGCGCGGAACACCGGGCGAGGGCGACGACAAACTCGTGGAAGTGCGACTGGATGCCTCTCGCGCGGGTTAATCTCAAAGGGATGATTACCGGCTACGACCCCGAGACCCTGCGAGAGCACGTCGACCGTGCCCTCGTCGAATCCCGACTCGCCGAACTGGGCAACGGGCGGAGCACTGCGGTGCTCGGAGAGAAGGCCGAGCTGCTGCGCCTGCTCGGCAGGCACGGCGAGGCACTCGTGGCCGCCGAACAGGCCTTTCGACTCGCCCACTTCAGTGGGGATCGTGAACAGCTCACCGCTGCCCGCCTGCGGCGAGCGCGCATCTTCCAGTACCAGGGTGAACTCGATCGGGCCCTTGCCGAGATGACGGCCGTGCGGGCCACCGCCGCCCTCGAAGAATGGGCGGCCCTCGAGGGCTCGGCCGCCTACTTCTCGGGGTCAACCCTGTTCGACCTCGGGCGCTACACGGAATCCCGGGAGGCATTCGCCGCCGCGCTCGACATCCGCACCGGATCGGAGGCACCCGTGTCCGAGATCGAATCCGCCCGCTTCGCGCTGGAGGTCGCCACGCGACAGGCAGCGGCATTTGGCTGAGCTTCTGCGGGTGCGTCGTTGGGCGGATGCCCTCATCGCCCTGCACCTCGACCCCGCCTGGAGCTTCACGTTCGACTCCGCGAAGACGCGGGCGGGACTCTGCAATTACACCTCGAAGACCATCAGTGTCTCGCGCTATCTCGCCTCGAGATATGAGGACGACGAGATCCACCAGGTGCTGCTGCACGAGGTCGCGCACGCGATCGCCGGCACCCGCGCGGGTCATGGGCCGCGCTGGAAGACCGTAGCGGCAGACCTCGGATACGAGGGAAACCGCTTGCACGACGGGGCGATCGCCAGCGAACTAGCCCCCTGGGTGGGAGCCTGCCCGGCGGGGCATCTCCACTACCGGTATCGCCGTCCCACCCGCACACTCGCGTGCGGACGCTGTTCCCGGCGCTTCGACGCCGCCCACACGATCGCCTGGACACAACGCCAGGTGGCGCGGCAGCGCTGACCGCCCGGCGTCACGTCAGCGGCCGAGATTCACGGGGCGGGAGTCAGCGGTCGGGATCGAAGGCGGCCGCAAGGTGCGCCGCGACGTTCTTCCAGTGGCCGAGCATCATCCGTCGCTCCTCGCGGTCGGCGAGACGGTCGTGGTGGATGACGATCGTCGTGCCGCCGTCCACCTCCTTCACCGATACCTGGAGGGTGGTCTCGTGGGGCCAGTCCTCCGGCTGCCAGGTGAGACGCACCTTCGCGTTGTCCGCGTAGGCGCGCACCTCGCCGGCGACGCCATCCGCGGTGCGATAAGTCTCGCCCTTCACGCGAGGCAGGGTCGTCTCGCCCAACCACAGGGGGAGGCCCTCACCGATCAGGAACTGCCAGGCGACATCGATGCGCGCGGGCACGGTCTGCCGCACGCCGACGTTCCAGCCGGCATCCTTCGTCTTTCCTGGCGTTTCGGTCATTGCTGTCTCCTCCATGAGAGCCAGTCTAGTAACCGGCTACATTGGTTACATGTTCACGACTGATGGCCGCCCGACCGGCCAGGAGATGACCCTGAGTGACGGCCGGGACTGGTGGTTCGACTCGGGCTCGCTGGCGATCGATTTCGCCTACACCGGGGCGATGACCTCCGGCCGGGAGACGCTTCATGCCGCGTCCGACCTCTCGGCGTGGCTCACCGGTCGGTTTCCCGAAGTGGTCGACGGCGCGACCGACCGTGACCTTGTCGACGCACGGGCACTTCGCGGATCGCTCGCCCGCGCGGCTCTTGCCCGAAGCAGCGACACCGAGATCCCTTCGGACGACGTCGACGTGATCAACCTCTTCGCGGCGACCCCGGACATCGCGCCCTCCCTCGTGGGGGGCACGCGCCAGGCCGGACGCTCCCGCGCGAAGGCCAGCCAGGCCCTGTCTGTTCTCGCCAGAGAGGCAGTGGAACTGTTCGCGGCCAACCCGAGCGATCGCATCCGCGAGTGCGCAGCGGATGACTGCGATCTCGTTTTCTACGACGAATCACGCTCCAACAACCGCCGCTGGTGCTCGATGCAGCGCTGCGGGAACAGGGCGAAGGTGCGAGCCCATCGGGCCCGCACCTCCGAAGACGCTCCCCCGCCGAAGTGAGGGTGATCGAGCGGGACTAGCTGACCGTTACCTCTTTCCAGAAGGCGACGTAGTTGCTGAAGTCTTTGCCTTCCGTGCGCGCGAAGGCGGTCTCGTAGGGGTGCGGGTAGCTCCAGGCGCGATCCTGAAGCAGGGTGTCGCCGTCCTTGACGCTGAAGTACTGGCAGGCGCCCTTCCACGGGCAGGTGTACGGCGTCGCGCTGTCGACGAGGAACTCGCTCTTGACGCTCGACGGGGGAAAGTACCAGTTGCCCTCGATCTTGATGAGTTCGTCTTGCGGGGCGTCGGCAATGACGACGCCATTGAGAATTGCCTGGGTCATGATTCCTCCTGGAGGCTATGGGTGGGTAGTAGGCACAACGCTACGCACGCAACCTGAATTCCCTCAGGCGCCGGTGGCAGACTTGACCGATGCGAATCCTCCTCAAGCTCGTGCTGGACTGCACTCCGGATGCCGCGTGGGACGCCGTGCGCTCCCCCCGGGGCATGCAGCAGGTCTCAGCTCCGTTTTCCACCTTCGAGTCGCTCGAACCCGCCGGCTTTCCCGTGTCGTGGTCGGCCGGCGATCATCCGGTGAAGATCTCGAGCTTCGGCTTGGTGCCCGTCGGAGACCAGGTGATCGGCATCTCCTACCCCGAGCGCGATGACGACGTGCGCGTGCAGGTGGACAACGGCCGCGGGCTCAGCGGACCGCTCGCCCTCGTGACCAAATGGCAGCACTCGATCGCCATTGCTCCGGCGGTCGGCGGCCGCACCCTGTACCGCGACCAGCTGGTCTTCGAAGCCGGATCCCTCACCCCGCTGCTCTGGTTGGGCTACTGGGCGTTCTGGCAGTGGCGCGGCGCCCGCATCCGTTCTCTCGCTCCCACCTGGAAGTCCCGCACCTCATGACCGCCTACGAGGTCGCCGACTGGCGCCGGCGCGTCTTCGCGCTCTACGCGGAGGTGCGCGTCGCCACGGATCTCTTCGCCGCCCACGACCTGTGGAGGCGGGAACGGGATCGGCTCTTCGCCGAACATCCGTCGTCCCCGCTGTTGCCCGACGACCTCGCAGCCTTCACCGGACTGCCGGTGAAGCCCTACGACCCGGACTGGCGGTTCGAAGTCGCCGTGACGGCGGCCGAGCCCCGGCACATGGACTTCGAGACCGGAACCGACGGCATCGTGCCCTTCGACCTCATCGGAGTCGCGGATGTCCCCGGCATCGGGCAACTGGACGTCTGGAAGCTCGGCAGCTACGGCGGCGGCATCTTCCTTCCGGTGAAGGATGCCCTCGCCGGGCGTCCGGGCGGCACCTACGGCGGCGGCCGCTACCTCCTCGACACCATCAAGGGCGCGGATCTCGGCCCCGGCCGAGCTCGCGACTCTCTCGTGCTCGACTTCAACTTCGCCTACAACCCCTCCTGCGCCTATGACCCGGCGTGGGCCTGCCCGCTTGCGCAGGCGGGCAATCGCGTGGCCGTGGAGATCCCCGTGGGCGAACGGTATTCGGGAGTGCACTGACCCCACCTGCTAGAGTGGGGGTACTTGCGAGACCACGAAGGTCTCCCTGCGTCGTTGAACGCTCCCTCTTCTCCCCGTCGCATCCCAGGTTTTGTTTGATATCTGCGGCGCGAACGGGTTGTAGATACTTTCTGCGGCGATCGATTGCGGCCATCGTCGCTCTCGCCACTTCACACCCGGGTTTCGACAACCTCGATCGCCGGCGTGTGGTTCTATCCGAAAGCTCGACCATGTCTGAATCCACCTCATCCTTCGGCGCGCTCGGCGTGCCGGCACCCCTCGTCGCGGCCCTGTCCGCGCAGGGGATCGACTCCCCGTTCCCGATCCAGGTCGACACGCTGCCCGACACCCTCTCGGGACGTGACGTGCTCGGCCGCGGAAAGACCGGCAGCGGCAAGACCCTCGCGTTCGCCATCCCAATGATCGCCCGTCTCGGCGGGAAGCTCGCCGGCGGCCAGCGTCGCCCGGGACGCCCTCTCGCGCTCATCCTTGCTCCGACTCGCGAGCTTGCCACCCAGATCACCGTTGCGCTCACCCCGCTCGCGGATGTCTACGGGCTCAAGTCCGTCACCATCTTCGGCGGCGTCTCGCAGCAGCGCCAGGTCGCGGCACTCAAGGCCGGTGTCGACATCGTCGTCGCCTGCCCCGGCCGCCTCGAAGACCTCATGAAGCAGGGCTTCGTCTCGCTGGATGCCGTCGAGATCTCGATCCTCGACGAGGCCGACCACATGGCAGACCTCGGCTTCCTTCCCGTGGTCACCCGCATCATGGATAAGACCCCCCAGTCCGGACAGCGCATGCTGTTCAGCGCGACCCTGGACAACGGAGTCGATCGCCTCGTGAAGAAGTACCTCCACAACGAGGTGCTGCACTCGGTCGACGAAGCGACATCACATGTCAGCGCCATGACACACCATGTGTTCGAGGTCGACTCGGTGGAAGCGAAGAACGAACTGATCAAGAAGCTCGCCTCCGGCACCGGTCGCCGCATCCTCTTCATGCGCACCAAGCACCACGCCAAGAAGCTGGCCAAGCAGCTCACCGACGCGGGCATCCCCTCCGTCGACCTGCACGGCAACCTCTCTCAGGTGCAGCGCGACCGCAACCTCGCCTCCTTCGCCGCCGGTGACACCCGGGTGCTCGTGGCGACGGATGTCGCGGCCCGCGGCGTGCACGTGGACGACATCGAACTCGTCATCCATGTCGACCCGCCGGCCGAGCACAAGGCGTACCTTCACCGCTCTGGCCGCACCGCCCGCGCCGGCAAGGAGGGCGAGGTCGTCACGATCGTGCTCCCGACCCAGCGCCGCGACACCGCCGCCCTGCTCAAGAAGGCGGAGATCACCGTCACCCCGCAGCAGGTCTCGGCCGACTCGGCCGCCGTCACCGCCCTCGTGGGCGACGTCGCCGCCTGGGTCAAGCCCGCTCCGCGCGCCGCCGTCCAGGTCCAGGGTGCTCCGCGGGCCCGCTCCGGCGGACAGCGCCAGTCGCAGGGCGGACGTTCCGCCGGACAGGGTCGCTCGCAGGGAGGTTCGCAGGGCGCGAACGCCCAGCGCAAGCGTGCCAACCGCGACGGTGCGCCTGCAGCCGGTGGCTCGCGCAACTTCTACAGCACGGCAAGTGGCGAGAGTGCGTCATCCGGCGCTCCTCGCACGGGCGGGGCTCCGCGCGGCGGTGCGTCATCCGGTGCCGGCCGTGCCGGATCCGGCGGCGGACTCGTCGGCATGTCACAGGGCGGCGGACGTCGTCGCAGTGGCGGCGGCGGTCGCTAGTCACACGACCTGAAAGGGCCCTCACACTTCGGTGTGGGGGCCCTTTTTTTCGCTTTCAGGGAGCCCGAAGCCCCCTCCGCGCCGCAGAATGACAGGTGCGCTCGTGAGTTCGGGCGCCAGTGTCACTCGGGCCAGCGGAGACGGGCTCTCAGTACAGGCGACCGACCGAGGCGAGGGCCGCGCGAACGAGCGCTCCGCGACCGCCCTCCATCTCGGCGGAGACCTCGTCGGAAGCCGCCTCCTGAGGGGTCATCCAGGTGAGTTCGAGGGCATCCTGACGCGGGTCGCAGGTGCCGGTCACCGGCACAACGTAGGCGAGGGATACCGCGTGCTGGCGGTCATCGGTGAACTGCGATCCCGGAAACGGGAAGTACTCTGCGACCGAGAACGGAATGGGGCTCGAGGGCAGCAGCGGAAATGCCATGGGGCCGAGATCCTTCTCGAGATGGCGGAAGAGCGCGTCACGCAGGCTCTCGCCGTACATCACCCGCCCGGAGACGAGGGTGCGGGTGATCGCGCCGGCGGAGTTGGCACGCAGCAGGATGCCGACCTGGGTGACCTGGCCGACGCCGTCCACTCGCACGGGCACCGCCTCCACGTAGAGCAGGGGAAGCCGTCGCCGTGTTTCGGCGAGCTCCTCATCGGACAGCCAGCCAGAATTCGGGTCAGGTGTGCCTACGGAGCTCATGCTCCATTGTCACCCCTCCACGACCCCCCGCATGACTGGCGACACAGCATGCCTGTGCGGCGAATGACCGGCGATCACGACAGGCGCTCGAGTCGAAGCCGAGGATCAGGTAGTCGACGATCGACCAGACCAACCCCGTGATGGGGATGAGCAACAACAGAACCGACCATCCGCTGTGCGCGGAGACGTGCACGAGCACGATCACGATGATGATCCTGATGATCCTGATGATCGCCAGCCAACCCGGGCTGCCCGCCTTGGCGAAGATGCGCCACAGGGCGATGACGGCGAGCACAGAGATGACGAAGGAGATGATCGAGGTCGTCGATTGCTGCCAAGACGCCTGGTCGGTGTGGAAGTCGAAGCTGCTGAAGCCCCCGTACCGCCAAGGCGGATGCGCCTCCGGTCGGGTCGCAGCCTGGTGACAATCCGCAACTGTCAGCGGGTTCGGGGAGGATAGGAGCATGAGCGATGTGCTCGGGCGATTCTCCCCGGCGACCCGAGACTGGTTCTCGGGGGCGTTCCCCGCGCCCACACCGGCGCAGTTGGGGGCCTGGGAGGCGATCACCGCCGGCGCCAATGCCCTCGTCGTGGCACCGACCGGGTCGGGAAAGACCCTCGCGGCCTTCCTGTGGGCCATCGACCGCCTGGCCACGACACCGGCTCCGGATGACCGCAACCTCCGCACCCGAGTGCTCTACATCTCCCCGCTCAAGGCCCTCGCCGTGGACGTCGAGCGCAACCTTCGCGCCCCGCTCGTGGGCGTCACGCAGACCGCGAAGCGACTGGGGATGTCCCCTCCCGAGGTGACCGTCGGCGTGCGTTCCGGCGACACCACCTCCGGTGATCGCCGGTTGTTGCAACGCTTGCCCCCGGACATCCTGATCACGACCCCCGAGTCGCTCTACCTCATGCTCACCGCGTCGGCCCGGGAGACCCTGAAGGGCGTGGAGACGGTGATCATCGACGAGGTTCACGCCGTCGCCTCGACCAAGCGCGGCGCCCACCTCGCCCTCTCGCTCGAACGGCTCGACCTGCTGCTCGACAAGCCCGCCCAGCGGATCGGACTCTCCGCCACCGTGCGCCCCCGGGAAGAGGTGGCGCGATTCCTCGCCGGCGGCGCGCCCGTGACCATCGTCGCTCCCCCCTCGACGAAGAAGTTCGACCTGAGTGTGGTCGTGCCGGTCGAGGACATGACCGAACTCGGCACGGCTCCGGCGGTGCGGGAGGGATCAGCGGCGGCATCGACCGAGGCCGTGCAGGGGTCGATCTGGCCGCACGTCGAGGAGCAGATCGTCGATCGCATTCTCGAGCACCGGTCCACGATCGTCTTCGCGAATTCCCGCCGGCTCGCCGAGCGACTGACCGCGCGGCTCAATGAGATCCAGGCGCTTCGCGAGGAGGAGACCGAGCTGGAGCCCGCCGGCGCCCCCGCGGGTCGAGTAGCGAGCGCCAGCGAGCGTCTCGAGACCCTGGCCGGCGTCGAGACCCTGGCCGGCGTCGAGACAATTGCGTCGATGCAGGCGCCAGAGCGCCCCACTCGACTAACCGGACTGCTGGCACGCGCGCACCACGGCTCGGTGTCCAAGGAGCAGCGCGCCCTCATCGAAGACGACCTCAAGTCCGGTCGCCTGCGCTGCGTGGTCGCGACGAGTTCCCTCGAACTCGGTATCGACATGGGGGAGGTGGACCTCGTGATCCAGGTCGAATCCCCGCCCAGTGTCGCGAGCGGCCTCCAGCGCGTCGGTCGCGCCGGGCACCAGGTCGGCGAGGTATCGCGCGGCATCATCTTTCCCAAGCACCGGGCCGACCTCATCCACGCCGCGGTCGCCAGCGAGCGGATGTCCGCCGGTCTCATCGAGGCGATGCGCATCCCGCAGAATCCCCTCGATGTGCTCGCCCAGCAAACGGTGGCCGCCGTGGCGCTCGACTCGCTCGATGTCGACGAGTGGTTCGACACCGTGCGCCGCAGCGCACCCTTTGCCAGCCTGCCGCGATCGGCCTTCGACGCGACGCTCGACCTGCTCAGCGGGCTGTATCCCTCGGACGAGTTCGCAGAACTGCGCCCCCGCATCGTCTGGGACCGTGTCGGCGGCACGATCACGGGTCGCCCCGGAGCCCAGCGTCTCGCGGTGACCTCGGGCGGCACGATTCCGGATCGCGGGCTGTTCGGGGTGTTCATGGTGGGCTCGGGCACCGGGGATCGGGCGCCCGCGCGAGTCGGTGAGCTCGACGAGGAGATGGTCTACGAATCCCGGGTTGGCGACGTCTTCGCGCTCGGGGCCACCAGTTGGCGCATCGAGGACATCACCCACGACCGCGTGATCGTGAGCCCCGCGTTCGGTCAACCGGGCAAGGTGCCGTTCTGGAAAGGCGACGGCATCGGCCGCCCCGCGGAACTCGGTCGCGCCATCGGGGAATTCACCCGGGTGATCGCGAACGGCTCGACGTCGGATGCCCGCACCCGCGCCGTGCTCGGGGGACTCGACTACCGCGCGATCAACAACCTCGTCGCGTTCATCGATGACCAGAAGAAGGCGACAGGCCAGGTGCCGAGTGACCGCACCCTCGTCGTCGAACGCTTCCGTGACGAGCTCGGCGACTGGCGGGTCATCCTCCATTCCCCTTACGGCATGCAAGTTCATGCGCCGTGGGCGCTCGCGATCGGAGCGCGCATCCGCGAGCGCTTCGGTCTCGATGGCGCGGCCATGGCAAGCGACGACGGAGTCATTCTGCGCATCCCCGATACCGAGAGCGAGCCACCCGGCGCAGAGCTCTTCGTTTTCGAGCCTGCCGAACTGCGCGACATCGTCACCGAGGAGGTGGGGGGATCGGCTCTGTTCGCCTCCCGGTTCCGTGAGTGCGCAGCCCGGGCGCTTCTGTTGCCCCGCTACAACCCGGGACGGCGTTCCCCGCTCTGGCAGCAGCGCCAGCGGGCCTCACAGCTGCTGGACGTCGCGCGCAAGTATCCGAGCTTCCCGATCGTGCTCGAGACGGTGAGAGAGGTGCTGCAGGACGTCTATGACCTCCCTGCGCTCACCGAGCTCGCCGAACAGATCGAAAGCCGGCGCATCCGGATCGTCGAGACGGAGACGGAGCAGGCATCGCCCTTCGCTCGTTCGCTGTTGTTCGGCTATGTCGCGGCGTTCATGTACGAGGGCGATTCGCCCCTCGCCGAGCGCCGCGCCGCTGCCCTCTCGCTCGACCCGACGCTGCTCGCCGAGCTGCTGGGCCGCGCCGAGCTGCGCGAGTTGCTCGACCCCGCGGTCATCGAGCAACTCGAGCTCGAGCTGCAGAGGCTCGCACCGGATCGGCGTGCCCGCGACGCGGAGGGCATCGTGGACCTGCTGCGCATGCTCGGTCCGCTGACCGAAGCGGAGATCGTGCTTCGTCTCGACCCCGCAAGCGGACTGGTCGGCACGACTCTCGACACGGCGCTGGCGAGCCTCGCCCGATCCAACCGGATCTGGCGCGCCGGCAGCGAACGCTGGGCGATCATCGAGGATGCTGCGCGCCTGCGTGATGCGCTCGGAACCCCCTTGCCCATCGGCATCCCCTCCGCCTTCATCGAGCCGGTGGACGACCCCCTCGGTGATCTGGTCAGTCGCTTCGCCCGCACCCACGCTCCGTTCACCGTCACCGCCGTCGCCGACCGCCTCGGTCTCGGCACGGCCGTCGTACTGAGCGCACTTCGCACCCTCGCGAGCCAGCGGCGCGTGGTCGAGGGCGAGTTCAGGCCGGGCGCGACCGGCAGCGAGTGGTGCGATGTCGAGGTGCTGCGGCGGCTGCGCAGCCGGTCTCTCGCCGCTCTCCGCCACGAGGTCGAACCGGTGGATGCCGCGACTCTCGGGCGATTCCTGCCATCATGGCAGCACATTGACGAGCCACTGCGCGGGGTCGACGGCCTTGCCGCGGTGATCGACCAACTCGCCGGGGTCGCACTGCCGGCATCCGCGTGGGAGTCGCTGGTGCTTCCCGCTCGGGTGAGGGACTACTCGCCGGTGATGCTCGACGAGCTCACCGCATCGGGTGAGGTCATCTGGTCGGGGGGTGGCGCACTCGCCGGCAACGACGGCTGGCTGAGCCTGCACCTGGCGGACAGCGCGAGCCTCACCCTTCCGGAGCCCACCGGGGCCGAGACCACCGAACTGCAGCGATCGATCCTGGCGAGCCTGACCGGCGGTGGCGCGTACTTCTTCCGCCAGCTCTCCAACGCCGTCGGAAGCACCGATGACACGGCGCTGCTCGCCGCACTGTGGGACCTCGTCTGGTCGGGACTGGTGACCAACGACACCCTCTCACCCCTGCGCTCGTACCTCGGGGGCACGACGACCAAGGCTCGAGCGGTTCCGCGGTCGCGCGCATATCGCGGCCGGGCACGGCCAAGTATGCCGAGCGTCGGCGGTCCACCGAGCGCCGCCGGGCGCTGGTCCCTTCTTCCGCTCGCGGAACCGGATGCCACGGTGCGCGGCGTCGCGACCGCTGAGCTGTTGCTCGAGCGCTACGGCGTCGTCACCCGCGGTGCGGTGGTGAGCGAGGGCATTCGCGGTGGATTCTCTCTCGCCTACCGCGTGCTCAGCGGTTTCGAGGAGACCGGGCGTGCTCGCCGCGGATATTTCGTCGAGGGGCTCGGCGCCGCCCAGTTCGCCACTGGGGCGACTGTCGACAGGCTGCGTTCCTTCGCCCGCGAACCCGACTCCGAGCGCGACCCCGTGGCCATCACGCTCGCCGCGACCGACCCGGCGAACGCCTACGGTGCCGCGCTCCCCTGGCCGGCCGCCCCGGTCGTCGAGGGAGCAGACGACTCCAAGCGCGGCCACCGCCCTGGGCGTAAGGCCGGTGCGCTGGTGGTGATCGTCGACGGGATGCTCACCCTGTATGTGGAGCGCGGGGGCAAGACGATGCTCACGTTCACGGAAGACACCCGCGCAGTGGCGGCGGCGGCGCAATCGCTCGCCTCGGTCATCCGTCGCTCGGGCGGTCGGCTCAGGGTCGAGCGGGTGAACGGTGACTTCGTGATCGGCACGAGCCTCGGCGACGCTCTTGTCGACGCGGGTTTCAGCGCGACACCGCAGGGACTCCGGTTGCGCGGATGACGGCGTCGGGCATCCGGATGGCAGGATACTGACGTGCCAGAGGGCGACACCGTCTACCGCACCGCGGTGAACCTGAACACGGCGCTGGCGGGTGGCGAACTCACCCGCTGCGACATCCGTGTACCAGCTTTCGCGACGGTGGATCTCACCGGCGATGTGGTCGAGGGCGTGGTGAGTCGCGGCAAGCACCTGCTGATCAGGGTTGGCGAGCACAGCATCCACAGCCACCTCAAGATGGAGGGGTCGTGGCACGTCTACCGTCATGGCACGAAGTGGCGTCGGCCAGCGTGGCAGGCGCGGGCCGTGCTCGCCACCGCTGACTGGGTCGCCGTGGGGTTCGAGCTCGGTACTCTCGACGTGGTGGCTCGCAACGACGAGGCGAGCGTTGTCGGCTATCTCGGGCCCGATCTGCTCGGTGCGGACTGGAACGCGGATGAGGCGCTCCTTCGCCTCACCGCCGACCCGGACCGCGCGGTCGGCCTCGCCCTGCTCGACCAGCGCGTGATGGCCGGACTCGGCAACGTCTACCGCAACGAACTCTGCTTTCTCAGCGGCGCCCTTCCCACCCGGCCCGTCGGCGATATCGAGAGCCCCGCGAAATTGGTGACCCTGGCCCACCGGCTCATCGACGCCAACAAAGACCGGGTCGATCGCACCACGACCGGCTCGCTGCGCGGGGAGACCGACTGGGTCTATCGCCGTGAAGGCAAGCCCTGCCTGCGCTGTGGAACCCGAATCGAACACGGCGAACTCGGCGAAACGTCACTGCAGCTGCGGGACACCTATTGGTGCCCGAACTGCCAGAGGTGACATGATCTCATTACGCCACTAAGGTAAAGAAATCATCACTTCCTTGGGGGGAACCATGTCCACGTCTTTCACGCCGCCATCAGAGGTGGCACCTGTTCCACTGCCGGAGAACGTCGTGAGGGGTGGGATGTTCGCGGCGGTCGCTGTCCCCCTCGGCATCGTGCTCTGGGTGGTCATCTGGAGCATCGGATTCGTCTCCGCGATCGTCGCTTTCGCGGTGGCTGCTTTCGCCGCCTGGCTCTATCGCAAGGGCTCGGGCGGGCTGGTTTCCAAGGTCGGAGCCCTGGTCATCGCCGGGATCGTGCTCGTGACGATCCTGCTCAGTTTCTACTTCGGTCTAGTCTCCGATTACGCGAAGTTCGCCGGCGAGCAACTCGGGCTCAACCCCTTCGCGGCGGTGCTCGATCCGCTGTTCTGGCCCAACTTCACCGCGGACTTCGGCCTGCTGCTGAACGCCAACCTGCTCAACCTGCTCTTCGCCCTCGCACTGGGAACGCTCGGCGCGTTCAGCGTGATTCGCAAGGCGTACCGGAGCTCGAGCATTCCCGCGCCGGTGGCAAACGCCCCGGTTGCAACCGCCCCGGTGGTTCCTCCCGTCACGAACCCGGCGGAACCGAGTTAGGCCCAGTCAGCGTCGGCGGGACGCCAGCACGAACAGCGTCGCTGTCGCCGTCGCGAGCCCCAGGATGACCAGGAGCGGTGCGGCGATCGTGTAGACGAGCACGAGGTTGTAGTCGAATGCACTGCCGCCACCGGTGGTGTTCAGCCGATCCATCCGGTCCGCGATGTAGCGGACGGTCAGCAGACCGGCGGCGACGAACGCGACGCTGAGCGCCCAGAGGGCGGCGAGGTAGGGGTCGAAGCGTCGCGCGAGGGGCACCGTCGCTTCATCAGGCAGTTGCGCGGGCATCGCTCCTGAGACAGGAGCCGCAGCTACCGGGGGGAGCGGATGCTCGACCAGTTCCGGCACCGGCGCGCGCTCGGCGACGACCGGCGGGCTTTCGTGAACGGCGGGGTCGTAGCCGGGCTGGAAGGCGGGGTTGAAGCGGGGGTCGAACCTGCCGCCGGTGGAGGTGTCCGTCATGGTGACATCGATCCTAAGCTCCCGGCAATCCGGAGGGTCCGAATTTCAGGACTTAAGACCCGGAGGGCTTCGAACCGGGATGTTAGGGTTGCCTAAGTTGGGCCTGTTAAAACGCGCCGGCTCTCTTAACGAAGGGGTTCATTTCAGATGAGCTACGTCAAGTCCGCCCTCCTCGACGAAAAGGGCTACGTCATCCTCGATGCGTACGACCAGGCCGCCGATCCCCAGGAGTGGATGGATCTCGAGTTCGTCGACTGGAAGTCCTCCGGCGTCACCCGGTTCGCCCCCCTCGCCAGCGCCTTCGGCGACATCGAGGTCAACGGATTCTGGAATCACACCCCTCCGCGCACCGACAAGGATGGCGTCTGGATCGATTCCCAGGTCGCGAAGGCCCCCCGTCTCACCGCCCGGGCCACCGAGCCCGGCGCCAACGTCGGCCGGTGCCGCGTGATCGAACTGCAGCCCAACGTCTATTCCGACACCCTCTACAACCTCCACCAGGACGACAACAACCGGCTCAATCCGGATGGCTCCGGGTGGATCGTGCGCGGATTCTTCAACCTCACCGACGACGCCGAATCATTCATGACACTGCGTGAGGATCGTTTCGACCCCACCAACGAGGTGCGGATCGCGCTGCCCGCTGGCGCCCAGATCATCGTCGACACCCAGCGCTTCTGGCACGCGGTGTGGCACAAGGGACCGGAGCCTCGGTACTGCCTCATCACCTCCTGGGAGTCCGGCCCGCAACTCGATGCCTATATCGAGAAATACCACGGGACCAACGCGCACGAGAATCCCCATCTCGCGCCCGAGGTGATCGCCTCAGCCCAGTCCGACGTGCAGCGCCGCCTCGCCGAGCGGGCCGCTGCTCTCGCCGAGCGCGGCGCGAGTGCGAGCGAGACCGACGACGTTCCGAGCGACCCAGAGGCCTGACACCCCTCTCCCCCTTACCGACGGCGATTACTGAAGGACACCGGATGCTCCGACTCGCCGCTCTCGATGGCCAGGTCTCGAGCTGGCTCGACCTGTTCGGGCCGATCGTCTTCTACCTGATCGTCTGGGGGCTCGTCTTCGCGGGCACCGGGCTCTTCGTCGGTGTGTTCATCCCCTTCATCACTGGGGATTCCCTGCTCTTCGCCGCGGGCATCCTCTCCGCCGGCCACAGCGGCATCAACATCTGGGTGCTGGCCATCGGCGTGGGCATCGCCGCTTTCCTCGGTGACCAGGTGGGATTCCTCCTCGGCCGCCACTACGGAAGGCCCTACCTCGACCGGCGCACCGGCGCCTGGGTTCAGCGCAGCATCCGACGCGCGGAGAAGTTCTACACCGACCTCGGCTGGTGGGCGGTCGTCGTGGGGCGTTTCATCCCGTGGGGGCGGGTGCTCGTGCCGCCGATCGCCGGAATCGCCCGCATGGACTACCTCAAATTCGTCGCGGCGAACCTGGTCGGCGCGCTGGTCTGGGGCGTCCTTCTCACAGTGACCGGCTACTTCGCCGCGAGCATCCCCGCGGTCAAGTCGGCCGCCTACGTGATCGGTGGGGCTTTCATCCTCGGCGCGATCATCGCGGGGATCTTGTCGTGGCGGCGCAATCGCGCCGCGGTCTGAAGAGCCCTAACCGAGGGCGTGCGGCAGCAATGCCACGGCGACGAACGCGGCCGAGAGGATGCCCGTGATCACCACCGCGATGCCCAGCCGGGTGAGATCCGGATTGCGCCAGGCGATGAGTGCGCCGGCCAGCAACGTGAGGGCGGCGATCAGCACACTCGGGTAGAACGTGAAATAACTGAGCAACGCACCGGCGTCGCCGATCAGGCCGATCTTCGGGTCGACGGTGGACAGGACAACGGCGAGCGCGGTGAAGCCCAGATCTGCCGCGGCCAGGATGGCGAGCGCCAGAACCAGGCCGGTCGCGATTTTCGCGATCGGGATCCGACGCCAGGCGGAGAGTGCTGTCACACCGCCATGCTAGCCATCGGCGGGCTCATCGCCCCCGGGGCTTGCGGGGGCGGCCGCGTTGCGTGGTTCGAGGCTTGATCGGCACGACCTTGCGTGGCTTCTCCGTCTTGGGGGTGGGGACCGCCCGGGAACTGGCGGCGGTGCGACCCCGCACGATTCCGACGAATTCCTCCACCTCGGGGGTCGTGCGCTCCTCGAGCCAGGCGATCGCGATCGTCGTGACCTCGGCATCCGAAACGGGCCGTGCCACCACGTCTTTGCGGGCATGGAGCCGGGCGATCGACTGCGGAAGAATCACGATGCCACCCCCCGCGGCCACGAGTTCGACGGCATCCTCTGCCGAGAGCGTGTCACCGACGCGATCCTCCCCCACGAGGTCGGCGAGAAGAACACTATCGACGTCGGCGAGTGGATGCTCCTTCGGCACGATCACGACCGCAACCTCGTCGTAGAGGGGGATGACACTCAGGCCCTGTCGGTCGACGGGAAGCCGCACGAAACTCACGTCGGCAAGACCCTCGTGCAACGCGGTCACCTGGTTCGCGGCATCCGTCGGCAGAAAAGCGAGGGGGATGCGACGCTGCCGCTCCTGCCAGGCGCGAGTCCAGCGGGTGAGCGTGACACCGGCCGCGAAGGCGATGGTGAAGGCAGCAGGAACCTCGTCCATGAGCTTCTCCCTCGGTTCTGCGGCATCCCGGGCTGAGCGCCGCAGGGGTCTCAGGCTACGCTGGGCGCATGACCCCGGCGAAATCCCCCCAGACAATGAAACCCGCGACGGCGGCCCAGAAACTCGGAATCTACCTCCCGGCCACGCCCGAATCTTTCCAGGCCGAACCCGTCTCCCGGGAGCAGCTCAACCAGATGATCGCCGATCCGCCGGAATGGCTGGTCGAGCTGCGCAAGTCGGGGCCGCACCCGCGCCCGGTGGTCGCGCATAAGCTCGGCGTCTCCAATGCCGGGCTCGCCCGCGGCGAAGTCACCGAGCCGCTCACCACAGACGAGATCTCCGCCCTGCTTCAGCAGCCCCCGGCCTGGCTGGTGCGCGAACGCGCGACCCACGCGGAGGTAAACGAGGAGAATGCCCGCGTGAAGGCGGTCAAGGCCTACAAGCGCTCACAGCGTGAAGAGGCCGCCGGACGCGCCTGAGTGAGCGGCGCAGACGGCCCGGGTGACGCCTCCGTGACCCGGCTGGCGTTGCTGGGCGGTATCGCTGCCGTGGAGCACATCCCGCTTGCGCTGCGGAAACCGCCTGGGCGGCATCGAAGCCGGGCGCAGGTTCCGCGAGTAGTCGGCGACTGGGACAGCGGGGATGGACGGCCCACCGGCTCGGGCGCACATCGGTAGCGGGGTTCGTCTGTCCGAATCCGCCGAGCGGCGTCGTCAGCGCAGTCGGTAGCCCATGCCGCGCACGGTCTCGATCGAATCTGCGCCGAGCTTGCCGCGCAAGTACCCGACGTAGACCTCCACCACGTTGGATCCGGGATCGAAGTCGTATCCCCACACCCGGCTCAGGATCTGCTCGCGGCTGAGCACCTCGTCGGGGTGAGCCAGGAACTCCTCGGCGAGGGCGAACTCGCGTGCCGAAAGGTCCACGCTCTGCTCACCGACCTGCGCGCGGCGGGTCTTCAGGTCGAGGCTGAGCGAGCCCCGGCGCAGTGATCCCGACCCGATCTGGGCCGTGTCCCGCAGTCTCACGCGAACTCGCGCGAGAAGCTCTTCGAACTTGAATGGCTTCGCCAGGAAGTCGTTTGCCCCGCTATCCAGGCTCAGAACGGTGTCGTGCACCGAGTGACGGGCCGTGAGCATGATCACCGGTGTCGTGGCGTCTGTGAGCCGGAGGCGACGCAGCACTTCGAACCCGTCAAGAGACGGCAGCCCGATGTCGAGGAGCACCAGGGAGAAGGCACCGGACTCGGCTTCAGCAAGGGCCTCGGCGCCATCGGTCCTCACGATGCACGAGTAGCCCTCTGCGGTGAGTCCCCGACGAAGAAAGTCAGAGATTCGCGGCTCGTCTTCGGCGATCAGAATGTGGCTCACTGTGGGTAGTCCTCTGGTCGATAGCGCGCACCCCCCACTCTGCGCGCACGGGCTCCGATTGCCCGGCGGCGCGCCACGGAGGGCTTCCCTCTTATCAATCGGCCGAGAGGGGCGCGTACGTTAGCGGATGTAGCAATATCTTCTCAATCAAATCGTCCGCGACATGCTGAGACTTCTCTTATGTTTCAGCGCGGAAGCGCGGCTTCAGTCACACTGGGCGAATGAAACATCCGCTCCTGCTGGCTGCGCTCTGCGCGACAGGTGCGGTGGCTGTTCTTTCGGGGGTTGCCATCGCGGCGTTCGCCACGCCCGCGACTCCCCAGACTTCGACGGTCCGCGGTGTGGCTCCGCTCATCGTGCCTCTCGACCATCACCCCACCGGGTTCGCCCGCTCGCCGATGACCACAGCGGCCGGCGAGGGAATCCTCGTCGTGGTCGCGGTGCCTGGCGCTCAGCCCGTGGAGGATGCCTACGAGGCGCACCACCCGTCGGCACAGCCGGGCCCCGCGTCAGCCACTCCCTCCCGGACTGAGTCCGACGCAGACTTCAGCGACGTGCCGTCGTCGGGCTCGGTTAAGCCGGATGACGCGGTGAGTCCCTCCGCCGGGTCCGCCAGTTCCCCCTCCTCCGAGGCCGGAAAGGGAACGTCGGCTGAGCCGGCGAAGGTCGAGAAGACACCGAAGCCAGCGAAGGTCGAGAAGGCGCCGAAGCCGGCGAAGGTCGAGAAGGCGCCGAAGTCTCCCTCAGGCGAGCCCGTGACAGGCCGCGGTGCCACTGCTCCCGCCGTGGGTGTGGCGACCGACTCGAAGCCCGCAAAACCAGGCAAATAGCCTCTCGTCGGCTGGACGCCGATTCTCTCGAGCTTGGCCGCGCAGCCGGTCGCGCCCGGTGCGACCATCGATGTGGCTCCTCGGCGGGAATGATCGAGGATCGTGCTCCTGCAACGCCGTGGTGACGCCGTGGTGACGCCGTGGTGACGCCGTGGTGGCGAGCGTTGGGAAGATAAGAGTTCTCTCATCCCTGTCTTGGATACTTCACTCACTCACCCCGGATAATTGCAAACAGGGGGAATTCCATCAGGGATTTCCAGGCGGGGGACGGCTTGCACGGTGGGAAAGAGATCACTTTCGGGTAGTGATCATCAGCTCGACTCTTAGGGAGAGTCGGGCGAGACCCACTGGGAAAGCCACTCTTCTTCTGTTCCGCTCTCCACCGGTTCGGGTCCGAGGAAAGCGCGAACATCGCTAGTGCCCGGTCCATCACGGACCGGGCACTTCCTAGTTGAGGCGATAGCCCGCTCCACGGACCGTCTCGATGAGGTCGGGTCCGAGTTTCGAACGCAACGACGCGATCACGGCTCCGACCGCCTTCGCCGACGATTCCGACCCACTCCCCCAGGCTCGGTCGAAGAGCTGGGTCGGGGTGAGCACCTGCGCGGGGTGTCGGAAGAACTCCACCGCGAGGGCGAACTCTCTCGCGGAGAGATCGACGGCCGTCTCGCCGATGAATGCCCGACGCGACGCGGGGTTCAGCCGCACCCGACCCCTGCATAGCTCGAGCGACAGGTCGGCGGGACGTTCGCGCAGCCGCAGCCGCACGCGGGCGAGCAACTCATCGAATTTGAACGGCTTCGTGATGTAGTCGTTCGCTCCACGATCAAGGCCGTTCACGATGTCTGTCGCACTCTGGCGCGCGGTGAGCATGATCACGGGGAGAACCGGATGGGTGCGTCGAAGCTCCGCAAGCACCGTGAAGCCGTCGAGCTCCGGCAGACCGACGTCCAGCAGCACGAGGTCGAACTGGCCAGACTGGGCCTGATGGAGGGCATCCGCACCGTCGCTCACGACAGTGCACAGGAAGCCGGCGGCACGCAGACCCCTCTGCACGAATGCGGATATCCGCACCTCGTCTTCGGCGAGAAGCACACGGGTCACGGCGTGGGCTCCGCACTACCGGCTTCCTGGTGGTACGGGAGCAGGATCGAAAAACGTGTCGCACCCGGAGCCGAGACGAAGCCGACGCTGCCGCCCTGGGACTCCGCGATGGCCTTCACAATCGGCAACCCGAGCCCCGATCCGGAAATGCCGCGCCCCGCGTCCACGCGCCCGAATCGGGCGAAGATCCGGTCTGCGGCCTCCGGCGGAATCCCGTAGCCGCGGTCGGCGACCCACAGTTCGATGTCGTCCAGGCGACCGGTCGAACCGAGCTCGATGCGCGATCCGAGAGGTGAATATTTCGCGGCGTTGTCGACCAACTGAAGCCAGGCCTGCGTGATGCGGGCAGGGTCGAGGGCAGCTGTCGCATCGGCGGCGTCAGCCAGAACCCACTCGTGCCCGGCGAGGATCGAGGCCTTCGCGAAGACCTGGCGGGTGAGTGACGCGACGTCGACAGGCACCAGATTCGGATCCGCGCGCTGGGATTCCGCCAGGAGAGCGAGGTCTTCGACCAGTTCTGTCACCCGGTCGAGTTCATCGATCGCCAGCGTTCGTGTGGCGTCGACCTCCTCCGGATCGAAGGCGTTCAGGATCTCCAGGTGCCCACGCACGATCGTCACCGGGGTGTGCAGCTCGTGACGCACGTCGTCGAGCAACTGTCGCTGGTGCGTCATCGCGCGGTCCAGTCGATCGAGCATCAGGTTGACGGTGCGCGTGAGCGAGGAGAGGTCGTCGTGGCCGACGATCGGGATCCGCTCGCTTCGATTCGTCGACGTGACCCGGGATGCCGCAAGCCGCAGCGTACGGATGGGGTTCAGCAGCCGTCCGGCGATGAACCAGGCCGACGACGCGATCAGGATCATCGCCCCCGCGATGACGCCCCAGAAGGTGGCGAATGTCGACGACAACTCCCCCAACTGCGCGTCGAGGTCGACGGCTGCGACGTAGATCCCCCGGTCCGGGTTGCCCGCCACGCTCACCGGCGTCGCCACATAGCGGACCGGACCGAAGGAGGAGGGCACGGTGCCGAGATGGGTCTTGCCGTCGGCGACCTCGCGCACGACGCGGGGCACGAGACCGGCGACCGACTGCAACCCGAAATCGGTCGGCACTCCCGGAACGAATCTCGCCCGGCCATCTAGTACGCCGAGCGAACTCTGGTGCCGGTTGGGAAGCACGCGCCCGATCACGGCCTGGAGCGCGTCGGCACCCGTGTGGAATGGCTCGGGCACCGCACCGTTGGCGTTGCCGGAGTCAGTGCTGTTCGAGGCGCCGAGCACGACGAGGCGTGCAGCATCGATGTCCGCCAGAAGCGAGACATCCACGGACGCGAGCATCCGTTGGCGCTGGATGAGGAAGGTCGCGGCACCTCCGGCGGCCATGCCGAGGGCGGAGACGAGAACGAGCGCGACCACGAGGCGCGCACGCACAGACCGGAACGGCCAGCGTAACCGGCGTCCCCCGAGACGATTCACCTCCCCAGTATGTCGGTGTCCGCCGGTCGCGCACGGCGGCACTCCGCGAGACCGACCCTGCTACCAGGGCTGCGGCTGGGTGAAGAGCCCCTCTGGGTCGTACCGGCGGGCGATCTTCTGCAGCCGCTCCGCGTTTGCCCCGAAGTAGGCGGCGCTGGCATCGGCGATGTCGGCGTCGGCGTAATTGACGTAGGCCCCGGTGCCCCACTGGGGGACGAGGGCGGTGCGGAATCCCCGCACCCAGCGCGTCGGAGGATCGGCGTCCGCGCCGTCTGTGAAGGTGGCCGTGTACTGCACGGTCATCAGCGCGTCCCGGTGCGGGAACGCGGTCGCGTCGGCCGCGATTCCCTGCACCGCGCCGCCGAGGGCATCCATGGAGATGCCGCCCTCGATCATCCCGGGCACGGACTTCGCGCTCATCACCGTGTCGATCACGGTCTGGATTCCCGCCGCCTCCAGCTTCGTCATGGCAACGTGCGAGGTGCCGGCGAAGGACTCGCGGGTGAGGATACCCCCTGATCCAGTCGTGCAGGATGAGGCGGGAGACGAACCGCATCCCGCATAGATCATCATCGCGTCCCGGTATTCGTGGGTGGAAGAACCCCTCGACTTCGGTGTGCCCGCCGCGGCGAGAAAGGACTGGAGCTGGCCGGCGAGGGCACTCGGATCACCGATCCAGGTGCCGGAGACGAACACTCCGGGTTCCGTGGAGTACCGCGCGCCGTTGAGCAGCTTGAGGGTCGACCACAGCCTGGGGTCGGCGCTCGGCGCCCAGTCCTGCCAGGCCCGGAGCACCGCTGAGGCCTCTGCGAAGTGCCAGCCGAGGGTGAACATCGTGACATCGGGCGCCGGCCTGGTCGCGAAGGTGAGTGCCGTGACGACGCCGACGTGGCCACCCCCTCCGCCGCGGCTCGCCCAGTAGAGGTCAGGGTCGGTCGAGGCATTTGCCGAATGCACGGTGCCATCCGCGGTGACTATCTCGACACCGACGAGGGAGTCGCAGGTGAGGCCGTACGCCCGCACCAGCACCCCGACGCCCCCGCCCAGGGCGAGCCCGGAGATACCAACGGTGGCGCAGGACCCTCCCGCGATGGCGCGGCCCTTCGAGCCGATGGCGTCATACAGGGCGGCGAGGGAGGCGCCGGCACCCACCCGCACCGTGTTGTCCGCGGCGACCTCGACCTGCGCCATCCGCCGGGTGTCGATCACCAGGGAGGGTTTCACACCGGTGCCGGGTGCGCCGCCGGCGGAATAGCCGGGGTAGCTGTGGCCGCCGGAGCGCACGGCGATGGGCACGCGATACCGCGCGGCGAATCCGATCGCCACCGCGACATCCGATGCCGTCTCTGCCGAGAGCACAGCGAGGGGTCGAGCGGCGTCCCAGCGCGGATTCTCGGTGAGCCTCACCGTGTCGTAGGTCGCGTCACCCGGCCGGGAGAGGGTGCCGCCGACGCTGCCGGCGAGCGCCGCCCAGTCCGGTGGTCCCCCCGGGGATGCACTCGGGGAAGGATTCGGAGTCACCGGTGCGCAGCCGGACGCGACGAGGCCGACCCCCGCCAGCGCGAAGAGGTGCCGTCGAGAGACTGTGCCCATCACCCCATCGTAGGCACGGTCTACCTCAGGGCAGCGGGATCACCGTGCCGGCGAGCGCGCGGGATTCGGCGAGAGTGAGGGCTGCGCTCACAAGCTCGAGCGGGAAGCGCGCAGCGACGTTTCCGAGTTCCCGGGCGGTGATCCTCCCCGGGCGTGCCGGACACGACCACTACCGAAGAGTCTCGGCCTCGAGCCAGTCCCGTGCCGTCTGCCGTTCGTCCTCCGTCACACCGTGCCCACCGGCGCGGGTGCGACGATCCACGGTTGCGCCCCTCCCACGAAGCTGCTCCTCCAGCCGGGCCACGCTCGGCTGCGGGGCCATCGGATCGTCTTGCCCGTTGAGAAGCAGGGCCGTCAGCCCGCTGACACCCGCGGGGAGGTCTCGGTCTGCATAGGGGTACATTCCGGAGAACGCCACGACTCCCGTCACCAGCTCGGGATGACGTGTGGCCAACGCCAGTGCCATGTTGGCCCCATTGGAGAATCCGACGGCGATGAACCGGCGGCCGACCAGTCCGTAGGTCTCCTGTGCACGAAGAACGAATTCGGCGAGGCGATCCGCTTGCAGTTCCACATCGTCCACGTCGAAGACCCCTTCGCCCATGCGCCGAAACCACCGCACATGCGGACCCTCGACGACGAGGCCCCGGGGGGCGAGCACGGCAGCATCGTCATTCAGCTGTCGGGCGAAGTCCGCCGTGGAGTCCTCGGAGCCTCCGGTGCCATGAAGCGCGAGCAGAACGGGCGACTCCGGGCCAGCGCCCGGGAGGAATACGTGCGGCCGATCGAGAGAGGCGTCGTCCCGTGTCATCGGACTAGGCCTGCGGAGCGGCGAACGAAGGGTTGTTCTCCTCGGGCACCGTGATCTTGGCAACCGAGCGCTCGATCATCTCGCGGGACGGCTCGAGCCACGGCGGCAGCTTGAGACCACGACCGAGTTCGAGAAGGGGCTCGTCGATGTCGAAGCCGGGGGTGTCCGTGGCGATCTCGAAGAGCACTCCGCCCGGCTCGCGGAAGTAGATCGAGGTGAAGTACTGCCGATCGAGCACCTGGGTGACCTGAAGGCCACGGTCCAGCAGCTCATCCCGCCATTGGAGTTGTGCCGCGGCATCCGGCGCGCGGAACGCGATGTGGTGCACGGTGCCACCGGCGGTCAGCCCGACCGGCGCGGAACTGTCGGCGACGACATCCACGATTCCGCCGGCAGCGCCCTCGCCAGCAGCGAATCGGAATCGACCCGGGGTCTCCGAAATGAGCTTCAGCCCGAGATCGTGGGTGAGCACGCTGACGGTGCCAGCGGGATCAGCGACGGTGAGCACCGACGAGTGCTCGCCCCGAATGGCGTATTCGGCGGGGACGGATGCCGAGTCCCAGGGATTCCGGGGATCGGCGACCGACGACGCCACGAGGTCGAGCTGAAGCCCGTCGGGGTCGCGGAGCGAGAGCCGCTCCTCGTCGGGGCTCACCTCCACCGCCGAAGACTCGATGCCGAGGTCGGAGAAGTGACCCTTCCACCAACCGATGCTGCCCTGCGGCACGGAGAAGGCGGTGGTCGTCGACTGCCCGCTGCCGATGGTGCCCTGGGGCACCCCGTTCCAGGGGAAGAAGGTCATCAGGCTCCCCGGGCTTCCGGCGGTGTCACCGTAGTACAGGTGATAGGTCTTCGAGTCGTCGAAGTTGACGGTCTTCTTGACGAGGCGCAGCCCCATCCCCTTGATATAGAAATCGATGTTCTTCTGGGGATTGCCACCGATAGCGGTGACGTGGTGTAGGCCCGATGTGATTGAGCTCATGGGATGGATTCCTTCCGCCGTGATTGATATACATGCAAACACATAGAACTGGAATCTATTCCCGCAGGTCTCGCAGGGGCCGAGGGCAATGTCGAACCGTGTGGAGGTCCAGGTTCGGCCGTCGAGAGCACGGCCGTCGGGAGTCGGCTCGGTCGCCCGGTGGTGGTCGAACTCGACGATGAGCGAGTCCTTCACACCGAAGACCGAATCGCTCGACAGGAACTCGTCACCCCGCACGAAGATGTGGGTGACGAGAGTGCGCATCTGCGGCGCTGTGACCATGAAGTGGAGATGTGACGCCCTCATCGGGGACCGTTCCGCAGCGGCAAGAAGAGCTCCGACCGGGCCGTCGTGGGGAATCGGATACGGAGTGGGAGTCAGCCCCCAGAAGCGGAAACCGCCCTGATCGTCGCTGAGCAGCCAGGCGCGGCCGGCGACGCGGTCGTCCGCGTACTGGGCGTCGTAGAAACCATCCTCGTCTGCCTCCCAGACTTCGATTCTCGCTCCGCTGAGCGGCCGCCCCTCCGTGTCCCGCACGGAACCCTCGACCCAGCACGGCTCACCCGGGCTCGCACCGGCGATGTCGCCGCCATTCTGGATCTGCGGGGCCGAGTCGTTGAAGAACGGCCCGAACACCGTCGCCTCGGTCGCGTTCTCGAAGGCCTCGTTGTTGATCGCGACAGTCTGCATGGAGATGCCGAGCACATCGGAGAGCAGGATGAACTCCTGCCGGCGGTCATCGGTGATATCCCCACAATCCGTGAGGAACTGGATGGCTGTGTTCCATTCCGGCTCGCTCAGTCTCACCTCACGCACGAAGGCATGGAGGTGGCGCGTGAGCGATTGCATGATCTGCCGCAGGCGAGGATCGGGAGCGCCCTCGAACGATGAGACGACGGTCGCGACGAGCTCGTCCTCGCGCGCGATCTGCTCGGCAGTCAGCGGGTGGTGCGGTTTCGTCATGGGGCGTTCCCTTTCTCGGAGAGTTCGACAGCGGGGGAACCCGCCCAGGCCGCGGTCAGAATCCGTTCGACATCCGCAAGCCCGAAGGGGCGCGGATTCGACCGGGGGATGGCGGCAAGGCAGAGTTCGGCCGCGTGGGGGATGTCTGATTCCTTCAACCCGATGGAGGCGAGCGAGCGTGGCGCAGACAGGTCAGTGCGCAGCGCTTCGAGGCCACTGAGGCCGTCGAGTGATCCGAACGCTGCTGCGAGCCGCGCGTTGGCGACGGGCACGGCTTCGGCGTTGAACGCCGTCACGTAGGGAAGCACTATCGCGTGGGTGGGAGCGTGAGGCAGGTTGAAGGTGCCGCCGAGCACGTGGCAGATCTTGTGGTGCATCCCGGATCCGGATGAGGCGAATGCCACCGCGGACAGGTAGGTGCCGAAGAGCGCGCTTTCATAGCCGCCGACGGCGGTGGGGTCGGCCACGATGCCGCGCAACCCGGAAGACAGCGCACGGATCCCCTCCACGGCCAGCGCCTGGTTGATGGGGTCCGTTCGCGGGGCCCACAGCGAATCGACGCAGTGCGCGAGCGCATTGAGCCCGGACGATGCGGCCAGGTCGACGGGGAGGCTCATCGTCAGTTCGGCGTCGTAGATCACGACCGAAGGGAGCACCCGCGGGTCGACCCCGGTGGCTTTGCGCGAGGCTTCCGTGAGGCCCCAGACGTTGGTCGCCTCCGAGCCCGCGAACGTCGTTGGCACGGCGACGATCGGGATGCCGGTGGTGAGGGCGACAGCCTTGGCCAAACCGGTCGTCGATCCTCCCCCGATGCAGACGATCAGGTCGGCCGAGAACTCAGACGCAACCTTCCTCGCGCGCTCAGCAGACGCGATCGGCACATGCTGCACGATCTCGCTGAAACGGATGCTGTCGGCCAGCCCCTTGGCCACATCGTCGGTGAGGCCGGTCTCGCGATTGCCGGAGACAACCAGAACTCGGTGCGCACCGCGCAAGCCGATCTCCTCGCGGACCGCCTCCCTCGCCGTGCCGGTGCCGAATCGCACCCGCTGACCCAGGGTCTCGTGGACGAAGCCGAGCATCAGCTGGCCCGGCTGAGGATGGCAGAGAGGGCGGCGATCAGAGTTCCCGCGGGCTCGGTGACAGTGCTCATCGACCGCCAGGCGATGATCTTGTCAGGGCGCACGAGGAGGGCGCCGCCCTCTTCGACCTCCCGGATCCGCGCCCAGTCGAAATAGAGGTCGGTGACGCGCTGGCCGGGTCCGATGACGATCACTTCGAGGGGGATGCCGAGCTCGCGCGCGACCGCCGGCGCGGCATCCGCCCACGACTGCCCGGCAATGCCGGTGAAGAGAGTGAAGCGACTGCTCGGCGCGAGGTCGAGAGTGGAGAACTTGCGGGTCGCATCGCCCAGCCAGACATGAGGCAATGGGGACCCGGGAACCGTGGATGGCTGGTAGTAGAGCTCCGGATCACGGGCGGGCACCGGCCGTGAGGTCCCATCCGAGACCACCGCGGTGGACTCGTAGAACTGCCCGAGTTCGACACCGTGAGCGTTGAACTCGTAATTCTTGATCTCCATCGCGGCTTCGACGGCGGCACGCTTCGCCACGCCTTCGGGAGTGTTGTTCTTGCGCTCCTCGATGCGCTCGACCATCTCGACCTCGGATTTCGCGGTCGTCACACCGAGCGCTTCGAACAGCTGGCCGAACTCCCGGGAGGACTTGTTCGCCCGCGTGACTATCTGGCGGGCGATCGGAGCACGCTCCGCGGTGTACGTGTCGAGCAGAGCGGAGCCGGCCTGGCCGCGGATGACCGCGGCGAGCTTCCAAGCGAGATTGTAGGAGTCCTGGATTGAGGTGTTCGATCCGAGCCCGTTGCTCGGCGGATGACGGTGGATCGCATCTCCCGCGCAGAACACACGCCCCTTCTGCAGCGTTGTCGCGAACATCTCGTTGTTGCCCCAGAGGGAGATCCCGGTGATCTCGGGCTCGAGATCGGGCATCCCGAGTAGATTGCGCACGATGACCTTTGCCGCGGCTTCGTCGACCAGGGGTGGCGGCCGAGTGATGTCGTAGCCCCAGACGATGAGCCACTGATTCCAGGGCCTCACCATGCGCACGAGGCCCGCACCGATGCCACCGACATTCGAACCCGGCTGAACCACCCAGTAGAGCACCGAGGGACGATGGCCGACGAGCTCTTCGATGTCGGCGGTGAAAGTGATGTTCATGGAGCCGGCGATATCCATCGCGCCCTCCATCGGAAGATCGATGTCGGCGGCGACCGCAGAACGGGCACCGTCGCATCCGATCAGATACTTGGCGCGCACGACATATTCGCGACCGGTGACGCGATCGAGCACGCGAACAGTCACGCCCTCCGAATCCTGGCTGTGGGAGATGTATTCGCTGGAGAACCGGGTCTGGGTGCCGCGGCTCGTCGCGTTCTTGACCAGGATCGGTTCGAGGTAGTTCTGGGGGATATCGCAGTTGAGCGTCGGCGACGCCAGCACGTAGTCGCCATGGCGACCGGGGTGCGTGCCCCAGGTGAGGATCCGCCCGAGTTCCTCGCCCGCGATCGACGTGCAGAACACGGTGTCCCCGATCAGGTGGTGGGGGGTCGCCTCCGCGAGGACCTGCCCCTCGATCCCCATGTCACGGAAGAACTCCATCGCACGCTGGTTGGTGATGTGAGCGCGGGGCGTATTGGCTGTCCACCGATACTTGGTGATCATCATGTTGGGGATACCGAGGGTCGCCAGAGCCAGCGCCATCGACGCTCCGCTGGGGCCGGATCCGACGATCAACACATCCGTCTCGACAATATCCGTGTCGGGAAGGATGGTGTCGGGGATGCCGTCGCTGAATGCCGCCATGTGAGATTCCTCGCTCGTGCCACGTCGTCGTGGTTCGTCTAGCCAGTATCTCCGGACTCGCCAGGCCGGGAGCCGTGGGTGGCGGAAACCGGCTAGAGCGTGTCCGGAATGGTCAAATCCTGCGCGGACCCGGCAGACGACCGGATCTGTGCCGGGGTCTCCTCGAACCGCTCACGGAACACCCGGGTGAAATGCGCATGAGAGGAGAATCCGCATTGGGCGGCCACGTCGCCGACCGAGAGCGCCCCGCCGCCGCGAAGGATATGCCTGGCCAGATCGAGCCGCTTCTCCAGGATGACCCGGGCCGCACCGGTGCCGGTCTCCGCGAAGATGCGAGTGAGCTGCCTCTCGCTGATACCGACCGAGGCTGCCACCTGTCCGACCGAGAGTCGCGGGTCCCGGAGGTGGCGATCGATGTAATCGAGCGCGGTGAGGCGGTGCGTGACGGCACGTCGAGCGGAGTCGGTCGAGAAGATCGAGCGAAGGAGTGTGAGCGCGCTCGACTCGACATCCGCGAGATCTTGCTCTCCGGCGGCGGAAAGGGTCGAGCGAACCAGGCGCGCCAGCCTCGCGGCATGCGCATTCGCGCCGGGGATGCGCGCGAAACTCATGGTGATCGGACGGCGAGGGGTCGGATCTTCGGAGATCTCCTCGAACAGCTCGCGAGGAACGGTGAGCACGAATTCCTGAAGACCATGCGCGAATCCGCGCATGAACGGCTCATCCGCCCCGCAGACCAGAAGCCCGCCCGGGCGCTGGAGGTGCACACCCTCGTCGCAGTAGAAGAATGACTCGCCAAACAGGGTGAAGTAGAGGGCGACCCCACCCAGGGGAGTGCGCGCGATCTGCGCGGCATCCCGCTCCACGATGTGAGGGTTGGCAGCGACGTGGGCGAACTGGAGTTGACCAAGCGTGAGATTGACCTCGGTCGCCTCGAGCGGCACACCGTTGAGAGTTCGCGCCTGGAGCCCCACGAGCGAGCGAGCGTTGTGTTCTTCCCAGAGCTCGATTCGTTGTCGCTCCACGACGCCGACTGTAGAGAACTGCTGGACAGCCGGATTGGGGGCGACAGTGGCAGCGGTGTCGCGCGGGAAGTCGCGCAGCGACCAGAAGGGTGCGGGTCCCGCACTCTCGTTGCGCTCCATCGCGGCCTCCAGACGCCGCAATCCTACGTTCGGGAGTCGGGCGGGGCAACGCGACGGATCAGATTCCGAGCCTCCGGTGCCGGCGATGGTTGCGCGGGGTCCGAGACTGCACACCAGGGGCCGGGACCTTCGCCCCTGGCGATTGTCCGTCGGGGATTGTTGGATAGGAGTCACCAGTCCAATCAATGGAGAACGGAACATCACCATGAGCACCCAGAACGGCACGGAACCGCCAGAAGAACCCTTCGCCGAGAAGCTGCGTGTGAAGGGTGAGGCGATGGTCGCCAAAGTCAGGGAGTTACTCCACGAGGGCAATGTGCGGCGGATCACCGTGAAAGACGGCGCGGGTCACACCGTGATGGAGATCCCGGTGAACGCGGGGGTCGTCGCCGCCGTCGTGGCACCGGTGCTGGTCGCCGTCGCCGCTATAGCGGCACTCGCCAGCGATTGGCAGATCGAGGTCTATCGGTCGGGTGTGTAGCGGATTGCCGAAGTCCCCGAGCGACGGTTCGCCGCCGCCCTGCTGTTGGCCAGCTCCCGGCCATGTAGTCCCCTCGGTCAGAGGTGGGACAGTCCGGTTCTCCGGAACCGCGATGTCCCCTGCGCCCCGCCTCAATCCCCTCACGGCGCGGCCAGCGGGAGCGAGTACAGAAGGACGCCTACCTCGAGTTCGAGGCCTCCGTCCGCGACTACTTCAGGGTCATGATCGAGCGGATCGCGCGAAAGCGAATAACGGTAAAGACGGGGGAATCCATCTCAGCGAGATCATAGGTTCCCGGTCGGATCAGCCTCGCTAGCGGCTGCACAGACTACGCACCATCCTCACACGTCAGCAAAAGGATCTGAAATTCCGACGTAGCGTGTCTCAAGGTATTCGTCGATGCCTTCGAATCCCCCCTCGCGCCCCAGCCCTGACTGCTTCACTCCGCCGAACGGTGCCGCCGGATTGGACACGATGCCGGTGTTGATCCCGAGCATGCCGACCTCGAGTTCCTCGGCTAGCCGCAATCCGCGATTGAGATCACGCGTGTAGGCGTAGGCGACGAGCCCGAACTCCGTGTCGTTGGCAAGACGGATGGCATCAGCCTCGGTCACGAAGGTGGAGATCGGCGCCACGGGCCCGAACACCTCCTCGTGCAAGATGCGGGCGTCCGGCGGCACCTGGGTGAGCACTGTCGGGAGGTAGAAGTAGCCCGGCCCGTCCACGGCTGATCCGCCGAGCGCAAGGGTTGCGCCGGCCTCGACGGAAGCGGTCACGAGCTCATGCACCTTCTGGCGGGTGCCTTCGTCGACCAGCGGACCGATCTTCGAGTCCGGGTCGGTGCCCCGGGCGACGGTATGAGCCCGCATTCGTTCGATCAGCTTCATGGTGAACTCGGACGCCACCGACTCCTGCACCAGGAATCGGTTGGCCGCGGTGCACGCCTCTCCCCCGTTGCGCATCTTCGCGATCATCGCGCCCTCGACGGCACGATCGATGTCGGCATCTTCGAAGACCAGGAAAGGCGCGTTTCCACCGAGTTCCATCGAAACTCGCAGCACCTGCTCGGCCGCGTCGGCGATGAGTCGCCGTCCGACCTCGGTCGAACCGGTGAAGGACAGCTTGCGCAATCGGGCGTCTTTGATGAGAGGCGCCGTGACTGCGGCGGCCCTCGTGGTCTGAACCACGTTGAGCACGCCGGCCGGAAGGCCGGCTTCCCGCAGCAATTCCGCGAAGAACAGTGCCGTGAGCGGAGTCAGCGCTGCTGGCTTCAGCACCATCGTGCAACCGGCGGCGATCGCGGGGGCGATCTTGCGGGTGGCCATCGCCAGCGGAAAGTTCCAGGGGGTGATGAACAGGCACGGGCCGACCGCGCGCCGGGTGACCAAGAGGCGGCTGTTCCCATCGGGTGCCGTCGCGAAACGTCCGGAGATGCGCGCAGTCTCCTCCGAGAACCAGCGCAGGAACTCGGCTCCGTAGGTCACTTCGCCGCGCGCCTCTGCCAGCGGTTTCCCCATTTCGAGCGTCATCAGCAGAGCGAAGTCATCCGCTCGGGCCGTGAGCAGTTCGAAAGCGGTGCGCAGGATCTCGGCGCGCACTCGTGGAGCGGTTCGCGCCCAGCCGCGCTGTGCAGCGTCCGCCGCCGCGAGGGCCGCCGCCGCGTCTTCGGGAGTGGCATCCGAGATGCTGAGCAAGACTTTTCCCGTCGACGGATCGTGAACGTCGAAAGTACCTCCGTCGCTTGCATCTCGCCATTCGCCGTCGATGAACAGGCCGGTCGGGATGCGGTCGAGCAGTGCGGCTTCGATGGCCGGTGTGATGGTCATAGTGAATCCTCGAGGATGCCGATGACGTCGTCAGCGGTGGGCTGGATGGGGTTGTTGACAGTGACGGAATCGGCGAGGGTGTCTGCCGCAAGTGACGGCAGTGCGTCGACGGTGACGCCGAATTTCGACAGCGGCCCGGTCATGCCCACCCGGACGGCGAGGTCTGCGATGCCGGCGATGGCCGCCTCCGCGTTCTGCGAGGTGGATGCCGCTGTGTCACCGACACCGAGGGCGAAGGCAACGCGGGCGATGCGCTCCTGCCTCGCTGCGAGGTTGAAGCGGAGCACTGCTTCGATCACGATACAGAGCGCGAGTCCATGGGGGATGTTGAACTGGCCACCGAGGGGATGCGCGATTCCGTGCACGAGCCCCAGTCCCGTGTGCGAGAAACCCACGCCCGCGATGTGACTGGCGAGCAGCAGCTCCGCCCGAGCTTCGATGTCCGATCCGTCCGCGACTGCACGAGGAAGGAAGGTAGCGACGGTCGAGATCACCTGGAGCGCGATTCCGTCGCTGTAGGGGTTGGCGCGCACGGACAGGTACGACTCGAGAGCGTGAGTGAGAGCATCCATCCCGGTGGCGGCGGTCGCACTGGCGGGCAGCCCGACTGTGAGGTCAGGATCGAGGATCGCCGCCCGGGCGAGTGCGCTGTCGTGCCCGACATAGAACTTGCGATGACTTGCGACGTCGGTGATCACCCCGAATGCGTTGACTTCGGCACCCGTGCCGGCGGTGGTGGGGATTGCGATGATCGGTAGGGCTGATCGGAGGAAGGTGCTCGTGTAGTCGAGTCCGATGCCGCGCTGGGGATTGACCGCGCCGAGAGCTATGCCCTTGGCGGCGTCCATCGATGAACCGCCGCCGACCGCGACGATCGCTTCGGCTCCGATGGTCGAGGCGAGATCGCTGCCCTCGTCGACACACGTCGTGGTCGGGTTCGGTGTCACTCCTCCGTAGACAGTCACGGCGAGACCGGCCTGTTCGAGCGATGCACGCACAAGGGCGACCACCGGGGAGCCGGCTAGAAACGGGTCGGTGACGATCAGGGCACTCGTCGCCCCCGTGGACGCCGTGACAGCGCCCACCTGGGAGACGGTGCCACGACCGAAGTGAGCGATCGGCTTGGGGTCGAGGGTGAGCTGGATCTCATCGAGCGGCCGGGAAAGTGGTACGAGGCCGGTGGCAGCGGGAGCGCTCATGCCAGCACCTTCTCGAGTCGCAGTTCTACGCCTATCAGGTCTTCGTAGAGTTTCACCGGGGTCATCTCACCGGCTAGGTCGCCGTACTGGGCGCGGGCCCGGCGGTAGATCTGTTCCACGAGGGCACTGAGCTCGGAGGGTGCTCCCACTGAGCGCGCCAGGTCGATCGAGAGGCCGAGGTCCTTGCAGGCGAGTGCGATCGCGAACCCTTCGTCGTAATCGCCGTTGTCGAGGATGGAGAGCACATCGTTCTGTACGAAATTGCTGTTCGCTGGGCTCGCGATGAGCGAGTTTCGCAGCACACCGAGGTCGACACCGGCTTTCACACCGATCGCGAGCACTTCCGCGGTCGCGACGAGGTGCGAGAACCACAGTTGGTTGATCATCAGCTTGACGGCGTATCCCGCGCCAGCCGCCCCCACATGGAGAATTCGCTCCGGGTCGCCCATCGCTTCGAATACCGGGCGAAGGCGCGCGACATCCGCTTCCTCGCCTCCGATGAAGATCTGCAGCATGCCGTTGGCTGCGCCGATCGACATGCCACTGACCGGGGCATCGAGGATGCGCAGACTGCGCTCCGGGTTCTCGGCCCTAACGCGCTGGGCGACCTCCGGAACCGAGGTGGACATATCCACCCAGGTGCCCCCGTCGGCGATGCCCGCGAGAATGCCTGTGGGTCCGTTGACAACGGATTCCACGTGCCGGGGGGTCGGGAGCATGGTGATGACAACATCCGTCGCCGCCGCGACCTCCGCCGCAGTCTCGGCCCATTCGGCGCCGTTTGCTACGAGGTGGTCGGCGGATTCCCGACGGATGTCGGTGACGACGAGGTCGAATCCCGCTTTCTGGAGGTTGCGTGTCATTTCGGAGCCCATGTTTCCCAGGCCGATGAAGCCGACGCGTGTCGGCGAAGTGGTGCTCATGTGTTCGTGCATTCTCAATCGTTAGTCAGGGGCGAATTGCCCAGGTTGATCCAGGTGGTCTTGAGGGCCGTGTAGGAGTCGAAGGCGTGAAGCGACCGATCTCGGCCACTGCCCGAACTCTTGAACCCGCCGAACGGCGTAATGACGTCCGCGACGTCGTAGGTGTTGACCCACACCGTGCCGGCACGTAGCTGCTGCGCGACGCGGTGAGCCGTGGTGACTTCGCGGGTCCACACGCTGGCGGCCAGCCCATAAGCGCTGTCGTTCGCGACACGCACCGCATCGGCCGGACCGCGCACTTTCGACACGGCGAGTGCCGGTCCGAAGATCTCCTCCTGGCCGATACGCCCCGAGTTGTCGACACCGGTGAATACCGTCGGTTCTACATAGAAGCCCTCGGCGAGTCCCTCAGGACGCACCCTGTCCCCACCGTGAACGGAGATCCCTTCATCGCGGGCGACGGCGGTGTAACCCAGCACTCGATCGAGCTGGATCGCGCTGGCAATCGAGCCGATCTGCGTCGCGTCGTCCAGCGGGTCACCGAGCACCATCGAGTCGCCTGCGGCGATCACCTCGCTCACGAGCTCGTCATGCACGCGCTCGTCGACGATAAGACGGCTCCCGCCGTGGCAGGTCTGGCCGGCGTTGTAGAAGATTCCCCACGCGACTGCCGAGGCACACGCAGCGAGGTCTTCCACATCCGCCAGCACCACCTGCGGCGATTTTCCGCCGAGCTCGAGGGCAACCTGTTTGCCGTTGGACTCGCCGGCATAGGAAAGGAACTTCCGACCGACGGCCGGTGAACCGGTGAAGGTGATCTTGTCGACGAGCGGATGGCGCCCCAGCGCCTCCCCGGCAACCGACCCGAGCCCGGGCACCACGTTAAACACGCCGGCGGGAAGCCCGGCCCGCGCCGCCAACTCGGCGAGTCGCAGTGCGGAGAGGCTGGTGAGCTCTGCCGGCTTCAGCACGACGGAATTGCCGGCCGCGAGAGCTGGAGCGATCTTCCAGGCGGTGATGATGAGTGGGTAGTTCCACGGCACCACCGCCCCGATGACCCCCAGTGGCTCTCGGGTGACCAGCGCGAGGGCGTTCTGCGGTGCGGGAGCGATCTCGTCGTACATCTTGTCGATGGCCTCCGCGTACCAGCGCATCGTGCGGGCCGCGTTGGGCACATCCACGCGTCGGGCATCGCCGATCGGATGCCCGGAGTCCAGTGATTCGAGGAGCGCGAGTTCGTCGAGGTCCTCGAGCATGAGCTCGCTGAGACGCAGCATCACCCGCGCCCGTTCACGGCGATCAGCTCGAGACCAGATTCCGGCCTCGAAGGCGCGACTTGCGGCGCGGACCGCGAGGTCGACATCCGCGGTTCCCCCCGCACTCACGGCCGCGATCAGGCTGCCGTCCCGGGGAGCGATCGTGTCGAAGGTGGCCCCGTCGAGGGCCGGGCGGAACTCGCCGTCGATGAACAGGCGAGTTTCAGGGGTGAGCGCCGCCGCGCGGTCTGCCCAGTTCGTCATATCGTGTACCTCTTCACGGCATCCCAGTCGATGTCCACGCCGAGACCAGGGGCGGCAGGCACCACAACACATCCGGCATCGTCGATGTCGATCGGCTGCATGAAGAAGTCGCGACGTTCCGGGGTCCATCCGGGCGGGTCATACGGAAACTCCAGGTACGGCCCGGCATCCACCCCGGCGGCGACGTGAAGGTTGGCGAGCAGTCCGAGCCCGTTGCTCCAGGTGTGGGGGGTGAAGAGCCGGTGGCGCAGGTTGGCGGACTCGGCCACCTGCCGAGCGCGGAACATGCCGACAGCGAGCACCACATCGGGCTGGTAGATGTCGTAGGCGTCGGCTTCGATCAGCGCGGCAAGCTCGGACATGCTACGCACCATTTCGCCGCCGGAGATCTGGATACCCGTCTGGGCGCGCACCCGACGAGCTCCGACGACGTCGGCCTGCGGAAGGGGCTCCTCGAGCCAGAGCACTCCGAGTTCGCGCAGTTCTTCGGCGATCTTCTGGACGCGCGCCAGAGGCAGCGCAGGTTCGATGTCGCCACTCATCCGCCACATCTGGTTGAGGTCCACCATCAGGTCGAAGTCTGCACCGACCGCCTCGCGGGCCGCCCGCACCGCCGCTATTCCGCCGGCAACGTCGTCTCGGGAGATGCGGATCTTCATGGCGCGGAATCCGCGGGCCTTGGCCGCGATCGCTGACTGGGCGCGAGCTTCCGGCGCCTTGAGTTCACCGCACGATGCGTAGGCGGGCAGGCGGTCTCGTGCGCCACCGAACAATACGCTCACCGGCAGGCCTGCGACCTGGCCGATGATGTCCCAGAGCGCCGCTTCCAGCGGCCAGTACCGTCCCCCGTGGAAGTTGATCGTCTCGATACGCCGCACCTGGTTGAGGATCTGCAGCGGATCAGTGCCGAGGAACAGGTGCTCGTAGGCCTCGAACCCATCCATCGTGTCGCCGGAGCCGACACCTACTATGCCCGCGTCGGTCTCGACTGTGACGAGGGTGGCGGGGAAATCCCGGCGCGGAGTCGGGTCCCACGCCGCGTTGAACGGCGGGTCGAGCGGCAGGTTCATCCGCGTGAGGCGGATGGCTGTGATCTTCATACGGAACTTCCTGGATCGGTCGAAGGGGCGGGGTGGACCCGCGGTGTGAAGAACGGGTTGAACGGTGAGTTCCGTGCCGCGATGACTTCGTCCGTGTCCGGGAGCGAGAGCGCTCCGTTCTCGAGCGCGGTACGCACCGAGAGCCGGTTATTGGCGAACACGATCTCCGCGTTATCCGCCGAAGGGTTGACCCAGACGGCGGCGATGATCACGTGGGAATCGGCCTGGTCGCGAGAGATCACACCATCGGCGAGGGCATCCGCGACTCCGGCTGCGATGCCGGCCTGGGCCGGACCCCAGATGAGGAGTCCGTGTTCGTCTCCGGCCGGGGCGGCCTTGGTGACGAACAGGGTGAGCGGCTTCACCGGCAGTGAGGGCCGAAGCACGGTGACGAAGGGCACATGCCCCTGGCTGGGGGTGGCGAGGGCCGAAGCCCAGGCCACCCCGGCCGGCCCCTCGCGGTGGCCGAAAACCGTGTTGACGTGAGCGGCATTGATGCCGTCGCCGACAAAGCTCTCGCCGATCTGAAGGGCCTGGCTCATCTAGATCAGCCCCTGCTTCACGAGCCAGTCGTGGGCGATGGTCTTCGGGTCATCTCCGTCGACATCGGCCTGCGCATTGAGGGTCTGCATCTCGGTTGTGGTGAGCTTGCCGGCCATCAGGGCGATCACCTTGGCGATTCCCGGGTACTTGTCGAGGGTGGTCTGCTTCACCGTGAAGGCACCCTGGTAGACCGGGAAGAACTGCTTGTCGTCCTTCATGACGGTGAGGTCGAGCGCCTTGATGCGGCCGTCGGTCTGGAACACCTCGCCGAAGTTGCAGTCCGTGCCCTTCTGGGTGGCCGTGTAGATGACGCCGGTGTCGAGGAGGGACACGTTGGAGTCCGGCACCGTGATGCCATACGCCTTCTTGAGTCCGGGCCAACCGTCGTCACGGGTGGAGAATTCGCTCTCGATGCAGAATGTCTGGTCCTTCTCCGGCAGTTTCGCGATATCGCTGAGCGAGGTCACGCCCAGCTTCTTCGCCTTGTCGGAGCGGATGGCGAACGCATAGGTGTTGTTGAGCGGGGCCGGATCGAGCCAGGCGATGCCGTTCTTGGCATCCGCCGCTTTGGTCGCGTCGAACTGGGCGGCCTCGCCCTTCACCGGCGTCGTGTTCTTGTTGTAGGTGATCCACGAGGTGCCGGTGTATTCCCAGTACCCCATGAAGTTGTCGCTCTCGAGCGCCGCGCGGACGTTGGCCGAGCCGACGACCTTGATATTGGCCTCGGTCTTGGCACCGTGTGCGTTGAGTAGGTCGCTCGTGAGGTAGGCGAGGATGTACTGCTCCGAGAAGTCCTTGGCCCCGATGGTGCCCGTGAGACCTTTGAGCTCCGTGCCCTTGCCCGACGTCGTCGTCGAGCCGGATCCCGAGGAGCAGGCGCTGAGGGCGAGAATGCCAACCGCGGCGACCGCCAGTAGGCCTGTGGTGCGTTTGTTCATTTACTTCTCCTTGTGATTTCTGTGTGGGGGTGCTGTGTCGAATTGACGGGTCTGATGAGGTCAGGTGCCACGGGGCCGCAGTCGATCTTCGGCGAGGCCTGCGATCCAGTCGATGAGCAGAGCGATGCAGGCCACGAGCACTGCCCCGGTTATCAGCACCGGGTAGCGCTGCAGCTTGAGGCCGTTGACGATCATGTCGCCGAGCCCGCCCGCGTTGATGAAAGTCGCGACGGTGGCGACTCCGACGCAGAAGACGAGTGATGTGCGAAGCCCGGCCAGGATCACCGGCACCGCGAGGGGGAGTTCCACGTCGCGGAGTACTTGGTTGGGCGTCATACCCATGCCGCGGGCAGATTCGCGCACGCTCTCGTCCACCTGTTGGAGGCCGATGAGGGTGTTGCGAAGCACGGGGAGGAACGAGTAGATCACCAGGGCGACGAGCGCTGTGGCGTAGCCGGTCTGCCACACGATCGCGAGCAGGATGATCACGCCGATCGCCGGCGTCGCCTGCCCGACGTTCGCGATACCCAGCACAATTCCGCGCACCACCCGGGACTTCGTGCGGCTGAGCGCGATGCCCGTGGGGATCGCGAGTACGGCGACGAGAGCGGAGGCCACGATCGTGAGGCCGAGGTGCTCGCGAGTGCGGTTGAGAATGTAGTCAATGTTGAGGGTGCGTTTCTCGATGGAGTCGAGTTGCATGCTCGAGAGCCAGAGCACGAGCGCGACGAGCACTGCAGCAACGACAAGGGGCGTGATGAAGCGGCGCGGGGTGAAGAATCGCTCCCGTCCGGCCCCGACCTCATAGCTGGTGGTGGCACGCTCGGTGGTGTCGGTCATGATCGGTTACCCGGCACGAGAGGGACGCTGCTTGGCGCCGCTGGAACTTCGGCGCCGAGCACCGCCGAGATCCGCTCCATGCTGATCGAACCGATCGCGACATCGTCGTAGTCGAGCACGGTGAGAGCGGGGAGACCGGTGAGTACGAGCGAATCGAGCGCATCCCGGAGGGTGTCAGTGGCCCGCACTGAGATGGGGCCACCGGAGGATTCGCTTGCCGGGCCCAGCCGCGCCTCGGTCACCGGGATGAGAGTGAGTCGCTTGATCGCCGCCCCGTGCCCGATGAAGGAGGCCACATAGTCGTTGGCCGGTGCCGCGAGGATGTTCGCCGGAGTATCGAACTGCTCGATCTGGCTGCGCTCGCTCAGAACGGCGATCCGGTCGCCGAGCCGCACGGCCTCATCGAAGTCGTGGGTCACGAAGATGATCGTCTTGCCGAGGTTCTCCTGCAGGCGGAGGAACTCGGCCTGCAGCTTCTCGCGAGTGATCGGGTCCGTGGCCCCGAAAGGCTCGTCCATCAACATCACCGGCGGGTCTGCGGCGAGCGCACGCGCCACCCCGACCCGCTGCTGCTGCCCACCGGAGAGCTGTTTGGGATACCGGTGGGCGAAGTCCTTCGGGTTGAGTTCGACCGTGGCGAGAAGTTCATCGATACGGCTGCCGATCTTCTCCTTGCTCCAGCCGAGCAACTTCGGCACTACCGCGATGTTCTCGGCGATGGTCATGTGCGGGAAGAGCCCGATCTGCTGGATCACATAGCCGATGTGCCGGCGCAGTTCGTGCGGGTCGAGGGAGAGCACGTCTCGCCCGTCGATCGAGATGGACCCGCTCGTCGGTTCGATGATGCGGTTGATCATCTTCATGGTCGTCGTCTTGCCGCAGCCACTCGGGCCGACGAACATGATCAGCTCACCGGGCTCGGCAGTCATGGAGAAGTTCTCCACCGCCGACACCGGTTGGTTGGCGTAGCTCTTGGTCACGTGATCGAGCACGATTCGGGCACCGCTGGTGTTGCGGGCGATCTGCAGGATGGCGGTATTTGGTGTTTTAGGCACGGAGTCCCCTTGACGTGGAGTAGCGGGTGATGGCAACGAACAGCGCGTCGACGATGAGCGCGAGAAGCACCACACCGAGGGTTCCGGTGAGCGCGAAATTGAGGGCATTGACAGAGCCGAGGGACGAGAGCCCCTGGAAGATGTAAGTGCCGAGCCCGGGGCCTGCAACATACGCTGCGATAGCGGCGATGCCGATGGTCAGCTGGGCCGCGACCCGCACCCCGGTGAGGATGATCGGCCAGGCGATCGGTAACTGCACCTTGAGTAGCACTGAGAACTGGTTCATCCCCATTCCCTTCGCCGATTCCATGACGGCGGGCGGCACTTCGCGGAGGCCGACGACGGTGTTGCGCACGATGGGCAGCAGAGAATACATCACCAGCGCGATGATCGTCGGGGTCCAGCCGAGGCCGAAGGCGGGGATCAGGAGCGCGAGCATGGCCAGAGACGGGATGGTGAGCGCGACACCGGCGGCCGCGATCACGACAGACCGCGGGATGGGGCGGTCCCACACCAACATGCCGATTCCGACGCCGATGATCATTGCGATCAGCAGCGCGACAGCTACGACCGCGATGTGTTCCACCACGAGGCCGAGAATGTCGGATGCTCGGGTATCCCAGAAATGCAAGAGACGACTGAAATCAAACTCGGTCACGAATGCATCCACCTCACTCTTCATTGAGTTGCCGCTGCTCGGGGGCGAGCCGCGGCTGATGGAGCAACAGTAAACGGTGGTTTCTATTTGAGCAACTACCGTTGCGCAAATGGCAACTAAAGGGATAACGTGAGACTGTGAAACCTATCGATGACGCTCCCCCGGTCGCCCCGCGCCGCAATTCCGCGGGCCTGCGTCGGGACCTCGAACTCCTGGAGTTGCTTGGCTCACCGGAGGCAGAATCGGCTGGCGGTCTCGGCGTTGTTCGAGTAGCGGAGCTCGCCGGTCGAGACAAGGGTGCCGTCTCGCGGACGCTCGCGACACTCGCGGACTCCGGGCTCGTTTCACGAGACCCGGTAACCCAGATCTATCGACTCGGCTACCAGCTGTATGCCCTCGCGGCCCGCACGCTCGAGTCGCGGCTAGTGCGGGCATCGGCCCCATTCCTCCGCCGCGTGGTCACGGCCACCCATGAGACCACCCACCTCTGCGTGCTCCGCGGCGGCAGCGTCCTCACCCTGGCGAGCGAACTGAGCGAATTCGCTTTCCGCGGCCTCGGTTGGGAGGGCGTGAGTACCGCGGCGTGGCAGACCTCCTCCGGGCGTGTTCTCGTGAGCGACTGGGCCGAAGAGGACCTCCGTCGCTGGTACGCACAGCACGGCCACGATGAGCCGGTGACCAGTCCCGTGACGCCGCCTCTCCAGAACTCGGCAGGGACCGTTTCGGCACCTGCCGATGTGAAATCGCTCGTCACCGACTTCGAGAGCCTGTTGGCGGAGGTCGCGCGCATCCGACGACGCGGCTACGCCACCGTCGATGAGGAATTCGAACAGGGCGTCGTCGGAGTCTCGGCACCGGTCTTCGACTTTCGCGGCAACATCATCGCCGCGATCAATGTCAGTGCGCCAAAGACACGTCTCGGCGCGCACCTCGATGAGGCCGGTGCGCTCACCGCTCGCGTCGCTGCGGAGCTGTCAGCCCAACTCGGGGCGCCGGCCCGCGCCTGATAGTCCGCCGGTCTCAGTGAAAGCGGGGTTCGCGCAATTCCTCGAGGCTCACATTGGCGTCCTCCCACTGTCGCTCTCGCGAGGACGAACTTCCCGCTCTTTGTGACCCGAGGACGTCAAGCTGGGCGCAAAAAGAGGACGGAATCCCCGGCATTCGGGTCGATGCTCCTCAGTGGTGTGCAAACGAGCCGGGAATACCCCTCCCGCAACGAAAAAACCCCGCAATCACAGGGATCTACGGGGCATTCGTCTGGCGGAACCGGTGGGATTTGAACCCACGGTGGGCTCTCACCCACACAACTTTTCGAGAGTTGCACCTTCGGCCGCTCGGACACGGTTCCGCAAATGATCCTAGTACACGCGCTGGATCGGTCACGGATCACCTCCCCTAAAGTAGAACCGTGACCGCGTTGCCCTGGATCGTGAGCGGTGTGGCGGTTGCCGCCCTGGCAGTGGTGGCCCTCCTCGTGCGGTCTCTCGTGGTGAGCCGGCAGCGCGCCGGCGCCGATCGACTCGCCCGCACCCTGCACCTCAACGCGCGGTGGTGGAAAGAGCAGCGGGCGAAGGACGGCGAGCTGCTCTACGTAGCCATCGGCGATTCGGCCGCGCAGGGGGTCGGCGCGAGCCAACCCGGGCGCAGCTATGTCGGACTGATCGCCCGGCATCTGCGAGAGCGCACCGGGCGCTCGGTGCGCGTCGTGAATCTGAGCATCTCCGGCGCCCGCCTGCGCGAGGCGATCGCTGTGCAACTCGCCCCCCTGCGACGGCTATCGCCCGACATCGTGACGGTCGCGATCGGTGCCAACGACATGCCGGCCTTCGATCGGGATCGCTTCACCCGCGAGCTCACGGAGGTATTCGCATCCCTGCCCGCCGGCTCGATCGTCGCCGAGCTGCCCGCCTTCTACCTGGGATCAGCGGAACGCAATGTGCGGGTGGCGAATGCCATAGTGCACCGTCTCGCCGAGGAACACGGATTCCCCGTTGCGCCGCTGTACGCCCGCACCCGGGGACAGGGTGCGGCGCTCTACGCGCTCAACCGGGTGGCGGCCGACTTCTTCCACCCGAACGATCGCGGCTACCGGGTGTGGGCCTCCGCATTCCTCCCCCTCATCGACGAGGTCGACCTGTCCACCGCCCACGATGGTGCGGACCGTGGTGACGGCGGCCTCGCTTAGGCTGTCGACCATGGCACGAGTCCAGTCCACTTTCCGTTGCACCGAGTGCGGTTGGACCACCCCGAAATGGGCCGGCCGCTGCGCCGAATGCCAAGCCTGGGGCACGATCGTGGATGCGGCGGACTCGCCTCCCCCGCTCGGCGGTCGACTGCGAGCCGTCACTCTCAGTGAGGATCGCACCGCGAAATCCATTGTCGCGATCAGCGCTGACGAGGTGGCCCACTGGCCGAGCGGCATCGCCGAATTCGACCGGGTGCTCGGTGGCGGAATCGTGCCGGGTGCCACCATCCTGCTGAGCGGGGAGCCGGGGGTCGGCAAGTCCACCCTGCTTCTCGAAGTCGCCTCCAAGGCCGCCGCGACCGGCATGCGCGTGCTCTACGTGACCGCCGAGGAATCCGTGAGCCAGGTGCGGCTCCGCGCCCAGCGCACCGGCGCGCTTCAGCCGCTGCTCTTCCTCGCCGCGGAAGTCGATCTCGCCACTGTGCTCGGCCAGATCGACCAGGTGAAGCCCGACCTGCTCATCGTCGACTCCGTGCAGACGGTCTCGTCGTCGCTCGTCGACGGACTCGCCGGAGGCCCCTCGCAGGTGCGCGAGGTGGCAGCCACCCTCATCCGCGTGTCGAAGGACCGCAACCTGCCTGTGCTGCTCGTCGGTCACGTCACGAAAGACGGCTCGATCGCCGGCCCCCGACTGCTCGAGCACCTGGTGGATGTGGTGTGCCAGTTCGAGGGCGACCGGCAGACCTCGCTACGCTTCATCCGCGCCCACAAGAACCGCTTCGGACCGACGGACGAGGTGGGCTGCTTCGAGATGACCGGGGACGGCATCGCCGAGGTGGCCGACCCGAGCGGGCTCTTCCTCTCCCGCGGAAAAGTCGCCGTCAGCGGCACCTGTGTGACGATCGCGGTGGAGGGCCGCCGCGCCCTGCCCGTGGAAGTTCAGGCGCTGATCGTCAAGTCCAGTGCTCCCAACCCTCGTCGGGTGACGAACGGAGTGGACTCCTCGCGGGTCGCCATGCTTCTCGCGGTGCTCGAGCGTCGGGCCGCCCTCAAACTCAGCGAGTGCGACGTCTACGTGTCGACGGTCGGCGGCATCAAGCTCACCGAGCCGGGAGCGGATCTCGCTATCGCGCTGGCCATCGCCAGCGCTCACAGCGGCATCGCACTGCCGGCATCCCTCGCCGCCATCGGGGAGATCAGCCTCGCCGGCGAGATCCGCGCCGTGTCACAGGCCAAGCAACGCGTGGCCGAGGCCCGTCGGCTGGGCTACACGACCGTGATCGATGCGGAACACGGGCTCTTGCGTGAGGCCATGCGAAAGGCCTTCGCGGCCGCACCCACGCAGCAGGCGGACGTTCCCGCGTTCTGACGCTAGCTCGCCGCCGACGCCGCCGCCGCGAGCGAGGCTATCTGCGCCGGGCCGATGCGGCAGCAGCCGCCGACCGCGGCGGCGCCGAGTGCGATCCACTCCCGCACCATCTCCTCGGAGAGCCCGGCCTCCCCCGTCCAGCGGCGCCCGACCGCATCCCAGGTCTCGCCCGAGTTCGGATACACGATCACCGGGGCCGATGTCGCCTTCCGGGCGGCCGCGAGCGCTGCGGCGATGTCCCGCGGGTGGGTGCAATTGACGCCGACGGCGATCACCTCATCGATGTCGGAAGCGATCTCGAAGGCCCGCTCGAGGGACTCCCCCGAGCGGAGCAGACCATCCGCCGATGTGACGGAGATCCACGCGGGCATCCCGGTGCCGTCGATCTCGCTCACGATCGCCTCGACCTCGGCGAGCGACGGGATGGTCTCGACCGCGAGCACGTCGGCCCCGGAGTCGATCAGCACCTCCAGCCGACGGCGATGCCAGTCACGCAACTCCGCGACGGTGAGCCCATAGTCGCCGCGGTACTCCGACCCGTCCGCACGGGCAGCGCCGAAGGGACCGACGGATGCCGCGACCCAGCCTCCCGGACGGATTTCGTCGCGCGCCTCGGCAGCCAGTGAAACGCTGAGGCGCAGCAGGTCGTCCACCGCGCCGGCGCCCTGACCGATTGCGGCGAGGGAGTCGTAGCTCACCTGGTACGAGGCCGAGATGGCGACATCCGCTCCCGCTCGGAAGTACTCCCGGTGGGCGTCGAGAATCGCCTGCGGGCGCTCCATCAGGAGCCGTGCGGACCACAGTGACGACGAGAGGTCGTGCCCGCGAGCCTCGAGCAGGGTGCCGAGTCCGCCGTCGAGCAGAACGCCCCCGAAACAGAGTGCAGCCCCGATGGATCCCGGGGCTGCCGGGCGGGAAGTCATCCCGTCAGCTTAGAAGACAGCCAGCCCCTCAGTTGAGCAGGAACTGCACGGTGGACTTGGAGCTGAGCGCCCCGACCTTGACGCCGAGGTGGTAGCTCGCACCGCCCCCGGTCACCGGTGGGCGGCTGGCGGCACAGGTGGTCTTCGAGGAGCGTGTGCGGTCCCAGGCGATGGCCGGTGTCGTCACCGCGACCCCTGGCTTCAACGTGACGGGGGTGTCGACCGGAGCCGTCTGGCAGTCCTTCGAATCCCAGATCGTCTCGGACCCGCTCGTGACGATGAGCTCCTGCTGGGTCGAGCCGAGGTTGATCGTGCAGTCGGCGGCGCCCGTGTTGGTGATCGACATGCTGATCTGCGGCTGCTCCGTCGCGGCGTAGGTCGTCTTGTCGGTCACTGCGACGAGCTTCACCTTGGCGGGCACGCACGGGGCCCCGGCGGCCGGCGCGGATGCTGCCGCGCTGGGTGTCACGGACGGCGACGCGCCCGGTTTCGTCGTGCCCGCCGGGCTCGGGCTGCCCGATCCCGGACGCACGATGATCAGGATGATGATCACGATCACTGCGAGCGCGCCGAGACCGAGGATCAGGCGGCGACGCCAGTACACCTTCGGTGGCTGCGGGCCGACAGGAGTTCGAAACGTCGACATGGGCTAAGGGTAGCCAGCGCACGCTCGTTTGCCCGGCATTTGCGGGGGCGTGTGACCGGCTCGCAGCACTCTAGAAGAAGTGATGCCCGCAGCCGCCGTGGCCTCCCCCGCCCTGCCCGTCGTCCCCGCCGTGGTGGCCATCGTCTCCACCATCGTGACCTCCACCCTTGGTCGGCAGATCGAGGCCGAGGATCACCGGATCATGGTCACTCGACCGGTAGGGACTCACCTCGTAGAGGTTCGTCACGTTGGCGTTGAAGCGGCTGTACTCCAGACCCACCGACTCGACGGAGTTGATATTCCAGACATCCGCCCCGGACACGCTGCGGTCGGCCGCCGTCGACGCGAAGACGTGGTCGAGCGAGCCGACCATGCCGTCGAAGGCATACGTCTGCTTGCCCGTCTTCGGCACCTGGTCGACATAGCCCGCGGCTGCGAGGGTGAGAATTGGATCCTCCTGATCGTAGGAGTTGAAGTCGCCCACGAGCAGTACCTTGTCGGTCTTCGCCGCCGCCTTCTGTCGATCGGCGAAGGCGATGAGCGCCTGCGCCTGCCGGGTGCGGTCGCCGTTGTAGGCACCCTGACCGGCATCAACATTGTCACCGGTGGTTGCGCTGGGGCTCTTCGACTTGAAGTGGTTGGCGATGACCAGGAAGGTGGATCCCTTCTTGCCCCGCGTGGGCTGGAAGGCCTGGGCCAGCGGCTCACGCGCATTGGTGAACGCCGGCGACCCGATCAGGATGGTGGATGCCCCGACCGGCTTCGCCGTGGCCGTGCGGTAGATGAACGCGGTGCGGATGACGTCCTCATCGGCCGCCGCTGGCACCGTCGCGGGCGAGCGAACGTAGTCCCAGATCTTGCCCTTCGAGTTCAGGGCCGCGACGAGAGTCGCGACCGCGGCATCCCGGTCCTGCCCGAGCTTGGCGGAATTCTCGATCTCTTCGAGAGAGACGACATCCGCGCCGAGCGCTCCGATCGCCGTGACGATCTTGGCCTGCTGGCGTTGGAAGCTGGCCTCATTCGCTGCTCCGCGCACGCCGCAGCCCGGAGCGTCACTGTTGTTGACCGTCGTGGGCACGCCCTCGCGGTCGGTGTAATAGGTGCATCCGACGCGCTTCTCCCCCGTGGTGGGGAAGTAGTTGAGCACGTTGAACGTGGCCACCTTCAGGGTGCCGCCGACCTTCTTCGGCGCGGTCGTGCGCGTGTTTGCAAAGGTTGCCGGTTGCACAACGGCGGCGTCGGCGGGAGTCAGTTCGGTCGTCGGCTGCAGCTTCCACAGGCTGTTGCGGAAGTCGAGGATCACCGGCCGCGTGAAGGTGACTGGTGCGCCGATCCGCAGGGGGGCGGCGAAGCTCAGCCACGGGAGCGGCTTGCCGGTGTTCGCCGCGGAGAGGAAGTTCGTGCTCGCCCCGTCATCGAGAGTCACGCGGATGGCCGCATTCTTAGCCATCACGGCGAGGTAGCCGGCCGTGCCCACCGGAGCAACGGCGGTGGGCTGCAGCAGGGCGCTCGTGTCGTGAGCCAGCTCGACCTCGCCGTACTGGTTCGTCGAGTAGTTGTCCGTCACGGTGTAGGCGCCCTGCGGTGCCACCAGCATTCCCTCGAGCGACTCGCGCTGGGCATCCGTGGCCGGAAAGCCGACGGTGGCCGGCACCGGTGCGACGATCCCGGACTTGTCGAGTTCGGTGAGCCCGGCGGCGGATGCCACGGAGAGCTCGGTGAGGTGGCTGAACTCGCTCACCGCCCCGGTGACCTTCACGTGGTCACCGATCTCGACGCTGGCGACCGTGCTCGGGGAGTAGACGAAGATGCCGTCGGATGCGGTGTGGGTGTCGAGGTCGATGACCCCACCCGTGCCAGCGGTCTGAAGGTAGAAGCCGTTGAACCCGCCGGTGGGGTAGGCGGCGGTCACCACACCGGTGGTCTCGACCGTCTTTCCCACCTGAGGGCTGACGTCCGTCGTGCCCTGGATCTCGGCGATCGAGAGGGCGACGGGCGGATTGGTGGGACCGCCCGGGTCGCTCGGCCCGCCTGCCTTCGGCGTGATCGTGGCCGAGAGAGAGAAGTCGGCGGCGTTGCTGTCGGAGTCGGCGAACGCCGTGCGCACGAGCGACTTCACGTCCGAATTGCCGGCCGGTGCTGCAGCATCCGCCGACTCGAAGGTGTTGGAGGTGCCGTATCCGAGCAGGTCGACCACTGCGGGGTTGCCGGTGATCGAGCCCGCCGGCAGCGTGAGAGCCGAGGCCGTGTTGGAGAGGATGATCGTGCCGGCCGAGCCGCTCGGATTGAGGGTACCGACCACATCCGGAGTCGGCAGCGGCGAGCCGTTCCCGCCGTTGCTGCCGCCCTGCACGAGGAAGTACGCGGAGGGCGCGATCGACCCGGACAGGGCGACAACACCGGATGCCGCACCCGTGCTGGTCGCGGGGCGATACTGCAGGGACCATCCGGCGAGGCTCACGCTGGAGGCACCGGGGTTATAGAGCTCGATGAACTTGTTGGAGTATGCCGCTCCAGCGCTGCCCCCACTGAGGTAGACCTCGTTGATCACCACGCCGGTGCCGGCGGTGCTCGCCTGGCTCGGCAGCGCCGCAAGCGGAGCCGCCACGAGGGCGGTCACCGCCAGGAATCCGATTCCGATCCGTCGCACGAATCTTGAGTATGCGGTCATCATTGCCCTCCCCGAGTGAACACAGCTGCGTGATCAGCGCACGCGAATCCCAGCCAACGGTCCTCGGGTGGCCGTAGGAGGGCGTCAAAGCGAACGCTCGGTAAAGACTAAGTGACTACCCTCATTCGGGGGTAGACCCTAGATTCTCTTGATCATCCTGGTGTTGCCGAGGGTGTTGGGTTTCACCCGGGCGAGGTCGAGGAACTCGGCGACGCCCTCGTCGGGCGAGCGAACGAGCTCGAGGTAGACGGCTGGATCGATCGGCTCCTCCGTCATCGGTTCGAATCCGTGCCGGGTGAAGAACGGCACCTCGAACGTGAGACAGAACAGGCGGCTGAGCCCCAGGTCGCGCGCATCCGCCTCCAGCTGCTCCATGAGGGCATGGCCGACACCGCGGTGCAGCCACTCGTCGATGACGGCGAGCGTGCGCACTTCGGCGAGGTCCTGCCAGATCACGTGCAGGGCGCCACAGCCGATGACGTTGCCGGTCTCGTCTTCCGCGATGCGGAACTCCTGGATCGCCTCGTAGAAGACGACGGAGTCCTTGCCGAGCAGAATGCGGCGCTGCACGAGCGGCTCGACGAGCGCCTGGATGAACGGTACGTCACTGGTGCGGGCTGCTCGCACGGAAAAGGTCATCCGTAGAGCTTAAACGCCGAACTGGCCTTGGGCCACACAGCGAGTGCCTTCAGGTCGGCGGTTGAGCGATGCGGGGTCCAGAATCCCTCGATAACGATTCTCGAACGGAACGCTGCAACTCCGTTCGTCCCGCTCGTCGCGATTGATACTAAAGCTGACAATACTTCCGCACCCGCTGCCATCGAGGATGAAGTGCAACGCACACTGAGGACCGCAGTCGCTGTATTGGCAGTGAGCATTCTACTTTCGGCGTGCACCGGGCCAGAGACTTCGAGCCCGGTTCCCGCCAGCACCCCCCGTGCCTCCAGCCACGCGCCTGCATCGCCGAGGCCCACTCAGACGCCGATGAACCCGGCAGACCCTTCAACGTGGATCGTCTCGGATACCGGCATCGGCCCCTTCCAGCTCGGTTCGAATTGGAAGAACGTGACTGCACAATTGCCAGCCGGACGCGCACCAAACGAAGAATGCCCGAATCCGCTCGCAGGCTTCTTCGATCTCGCTGGCATTCGGATCGCCGTTTTCCTTGACGACAGCGGGGCCATCCTCGGTGTCTCAGCAGGAAATCCGTTTCAGACCCCGAACGCCGCGACCGACAGCGGACGACGCCCACTCGGCGGCCCTCACACTCTCGAGGGAATCGGCTACGGCTCGACCGTAGCCGAGCTGACGTCTGCATACCCGTCAATCGAGCGCCCCGCCCCCGACGACAACGAGAACTTCCCGCGCTTCATACAGCGGACCACCGCTCGACCCTCGATCAGCTTCACCGTGAACCTCGCGAGCCAGGCTGTCAACGACATGGGGGTCTGGCCGGACTCACCCCCCTACGAGTACTGCGGCTGAGCACGGGCGACACAACGCAAGAAGGGCGACATCTTTCGATGCCGCCCTTCCTTTGTGCCAGTGCTTAGGCTTCCAGCGCCGCGATCTCCGCTTCGAGCGACTCGCGACCCGGCTGGCGGCCGGTCGTGAAGACGAACTCGTCGTTGATGTAGTCGACGTGCACGTGGTCGCCCGCGTTCAGGTCGCCGGTGAGGATGCGCTCGGAGAGCTGGTCCTCGACCTCGTGCTGGATGGCGCGGCGCAACGGTCGCGCACCGAGCGAGGGATCGAACCCGACCTTGATCAGGTGCTCCTTGGCGGGCACGGTGATCTCCACGGTCATGTCGCGGTCCAGCAGGCGGTCGGAAAGACGCTTGATGAACAGGTCCACGATCTGCAGCAGCTCGTCCTTGCTGAGCTGCGGGAAGACGATCGTCTCGTCGACGCGGTTGAGGAACTCCGGCTTGAAGTTCTTCTTCAGTTCCTCGACCACCTTGCCGCGCATCCGGTCGTAGCCGGTTGCGGTGTCAGTGGAGGAGGTGAACCCGAGCGGGGTGCCCGAGATGTCCTTCGTTCCGAGGTTGGTGGTCATGATGATCACCGTGTTCTTGAAGTCGACGACGCGACCCTGGCCATCCGTCAGGCGTCCCTCTTCCAGTATCTGGAGGAGCGAGTTGAAGATGTCGGGGTGGGCCTTCTCGATCTCATCGAACAACACCACGGAGAACGGCTTGCGGCGCACCTTCTCGGTGAGCTGGCCACCCTCTTCGAAGCCGACGAACCCGGGAGGGGCACCGAACAGTCGCGAGACCGTGTGCTTCTCGCCGTACTCCGACATGTCGAGGGAGATCAGGGCGTTCTCATCATCGAAGAGGAACTCGGCAAGTGCCTTCGCGAGCTCCGTCTTACCGACACCGGTCGGACCGGCGAAGATGAACGAACCGCTCGGACGCTTCGGGTCCTTGAGTCCGGCACGGGTGCGTCGGATGGTCTTGGACAGGGCCGAGATGGCCTCCTCCTGGCCGATGACGCGCTGGTGAAGGGCCTTCTCCATGAAGACAAGACGACTGGTCTCCTCCTCGGTGAGCTTGAAGACCGGGATGCCGGTGGCCGCGGCGAGGACTTCGGCGATCACGCCTTCATCCACGGTGCCGGTCGAGCCGGCCTCTCCGCTCTTCCACTGCTTCTCGAGACGCAGTCTCTCCCCGAGGAGCTTCTTCTCCTCGTCACGGAGAGACGCGGCCTTCTCGAAGTCCTGGTCTTCGATGGCGCCTTCCTTGAAGCCGCGAACCACGGCGATCTTGTCGTCGAACTCGCGAAGCTCCGGCGGGGCCGAGAGGATCGAGAGACGTAGGCGTGCGCCCGCCTCATCGATCAGGTCGATCGCCTTGTCGGGGAGGAAACGGTCGGCCACATAGCGGTCGGCCAGGTTCGCGGCGGCGACGATCGCGCCATCCGTGATCGACACCTTGTGGAACGACTCGTACTTGTCGCGAAGCCCCTTGAGGATGTTGATGGTGTGCGCAAGAGAGGGCTCGTGCACCTGCACGGGCTGGAAGCGACGCTCGAGCGCGGCATCCTTCTCGAAGTGCTTGCGGTACTCGTCGAGGGTGGTGGCACCGATGGTCTGGAGCTCACCGCGCGCGAGGAGCGGCTTGAGGATGGATGCGGCGTCGATGGCGCCCTCTGCGGCACCGGCCCCGACGAGGGTGTGGATCTCGTCGATGAAGGTGATGATGTCGCCGCGGGTGCGGATCTCCTTGGTGACCTTCTTCAGGCGCTCCTCGAAGTCACCGCGGTAGCGGCTTCCGGCGATGAGCGAGCCGAGGTCGAGTGTGTAGAGCTGCTTGTCCTTGAGGGTCTCGGGCACGTCGCCCCGGACGATCGCCTGGGCGAGGCCCTCGACGACGGCGGTCTTGCCGACGCCGGGCTCACCGATCAGCACGGGGTTGTTCTTGGAGCGACGGGACAGGATCTGCATGACCCGCTCCATCTCCTTCTCGCGCCCGATGACCGGGTCGAGCTTGCCGTCGCGCGCCGCCTGCGTGAGGTTGCGCCCGAACTGGTCGAGGATCTGGCTTCCGCCCTGGGCCGCGGCCTGGGTCTCGCCGCCGACAGCGACCTGCTCCTTGCCCTGGTAGCCGCTGAGCAGCTGGATGACCTGCTGGCGAACCCGGTTGAGGTCGGCGCCGAGCTTCACGAGCACCTGGGCTGCGACACCCTCGCCCTCACGGATGAGACCGAGCAGGATGTGCTCGGTGCCGATGTAGTTGTGACCGAGCTGCAGCGCTTCGCGCAGGCTCAGCTCGAGAACCTTCTTCGCACGCGGCGTGAAGGGGATGTGGCCGGTCGGCTGCTGCTGACCCTGGCCGATGATGTCCTGGACCTGCTCGCGCACGGCGTCCAGGGAGATGTTGAGCGACTCGAGCGCCTTGGCAGCGACGCCCTCACCCTCGTGGATGAGACCGAGCAGGATGTGCTCGGTGCCGATGTAGTTGTGGTTCAGCATCTTGGCTTCTTCTTGCGCCAAAACGACGACCCGGCGGGCTCGGTCTGTGAAACGTTCGAACATGGTTTACTCCTCTGGCACCGATGCAGGTGCGGCGCCGTTATAGAGAGAGTAACCAGCAGACCCTGCGTTTACTGCCTCTGTTCGCCCTAGGCGTGACGGCATCTATCGAAGATCGCACCGGCCGGCTCCTGAACCATCGGGGAGGGTGACACCGGCGGCTCGCAGAGCGGCGGCAAAGGCGGTATCGCCGTCCTGAACTGTAGAGCCAAATGGGCAGGGGCCGAAGAAGACGGCACCCTGGGACACCGTCGAGTCTGGATTCGCGAGGTAGCTGAACTGCAAGTGCGGAAGCCCGGAGGCGATCGCCGATCGCGCTGCGCCGACGATCTGTGGCCAGTCGGTCGATGCCGTGATGCTGCCGGGCGCCGACCCGATCCAGAGCCAGAGGTTTGTGGTTGGCGCGATTCCCGGTCGCGAAACGAAACCGATGGCTGGGCCGAGTGCGGGGTCGACGTCGGCTAAGAGGTCGAGCACCTCAATCTGGGGCAGCACTCCGCCAATCTGAAGTCCGGGCAGGTCGAGAGCCTTACTTGCGGCCGAGCTCGTATCGGCAAGAGCCAAGACTCTTGGCCACAGGTCGCGAAACTCCTGCGCTGACGGACCGGCGGTGTTCGGTGAACCGATTCCCCTCACGTATCCGCCCTTTTCGCCGGTCAACTCCATCTCGAGCGGAGTCTTTAGGATGTCGATCAAGCCCACCCAGTAGGTCACGTCGGCGGCGAGGTCTGCGCGTGACATCGCGAAGGCAGTTTGGACGAGCCGCGAACCGCCGGCAAGGGAGACAGTGGCGACCGGCTGAGTTACTTTGAGTTTGGGGTCGCGGAAGGCGAGTCGCACGGCGTCGGCGATCGCGACGAGTTGTCCGGCCGAGGCATGCGCCACCCTTATTTCGACCGATGCTTCCCGACCCGACATCCCGAATGCATCAAAGTCGGCGGTTGCTTTCTCGACGCCTGGCAGTGTGTCGAGCGCCACTTCGAGACTCTGGACTATCGCCTCCGACGCGGCATCGTCGACCATGGTGCCCACCACTGTGCTCGAATCCCGAACGAAAGAACAGCCGGACACGGCGATCAGGATCAGGACACCGAGGATGGCTCCCAGCACAGTGCGTTTCATCAAGCCTCCGCCTTCACGCTAGTGAACCATGGTGACAATTACTCGCCCCCGTTGTAGGCACCCTCCCCCGAGATAAGCAACTAATGTCGCGGTTGACAGCTCCACCCGACGCAGCTAGTTTAACGATTATCGTTGTTATCGATTGTCGTTAGGAGAGCATCATGTCGCAGGTCGACCAACTCGCAGGGAAGGGGCCGCTCGTGGCCGTGAGCCGCGCCACCGTGTGGGGATTCCTTGCCCTCGCCGTGGCCGCGGGACTTCTCGCGCTCGCCTTCGGACTGGGCGGTGTCATTGCTTCGCTGACCTCCGGAACGACACCGCTTACCCTTGCGCTCGACCACGGCCTCCCCGCAGCGGCAGATCGCGGATCCGCCTCCATCGTGAGCGGCGGCTATGACTCAGCATCGGTTGTGGTCTCCGGTCTCAACTCTGGCACCGTCGCGCTCGCGACGATCGCGCGCATCGCCGGTGTGCTCACCCAGGCCGCGATCGCGGCATCCGTCGCCCTGCTCGCTTGGCGGCTGCTTCGCGGACGTGCGTTCCGGCGATCGCTCAGTCTCATCGTGGCGATCTCGGGTGCGATCCTGCTGATCGGTGGGCTGCTCTCCGGAGGACTCGGGCTTCTCGCGGCCTGGATGACCGCCGACCAGCTCAACGGCAGCAGCACGGTGGACGGGTTCTGGCCGATCATCGGCACCGTGGATGGAACGCCCCTGGGCATCGGCGTGTGCCTGCTGCTGGTCGGGCTCGCCTTCGAATACGGCGAGCGCCTGCAGCGCGACACCGAGGGGCTCGTCTGATGGCTCGCGACACGCTCGTCCCACGCAAGCCCTTGCTCCTTCGTGTGATCTATTGGGTCGCGGCACTCGAGGCTGTGCTCGGCACCCTTTTCACGCTCCTGTCTGCCGGAGTCGACCTGTTCGCACAAACAGTTGCTGTGGCAATGCCCGTGCAGTCGTTCTGGCCCGATCTGAAGCCGTCGGTGCGACTCGACCCCGCACCCTTGGCACGTGTTACTGGTGGGGGCTTCGAAATGGCCAACGTCAGCCTCACCGGAATCGGGCTGGACGCACGGATCTGGCTTGCCGCCGCCCAACTGTTCCAGGGCACGATGGCCGTCGCAATCGGGGTCGCCGTCGCGGTGCTGGCCGCACGATTGCTCCGTGGTGATCCATTTGGGCGGGTCCTCTCTAAGACGGCCTTCGGCACCGCCACCACGATCGGCGTCGGTGGCATCCTCTGGCAGGTCTGCAGTGGCGTCGGGGGTCTCCTCGTCTCTGCGCAGGTGCTCAGGGTCACCGGGTGGAGTATCGACAACAGGGATCTTGCGCACGACACCCTGAACGAAATCGGCTGGCCACTTCCGGCCCAGGGTCTGTCGATCGAATTCTGGCCGATCGGCGCAGCGCTTGCGATCGTGGCCATCGGGATCGCTTTTCGTTACGGCGAGACCCTTCAGGCGGATGCAGAGCGGCTGCGACGGCAGAAACTAGCGCTGCAGCGCGACACCGAGGGACTCATCTGATGGAGGAGGAGACCGGAGTGCACTGCCGGCTCGACGAGTTGCTGGAGGCTCGAGGGATGACGCTGACGAGACTCAGTGAGCTGGTCGGGTTGAGCATCGTGAACCTGTCCGTGCTGAAGAACGATCGGGCCCGCGCCATCCGCTTTTCCACGCTCGCCGCCATCTGCAGCGCGCTGGAGTGCGAGGTAGGGGAGCTGCTCGTCGTGACGTAACAACTGAAACGCAGGAGATTCGCCACAAAGCACCGCTACTCGCGGCAATGGGGCTCCCATTCGGTGGCAGATCTCCTGCGTTTTTGAACTCGTGAAAGCAGTGCACCCCCGCAAGTTTGCAGTTTGCGATGTTTTGCAGAGTGTGCAAGAATGCATTCATGAACGAAATAGCTGACGTCGGGATCCGCGAGCGCAAGCGCGCCGCGACCTTCCGCACGATCTACGCGGCGGCGGCAGAGCTCGCCCTCGAAGTCGGGCTCGAGCACGCGACAGTCGACGCCATCAGCGACCGGGCAAACGTGTCCTCCCGCACCTTCTTCAACTACTTCGCGTCGAAAGAGGATGCCGTGCTCGGCATCGATTCCGGCGAGGTCAGCGAAGAGGCGATCGCCCACCTGTCGGACAACCGCACCGACGATGTGCTGCACGACGTGGCATCGCTCGTGTACTCGGTGATCGTGGACTCGACCATCGTCGACGAATCGGGAGACCTGCGCCGGCGCGTGCTCGAGAAGTACCCGCAGCTGCTCACCCGCCAGATCATGCGGGTGAGTGCGATGGAAGACCGTCTCGGCCTTGTCGTCGGCGACTGGCTCAGCACCGAACCGAAATTCGCGAGCTACACACCGGAGGAACGACTGGAGGCTGCGCAGATCCTGCTCAGCGTCTGCCTCGCGGCGATGCGCGTCGCAATGAAGAAATGGCCGCGCGACACCTCGAGCGACCCACACGAGAACTACACCCGGGCAGTCGACCTGCTCCGCACAGTACTGGAGAGAGTTTCATGACAACCACCACGGTCACCCCGACCGCCAAACGCAACGTACTGCTGGTCTTCGCCGGCCTCATGGTCGCGATGCTGCTGGCATCCCTCGACCAGACCATCTTCTCCACCGCGCTGCCGACGATCGTCGGCCAGCTCGACGGCGTGAGCCACATGCTCTGGGTGACCACGGCCTACATCCTGGCCTCCACGATCGTGATGCCGGTCTACGGAAAGCTCGGAGACCTGATCGGGCGCAAGTCGCTCTTCATCATCGCCATCGCGCTCTTCCTCGCCGGATCCGTCGTCGGCGGCCTCGCCGACTCGATGACGGCCCTCATCGTCGGTCGCGCCATCCAGGGCCTCGGTGGTGGTGGACTCATGATCCTCGCCCAGGCGATCATCGCGGATGTCGTGCCGGCCCGCGAGCGCGGCAAGTACTCCGGGATCATGGGCGCGGTCTTCGCCGTCTCCTCGGTCGCCGGCCCGCTGCTGGGCGGATTCTTCACCGACGGGCCCGGCTGGCGCTGGGCGTTCTGGATGAACATCCCCCTCGGTGCGGTCGCCATCGCCTCCGCCGTGTTCTTCCTCAAGCTGCCGAAGGGCACGACCCGCAACCCGAAGATCGACTACGCCGGGATGTCGGTACTCGCCCTCGCGGCCACCTGCCTTGTGTTGTTCACCACCTGGGGAGGCAACACCTACGACTGGAACTCGCCCATCATCATCGGCCTCATCGCCGGCACCGTCGTCGCGGCCGTGGCCTTCGTGCTGATCGAGCGTCGGGCCACTGAGCCGGTGATCCCGTTGCACCTGTTCAAGAACCGCAACTTCAACCTGACCACCGCCGCCGGGCTCATCACCGGTGTCGCGATGTTCGGAGCCCTCGCCTACATGCCAACCTACCTGCAGATGGTGACCGGCGTCGGCGCGACGCAGGCCGGCTTCCTGATGATCCCGATGATGGGCGCGTTGCTCCTGTCCTCCATCGTCTCCGGCCAGATCGTGTCGAAGACCGGACGGTACAAGGCGATCCCGATCATCGGCACCGTGCTGGTCGCCGTGGGGTTGACGCTCCTCTCGACCCTGCTGGCCACCACGGCCGTGTGGATCATCTGTGTTTACCTCGCGATCATGGGACTCGGGCTCGGCATGAGCATGCAGATCCTGATCCTGGTGGTGCAGAACTCGTTCCCGGTCGCACAGGTCGGCACCGCGACCGCGTCGAACAACTTCTTCCGCCAGATCGGTTCGTCCCTCGGGTCGGCCATCGTGGGAAGCCTCTTCGTGTCCCGCCTCACGGCGAGCCTCGCCGAGAACCTCCCGGCGGGAGCGGCGGGAGGATCGGGTACCGACTCGCTGACCCCGGCGGTTGTCAATGCGCTGCCTCAGGGCATCCGCAACATCATCGTCGGCGCCTACAACGAGTCGCTCGCGCCGATCTTCCTCTACCTGGTGCCACTCGTGCTGGTCGCCGCGGTGCTCCTCGCGTTCGTGCAGGAGAAGCCGCTGGCCACCACGATCGACCGCGGCGAGACGGGAACGGATGCCTCCGGCACGCCGGTTTCCGACGTCGCGAGTGCGCCCGCTGGCCCGGCCTCGATGCGGGTGCCGGTGCTCGCCAACACGTCGGCCGCGTCGACCGCCTAACGAGGCGATCGAAATCGAATGGCCCGGATGCTTCGTGAACCCGGGCCATTCGGCGTCGGGCCTCCGGACGAACGCCCGCCTGCTCCCATCGAGCCGCCGCCAAGCTGAACTGACCCGCGTAGCATTTCGCCATGAGCAACCTCGAAAAGCATCCGGCTGAGCTGCTCGAGGATCCGGCACCCCCGTCGTCGAGAGCCGTCGAAATCTTCGAGCCTCGGGATGTTCCCCTCGGCGGACCCCGCGCGATGTCCGTGCGCCGCACTCTCCCGCAGCGCCGCAAGTCGCTCATCGGCGCCTGGTGCTTCGTGGACCACTACGGTCCGGATGTCGTGGCGGAGACCACCGGGATGGTCGTGCCGCCCCATCCGCACACCGGCCTGCAGACCGTGAGCTGGCTCTTCGCCGGAGTGCAGGGCAACGGCGAGATCGAGCACCGGGACAGCATCGGCAGCCACGCGCTCGTGCGGCCGGGCGAGCTCAACCTGATGACGGCCGGGCACGGCATCGCCCACTCCGAGGTGTCGACGGCCGCCACTGCCCTTCTGCATGGTGCCCAGCTCTGGATCGCGCTGCCGGATGACAGCCGCGACCACGCACCATTCTTCGAGCACTTCGCACCGTCGCCGGTCGACTTCGACGGCGCCACCGTGCGGGTCTTCATCGGGTCACTGGTGGGGCAGCACTCCCCCGCCACCGTCTTCAGCGGGCTGGTCGGCGCCCAGCTCGACCTCCCCGCCGGAGCATCCCTCGCCCTCCCGGTCGATCCGCGCTTCGAACACGCGGTGCTCGTGGATGCCGGCGACCTGCGGCTCGATGGCGAGCCGGTGCCCGTGTCACATCTCGGTGCCGTCGGCGTCGGCCGCGACATCCTGCACCTGGAGGCCGGCGACGCGCCCGCTCGCCTGCTGCTCATCGGGGGCGAACCCCTCGGTGAGAGCATCGTGATGTGGTGGAACTTCATCGGCCGCAGCCACGAGGAGATCGTGGCGTTCCGTGCTGACTGGCAGGCGGATGTCGTGGCGGGCGCGGACGACGCAGGTCGATTCGGCAGCGTGCGCGGCTATGCGGGCAGCCCGCTGCCGGCGCCGGAGCTTCCGAACGTGCGGCTCAGGGCTCGCGAGTAGCCGAGCTGGGAGCGGCCGCGTTCTCGGCATCGAAGCGGGCTCGTTCCTCGGCTTCGATCTCGGCGTAGACCTTGCGTTCCGTGCGGTCCGCGCGGAAGATCGAGCGCATCACGAGCCAGAAGATCAGCCCGAGCAGGATCGTCGGGATCAACGAGTACGCGGCGTTGGCCCAGAAGTTTTGGATCACGTGAACAGGATACGTCGTGAGGCTGGGCGAACGTCAGCCATGCTGCATGATGCCGATGACGCCCTGGATGATGGAGTAGACCCCGACCCCGGCGACACCGATCCAGAGCATCAGGCGCGTGCGCGAGGGCTTCTTCGGATCCGTGGGCTCGAGGGAACTCATCACTTGACCAAGGGGAAGAGGATGGTCTCGCGCACACCGAGGCCCGAAAGAGCCATGAGCAGGCGATCGACTCCCATGCCCATGCCCCCGGAGGGCGGCATCCCGTATTCGAGGGCGCGAAGGAACTCCTCGTCGAGACGCATCGCCTCGGGATCGCCCGCGGCCGCGAGCTTCGCCTGCTCGACGAAGCGTTCGCGCTGGATCACGGGATCGACCAGTTCGGAGTAGCCGGTCGCCAGCTCGAAGCCGCGCACGTAGAGGTCCCACTTCTCGACCAGGCCGGCCTCGGTGCGGTGATCGCGCACCAGCGGGGAGGTGTCTACCGGGAAATCCATCACGAACGTCGGCCGCGTGAGGCCCGGCTTCACGAAGTGCTCCCACAGCTCCTCGATGTACTTGCCGGGGGTGGGCTGGCCCACCTCGACGCCCACGCTGTCGGCGTAGCCGCGCAGCTCGTCGAGCGGGGTGTGGGCCGTGATCTGCCAGCCGGAAGCCGCGTTGAGCGAGTCGAGCATGGAGATGCGGTCCCACTCCCCGCCGAAGTCGTACTCGGACCCGTCGGCCAGCGTCACGACCAGGCTGTCGCCGATCGAGAGTGCGGCTTTCTGGATCATCTCCTGGGTGAGATCCGCCATCTGGTTGTAGTCGCCGTAGGCCTGGTAGGCCTCCACCATCGCGAACTCGGGCGAGTGCGTGGAGTCAGCGCCCTCGTTGCGGAAGTTGCGGTTGATCTCGAACACCCGCTCGATGCCGCCGACGACGGCCCTCTTGAGGAACAGCTCCGGCGCGATGCGCAGGAAGAGTTCCGTGTCGAAGGCATTGCTGTGGGTGACGAAGGGTCGGGCGGATGCTCCGCCGTGCATGGTCTGGAGCATCGGGGTCTCGACCTCGATGTAGCCATGGTCGGCGAAGGTCTTGCGCAGCGAGGCGACGGATGCCGAGCGGTCGCGCACCATTCGGCGCGCACCCTCCCGGGCGATCAGGTCGAGGTACCGGGCGCGCACACGGGTCTCCTCATTGAGCTCAACGTGGAGATTGGGGAGGGGGCGCAACGTCTTCGCCGCGATCTTCCAGTCCTTCACCAGGATGCTCAGTTCGCCCCGGCGGCTGGAGATCACTTCACCCGAGACGAAGAGGTGATCGCCGAGATCGACGAGGTCCTTCCACTCGGCGAGCGAATCCTCGCCCACCTCGGCGAGGGAGACCATGGCCTGGATGCGGGATCCGTCGCCGGACTGCAACGACGCGAAGCACAGCTTGCCCGTGTTGCGGAGGTGGACCACACGGCCGGCGAGACCGACGGTGACGCCGGTGGCGGCATCCGTTTCCAGGTTCTCGTACTCGGCGCGCACCGCCGGGATGGTGGTGGTGATCGGCAGCCCGACGGGGTAGGCCTCTGCCCCGGAGGCGATGAGGCGGTCGCGCTTACCGAGGCGCACCCGGGTCTGCTCGGACAGCTCCTCTTCAGAGAGTTCGGGTGCGGCGGTCTGGTCGGTCATGCGTGTGCTCCTGAGGGTTGCGGCTCGACGAGTTTACCGGCGCCGCTCGGCCGCCGTGCCGCCGGGCCGCCGGGCCGCGGGTCTGCCGCCGGTATCCCGGGCCATCGCGGACACTCCGGGCCGGCGTGCCGACCCGCTCGGTCCGCGCTGGCCCGTCGAACGAGCAGGCGCGAGGCTCAGGAGTGGACGCCCGTGAGGAAGATCTCCTCGTTGTCGATCAGTCGCGTGGTGCCGACCCGGGCCGCGACGAGCACGACGGCCCGCCCCTGGTAGCCGTCGTCGACGGGGAGGAAGGTGCCCGGGTCCACGATCACGAGATAGTCGAGCTCGACGAGATGCTCCCCCATCAGCACCGATTGAGCGGCGGCGAGCACAGCGTCGATACCGCGATCGGCGGATGACTCGGCCGCCTCGAGCGCGAGGGAGAGACCCCGCGCGGCACGCTTCTCCTTCGCGTCGAGGAACCGGTTGCGGCTCGACAGGGCGAGACCGTCGTCCTCGCGCACGGTCGGCACGACGTCGACCTCGATGGGGAGGTCGAGATCGATGATCATGCGCTTCACGAGGAAGACCTGCTGGGCATCCTTCTGGCCGAACAGGACCACGTCGGGCCGGGCGATGTTCAGCAGCTTGGAGACCACGGTGAGCACGCCGTCGAAGTGGCCGGCCCGGGTGCGGCCCTCATAGAGCGAACCGATGCGGCCAGCGGTGACGCGGGTGTCGCTCGCGCCGCTCGGGTACATCTCAGTGACGGGCGGGGCGAAGACCGCAGCGATACCGAACGGTTCCAGCTGCGCGAGATCGTCCGGCAGGGTGCGCGGGTAGCGGTCGATGTCTTCGCTCGGGCCGAACTGCAACGGATTGATGAAGATCGAGACGATCACGACGTCGGCGATCGTGGATGCCCGGTGAACGAGCGCGAGATGACCGGCGTGGAGTGCGCCCATCGTGGGCACGAGGGCGATGCGCTTGCCCGCGGCGCGAGCCTCCGCGGTGATGGTGCGCAGCTCGGAAATGGTCTCGGCTACGGCGATGGGCATCCCTCGATGCTAGTGCCCCTCGACAGCCTCGCCACGAGGACGGCGCTCACCCCCGACGGCGCAGCGCGTTCTCCACGGAGGATCGCACGAGAGGGCCGAGCACGGCGCCCGGCATCTCGATACCGATCGAGGCGAGGAGACCCGTCGCCTGGTCGACGATCGCGCTCGAGAAGCTCGTAGCCGTGGCGATCGCCTCGGCGTAGGCGGCGCGATCGTCCTCCGCGATGATGATCGGCTCGCCGCCCATCTCCACGACGAGCGCCTGCCCGATCGGCTGCACCGGGCCGGGTGCGGTCACCGCGAAATAGGCGCCGACGAGCTGCGCGATGTCGATGGTGGTGCCCGTGAAGGAGACGGCGGGATGGATGGCGAGGGGGATGACCCCCGCAGCGACGGCCGGAGCGAGCACCGCCGTTCCGTATTCGGCCGCGGTGTGCAGCACCAGCTGTCCCGGCTGCCACGCTCCCGTGGAAGCGAGCCCGGCCACCAGCGCCGGGAGCTCCGCAGCCGGCACCGCGAGGATCACCAGTTCGCTGCGTTCGATGATCGACGGCACGTCGAGAATGGGCACGCCATGCAGCATCGCCTCGGCGCGTTCACGGCTGGACTCCGAGATCGCGGAGATTCCGACGACGGCATGTCCGGCCCCCGCGAGCGCTGCGCCGAGCACGGGGCCGACCCGACCGGCGCCGATGATCCCGATGCCGAGTCGACCCGACCGGCGCCGGGCATCCTCCTCGCGGTCTGCGGCGGGAACCGAATCGAAGCTCATGCGGGGAGCTCCCCGGATCGCCAGCGGTGCGAGGTGTCGGCTTGGCCGGCGCGAACGGCGAGGTCGGAGACCTCTGCGAAGAACGCGAGGGCGGCGCCCTGGTCGACGGCGCCGAGCTCGGCGGTGATGGGGCCGTGAACGGTGTGCAGGTGCACGGAGGCGAGGCGCAGTCGTCGCAGCAGCGGCCCCTGATGCAGCCCGACACTCTGCAGCCGCGGCTGCGGCACGATGATCAGTCGGCGCCAGATCGCTCCCTTGCGCAGCACGAGCGATCCGGGCACTATCGCGAATCCGTTGCGTCTCCAGGAGAACGGGCGAAGCCATGCTGCGCGCCGCGGCGAGTTCGTGAAACCGTCGGCGCCCCTCGAGGTCATCCCGCTCTCGATGAAATGGCTGGTCTCATCTCCGATGAAGTCCGGAAGCATGAGCCCCAGCACCGCGGTGACATCCGCAAGGTTGCCCACGGGCAGGATGGTCGTGTTCGCCTGGTTCGCCGAGCCGCGGCTCGAGGTGTGGCTCGCCCGGTTGACCCGGATCTGCCACCAGCCGGCCGGCCGCCAGAGCAGCGGCTGGCTGACCTCGATGGAGTGGATGCGACCGGGCGGCAGGGTCTCGTTGCTGGTGGAGAACAGTCCGAACCCGACCCGCACGCCATCCGGTGTCCCGGCGATCGTGTAGCGGAGCGACTGGGAGAACTTGCGGGCGTAGTACCCGCCGAAACCGATGACGCTCGGGAGTGCGAAGAACAGCACGAAGAAGTCACCGCTCAGCGAGATCCAGATCGTGGCACCGATGACCACGAGCACCGCGATCACCGTTCCGGTGCCGAGGAACATCGACCCGAACAGCCGGCCGAGGTGGATCTTCACGACGGACTCCGGCGGAGCGGCATCCGGGTCGAGTTCGGGGGCGAGCAGTTCGTTCACCCTCCGGTCGATCAGGGAACCCGTCACCACTGCGGCCACCTTCTCGGCCGCCCGGGTTCCGGAGGCACGGCGCAGGATCTCCCGGCGCAGGTCGTCCGCCGCCGCCGAGCTGAGGTAGGAGAGCTGCACGTTGGCGTCGTTGCCGGCCTGGCTGATCTCGAGCTTCGCCGCGCCGAACAGCCGCGAAATGAAGGGGCGCACGATGTTGATGCCCTGGATGCGGTCGAGCCGCGCCTTGCGGTTCGTGCGGAAGAGGATGCCCGAACGCACCTCCACCACCTCGCTGGTGATGCGGAAGGTATGCATGCGCCAGGAGACATAGAAGCCCGAAATCAGCACGACCAGCAGCAGCGCGACGCCCCCGAGCACCTGCAGGATGATGCCGTGGCTCACGACGTAGTCCACCGGATCCCCGCCGTCGTCGAACCGCGGCAGGAACATGCCGAGCAGCCGTTCCCGCAGGTTGCTGACCACGTAGCCCAGCACGACGATCAGTGCGAAGCCGCCCTTGAGCAACGGCGTGGCCGGATGGAGACGATGCCACTCGCCGTCGGTGAGCCGCGCGATCACTTCCGGCACAGCCGCCGGCGCCGCTGCGGGCACCGAGATCTCGGGTTCGCTCACAGTCCCGCCCTGCGACTCTCCGCAAGCGACACCAGATGGTCGCGCAACTCCTCGGCCTCCGCCTCGGGGAGACCGGGGATCGTCACCCCCGCGGCGGCGGCGGCGGTCACGAACTTGAGTTCGCTCAGCCCCAGCCCGCGGGCGATCGGGCCCCGGTTGATGTCGACGAGCTGCATGCGCCCGTAGGGCACCGCCACGAAGCGCTGCCACATGATGCCGCGGCGGAACAGCAGATCATCCTCTCGCAGCTGGTAGCCGATGGACCGCACCCGCCGCGGGGTCAGTGCGAGGTTCACGATCGAGATGGTCGCGAGCACGCCGAGCACCACCACGGGAATCCAGACCTGCAGCAGGAACATGATGACCCCCGCCGCAAGCACCACCACGAGGAATCCGGCGCCACCGACCAGTTCGACCCAGACGAGCCGGGGGGAAACGCGCCGCCAGGTCACGCCGGGGAGTTCGAGTCGATCCATGGTGCCCACCCTACGGCCGAACCCTCACGGTGCGGCCGCTCTCGTCGTCATCGTCGTCGTCCGGCGGGATCGTGCACATGCTCTCGGCGATCAGCCCGCCGGCCAGCAGGCCGGCCGCCCCGACGAGCGTGACCACCGCCTGCGCGACCGAGCCGAAGCCGGGCACCACCGAGCGGCTGAGGAGGTAGACCAGCACCCCGGCACCGAAGCCGGCAATCAGCGAACCGCCCAAGGCGCTCGCCTTGGAGAGCACGAGCACCCGGGTCGAGTAGAACGGGTCGATCGGCTGGGAGGCCTTGCCCCGGGTCAGCCGACGGATCGGCAGAGCAAGCACCACCACCATCACGCCGATGGCAAGGAGAGCGATCCCGAGGGTGAGCGGCGGCAGCACGATCGGGCGACCGGAGGCGGCGAGCGCGGCCTCGACCAGTCCGCCCGCGACGCCACCGATCAGCGCGAGCAGTATGAGGGTCGCGGCATTCGTGCGTTTCATGGGCTTTGTCGTTTCATGATCGATCCCACAGGGGCGCGGCGTCGTAGGCCCACACGTCATCGGAATCGGCGACGGCGAGCGCGTCGATGCGGCCATGCCCGCGCAGTGAGGCTTCCGCGTCCACCTGCAGCCACGGCACGATCACGAACGCCCGCTCCCAGGCCCGCGGATGCGGCAGGGAGAGGTCATCCGAGTCCCGCTCCATCCCGCCGAAGTCGATGATGTCGAGGTCGAGGGTGCGGTCGCCCCAGCGCTCGACCCGCACGCGCCCGTGGTCCGCTTCAATGCGATTCAGCTCCACGAGCAGCGCCTCCGGGTGCAGGGCGCTCTGCACGAGCATCACCGCGTTGAGGTAGGCGGGGGCCTCGGCATCCGTTCCGGTCGGCTTCACGGCCTGCGATTGCACGATGCCCGATACCGCGGTCACGCTGATCCCATCGAGGGCGGCGATGTCGTGCACGGCGGCGCGCAGGTTCTCCTCGCGATCCCCGAGGTTGGAGCCGAGCGCGATAACGGCAGGGAGCACGATCCGACGCCTCACGACGGAGACCCGGCCGGGCGACTGCGGGTGATGGTCACCGAGACATCACCGAACGGCACGGTGATCGGCGCGGCTGGCTTGTGAATCGTGACCGTGACACTTTCGGCGCGCTCATAGCCCAAGGCGATCGCCGCGACCCGTTCGGCAACGGTCTCGATGAGGTCAACCGCGTCGGCCTGGACTGCCGCGTACACGGCCTCGGCGAGCTCGCCGTAGTGGATGGTCTTGGTCACGTCGTCGGACGCGGCAGCCGGCGCGAGATCCACGGCGATCTCGAGGTCGATGACGAACTCCTGGCCGTTCTCCCGCTCGAAATCCAACACACCGTGGTGGGCGAAGATGCGCAATCCGGTGAGGCGGATGGTGTCTCCGGGCAGTGCTCGGTCGCTCATGGCTGCATCGCCTCCCACACGTCGAGGGCGTCCCTGGTGGCCGCCACATTGTGAACTCGCACTCCCCACACCCCGGCCTGCGCGGCGAGGGCGCTGATGGTCGCGGTGGCGGGGTCGCGCGCAGAGGTCGGGGCATCCGGCGGCACGAGCGCCCCGAGGAATCTCTTGCGGGAGGCCCCGATCAACACCGGGTACCCGATGGTGTTGAGGGCGGCGATGTTGGACAGCAGCTGCCAGTTCTGCTCGGCGGTCTTCGCGAACCCGATGCCGGGATCGAGGATGATGCGATCCGGCCGCACCCCGTTGACGATGAGTTCGGCGACGCGGTTCTTCAGCTCGTTGCGCACGTCACGCAGCACGTTGCCGTAGTTGGTGCTCGGCCGGCTCGTGTCACCCGGTGCGTTCGGTCCGCGCCAGTGGCTGGCGATGAAGTGCAGCCCGGTCTCGGCCACCACCCGCGCCATACCGGAATCGGCCAGTCCCGCCGAGACGTCGTTGATGATCACCGCGCCGAGTTCTGCCGCCGCCCGGGCTGTCGACGCATTCATGGTGTCGACGCTCACCGGGATTCCGCGATCGGCGAGCGCCTCGATCACCGGCAGCACGCGGCGCTGTTCCTCGATGGCCGACACGCGTTCCGCCCCCGGGCGGGTCGACTCTCCGCCGACATCCACGAGCTGTGCCCCGGCCGAGACCAGCTCCTCGGCGTGCGCGACCGCGGAATCCAGCTCGAGGTAGTCTCCGCCGTCGCTGAACGAGTCGGGGGTCACGTTGACGATGCCCATGATTCGGGGGCGGGTGAGGCCGATCGGGCGGTAGGGCCGCAGGGAGACGAGTTCAACACTCACGCGGGCACTCCGATCAGCGCCATGATCTCGGCGCGCTCGACGGGCTCGGAGAGGATGCCTCGGCTCGCGAGGGTGACCGTCGTGCTGCGGGTCTGGCGGCCCCCGCGCGCCGTGACGCAGCCGTGGGTTGCGTCGAGCACCACGAGCACGCCGCGGGCATCGAGCCCGGTCTGGAGGGCATCCGCGATCTCCTCGGTGAGGCGCTCCTGCAGCTGAGGGCGCGCGGCGAGCGTCTCGACGACCTGCGGGAGAGCCCCGAGCCCGACGATGCGGTCCTTCGGGAGGTAGGCGACATGAGCGACCCCGGTGAACGGCAGCAGGTGGTGTTCGCACATGGACCGGAACTCGATATCGCGAAGCAGCACGAGCTCGCCGATCTCCGACGAGTCCGCCGTGAAGTCCGCGCTCGGGGCGAGGTGGTCGAGCGGATCCTGCGCGAGCCCGGCGAAGAACTCGCCGTAGGACTGCGCGATCCGCTTCGGCGTGCTCGCCAGGCCTGGCCGTGCCGGATCCTCGCCGATTGCGGCGAGGATCTCGAGCACGGCAGCCTCGATCCGTGCGGTATCGATACTCACGTGTACGAGCGTAGAGGGATGCGAACGTGGATGGACTACGCCGTGGCGATGTCTGGGCGCTTGCGCGGGCGAGGCTCACGCGCCTTCTTGGCCGGCTCCGAGGTGACTCCGCCGTCCACCACTCCGGCGTCGATCGGCGCCTTCTGGGGAACGAGCACGGGAGGCAGGGCCGAGACCGGACGCTTGGCGCTCGACAACCACTGGGGCCGCTCGGGCATCTTCTTCACGTCCTTGAAGATCTCGGCGAGCTCGGTGTGGTCGAGGGTCTCCTTCTCGAGCAGCGCCGTCGCGAGCTTGTCCAGGATGTCGCGGTTCTCGTTGAGAACCTCCCAGGCCTCGTTGTGGGCGTTCTCGATCAGGGTCCGCACCTCTGCGTCGACCTGCTCGGAGAGGCGCTCGGAGTAGTCGCGCTGGCTGCCCATGTCGCGGCCGAGGAACATCTCGCCCGATCCGGAGCCGAGCTTGACGGATCCGATGTTCGACGACATGCCGAACTCGGTGACCATCTTGCGCGCGGTGGAGGTCGCCTTCTCGATGTCGTTCGACGCGCCGGTGGTCGGGTCGTGGAACACGACCTCTTCCGCCACCCGGCCGCCCATCGCGTACGCGAGCTGGTCGAGCAGTTCGTTGCGGCTGATCGAGTAGCGGTCCTCGAGAGGAAGCACCATCGTGTAGCCGAGGGCACGTCCACGCGGAAGGATGGTGACCTTCGTGACCGGGTCGGTGTTGCGCATCGCGGTGGCGACAAGCGCGTGGCCACCCTCGTGGTACGCCGTGATGAGCTTCTCCTGGTCCCGCATGACACGGGTGCGGCGCTGCGGACCCGCCATCACCCGGTCGACGGCCTCGTCGAGGGCACGGTTGTCGATGAGCTGGGCGTTGGAACGAGCGGTGAGCAGCGCGGCCTCGTTCAGCACGTTCGCGAGGTCGGCGCCGGTGAACCCGGGGGTCTTGCGCGCGAGCACTTCGAGGTCGACTCCGGCGGCGAGGGGCTTGCCCTTTCCGTGCACCTCGAGGATCTGCTTACGACCGAGCAGGTCGGGAGCATCCACTCCGATCTGGCGGTCGAACCGACCGGGGCGGAGAAGGGCGGGGTCGAGGATGTCGGGACGGTTCGTCGCCGCGATGAGGATGACGTTCGTCTTGACGTCGAAGCCGTCCATCTCGACCAACAGCTGGTTGAGGGTCTGCTCGCGCTCGTCGTGGCCACCGCCCATGCCGGAGCCGCGGTGGCGCCCGACGGCGTCGATCTCGTCGACGAAGATGATCGCGGGCGAGTTCTCCTTGGCCTGCGCGAACAGGTCGCGCACGCGGCTCGCGCCGACGCCGACGAACATCTCGACGAAGTCCGATCCGCTGATCGAGTAGAACGGCACGTTCGCCTCGCCTGCGACGGCGCGCGCGAGAAGCGTCTTACCGGTGCCGGGAGGGCCGTAGAGCAGCACACCCTTGGGGATGCGGGCGCCGACCGCGAGGAACTTGGCCGGGTCCTTGAGGAAGTCCTTGATCTCCTCGAGCTCTTCGATCGCCTCGTCGGCTCCTGCGACATCCGCGAAGGTGACCTTGGGGCTCTCTTTCGAGACGAGCTTCGCCTTGGACTTGCCGAACTGCATGACCTTGGATCCGCCGCCCTGCATGCTGGAGAGAAGGAACCAGAAGATCAGGCCGATGATGATGAACGGGATGACGAGCCCGAGCAGCGACGAGAGCCAGTTGCCCTTGTCGACCTGGTCGTCGTACTTGGCTCCCGAGGAGTCGACGGCCTTGACGATGTCGGCGCCACGGGCTGTGGCGTAGTAGAACTGCACCTGCTTGCCGTCTGCGCCGGCAGTGGCGAGGGTGAGGTCGACGCGCTGCTCGCTGTCGACGATCTTGGCCGAGGCCACCTTGTCGTCCTGCAGCAGGGCGAGGCCGTCCTTGGTGGTGATCTCCTTGAATCCGGATCCGCTCAGGAGGCTGAATCCGACCGACACGACGATGACCGCCAGCAGGATGTAGATCAGCGGGCCGCGGAGAAAACGCTTGAAGTCCATAGTGTTCCGGGGCTCACGCCCGGCACCTTTCTGACGAAGAATGTGTCGCCAAGGCTACCCGAGCAGTACTGGGTGGCTGCTGCATGTTTGCCGTGGGCGTAATCCACGCCAGCGGTGATATCGAGGCCCGGCGCTACGCGTAGACGTGGGGAGCGAGCACGCCGATGTCCCGGTAGTTGCGGTACTTCTCCGCGTAGTCGAGTCCGTAACCCACCACGAAGGCGTTCGGGATCTCGAATCCGACATACCGCACGTCGACGGCGAGCTTGGCGGCTGCCGGCTTGCGCAACAGCGCGCAGATCTCCACGGAGTCCGCGCCGCGCATGCCGAGGTTTGCCCGCAGCCACGACAGGGTGAGGCCGGAGTCGATGATGTCCTCGACGATGAGCACCTTGCGGCCGTGCAGGTCGGTGTCGAGGTCCTTGAGGATGCGCACGACGCCGGATGATTCGGTGCCCGAGCCATAGGACGACACGGCCATCCAGTCCATCTCGATCGGCAGGGTGAGCTCGCGGGCCAGGTCGGCCATCACCATCACGGCGCCCCGGAGCACTCCCACAAGGAGCAGGCGCTCACCGGCGTAGTCCGCCTCGATTCGGCGGGCGAGCTCGGCGATCTTGTCGCGGATCTCCTGCTCGGTGATGAGCACGCTCTCGAGGTCATCGGCGATGTCGCTGTATTCCATTGCCCCATTCTTTCATCGGCCGGGCTCCGAGCGTGTCGACCGGAAGTGCAACAGCCCGCCGACCCGCTCCGCGCTGATGCCCGGGAGGTCGATGGCCGACTGCCCGCGCCAATCGGTCACGAGGCGCGACACCTCGAGGGTCTGCGAACGGCTGAGGCTCACCCCGAACTCGGCGAGCACTGTGGCACGGATGATGCGCTGCCGCAGCGCCGGCGGGTTATGCTCGAGCGCACGAGCCGCGAGCGAGATGCCTGCTTCGGCGTGGTCGGCCAGCTCTTCGAGCTGGTCCGCGGCGAACTGGTCCAGCGCGTCGGTGTCTTCGCGTGCGAGGTCCGCGGTGCGGGCGAGCGCTGCCGCGAAGCCCGGGCCGAGCTCACGTTCGAGCATCGGCAGCACAGTCTTTCGCACGCGTACCCGGGAGAATCGCTCGTCATCGTTCTGCGGATCATTCCACGGCTCGAGCCCGGAGTCGGCGCAGAACCGCACGGTCGTCGCGCGGGTGACCGCGAGCAGAGGGCGCCGGTAGAGGCCGGCCACCGCCGCCATGCCGGTGATGCTTCCTGGCCCACTTCCGCGCGCCAGCCCGAGCAACACCGACTCGGCCTGGTCGTCGAGAGTGTGCCCGAGCAGCACAGTGGATGCCCCGGAGTCCCGGGCGGCCTCCGCCAGCGCCGCATACCGGGCATCTCTCGCGGCGGCCTCCGGTCCCCCGGAGCCGCCGACGGTCACGGTTGCCACGATCACCGGCTCGAGTCCGAGGTCACGGGCCTGCCGGGCGACCCGAGCCGCGACATCCGCCGACCCGGCCTGCAGCCCGTGGTCCACAATCACCGCTCCGGCACGGATGCCCGCCCGGGGTGCCTCGAACGCGGTCGCGGCGGCGAGCGCCAGCGAATCGGGTCCGCCGCTGAGCGCGACGAGTACCCCGCCCGAAAGTGCAGGACATTCGTCGCCAAGCAGGGGTTCTGCGCGCACGACCGGGGCGTTTCGTGTCGAATCTCCAGCGTTTTGGGAGGGGAGGCACGCGCGCACCGCGGAGCGCACATCGGCGATCGCGGGAGTCAGGCGGGGGCGTGTGCTCATCCGATAACGTTATTGCGTCATCCACCGAACACGAGGAGCGCCCCCTATGGCCAGCTACGACGCGATCATCGAGATCCCCAAGGGCAGCAAGAACAAGTACGAGGTGGATCACGTCACCGGTCGCGTCTTCCTCGACCGGGTGCTGTTCACCGGGTTCGTCTACCCGACCGACTATGGCTTCTTCGAGAACACCCTCGGCCTCGACGGCGACCCGGTGGACGTGCTCGTGCTGCTCGACTACCCGCTTTTCCCGGGCGTCGGCCTGAAGGTGCGCCCGGTCGGCGTCTTCAACATGACGGACGACGGCGGTTCAGACGCCAAGGTGATCGCCGTGCAGGCGAAGGACCCGCGCTGGTCGTGGATTCAGGATGTCGACGACATCCCCGAGTACACGCGCAAGGAGATCGAGCACTTCTTCGAGCACTACAAGGACCTCGAGCCCGGCAAGTGGGTCAAGACCGAGGGCTGGGGCAACGCGGCCGAAGCCGAGGCCATCGTGCAGGCCGGCATCACCAAGCTCGCCGAAGAGGGCTCTCACTAGTCAGACGAGATGGTCGGGCCCGGCACTGCCGGGCTCGACTACGGCCTCGAATGCCGCCTAGAACGACACTCCGCGAGCGGCCATGGACGGGGCGGCGTCGATTGCCACACCCTCGGGACGCACCTCGAAGTGCAGGTGGCACCCGGTTGAATTGCCGGTGCTGCCGACCTTCGCTATCTGCTGGCCCGCCTGCACCTGCTGGCCGGCCCGCACGAGGAATCCGCCGTTGACGATGTGGCCGTAGCCCGTCGACACGCCGTCGCCGTTGTTCATGAGGATGAAGTTGCCGTAACCGCCGTTGGGGCCAGCGAACGTGATCGTTCCGGAGTGAGCCGCGAAGATCGGCGAATTGCAACTGGCACCCAGGTCGGTGCCGGAATGCAGCGCCTCTTTGTGGCTGACGGGGTTGATGCGCCATCCGAAGGGGCTGGTCACGCGGCCGGCCGAGGGCCGCACCCATCCACTCGTGCTCGCGCTCGATCCGCCTCCGCCGATGCCGCCCGTCGACGGCGGATGCGCGGCGGCCCATTCCGCGGCGGCCTTGGCTGCGGCGGCCTCCTGGGCTGCTTTGAGCTTCTTGGCTTCTTCGGCGCGGTACTCCACGCCCTCGTTGTAGCCGGCCTCGGTGGTGGTGGAATTGGTGGCGAGGATGTCGCGCTGGGCCTCGAGCCTTCCCTTGTTGGCTTCCTGTTCGCTCAATGCGGCAGCGGCCTTCTCTGAGGCGATGTTGGCTTCTTCGAGCGCCTTCTGTGCCGTGGCCGCCAGCACCTTGAGGGCGTCCTTCGCGACATTGGCCTGGTCGGTAAGCGCCTGCGCGGAGTTGCCGTCCTGCGTGGCTTTGTCGTAGAGCCCCGCCGACTGGTCCTTCACCATGCTCGCGAGACCGAGCTGGGAGAGCAGGCTCTTCGACTCGCCCCCGTTGAAGAAGAGTCGCGCGGACAGGTCGCTGCCTCCGGCCCGGGCGAGACGCGCGGCGAGCTGGCCCGCCTGCTGCTTGGACTTCGCGGCTTTCGCCTGGGCGACATCCGCCTGCTTCTGCAGCTCGTCAGCCTTGAAAGACGACTCGTCGTACTTCTGCTGGGCGGACTGCCACTCGGCGCCCTTCTGCTCAGCAATGGCCTGGGTGGAGTCCACCTGGGACTGGAGTCCGGTGAGCAGCGCGTTCAGCTGGGCGATCTGCGCCTCTTTGGCCTTGACGTTGTTACGCGCCGCCTGCACGTCTGCCCAGGTCGGGTAGTCCGCGGCGAAGGCGGATTGGCCGGTCTGGCCCAGGATGGTGCCCGCGACCACGATGGCGAGGGCGGCCGCGATCGCGGTTACCCGAAAGGCCCTCGTGCCGATAGTGGATCGTGAGTCGCGCGTTTCTGCGGCATCTGCGGAAGGCGCCGAAACGGCCCGGTGGCCGAACAAAGTGGATTTCATCAGTCCCCGAGTCGTTCCGCAGATCCCCCCGCGAACACCTGAATAGTCACATGAGTAACACTGTTAACATCTGTCACAGTAGCAAGGGGTCGGCAGACGCGCCAGTCCCACGAATGGGTGGGACCGCCCGCCGCCCGGGTGATCGGGTCAGTTGGCGAGCTCGACACCCATCGAACGCATGAACGGCACGGGATCCTGGGTGCCGCCGTTGTGGTGGATCTCGAAGTGCAGGTGGCACCCCGTGGACATGCCCGTGCTTCCGACGCGGGCGATGTTCTGGCCCACATCCACATGCTGGCCGATGCGCACGAGGATGCCGCCGTTCACGATGTGCCCATAGGCGGTCTCGTAGCTGCTGTCGCCGTCGTTCTGGATGCGGATGTAATTGCCGTATCCGCCGTAGGGACCGGCGAGCACGATCGTGCCGGAGTGTGCCGCATAGATCGGCGTATTGCATCCGGCGGCCAGGTCGGTGCCCGCATGAAGGGCGTAGGCGCCGTTGTAGGGGTCGATCCGGTAGCCGTACGGGCTGGAGATGTGGCCACCGGCCGGGCGCGCCCAGCCCGCCGAGGAGATCTGACCCGCCCGCGGTGCCGCGGCGAGTTGGGCAGCGAGTGCGGCGGCAGCAGCCTTGCGGGCCACCTCGACGCCGGTCGCGTAGTCCGCTTCCGTCTGGTTGGTGTTGGTCACGAGGATGGCCAGTTGGGCGTTGAGCTCCACCTGGTGGGCCTGCTGGTCGGTGAGGGCTGCAGCTGCGGTGACCGCGGCATCGGCAGCCGCCTTGGCGGCCTTCTCCGCCTCGCCCGCGAGCGCCTTGAGGGCCTCTTTGGCGATATCAGCCTGGTCGGTGAGCGCCCGGGCGACGTTCTGGTTCTGGATCGCCTTCTCGTAGATGCCTGCCGACTGGTCCTTCACCATGCTCGCGAGACCGAGTTGGGAGAGGAGGCTCTTCGCGTCTTTGCTGTCGAAGAAGAGGGTGCTGCTGAGATCGCTCCCGCCGGAGCGCGCGAGCCGGGCAGCGAGCTCGCCCGCCTGTCGCTTCGAGCGGTCGGCCTGGGCCTGGGCTTCATCCGCCTGGCTCTTGAGCTTCACCGCTTTGGCCGCTGCGTCGTCGTATTTCGCCTGGGCGGCCTCCGCGGCGGCACCCTTCTGCACGGCATCCGCCTGGGTCGAATCGACGGCGGACTGCAAGGTCGCGAGAAGCTGGTTCAGGGTGGCGATCTCCGCCTTCTTGGCGGTTTCGCTCCGCTGGGCGTTCTGCACGTCCGCATAGCTCGGATAGGTGGTCGCGAAGGCCGCAGAGGTCGATCCGACGATGGACCCGCTCGCCAACACGGAGAGCACCGCCGCTGCCGCAGTCCAACGGCGCAATCGGGCGCTCGAACGCGCCGTACTGCGCCGCGCGGTACCGCCGGTGTTGAGCGCCATCAGTCCTCGATCCCGTGACACCGAGCTTCCTGAGTCACTCCAGTAACACTGTTAACAGCAGTCACACTAACAACACGGATGCGGGATGGCCAGTGTTTGCAGGGGTGCGGCGTGCGCGACGCCGCTGCCGTCGCTGCGGCCTGCGCCCGGACACGCTCCCACCCGGACGATTCTCGGAGGCGGAGTCTGCGGCTCAGCGGGGACGCCGAGGCCTGCAGAACTCAGTTGGCCAGTTCGATTCCGTTGCTGCGCATGAACGGCACGGCGTCGATGGCATTGCCGTTCTCCCGCACCTCGTAGTGCAGGTGGCATCCCGTGGAGTGACCCGTGCTTCCGACCGCCGCGATGGGCTGGCCCGGGCCGACCGGCTGGCCGACACTCACATGGATGCCGCCGTTGACGATGTGCCCGTACCCGGTGGAGATTCCGTTGCCGTTGTCGATCAGCACGAAGTTGCCGTAGCCCCCGTTCGGACCGGCGTAGACGACGGTGCCGCCGTGGGCGGCGAAGATCGGCGAGTTGCAGCTCGCCGCGAGGTCGGTGCCGGCGTGGAACGCGTACGAGTGAGTGAAGGGGTTGATGCGGAATCCGAAGGGGCTCGAGATGTGGCCGCCTGCGGGGCGCACCCAGCCCGTCGATGAGATCTTGCCCGCGCCGAGCCCGGCAAGGTCACCCCACAGCGCCTTGATGCCGTCCACATACTCGGACTCGAGGTGATCGAAGTTCGTCGTGAGGGTGGCGAGCTGCGCCTGCAGCCGAGCCGAGTTGTCGCTCTGCTCCGTGTAGGCGGATGCGGCGGCCTCCGCTGCAGTCGTCGCCTCGGCGAGGGCCTTCTGGGCGGCATCGGCGAGGATCTTGAGGGCGGCCTTGGCGACATCGGCCTGGTCGGTCAGGGACTGGGCGGTGTTCTGGTCCTGCACGGCTTTTTCGTAGATGCCGGCGGACTGGTCCTTCACCATGCTCTCCAGGCCGAGTTGGGCCAGGTACGCCTTCGAGTCCCCGCCGCTGAAGAACAGCCGGGTGGAGAGGTCGTTGACGGCAGACCGGGACAGCCGTGCGGCGAGCTGGCCAGCCTGCTGCTTCGACTTCGCGGCTTTCGCCTGGGCGGAATCCGCCTGTTTCTGCAGCTCCGCAGCCTTGAACGCAGCCTCATCGTATTTCTGCTGGGCGGCCTGGTATTCATCGCCCTTCTGCACGGCGACGGCCTGCGTCGAATCCGCCGCGGCTTGCAATCCGGCGAGCAGTCCCTGCACACGAGTGACCTCGGCCGAAGTGGCGGACTGGCTCTGGCGGGCCGCCTGCACGTCATCCCAGCTGGGGTAGTCCGCGGCGAATGCGGGAGCTCCGGCCTGTCCGAGGATCGATCCGGTGGTCAGCACCGCGAGCATGGCGACAGTCGCGGTCAACCGTGTCGCGCGCAGCCCGCGGCCGGAGAGAATGGTGCGCTTGTGCCCGCTGGTGTGTGCCATGTTTCCCCGAAGTCTCGACTGCACGTTGAACCTACCGCCGAGGCGTGACGAATGCACGCATCAATGCGGAGTGGCGAGCGGATGCTTCGGCCCTCGCCATCCGGTTCGGGGCGTGGTTTGGAAAAGGGGCCGGGCTCCCCTATGCTTGTCCCTCGGCAGCTATGAAGGATTTTTCTTCACGGCCCCATCGTTTAGTGGCCTAGGACGGCGCCCTTTCACGGCGTTAACACGGGTTCGAATCCCGTTGGGGTCACACAGCACTATCCGAAATGCAGCGAATAGCTAGGCCCTGTAGCGCAGTTGGTTAGCGCGCCGCCCTGTCACGGCGGAGGTCGCCGGTTCAAGTCCGGTCAGGGTCGCAAGGCACGGTCATCTCTCGCCAGACGGCCGTGCCTTATTACGTCTATCGTTAGGCGCTAAGGCTCTGTAGCTCAGTTGGTAGAGCGTTCGACTGAAAATCGAGAGGTCACGGGATCGACGCCCGTCGGAGCCACCCTCAAATTTGCTGGTGAACCGCTGTTTTTGCGAGCTTCTCACCCCCTTGAAGTTGACTGTTCGACTGGGCACCCCAGTAGTCAGAGAGGGCCGCTGCGCCGCGTCTAGCGGCGTCTGCTCTCGTGTCCGCGTAGAGCTGGGTCACGAGCAGAGAAGAGTGCCCAAGAATCGCCTGAACATCCGGAGCCGATACACCCGCGTTGAAAAGCACAACCGCTGCTGTGTGACGCAAGTCGTGCCAATGCAGCGCAGGCTCCCCCGGCGCGTACGTCTTAACCTGAGCGCGAATACGGTGCCAGTTGAGCGCTCGACTGAGGTTCTTTGAGTTCACATACCCACCGCGTGGGCCAGGGAAAAGCAGCTCATGCTCAGTTTTGCCGTGCATGGCTTCGGATACGACCGGCAGCAATGGTTCAGAGACGGGAACCATGCGAACGCGTCGCCCCTTGGTTGGGCCGATGAGCAGCTCGCCATGCATGCCTGGCGAAGCGGTTTGCGCAACTCTGATCACGCGCTCCGACAGGTCCACATCCGAGACCCGCAGGGCAGCTACTTCCCCGAGACGACACCCTGTGTACAACAGCGCGAGTACGAACCTGCGGTAAGGGCCAGAAGTAGGCAGCGCCTCGAGTAGCCGCGAAACCTCTTCCAAATTCAACGAACGAGATGCGGGGTCAGCTTCTCGACCACGGGGGACGTCGACTCCTAGGCATGGGTTAGCGGCTATGTAGCCGCCTTTGACCGCGACGCGGCAAATAGCGGACAACATGCTCAGCGCGTCGATTCGAGTAGAGCGGGTGCCCGTCCACGCGGCAAACTCAGCTTCAATATCGAGCGGCGTCAAATCTGCGATAGGGAGTGAGGCGAACGAGGGCGCTACGCGGTGGCGCCAGGCGACCATGTAAGCGCGACCCGTGCCTGGGGAGATCCGGCTGAGAATTAGGTCGCGGTAGCGGGTGAATAGCGCGCCGACGGTCGCCTGCTCGCCGTCTCCTAGTCTCATAATCTGAGACTATAGGACTAACGCAAGCTAGTACAAGTTCCCGGGACTAGCTTTTCTTCTGGCGCTCTCCCATTCCACGCAGAAACGCTTCGACATCCACAGTCACGCCAGGAAATTCATAAACGTCCGGGTGCTCGCCGAAGGAAGCACGGAACTGGGAAATCCGTCGATAGACACTTGACCGGCTCATGCCGAGGTTCTGTTGGAGGCCCTCGAAGCCACCGACCAATCGCCAAAGAAGCCAGAAACCGAACAAGTCGAACATTGTCGAGTTAATACGCCCTCGCAATAACTTCGTGATCCCAGGGAATGCAGTAAGAAGCGGTTTATTCACGGTTCTATTTGCTTCGTAGTACGAGTCCCACGCGGCCTCTAGGGCGCTCCTGGCCCGGCCTTCGCCTTCAGGTGATGGCATACGATCGGCTCTGAAATCTGACACGTGAACCCGTCTCTAGTTCGTTATTCTGCGACTACGAGACTACGGCGCACGACTGACGAGAGATTGCCCGGAGAGGTTCTCCCGAAATCTTCTATACAAGATCAAGGACACGTCGCCGTTTCCGTTCTGAGCTCTCTCGGAATCCAGTTCGCGTTTTAGTGATGGTCGCATTTCTGCCCGCCTTCCGGTTGGCTGATGGCCATGCAACAATTCGATGCGTTCTTAGCCAAGGTAATAAAGGCCGACGCCAGCTGAAGTCCAAGACCAGGCCGCTATCCGGTTCGAGTAGCTGAATGCGCACCTCGTTCTGGCGAGCCTCGTCGACCAGAGGCGCTGATGCCGGATCGAACGGAACGATAGATCGAGATTCGCCGGGAAAGAACAATGTGGCGAGAGTTCCCCCGTCTCCATAGCTCGGGCTGCCGGTTTTATCAATCACGTCCCAGATCAAACGAAGATCTTTAGCTGGAGACGAGCCGTGTGCGTACACTACGTTCACATTAGGAAACACGCTGTCTAGCTGGGGTTGCACGGACAATCTTGGCCGCGTCAACCATGTTGAAAGGGCACCGAACAATGCCAGTGCGGCAGCGATAACGGTCAGGATGTCGGCTAGGCGACCGAATGAACCCCAAAAATCCGTCAACGGCGCTCCTGACAGTCGGTCACATCCTGTCGAGCGTAGCAATCATGCGCGTTTTGATTCTGCAAGAGCGGATTTCGTGTTCACTGACTAGTTCAGCGCAAAACTCGAATCATGCATTCAAGTCCGACCACCGACCGCGCCAGCATTACCGCCGAGCCCTCCATAGGCCGCGAACTCTCGGTACCCGGCAAAATCAGGAAATAAGACTCGCGGACTTCGGTTATAGGTGTTTTCTAGGTATTTAAGGAGCTTTGGCTTGAGCCCAGCGTTAATTATCACTGCGACAAATGGGATGTGTTGCGGAGCACCGCGAAGGCGATCGCCGGTAAGTTGGCGACCTAGCTTTTCAGGGTCTCCTTGGCTGAACTTCACGTCAATGCTATGAAAAGGCGTAGTGAGTAGGCGGCTAAAGGATGACTTGGCAGGAACGCTCGAGGCAACAAACAATCCCTCTTGAGCGCGAAGTCGGTCATTCGGATGCGATGACTCAACTAGGAACGGGGCTTGCGAGTTAAGAGCGTGGCGAAGTGTTGCTCCCGCTCGGTCGCTAATGTGATCCCAAGTGTTGGCGGGCCCCACTGACGCATAGCTGGGCCATGCGGTCACGTTAAGTGCGAGCAACACTCCACTTTTTGAAAAGTTACGACCGTGAGGCCCAACCCCAGGCGTCTGACAGGCAAACCATAATGCTGTCGTTGGGTTACTCGTAAAGTCAATAAGCCGCGTCTCGACACCATAATGCTGCAAATCCGCGAGTAGCTGTAGATCGTCAACGTACGCAGTGTCACCGACACCGAGCCCCCATCTACGAGCCTCATTCAAAAGTTTCAACTCGGCTTCTCGCACAGCCGTCTCGTCGAGACGATCGCCAAGGCGCCTGTGAGCTGCCGAAATAAGCCTGTGGTCAACGCTGCTCATTCCGCGCCAAGCAAACCGCTGACCGATGCTATGCACGCCGATGAAACCCATTACAGACATAACTTCGCGCGAGGTTTTCGGCTGAACGTACCAGCCGGGCCTCTTCCATGATTCCCCTTGTTCGCCTGCCACGGCGCTCCGATCAGTTTGTCGTTAGGTCAATTGCGATGACTCACCCAAGAAGACCGTGCCAGGCAGACTTGATCGTAACGGTTGAGTACCGTCCACGCCGATCGAAAGGGAACCCAACACTCAAATCTCGCGCGCTCTAGGATCTGCCGCCCTTCGCGCTGCGCGCTGCGGTTGCCACCGACAGAATGATGCGATCTGCGGGTCGAGCACCTTAGTACGGGGCGGGGCAGGAGGCAGCGCGGCGCCGCGCGGCGCCCCTACGGGGCACCCGCGCAGCATCCACACCCTTGCAACCGCTCAACAGCGGCCCATCACGCGCAGTACGCGCACAGCTCGTTGCCGAATGCGTCACGCGCCCCAAGACCGGGAATCGGGTTACCGCACTTGTCACACGCACGAAGGCCCATCATCGCGCAGATCGGGCAATCTGGTTCTGCCATAGTCATCACCCCCTCTCATCACGGAACAGCCGCCGAACAGGGTGCCAGCTCACGTCGCAGACGCAGCACCCGACTCTCGACGACGCGCACCGAATACTCCGCCTGGCTTTCAGCTCCTCCCGCCTCAAAGTCGGCAGCATTTGACAGAAACCACTCCCTGCGCAGTCGACGTTGCACCGTGCGAGTGAGACCCGTGAACGACCATCCCGTGCGGTGCTTAGTGCGCCGGGACGCGCTCACGACTTGAGAGCGTGCGCCGTAACGCTGATGCACTCGACTCGGACACGAGACAGGGACGCAGTCAGGCGCGCAACGGATCGACCGTGCAGCACGCTCGAGCGCGGCCAGGTGCGCCCACACACGCGGGTGCACATCCTTGCCTTGGTGCACCACGTCTTTCATGACGTAGTTCAGCGCCTTGGACAGATACCAAATTGTCTTCGCGCCGTCGCCGTCCGCACGGAACGCGTCGCACTTTGCCTGCGCACCCCATTGGACGAGCGTCCCGTCAACCTTCGACGCAGCCACCGCAGTGCGAGCTGCCGTGCACAGCACGTTCGCCTCAGGAGCCTCAGCGCGCGCGATGCGCACCAGCACGTGCACATGCAGCACGCCACGGTCTTGCCACTCCCGCACGATGAAGTACTCAAAGGAGTCCCACCGGTCACGAATGCGTCGCCGGGTGCGATCCCACAAAAGGCCGGCATCTCGGTTCCATGCCACTTGCCCCAAGTAGTCATAGCGTGAGGCATCCAGCGGCACCCCGCGCAACCCTGCATCCGTTGCACGGTGCTGCAGGCCGCATCCGCAGTACGCGCCGCGCGCATCATCCGCACGCGGGACTCGGTGCACCTGGCCGAACGAGGGTGCAGTGAGCGTCAGCAGGTAGAACCGGTAGTCCTCAACCGGGCCGTCAAAGATGCCCGAGCGAGCTATTGCCGCCCAGTCGCCCCTGTACAGCTCCGCGCACGACTCGCACTTACTTTTGATCCGCGAACCGCAGCGAACCCAGACGCCCGTTGTCGTCTTGATAGGGCGCACGCAGCCGCGCGCAATTACCTCAGCCGCGCCTGTTTCGAGGTTGGTTGGAGCATCCTGCATAGCAACGCCGCAGCATTAGCAGTACGCCTGAAAATCGAGAGGTCACGGGATCGACGCCCGTCGGAGCTACTGTCCCATTTCCGGGCTTCTACCGGGAGTGGGACTTTTTTGTGCCGTTTCTCGATAAGAGACGGCGACGGGAGTGTCCGAATTCGCGCGGGCTTCTCCGACTGCCGCTCGCGGTCGCTCAGCCGGGATTCCCGTCAGCTATGAGCTGAGTTCTGCCGCATGGTCCGGCACATACTTGTAGAGCTCGCGCGCGGGTCGCTCGTAGTCGTCGGCTGTCGGTCGATCCGGGAGTTCGATCGACTCCGGTTCGATCGCATCCCAGGGAACCTGAGCCAGGAGATGGCTTATCGCGTTGAGCCGTGCGGACTTCTTATCGTCGCTCTCGATCGTCCACCAGGGCGCCTCCGGAATGTCGGTCACCTTGAACATCGCGTCCTTTGCTCGCGAATAGGATTCCCACTCGACGATGGACTTGAGGTCGGTCTCCGAAAGCTTCCACCGCCGCATCGGGTCGTTCAGTCGCGACTTGAATCGCTTCTGCTGCTCCTCGTCTGAGACGGAGAACCAGTACTTGACCAGGATGATGCCGTCTTCGACGAGCAAGCGTTCGAGAATGGGCACCTGCTTCAGGAAGCGCTCGTATTCTTCATCGGTGCAGTACCCGAGCACGCGCTCGACCCCGGCCCGGTTGTACCAGGACCGATCCATCAGCACTATCTCCCCGGCCGCCGGCAACCGCTCGATATACCGCTGGAAATACCACTGGCCACGCTCGCGCTCGCTCGGGGCCGGAAGTGCCGCGACGCGCGCCGATCGAGGGTTGAGGTATTGGATCACGCGTTTGATCGAACCGCCCTTGCCCGCAGCGTCGCGACCCTCGAAGATCACCAGTAGACGCGCGCCGGACTGAACCACCCACTGTTGCATCTGCACGAGTTCGACCTGCAGGCGTTCGAGTTCCGCTTCGTAGGCCCGCTTGGAGAGCCTGGGTCGGTCGTTGTCAGTCTTCTTGGGGGACATCGTTCTCCTGAATCTTGATGGGGTGGGGCTGGTCAGGTGCGATCCTTTTGCAATTGCGAGTGAGCACCATGGATCGCCTCTCCCCGAACACGAACTGTGCGTCTGGTGTCGATCGCGATCACCGTTCCGACGATCACCATGGAGATCGATAGCGAACCAAGGGTGTCGCTGAACCAGTGGTACCCCAGGTACATACGGCTGAACATCTCGGCGAGCACACCGATCCAGGCGAGCCCGAGCCCAACGGCCACGCCCCACAATTTCGGATTCCGCGACACGATGAGGATCGTGAGGACGATCATGATGACGGTAGTGACCGGTGAGCGAAGGGAGTTGACCCACTGCTCCATCGGCCTGTCCCAGTCGGCGACACCGGTATGCGTCAGCACGGAGGTGATCACGATGGTGAAGAAGACCAGGCCAAGCACAATTAGGATCGCCGAAGCAATATACAGCCCGCGCCGGGCGCGCCCGTCGAGATAACGCTCTTCGACGACGAATTTAGAGCGCCAGAAGCCCCTCTCCGCCGACGCACGATCAGCCGTTCGCGCTTCCCGGGATGGGGTTCCAGTCACAGTCGGTGTCCTCTCAGGTGAATCGTTGTCATAGTCGCGCACATCGGGCCCGAAACTCGGAATAGAGGCCATCGGAAATGAAACCGATACCGACGAGCACCAGTATGAACTCGCCGAAGGGCATTCCCGCGAGGGCCCGAAGTGCGCCATCGAGACCGGACGCCCTCGTCGGATCGAGAGGACAGGGATTGCGAGGATGCAGAGATGCTGCTGGAGGACCCGAGCGCGAACGTCAGCGCGGTCATACCGGCCATCGGGTCGACCCTTCTTCGCACGCCGTCCAGACGGGCGTACGCGATACGTTAGGCCGCGTTCTCATCCTCGTAAAGGCTGGTCAGATGAGAAAACTCTTATGTGTGGAGTCGTGCGGAAAAGCTCCCGGGAAGCCCTCCCTCGCCCCTAGGATTGCGCGATGATCGATACGACCCGACGAATCGCCGCAGTGATCTACAACCCGACGAAAGTAGATCCAGACGCCTTTCGATCAACCATGACGGAGGCGGCGACGGAGGCCGGCTGGAGCACGGCCTTCTATGAGACTTCTGAGGACGACATCGGCCAGGGAGTGGCGGCCGAGGCTCTGAAGGCCGGTGCCGACCTCGTCTTCGCGGCCGGCGGAGACGGCACCGTGCGCGCGGTTGCGGAAGCGGTTCGACACAGCGGGATACCGCTCGCGCTTCTCCCCGCAGGCACGGGCAACCTGCTGGCCCGCAATCTCCACCTCACCCTGGACGACATGCCCGGATCTGCCCTGTCCGCCTTCACCGGGGTGGATCGGCCCATCGATATCGGCGTCATCGACATCCAGCGCGCTGATGGGTCCCATGACGAGCACGCCTTCGTCGTCATGGCGGGGTTGGGTATCGACGCGAAGATGATCAAGAACACCGACGAAGACCTGAAGAAGAAGGCAGGCTGGGCCGCCTACGTGAGTGCGATCGCCAAGTCCCTTCGCGATCCCGACGAGCTGCATTTCCAGTTGCGTCTCGACGGCGGTCCGCCCATGCGGCGCACGGTCCATACCCTGATCCTGGGCAATTGCGGCTCGCTGCCCGCCAACATCCTGCTCATGCCCGAGGCGGTGGTCGATGACGGCCTCTTCGATTTGTTGATGACGCGACCCGGCGGACTGTGGGGGTGGGTCAAGGTGTGGTTCACTGTCGCGTGGACCAACGGCGTGGTCCGTCGCACTGCGGCCGGGCGGGCTGTTGCTGGTGAGCACCACAACACGAGGGACCTCCATTACGAGACGGTCAAGTCGGTGGAGGCGCACCTCCCCCGACCAGAGGAAATCGAACTCGACGGAGACGGCTTCGGTGGGGCGACAGGGTTTCTCGCCCGGATCGAGGCCGGCGCCCTTCTCGTGCGCGTGCCGCGGGATACACAGGCCTGAACGCGCCCGTATCTGAAGAGTCGCGTTCTTCGCCTTCCTCGTGAATCTCGTACTTTGCCGATCCGGCAACGCGATTTTCCCCCTGCCTCCGCGGAGCCCACACTGGCACCATGACGATGAGCGCGGCCGAGTATTGGGAGAATCGCTACCGGGAGAACGGCAGGTCCTGGAGCGGCAGGGTTAACGCCTCCCTCGAACGCGAGGTCGCCGGCATCCGACCGGGCACCGCTCTCGACCTCGGGAGCGGCGAAGGGGGCGATGCGCTCTGGCTCGCCCACAACGGGTGGGCTGTGACGGCCGTCGACATCTCCCCGACGGCACTGGCCATCGGGGCCGCTGCCCAGCAGCCCGGCGACGAGATCACCTGGATCTCGGCCGACCTCGCCGAGTGGCAACCGCCGTCGACCTTCGACCTCGTCACCTCGTGCTTCCTGCACTCGGAGGTCGAGATTCCGCGAGGGTCGATTCTGCGCCGCGCGGCAACAGCGGTCGCCCCCGGCGGAACACTGCTCATCGTCGGCCACTCCGGTGCGCCGCACTGGCCGCGTCTGGATGACGGCGGCCACACGCATCCACGGCTCGAACTCCCGACGCCCGACGATGTGTACGCCACCCTGTTCACCGACTCAGCGCTCGACCCACAGGGTTGGTCGGTGCTGACGAGCGCCCTCGTCGAACGGGTCGACGCGGCCCCGGACGGCACGGCGCACACGATCGTCGACAGCGTGCTCACCCTGCGGCGGAACGAGTAGTCGAGCAGGGAGTCGACTGCTCCCGAGATGCCCTACTGGCGCAGTTCGATCGCTGCCCGGTCACGCACCGCCGCCGACACGGCATCGAGCAGGGGCGAAGCCAGATTCCACCGCTGCCAATAGAGGGGCACATCCACCGGATGCCCGGGAGCCAGCTCCACGAGCACAGCCTCGCTGAGCGGCTCGAGGCACTGCTGCTCTGGCAGCAGTCCCCAGCCGAACCCGAGCGTGATCGCCCTGGCGAAGTCGGCGGAGGTCGGCACATAGTGAGAGGCCGTCGCGGAACCCCCGCAGTACTCCTGCAGGAATGCCGCCTGCAGGTCGTCGTTGCGATCGAAGGTGACGACCGGTGAATCAGCGAGCCGTATCGGAGCGGACCCGCGAGGCATCCAGCGGTCACGAAATCCCGGGGTCGCAACCGCCCGGTACCGCATGACGCCGAGCGGCTCGGTCACGCAGCCCTGGACGGCGTCCCTGGTGGATGTCACGGCCGCGATCACCGTGCCGGCTCGCAGCAGCGCCGTCGTGCGCTCCTGGTCTTCGCGGTGGAGATCGAACACGACGCCGAGCGACTCACCGAGACCGGCGAGCGCATCAAGGAACCAGGTGGCGAGGCTGTCGGCGTTCACCGCGAGGGAGACCTGGAATGGCCGTCCGGGCTCGGAGTCCACCCGGAGTGTTCGAAGCGTGTCGGCTTCGAGGAGATCGACCTGTCGCGCATAGCGGAGCAGCACATCGCCAGCCTCCGTCAGTGTGACGGGCGAGGTGCGCCGCACCACCACCCGACCGGATGCCTGCTCCATCGCCTTCACCCGTTGCGATACCGCCGAGGGGGTCACGTGCAGCCTCGATGCCGCCGCGTCGAAGGAGCCGGTGTCGACGAGCGCCAAGAGGGTGTCGAGTTGTTCGAGCGAGAAGCGGTGCATTAGTCCAGCTTATGCAGCTGTAGAAAGAGTAGTTGGATTTCATTCGGCCCGCGCCCTACCGTGGGGGTATGACCCTGTCGACGACGATCGTGCCCGCCCTCCTCGGACTGGCCACCGGTCTCTCGCTGATCATCGCGATCGGAGCACAGAACGCGTTCGTACTCCGGCTGGGGATCGAGGGCCGCACGCGCATCATCCTCCCGGTGGTCGCCATCTGCGCGCTGTCCGACGCGGTGCTGATCCTGGCGGGGGTGCTCGGGCTCGGGGCGCTGATCCGGGCGGCGCCGATCGCGCTGGTGATCATCCGGGTACTCGGGGCCGGCTTCCTCATCGTCTACGGCCTTCTCGCCGCGCGCCGGGCCATCCGACCCGAGGCCCTGGTGGCCGAACCGGTTTCCGCGGCAGCGACGACGGGCCTGGGGATCGCGGTGACCACGGTGCTCGCCCTCACCTGGCTCAACCCGCACGTCTACCTGGATACCGTGCTGTTCCTCGGTTCAGTGGCCTCGCAGCAGGGGCCGGCCGAACGCTGGTGGTGGGTCGGGGGCGCGATGACCGCGAGCGTGCTCTGGTTCTCGGCGCTCGGTTTCGGGGCTCGCCTGCTTCGTCCGATCTTCGCCCGGCCGTCGGCCTGGCGCGTGCTCGACGCGAGCATCGCCGTCGTGATGATCGCCCTCGGCATCCGACTCGCGCTTGGCCTGTGACCGAGGGCGGCTGGCCATTGTCTGCGGAGGGCGCCACAATGGGCGCATGTGCGGACGCTTCGCGATGGACAAGAGCACCGACGACCTGATCGAGGAGTTCGTGGCCGTCGGCGGTGACTTCCGCGACTGGCGGCCGGGCTGGAACATCCGCCCCACCGACCCGGTGGCCGTGGTGCTGGAGTCGATGAAGGACGGCCCGGAGCCCACTCGCCGTCTCGAGGTGGCCCGCTGGTCGCTCACGCCCGGCTGGTCGAAGACCCTCAAGATGAAGGTGCCCACCTTCAACGCCCGCAGCGAGGGCATCACCAAGAAGGCTTCGTTCAAGGCATCGATCCGGTCGAAGCGCGCCCTCATCCCGGCTGCGGGGTACTACGAGTGGCAGACCGATCCGGTCACGAAGAAGAAGACACCGTTCTACCTGAAGGCGCCGGATGGCCAGTCGATGGCCTTCGCCGGCATCTACTCCTGGTGGAAGGACCACTCGCTGGCCGATGATGACCCGGCGCTCTGGACGCTCACCACCACCATCCTCACCGCGGACTCGGTGCGCACCCTCGACCACATCCACGACCGAAATCCCGTGCCACTTCCTCGCGAGCTCTGGGATGACTGGCTCGACCCACGCATCGAGGGCACCCAGGATTTCGTGGATGCCGCGGTCGCCGCCGCCATTCCGGTCGCGGAGTCGCTGGAGATTGTGGAGCTCGCGGCCGTGACCGACGAGGAGCCTGTCGCTCTCGGCTGACGGCTACAGTCGCGCGGTGCTCGGCGCGAAGGTGTCGCAGGACTCGGCGCCGGAGGTGCGCCCGGTGGTGAACCAGCGCTGACGCTGCTCGCTCGACCCGTGCGTCCACGATTCCGGGTTCACCTGGCCGGAGGCCGCCTGGATGCGGTCGTCACCCACCGCGGACGCCGCGCTCAGGGCATCCGCTATCTCGGCCGTCGTCGGCGGCTTGAGAAATGGCACGCCGTTCGCATCCGGTGTCTTCGAGGCGGCTCCCACCCAAGCGCCGGCGAAGCAGTCCGCCTGGAGCTCGGTGCGGATGCTCGTGGATCCTGGCCCGGTGTCGCTGTGCGGCCTGTCGAGCACCCCGTCGAGCTTCTGGATGTGGTGGCCCCACTCGTGAGCGACGACGTAGAGCTGGGCAAGCGGCCCACCGCTCGATCCGAACCGGTCGCGAAGGTCGGCGAAGAACGACGTGTCGATGTAGAGGGTCTCGTCGGCCGGACAGTAGAACGGGCCGGTCGCGCTGGACGCGCCGCCGCATCCCGTGTTCGTGGACCCGCTGAACAGGGCGATCGGCTGGGGTGCGGCATAGGTGCCGCCGAGTGCCGGATACTCCTCGGACCAGTACGCCTCGAGCGACGCCGCGGCGGCCTTCATGCGGCAGTCGATGTCGGAGTTCGCCTGGGCGCCTGTCGTGCACTGGTCGAGACTGTCGGCGCTCGATCCGCCGGATGGCGCGCCACCCCCGCCGACCAGCCCGCTGACGTCGAACCCGGTGAGTTGCGACACGATGTACAGCACGACGATCAGGGCGACCCCTCCGCCACCGCCCGCGATCATGCCGGTGCGACCGCGTCTGCTCGCCTTGCCGGAGGAGATGTCGGCGTTGTCGTTGAACGTCATGCTCGAACGCTACCGGTGACTGAGCCGCCGGACTACCGCTTGTTTTTCAGCGACTTCTCCGCGATCGGCTCGAGGCCCGCATCACGGCGAGCGCGGAAATACTCCGCGGCCTCGTCCTGCCGGTCTCGCTCGGCTCCGGATGCGATCGCCGACCGGACGTGCTCTGGTTCGAAACCGAAGGCATTCACGAGGTCGAGCGCATGCGGGCGCAACCGCGGAAGCAGGCGGTCGTCGATGTAGTCGGTGATGGCCGCGGCACGCTGGGCGGAGAGTCGGCCGTTGATGAGGTACCAGGCGAGGTTCTTCTCGATCAGGCTGAAACCGAAGAGGTCGCGGAGCCAGGTGAGCACCTCGGCGGTCTTCCCGTCGGTGATTCCGTCGAGAGCCTCGGTGAAGGCCTCCCATTGCAGCAGTTCGGCGTGGGCGGCGGCCGCTTCGATGAGTTCGTTCTGGTTGGCGTTGAAGAGCGCCGTGGCCTCGACCGGTGATGCCTTCTGTGCGGCCCGCAGCCGTCCGGCGAGCGCAGCGACCATCGTCTCCACCCGGTCGGTGAGCAACTGGCGTTGGGATGCCGCGTCGCGCACGAAACCGACCGAGCGGGCCGTCGAGCCGAAGTCGGCGACGTTCTGCGCCAGCTTGCGCAGACCGGAGCGGTTCACGGCGACGGCGCCCACCTGGCCGGCGACATAGCCCGCCATCGCCCCCGCATCCGCATTCTTGAACTTGCGCGAGTAGTCGGTGAGCAGCCGCTTGGCCACGAGCTGGAGCAGCACATTGTTGTCGCCCTCGAAGGTCACGTAGATGTCGAGGTCGGCGCGCAACTGGGTGAGACGGTTCTCGGCGAGGAATCCGGCGCCGCCGCACGTCTCGCGGGCCTCCTGCAGTATCTCCAGCGCGCTCCAGGTGCTGAGTGGCTTGAGCGCGGCGGCGAGGGTCTCGAGATCTTCGCGGTCGGCATCCGACGCTCGCGCTCCGGAGAACACGCCGTCGAACGCGGTGAGCAGCTTCTCGTGCGCGAAGGACATGGCGTAGGTCGTGGCGAGCTTCGGCAGCAGGCGTCGCTGGTGACGCTGGTAGTCGAGGATCACCTCTTCCTTCGTGGGGTCGGCCGCGGTGAACTGGCGGCGCTGCGATCCGTAGGTGATGGCGATGAAGAGGGCGAGCTTCGAGGCGACGACGGAAGCCCCGTCGAGCGAGACGCGGCCCTGCACCAGGGTGCCGATCATGGTGAAGAAACGTCGGCCCGGACTCTGGATGTCCGAGCTGTAGGTGCCGTCTGCGGCGACGTCGCCGTAGCGGTTGAGCAGGTTCTCGCGCGGCACGCGCACCCCGTGGAAGTGCAGGCGACCATTGTCGATGCCGTTGAGTCCGCCCTTCAGCCCGTCGTCCTCACCGCCGATGCCGTCGAGGAAGCCGTTCTCGTCGCGGATCGGCACATAGAAGGCGTGCACCCCGTGGTTGACACCCTTGGTCACGAGCTGCGCGAAGACGACGGCGGCGATGCCGTGCAGGGCGGCGTTGCCGAGGTAGTCCTTCCAGGCGGCACGGAACGGAGTGTCGAGCACGAACTCCCGGGTGGCCTCATCGTAGGTGGCCGTCGTGCCGATGGCGGCGACATCCGATCCGTGGCCGGTCTCGGTCATGGCGAAGGCACCGGGCACCTCGAGGCTCATGATGCCGGGCAGGAACTTCTCGTGGTGGCGCTGGGTGCCGAGGTGGAGAACGGCCGCTCCGAAGAGGCCCCACTGCACGCCGGACTTGATCTGCAGCGAGGGATCGGCGGTCACGAGTTCTTCGAAGGAGGCGATGTTGCCGCCGTGGTCGTCGTTGCCGCCGAGACCGGACGGGAACGCCTTGAGCACCGATCCGGAGTCGACGAGCAGCTTGAGCTGGCCGAGCACGCGGGTGCGCTGGGCATCGAGGGCGAGGCTGTCGTCGCGATGGAACGCGCTGTCCTTCATCAACTCGCGGGACTCGCGGCGAGCAGCGGCCCAGGTGCCGAGCAGGTACTCGCCGAGCCAGGCGGTATCGATGGCGCCCTTCGGGGCGGCGGGAGCGGCGGTCGGCCGGGACTCTGCAGTGATGCGGTCAGCGAGGTTCGTCATGGGATCGTCTTTTCGTCAGGAATTGCGGCCTTCGACGGCCTGCATCGACGGTACGAGCCTCGCAGTCGACTGCCAAAGGGGTGGTGCGGCCCGCACGAATCACACGACGGCTGCGCGACATCCGTTGTAGAAATCCACAGTCGGAAGGCGTGCGGGAATGGGAACACCTACTAGGTGGTTACCTCTGACATGCCTACACTCACTTTGACCACGGATGCCTTCGAAGAAACGGTGTCCTCCTCCGGAATCACTCTCGTGGACTTCTGGGCCGACTGGTGCGGCCCGTGCAAGATGTTCGGGCCGATCTACGAGGCCGCGAGCGAAAAGAATCCCGACATCACCTTCGGCAAGGTGGACACCGAGGCTGAGCAGGCCTTGGCCAGCGCCGCCGGAATCACCTCGATCCCCACCCTGATGGCCTTCCGCGACGGCATCCTCGTGTTCTCGCAGCCGGGAGCGCTGCCCGCGCCCGCCCTCGACCAGGTCATCGAGGCCGTGAAGGGCCTCGACATGGACGAGGTGCACCGCAAGATCGCGGAGCAGGAAGCCGCCCAGCCCGGAGCCTGATCCGTTCCACCCCCGGTGGAGAAGAGCTACTCGACGTCCCAGCGGTCCGCCGCGGTCGCCTGGATGATCTCCAGCAGCGCCGAGCGCATGGCGGCGTTATCCGCGATGCTCGGGAACAGGTCGGCCTCGAGAGTCCTCGCCGACCCCCAGGCCGCCTCACCCGCCGGGGTGCGCGTGACGACATGGCGTCGTCCATCATCCGGATGCTTCTCGCGCGCGATGTAGCCCTCCCGCTCGAGCCGTTCGAGGGTGCGGGACATCGTCTGCACCTCGACCCGGGCCGATTTGGCCAGCTCGGTCTGACTGCGCGGACCGGAGCCGAGAACATGCAGCACGATGAGCCCGGCGTGGGTGAGTCCGAGCTGTTCGAGCGCCTCGACCCAGGCGTGCTCGACGAGCCGCGCCGCCGTCGACAGCAGTCGGCCCGTCGGCCAGCCCTGCATTCCGACCGGATCGGTCATCGCGTCGCCACTTCCTTCGCCCTCATTTAGCGCTATCGTGAATTACTAAGCTAGCTGATGATTCGGGAGAACACCGTGAACGAGACGCGAGACACTGTGCGACAGGCGGTCGTGCTGGTCAGTGCCATAGTCGCCGTGGTCGGCGCCTTCATCGGATCGGGAGCCGCGGGCGGCACTCCGATCCAGGATGCCGCGGGTGGCGCTCTTGCGGCGGATGCCACCCCCATCGCTCCCGGGGGTCCGGCCTTCGCCATCTGGACCCCGATCTATGCGGGGCTTCTGGCCTATGCGGTCTGGCAGTCCCTGCCCAAGCAGCGCGCCGATGAGCGGCAGCGCCGGCTCGGCTACCCGATCGCGGTATCCCTGATCCTCAATGCCGCCTGGATCCTCAGCATCCAGTTCGGATTCCTTGCCGCGAGCGTGCCGATCATCGCCGGGTTGCTCGTGGTGCTGGTCTGGGCCTTTCGCATCACGCTCGCCTCACGGCCGAAGAACCTGGTCGAGACGATCGTCGCCGACGGCACGGTCGGGCTCTACCTGGGCTGGGTGTGCGTCGCGACGGCCGCCAACATCACGGCTCTTCTCGTCGCCTCCGGATTCCGCGGCTTCGGACTGGGCGCGGATGCCTGGGCCGTGGTGATCGTGGCGGTCGCCGGCCTCGTCGGCGTGCTCGTCGCCATCCGCGGGAATGGGCGGCTCGCGCCGGCCGTCTCGCTGTCGTGGGGGCTCGCCTGGGTGGCGGTCGCCCGGCTCACCGGAGACCTGCTCTCCGCTCCGGCAGGGATCGCCGCCATCGTCGCCGTGGTCGTCGTCGTGTTCGTCACCGTGGCCCTGCGGATCCGGAACTCCCGAAGTGCCGGGAGCCCGAAGGTGGTGTCCGCATGAGCGAGGTCGCGCAGGGCTCGTCCCGTCGCCGGTGGGCCGGACTCGTCTTCATCAGCATCGCCGTCGCACTGATCATCGTCGACTCGACGATCGTGAACGTGGCGATCCCGTCGATCATCAAGGATCTCGGCATCACCTCGACGCAGGTGCAGTGGGTGCAGGAGAGCTACACCCTCGTGTTCGCTGCCCTGTTGCTCGTGTTCGGCACGCTCGCCGACCGCTACGGCCGACGCAAGATGCTCATCATCGGTGTGACGATCTTCGCGCTCGCCTCGATCCTCGCGGCGTTCTCGCAGACCGGTGACCTGCTCATCGGCTCACGGGTGATCCAGGGCATCGGCGGGGCGATGGTGCTTCCGACCACCCTCTCGATCATCAATGCCACCTTCCGTGGCCGGGAGCGAGGGATCGCCTTCGCCGTGTGGGGCTCGACCATCGGTGGGATGGTCGCCGTCGGGCCGCTGCTCGGCGGCTGGCTCACCACCTACTTCTCCTGGCGCTGGGCGTTCGGCATCAACATCCCGTTTGGCATCCTGATCATCGTCGGCACGCTGGTCTTCGTGATCGAGTCGAAGGCGACCGACGTGCGACGCATCGACGTCGTCGGCGCGATCCTCTCCATCGTGACCAGCGCGACGCTGGTCTTCGGTCTGATCGAGGGGCGCACCTACGGCTGGTGGCTGGTGAACAAGTCGCTCACCATCGGCGACTGGACCTGGCCGTTCGATCTCTCGATCATCCCGCTCACATTCGCCGTGACGATCGTCGCCGGCGCCGCCTTCGTTCTCTGGGGCCTCCATCGCCAGCGGGTGGGCAAGACGACGCTCCTCGCCTTCAGCCTCTTCTCCATCCCCTCCTTCCGCAACGGCAACATCGCCGCTCTCATCGTGTCCCTCGGCGAATTCGGCATCATCCTGTCGCTGCCCCTGTGGCTTCAGAACGTGCTGGGCTATGACGCCCTCCAGACCGGCTTCGTGCTGCTCGCCCTCGCCATCGGCTCCTTCGTCGCAAGCGGTTTTGCGGGCGCATTCGGCAACCGGGTCTCCCCGGTCACCATCGTGCGCGTGGGCCTGCTCGCCGAGATCATCGGGGTCACCGGCCTCGGATTCGTGATCTCGGCGAATGCGACCTGGCTCGTGATCGTGCCGTTCCTCTTCGTCTACGGCTTCGGAGTCGGTCTCGCCACCGCGCAGCTGACCGGCGTCGTGCTCAAGGACGTGCCGATCGAGGCGAGCGGACAGGGATCCGGCACCTCGAGCACCGCGCGCCAGATCGGATCAGCCCTCGGAATCGCCATCCTCGGCACGATCCTCTTCACCTCGGCGGGCACCGCCCTCGACTCGCGGCTGTCGCAGCTGCCGGATGCCCAGCGCACCCAGATCGTCAACGCCGTGGTCGACAGTGCCGGGGCCGCGATCCCGGGTCTCGAGAAGCAGAGTGCCTCGATCGCAGAAGACGCCCGCATCGCCTTCAGCGACGCCACCCGGTTCTCCGCCTTCTCGGCCGCCGGATTCCTGGTGCTCGGGTTCCTTGCGACCCTGCGACTCAGCGGCGTTTCCCGCAATCGCGAGGAGGAACTCGAGGCGGCGAAGACCACCTCGCCGCAGTCGACGACCTAGCCCGCGTTGGTGTTGCCGACGAAACTGCAGCCGGGCCGGGCTGTGGTCAGGCGTCGGGCCAGCCCTCCGCGAAGCGGTCGGTGGCCTCGATGAGCGCCGAGAGGATGCCGGGTTCGTCGAAGGCGTGGCCGGCATCCGGGACCATCACGAACTCCGCCTCCGGCCACGCGCGGTGCAGGTCCCACGCAGTCACGGCCGGAGTGCAGATGTCGTAGCGGCCCTGGATGATCACTCCGGGGATGTCGGCGAGCACACCGGCATCCCGGATGAGCTGGCCATCGTCGAAGAACCCGCGGTTGACGAAATAATGGTTCTCGATTCGCGCGAAAGCGAGCGCGTAACGCGGGTCCGCGAAGGTCGAGACGACGTCGGGTCGGGGCAGCAGGGTGATGGTAGATGCCTCCCATACCGACCATGCGACCGCCGCAGGACCATGTATAGCGGGATCGGGATCGGCGAGGAGCCGGTGATAAGAGTGGATCAGGTTGTCGCGCTCATCGAGCGGGACGGGGGCGAGGAATCCCTCCCAGGCATCCGGGAACACAGCCTCGGCTCCCCCCTCGTAGAACCAGTCGAGCTCCGACTTGCGGAGGGTGAAGATGCCTCTCAACACCAGCTCCGACACTCGGCCAGGATGTGTCTCGGAGTAGGCGAGAGCGAGCGTGCTGCCCCACGATCCGCCGAACACCAGCCAGCGATCGATGCGGAGGTACTGGCGCAACAATTCGAGGTCATCGACGAGATGCCAGGTCGTGTTCGTGCTGAGGTCGGCTCCGGCATCGCTGGCATGCGGAAGGCTGCGCCCGGACCCCCGCTGATCGAGCAGGACGATGCGGTATTTGGCCGGATCGAACAACCGTCGGTGGTTGGGCTGCGTCTCGCCGCCCGGACCCCCGTGCAGGAATACAGCGGGCTTGCCGTAGGGGTTTCCCGAGGTCTCCCAGTAGATGCTCTGGCCGTCCCCCACATCCATTAACCCGGATTCGTAGGGTTCGATCTCGGGGTAGAAACTGTGCATTCTTCGAGCCTACGACGGTCGAGCCAAGAGGCTCGCTTCGACTGCAACCACCCCCGAACGGGGGATACAGAAATTTCGGGCTGCCCGGTACTGTCGGCTATAGATTCGCCTCCCGTGGCGATGAATACCCGCATCGACGCAGCTCGTTCCGCGTGCATCCCTTTTCCCGAAGGGACTCATACGCCATTCTGCGTGTCGTCACCCAACGACTCATGATGCAGGTCCCTGTAAAACCCGAAACTACAGGATTTACCCGATGAACGAAACGACGGTCCCCCGAACCGGAAAATCAGGCGTGCGATCCGCGCGACTGGGCCTCACCTCCGTTGGTGCGGTATCCGCTGTGCGCGGAAGTGAGCGCCCCTCATCCGGACAGCGTTGGGCTCGGTCCTATCGCCTCAAGCTGACAATCAGTGACATCACGGTGGTGAGCGTCGCGATGGCGCTGTCCTTTGTCGCCCGGTTCAACTTCACTGGCGTCGACCCCACGACCACGCTCAGTTCGCAGCGTTATGCCTATCTCTCCTTCGCGATGGCCGTCGCCTGGACCCTGTCGCTCAGCGCCTTCCACAGCCGCGATATCCGCGTCATCGGCATCGGTGCCAGCGAGTACAAGCGGGTGATCCACGCGAGCACCACTGTCTTCGGCATCGCGGCGATCCTGTTCCTCGTCGCCGAGATCAACACGGCACGCTGGTTCTTCATCGTCGCCTTCCCGATCGGCCTCCTCGGGCTGCTCGGCACTCGATGGAGCCTGCGTCAGTGGCTCACAGCCCAGCGCAAATTCGGACACTTCCTCGCTCGCGTCATCGTGGTTGGACGGCGGACGGATGTCGAGAAGGTCGTCCGCCAGATCGACCGGACTTCAGGAGCCACCTATTCGGTGATCGGGATCGTGCTCGATGGCGACGATCACGAGCTGGACGGCGGTGAGGTCGACGGAATCCGGGTCTGGCGAGGGCTCGACCGTGTAGCTGAGTTCGCTGAATCCCTGCATGCCGACGGCATCGTAGTGGCGGGCCAGCCCGGTGGCGAGAGCGATTTCATTCACGACCTCGCGTGGGAGCTCGAGGGGAAGACGATAGAGCTCATTCTGGCCACGAGCCTCGCCAATGTGGCAGGACCCCGCATCCACTTCCGCCCGGTGGACGGCCTTCCCCTCCTGCACGTGGAGATCCCACACTTCGAGGGAGGCAAGCACCTGCTCAAACGCGGTCTCGACATCCTCGTCTCGAGCACCGCCCTGCTCGTACTGAGTCCCATGTTTGTATTGCTCGCCATCATCATCAAGGCCGACAGCGCCGGAAAGGCTTTCTTCTCCCAGGAGCGGGTCGGACGCGGTGGCCGCACATTCCACATCCTCAAATTCCGGTCGATGGTGGCCTCCGCACCCGAGCAACTCGCTGAGCTCCAGGTCCACAACGAGGGCAACGGGGTGCTGTTCAAGATGAGGAACGATCCCCGCGTGACGCGCATCGGCCGTCTTCTGCGCAAGTATTCACTCGACGAGTTCCCGCAGTTCTGGAATGTTCTCGTCGGGGACATGAGCCTCGTGGGGCCACGTCCGCCCCTCCCTAGCGAGGTGCTGAGCTACGAAGACCACGTCCGACGCCGGCTGTACATCAAGCCCGGCCTCACCGGCATGTGGCAGATCAACGGACGCTCTGCCCTCAGCTGGGAAGAGAGCGTGCGTCTGGATCTCTACTACGTGGAGAACTGGTCTGTCGTCGGTGATCTCATGATCATGTGGCGCACGTTCCGCGTTCTGATCCATCCGGTCGGGGCATACTGATGCGCAAACCGGGGGCAGCTGATCCGATGAGGATCGCAATGATCGGAACCCGTGGGGTTCCTGCCGCTTACGGCGGATTCGAGACGGCAGTCGAAGAGATCGGCGCGCGCCTGGTCGAACGTGGGCACATGGTCACCGTCTACTGCCGGGGTTCGGATCAACGGGTGCCCTTCCACCGAGGCATGAAGCTGGTGCATCTTCCCGCGCTCCACCTCCGGGCCGCCGAAACCCTCAGCCACTCGGCCCTCTCGGTGATCCACGCGAGTGTGACGACCCGCCCGGACGCCGCGTTCGTCTTCAATGCGGCGAATGCTCCGTTCCTGCCGATTCTCCGCGCCCGCCGCATCCCGACGGCCGTCCACGTGGACGGGCTCGAGTGGATGCGCGACAAGTGGAGCGGCGCCGGACGTCGCTACTACCTCGGAGTCGAGCGACTCGCGGTGAAGCTGGCCGATGCCCTCATCGCGGACGCCCCCGGCATCGCGTCCTACTACTCGCGCAAGTTCCAAGCCGAGACTGAACTCATCAGCTACGGGACCCGGATCGTGCGCAATCCCCCGAGCGAGCGGCTCGCGGAACTCGGCCTGGAGCCGGGCAAGTTCCACCTGGTCGTGGCGAGATTCGAGCCGGAGAACCACGTGGACCTGATCGTCGAGGGATTCTCCGAGAGCCGGGCGCACTACCCACTCATCGTGGTGGGAAGCGCCCCCTACGCGGCCGCGTACACCCGTCGGGTGCAGGAAATTGCCGACGCAGACTCCCGAATCCGCGTTCTCGGCGGCATCTGGGACCAGGAGCTGCTCGACCAGCTCTACACGAACGCCCTCACTTATGCCCACGGGCATTCGGTGGGGGGTACAAACCCGTCGCTGTTGCGCGCAATGGGTGGTGCGACTCCGGTGCTCGCGTATGACGTCGAGTTCAATCGGGATGTTCTCGGAGAGGACGGGCTGTTTTTCCGCAGTGCTGCAGCCCTCCGAGAACAGATCGACCATGCGGAGCACCACGCCCCCCAGCTCGAGAAAATCGGGCAGCGCCTTCAGCGGCGGGCTGAACAGAAGTACGACTGGGACGACGTCGCAAGCGAGTACGAAGCACTCGCCCGCCGACTCACCCAGGGAGCATCCATCCACACCAGGCGTCGCCACTCTGAGATCACAGCCTCTGGCGACTCGAACCGCACGATCCCGACACCAGCCCCGACCGATTCGAGAATCTCATGAACGTCCTCTCCACGCTCCGCCTCCCCCGGCTGGTCACCCTTGCGCTCGCGATGATCCTCTCGCTCGCGCTCGCCGTCGCGTTCATGTCGTTCTCCCCACTGGTGGCGCGGGCAGACACCGCGCCGATCGACCCCACCAATCCCGCCACTCCCCCGACGGTGAGTGCGGATGCCCTCCCGACGACCCAGATCGACGGCGTGGCCTGGGCGCAGGTGGTCGTGGGCAACACCGTCTATGTCGCCGGCAAGTTCACCACCGCCCGCCCCGCCGGGGCGGCAGCGGGGGTGAACACCGTGGTGCGGAACAACCTGCTCGCCTATGACATCACCACCGGTAACCTCATCTCCAGCTTCGCGCCGAGCCTGAACGCCCAAGCGCTCGGCATCGCCGCCTCGCCCGACGGTTCACGCATCTACGTCGTCGGCGACTTCACCAGCGTCGACGGCGTCGCCTACTACCGCGCGGTCGCGATCAGCACCGCGACGGGCAAGGCCATCCCCTCCTTCCGTCCGATCCTCGAGAGCCAGGGTCGCGCGGTCGTCGCCACCAATTCCACCGTGTACCTCGGTGGCACCTTCTCCTCGGTGAACGGCCAGGCGCGCGGCTACGCTGCGCAGGTGAACGCCTCCGACGGATCGGTGACCGCGTGGAACCCCAGCGCCGACCTCACAGTCGAGGCCTTGGCGCTCACGCCCGACGGCTCACGAGTCATCCTCGGCGGCCGGTTCTCCCACCTCGGCGGCGGCGCCAACTACGGCCTCGGTGCCGCCGATGCCTCCAGCGGCGCGGTGCTCCCCTGGGCGGCCAACCAGACGGTGAAAGACGGCGGCACCAAGGCATCCATCACCTCCTTGTATGCCACCAACGACCGCATCTACGGATCCGGCTACGTCTTCGGCTCGCTCTCCGATGGAAACCTCGAAGGCATCTTCTCGGCTGATCCCGACTCCGGCGCCATCCAGTGGGTGGAAGACTGCCACGGCGACACCTACTCGGTCTGGTCGTCTGGCGATGTCGTCTACGGAGCGGGCCATCCGCACTACTGCGGCAATGTCGGCGGCTTCCCCCAGACCGACCCGTGGACCTACCACCACACGATCGCGTTCAGCAAGGCGACGACCGGCACCCTGACTGCGGACCCGCTCGGCTACTGGAACTGGGCCGGCACTCCGTCCCCCACCCTCCTCAACTGGTTCCCGCAGTACGTGACCGGCAGCTTCACCGGACAGGGTCAGGCGGCCTGGAGCCTCGCCGGCAACAGCAAGTACCTCGTCGTGGGCGGGGAGTTCCCGTTCGTGAACGGAGTCGCCCAGTACGGCCTCACACGCTTCGCGATTCCGTCGATCGCCCCCAACAAGGTCGGGCCGAATGTGAACACCGCGCTCATCCCCGCCGCCGCGTCCTTCAAGAAGGGCGAGGTGCGGGTGTCCTGGACCGCGACCTACGACCAGGACAACAAGAACCTGACCTACAAGGTGGTCCGTGACAATGCGACCGCGACTCCGGTCTACACGACTTCTCTCGAGTCGACTTTCTGGCAGCGCCCGGAGATGGGCTTCATCGACAAGGGCCTGGTCCCCGGCAGCACCCACACCTACCGGGTCTACGCCACCGATCCGTTCGGCAACTCGATCAGCCGGCTCGGCTCCGCGGTCACCGTCGCCGCCGCCGACAGCGGTGGTGCCTACAACGACGCGGTTGCCGCAGACAGCCCCAGCTCCTACTGGCCTCTCGATGAGACATCCGGTGCCGTCGGCTTCGACCACGTCAGCTTCACGGACCTCAAACTCGCCTCTGGCGTGACGCGTGGTGCCGATGGAATCGTGCCGAACGATCCGGCATCGATCTTCGACGGCACCTCGAACGGTACCGCGGCGACACCGACCTCGATCCAGGCGCCCGACACCTTCACCACAGAGGCCTGGATCAAGACCACAACCACCTCAGGCGGAAAGATCATCGGATACGGCGCTGCCGCGACCGGCCAGTCCAACAGCTACGACCGCCAGACCTACATGGACAACTCCGGGCACATCATCTTCGGGGTCTACACGGGCAACACTGTGACGGTGAACTCCGCCAACACCTACAACGACGGCGCCTGGCACCAGGTCGTGTCCTCGATGGGACCGAACGGAATGCTCCTCTACGTCGACGGAATGCTGGTGGGCAGCCGCAATGACACCACCATCGGCCAGCCCTACTCCGGATACTGGCGAGTGGGCGGTGACAACCTCGGCGGCTGGCCGAACCAGCCCGCGAGCAACTTCATCGCTGGCAACATCGGCCAGGTCGCGGTGTACTCCACCGTGCTCACCCGCCAGCAGATTGTGAACCACTACGTCGCATCGGGTCGCGTCTCCCCCATCCCACCGGCGCCCGCGGATGCCTACGGTAAGGCGGTCTACGACAATGACCCCCTCATCTACTGGCGCCTAAACGACACCGACGGGACCGCGAAGGACTCCGGCGCGTACAACAGCCCGGGCACCTACAACGGCTCGGTCACGCACGGAGTCTCCGGTGCGATCGCGGGAAACTCCGCAACGAGCTTCGACTCGAACGCGATGGTTGCGAGCAACCAGGCTTACAGCAATCCCACCACCTATTCGCTCGAAACCTGGTTCAAGACCACCACGAACGTGGGCGGCAAGATCATTGGATTCGGAAACTCGCAGACAGGCCTGTCGAGCAACTATGACCGCCACGTCTACATGCAGGACAACGGCACCCTGGCCTTCGGGGTGTGGACGGGACAGACGAATCTCGCCATCACCTCGGCGTCCTACAACGACGGCAACTGGCACCACCTGGTGGCCGAACAGTCCAGCGACGGGATGAAGCTCTTCGTCGACGGCAGCCTGCAGGCCACGAACCCGCAGACCGGCTCGCAGGCCTATGACGGGTACTGGAAGATCGGCGGCGACGTTACCTGGAACTCCTCGAGCTACTACTTCGCCGGCACCCTCGACGAGGCCGCGGTGTACGGAACGGCACTCAGCGCCGCTGACGTGCTCAATCACTACAACCTCGGCTCGAGCATCCCCAACGTGCCCCCGGTCGCGGCGTTCAGCTCGACGACCACCGACCTGACCTCCTCCTTTGACGGGTCGGGCTCCACCGACCCGGACGGATCGATCGTCGGGTACGCCTGGGACTTCGGGGACTCGAACACCGGCACGGGTGCGACTGCCACGCACACGTACACCCTTCCGGGAACGTACGTCGTGTCCCTGACGGTCACCGACAACCGCGGAGCGACGAACACGGTCACCCACTCGGTCACCGCGACCCTCCCCAACGTGGCCCCGACGGCCGCCTTCACGACGACCGCGACCGACCTGGCCGTAGCTGTCAACGGATCCGGCTCCACCGACACCGACGGCACCGTGGCGTCCTACGCCTGGGACTTCGGCGACGGCGCAACCGCTTCCGGGAGCACCGCGAACCACACCTTCGCGGCGGCGGGCACCTACACGATCTCCCTCACTGTCACCGATGACAAGGGAGCAACCGGCATGGTGACCCACCCGGTCTCGGTGCTGGCGGCTAACGTGCCTCCGGTGGCCGCGTTCGGATCGACGACCACGAACCTCTCGGCGGCCTTCGATGCCTCCGCTTCGACGGACTCGGATGGCACGATCGTCTCCTACGCCTGGGACTTCGGAGACTCCAAGACGGGAACCGGGGTCAGCCCCACCCACGTCTACACGCTCCCTGGCAGCTATGTCGCGAGCCTCACCGTCACCGACAACCGCGGTGGCACGAGCACCGTCACGCATTCCGTGACGGTGACCGCTCCGAACGTCGCCCCCATGGCGGCGTTCACCTCCACGGCAACCAACCTCACCGTGGCTACTGATGCGACGAGCTCGACGGATTCGGACGGCTCCATCGTGTCCTACGCCTGGGACTTCGGCGACTCGTCTACCGCGTCCGGAGTCACCGCGAGCCACACCTACGCCGCCCCCGGCACCTTCACGATCGCCCTCACCGTGACCGACAACAGCGGCGCGACGAACACCGTCTCGCACTCGGTCACCGTGCTCGCGGCCAACATCGCCCCGGTCGCCGCGTTCAGCTCGACGACCAACAGCCTGACCGCATCGTTCGACTCGTCGGCATCCGCGGACTCGGACGGGACCATCGCGTCCTACGCCTGGAACTTCGGTGACAGCACCACCGGTTCCGGCGCCTCCCCGACGCACACCTACCTCCAGCCGGGTAGCTACGTGGTCTCGCTGACCGTGACAGACAACCGCGGCGGAACGAACACCGTGACGCATTCGGTGACGGTGGTCGCGGCCAACGTCGCCCCGACGGCGGCCTTCAGCTCCACGGCCTCCAACCTCACCGCGTCGTTCACCGCATCCGCCTCGAACGACCCCGACGGCACGATCGCCTCCTACAGCTGGGACTTCGGCGACTCGTCCACCGGCTCGGGAGTCGCTCCCGCGCACACCTACGCGGCGGCCGGCACCTTCACGGTCTCCCTGACGGTGACGGACAACCAGGGGGCGACCAACACGGTCACCCACCCGGTGACGGTCTCGGTCGCGAACGTCTCGCCGACGGCGGCATTCACCTCCACGGTGAGCGCTCTGGTTGCGACCTTCGACGGATCGACCTCGGTCGATCCGGATGGGTCCATCGCCTCCTACGCCTGGAACTTCGGCGACTCGGGAACCTCGACCGGAGCAACGCCGTCGCACACCTACGCGGCGGCCGGTAGCTACATCGTCACGCTGACGGTCACCGACAACTCGGGCGCCACCAACGCGGTGACCCACTCGGTCACCGTGTCCGCTCCCGCGGCCACGACGCTCGCACAGGACAACTTCGGACGGACCGTGGCGAGCGGATGGGGCAGCGCCGACATCGGCGGGGCCTGGACCATCACCGGCACGGCCTCGAACCTGTCGGTCGGCAACGGCGTCGGTCAGATCAAGGTCGCTGCCGGCTCCACCCGGATCGCGGCCCTGAAGTCCCTGTCGTCGACGACCACCGACACGACAGCGGTCATCAGCCTCGACTCCGTCCCCACCGGCGGAGGATCCTTCACCGACTTCACGGGACGACAGGTCGGCACCGGCAGCTACACCGCCGAGGTCTGGGTCAGGTCGACCGGAGCCGTGTTCGTGGTGCTCGAGCAGGGATCGACGGTTCTCAAGTCGGTCCAGGTCGGCGGACTCACCTACACGGCAGGCGCTCCCCTCAAGGTGCGCGTGCAGGTGACCGGAACCTCGCCGACCACCATCCAGGCGAAGGTCTGGCCCGCGGCAGGGAACGAGCCCACCGCCTGGTCCGCGACCACGACGGACAGCACCCCCGCCCTGCAGTCCGCCGGATCGTTCGCAATTGGGTCCTACCTGTCCGGCTCGGCTACCGCCGCAGTCACGACGAGTTTCGACAACCTGCTGGTCTCGACCGTCGGCGCTCCTCCGGCCAACCAGGCTCCGGTGGCGGCGTTCACGTCGACCTCGAGCAACCTGGTCGCGTCGTTCACCGGCACGGGATCATCCGACCCGGATGGCACCATCGCCTCGTACTCGTGGAACTACGGAGACTCGACCACCGGAACCGGTGCCACGTCTTCCCACACCTACGCGGCGGCCGGCACCTTCACCGCCAGCCTCACCGTCACCGACAATCAGGGAGCGACCAACACCGTCAGCCACCCGGTCACGGTCACCGCGCCCGCGGCCAACCAGGCTCCGGTGGCGGCGTTCACGTCGACCTCGAGCGACCTGGTCGCGTCGTTCTCCGGCACGGGATCATCCGACCCGGATGGCACCATCGCCTCGTACTCGTGGAACTACGGAGACTCGACCACCGGAACCGGTGCCACGTCTTCCCACACCTACGGGGCGGCCGGCACCTTTACCGCCAGCCTCACCGTCACCGACAATCAGGGAGCGACCAACACCGTCAGCCACCCGGTCACGGTCACCGCACCCGTCACCCCGCCGGCCAACATCCTGGCGCAGGCGCAGTTCGGAACCGCGGTAGCGAATTCCTGGGGCTCCGCGGAGATCGGCGGTGCATGGACGAATGCCGGAACGGCGAGCGCCTACAGTGTCGCCGGCGGAGTCGGACTCCAGGTGGTCCCCGGAGGCTCGACGAAGACCAGCAGCCTTGCGGGCGTCAGTTCCAACGCGACAGACCTCACGGTCTCGTTCAGCCTGGACAAGATGCCCACCGGCGGCGGGGCGTACATCTCCGCGATCGGCCGCGACGTTGGATCGACGAACTACCAGGCGCGTGTCTGGGTGCAGTCCAACGGCGCGGTCCAGCTGCAGCTGCTGCAGGGCGGCACCGCGATCCAACTGGTGAATGTGACTGGATTGACGTTCACGACGGCGTCGACCCTCAACGTGCGCCTCCAGGTGTTCGGAACCAGTCCGACCACTGTCCGAGCGAAGGTGTGGTCCGCCGTTGCGATCGAGCCCGCAGCATGGCTCGCGAGCGCGACCGATTCCACCGCCGCCCTCCAGATCGCCGGATCCGTCGGCCTGCGCTCGTACCTCTCCGGCACGGCGACCGACACCCCGGTGACCACTCGATTCGACAACTTCACCGTCAGCAAAGTGCAATAGCTGCGCTGACTGATTTGAGAAGGCAATGTTCAACAGAGGCAAGTCCACCAGTACGAGTTCCCCTGCCCGCGCGCGCCGACCGATAGCAGCCCTATCGGCGGTCGCGTCGGGTGCGCTGGTGGCATCCTTACTCCTCGGATCGGCTGGCGCCGCCCACGCAGACACGGCGCCTGCCGATCCGGCGAATCCCGCAACGCCCCCGACGGTGAGCGCGGACGCCCTGCCCACCACGCAGATCGACGGCGTGGCCTGGTCCCAGGTCGTCGTCGGCAACACGGTCTACGTCGCCGGCAAGTTCTCTACGGCTCGCCCCGCCGGGGCTGCGGCCGGGGTGAACACCGTGGTGCGGAACAACCTGCTCGCTTACGACCTGACCACCGGCGTCCTCATCCCGACCTTCGCCCCCAGCCTCAACGCGCAGGCGCTCGCCATCACGGCGTCGCCCGATGGATCCCGCATCTACGTGGTCGGCGACTTCACGAGCATCGACGGGGCCGGGTATTACCGCGCGGCAGCTTTCAGCACGGCGACGGGACAGATCATCCCCTCGTTTCGCCCGATCTTGGAGAGCGAGGGTCGAGCCGTCACGGCCACCAACACCTCCGTCTATCTTGGCGGCACATTCTCGAGCGTCAACGGTGCCGCCCGAGGATTTGTCGCCAGGGTCAACGCCGCCGACGGATCGGTGGACGCGTGGAATCCGAACGCGGATTCGACCGTGCAGGCGTTGGCGCTCACCCCGGACGGCTCCCGGGTCGTACTCGGCGGCCGATTCGCGCACATCGGTGGCGTAGCCAACTACGGCCTCGGCGCGGTCGACACCGCCACGGGTGACGTCATGCCCTGGGCGGCGAACCTGAAGGTGCGCGACGGCGGCACGAAGGCCGCGATCACCGCCCTCACCGCCACGAGCGACCGGATCTACGGATCCGGCTACGTCTTCGGCTCGCTGACGGACGGCAACCTGGAGGGCTCGTTCTCGGCCGACCCCAACTCGGGAGCTATCCAGTGGATCGAGGACTGCCACGGCGACACCTACTCGGTCTTCGCATCCGACACCGCCGTCTACGTGGCGGGTCACCCGCACTACTGCGCCAACCTCGGCGGGTACCCTGACACCAACCCGAGGACCCACCACCAGACCATCGCCTTCAGCCGCGCGGCCACAGGCACGATCACCAAGGACCCGGGCGGGTACTTCAACTGGGCCGGAAACCCCAGCCCGTCGTTGCTCGACTGGTTCCCGACCTGGGTCACAGGCACCGTCACCGGCCAGGGGCAGGCCGCATGGAGCGTGGCCGGCAACAACCAATACCTCGTCGTCGGCGGGGAGTTCCCCTTCGTCAACGGAGTGGCGCAGGCCGGCCTCACCCGGTTCGCCGTGCCGTCCATCGCGCCCAACAAGGTAGCGCCGAACGTCAACTCCGCGCTCATCCCTGTGGCTACAGCGCTCTCGGATGGCGAGGTGCGCGTCTCCTGGACCGCGACCTGGGACCAGGACAACAAGAACTTGACCTACACCGTCGTGCGCGATGAGGCCACCGCGAACCCCGTCTATCGCACCTCGCTTGACTCGACATTCTGGCAGCTGCCCCGCATGGGCTTCGTCGACCGGAACCTCGTACCCGGAAGCAGCCACACCTATCGGGTGTACGTGACGGATGCTTTCGGCAACTCGATAAGTCGACTCGGCGCCGCTGTGACTGTCGCGAGCTCCACGGTGCCCGCCTCCTACAGCAACGCCGTCGCCGCCGACTCCCCGCGCTCGTACTGGCCGTTGGACGAGACATCCGGCGCCGTCGGGTTCGACCACGTCGCCTTCTCCGACCTCACACTCGGAACGGGAATCACCCGCGGTGCGACGGGGATTATGCCCGGCGACCTGGCGTCCACCTTCTCCGGAACCTCCGCTGGCAGCGGCGGCACCACGGTGGCTGCGCCCGCGCCGAACACGTTCACCACGGAGGCGTGGATCCGCACGACCTCGACCGCGGGCGGGAAGATCGTCGGGTACGGGTCGGCCTCTACGGGCCTCTCCGGCGGCTACGACCGACACCTCTACCTCGACAATGCGGGCCACGTGATCTTCGGCGTACGCGGTGCCACCTCAGCGACACTGGTGTCGGCAGACCGTTTCAACGACGGCCAGTGGCACCAAGTCGCGGCTTCCCTCGGGAGCAACGGCATGCGCCTCTACGTCGACGGGAACGTCGTCGGCAGCCGCACCGACGTGACCGCCGGTCAGGCGTTCTCCGGGTTCTGGCGGGTCGGTGGAGACAACCTCTCCGGGTGGGCGAACCGCCCGACGAGCAACTTCTTGTCCGGGACGATCGCCGATGTCGCCGTGTACCCGACGGTGCTCACCCGCCAGCAGGTGGTGAACCACCTGGTGGCGTCGGGACGCCCGTCGCCCATCGCCAACACCGCTCCGGTCGCCTCATTCACCTCGTCGACGTCCGGTCTGTCGGTCACCGCGAAGGGGTCGGGGTCGTCCGATGCCGATGGGTCCGTCGCCTCGTGGGCGTGGAACTTCGGCGACGGCTCCACCGGCGCCGGATCGGTGGTCTCCCACGCCTACGCGGCGGCAGGCACCTACACGATCACGCTGACGGTCACGGATGACCAAGGCGCGACGAACTCCACAGCGGCCCCGGTCACCGTCTCCGTCCCGGTCACTCCCCCCGGGACCGTGATCGCGCAGGCCGACTTCGGTACTGCCATCTCGAACTCGTGGGGAGCTGCGGATGTCGGCGGCTCTTGGGTCAACGCCGGGACGGCCTCCGCCTACACCGTCGCTGGAGGGGTCGGACAGCAGGCGGCTCCGATCGGGTCGACCAAGACCAGTAGCCTCACCTCCGTGAGCTCCTCGGCCGCTGATCTCACCGTGTCGTTCGGCCTCGACCAGCTGCCGACAGGCGGTGGTTCCTTCATCTCGCTGATCGGACGGGATGTCGGGAGCACCAACTACCAGGCGCGCACGCTCGTGCAGGCCAGCGGTGCCGTTCAACTGCAGCTCCTGCAGGGAGGCACGGCGCTCCAGGTCGTGGCCGTACCGGGCATCACGTTCACCCCGGCGACCTCCCTATCGATGCGGCTCGAGGTGTCCGGCACCAGCCCGACCACGATCCGCGCCAGGCTGTGGGTCACCGGCACGCCCGAGCCCGCCGCCTGGCAGGCCAGCGTGACGGACACCACGGCCGCCCTTCAGGTCGCCGGATACGTCGGTCTGCGCTCCTACCTCTCCACCACCGCTACCGCGTCACCGGTCACCACCAGTTTCGACAACTTCAAGGCCACCCAACTGTGATGGCGGATTCCACCGATCGCACCATCCTCTTCGCACACCCGGGCGCGGAGCTCTACGGATCCGACCGTGTGCTGCTGGAGAGTGTGAGCGCCCTGGTCGACGCCGGATGGAAGGTGGCCGTCACTGTGCCGACCTCCGGGCCGATGGTCGGTGAGCTTCGACTCCGCGGGGCGCGGGTGACTCTCCGCCCGTCCCCGGTGCTTCGAAAGAGCGTTCTACGACCTGCCGGCGCGCTGGAGTTTCTGTCCGACGCCGTGCGCGGGTTCGCGTCCGGCATGAGGCTCCTGACCGGACTGAAACCCGATGTGGTCTATGTCAACACCATGACGATCCCCCTCTGGATCCTCCTCGCCCGACTGCGCCGCATCCCCGTGATCTGCCATGTGCACGAGGGCGAATCATCCGCTCCGCGCCTGCTGAAGTCGGCCCTGGCATTGCCCCTGGTCTTCGCCACCCGGGTGATCGCCAACAGCCGCTTCAGTGTCGGGGTGCTCGCTGCATCCTTCCCCCGGCTTGCCCGACGGGCGATCGTGGTGCACAACGGAGTGCTCGGGCCACCGGCCGTCACGCCCTCCCGGCAGCACTTCGAGTCCCCGCTGCGCATCACCTACGTCGGTCGGCTCTCCCCGCGCAAGGGAGTGGATGTCGCGATCCAGTCGATCGCCCACCTCGCCACCCGCGGAGTCGAGTCCCGGCTGGATATCGTCGGTGACGTCTTCACGGGGTACGAGTGGTACGAGGAGCAGCTCCGAGATCAGGTCGAGTCCACCGGTCTCGGCGATCGCGTGACGTTCCATGGCTTCCAGTCGGCGATCTGGCCGATCGTGGCGGCGGGCGACGTCGTCGTGGTTCCCTCGCGCGGGGACGAGCCGTTCGGCGACACTGCGGTCGAAGCGGTACTGAGCGGGCGGCGCCTGATCGCGAGTGCGACGAGTGGATTGTTGGAAGCAACGGAGGGATACCAGACGGCCATAACTGTCGTACCGGGGAGCGCGGACGCGCTGGCAGATGCCTTACAGCAGACGATCGAGACGTGGGAAGGGACGTCTCCACAGATCGAAGCGGACACCGAGCGGGCAGTAGCCCGACACGGCTCCGTCGTCTATCGTCGACGCATCGTCGACCTGATCGACTCGATTGTGACTCCCGCTCGCTAGCATGGCTGTCATGGCCCTCTCCGGTCCCCTCACCGATCGAGGGTTCATCGTCGCCCTCGGGGTGGCACTGGTCTTCGTGCTGTACCTCGTGCTCCATCGCTCCCCCCGCCTCGCGGTGGGATTCTGGATCACCGTGCTGTGTTTCGTGCCGGTCTGGATCGGTGTCGGCCTCGGGTTCGGGGGCAACTTCTACGTTCCCGCGGCCTCCGGTGCCGCCCTCGTCGTGACGGCCGCGCTCCTTCCGACGGCGCGGTTCCGGCTCACGCTGACCGACGGTCTCGTGGTGCTCCTCATTCTCGTCGGCACGGCCGCGCTGCTCACCGGCAATCAAGCGATCGCGCTGTCGTTCCTCCTCTCCCTCTGCACCTACTTCGTGGTGGGATTCGCCCTCGGCAGGCTCGCCCCGTCGCGCGTCGACATCCGTTGGATCTACGGCGCGATCGGTGTTGCGTTCACCATCGTGTCTGTGCTGGCCATCATCGAGTTCCTGACGGGCGTCAACTTCTTCACCCTGTGGCGGGCCAACAACATCTCATTCGCCACCTGGGGCTCACTCCAGAGCCGCGGCGGGGTCCTTCGCGCGGAGGGGGCTTTCGGTCATTCCATCGCGCTCGGATCCAGTCTCGCCCTGGCGATCCCGCTCACCCTGGCCACGCGGTTCCGGTTCTGGATCCGCGGCGTCATGGTGCTGCTTATGCTCATCGCGACCACTCTCACCTTTAGTCGCATCGGCATCATCGACGCCCTGCTCGGGCTGGCGCTGTCGATCCTGTTCCTTGCCGAGGCTCTGAGCATCCGCCGCCGCATCGTCCTCGCCACGGCCGGCGTCATTCTCAGCCTCGCCCTTCTCCCTGTGGTCAACACAGTGTTCACGGATGCCGGCACGGAGGCCACCGGGAGTGCGGCGTACCGCGGCAACCTGCTGTCGCTGATCTCCGACATGAACCTCATCGGCGTGGCGAGTTCTGCCCACACCTCCGCGAGCGGGCAGGTGTATTTCGGCAACTTCCGGTCGATCGACAGCCAGCTGATCCTCAGCGGACTCTCCGGAGGCCTGATCGTTCTCGCCGTGGTCGTGGTGGCTCTCCTCGTCGCCATCGGTTTCGTGCTCTCCGGCCGTGCAACCGCCCCCACCATCGCCGTCGTGGCCCAGATCCCCGCCTTCGCCACTGTCGCCCTCATCACGCAGTATTCGATCTTCGTCTGGTTCGTGGTTGGCCTCGCGGTGGCGACCCAGCTCGCCCGGGAGACTCCGCACAACGAGATCGCACCGTCCCACCTGCTGTTCGTTCCGGGTGAGATGGATCGATCGGTTCGCCACCTCGTCCCGTCCCACGCAGTCCGTTCCGCCCGCCCGTCCCGCAACACCACCACGCAAACACAACCGAATGAGTGATCACCATGACGTCAAATAGATACCTGCTCGCCCTCCGTCGCTCATGGGTCGTCATCGTTGCGGCGCTCATCCTGGGCGGGGTGGCGGGAATCGTCGCATCGGCCGTCGCGACTCCGGTCTATTCGGCGAGCTCGAAGCTCTACTTCTCCATCGGCACCGGCAGTTCAGCGACCGACCTCAACCAGGGCTCCACCTACACGCAGGCACAGATGCTGTCCTTCGCCGAGCTCGCGACCTCGCCGATTGTGCTCACGCCGGTCGTCGAGTCCCTGGGTCTGGACGTGACTCCGGCGACCCTCGCCGGTAACATCACCGCGACCACTCCCCAGGGAACCGCGCTGCTCGAGGTCACCGCGACGGCCTCGACCGGATCCCGGGCGGCGGGCATCGCCAATGCCGTCGCCGAGAGCCTCTCATCGGAGATCGAGCGCCTCGCTCCGACCGCCACGGGCAGCAAGAAGGTACTGGCCGTGACGATCGTCACGCCCGCCACCCCGCCGACCTCGAAGTCGTCGCCGGACACCTCCCGCAACCTCCTCGCCGGCCTGGTGCTCGGCCTCATCATCGGTGTCCTCGTGGTCGTGCTCCGCCAGCGGATCGAGACCCGGATCGACGGTCCGCAGGCCCTCGCCGAGGTGACCAACGCCCCCCTCATCGGCTCGATCGGACGCCGTCACCACTACCGCCCCTCCGGCGCCGGCACGACCTCGCCGGTGCATGTCACCGAGGAGGACCGCCAACTGGCGGCGACCCTCCTCTCTTCCATCGCGGGAACGCCGTTCACCGTGCTCGTCACCTCCGCGATTCCCCGCGAGGGAACGACCGTTACCGCGCTCGGACTGTCCCTTGCGCTCGGCGAGCGCCGCCAGCGCGTGCTGCTGGTGGAGGCCAACCTCCGCCGTCCCTCCCTCTCGCACATCACCGGTCTTCCCGCCGCGCCCGGGCTGGCCGAGGCCATCGCGGAGACCACGGGCAGCACCTCGGCGGTGAAGGTGGCGACCATCGAGGGGACCTCCGTGCTCGTGGCTGGGGAGGTGCCGTCGGACCCGAGTTCCCTCCTCGCCTCCGGCCGCATGTCAGAGCTGCTCGAGTCCTTCGCGAAAGACTACGACCTGGTCATCGTGGATGTCGCGCCCATCACCGTCTCGGCGGATGCGGCGATCCTCGGCCCGTCCGCCGATGCCGTCCTGGTGGTCGTCGACTCCACTCGGGTGCGTGCCGCGAAGCTCGCATCGGCCCTCGATTCACTGACCAGCGCGCGGATCCCCGTCATCGGGATCGTGCTCAATCACATGCGCATCCACGTGCCCCGGTACACGGCGAGCGCCCGACGCGCCCCCGCCGGTACCGTGGCCGAGGCGCCTCATGAAGATGCGGCGGAGACTCGCACCGGCACTCCTGTCGACCCGGAACGGGCCAAGGCGGACAGAGGGAACGCACCCGCCAGCGTTTCCAAAAAGTAGCGTTTCTGAAAAGCAGCGTTTCGGAAAAGCAGCGTTTCTGAAGAGCAGTGTTTCCAAAAAGCAGTGTTGCTGAATGGGCGGTTCAAAGAAGTGGCCGGCCAGGCCGGCGACTCCCTGAAGATGATGACTACTGGGAGATGACGACTACTTGAAGACGATGAGCGCCCCGCCCGCCGACGCGCTCATCGTGAGCACGAACGACGGCTGGTCGCTCTTCGGAACGCTGAAGACGTAGGTGCCGGTGGCCTTCGCGTTGGCCGCGAGCGACCCGGCGAAGGCCGTGCTGGTCTCCTTCGGAACGATCGGAGAGGCGGGAGTGAGATCCGATCCGTAGTATCCGTTGACCGACACCGCGTCCAGCGAGACGGACGCCGCCGAGCCGTTGACCAGTTCGAGCACGACCTGGATCGCGGGACCGCTGACCTCTCCCACCTGGGTACCGGTGGCAGTGATCGGCGTCGACGAGACGATGCGGGCGGTGAGCGACCCCGTCAGCTGCGCCGGGGCGGCCTTGTCGACGGTCGCCGCGACCGGCGCGCCGAATGCGGGGTCGATGGTCGGGCTCGGGGTCGGAGTGGGCGCGCCCGGGCTCGCTGACGGTGAAGGGCTCGCTGTGGAGGACTGCGAGGGCCGCGGAGTCGCGGTGCTGCCGGCATTCGCCCCGGCGGAGACCGGGCCCTGGCTCGCGGCCAGGGCTGTGGCGACCACGGCGCCGACGACGATCAGCACGACCAGGAGCGCGGCCAGGACGATCGCCAACACGCGATTGCGCCGGATCCAGGCCGCGAAGCCCGCCGATCCGGTCGCGGATGGGTCGGAAACGGTCGACTCCGGAGGATCCGAACTCATGACGGGTTCCCCTCGGACTTCGTTGCCTGAGCAGTGGACGGCCAAGCGGATAGTTCTCGGAACCACTTGACGGCGGCGAGCAGGAGAAACGCCGTGGTGGCCGCGAAAAGCAGGGTGTAGACCGCGAAGAAAACCAGCGGGGCCCCGAGCAGCACGAAGGAGAGGCACAACACCCCATAGTCCATCGGGAGCACGAGGATCGCGCGCAGCCAGGAGGGGCGGCCGGGCGCATCCGCCGCGACGGACGGCGACCCGTGGGCGCGGCGCAACTGCTCGGTGAGGATCATGCAAAAGAACAGCACGGCGGACACCACGGAGAACGCGATCGGTACGAGGAGCCACCCGCGCGGCACCACCTCGAACCGGTAGAAACCGATCGCAACAGCCAGCGGCATGGATGACACCTTCACCGAGTCGACCATGTGGTCGAGCCATTCCCCGGCGGGACTGCTGGTGCCTTCTAGTCGCGAGACCTGGCCATCCGCCGAGTCGAACGCGTACCCGATGAGCAGGAAGACGGCGACCGCGACGCCCAGACCCCAGGACGGCGGGAAGGCGATCAGGAAGGCTATCGCCACAAAGGTCCAGACGGCGCTGATCGCCGTCACCGCATTCGCTCCGAGACCCGCTCGATGAGCAGCGGCGGCGAGATACCGGCCGAGTCGCCGATTGACGAACCGTGAGTAGGCTGGAGCGCTGCGAGCCGCTGGCTTCTGTGCTCGACTCATCTCGCGCACGAGGTCGAGATACGATCCATGGGAATTTTCGAGGCTCGCGTCGATAGGAATTCCAGGCTCAGTCAATGGCTGTCCAGCTCTCATGCACAGCGCGTTCGGGTACGCGCTGGTCATATTATAGGCGGCTGGATGTCACGAAGACATCTCAGTTCCAGTCGCGCGAGCGCCCGATGGGCCGAGCCGGATTGCCGCCGACCACGACCCCCGGCTCGACCGACCGGGTGACGACGGAACCGGCCGCGACGATCGAGCCGTCACCGAGCGACACTCCCTTGAGGATCATCACGCCGGTACCGACGAGCACGTGGGCCCCGATCACGATCGGGCTCGTGTGCGGGTGGACCACTCCGTCGTCGTCGGTGATCGCGTGGAAATCCGTGTCGAGCAGCTGGACCCCCCACGACACCTGGGACCCGGGCCCGAGGTGGATCCCCGTCTCGACGTTGACAACGCAATTCGCGCCGATCGCGCTCCCGCGCTCCAGGGTGAGGGTGGCTCCCGGACCGACCCAGATCCTCGTCCCCGCACGGATGGCGCTCCCCGGACGGAGGTCGTAGGTGCCCGGTCCCCCGAGCTTCACCCGAGGTCCGATCCGCACGCGATGATAGCCCCTTAGCTGGCCGCGCGCGTAGGGGGAGAGCCGGGTGAATCGGCTGGTGAAGCTCATGCCGGATCCTTTCGCGTCGAGTTGCCCCGGCGAGACAGTCGCAGCCCGTCGCGGAGGCCGCGTGCGGCGGCGAGCGCAGGCCGCGGCGAGCGGAGCAGCTGTCGCCGACCCCCCTCGAGAAGCACTTCCCAGGCGACCCGCGGAGCGGTCCTCCGCCAGCGTCGCACGTCCGCAACCGAGAGGTGGCGGGCGGCGAACACCAACCGGTTGCGGATGTTGTAGTAGTAGTAGGTGGTCGACTTCGGGGTGCCGGACGCCTGCGAACCCACGCCCTGGGTGCCACCTTCGGCATGGACCGCACGGGCCGAGTCGACCACCTCGATCCGCCCTCCGAGCCGGCGGATGCGGTAGGACAGGTCCACGTCCTCCCAATAGAGGAAGTAATCGCCCTGGAACCCTCCGACCTCCCGCCAGAGCTCGTCGGAGACCATGAGGCAGGCTCCGCTCAACCACGGCTCCACCCGGTCCGAACCGGCCTCCAGCCGACGCGCCCGGGAGCGGATGCGTCCGTCCTCCAGCGACACGTGCGCTCCCCCGAACCACACGGTTCCGTCAGGGCGGAGAACCGTCGGTGCCACCAGCAGCCGCGGATCGGCACGCACGAGGGCGAGGAGCATCGCCACGCTCGAGGGATCGATCGTGGCATCGGGGTTGAGCAGAAGGAAGGCCGTTGCTCCCGCGGATCGAGCCGCGGATACGCCGGCGTTCATGCCTTCTCCGAACCCGGCGTTCGTTTGCGCGAAGACACCGGTCCAGCCGTGCCGTTCCGTCAATTCGGACACGGCCCGTCGTTCCGCCACCGAACTCAGATTGTCGACCACGACGGTGATCGCGCCGGGAAGGGACTCCGTCACAGGGACGAGGTTCTGGCTCAACAGTTCTGACGAGGCGTAGTTCACGACGACGACGCCGAGGCCGGTGAAGGTCGCACCTGCCACGATTCACCTCCTGCGGGAGACAGCGCGTCCGCTCCGGCCCGGTGGTGAGAGGTGCACGGCTCGATCATCGAGTTGCCACCATCCTGCCATGTGAGGCAAGCTAGCGTAACGGTACACAGACCGGCACCGACAGCGGCCTGTGCATCACCCCCTCGATCCCCGTAGAGAGGAGTGCTCCGTGACCTCGGCGCGGTCTGCACGCCCTCCGCACGCCCACACGCTCGTGGTGCTCCAGTCCTTCCCGTCGCCCCGGCCCACGACCAACCCGTACCTGGTCATGCTCGCGGATGCGCTGCGCCAGTCCCCCGGTGTCTCGGTGCTGAACTTCGACTGGAAGACCGCGCTCACCGGACGCTACGACCTCTACCACTCGCATTGGCCCGAGATCCTGGCCCGGGGCAGCTCCCCGGCGAAGTCGCTCGCCCGGCAGGCACTCACGGTGCTGTTCTATCTCCGCCTGCGGGCGACCCGCACGCCCGTCGTGCGCACGATGCACAACGTCGAACGGCCCGACGGCCTCACTCGTCGCGAGGTAATCCTCCTCGACTGGTTCGACCGGTTGACGACTCTCCGCATCCGCCTCAACGAATCAACCACGGTCGAGGCGGGGCAGCCTGTGGAGACCATCCCACACGGGCACTACCGGGAGTGGTACCGCGACCGCGACCGGAGCTCCGTCGTGCCCGGCCAGTTCGGGTACGTGGGACTCATCCGCCGCTACAAGGGCGTCGAGAGCCTGATCGGCGCGTTCCGCCAGCTGGATGACCGCGCGCTGTCGCTGAGGGTGGGGGGCAAGCCGTCCACCGTGGATCTCGCGGAGTCCGTGGAGGGCCTGGCCCGCGGCGACGAGCGGATCGCGCTCCACCTCCAGTTCCTCTCCGACCAGGAGCTGGTGGATGTCGTCACCTCGTCTGAAATGGTGGTGCTGCCCTATCTCTTCATGCACAATTCGGGCGGCACCCTCGCGGCACTATCCCTCGATCGTCCCGTCATCGTTCCGGACAACGCCGTCAATGTCGACCTGGCAGCGGAGGTCGGCGAAGGATGGGTGCATCGGTACTCGGGTGAGCTCACGGGCGAGGTGCTCGGTTCCGCCCTCGCGGCGGCGAGAACCCGACCCTCGAGCGCGCATCCCGACCTGTCCGCCCGCGACTGGACTGACGCCGGCCGAGCGCATGTCGCGGCGTATCGGCGTGCCGCCGTCCTGGCAAGCGAGGGCAGATGACGACGCCGACCACCCTCACCGTGGTCATCCTCACCTACCGCCGTCCGCAGGAGCTCGCGCGGGCGCTGCCCGACATCCTCGAGCAGGTGGTCCGCACGAACGACTCGCCGGATGGCCCCGACTGCCGCGTTCTCGTGGTGGACAACGACGCGAACGGCGGGGCCCGATTCGTGGTCGATGAGCTGGGGTCGGAGCTGGTGGACTATGTGGTCGAACCGGAGCCGGGTATCGCGGCCGCCCGAAACCGCGGCCTTGACGAGTGCCACGGGCGAGACCTGCTGGTCTATATCGATGACGACGAGAGCCCCCGCGACGCGTGGCTGTCGTCTCTCATCGAGACCTGGCGCGCGTTCCCCGCAACGGCAGTGATGGGGCGCGTCGTCTCCGTCTTCGACGAGGCCCCGGACCCCTGGGTCGAAGCCGGACAGTTCTTTCGTCGGCCGAACATGCCGAGCGGAACCGAGGTGGAGGTGGCGGCGACCGGAAACCTCCTGCTCGACCTCAACCGGCTCCGCGTCCATCGCGTGCGTTTCGACAATCGCTTCGGCCTCACCGGAGGGGAGGACACCCTCTTCAGCCGCCAACTCGTCGAGGCCGGCGGACGAATCGTCTGGTGCAACGAGTCCGAAGCGACCGACTTCGTGCCCGCCTCCCGGGCCTCCCGTTCCTGGGTACTGCGGAGGGCGCGGCGCAGCTCGAACACGCGCACGACCATCGACCTGTACGTGGCCAAGACCGGCGCGGAGCGACTGGCTGTGCGCGCGCGGGCCCTGGTCGGCGGACCCGTGCGGATCGCCACCGGCACGCTGCGATTCGCGGCCGGCCTCGCCATCCGCTCCTTGCATCATCAGGCGCGCGGGCTTCGGCTCGCAAACCGGGGCATCGGCATGATCGCCGCGGCCACCGGCACCGTGTACGAGGAGTATCGGCGCCATGACTGACCTCAGGCGCTCGGCGAAATCGTTCGTGCGCGCCCACTCCGCCGTTATCGGGTCCGTGCTCGCGGTGCGCACGACCGAACCGCACATCGTGCTGACCTACGACGACGGCCCGCAGCCCGGTGGTACCGACCGGGTGCTCGCCGCCCTCGACGAACTCGGTGCGACGGCCACCTTCTTCGTGCTCGTCGGGCGGGCCCGCCGCCATCAAGCGCTGCTGTCGCAGGTGGTCGCCGCCGGCCATGAGATCGCACTTCACGGTGTCGACCACCGGGCCCTCACCGACTTCACCCCCGCGGAGGTGACCGCGCGGACGGCGCGCGGCAGAGCGGAACTCGAGGACCTCGCCGGGGTCGAGGTGCGCTGGATGCGGCCGCCCTACGGTCGCCAGACCTTCGCGACCTGGCGCGCGATCCGCCGAACGGGGCTCGAGCCCGTGCTTTGGGGGCCGACGCTGCTGGATTCACGGGAAGCGTCCACCGAAGAACGTCTCGGTCGGGCACTGCGCGACGCGAAGGCGGGCTCGATCCTGCTCGCGCACGACGGCTTCGCCGACGCCTCGGACGGCGTCGACGACGGGCCGGAGCCGATCCTCGATCGCGGGGACCTCAGCCGGCTCGCCCTAGGTGCCTACCGGCGTCAGGGGCTGGTCGGGCGCTCGCTCGCCGACGCCCTGGTCGCTGGCACCCCCCTCCGCGGCGCCTGGTTCGGGCGCTGACATGACAGCGAAGGCAGACGTGAAACGAATCCTCATCCTCTGGGCCGATGACGCCTCCCCCAACCTCGGCGTGCGGGTGCTCGGACGCGGTACCGCCGCGCTCGCCCTCCGGGTCTGGCCCGACGCCGAGATCGTCTTCCAGAACTACGGACACCGGGCACCGGAGCTGCCCTTCGGCAGGCTCCGCTCCCTGGTGAAGGAGCGCGTCACGGGACGACTCGGCATGCAGCGCTGGCTGGCCGGATTCGACCTCGCCATCGACACCCGGTCCGGCGACAGCTTCGCCGACATCTACGGACTGCAGCGCCTCGCGGTGATGGGTGCCGTCGCGGAGCTCGTGGCGCAGGCGGGCGTTCCGCTCGCGCTCGGCCCACAGACGATCGGCCCGTTCACCACCCGGAGAGGACGGATGCTCGCGCGCGCGTCACTCCGCCGCAGTCGGGTGATCATGGCGCGGGACCGGCAGAGCGCGGACTATTCCGCCGGGCTCGGCCATCCCGTCGACGTCGTCACGACCGACGTGGTCTTCGCGCTCCCCCGGCCCGCTCCCGGACCGACCCGGGACGTGATCCTCAACATCTCCGGACTCCTCTGGAACCCCAACCCGCATGTCGACTTCCGGGAGTATCGCAACACCCTCGCGCGGCTCCACGACGCGCTGGTCGCGGACGGGAGGACGGTGACCCTCCTCGCGCACGTATTGGAGGCGGACAACGCGGACAACGACGTGCCCGCCATTCGCGAGTTCGCCCTCGCCCACGCGCCGGGCGCCGAGGTGCTCATCCCCGCCGGGCTCGACGACGTGCGCACGGCCGTGGGTGGGGCATCCGTGGTGATCGCGTCCCGCATGCACGCGTGCCTCAACGCTCTCTCGGTCGGAACCCCGGCCGTGCCGCTCGCCTATTCGCGCAAGTTCGAGCCTCTGCTCGCGGGCCTCGGCTGGAACCACACCGTCGACCTCCGGTCGGACCCGGATCCGGTGGCATCTGTGCTCACGGCGCTGGCTGATCCCGCCCTCGCCTCCGACGTCGACGGGGTCGTCCGGCGGGCGCATGCGACGTTGCTGCTCGCCGAAGAGTCCCTCCGGAAGATGGCGTGACCGCCGGGTCGCGGCTCGACGCCGCCATAAAGCGGGTGGTGGATGCCGGCAACTGCTCGGGATGCGGGGGCTGTGCGCAACTGGACTCCGGCATCCGCCTGCAACTCGACGGCGACGGGTTCTCGCGACCCGAGAGAGTCGGAGAGTCCGACGCCGCGGCGGACTCGGTCTCCCGGTTCCGCTCGAGCTGCCCCGGGCTCACCGTGCGGGCAGAGAAGCCCCGCGGCTCCCGCCGCCACCCCACGATGGGTTCCTATGTCGCCGCCTACGAGGCCTGGGCAACAGACGAGGCCGTGCGGTTCGCGGGTAGCAGCGGTGGGACCCTCACCGCCCTCGCCGGTTGGCTACTCGAGACCGGCGAATCCTCCCGGATGATCGGTGCGGCCGCCGACACCGACGCGCCCCGCCGCACGGTCGCCGTCCAGATCACCACGAGGGAGGACGCCCTCCGCCTCGCCGGATCGCGCTATGCCCCCGTCTCGACCGCCGCGGGTGCGGGGGCGCTCGACGCCTCGACCGTCTTCGTCGGAAAGCCATGTGAGGCCAGCGCGGTGCGGGCGCTCCTCCGGTCGTCGCCCGCCACCCCGGACTCCCCGGCGCCCATCCTGCTGTCCTTCTTCTGCGCCGGGACACCGAGCCAGCACGCCACCGATCGCCTGGTCGAATCACTCGGAGTGCCCTCGGCCGAGCCCGTAGAGAGTCTCTGGTACCGCGGACGCGGCTGGCCCGGACGGTTCACGGTCACACGCGGCGACGGATCGACGGCATCCGCGAGCTACGAAGACTCCTGGGGATCGACCCTCGGCCCCGCCACACAGTGGCGTTGCAAGATCTGCGCGGATGGGGTGGGCGAGAGCGCCGACGTGACGGCGGCAGACTTTTGGCGGCCGGACTCGCGGGGGTATCCCGATTTCGCCGAGGGAGCCGGGGTGAGCGCGCTGATCGCGCGGTCGCTCAGGGGACAGGATCTGATCGCGCGCGCCGTCTCCGCTGGCGTGATCGTCGCCCGTCCCATCGACATCGACGATCTCGCCGGCATGCAACCCCTCCAGCGCGACCGGCGGACGACGCTCCTCGGCCGACTACTGGGAGCGATCGCCTCCGGTGCCCGGGTGCCCCACTACCGCGGGTTCGGCCTCCTGTCGCTCGGCCTCGGCCGTCCGCGGGAGTCCATCCGGGCCGGGCGTGGGACCCTGAGACGGCTGCGCGCTCGACGGAGGAAAGATGTCTGAGGTCGACTCGATCGAAGAGCCCGGGCTCGGACGGAGGGCGGCGCGCGGAGCCGCGGTGACGCTCGGCGCCCAGGGCGCCAAGGTGGTGATCCAGGTGGCGAGCGTCGTGGTGCTCGCCCGCCTGCTCGATCCCCACGACTACGGTCTGATCGCGATGGTCGTCGCGGTGATCGGCATCGGCGAGCTCCTCCGCGACTTCGGCCTCTCCTCCGCGGCCATCCAGGCCCCGACGCTCTCGATCCACCAGCGGGACAACCTGTTCTGGATCAACACCGGCATCGGCGTGGTGCTCGGAGTCCTGGTCTACTTCATCGGCGCCCCGCTGCTCGCAGGCCTGTATTCGCAGCCCGACCTCATCCCGATCGCCCATGCCCTCTCGCTCATCTTCGTGATCAACGGACTCACCACCCAGTACCGTGCAGACCTGGTGCGACGCCTCAAGTTCTCCCGCCTCGCCCTGGCGGATGTGCTCGGCCCGGCCATCGCACTCGCGCTCGCGATCGTCGCCGCGGTCCTCGGCTGGGGCTATTGGGCGCTGGTGGTCCAGCAGCTCGGCCAGGCGGTGGTGCTGCTGGTGATCATCTCGATCTCGGCCCACTGGTTGCCCGGACGGCCGCGCCGGCATGTTCCGCTCGGGGAGATGATCCGTTTCGGGGGCAACCTCGTCGCGACCCAACTTGTGGGCTACATCAGCAACAACGTGGACTCGTTCACCGTCGGCATCCGCTTCGGCGCCACCTCGCTCGGCTTCTACTCCCGAGCATTCCAGCTATTGATGACCCCGCTCAACCAGGTGCGCATCCCGCTGACCACCGTCGCGCTGCCCGTGCTCTCCCGTCTCTCCTCGGATGTGAAGAGGTTCGGGGACTACATCGCGCAGGGCCAGATCGGGCTCGGATACACACTCGTCGCGGGACTCGGCCTCGTGGTGTGTGCCGCTCACCCCATCACCGCGATCTTCCTCGGCGCGAAGTGGATCTCTGTCGCACCGATCTTGTCGCTCCTCGCGCTCGCGGGCATCTTCCAGATCCTCGCTTTCGTCGGGTACTGGGTCTACGTCTCTCGGGGGCTCACCCGCGATCTGCTCCGCTACACCCTGGTCTCCTCGGCGATTAAGGTGGCTTGCATCCTGGTGGGCTCGCAGTGGGGAGTCATCGGGGTCGCGGCGGGCTACGCGGTGGCTCCCGCTCTCTCCTGGCCCATTTCGCTCTGGTGGCTGTCGCGTCGCACCGAGCTCCCGGTGCGGCGGCTCTACGGCGGAGCGGGCCGGATCCTCGCTGCCGTCTCGTCGTCGGCTGCCGCAGCGGGCGCGACGGTCTACCTTCTGCACGCTCTGAGCCCGATCGTGCAGCTTTGTGCTGCCGCCGCCGTCATGATCGCCGTCTATGCTCTGCTGTCGCTACTCGTCCCGCCCATCAGGCGCGACCTCGCCACCGTTATCAGCCTGGTGAGGCTCATCCCGGCGCGCGGCAGGCGCGCCTGAGGAGCCCCCCATCGACGTCTCCGCGAAGGACGATCAGTAGGTCGACCACGCCCCGACAGACACGCTTCCGAAGTCACGCCCGACCAGCTTCGCGATGTTCGTGGGCAGGGGTTGGCCGATCGACGCCACGGCCGCCGTGACCGGCGCGAGCGGGGAGCGGGCATCGGACAGCGCGGGACGACCGTCGAGCACGAGGCTCTGTCGGTCCTGTCCGGTTGCCGCGGTCCAGGAGGCGATTGTCGTGTAGACCGCGGGGTTTCCGGCACCGCGCGACCAGACCACCGCCCAGGACGGCTGCGAGGCGGCGACGCGCTGGTACACGTTGCCGTTGGTCACGATGCCCATCTGGTCGGCGGACTGCTGATGACTGTAATCCTCGACGCAGAGGATGCAGTTGCCTGTGGAGTTGGCCAAGATATTGTTCTTGATCGTGACCCGGCCGGTGACCCACGTGACGGTCGGATCCGGCAGCGACTGCCGCGGGTCGTGGCCGGCTGTCGACAGGTTGCTCGCCCGGCGATCCCCCTGCACGACGTTGATGTTCCGGCTGTTGCCGGTGAGCGTGTTGTTCCAGATCTGCACCTGGTTGCTGTCTCCCACGAGTACGCCCGCGATGCCGTTGCCATCCACGACATTGCTCGCCACCGTGAAGAGGGACGACAGCTCGATGACGAGCGCATTGCCGGTGTTTCCGACGATGTCGTTGGAAACAACAGTTCCGTTATAGACCGACTCGTCGAACCAGACCGCGTTGCCGTCATTGCGCAGGAAAGCGCTCTTCACCACTGAGACGTCGCGAGACCGGGTGATCTTGAGGCCACCGGCCACCGGGGCCCGATTGAAGTGCTCGGTGTTGTTGTCGGTCGACAGCATGCCGCTGATCGAGAGCCCATCTGCGTAGTTGGCGTGAGCGCCGAGCATTCCGTTGCGTGCCACGGTGACGTTCTTCACCGTGATGTTCGACGCATCCAGCGATAGTCCGGTTGTCGCATTGTCGGTGACCGAGACGTTCTCCACCTTCACGCCCGACGCGTAGACCGCAAACGCGGCGATGTCCGGTACCGAGGGCGCGAACCGGCGGATGCCGATCCCGCGGATCACGCTGTTGTCACCGAGCACGGTGAGCGCTTTGACGGTATCGCTGGCGCGCACCTCGTGTCCCGAGGGGTCCGAGCCGAGCACCAGTTGCCCGGCGGCGGCATCCACATAGAAGCTGCCGGCCGTCACGGCCGCGCGAGATCCCACTTGGGTGAGGGCTACGCCGTCCACCCAGACCTGGTCGGGGTGCGCGGCGAGTGGGTGAGCGGCATTGACGAATGCCCACCCGTCGGCCGAACCATCCGGCGCTCCGCGGGTGTAGGTCGGGCTTGAGTCGAACGCGATATTCCATGCGGTGGACCAGGTGGAGCCGCTCGCGCTCCACTGGGACAGCGCGCGGCTTCCATCGATCCAGACGGCCTCCTGGGGGAAGGACTGGACGGTGACCGCTTTGCCGCGGGGAATGGACAGGGAGCCGCGGTAGGTTCCGGCACGCACGACGACGGTGCCCTTGTTCGGAGCCTTGTCGATGGCCGCCTGAATGTCGGCGAGCGGCGAGTCCTGGCTGCCGGATCCCGAGGCCGAGCCGGTGGCGGCGACGAAGATGGCCCCGGACGGCACCGCATAGGAGGTCGTGCCGATGGCGGCGGCGCCCACTGCTCCTCGGGCACCGGCGGCGCTCGTAGCCGGATCCGGAGTCGGCGCTGACGGCGCGGCGGGTGCGGGATCGGTGGGTGAAGTCGGAGTCGGAGCGGGGCTGGCGGACGACGTCGGCGTCGGGGTCGGCGTGGGGGTCGGTGTGACGCCGGTCCCGGTTGCCGCGACCTGCTTGAGCGCGTAAGCGGAGAGGTCGTCGAACACCACCGGCTGCGAAGCACCGCCACTGGAGATATAGGTCCACATTCCAATGGATCCGGGGGTGGCAATCCGGAATGTGGCCGAGTCTGTCGCAGTCGACTGCCAATCCGGGCGAGACGACCCGGCGACCCAGGCCCGAGACGAGAGGGCCACGGGGGACTGGCCGGTGACCTGCGCGTCCACCCACAGCTTCTGGCCGGCGACGAGGCCGCGCGCCACGATGATCTCCGGGCGCAATACGGTCTGCGTGGCCGTGGATCCGTTCACGCGGAGCAGTGCCATGGTCACTGTGCCGCTGGAACCCAAGCGGAACTGCGACTGATAGTAAGAGCCGCCCTTGGAGCGCAGTTGCACGCCGGTGTAGACGTAGCCCGATGTCGGGATCCGGGGAAAGGAGATGGAGGTGGTGACCGACGTGTCTTCGGAGCTGACGGCCCCGAGGGTCGCTGTCACCGAGGAACCGGCCCGCGGAGGAGTGACGATTCCGGAGTGACCGTCGGCCGAGAATGACGTGGCACGGGTGTAGCTGTAGGCGCCGCCGATGTCGGCATCGCCCCATCCGGCCACACTCGCTTTCGTGTGAGTGTCCGAGGCGATCGCGTGGTCATTGACGTAGGTCGTGGCCGACGCTGGTACCGCGAAGGCGGTCACACCCACCGCGGCGATGGCGACGACGAGCGCAACAGGGATGCTGAGGGAACGCGTTTTAGGACGGACCAGCAGGTGGCGCGGGGAGTGAGAAGTCACAAAATTCCAATTCGAATCCACAGGGACGAAGCCCGATCATGGGGGTATTGGGGTGTCGGCGGACTTCAACCGTAACAAATTGCTAACATTCTGTCTCCCCTCTGGCCAGATCAGATGCGAAGTTGGTTATGGCGTTCCGTGATCGAGGTCGCATAAACTGGAGTTGCGGGCTTTTACCCGACTGCCCGCGTTACGTCCCTTTCAACCCGAAAGAAGGGAGCGTGTTCTTGTGACCCTCCGCGTTGGCTATGCCGCTGGAGCATTCGACCTGTTCCATGTCGGCCACCTGAATATCCTCAAGCACGCCAAGAGCGAGTGCGACTACCTGATCGCAGGAGTCGTGTCCGACGAGATGCTGATGCTGACTAAGGGCATCCGCCCGGTGATTCCCCTCGCCGAACGCCTCGAGATCGTGCGGCACATCAGCTACGTCGACGAGGCCCGCCCCGAGGTCGTGCCCGACAAACTCGACACCTGGCGCGATGTCCACTTCGATGTCTTCTTCAAGGGCGATGATTGGCGCGGCACCCCGAAGGGCCTTCGCCTGGAGCGAGAGTTCGCCGCCGTAGGCGTGGATGTCGTGTACTTCCCGTACACCATGCACACGTCGAGCACTCAGCTGCGGCGCGCACTCGATGCGTTAACTGCGAGCGCAGACCGGGTGGGCGAGAACAAAGGCTGACTCATCGGGCGGGGTGGCATCCGCGTACCCTGAAGGCATCCGTCACGCTGGGCGGGAACCGAGGAGTTGTGCGTGAAGATCACCCATCTGCGACATTTCGTCGCGGTCGCCGAGGAGTTGCACTTCGTGCGCGCCGCCGATTCGCTGGGCATCTCGCGGGCGAAACTCGACTCGTCGATCCGCGCCCTCGAGGCACAGGTGGGTTCCGACCTCTTCGATCGTCGCCAGGAGTCGACGACCCTCACGGGCGCCGGACTGGCGTTGCTCGACCACGCCCGGATCGAACTCGCGGAATTCGACGAACGCCCGCCCGCTCCCCCGGCCCCGCCCGGAGGAAAGGCGAAGGCCTCGAAGGGCACCGGCCGCGCGCCCATCGTGAAGGGCGAACCCCGCCCGTATAAGAACCGGCAGTCGCGGTAGCGGAGTCGGCGGCGGGCTCGGGCGAGCGAAGGGGCCGGCCTGGATTTCGGCGGAGTCGACGAAGTCCGCGGAGTCGGCGGCCCGGCGGGCTCGCCTCGCGGCCGACCGCGAGCTCGCAAGCCCGCGAATTGCATCCTTTTGCGGGATGCCGCGTTCGGGAAGCCGCAAAATAGTGCAACTCGTGGCTGACGGCGCTGCGCGGCCGACAGAGGTAGCGAGCGGGCGAGCGAGCGGGCGAGCGTCCGGCCGAGCGAGAAACCGGCCGAGCGAGAAAAGGGACGTCCGGACGAGCAGGCCAGCGGGCGACCGGACAAGCAGGCGAGCGGGAGACCGGGCGACCGGGCGAGCGAGCGGGCGAGCGTCCGGCCGAGCAGGCGAGCGGGCGAGCGGGCGACCGGGAGACCGGGCGACCGGGAGACCGGGCGACCGGGCGTCCGGGTTCGGCCGGGTGCCATCCGGGCCCGCACTGCTCAGACTGGGCCGGTCAGCCCGGCGGCCGGTGCAGCCCCTCAGCAGAATCAGCCCGATGGGAGGTGCGTCCTGGGGGCTGTTCAGCCCGGCAGGCGATGTGACCCGGCTGTGGTGCCGGGCACGACGCTCAGTCCGCGAGCACCTCGAGGATCGCCTCGCCGTACTTCGCGAGTTTGTTCTCTCCGACCCCACTCATCGTGCCGAGCTCGGCGAGGGTGGTCGGGGTGCCCGTGGCGATCTCGCGCAGAGTCGCATCGTGGAAGATGACGTAGGCCGGAACCCTCTGCTCCTTCGATTCCGCGGCCCTCCACGCTCGGAGGCGCTCGAACAGCGGGGCAGCTCCGGCCGGCAGCTCGACAACCGGTCCGCGACGGGATTTTGCCGGACGAGCCGCACGCTCCGGTTCCCGGCGCAACATCACCGGACGTGCACCACCGAGCACCGAGGCACTGGCTTCCGTCACGACGAGGGTGCCGTACTCCCCCTGCACGGCGAGGAGGCCCTGGGCGAGCAGCTGGCGCACAACGCCCCTCCACTCCTGGTCGGAGAGTTCGGTTCCGATCCCGAAGGTCGACAGCGAGGCGTGATCGTTCTGGGTGATTCGGGCGGTGGTGCGGCCGAGAAGGATGTCGACGATCTGCCCGGCCCCGAACTTCTGGTTGCGCTCGCGCTGCAGTCTCACGATCGTGGAGAGCAACTTCTGCGCCGGCACGGTGCCATCCCACGACTCGGGGGGAGCAAGGCAGGTATCGCAGTTGCCGCAGGCAGTGGAGGTCTCGCCGAAGTACCCGAGCAGCTGCACGCGCCGACACTGCACGGTCTCGCACAGCGCGAGCATCGCGTCGAGGTGCAGACCGAGGCGGCGGCGGTGCTCGGCGTCGCCCTCTGAGCCGTCGATCATGCGGCGCTGCTGCATCACATCCTGCAGTCCGTACGCGAGCCAGGCGGTGGAGGGAAGTCCATCGCGACCGGCGCGACCGGTCTCCTGGTAGTAGCCCTCGACCGACTTCGGCAGGTCGAGGTGCGCAACGAAACGCACGTCGGGCTTGTCGATGCCCATGCCGAAAGCGATGGTGGCGACCATGACGATGCCGTCTTCACGCAGGAAGCGGGACTGGTTGGCGGCCCTCAGGCGCGAGTCGAGACCCGCGTGGTACGGCAGGGCCGCAATGCCGTTCTGCACCAGGAAGTCCGCGGTCTTCTCGACGGAGGCGCGGGAGAGGCAATAGACGATGCCGGCATCCCCGGGGTGTTCGCTGCGCAGCAGTTCGAGCAACTGCTGCTGCGGGGCATTCTTCGCCGCGATACGGTACTGGATGTTCGGACGGTCGAAGCTCGCGACGAAGTGGCGCGCATCGCTCAGCTGCAGCCGCTTCTGGATCTCGAGGTGGGTCTGCTCTGTCGCGGTCGCGGTGAGCGCGATGCGCGGCACACTCGGCCAGCGCTCGTGCAGCATCGAGAGCTGCAGGTAGTCGGGGCGGAAGTCGTGGCCCCACTGCGAGACACAGTGCGCTTCGTCGATGGCGAAGAGGGAGATGGATGCCCGGTCGAGCAGGTCGGCAGTCGCCGCTACGCGCAGGCGCTCCGGCGCGAGGTAGAGCAGGTCGAGCTCGCCGTTGAGGAGCGCGTGCTCCACTCCCATCCGTTGGGCCTGATCCTGGGTCGAGTTGAGGAACGCCGCGCGCACGCCGACCGCGGACAGGGCATCCACCTGGTCCTGCATGAGGGCGATGAGCGGCGAGATGACCACGCCAGTGCCCTCCCGCACGAGCGCGGGGATCTGGTAGCAGAGCGACTTGCCTCCGCCGGTGGGCATGAGCACCAGGGCGTCTCCGCCATCAACCACCTGCTGGATGATCTCGGCCTGGTCGCCACGGAAGCTGTCGTAACCGAACACCGTGTGGAGCGCGTCGCTCGCACTGGAGTACTTGGAGGACGACGGTCGAGCCGGCTCCCGGGCGATGAAGTCGCGCTCGCGATCTTCGACAGAGGGGGGCTCGTATTCGAACTCGTCGGGCGGCTCGAGGTCGTCGGGATCCCACGGGACATCCGCACTCCAGCTCACCGCACAGCCCTCATCCCAGGGCTCTCCGGCCCACCGGGCGATTCTAGCCGCGGGGGGTGACAGCGCCCTGCGGGTCGCCGTCGCTGTGCACGAGGGTCGCCGGGTCGGGCGGTGGAGGGAGAGTGACGGCGCGCACTCGGGCGAGCCCGAACCGCTTGGCCGCGCGCAGCACGAGCCACGCGTAGAGGGCGAGGGTGAGCGCCGAGATCACGACTTCGAGGCCGCTGCCGGTCTTGGAGTTCACGTCAACGAGGCCGAAGGCCCCGATCACGAAGATCACCGTGTTGTTGACGACATGGGCCACGATGGATGCCTCGAGCCCGCCGGTCCTCCACGCCAGCCATCCCGCCACGACAGCGAACACCGAGACGTCGATCAGCCCCCACACGTCGTACTGGTGACCGATGGTGAACAGCGGCACGGGCAGCAGGATCGCGAACAGGGGATGCTTCAGCCATCCGCCGATCGTCTGCGCGAGGTACCCGCGAAAGAAGACCTCTTCCGCGGTCGCCTGCAGCGGCACCAGCACCACCGCGACGAGCACCACGACCCAGGTGCTCGACGACACGGCGGCCGGCGGGACGCGCTCACCGGTCACCAGGGGCAGCAGAACGACGGAGAAGAGGGTCGAGACTCCATAGGCGATGACGACGGGAAGGATGAGCCGCGCCATCCATCGCCAGCGCAGCCGCCCGGCGATCGACCAGAGCAGGCCGACCGGGCGCGGCCCCATGATGAGCCGAGCGAGCCAGACGGACGGCAGGATCACGGCGATGGATGACAGGGAGAACGCGAGCACCACCGGGAGGCTGTTGTCGATTTCACCCGTGGTGATGAGCTTCGTGATCACCGGTCGCACCTCGGGGAACACCAGCGTCGATGCGAGCAGCAGCACGACGAGCACGATGGTGAAGCCGATGAAGATGGCGAGGGCGATCAGGCCCGTGACGAGCGGCTTCCACCAGCGATAGCCGGGGGCACTTCTGGCGAGGCGATGATAGGCGAATTCCACGCGGCGAGCCTAACGACTGAAACGGGGAGTCCGGCCAGAGCCGGACTCCCCCTTTCGTGGGACATCCCGAACGGATGAGCCGGGTCAGAACACGAACAGCAGCGACGGGAAGGACGCGGAATCCACGAGTTGCGCGTCACCGCCGTAGGTGGCGGTCAGCAGATGGATGCCGCGACCGAGCTTCGGCAACGTCACGGTCGCCCGGCCGTTGTCCGCGGCCGTCAGCGTTGCGGCGGCGATGACCCTGCGACCGTCCCGCACCACGACCTCTCCGGTCGGCGCGAGGCCACCGCCGGACACCACCACCCGGTACACGACCGGCGAGTTGTGGCGCACGAGCACCCGGTCCACAGCCCCGCGCGTGGTGGAGGCGAGACGATCGACCGTCACTGCTGCGGACGTCGCTGCCCCCGGAGTCGTGCCGGGTGCGCTGGCCGTGACCGTCACGGTGATCGCTGCGCCGGCATCCGCGGGCACCAGGGTGTAGGTCGCGGCTGTCGCTCCGTCGATGGGCGCTCCCGCCCGATTCCACTGGTAGGCGAGAGTGGGGGATGCCACGCTCCAACTGCCCGGGGTCGCCGTGAGGGTGCGCCCCACCTTCGCGGTGCCACTGATGCTCGGGGGTGTCACCGAGGTGATAGCCGGCACCGTGATCGTCAGCGGAACGTCGATCGACGTGCCCGTCTGCGGCACGGCGACCGTGAGCACCAGGGTGCCGGCGGGCGTGGCCGTGGGAATGGTGACCGCGACGGATGCCCGACCCGTCTCATCTGTGAGGTCGACGACCGTGGGGTCGATGGCGGACTGCCCGAGCACGACACCGCCAGCACTGACCGTGGCGGTGCCGGAGTTGGGCTCGCCGTTGGAGAACAACAGCGAGGAGAGACCGAGGGTGACGACATCCCCGGGCTGTGCGGTGGCCGACGAGAGAGTGACGCCCACCGCCCGCTGCGCGTAGTCGGGGGCGGCGACCGGGTTCGCCACGAAGTAGTCGACCATGCTCTGCAGGTCGATCTTTCCGGTGTCACCGGCGTTCGTGCCCTTGGCGAGCGTCACGAAGTTGTCACCTCCGGAGGCGAGGAACGAGTTCACGACCACGGTGATCGAATCGGTCGCGGCGAGCGGCACGCCATTCACCGTGATCCCCGTGATGTGGCTCCCGGCAGCCGCCGTCGGGTCATAGCGATACTCGAGGGACTTCGATACGCCGAGCTTGAGGAACGGACGGGTCGACGTCGCCGGCTGCCACTGCTCCTCGAGCACCTGCTTGAGCTGCGCTCCCGTGAGCGTCTCGGTCACGAGAGTGTTGGCGAAAGGCTGCACGCTCGCGGCCTCCTGATAGGTGACGCGACCGTCGACATCGTTCGGGGTGTTGGCACTGGCCTTGTACTTGAGATCGGTGCGAAGACCGCCCGGATTCATCAGCGCGACCTGCGCCTTGCCGTTCGTCGCCCAGAGCTGAACATCGGCCACGAAGTTGCCGAGTGGGGACTCCCCACCACGGTTCTCGGTGACACCGTCCTTCTGGCTCGCCCGTTTGAAGTCGGCGGTGATCGTGCCGACCGGCACCGAGCCCTTGTCCTTCGCGGCGGCCACCGCGGCGGCGACGATGCCGGCGATGGCGGGGTCGGGAGCGAAGGCTCCGAACAGCGGCTTCACCTCGGAGGTGATGCTGAGCAGGGCTTTCGTTGTGGGGTCCACCGAGAGCGCGAGGTGGCCATAGTTTTCGCCGTATTTGCCCGCCTGCAGCACCGGACGGGTGCGGTCGGTGCCCGGCACCGGCAGCTGCCAGTTGTAGGCCTGGTGGGTGTGGCCGGAGACGATGGCGTCGACGTTCGCGTCCACCGTGCTCACGATCTTGCCGAAGGCGGAGTCACCGGTGGCGCTCGCGAGCGTGGCATCCGCCGCCCCCTCATGCACTGTCAATACGATGACATCTGCCTCGCCGTTGGCGGGATTGCCGTCGCTCAGCTGGTCAGCGACACGGTTGACCTCTGTCGGGATGTCCCGGAATTCGAGGTTCGCGACCCCGGCCGGGCTTACCAGCGACGGCGTCTCATCTGTCGTTGCTCCGATGAAACCGACCGTGACGCCGCCCACCTGCTTGAGGGCGTACTGCGCGAACTCCGGCTGGCCGGTGGTGCGGTTGTAGATGTTCGCGCTGAGCAGCGGATAGTTCGTGGCCGGGATCACCCGGCCCTCGAGGTCGGCCTGCCCCTGGTCGAGTTCGTGGTTGCCGATCGCGCTCGCGTCGACGCCGACCGCGTTCAGCGCGTCGATGGTGGGCTGGTCTTTCTGGATGAAGCTGGTGAAGGTGGAGGCCCCGATGGAGTCACCACCGGAGACGACGAGCGTGTTGGGATTGGCCGCGCGGAACGACTTCACCAGGCCACCAAGCACCGCAGCGCCCGCCGACGGGGATGACGCTTCGAGACGGCCGTGGAAGTCGTTGAAGCTGAGGATGTCGATGGCGACCGGTGCATCCGCAGCGGTGGCAGCGGATGCAGCGAGCGTCGGGATACCGAGCGCGACAGCGAGCGCGATAGCCGGGATGGTGAATCGGCGGGAACGGAAGGGTGCCATTGCTTCGTGTGTCTCCTTGGGTGCACGGCGCGTGCAGACGATGAGGTCCACCCCCGATCGGGGGGTGATGTGCACCCTATCCGTTCGAACGCCGTCGATGGAAGGACCTTTACCAAATGGTCATCGGCGGTTACCACTACCGTTGAGTTCTCCCTCCAGAAAAGGTCTCCCGTGCTCGCTGTGTTCGTCGGCGTCACGGCAGCGCTCATTTTCGGATCCGCGGACTTCGCCGGGGGCATGGCGGCGAAGCGCATCAGCGCGGTGCGCGTGACCGCGATCGGCGGACTCTCGGGACTCGTGCTTCTGCTGCTCGCGCTGCCGCTGTTCCCGAGCGTGTGGTCGACGAAGGCGGTGCTGCTCGGTGGCATCACCGGCATCACGGGCGCTCTCGCCGTCGTACTGCTCTATGCCTGCCTCGCAATCGGACCCATGAGCATCCTCTCGCCGCTCACCGCCGTGATCTCGGCGGTGGTGCCGGTGCTGGCGGGGGTGATTCGGGGCGAACGGCTGACCACCCTCGGTTACCTCGCCATCCCCGTCGCGCTGGTCGCCGTCGTACTCGTGGGCTTCGTTCCCGAACGCGGGGCGGTAAGACCGTCGCTGAAGGCGCTCGCGATGGCGGTCGGATCCGGCGCGCTGATCGGCGTCTTCCTGATCCTGATCGACCTGACCCCGGATGATTCGGGGCTCGTGCCCCTCGTGGTGAGCCGAGCCGTCAATGCCACCGTGATGTTCAGCGCGATCGGGGTCGGCGCACTGTGGGTGCGCCGCCGGGGAACTGTGCCTGCCGGGGTCGCCCGCTGGAAGCCGGGCCTGGTGCTGGCCATCATCGCCGGTGTGATCGACGCGACCGCTAACGCATTGCTGCTCTTCGGCCTTCGGCTCGGCGATCTCACCGTCCAGTCCGTGCTCACCGCTCTCTATCCAGCGGGCACGATCCTTCTCGCCGCGATCGTGTTGCGCGAAAGGATCGCGCCCGTGCAGGTGGTGGGTCTCGTTCTGGCCCTCACGGCCGCGGCGCTGCTTGCGGTGGCCTAGGAGCATGCAGTGTTGAGCGTCGTCCTCGCCCTCGCCGGTTCCGTGATCTACGGGGCGAGTGACTTCTTCGGAGGCCTCGCCGCGCGCGGCACGAGCGCCGTGAGGGTGACGCTGATCAACTCGATCTCCGGTCTCGCGATAGTGATGGTCGCGGCGCTCGTGCTCCCCAGCCGGTGGGGTCCATCGGTGTTGTTGTGGGGCGGGCTGGCCGGCGCGTGCGGGGCGGTCGCCCTCGTGCTGCTCTATGCCTGTCTCGCCATCGGACCGATGAGCATCCTCTCCCCGATCCTGGCCCTGGTGGCCGCGGTGATCCCGATCGCTGTCGGTTTCGCGCGCGGCGAGCGGCTGAGCGGGCTGGGTTACCTCGGCCTGGGCGTCGGGCTGGTCGCGATCATCCTGATCTGCCTCGTTCCGGGCGAACGCGCCGTTCGCCCGAGCCCGCGCGGCATCGTCATGGCGGTGGGGGCCGGAGTCGCGATCGGCGGGTACCTCGTCTTCATCGACCTGACGCCGACCGACAGCGGGCCGGCGCCGCTCCTCGTCACCTTCGTGGTCACCGGCCTCGTCATGTCGGTGGCCCTGCTGGGCCAGCGACTGGCCCGGCGCGGCGTGGCACGCCCGTCGATCACCCGGGCGACCGTGATCTTCTCCGTGCTCTGTGGCGTGACGGATGCGGCGGCCGCGTTCCTCTTTCTCCTCGCCCTGCGCACGGGAGAACTCTCGATCGTGTCGGTGCTGAACGCGCTCGCCCCGGCCGGCACCATCGTGCTCGCCGCACTCGTTCTGCGAGAACGGATCGCGCCGGTGCAGTGGTTTGGCCTCGCGGTCGCCCTCGTCGCGGCTGCGCTACTCGCGCTGGCCTGACGGGTCGGCGGCTGTCCCGCTCTCCGCAACGGGTTCCCCACCGGGCAACGGCCGCCGGGTAGCCGCTCGGGGCGACTAGCCGATGCGCTGGAGTGCGGTGAAGCGCATGTCGGTGAAGCCGGACGCGCAGGTCTGGAAGAGCAGATCGTAGCCGCGGGGGATGTCCTCGGCGTGGTTGACCTCACCGTTGAGGTGGGCCACCACACCGATCACGCGGTAGCGGCCGGCATCCAGACCGGTGATCGTGACGATCGCACCGGCAGCAGTGGGGAATCGGCTGCCGCCACAGCTGCTGTGTTCTGCGATGACCCGCACCTGGTAGACCGCGGTGACGTCCACGGCGCCACGGCATTGGTTGATCTCGTTCTGGAAGCCGCTGGTCCACACGCGCTGCACGAAGCCCTGGGTGGCGCGAGCGGCAGCCTCGGCCGCAGCCTGGGCCGCGGCTTGCGCGGCAGCCTGGGCTGCTGCTGCCGCGGCGGCCTGTGCTGCCGCAGCAGCGGCGGCGGCGGCGGCGGCGGCAGCGGCAGCCTCGTGCTCGGCTTTCAGCTGTGCCGCCGCGCGGGCGATCGCCTCGAGGCGTACATCCCGCTGGGAGAGGAAGTCCCCGAGCACGACGGCGCGGGCGACACGTGCGACGGGGGGTGCCGCCGCGGCGACCGGCACGACTTCTGCGGGCCGGGCGGTCTGAGCCGCTGCTGTTTGCGCGGCCGGAACGACGAGGATGGACGGACGAGCAGTCCAGAGGGATGCCGCGCGCACACTGCGGGGCGTGCCCGTCTCGGTGCCGACGGCGACGATCTCGCTGTGGGCCGGCTGAGCGGTGTGAGCATCTGCGCTCTCCGCCGGGGAGAGGGGGGCGAGGATGGCGACGCTGGCAGCGGTGACCCCGACGACGAGAGTCGTCAGCGCCCGACGAAAGGTCGTTGCAGATGGTGCGGAGTCGCTAAAAGACATGGAATCCCCCGATTCAGTCACAGGTGTACTTGTGCTGTGTCGGGTGGTTAGTCGCAGCGTTTCTGTGAGTTGCCTAGGGAGCGCCTCACACCTGAAACGCTAACAGGTTCACGCCTCGGGTCAACCCACATTTGTACCCCGACCGGTGGCAGCAGGCCCGCGGGGAGCATATTTTCGTACAGCGGGTAAAATACACCATGATCAAGCTATTCGCTGCGGAATATAGTGATATCGATCTCAATCCGAGAAATGCCCGGTGAAGGTGACCTTAGGAAAATCGGGGTACAGGGCTCGATGTGTACCCCTTTGGGACCCGCGTACCCTTCATGACGGACACCGCCTCTCCCCTGTATTGGGGGGCTGGTATCCCTCACAAACTTCAGCCTCTGGTCGGTGAGCCGAACCAGTCGGTGAAGTCGACCCAGAAGTTGCGGTTGCCGTAGGACGAGCACGCATCACCCTGACCGTGCGGATTGGCCAGGGCTGCGGCATTCGGCTGATACGGCGTGTAGTTGTAGAGAGCGGCCGTCGCCTGGTTGCGGATGTTCACCACTGCGACCCCGCACGTCGCATCCGGATTGAACTTCACCGCCACCGGCCCCACCCGATAGCGCCAGTGCGCGGGATCCAACAGGTAGCTGCGCAATTGCTTCGCGGCCCGGTACACCTGGGACGCGAACCCGTAGAACTCCGTGTCGCAGGCGGCGGAGTCGGGGCATCCGTATCCCATGGCCACCCGGTACGCGCGGTCCGTCGGGGACACCGCCGTGATGAGTCCCTGTTCCTTCTGCAGCATCACGAGAAGCACCTTCGGGTTGATGCGGCACGCGTGTGCCACCTGCACCACGATTCGGCTGGCGAGCACCCCCGACTCCCCGTCGAGAGCGGCGCACTGCCCACCCGCCGAGGCCGAACGGGCGGGAAGCTCGGACCGGTAGGCACGCAGGCAGGTGGTCTCACTGGTGAAGGCGCATCCGGGTGCCTGCTGGGCGATGAAGAACTGCACCTGCGCCTCGGTCAGCGAGCGCGAGTCGGAAAGCACCCTGTCGGAGAGGATGTACCCGGGATCGAAGTCCGCGACGCCAGCGACAGCGAGATCGTGATGCGGGGGCGACGCGGCCTCGGCGAGCGCAGTGCCGGACGAGAGCCCGCCGAGGATCACCGCGAGCACCGAGGCGACCGCGACGGCGCGGAACACGACGGCGGATCGCGGCTCGGCAGGGCGATGGGACGGCATCCCTCCATCTTCGTCGCCTCGCGCCGCCCCGCCTAGATTTCCCCGTTCGTTCCGGCGGGTGAACACCGGGTAACGCCCACCTTGTCGCGCCCCCGCAGTACGACGAAGGGCGTCAATCCGATCGGATGGACGCCCTTCGGCACAACTGGTTGCTATCGCGCGGCTCTAGAGTGCGGCGAGTTCTTCGATCACGCGGTCGCCGGGAGCGGCGTTGACCATGGACGCCGTGATCTCGGCGCGGCCGAGCAGCTCGTCCATGCGGCGACGACGCGCCTTCGAGATGAGCGTCACGACGGTACCGACCTTGCCCGCGCGGCCGGTGCGGCCGGAGCGGTGCAGGTAGGTCTTGTACTCGTCGGGGGCGTCGGCCTGGATCACGAGCGAGATGTCATCCACGTGGATGCCGCGGGCTGCGACATCCGTCGCCACGAGCACGTTGACCCGGCCGCTGGTGAGCAGCTGGAGGTTGCGCGTGCGTCGCGACTGGTTGAGGTCTCCGTGCAGCGACGTGGCCGGGATGCCGGCATCCTCGAGCTGGTCGGCCAACTGCTCGGCGAACGCGCGGGTGCGGGCGAAGATGAGCGTCTTGCCCTCGCCACCGGCGAGCTCCTCGATGATGCGGGTCTTGTCGCGCTGCTCGATGAGCAGCACACGGTGGTCGATCGTGGAAGACGCCTGGTCTTCACCGGCGACCTCGTGCACGGCGGGGTCCTTGAGGAACTGCTTGACCAGGGTGGCGACACCCTTGTCGAGAGTTGCCGAGAACAGCAGCTTCTGGCCGCCGGCCTTGGTGGACTCGAGGATGCGCTGCACCGGCTCGAGGAAACCGAGGTCGCACATGTGGTCGGCCTCGTCGAGCACGGTCACGAAGACCTCGCTCAGGTCGAGACGGCCCTGCTCGATGAGGTCTTCGACGCGACCGGGAGTCGCGATGACGATGTCGACACCGCGCTGGAGGGTCGAGACCTGCTTGTACTGCGGCACACCACCGACGATCGTCGTGGTGAACAGGCCGACGCTGCGGGCGATGGGCTGCACCGTGCGGTCGATCTGCATGGCGAGCTCACGGGTGGGCGCGAGGATCAGCGCACGGGGCTTGCGGCCCGGCTTGCGTCCGGCGCCGCCCATGTTCTCCATAAGGCGCTCCACGAGCGGGGCTCCGAAAGCGATGGTCTTGCCGGATCCGGTCTTTCCGCGACCGAGCACGTCCTTGCCGGCGAGCACATCCGGGATGGTGGCGGCCTGGATCGGGAACGGCGTCTCTGCACCCATCACGATGAGCTGGCGGGTCATGTTGTCGCCGATGCCGAGGTCTTTCCAGCTGACGCCGGCCGCGTCACCCGCGGTGATGACCTTGGCCTCGAGGCGCTCGAGCACGACGTCTTCGTGGGCGGCGAAAGCCGTCGACTTGGCGTCGTTCTTGGCCGGGTAGTAGTCGCTGTCGCGGCGGGGAGCACGATCCTCGAAGGAGCGGGCCGGACGGTCGTTGTACGCGGGACGGTCCGTACGCGGTACGCGATCGTTGTACGACGGGCGCTCGGTCCGAGCCGGACGATCGTTGTACGCGGGACGATCCGTGCGCGGTGCGCGATCGTTGTACGCGGGACGATCCGTGCGAGCCGGACGGTCGTTGTACGCGGGACGATCCGTGCGAGCCGGACGGTCGTTGTACGCGGGACGGTCCGTACGCGGTACGCGATCGTTGTACAACGGGCGCTCGGTACGAGCAGGACGATCGTTGTACGCGGGACGATCCGTGCGAGCCGGACGATCGTTGTACGCGGGGCGGTCCGTGCGAGCCGGGCGGTCGTTGTATGCGGGACGCTCGGTGCGCGGTGCGCGGTCGTTGGTCGCCGGGCGGTCGCCGTACGACGGACGCTCGGCACGAGCCGGACGGTCGCCGTAGGCCGGACGCTCGGGGCGGTCGGTGTTGTTGTACGAAGGGCGGGCGGGGCGGTCGCCGTACGACGGACGCGCGGGGCGATCGTTGTAGGAGGGACGCTCGGTGCGCTCGCCATAGGAAGGACGCTCGGTGCGCTGGGGGCGGTCGCCGTAAGAGGGGCGAGCCGGACGCTCATTGGTCGGAGTCCAGTTGGGTCGGCGATCCGTGGATGCGGGGCGCTCGGTGCCAGCGGGGCGGTCCCCGGTGCGCGCGGCACGTTCATCCGCGTTCCAGCGCTTCTTCACCGGGGCGTCATTGTGGAAGCCGCGGTGACCCTCGCTGCGGCTGCCATTCTTGGCGGGTCCAGCGGAGTTGTACTTTTTGACAGGTCGGCCTGAGGCCGCTTTTTTATCGAAGGGCATAGTCGTATTTCCGGGTTGTGTTTAAGTGCATGGCAGCACACTGCCAACAAGCAGTGTTTCTGCTGGAACCCGGGCAGTCTTTGGCCAGGACCGTTTCACATACGTGATTGTTCCCACGTATTCCAGGGAGTAGCTGGAGGTGTTCTCTTAAGGTGAGAACTGAGGGAAACCGGCCCGAAAGACTTACAAACCCATTCGCGTTTATGCCGCGATGTCTAGAGCCGACTCGACTACGTTACAGGACACCTGCCGAAACCGCATTAGATTGGCTCGAATGCGTGTTCTGGGAGCGACGGCCACACGGCAGAAGGCGACGTGGGCGATAGCGGCGCTCGCGGCCGCCGTCGTTCTGCTGTCGCTGGTCGCGTGCACGCCGACGGGTTCCCAGTCGGAGCGCGTCACCCCCACCGCGCAGCCGCTCTATCCGCAGGTGAAGACCTACCCCCGCATCGTCGTGGCCGAGAACCTCGACTACGGCAGCGCCACGGGCGGTCGAGTGGATGTCTGCCTCCCGCCTGATCCAACGGACTCATCGACTCCCCGCGCCGCGATCGTCTCCATCCACGGCGGCAGCTGGCGGGCGGGCGACAAGGCCAACATCAACTGGCGCAGCGTCTGCCAGTGGCTCGCGTCAGAGGGTTTCGTCACCTTCTCTGTGGGCTACGGGCTGGCCCCCCAGCATCCGTTCCCGGCCGGAATCGACGATGTGCGGGCCGCCGTGCGTTACATGCGCTCGAGTGCGGTCGTGCAGAAATACGACATCGACCCGAAGCGCATCGGGGCGTTCGGCGGATCAGCCGGTGGCAACCTCGCGGCGCTGCTCGGTGTCGAGGGCACCGGCAGCCTCACCTCTGGCTCCCGGGTCGCGGCGGTGGCCGAGCTCAGCGGCCCGACCAACCTCACCGGAGATGGCATCGAGCTCGCGGATTTCCGCCCGCTCGAACTCTCCTACCTCGCGTGCGCGAGCTTCGAGGACTGCCCGCAGGCGGTGCGCGCCTCGCCTCTGTTCCAGGTCGACGATTCGGATCCCCCGTTCTTCATCGGGCACTCCCTGGACGAACGGATCCCCCTCGAGCAGTCGAGCGAGTTCGTGCGCGCGCTGCGGGAGCACGACATCGACACGACTTTCGTGACCGTGAAGGGTCATCTCCATTCGATCGCGATGCTCGGTGACGACATGCGCTCGCGCATCTCGAGCTTCTTCCACAGCGCGCTCGATCAGCCCGCCCGCTGAGCTCAGCGCTCGAAGCGCGCCGCCTCGGTACCCTCGACCGCAACGCGGATGCGGGAGCTCATGTCCTCGGACAGCCGTGGCAGGGCATCCAACCGAAACCACGCCGCCTCCGTGTTCTCGCCGTCGGCGGGGAACGGATCGCCCGAGACCCAGCTGCAGCGGAATACGAGGTCGAGATACCTCGATCGGTCGCCGTTCGCGTAAGTGACGGTGTCGATCACCTTGACCCAGGCCAGCGATTCGACGTGCGCAACGACATCCGCTTCCTCGAGCACTTCGCGCTCGGCCGCGACGGCGGGTTCCTCCCCCGGGTCGACGATGCCGGTGACGGGAGTCCACGCGCCGCTGTCCGCTCGCCGCACGAGCAACACCTCAGGTCCACGCAGCACCACCGCCGTCACCCCGGGCAACCAGAGCTCGTCGTGCCCGATCTTTTCCCGGAGGGCGAGAACGAAGTCGGGAGTGGCCATCAGCCGAGCCTAGCTTTGCGCCTCGGTCACTGCCGCCATGTCAGCCGCCTCCTTGGCCGCGCGACGATCGCTGCGACGTTCCTTCGCACCCTCCACCAGGTAGTAGAGCACCGGCAACACGATGAGCGTGAGCAGGGTGGATGACACGAGTCCCCCGATCACCACGATCGCGAGCGGCTGCGAGATGAAGCCGCCGTGACCGGTGAGGCCGATTCCCAGCGGCAACAGCGCGAAGATCGTGGCGAGAGCGGTCATGAGGATCGGCCGCAGACGACGCGAGGCGCCGTTGACGATCGCGTCGTCGACCTTCATCCCCCGGGTGCGGTATTGGTTGATCAGGTCGACGAGCACGATCGCGTTCGTCACCACGATTCCGATGAGCATCAGCACACCGATCAGCGAGGCGACTCCGAGGGGCACCCCGGAGATCACCTGCAGCACGATCGCCCCGGTCGCGGCGAAGGGGATCGACACGAGCAGCAGCAACGGCTGCCGCAGGCTCTTGAAGGTGGCCACCATCACGACGTAGACGATGAGGATGGCGGCGAGCAGTGCGAGTCCGAGCTGGCTGAACGAGTCGCCCTGCTGGGTGGTGACCCCGCCGAGAGTCGCGGTGGCGCTGGCCGGCAGCTTCGCCTTAGCGACGGCGGCCGACACGATCGCCGAGGCGCTTCCCGTGTTGTCCGTGCTCGGCGTCACCGAGAGAGTGGCGCTGCGCAAACCCTTGATCGTGGTGATGCTCGACGGCCCGTTTACCGTGGAGACGGTGGCGAGGTCGGAGAGCGGCACGACGCCGGTCACGGTCGGAATCGAGAACGCCTTGAGGGCATCCGTCGTCTTGGGCGCGCTGGAATTGTTCACGTAGATCGAGAGGGTCTTGCCATCGATGACCACGCTTCCGGTGGCGCTCGGGTTCATCGCCTGCGTGACGATGCCGCCGACCTGCACCTCGGTCAGTCCGGCGGCGGCCGCCTTCGCGCGGTCGATCTGCACCGCGATGTAGGGCAGCGAGGCGGAGAGGTTGCTCGATGCGCGCGAGACGACGGAGAGGTTCTTCACCTTGGCGAGAATGGTGTCGGATGCCTCGCGCAGGTCCGCGTCGCTGCCGGCGGTGATGTCCACCTCGATGTCCGACGACGCGAAACCGCCCTGGGCTGCCGCGACTGCCAGCTCACCCTTGCCGGTGATCTTCTTCAATTCGGAGGTGACCTTCGCCTGGAGCTTGGCCTGGTCGGCGTTCGGGTCGGTCGTGAGCGAGTAGGTGCTCGATCCCCCACCCGAGAAGGCCGCTCGCAGCGAGCTGCCACCGGACCCGATAGTGAGGAGCACGGTATCGACGCCCTTCACCTCCCGGAGGGTGGTCTCCACCTCCTTCGACGCGGCGTTCTGGGCCTCGAGGCTGGTGCCGAGGGGAAGCTTCTGCGTCACGGTGAGCGTGTTCTGCCCGCTGTTGCCGATGAAGTTGGTCTTGATGCTCGTGGCGAGCAGACCGCTGCCGGCCAGGAGCAGCAGCGCGGCCACCAGCACGATCGCGGGGAACTTGAGAGTCCAGCGGATCACCGGAAGGTAGATCTTCTGCAGGCGAGTGACCTTCTCGACCGGCTCGGTGCCGGCGTGCTTGTGCACCGCCTTTTTGCTGCCGAGGAACCAGTAGGCGAGCACCGGGACGATCGTGAGGGAGACGAACAGCGACGCGAGCAAGGCCATGGTCACGGTGAGCGCGAAGGGCCGGAACAGCTCCCCGGTGAGCCCACCGACAAGCGCGATCGGAAGGAAAACGGCAACCGTCGTCACCGTGGAGGCGGTGACCGCCGTGGCGACCTCGCGCACGGCGGCGAGGATGGCGGGCAACTTCTCCTCGCCGAGCCCGATGTGCCGCTTGATGTTCTCGATCACGACGATCGAGTCATCGACGACGCGACCGATCGCGATGGTGAGCGCGGCGAGGGTGATCACGTTGAGCGTGTAGCCCGAAGCCTGCATGCCGATGAAGGTGATGAGCACCGAGACCGGTATCGAGATCGCTGTGACGAGAGTCGAGCGCACCGAGAACAGGAAGACGAGGATGATGACCACAGCGAACACGAGGCCGAGCAGTCCCTCTTGCGCGAGGCTGTCGATCGACTGGGTGATCGACGGGGCCTGGTCCGAGACGACGGTGAACCTGGTGTTCGAGCCCAGCTGCTTCTCGAGAGTGGGGATGTCATCCCGCACGGTGTGGGACACCGACACCGTGTTGCCCGCGGCCGATTTGGTGATGTTGAGGGTCACGGCAGGCTTGCCGTTGACGCTGGAGTAGCCGCTCGTCGGATCGTTCACGACGGCGACGGTGGCGACATCCGCAATGGTGGGTGGCGTCGCCGCCCGAGTGCCGAGCAGCGGAAGGGCGGCGATCTCGTCGGTGGTGGTGATGCGCGACCCGGACTGCACGGTGAGGGTCTTGCCGTCCTCGGTGATCGATCCGCTCGCCAGCAGCGTGCCATTGGCCGCGAGAGCGGACTTGATCGACTGGATGCTCAGGCCGTCGGCGGCGAGTTTGTCCGCATCCGGGGTGATGGTGACCCGCTGGGATGCGGCGCCGAGCAGGCTCACATCGCTCACGCCCTCGAGTTGCTTCAGGTTCGTGACCGTGAGGGCGGAGAGTTTGGCGGCGAGGGTGTTGGCGTCCATGTCGCTGGTGACCGCGAGCTGGATCACTGGGAAGTCACTGAGGCTGAAGGTGATGACCTGCGGAGTGACGTTCGAGGGCAGGCGTGTCTTGATGCGGTCGAGAGCCAGCTGCACCTTCTGCTCGGAGGTGGCGATATCGGTGCCATAGGCGAATGAGGCCGTCACCGTCGATGCCGAGGTGTTGGACGTCGCGGTGGTGGAGTCGAGGTTCTCTATGCCCTGGAGCGCGCTCTCGATCGGAGTGCTGACGTCGGTGTTCACGACATCGGGCGACGCACCGGGGTACGACGTGACGATGAAGACCGAGGGGAGGGAGAGGGAGGGGATCAACTCCTGCTTGAAGGAGGTGAGGGCGATGCCGCCGAAGATGCCGATGACGATCGTGATCAGCGCGATGAGAGCGCGATTGCGCAGGCTGAAAACTGAAAACAAGTGCACGGGGAAGTCTCCTGGGGCTGTGGCAGGGCGATACGCACGACCTTGTGCTCGTGGAAAGTATCTCAGTGCTGGCTGGAGGTCTGCATACTCTCGTGGGAGTAACCGATCCGCGGGCGCTAGACCACTTCTGCCAGGAAGGACTGGTCGAGTAGTGGACCGCGCGCGAGTGAGGTCCAGGCCCGGCCGAGAGCCTCGATGGCACGATCGGTCTCGTCAGCCGAATGCCCGAAGGGGATGCGCAGGAAACGCTCGAAGGCACCATCGATTCCGAAGCGGGGGCCCGCCGCCAGCAGCAGTCCTTCCGCGCGTGCGGCGAGCGTCAGTTGCGAGCTCACCGGCGCTCCGAGGTTGACCCAGGTGGTGAGGCCGCCATTCGGGGTCGGCACCCGCCACTCCGGGAAGGCAGCCGCGAGAGCCCCGGCGAGGTGGTCCCGGCCCGCCCGCAACTGCGCCTGGCGAATATCGAGAATGGCGTCGTACTGATCGAGGAGGTTCTTCACCACGAGCTGTTCGAGGGCCGGAGTGCCGAGGTCGCCAGCGCTCCGCGCTCGCGTGAGCTTCTGGATGAGCTGCCGCTCGGCCCGGATCCAGCCGATCCGCACCCCGCCCCACACCGTCTTCCCGACCGATCCGATGGTGACGGCGGCACCGTAGGCCGCGAGGGGCAGCGGGGGATCCGGCCGGTCGATGGTCAGCTCGGCCATGGTCTCGTCTGCGACGATCACCGTGCCCTGCCGTTCGGCGAGCGCCAGCATCCGCTCCCGCATCGCGGCCGGCATGGTCTGCCCGGTGGGATTGTGGAAGTCGGGCATGAGGTAGCCCATCGCCGGGCTGGAGCGTTGGATGGCCTGCTCGAGCGCCGCTTCATCCCAGCCGTCATCGCTCGTCACGCTCACGGGAACGAGCCGCGCTCCGGTGAGCCGGAGGGCTTCATAGGCATGCGGATAGCTCGGAGATTCGACGAGGGCGCTGTCGCCGCGACCGAGGATGGTGCGCGCGAGCAGGGCGATCGCGTGCTGGGCACCGAGGGTGATCATGATCTGCTCCGGTTCGGTCGGCAGCCCCCTCGCGCTGTACCGGTCGGCGACGGCGGCGCGCAGCACCGGGAGTCCGATCGGGTCGAAGCCCGGGTCGCCCAGATAGGCGGGAAGCTCGGTGGCCGCCTGGAGCGCCGCTGCAGCGAGCGCCGGGATCGCGGGCAGCGCCGCCTTGCTGAAGTCGAGGTATCCGGCCTGATGGTTGTCGATGATGATCGGCGAACGCGAGGGCAGCCGCGCGACGCTGCCCGATCCGCGGAGGCTGTCGAGGTATCCCCCTTCCCTCAGCTCGCCATAGCTCGCCGTCACCGTGGTGCGACTGACCCCGAGCTGCGCCGCCAGGTCACGCTCAGCGGGCACCCGGGTGCCGAGGGGGATGCGCCCGTCGAGGATGAGCAGGCGGATGCGATCGGCGAGTGCCGCGTAGGCCGGAGCGGCGGTGGCCTCTCGCCACCCCCGCAAGAGGGAGGCCAATGATCGGGCCGACAGGGAGTTCATAGAGCCACTCTAAAAGTATTGGCATCTTGCCAGAAGGCCAATCTGCTAATTGGATGGGTAAATGATGATTCGACGCCTGGCCCAGCTGCTCGTCGGCCTGATCCTCTACGGGTTCGCGATCGCGATGATGGTGCAGGCGGGCATCGGCGTCTCGCCCTGGGATGTGCTCACGCAGGGCATCGCGAGGCAGACCGGTCTCGCGTTCGGCCTGATCACGAATGTCGTCGGGCTGCTGGTGCTGCTGTTGTGGATCCCCATCCGCCAGAGGCCGGGCCTCGGCACGCTGCTCAACGTGCTGCTGATCGGGCCGAGCGCCCAGTTCGGCCTGTGGCTGCTGCCGGTCGCGCGAGAGCTCTGGGAACAGGTGCTCCTGTTCGCCGGCGGGCTCGCACTGCTCGCCCTCGCCACCGGCCTCTATATCGGCGCGCGTTTCGGGCCCGGGCCGCGTGACGGCCTCATGACGGGCATCCATCGACGCTGGCGCTGGCGACTCTGGATCGTGCGCACCTCGATCGAGGTGACGGTGCTGGCCATCGGATGGCTGCTCGGCGGCAATGTCGGCGTCGGCACCGTGCTGTTCGCGGTGCTGATCGGGCCGATGGTCAATGTGACGATCCCGCTGCTGACCGTGCCGGCGAGCATCCGCCCCGCCGTTCCTCAGCCGTCCGTCGCTCGGGCCTCCGTTATTCGGGCCTCCGTTATTCAGGCCACCGTCGCTCAGGCCTCCGTCACTCAGGCCTCCGTCACTCAGGCCTCCGTTATTCAGGAAGATACGGGATCAGAGGTGCCAAAGGGACGGATGTTAGCCCCATCCACCACTCCCGCCCCTCCCGTCTCACACCTTCCTGAATGATGAAACGCACCGACTGGCGGAACGAACCGAATGATGGAATGCACCGACTGGCGGAACGAACCGACTGACGGAACGAACCGGCTGACGGAACGAACCGACTGACGGAACGAACCGACTGACGGAACGATCCGGCTGACGGAACGCCCTAGCCGAGGTGGCGGGAGGCGAATGCGGCCATCGCATCGCGCACAAAGGTGGCACCCTCCGTGCCGCCGTAGTTCGCGGCGAAGCGGTCGTCGGCAACGTACATCTCCCCCAGGCCCGTGAACTGTTCGGAAGTCGGGGCCGTTCCCTGCCAGGAGGCCGTGATCCACAGGTAGTGGCGCCGGGTGATCGCCTGCACCGCGTCGCCGTCGACGTCCGCGCCCGCCGCGAAGGCCGATGCATAGTCCCCCTTCACCGCCTTCTGTTCGGACTGGAACCTCTCCTTGTCTTCTGCGGAGAGGGATCTCCACCACCGGTCACCACCGGCGTAGGACTGAATACCCCACCGTTCCACCACCTCTTCCCTGTAGGCGGTGTGGTCGAATCCGTCGAACATCTCGTCGGCCATGAGTGGTGTTCCTTCCTTCTTGTTGGTGATGGTGATCTCCACCGAACGGATCTGCCGGTCGAGACGGTTCTTCTCCTGGCGCAACCAGCGCAGGTGCGCCGCCAGCGCATCCGCATCGTCGGTCGCACCGGCGAGCACGTCCGCGATCGCCGGCAACCCGAGTCCGAGTTCGCGCAGCATCAGGATGCGCTGGAGTCGCGTGAGGGCGACCGCGTCGTAATAGCGGTAGCCATTGGCGCCGACGCGGGTGGGCGCGAGGAGCCCGATATCGTCGTAGTGGCGCAGGGTGCGGGAGGTGGTGCCCGATAGCCGGGCGATTTCCTGGATCGACCAGTCCTTGGCGGTGTTCGTCATGAACCTCACGCTAGAGGTTGACGCAGCGTCAAGGTCAAGCGCCGTCATTGACCTGGACCTCGGGCAACCAGCACCCGATCGACCGGGGAGACCAGCCGGGGAGACCAGCCGGGGAGGCCAGCCGCGGAACGCCGGTTAAGCGAAGGAATGCCGGGAGTATTCCCCCGATCGGCGGCTGATTTCAAACAGACCAGAGTTCAGGTGTAGTGTCGCACCTCGTGACTAGCGAAGTTCGTTCGCCGAAGCGTTGGCTGATCGGCGAACCGCTGGCCTCCGAGAAACTGGAGGGCCAGCTCCTCCCGAAGCACCTCGCGCTGCCCATTTTCGCCAGCGATGCGTTGTCTTCAGTGGCCTATGCGCCCCAGGAACTGCTCCTCATCCTCACCCTCGGCGGGCTGGCGTTCCTGAGCTTCGCGCCCTGGGTGGCCGCGGCCGTCGTGCTTCTGCTCATCGTGGTGGTCACCTCCTACCGCCAACTCATCAAGGCCTACCCCTCGGGCGGCGGCGACTACGAGGTCGCCCACAAGAACCTCGGCGAGAAGGCCGGCCTCGTCGTCGCCTCCGCGCTGCTCGTCGACTACATCCTCACCGTCACCGTGTCGGTGGCCTCCGGGGTGGACAACATCATCTCCGCGTTCCCGATGCTCAACACGTACCGGGTCGAGATCGCGGTCGGCTTCGTGATCGTGCTCGCCGCCATCAACCTGCGCGGTGTCGCTGAGTCGAGCAAGGCCTTCGCCCTTCCCACCTACCTGTTCATCGCCTCCACCGGCATCATGATCGTCACCGGGCTGGTTCGCGCCGCGCTGGGTGACACCCCGATCGCGGCATCCTCGGCCTACACGGTCAAAGATCCGGCGAGCCTCACGCAGATCGCGTTCATCCTGTTGCTGCTTCGCGCCTTCGCGAGCGGATGTTCCGCCCTCACCGGCGTCGAAGCGGTGGCGAACGGCGTGCAGGCGTTCCGTCGCCCGAAGATCAAGAACGCCCAGCGCACGCTGGTGCTCATGGGATCCATCGCCATCGTGCTCTTCATCGGCATCATGGCCCTCGCGCTGATCAGCAAGGTGCACTACGCGGAGTCCGCCTGTGACCTCCAGGGCTTCAAAGACTGCACCACCGCTCCGCAGACCAGCGTGATCTCGCAGATCGCGGCGGCCACGTTCCCGGGTGCCGGCTACTTCATGTTCTACGTGATCCAGGGCGCCACCGCACTCGTGCTGCTGCTGGCGGCGAACACCGCATTCAATGGCTTCCCATTGCTCGGCTCCGTGCTTGCCCGCGATTCCTACGCGCCCAAGTCGCTCCAGACCCGAGGCGACCGCCTGGTCTACTCGAACGGCGTGCTCGTGCTGAGTGGCGCGGCCATCCTGCTCCTGGTGATCTACCGCGCCAATCTCACCCAGCTCATCCAGCTCTACATCATCGGCGTCTTCGTCTCCTTCACCCTCGGCCAGACCGGCATGGTGGTGCACTGGACCCGGATGCTGCGCGACGGCCGCGAGACCCTCAGCAAGGCCCAGCGCGGCCAGGTCTGGCGCAGCCGGGCGATCAACGCCACCGGCGCGACATTCACGGGCATCGTGCTCATCGTGGTGACGATCACGAAGTTCACCCACGGCGCGTGGCTGGTCTTCGCGATCATGCCCGTGCTCTTCTACCTGATGCTGCGCATCAACCGCTACTACGGGCAGGTGGCCAAGGACATCGAGGTCGACCCCACCACCACCTTCGGTGCCACCGGCGACCATGCCGTCGTGCTCGTCGGCAAGATGCAGAAGCCGACCCTCAAGGCGCTCGACTACGCGATCGCCGCGCGCCACGAGAGCATCGAAGCCGTGCACATCAACATCGACGACCATGCCTCTGAGCTGCTGTCGAAGCAATGGGACGAGATGAACATCCAGGTGCCGCTGCGCATCGTTCCCTCGCCCTACCGTGACATCAGCATGCCGCTGATCAAGTACATCAAGGCGCGTCGAGCCGAGTTCGGCTCCGAGGTCGTCACGGTCTACACGCCGCAGTACATCGTGGGCCACTGGTGGGAGAACCTGCTGCACAACCACAAGGCCCGACGCATCCGCCAGAAGCTGATGCTCGTGCACGGGGTCACGATCGCGCTGGTGCCCTGGCTGCTCGACTCCACGCGCAACCTCTACAGCCGGTCGTATCGCCCCCTCCCCGGCGAGTCCCGTCGTGGCGAACCCCGCCGACCCATCATGCGCAAACCGCTTCCCCCGGCCGCACCAGCGGCTCGCAAGTCGAGCGTGCTCGCCGGCGATGGTCGCGCCGAGAGTCAGGTCGACCGCGCCGCGCGTCTCGCGCGCGAGTCGGCCGCCAAGAAGTCTGCCGCCAGAAATCCCCCGGGCCAGAAGTAGGGTTCGTGGCGGGCTGGCGTGAAATGGTGGCCGTCGCCGCCGGTGGTGTGATCGGCACGGGACTGAGATTCACCCTCGACACGGTGATCCCGCACAGCGACACCGAGTTCCCGCTCAGCACCCTGCTCATCAACGTCGCGGGATCCTTCGTGCTCGGCGCCCTCGTCGCCACCCTGTGGAGGCGGACGGGCACTCCCAACTGGCTCAAGGTGGGGCTCGGCACCGGCACGGTCGGGTCGTTCACCACGTTCTCCGCGCTCATCGTCTCGCTCGTCACCGAAGCCCATCACGGACTGTGGATGCTCGCCGTGCTGTACCTCGTGCTCTCCTTGCTGCTCGGATTCGGTGCTGCGATGCTCGGGCTGAGCGTGGGGCGACGCCCGAGGCCGGCACCGCTGGAGATCGACCTGGTGGACGAGTGAGCCCGTTGGTCGTCGCCGCGGTGCTCGGGGCGGGAGCCCTCGGGGCGCTCACCCGGTACGCGATCGCGCTCGCGTTCATCCGCGCCACCCGCTTTCCCCGAGCGGTGCTGGTCGTGAACGTGACCGGATCCCTGCTCGGCGGCGGGGTGCTCGCCCTCGCGGACTGGGGCATCGTCGACAGTGCCCTCCACCTCATCCTCGTCACCGGGATCGCCGGTGGTCTCACGACCTTCAGCACCTGGTCGGTCGAGACCCTGCAGTTCGCGCTCTCTGGGCGCTGGCGCACCGCGATCGCGAACGTGCTCCTCAACCTCGTGCTCGGTCTGGGCGCCGCGACGGCGGCCTACTTCGTCGTGTACTGGTTCTTCCTGCTGCACCAGTACCGGCCCTAGACCCGCCCGCCTCGCGCAGAACGGGCGTGTGCGGACCCACCGGGTCGGCACGCTGGCCCGGCATGTCCGCGAAGGCCCGCTCGGCGTAAACGGCGCCGCCGGGACCCGTCGTCGCAACACGCGGGTGAGAGCTCAGGCCAACCGCCCGATCGGGGAGCGTTCGCGCACCACAAGGCGCGGGGTCACCAACCGGTGACGCTTCTCGGGCGACGAGCTCTCCCAGCCGACGATGCCGTGCGCGCCGTCTCCGAGCAGCAGGTCGAGAGCACCGACGGCCACCTCATCGAGAGGCTGCTCGACGCTCGACAGCCCGATGGCGCCCGCGACAGGAGTGTTGTCATAGCCGACGACTGGCACCTCGGCCCCGACGACGAGCAGCGCGCCGAGGGCGAGGGAGTCGCTGGCGCAGGCGACCGCATCCACCCGCACTCCCGACTCGATGAGGGCACGGATGGCCTGGCTCGCCGCGGCGACGTCGTCTTCCGAATCCGCCTGGAGCGCGTCGAGCTGAGTGGGATCCAGACCGGAACGTGCCTCCATGGCATCCCGCCAGCCCCGACGACGATCGTCTCCGGTGCTGAACTTCGTCGGCCAACCGAGGAATGCGACGTGCGATGCCCCTTCGTCGAGCAGGTGATCGGTGGCGTCACGCACACCGCTGCGCCCGTCGACATCCACCCAGAGATGCCGCGGGTCGTTCATGTCATCGATACCCCACGGCCGCCCGAAAGTGACGAACGGCACGTTGTTCTCGATCAGCCATTCCGTGCGCGGGTCGTTGACGAAGGTGGCGGTGAGCACGAAACCGTCGACATCCGCACCGTCGCGCAGCCGGGCGAACTGGCGGATCTCGTCCTCCGGGCCGGTCGCGGTGAACAGCATGACCCGCAAGCCCCGACGGTCCGCCTGTTCGGTGAGGGCGTGCAGGAATCGGTCGAGGAGAGACCCCGAGATGCCATTGGTCATGGGATCGAGGCGGATGCCGAGGGTCGAACTCTTCCGCGTGCGCAGCCGCCGAGCCGAGGCGTGCGGCCGATAGCCGAGCTGGGCGATCGCCGCCTCGACCTTCTCCCTCGTCTCCGGCTTGACGATCTGGGGCGAATTGAGCACATTCGAGACGGTCTGGCGCGAGACACCCGCGACCCGACCGACGTCGAGCACGGTCGGCAACTGTGACATCGCGGCCTCCAAGGGTCAGTCCGTTCGTGCGGTACCGTCACGTTACCGCAGCCCTCGAGCGGGTGGATGACGAGTGCACGGTTGACACTCCCCCCGAACGGGCGTTACAGTCAGTCTACAATTTGATCGATCAAATCGACCGGGACCTCGTCTGATTTGAACGATCTAAGGACAGAGCCGGCCGACCTGCGGATTCCCGCACACCGCCGAGACGTCCCGACCGCACCAGCGAACCGACCTGCGACCCAAAGGAGGGCACCGTGGCTACCATCGAGTCCGCACGCGCTTCCCTCGGCCGGCGCTCCCGGTTCGCCCGCGAAACCCCGGACTCCGCTGACGAAACACAGCGCCCATCACCGGGCACACCCATCCAAGGAGAAATAATGCAAAGACGCACCAACCGCTGGCTGGCTGCCGGCATCATCGCCACCGTCGGAGTCCTCGCACTCAGCGCCTGCAGCTCGGGCTTCGGCGCGGGCAGCTCCGACAGCTCCGGCGGAAAACTCACCTCCTCGAAGAAGGCGCTCACCGTGCTGATCGGCTCTAGCGGAGACGCGGAGACGAAGGCGGTCAACAGTGCCGTCGCGGACTGGTCCAAGTCATCCGGAACCGCCGCAAAGGTCTCGGTGGCCAGCGACCTCAACCAGCAGCTCGCCCAGGGATTCTCCGCCGGAAAGCCGGCTGATGTCTTCTACCTCAGCACCGACGCTCTCGCCGGTTATGCCTCCAACGGCTCGCTGCTCGCCTACGGCGACAACCTGAAGAACAAGGGCGACTTCTACCCGAGCCTGGTCAAGTCGTTCACCTACGACAACAAGTTCTACTGTGCGCCGAAAGACTTCTCGACCCTGGCGCTCGAGATCAACACCGATATGTGGAAGGCCGCTGGACTCACCGATGCGGACATCCCGACCACCTGGGACCAGCTCGAGAGCGTGGCGAAGAAGCTCACCACTGACGGTCACGTCGGACTCGGGATCGGGGGCGAATACGCCCGCCTCGGCGCCTTCATGGCCCAGGCCGGTGGCAACCTCATGAACGCGGACAGCACGAAGGCGACCGCGAACAGCGCCGAGAGCATCGCGGGGCTCGACTTCGCCAAGAAGCTCATGGCCGACGGCAGCCTCAAGTATGCCAAGGACCTCGGAGCCGGATGGGGCGGTGAGGCCTTCGGTAAGGGCCTCGCGGCGATGACCATCGAGGGCAACTGGATCACCGGTGCGATGACGAGCGACTACCCGACAGTGAAGTACACGATCGCGCCGCTGCCCGCCGGTCCTGCCGGAAAGGGAACGCTGCAGTTCACCAACTGCTGGGGAATCGCGGCCGACAGCCCGAACCAGGCCGCGGCCGTCAAGCTGGTCGAGAAGCTAACCAGCTCGAGCGACCAACTCGCGTTCTCGACCGCCTTCGGTCCGATGCCGTCGATCAAGTCCGCCGCGGACGTCTGGAAGAAGGACAACCCCAAGCTGGTGCCGTTCCTCGACGGGGCGTCCTACGCGAAGGGTGTTCCGGCAGCGAAGGGGGCCGCGGATGTCGTGACCGACCTGAACTCGAAGCTCGAGAGCCTCGCAACGGGAGATCCCAAGACGATCCTCGACGCCACCCAGAAGAACCTCGAAGCACTGGTCAAGTAGTCACCATGGCGACTACCACGAGACGGTCTTCCCGCTCCGGACTCCGGGGCGGGGAGGCCCTCTCGGGCTACCTCTTCACGGCGCCGATGGTCATCCTGCTCGGGCTGTTCCTCGTCGTGCCGGTGCTCATGGCGCTTTGGGTGAGCTTCAGCGACTGGACCGGTCGCGGAAGCCCGCTCTCGGGCAACGTGCACTTCGTGGGGTTGGAGAACTATTCCGCTCTCCTTGGTGGTGGCGGCCTCGCCGAGCAGGACTTCGGCACCGCGCTCAAGAACAACGCCTGGTATGTCGTGCTCGTCGTTCCCCTGCAGACCGCGCTCGCCCTCTTCCTTGCGGTGCTGGTCAACCGGCAGATCCTCAAGGGGCGCGGCTTCTTCCGCACCGCCTTCTACTTCCCCTCCGTCACGAGCTCGGTGGCCATCACCGTGCTCTGGCTGTTCCTCTTCAACTCCACCGGCGCGGTCAACAAGCTCCTGTCGTACCTCGGGGTGAAGGGACCCAACTGGTTCAACGATCCCGACGGAATCATCCACAACTTCCTCGGAATGTTCGGTGTGAAGGCCGGCCCGAGTGCACTCACGAACTCCACGGCGCTCGGCGTCTCGTGGTGGGACTGGCTCGGCGGGCCATCCGTCGCCATGTTCGCGTTCGTGCTGCTCGCGGTCTTCACGACCAGCGGCACCTTCATGCTCCTCTTCATCGCGGGGCTGCAGAACCTCGGCGCAGACGTGACCGAAGCCGCGATGATGGATGGCGCGAACGGCTGGCAGCGCTTCTGGCGGGTCACGCTTCCGCAGCTCCGACCCACGCTGTTCACGGTGCTCACGCTCGGGCTGATCGGCTGCTGGCAGGTCTTCGACCAGATCTACACGGGCACAAAGGGCGCTCCGGGCAAAACGACGCTAACCCCGGCGTTCCTCTCCTACCAGTCGGCATTCAATAACCAGCAGTGGGGCCAGGGCGCGGCGATCGCGTTCCTGCTCTTCATCATCATCGTGCTGTTCACGCTCCTCCAGCGCTGGATCCTCGCCGAGCGCAAGGTCTCGAAGCGGCGGATGCGCGGCTACGAGATCCCGCCGAAGGACGGCGATCCCGGCGGCCCGAAGGACGACGGTCCCGACGGACCGGACGACTGGCACGACGGCAACGGCCCACTGAAGATCGCGACCGGTATCGCGGCGAGCCAGATCATCTCGAAGAACCAGGGAGGCTCGCTATGAGCACCATGACCCCCCGCTCGTTCACGCGCACGGCGAGGCCGAGCGGCGGACTGATTGCCGGCCGGTCGATCCTCTACGCGTTGCTCGTCGTGCTCGCGATCGTCTATATCTTCCCGTTCCTCATCCAGGTGGCGACCTCGTTCAAGACGGAAGCGGATGCCGCGAGCGATCCGCTCTCTCTGGTCCCCGCAACCTTCTCGACGGCGGCCTACGAGCGGCTGTTCCTGCACTCGGACTTTCCGATCTGGTTCAAGAACTCGGCGATCGTCACGATCTTCGTCACCGCGGGACGGGTGTTCTTCAACTCCCTCGCCGGCTACGCGCTCGCGCGGCTGAACTTCCGGGGGCGAAACGTGATGTTCGCGGGCCTGATCGCGGTGATGTCCGTGCCCGGAGTGGTGCTGCTGATCCCGAAGTTCCTCGTGATCAACCAGATCGGCATCTACGATACCTACGCCGGAATGATCATCCCGCTGCTCACCGATGCCGCGGGGATCTTCATCATGAAGAACTTCTTCGAGTCCATCCCGGCGAGTGTCGAGGAGCAGGCCCGCATCGACGGCGCCGGCACCTTCCGGGTGTTCTGGTCCGTAGTGCTGCCGATGGCGCGCCCCGCGCTCATCACCATCGTCATCCTCTCCTTCCAGGGATCGTGGAACGAGCTGAGTCACTTCATCGTGTCGACCCAGTCCCCCGATCTCGTGACCCTCACCAAAGGAGTCGCCTCCCTCGCCTCCGGCCAACTCAGCCAGGGCACGCAGTATCCGATCAAGCTGGCCGCCGCAGCCATCATGACGGTTCCGGTGGCGGTGATGTTCTTCATCTTCCAGAGGCAGATCATGAACGCGAGCGATGGGGCGGTGAAGGAGTAGACGAGTCGATCCGGCACCTCCCCGCACGCCTTCCGCACGACCACTGAAAGTTCTTGAATCTCATGCTCCCCACGCTGCAGCCGCTGCTCCACGACACGACCGTCCTGCTCCGAGCGCCGTCCCAGGCCTGGTCGGCTGGTGACGGGACGATCGACGGACGCGGCATCACTGGCATCTATCACTCGGACATCCGGGTCGTGTCACGCAGTGTGGTGACGGTGGGAGGGCAGTCGGCTGAACCGATCGCGACAGTCCCCTCGGGTGCGGCGAGCACCGTGTTCGTCGGACTGCTTCGCGGCCTCGACGATCGCACCGCCGACCCGAGGGTGCGACTGCTGCACCGCCGCACGGTCTCGACCACCGGGGTGGCCGAGTCGATCACCATCCAGTCGGCGCTCGACACCCGCGTCTCAACGACGGCAACGGTGCAGATCGACAGCGACCTCGCCGAGATGGAGTCCGTGAAGGCGGGCATCGGGGGCGCCGGCGTGCCCTTCGATGTGTCCCCCCACACGGCGACCTGGGGCCGTGGCGCCGTGCGGGCGACGCTGAACGCCCCGGATGCGGAGGTCACCGGCCACGCGGACGGCGGCATCCGGCTGGCCTGGCCTCTCGACATCCCCGCGCACGGGTCGGTGACGGTGAGCTGGACGATCGATGCGGGGGATGCCGACGCGGTCGTGCGCGGGACCACCGACGCCGCCCGCTGGTCCGTCCCGGTGGTGACCGCCGGCGACGATCGCCTCGAACGGTGGGTGACCCAAGCCCTCTCCGACCTGGATGCCCTGAGGCTCACGACGGTATCGGATCCGGCATCCGAATTCCTGGCCGCCGGCGCACCCTGGTTCTTCACACTGTTCGGCCGGGACTCGCTCTGGGCGGCCCGCTTCATGCTGCCGCTCGGAACGACCCTTGCCGCCGACACCCTGCGGGTGCTCGCGTCGCTGCAGGGCACCGAATCCGTCGCCGGAAGCGCCGAGCAGCCCGGCAAGATCATGCACGAGCTGCGCCGGGCGACGCTGTCGATCCCCGGTGAAGCCGTTGTGCTTCCCCCTCTCTATTTCGGCACCGTCGACGCGACTCCGCTCTGGGTGTGCCTGCTGCACGACGCCTGGAAGTGGGGACTGCCCGAACCCGAAGTCGTGGTGCTCCTCCCGCACCTCGTCGCCGCTCTCGAATGGATGCGCGACTACGGGGATGCCGACGGCGACGGCCTGCTCGAATACGTCGATGCCACCGGAACGGGCCTCGCGAACCAGGGCTGGAAGGATTCCGGCGATTCGGTGCAGTGGCGTGACGGCACCCTCGCCGAGGGCCCGATCGCGCTCTGCGAGGTGCAGGCCTACGCCTACGAGGCGGCGATGCACGGAGCGGAGCTGCTCGACCACTTCGGCGTCTCCGGCGCCGGGGAATGGCGCGAGTGGGCGGCCCGACTGCGCACCCGCTTCCATGAGTCGTTCTGGATCGAAGACCCGGCGGGCGCCTACCCGGCGATCGCGCTGGACTCCTCCAAGCGACCCGTCGATACCGTCACCAGCAACATCGGCCACCTGCTCGGCACCGGTCTGCTCGACTCGCGCCAGGCCGCCCTCGTCGCCCGTCGACTGGTCTCCCCGCAACTGAATTCGGGTTACGGCCTTCGCACCATGTCCACCGATTCGGAGGGCTACTGGCCGCTCAGCTACCACGGCGGCAGCGTCTGGACCCATGACACCGCCATCGCGATCGCCGGACTCGCCCGCGACGGCTTCACCGCGGAGGCCTCCTCCCTCGCGGCCGGGCTCCTCGCCGCGGCATCAGGTTTCGACTATCGGATGCCCGAGCTGCACTCCGGCGACGCCGCGAGCCAGTTCGGCGCCCCGGTTCCCTACCCCGCCGCGTGTCGCCCGCAGGCCTGGTCGGCGGCCGCCTCGGTCTCGGTGCTGGCCTCGACGCTCGGACTGCGTCCGGACGCGCCATCCGCGACCCTCGGTGTCTCCCCGCTGACTATGGTCGGTGCGCTTACGGTGACCGGTCTGAGATTCGGCGGGGAGGCTGTCTCGATCACGGTGAACACCGACGGCGAGGTCACCGCGTCCTCCGGTGCATCCGTGCAGGTGGAATAGGCCAGCTACCGCTGCCCTCGTGGCGGGGGATCTGCCTGCTCACCTCGTGGCGGGGGATCTGCCCGTCCACGGAGGCCTGGGGTCCCGATCCGCCGGGGGCGCGGTTGTCGAGCGTCCACTCCCGCTGCGAGCGCTCCGCTAGAGGTTGGAGAGCAGCGCGACCACCTGGCGGGCGATCTGCCGTCCGGCTCGATTCGCTCCGATCGTGCTGGCCTGCGGTCCATACCCGGCGAAGAATATACGTCCGTCCTTCCAGGACGACCCCCCGCCGACACTGATGCCGCCCTCCTTCTCCCGCAGCTTGAGAGGGGCGAGATGGCGGAGTTCCGGCCGGAATCCGGTGGACCAGACGATCGCATCCGCCGGCTGGAATGTGCCATCTGACCAGCGCACTCCGTGCGGTTCGATCGAGGTGAACATCGGTTTGGCGACGAGGGTCCCTCGCTCGATCCCAGCCTGGATGCGGCGGGTCCGGGGCACTCCCGTACCGCTGACGATGCTCGGCAGGGCGCGTCCGCTGCGCGCGGCCTCGTCTTGGGCTGCGACCGCTGCGGCCCCCGCCTCCATGTTGAGTTCGCCCTCGTCGAGGAATTCGATGGGTCGCCGGGATACCCAGGTGAGGCTCTCCGCGCTGCCCTCGAGTTCGAGGAGGAAGCCGATCGCCGAGGTTCCTCCGCCCACCACGACCACGTTCTGGCCCGCGAAGGCGGCAGCCGACTCATAATTCGTGGTGTGGACATGTCGTCCGGCGAAGTCATTGAATCCCGGGTACCACGGGATGAACGGCGACCCCCAAGTGCCGGTGGCGTTGACGACGACATCCGTCTCCAGCGCGCCGATGCCACCGCCCGCCTCGAAACCGACCACCAGGTCGGTGCCGCGGTTGAAGACGCGCTTCACATCGACCGGGCGCCGCACGCGGAGCTCGTAGTGCTCTTCGTAGCGCGCGTAGTAATCGGCGACGACATCCTTCGCCGGCTGGGTGCGGTCAGCGGTGTCGAAACTGATGCCGAGTTCGTCCATGCCCGGCAGGTCATTGATGTGGTGGGCCGAGCCGATGCGCAGGGCCTCCCAGCGGTGCTGCCAGGCGCCACCAGTGCCTGGGCCACGGTCGAGAACGACGAAGTCGGAGCCCGGCTCGAGGCCGAGTCGTCTCAAGTAGAAGGAGACGGACAGTCCGGCTTGTCCCGCGCCGATCACCACGACAGAGGGGGAGCCAGGCGAGGACGTCACGCGTCTACGTTAGCCGCCACCGGGAGGGCGGATGGCGGACGCGGCCGGGGTGCGCGTGCATGCTAAAGTTGGGCTTTAGTTTTTAGTTCCCTATTTGGTCAATCCCGGGCAGCTGTTCGCCAGTCGAGGCTCCGTTCGTCCGGGCAGGAATCGTGAGGGGGTCAAGCCATGGGGCGCGGCCGTCAAAAAGCAAAGCACACCAAGGTGGCTCGTGAGCTGAAGTACTTCAGCCCGGACACCAACTACAACGCGCTCGAACGCGAACTCACGCATCCCGTCACCGGTGCCCCGATCGACCCCAAGCTCGAAGAAGATCTCGAGAAGTGGCCGGAATTCAGCGCGACGGCCTACTCGCCGGATGTCTCCGGATTCTCGGAAGACGAGTACGAGTCCGACCAGAACAAGACGGCCTAGGCAGCTCTGCAGCGCGCACCCCGTCGGGTGTGCTGAGTCGGCGCGACGCATCCGCTCCCCTCCGGTGACCGGGCGAAGGAACGCTACGCCGCGTGCAGAGCGGATGTCGGCCCAGTCCGGCGATCCGCGTCTCTACCGCCTTCGGTCATGACCGACGTGTCCAACGCATCCGGCACGCTTGCTGTGTTCATAATTCAGGAACCTGTGGGGCGGATGCGGCGGACGAGCGCTTGCGGGACCTCATCCGTCACTTCGTCCACTTCCGTCCCAGACCTTCCTGAATGATGGAAACAGGATCTGGATGCTCTAGCGGGATTCTCGGTGCCGGAGAGGATGCCGAAAGGAGTCTCGACCAGCGGCAGGCTCGACCAGCGGCAACTGACGGGCTAGTCGCGGTAGCGACCGACCAGCCGCACGGCACCGCCGTCGACACCCTTGGCGCCCTGGTCGAAGCCGGTGATGTCGCGCGGCACGGTCGAGACCGCGCCGAGGGTCCAGGCCGGGATGCCATCGGCGGCGAGGTGCGCGATCACCGCGTCGACCAGGGACGCTTCCACCACGGCGATCATGCCGATGCCGAGATTCCAGGTGCCCTCGGCCTCTTCGAGGTTCATCGATCCCCATTCGGCGAGCACACGGAAGACCGGTGCCGGCGACCAGGAACTGCGTTCCAGCTCCACCCAGCTGCCCACGGGCAGCACCCGGGCCAGATTGGCCGCAATACCGCCGCCGGTCACATGGCTGAGTGCATGCACCGCGCCCGGGGCATCCGCCAGCAGGCTCAGCAGGGGGGACGTGTAGAGCCTGGTGGGCTCGAGCAGCACCTCGCCGACCAGGCCGCCGAGCTCATCAGACCGATCGAGGAACGAGATGTCCTTCTGGCGGATGATGCTGCGCACGAGCGAGTAGCCGTTTGAGTGCAGGCCGGATGATTCGAGGGCGATGACCACGTCGCCATCCGTCACTAGGTGGGCACCGAGCTGGGCATCCGCCTCGACCGCGCCCGTCGCAGCGCCGGCGACGTCGTAGTCATCCGGGGCGAGAAGTCCGGGATGCTCGGCGGTCTCGCCCCCCACGAGGGCGGTGCCGGTCTCGCTGCAGCCAAGTGCGATTCCCGCAACGATGTCGGCGATGCGGCTCGGCACGACCTTGCCGCAGGCGATGTAGTCGGTCATGAACAGCGGAGTCGCTCCGACGACCACGATGTCGTCGACGACCATTCCGACCAGGTCGATGCCGATCGTGTCGTGCTTGTCGATGGCCTGGGCGATCGCGACCTTCGTGCCGACCCCGTCGGTGGATGTCGCGAGCAGTGGCCGCTGGAAGGAGGTGAGGAACGACACGTCGAAGAGCCCGGCGAAGCCGCCGACGCCACCGACGACCCGTGGCCCGTGGGTGGCCGAGACCGCCGACTTCATGAGTTCGACAGCGAGGTCTCCGGCCGCCGTATCGACGCCCGCCTCGGCGTACTTGTCGGCCATTCGTTTTCCGTTCTCAAAGCGTGAAAGACTGGAGTAAATCACCCCCAACTCTACGGTCTGGAGACTCACCGCGAATGTGCGGCATTGTCGGCATCGTTTCTTCGGAACCCGCCAATCAACAGGTCTACGACAGCCTCCTCCTCCTGCAGCACCGCGGCCAGGACTCCACCGGCATCGCCACCGCGGAGGGTCGCACCTTCCACATGGTGAAGGCTCGGGGTCAGGTTCGCGAGGCCTTCCGCACCCGTGACATGCGCGCCCTCCCCGGCAACATGGGGCTCGGTCACGTGCGCTACGCCACCAAGGGCAATGCCGGAAACGAGCAGGAGGCGCAGCCCTTCTACGTGAACGCCCCCTACGGCATCGTGCTCGTGCACAACGGCAACCTCACCAACACCAGGGAGCTCACCGACGAGCTCTTCCACATCGACCGACGGCACCTCAACACGAGCTCCGACACCGAGCTCCTGGTGAACGTGCTCGCCCACGAGCTGCAGGAGCAGGTCACCGGGCTCGACCTGGATCCCGACCAGATCTTCGCCGCCGTGGAACGCGTGCACGAGCGCGTCGAAGGCTCCTACGCCACGATCGCGATGATCCCGGGATACGGCCTGCTCGCGTTCCGAGATCCCTTCGGCATCCGTCCGCTCGTGCTCGGAAAGCGGGCACGCGGATTCGTCGGGGACGACTGGATCGTGGCATCCGAGTCCCTCGTGCTCGAAAGCGGTGGCTACGAGATCGTGCGCGATGTCGCGCCCGGTGAGGCCGTGTTCATCGCACTGGACGGCGAGATGACCTCACGCCAGTGCGCGAAGAACCCCTCGCTCGTGCCGTGCTCGTTCGAGTATGTCTACCTCGCCAGGCCCGACTCCATCATGAACGGCATCTCCGTCTACGACGCGCGACTGCGCCTCGGCAACCGGCTCGCGGACACGATCGCGCAGTACACGCCGCGCGGCGACATCGATGTGGTCATGCCGATTCCCGACTCCTCGCGACCGGCCGCAATGCAGGTGGCCCAGAAGCTCGGGATCGAGTACCGCGAGGGTTTCTACAAGAACCGTTACGTCGGCCGCACCTTCATCATGCCCGGCCAGGCCGAGCGCAAGAAGTCGGTGAGGCAGAAGCTCAACGCGATGGGATCCGAGTTCCGCGGCAAGAACATCCTGATCGTCGACGACTCGATAGTTCGCGGCACCACCTCGAAGGAGATCGTGCAGATGGCCCGCGAGGCCGGCGCGAACAAGGTCACCTTCACCTCGGCAGCACCTCCCGTGCGCTTTCCCCACGTGTACGGCATCAACATGCCGAGCCGCCAGGAGTTGATCGCCCATAACCGCAAGATTCCGGACATCAACAGGGAGATGGGGAGCGACTACCTCATCTACCAGGAGGTCGCGGACATGCAGGCGGCGATCCTCGAGGGTTCCGACGTCACCGCGCTCGAGATGAGCTGCTTCACCGGCGACTACGTCACCGGCACCGTCTCTCCCGAATACCTCGCCTGGGTGGAGCGCACGCAGCTCAGCTGAAGCGCCTGCCCCGCACCACGATCGCCGCGATGGCGACCGCGGCGGCGGCGAACAGCGCCGCGGAGACCGTGGCGATCGCGGCATCCGGACTCACGATCGACCGGCCCGAGAGCGCCTGGGCGGTGAGCACTGCGATCACGCCGAGGTAGAGGGCGGCGATCACGACGAGGATGCCGAGCCGGGTGCCCGAGTCGCGCAGTGCAGACAGGCGGCGAGAGCCCAGCTCGAGCAGCAGCGCGAGGATGGGGAACACCTGCATCGCGTGCATCCCCACGAAGTGCGGGATGCGCAGGTCGCCGGCCACCGTGCTCCAGCCGAGAAGCGGGAGCCCGGGTCCCCCATCTGCGAGCCCCACGGTGTGGGCTCCGGCGATCCCCTGGAAGCTGGACAGCTGTGCGGCGGTCGGGCTCGTCATCAGGAAGGCGAGGCCCATGCCGATCAGCGCGATGATGAGACCGGAACGGATGGCGAAGCTGCGCGCGGGGTCGCCGAGATCGGCGCGAAACAGCAGCACAGCCACGAGGATGGTGGCTGACCAGACGATCACGATCGACACCGCCATCGTGCCCCAGAGGGCGGTCGAGAACGGGGTGGAGACGTTGAAGTGACTTGTCGTGTCGGCGAAGGCCGCCCCGTAGATCACGATCATCTCCACGGCGAGGAAGACCGCGGCGATGGTGCCTGACCACCAGGCGATGCGGCGGGCGCGGGGCAGCTGGCCGAGCAGCCAGGAGAGCGTGACGCTGTAGATGAGCACGGAGAGCGAGAACTTCAGCGGCTTGGCCCACAGGGGCATCCCGGTGATCGAGCGCTGGTCGACGACCAACCCGACGAGGGCGACCGCGGCGAGCGCGATCATGCCGACGGAGAGCCACAGCAGTGGCCGGTGCCAGCCGAAGCGGGCGATGACGGAGGCGGGGGGTGCATCGATCGTGCGGGTCATGGTGGTCGGTTCTCCTTCAGGAATAGCGCTCGGATGTGACGTGCTCCTGGGCCGCACGGCGCAGCCCGGAGATCAGGGCGTCGCCGAGCACAGTGCCCACGACGACGGTTTCGGCCTTGGCGGCGCGGCCCTCGCGCGACTCGATCTCGTCGAGGTCGGCGGCGGCGATGAGCAGGGCGGCCCGGGCGTACCGGGCGAACCAGCCGCGGTCATCCGTCTGCCCGAGACCGCGGAAGACGGAGAGCACTCGCGCAGCGGAGAGGCGCCCGGGGTTGGTGGCGGACACGTGCCAGCCGATGAGCAGCTCATCGATATCGGTGAGGGACGCCGGGTCGACGTCGTCCGGTGCGACGGCCGCCGAGACGGTGCATTGCGCCACCTCGAAGACCTCGGGAAGCGAAGCCTCCGAGTCGATGGCTTCGAGCACGCTGCGGGCGGATGCGACGCTGAGCCCGCCGACCTCGATGAGGGCTCGGATCAGGCGAAGCCGATCCAGGTGGACGTCTCCATAGCGCGCCTGGTTGGCCGTCTCGCTCTCACCCGCCGGAAGCAGCTTCTCGCGCAGGTAGTACTTGATCGTCGCCACCGGGATGCCGCTGGTGGTGCTGAGCTCGGCCATTCGCATACGGATAGTGTAGCTATCCGATAGTGAAACTATCTAGTGGCAGTTTCCTCTGGAGCGGGTGGAGCTTCCGGAGCCTCGGCGCTCTCCGGTTCGTCGTCGTAAGGCAGCGGGTCGACCATCGTGCGCTCGGCCAGCACGGTGCGGGCACGGCGGGTGAGCACGACATCGAGCAGGATCGCGACCACAGCTCCGAGCACCACCCCGATGGGCACCCCGAAGAGCAGGAAGTAGCCGAACAGGGCACCGAAACCCACCTGCGGATCCGAGGGGAACGACGCCGTCAGAATGAACGTGGCGACGGCCCCGAGCCCCGCTCCGATGATGAGGAAACGCGAGTACCGCGGAATCCGGCGAACCGTGACCTCGGTCTCCTCGGTGGACTGCGAGGGCTCGTTCTCCGCGGTTCGCGGCACCGCTTCCGGCTCGGGCTGCGGCTCGGATGGGGTCATGCCTCTATTGTCCCTGACGCTTCCGGGGTATCCGCCCCATCCCAGAGGAGTGGCAGGTAGGCGGAGAGGTCCGCGCGGGAACCGGAGGCAGCGATGCGCCCGTGTTCGAGGGCGTGATTCCACGCGGTTCCGCCGGTCGCGATAGCGAGCCAGGTCAGTGCGTCGGTCTCGACCACGTTCGGCGGGGTGCCCCGGGTATGGCCCGGACCCTCGATGCACTGCACCGCGCCGAAGGGTGGAACCCGCACCTCCACCGAGTTGCCCGGAGCGCCATCGGCCAGCACCTGCAGCAGGTAACGCACGGCAGTGGCCTCAGTCTCCCGGTCGGCTACCGTCGCAAGCGCGCGCTCGACGGCCTCGCGGCCGGCGTCATCCGTAATGCGTGCTTTCGCCATGGTTCTACGGTAGTGGCGACGTGGGGTTGGTCAGCCCCACATGCCGTCGTGCACCTCGACGGCCCCCTCGATCTCGACCGGACCCAGCACCTCGATGAAGCCGGCGCCGCGGGCGAAGACCTCCCGGCTGGGGAGGTCGAGGCTGCGCGGCTCGGCACCGGGGGATCCGGATGCCTCGGCGACCAGTCGAACGAGGGCGTGTCCGGACAGCGCGTAGACCATGCGGCCGATGCCTGCCCAGTAGATCGCCCCGGCGCACATCGCGCACGGCTCGGTGCTGGCGTACAGCGTGCTCGAGGAGAGCACTTCCGTGCCGAGCGAGGCCGAATGACGCACGAGATTGGTCTCGGCGTGGCCGGTGGGATCATTCGTCGTCGTCACCGAGTTCATCGCCTCGACGGTGGCGCCGTCGCGCGTGACGAGCACGGCGCCGAACGGATGATCGCCACGGGCCCGGGCGTCGCGAGCGAGCTGCACGGCACGAGCCAGATAGTGGAGGTCGGTCGGCGAAGCATCCATCTGCCGAATGTAGCGCCCTCTCAGTCCACCGGGAAAGCGGGCGCGCGCGGGCGCCAGGTGATCACCGCGGCCGCGAGTCCGCCGAGCATGATCGCCCCGCCGATGAGTTCGGTGCCGGCCGGTCTCTCACCGAAGACCGCCCAGGCGGCCAGGATGCCGATCACCGGCACCAGCAGCGTGAACGGCACCACGGCACTGGTCGGATAGCGCGCGAGCAAGGAGTTCCAGATCGTGTAGGCCACGAGTGACGCGGCCACCGCGGTGTACAGCGTGCTGAGGATGGCGATCAGGGAGAGGTGGGCGAGCGCGAATCCGACCGCCTGCGGGCCGTCGACCACCAGGGAGAGCGCGAGGGAGGGGATCGGCACCACCAGCCCAGACCAGACCACCAGTGAGAGACCTGATGCCGCCCGCGCCCGCCGGGACAGCACATTGCCGATGGCCCAGGAGAGCGCCGCGAGAAGGGTGATCACGAGCGGCAGCCACGGTGCCGCATAGGTATGGCCGATGACCACGACCGCGAGGCCAACCATGCCGATCAGGATGCCGACGAGCTCGCGTCGGGTGGGATGCTCCCGCAGCAGCAGGGAGGAGACGACCACCGAGAACACGATCTGCGTCTGCAGCAGCAGGGAGGCGAGGCCCGGCGGCATCCCGAGCGAGAGGGCGAGGTAGAGGAGGGTGAACTGGCCGAGGCTCAGGAACGCGCCGATCAACAGGATGTTGCGCCATCCGATCGCCGGCGGCCGGATGAAGAAGACGGCAGGGATCGCCACGAGCACGAACCGCATCGCCAGGAAGAGCAGCGGGGGCACATCGGTGAGGCCGAGGTCGATGGCGACGAAGTTGACCCCCCAGATCACCACGACCAGTAGCGCGAGGAGAGTGTGGCGGGGAGTCATCCGACCAGCTTGGCAGCAACGGAGGACCTCTCTTCACCGGCGCCGCAGCTGCAGTGGTCCCTTCGCCGTCGATGCGTCGACCACCGATCCGGACTGCAGGATGTCGATCTCCCCCGCCGCACCCAGCCGGCGCGCCGCCCGGCGGGCCGGCTCCGCGAGCTGCTGCCAGCCCTCCCCGCCGACCGCGCGGGCAGCATCGGAGTCGAGGATGGTGGCGCCGGTCGGGCGCTCGGCCAGCAGTGCGAGGATCGCGGCCTCGAGCATCCGGTCGCCCTCTGTCACCCCTCGGCGTCGGCAGGCATCGGAGCAGTACTTCACCGCTTCCCAGTCGCGGGCCCACTTGGCGCGCCACTGGATGCGACGGCCGCAGGCCGCGCAGGTCTTGTCTGCCGGCACGGCGTCGACTGGTCTCTGACGGTGGGCCATCGCCCCAGTCTGCCGGGCGATGCTCCGAGCGGGATCAGTGGACACGGTGCCGGGTGGGTACGCTTGCCCAGTGAGAATCCTCGTCCTCGGTTCCGGTGCTCGCGAGCATGCCATCATCACCGCCCTTCTTCGTGAGGACGTCGATCATGAGATCATCGCGGCGCCCGGCAACGCCGGTATCGCCGCGGAGGTGCAGGTGATCGCGCTCGACCCCGCGAATCCCGCCGTCGTCACCGAGTTCGCCCTCGAGAACGACATCGAGCTCGTGATCATCGGACCGGAGGCGCCCTTGGTCGCCGGTGTCGCGGATCGACTGCGCCAGCGCGGCATCGCGGTGTTCGGGCCGGGCAAGGCCGCGGCCCAGCTCGAGGGAAGCAAGACCTTCGCGAAACGGATCATGGATGTCGCGGGAGTGCCGACCGGCCGCGCGACCCGGGCGGGCACCCTCGACGAGGCCATCGCCGCCATCGACTCGTTCGGATCCCCCTATGTGGTGAAGGCGGACGGCCTCGCGGCGGGCAAGGGTGTGCTGGTCACGACCGACAGGGATGCCGCGGTCGCCCACGCCGGGTACTGGATCGGGCAGGGCAGCGTGCTCGTCGAGGAGTTCCTCGATGGCCAGGAGGTCTCGCTCTTCCTCCTCAGCGACGGCCACAACGTGCTTCCGCTCGAACCGGCCCAGGACTACAAGCGGCTCTCCGATAACGACGAAGGCCCCAACACCGGCGGCATGGGCGCATACTCCCCGCTGCCCTGGCTGCCTGCCGGATTCGTCGATGAGGTCATCGACACCATCGCGCTCCCGACGGTGCGCACTCTCGCTGCGGAGCAGACGCCATTCATCGGGCTGCTCTACTGCGGACTCATCCTCACCGCCGCCGGCACCCGCGTCATCGAGTTCAACGCGCGCTTCGGCGACCCGGAGACCCAGGTCGTGCTCCCGCGCCTCATCACTCCGCTCAGCGGCCTCTTGTTCGCCGCGGCGAGCGGAGAACTCGGGGGGATGCCGCGCCCGCAGTTCTCCGATGACGTCGCCGTGACCGTCGTGCTCGCCAGCGAGGGCTACCCCGAGACCCCGATCACCGGCCGCATCATCACGGGCATCGACACCGCACTGGCGATCCACGGAGTGACGGTGGCACATGCCGCGACTGCCCTCTCCGGCGGCGACCTGGTCGCGACCGGCGGGAGGGTGCTCAGCGTCGTCGCGACCGGCAGCGACTTCGGGGAGGCCCGATCCCGTGCCTATCTCGCGCTCGAGGCCATCGACCTCGAGGGCGGCCAGTACCGCACCGACATCGCGCAGCGCGTCGCGGAATAGCCCGGTCCCCGGCCCCGGCCACCTGTGCCACCCGGCCACCTTTCATCATTCAGGAAGGCCTGGTGCTGGAGTGCACGGAGAAACGGATGAGGTCCCGCACGCCGTCATCCGAACCATCCGCCCCGCCCCTTCCTGAATAATGAGGGGGTGAACGCAATCGATCTGACCGCGGATGGCTGGACGCACGCCTACTCGGGCAAGGTGCGCGACCTCTACATCGAGACGGGCACGGCGGATCTCGCCAGCGCCCAGCGCGTGCTCATGGTCGCCAGCGACCGGGTGAGCGCGTTCGACCACGTGCTGTCCCCCGGCATCCCCGGCAAGGGCGAACTGCTCACCACCCTGAGCCTCTGGTGGTTCGACCGCCTCGTCGGGGCGCCGAATCATCTCGTCGCAGACCACGAACTGCGCGGTGATGCGGTGCGAGACCTGATTCCGGATGCCGTCGCCGGCCGGGCGATGCTCGCCCGCACCCTCGACATGTTCCCGATCGAATGCGTGGTGCGCGGATACCTCGTCGGCTCCGGTTGGCTGGAGTACCAGGAGAGCCAGACGGTGTGCGGCATCGCCCTGCCCGCCGGCCTCGCAAACGGGGATCGGCTGCCCGAGCCGATCTACACTCCGGCGTGGAAGGCTCCGATGGGCGAACACGACGAGAACATCCCCTTCGAGCGCACGGTCGAGCTGGTGGGAGCAGAGGTCGCGACGGCACTCCGTGATCTCAGCCTCGACGTCTTCTCGCGGGCATCCGGCATCGCGGAGTCGCGAGGGGTGATCCTCGCCGACACCAAGTTCGAGTTCGGGGCCAATCGTGACTCCGGCGTGATCACGCTGGCGGACGAAGTGCTCACCAGCGACAGCTCCCGGTACTGGGATGCCGAGGCCTACGCCGCCGGAGGACCGGGTCGGCTCGCAAGCTTCGACAAGCAGATAGTGCGCAACTGGCTGAGCGCGCACTGGGACCAGACCGGCGAGCCGCCGGCGCTGCCGCCCGAGATCGTCACGCAGACCGCCGCACGCTACCGGGAGTTGATCGAGAGGCTCACCGGCTCATGATCGTGCGTCAGGTTCCCTGGTCCGACGTGGGGGCGACGACGCTTCGCGAGGCCCAGCGGGTGGAGGTCGAGGCGCGCTACGGCACGCCCGATTCCGAACCGGGGCCCGCTCCGAGCGCCGAGGACATCACCGTGTTCTTCGTGGCCTATGACGACTCCGGTGCGCCCGTGGGGTGCGGCGGACTGCGCGAACTGCCGGGAAACGAAGCGGAAGTGAAGCGGATGTTCGTGATGCCGGCGCACCGCGGCACCGGAGTTTCGCGGGCGATTCTCCTCGAACTCGAGCTGTTCGGACGTGAACGCGGATGGTCGCGGCTCGTGCTCGAAACGGGCGACCGGCAACCGGACGCCGTGCGGTTCTATGAGCGCGAGGGATTCACCCGCATCCCGAACTTCGCCTACTACGCAGACTCGGAGCATTCGCTCTGTTACGAGAAGTCGCTGTTCGCGGTCGATCCGGCCGGCGAGATCACCTGCGAGGGCTGCCAGTGATTCGCGGCTCGATCGTCGAATCGATCGCTGGCGGCGCCGGCAGTGCTTACATTCAGTCATGACTGTTCACGCGCCCGATCGCCCACACATCGTCCCCCGCCGCCTCCTCGCGGATGGCCGGGACCATCATCCCTCCGTTCTCGCCGAGGCGAGGCGACGGGCCGGCAGCGTGCAGCTGCGGGTGGCGGATGCCATCACCGCCTTCGCCGGGTCGATGCGTTTCGTCTACGTGCACGTGGCGCTGTTCGCCCTCTGGATGCTGTTCTTCGAGAAGAGCCCATGGCCGACGCTGACGCTCGTGGTGTCGCTCGAGGCGATCTTCCTGTCGACCTTCGTGATGATCGGCCAGAACCGCCAGGCCGCGTTCCAGCAGGTGAAGGCCGACCACGACTTTAGCTCGACAGAGCAGGAGCTGCACGACAACACCACGATCACCCGCCAGATCGCGGATCTCACCGCCAAGATCGAGCAGCTGACCAGCGAGATCCACACGGAGGTGGTGGGGAAGAGGACGAGTGGATCGTGAGGCTACTCGACCGGCGGGGCCGTAGCGGAATAGTTGTCGCATCAACTAAGTTGGTATTGACATGAGCGTTACAGACCTTCTCGCCGCCGACACCTCGATGGGCACGGTGACCCTTCTCGTCGCCGACCTCGACGGGATGACCGCCTACTACCGCGACGCCGTGGCACTCAGCGTGCTCGCCTCGACCACCGACACCGTGACCCTCGGTCGCGGCACGACTCCGCTGATCATCCTGCGGGCCGCCCCCGAGCTGGTGCAGGCGAGCCCCCGCGACGCGGGACTGTTCCACACGGCCATCCTCTTCGATTCGGAAGCTGCGCTCGCGGCATCCGTCTACTCCGTCGCCACCAAGGCGCCGGGCACCTTCACCGGCAGTTCCGACCACCTGGTGAGCAAGGCCTTCTACTTCACCGACCCGGAGGGCAACGGTGTGGAGCTGTACTGGGATCGAGACCGCGCCGAATGGAGCTGGGTTCACGGCCAGGTCGAGATGTCCACGCTGTTCCTCGACCCGAACACGTTTCTGCAGGAGCACCTGACCGCCGAGGCTGTGGAGGCGCCGAACTTCGGCGAGGCCGTGGTCGGGCACGTACATCTCGCGGTCGGCGACATCGATTCGGCACGCGAGTTCTATGTGAACCGTCTCGGCTTCGAGCAGACCATCATGTACGGCGACTCCGCGCTCTTCGTGAGCGCGGGCGGCTACCACCACCACATGGCCATGAACACCTGGAACAGTGCCGGGGCCGGACGCCGCGGCCGCACCCTCGGACTCGGACAGGTCGACATCGTCGTGCCCGGCTCAGACGATCTCGGATCCCTCGGAGAGCGGATGTCGCACTACGGCATCGCGACCCGTGACGACGGGAAGACCCTCAGCTTCGACGACCCCTGGGCGAACGTGATCCACGTGACCGCGGCATCCGCGTAACCGCCTAGAGCGTGCCGCGCACGATCGAGTCTCCCGAGTGTGACGGGTTGCCGTCCGGCTTCTCGCTCGAGACATCCACGATCGGATAGTCGGCCAGCTTCACATCGGCGGGGATCGTGAATCTGCCTTCCGTGCCCACGAGAACGCCAACGCTGATCAGCTTGCTGAGGTCGCTGGAGATGAGCCAGACCTCGCGGTAGCCGGGCGCCGTGCGCGGCTCGGAGACGGTGACGACGACCTGCCGTCCGGAGCCCGTCTGCTCGACCACAGCTTCGCCGGAGGCGCCGGTCCAATCGGGAAGGGGCTCGAGACGTGCCTCGGCGAGCACGGTCGGCTTGGGCGCCTCGGACTTCGGAGCAAGCACGGTCGTCGCAACGAGAATCGCCCCGGCCGACACGACCACCGCGAGCGCGCCCGCGAGCACGGGAACGAGCATCCGGTTTCGGCGTCGATGACTGCGGCGAGCGCGCCCGGACGATCGGGAGGCGATGGGCAGAACGGGTTCCGGGTCGGAAGAAGCAGAAGTCTCCAGGGGCGCAGGCTCGGGGACCGCAGCGGTCTCGAAGACCGCGGTGGTCTGGATCGGTGCGGGCATCACGTCGGCAGCGAGGCCGAGCGTGCGGCTGATCGATCCCCAGACCGCCGGTCCCGGCGCATCGAGCGGATGCTCGAGCGGCGAGACGGAACGGGCAAGGGTCGCCACCCGCACAAGACTGTTCAGCTCCTCGAGGCACTCGGGGCACTCCTGCACGTGGAGCTCGTCGGCGAGCGGGATATCGGGCTCTCCCATGGCCATCATGGCCAGGATCTCGGGATCGCCGTGTCCGGCATCCGGAACCGTACTGTCACTCATCATCGCTCACCTCCAATCTTGTTCGTAGCCGGTCGAGACTTCGGCGGATATGACTTTTCACGGTTCCGAGCGGAAGGCCGAGCCGTTCGGCGATCTGCGTGTGGGTGAGCCGATCGTAAAACGCCAGCCTCATGATCTGCCTCGGCGTCTCCGGAAGGTCGGCGAGAGCATCCGCCACCACGAGACGCTCGGCGAGATCGTCGGGCCAGTCCGTGACCTCACGGTCGAGACTCTGGATGAGGGCCTCGCGATCGCGGCGATCGCGCGCCCGCCGTTCGTGCGCATCCGCGATCGTGTTCTTGGTGATGCCGACCAGCCAGGCCGACAGGCGCGCGCGCTCGGGATCGAAACTCGCCCGGCCGAGCCAGGCCGAGACGAATACGCGCTGGGTCACGTCCTCAGCATCGGCGACATTGGCCAGTGATCGCATCGACATCCCGTAGACCAGCCGCGCCCATCTCTCGTAGACGGTGGCGAGGGCCCGCTCATCGCCCGCCTGGAAGCTCGCGACGAGAGACGACTCGTCGTGGTTCTGGAGCAGCTCGGACACGGGCATCCTGACGCCGGCCGGCGAGGGGTGGTCGCCGGGAGGAGGGACTCTGTTGTCGTTCAACCTAGTCTCCCCCGCGCTCGGAGTGAATATCTCGGCTGGCGAACGGTCAATTGCCCGCGGGCGCCGCGGCGAGCGGGGTCGCCGTGACGATGACGTTGTCGAGGTAGTGCCCCGTCTTCGAGTTGAAGACGCCGCCGCAGGTCACCAGGGTGAGACGCGGTGCGCCGGTGGTGTCGAAGACCTCTGCCATCGGGGCGTCGATCTTTCCCACCTGTCGCAGCTCGGTCACCGTGTAGGCGAGGGTCGAACCATCTTCTCCCAGAAGGGTGATGGTGTCTCCCGCTGCCGCGTTCTTGAGCTTGCTGAACGGTCCGATTCCGTCGTGCCAGGAATCGATGTGGGCCGCAATCACGGTCGCGCCCTGGCTCGCGGCGAGTCCTGGGCTGTAGCGATACCATCCCGCATCGGCGGCGTTGGCCGGAAGGGCCATGGCCCCCTTGGCATCGACCCCCTCCGCGGTGACCGTCATGTCGATGCCCAGCCGGTCGAATCGGATGCGCACCGGCGCGACGACCGACGCGACCGAGAGGCTGCCGAGCGAGGCATCGGCCTTAGGGATGACGGGAGCCGTCGGTCGAGGGCTCGGCGTCGTCGTCGCGGTGGGTTTCGCCACGGGTGGGGGTGCTGCCGTGCAACCGGCGAGCACGGGAAGGGCCAGGCAGAGCGCCAGCAGGGCGCCGAGTCCGGCCCTTCCCGTCATTCTCACTGCAGGTTCCTCTTCAGGCGCTGCGCCGTCAGGCGCGCGACCCGACCTTCCTGCGAGCGACCACCAGCACAGCGGCGGCGGCGAGGAGCAACCCGAATGCTCCGAGACCGATCGTCGACAGGGTCTGTGCCGATTCGGCGCGTGCTGCCGCGCCGGTCTCACCGGCGGGAACGCCCGCCGGCGGGGTGTGCAGTCCGGTGATGGTCTGCACTGCGAGGGCGAGTGTGCTGTCCGCAGCACTGCCGTAGGCGTAGACGATCGTGTTCACGCCCTCCTGGATGGCGACATCCGCCGGTCCGATGAGCACGGGAGTGGTCGTGCCGGCCGCGACGACGGAGGCCGAGACCGTGGCCGGTGCGAGGTTGAGGATCTGCTCGTTGGGGTTTGTCAACCCACTGACAACGGGCGATCCGCCCGCGAGCACGTCGACGGCCGGGGCGGCGGCGACGTGGCGCACGGTGAGGCGGCCCTGGCCAGCGGCGGTCTTGGAGATGTCATTCGTGAACAGCGTGGCGGTGGGGGTGCCCGTTGCCGAGAGGTGCGCGACGGCGGTGTAGTTGCCGCCGTCCGCGAGCGGGAGGTCGACCGGGCCGATGACGACGGAGTCCGTGGCGGAGGTCGCCGTGGACGAGGTGATCGCGACCGAATAGGTGCCGGGGGCGAGGCTGAGGGGCCCGGCGAGGGTGCCGGGGGTGAAGTTGTCGAGGGTGAGGGCTCCATTCACCCAGACGTCGACGGTGACACCGGGCACGCCGTGCAACACGGAGAGCTGCGCGTTCGTTGCAGCCGAGGCCGGAAGCGGCGCCGCGAGTGCGACGAGAAGGAATGCACCGGCAGCGCCGCCGGCCATGATTCGAGTTTTCACGTGTCTGCTCCAATTCGCGAGCATGCTGATCATGCTCTTATCGGGTACTACGGGCGCAATGACCCGAACGGATGCACCCGGTCCGAAAAAAAGTCCTGGCAATTCGCCCGGTGCGCGCAGCCTAAAATCACTGGAATGATGAATCTCCGCCCGAACCTGCTGAGCCGGGCCGCCGCCATACCGCTCGCCCCGGTGCTGCTCGTGCAGGCGCGACGGGCGCGTGCGAGCATCCCACGCCTGCCGGATGCGGCGCTTCCCTGGAGTGGATCGCTGCCGGGCGCGGACCTGATCCGTCTTCTCGTGCTCGGCGACTCGACGGCGGCCGGGGTCGGCGCCGACAGCCAGAGCGAGGCGCTGCCGGGCAGTCTCGCCCACGAATTCGGTGACCGCTTCGACCGTGGAACCAGTTGGACGGCCATCGGCGAGAACGGAGCGACCTCCCGCGACATCCTCGAACGCTTCCTGGACGACGCCACGGCAGCGACCTACGACGTGGTCTTTCTCACCATCGGCGCCAATGACGCACTCGGCCTGCGCTCCCGCCGTGCCTTCGCCCGGGATGTGCGCGAGATCGTGCGACGGCTTCGCGCCGTGAACCCGGATGCCCTGCTCCTCGTCTCGCTGATGCCCCGGTTCGACCGCTTCCGCAGCCTCCAGAGCCCGCTGCGCTGGAACCTCGCCCTGCATGCGGCGAGCCTCGACGACGCGGCACGCGCGGCCGTGCGCGGCCTCGACCGGGTATTCGCCCTGCCGAAACCGCCGCCGTACACCCCGACGTTCTGGGCGACGGACCTCTTTCACCCCGGCCCCTCCGGGTACCGGGAGTGGGCGGAGTTCGTGCTCGACTCCGTGCCGCTCAGCCTGCTCGCGCCGCTCCGGCGCAACCACTCACGCCGCGGCTGAGGCCCGCTTGGCCGTGTCGACACCGGGCACCGGAGTGATGGGATCGTTCCAGCGCTTGATGATCGCCCACGCTACCGCGGCCGCGGGCACCGAGATCAGGGTGCCGAAGATTCCGCCGAGGATGGTGCCGGCGGTGAGCGCCAGCAGCACGACAAGGCCATGCAACTTGAGCGATTTTCCCATCACGAAGGGGGAGAGGAAGTTGCCTTCGATCTGCTGCACCGCGATCACGACGATCGCGACCACGATCGCGGCAGTGAGCCCGTTCGTCACGAGGGTGACGAGGGCGGCGATGATGCCCGTTGCCGTCGCACCGACCAGCGGGATGAACGCACCGATGAACACGAGGATCGCCAGCGGGATCGCCAACGGCACCTGCAGGATCAGCATGGCGACCCCGATGAACACCGAGTCGACGAGCGCGATTATCGCGGTCCCCCGCACGTAGCCCCCGAGGGTCTCGACCGCGCTGTCCCCGGCCCGGCGCAGCTTGGCATGCATCACGGGCTGGAATGGCGTGATGAGGAAGGCCCAGATCATCGGCCCATCCTTCATGAAATAGAAGAGCACGATAACCGTGAGTACGGCGCCGGTGACGAGCTCGGCCGCGGTCGAGACCCCGGCGAGCGCACCGGATCCGAACTGCGCACTCGTGACGAAATCGACCAGGGTCTTCTGCACATCGCTGATCTGCTTCGCGTCGATGTTGAGGGGTCCGTTCTGCACGAAATCGGCGACGGTGTTGATGCCGGAACTCACCGACTTCTGCAGCGTGGAGAACTGCGACTGCACTTGGAAGACCGCGATCGTGATCACCCCGCCGAACACGATCACGCCGGCAAGCAGCGAGATGATCGCGGCCAGGACCCGCGGCATGTGCTTCTCGAGCAGTCGCACCACCGGCCGGAACGCGGATGCCACGATCAGGGCGAGAAGCACCGGCACCACCACGAGCTGCAGCTGGGTCGCCGCATAGACGATGACCACCACGATCGACAGCACGAGCAGCGCCTGGCCACAACGCTGGGCGAGGCGCCCGAAGGTGTCACTCCAGACCGCTGACGAGGTGCGCAGGTTGGGCACGGGCACGGTGAGGGGCTTCTTGGTGAACATGGATCGAGCGTACCGATGGCCCGCCGATCCGGCGTGGGGCTTGCGCGGAGGGTCCCGGCATGCACTCCGGTAGACTCGGAACATCCACCCATAGGCGAACTCCTGGAGTGACTTGTGCCCGTAATCGTCGTCGAGGTCATGCCGAAGCCCGAGCTTCTCGACCCTCAGGGCAAGGCCGTCGCCGGTGCTCTTCATCGCCTCGGCACGTCTGGCATCGCTGGCGTGCGCATCGGCAAGCGTTTCGAAGTGACTGTTGATGAGGTCACGGATGAGGTGCTCGCCGAGGTCACGCGACTGGCGAACGACATGTTCTCCAACTCCGTAATCGAAGACGTCGTCTCGATCACTGTCGATTCCACCTCCGCCGCGTCATGACCAGCATCGGCGTCATCACCTTCCCCGGTTCCCTCGACGACCGGGATGCCCAGCGCGCCGTTCGACTGGCCGGAGCCACCCCGGTCGCCCTCTGGCACGGCTCCCACTCGCTCGAGGGCGTCGACGCGATCGTGTTGCCGGGTGGCTTCAGCTATGGCGACTATCTGCGCTGCGGTGCCATCGCCTCCCTCTCGCCGATCATGGCGGAGGTCATCGATGCGGCGGGCAAGGGGATGCCGGTGCTCGGTATCTGCAACGGATTCCAGATGCTCACCGAGGCGCACCTGCTCGAGGGCGGGCTGATCCGCAACGACCACGGCAGCTTCATCTGCCGCGACCAGAAGCTGCGAGTCGAGAACACCTCCACAGCCTGGACCAATGAATTCGAATCCGGCGCCGAGATCACCATCCCGTTGAAGAACGGGGAAGGCGGCTTCATCGCCGACTCCGAGACCATCGCGCGGCTCGAAGGTGAGGGGAGGGTGGTCTTCCGCTACCTTGACGTCAACCCCAACGGCTCACTCGACGACATCGCCGGCATCACTAACGCCCGCGGCAATGTCGTTGGCCTCATGCCGCATCCGGAGCACGCGACCGAAGAAGGATTCGGCCCCGATACCGCTCTCGCGATGCGCAACGGAACCGACGGACTCACCGTGTTCACGAGCGCGATCGCGGCACTCATTTCGGCCTGAGCGGTTCCCGGCGACGTCGATCCCGCCGCAGCGAGCGCCCGGCGGAGCCAGCGCCCCCGCGGCGGGCACCCGGGGCGGCTGGTCGGCCCGTCAGGTGCGATCCGGATCGATGATCGGCATCGTGCCGGTGAACTGGCTCGCCCGCTCCTTGGCCTCCCGGGTTCCGGTGAAGAGTCCGATCGGCTCGGTCGATGGGGACTTCTCCTTCGGGCGGGACGCCGGTTCGACGGACTGGATCCGCGTGCGGGGCAGTGCCGCGACATCCGTCTCGTGCAGCCACTGCACCAGCTGTTCGCGCACGTGGCAGCGGAGATCGAAGAGGGTGGGGGCGTCGACAGCCGAGACCAGGACGCGGAAGCGCACAAAGCCACCGACGGCATCGGTCACCTGAAGCACCCCGGTGCGACCGTCCCACAGTGGCGACTCGGCCAGAATCGCATCGAGCCGTTCGCGCATCTGCGACGGGCTCGCCTGCCAGTCGAGGTCGAACTCGATCGAGCCGAGGAGCTCGCTGGAGTGTCTCGTCCAGTTCTCGAACGGGGTGTTGGTGAAGTAGGTGGAAGGGAGCACGAGGCGCCGATCGTCCCAGATGTGGACGACGACATAGGTGAGCGTGATCTCCTCGATCCGCCCCCATTCGGTCTCAGCTATCACCACGTCATCCACCCTGATGGCATCGCTGAAGGCGAGCTGGATTCCGGCGAACACGTTGGCGAGAGTCGATTGCGCGGCGAGGCCGGCAACGATCGATACGACACCGGCGGAGGCGAGGACGCTCGCCCCGACCGCCTGCACCCCGGGGAAGGTGAGCAGGATCGACGCGATTCCGATGATGACGATGATGACACTCGCCAGGCGGCGCACGATGGCGATCTGGGTCTGGGCGCGACGGGCGCGCTTGTTGTCCGCGACATCCGTGCGGTACCTGCCGGTTGCGAGACCGAGTCCGAAGCTGACCAGGGCCGCCGCGAGCCAGGCCCCCGCGGCGATCGTGCCGATGAGGAATCCATGGTCGACGCTGGCGAGCGGCACCCCCGCCGGCAGGGTGAGGTGGACGGCGATCCAGAGCGCGACCACGAGCAGGAACACGCGATACGGCATCCGGGCCCGCAGGATGAGCGCTCGCGCCCAGCTCTCGCGGCGTGCGGTGAGCCGCGCGGCTAGCGAAGTGACCACCACCACCACGAGCACGGCGACGAGGGCGATGACCACGGCGATGCCGAGTCCGATCCACGATTTCCAGTCCGACATGACGCCAAGAGTAGGCGGTTTTTGCTGCACGGCTGAGGCGAGAATCACCCGCGAGTGGGGGCTGCCGCCGATGAGCCCGTGGCTTTAATGTGAGCGGATGGCAACCAGCCTCACCATCCTCCTGCGCCTCGTCACCGCTCTCAACGACCCGGAGGAGCCCTTCCGCTTCGAAGTGCGGGGCGAAACGATCATCGGAACCTGGGATGCCAGGCGCGCCGCGTTCGAGGATCTCGGCGAGGCGGGTGCTGTGGACCTGGACTATCGCGTCAGCGTCCAGCTCGATGAGAAGAAGAGCACCTACGCGTTCACCGAGCACAGCACCGCTGGCAGGGTCCCGGCGACCAGGGCCGCCGCCGCGCCGGTGTTCACCCACTCGTACCCCACCAGCCGTATCACCGATCCCCTCTTCACCTTCCTCGAGGGCAACGGCTACTCCCGAAAGAAGGCATTCCTCAGCCGGCTGCTCCCGCGCTGAATCACGAGCCTCGGCGCCGGTAGAATTGGGGCTTCCGGCACGCCCTCGATCCAGGAGTCTTAGCGCCCGTGAGCACCCCACCAGTTTCTGTCCCCGACACTGTTTCGAACGCCGCAGCCACCCCCGACAGGGAGCAGCCCTACGCGGCCCTCGGCCTCAAGCCCGACGAATACGCGAGCATTCGCGAGATCCTCGGCCGCCGGCCCACGAGCGGTGAACTCGCGATGTACTCGGTCATGTGGAGCGAGCACTGTTCCTACAAGTCCTCGAAGATGTACCTGCGTCAGTTCGGCGACAAGACGACGCCGAAGATGCGCGAGAACCTCATGGTGGGCATGGGCGAGAACGCGGGCGTCGTGGATGTCGGCCAGGGCTGGGCCGTGACCTTCAAGATCGAGAGCCACAACCATCCGTCGTACATCGAGCCGTTCCAGGGCGCGGCCACCGGCGTCGGGGGAATCGTGCGCGACATCATCTCGATGGGCGCCCGACCGGTCGCGGTGATGGATGCCCTGCGCTTCGGTGCGATCGACGACCCGGATACCGCCCGCGTCGTGCACGGTGTCGTCGCCGGCATCTCGTTCTACGGCAACTGCCTCGGGCTTCCCAACATCGGTGGCGAGACCTGGTTCGACTCCGTCTACCAGGCCAATCCTCTCGTGAACGCCCTGGCCGTCGGCGTACTGCGCCACGAAGACCTGCACCTCGCGAATGCGCGGGGCGTGGGCAACAAGGTCGTGCTGTTCGGCGCTCGCACCGGCGGCGACGGCATCGGCGGAGCATCCATCCTGGCCTCCGATTCGTTTTCTGCGGGCGGTCCGACCAAGCGTCCCGCCGTGCAGGTCGGCGACCCTTTCGCCGAGAAGGTGCTCATCGAGTGCTGCCTCGAGTTGTTCCAGCAGGAACTTGTCGAGGGCATCCAGGACCTCGGGGCCGCCGGCATCAGCTGCGCCACCTCGGAGCTCGCCTCCAACGGTGACGGCGGCATGTTCATCGAGCTCGAGAAGGTGCTGCTTCGGGATCCGACGCTGACCGCCGAGGAGATCCTCATGTCGGAGTCGCAGGAGCGCATGATGGCGATCGTGACGCCCGAGAAACTAAAAGGATTCCTCGCGGTCACCGCGAAGTGGGATGTGGAGACCTCTGTGCTCGGTGAGGTCACCGATACCGGGCGGCTCATCATCAACTGGCACGGCGAGGAGATTGTCAACGTGCTGCCACGCACGGTCGCCGTCGACGGTCCGGTGTACGAACGCCCGGTCGCCTACCCGACCTGGATCGATGCGCTTCAGGCCGATTCCGCATCCTCGCTGCCGCGCGCGGCATCCCCCACCGAGCTTCGCGAACAGGCGATCGCCCTTCTCGGCAGCGGCAACCTCGCCTCGAAGGACTGGATCACCAACCAGTACGACCGTTATGTCATGGGCAACACGGCGCTGTCGTTCCCGGATGACGGCGGCATGGTTCGCGTCGACGAGGAGAGCGGCCTCGGATTCGCCGTCGCGACCGATGCCAACGGTCGCTACGCCTACCTCGACCCCTACCGGGGCGCGCAGCTCGCCCTCGCCGAGGCCTTCCGCAACGTGGCCGTCACCGGTGCGACCCCGGTGGCCGTCTCCGACTGCCTCAACTTCGGTTCCCCCGAGAACCCCGAGGTGATGTGGCAGTTCTCGAAGGCGGTCGAGGGACTGGCCGACGGATGCCTCGAGCTCGAGATCCCCGTCACGGGAGGCAACGTCTCGTTCTACAACCAGACCGGGGACGTGCCGATCCACCCGACTCCGGTCGTGGCGGTGCTCGGCGTGATCGACGACGTCGCCGACCGCATCCCGAGCGGCTGGCAGGACGAGGGCAACAACATCTACCTGCTCGGCACCACGCGTGACGAGCTCGACGGATCGGCGTGGGCGGGAGTCATCCATTCCCACCTCGGCGGTCATCCCCCGATCGTCGATTTCGCCGCGGAGCAGGCGCTGGCCGGGCTCATCAAGTCGGGTTCGGAGCAGAACATCATCGCGTCCGCGCACGACCTCTCCGACGGGGGCCTCATCCAGGCCGTCTCCGAGTCGGTGCTGCGCTTCGGTGTCGGCGCCCGGCTGTGGATCACCGAACTCATGGAGCGCGACGGCGTCGACGCGACGGCCGCATTCTTCAGCGAGTCGGGCGCCCGGGCGATCGTCTCGGTTCCGCGCGAAGACGACGTTCGCTTCATCGGCCTCTGCGAGGGACGCGGCGTGCCCGCATTGCGCGTCGGAGTGACGGATGGCACGGGCCTCGAGGTGCAGGACCAGTTCGCCCTCACACTCGACGAGTTGCGCGCCACACACCGCGGCACCCTCGCGGAGCACTTCGGACCGGTCGTCGGGTACTGAGGTCGGGTGCCACGCTGCGCTGCAGCGGGCAGGTCCGGCCCGTGAGGTGATCTTCACGGGAGACCGGTAGCTGGGCGGCTCCCGGTGCCGCGCTTCGACCACCCGCCACAAACGGCTGAGAAGTCTCGCCCACTGAGCCGTTCGCGACGGGCGGCCGGTTCCGGGGGAACTCCCCTGTCGAACGGCCGCCCCCACCCGGCGCTAACTGCTGGATGACTGCGGCTATAAGACGGTTCGCGACGGGCGGCCGGCGGCCGGCGGCAAGTCTCCTCCTCCACCGGGAGGGGTTCCCGGCGATCGTTCCCGATATCCGTCACGCGGACGCCGGGGGGATGCTGCATGCTGCATCGTGTTCGCATGCGCCGAAACCATCCGCTTCCACCGGTCCTGGCCTCTCGACCGTTCACCGTCGAAGAGGCCGCTCGACTGGGTGTCGGAGCCGGGCGCCTTCGAGGCAGCGACCTCCGCCGCCCATTTCACGGCATCCGGATGCCCCGCAGACTCCCCGACGGCGTCGCTGACCTCGCGGCCGCCTACGCCACCCGCATGCCAGCAGTCCAGTACTTCAGTCACTGGACTGCCGCCGCACTGCTGGCGCTCCGACTGCCGGAGGCCGCCGTGCCGAAATTGCTGGATGTCTCGGTGCCATCGCCTCGCCGAGCCCCGAGAACCCGCGGTGTGCGTGGCCACGAACAGCTGTCGAGCGTGCGGACACGCCTGCTCCCGAACGGTCTCAGGGTGAGCGATCCGGTCGAGACGTGGTGTCACCTTGCCGCCGAACTCTCCGTCGATGAGCTGATCGTCATGGGCGACGGGCTCGTGTGTCGCCAGTCCCCCTTCGCGACTCTCGCGGACCTCGCGGCAGCGGTTGAGGAATGGGGCGCCAGGCGTGGGGCCCACAACCTTCGTCGAGCGTTACCCGAGATCCGCTGCCGCACGGACTCGGCCCGCGAGACCGTCCTCCGGCTCCTGATTGTGCGGGCCGGGCTGCCGGAGCCCGCGGTGAATGTGGTGATCTGCAACAGTTTCGGGGTGGTGATCGGGCTCGGCGATCTTGCGTATCCGAGGTACCGGGTGCTGCTCGAATACGACGGGGGCCAGCACCGCTCGGACGAGGGCCAGTTCCACACCGACATCGCCCGCCTCGACGCCTTCATGGAGGAAAGGTGGCGGGTGATCCGCGTCAACAAGAGCCTGATGCAGCAGCGAGCAACCCTGCTCGGCAAGGTGCGGACCGCGCTGGAAGCCGCGGGTTGGACGGCCTGAGAGGGCCGAGCCACCGGGCACGACCAGCGAACCGTCACCTACCGCTGGCGCCCGCTGGCTTGGGGACAGTTTGTGACGGATCGTGTGGACGCGAGCCTGGCCCGTGCCAGGGGCGCCCGCACGCGAACGGTCACACACTGCTGACAGCCACCCGCCAGGGGACCGTTTTCGACGGATCGCCGAACGAAAGGCGCGACCACCACCAGACCCCTCGCGCGAACCGTCAGAAACTGCCGACATTCGCCTGCCTGGCGACAGTTTGTGGCGGATCGGCCGGGGGCTGACCGACGGCTGGAGACGCTGCCGGCTGGAGACACCGCCGGCTGGAGACACCGCTGGCACCCCCATCGAGGGCACCCCACCGCCGGCACCCCCATCGAGGGCACCCCACCGCCGGCACCCCACCGCCGGCACCCCACCGCTGGCACCCCACCGCTGGCACCCCCCACCGCCTAGACCCCGAACGCCTGCCCGACGAGCTTCTCCGACGCGGACCAGAGGGCCGCCCCGAAGGCCGCGCTGCTACTGGATGCCACGGGCTTCTGGCGCACGGGAGGGCCGCTGAAACCACCACGCGGGCCCCAGTACTGGCCGCCGACGGCATCCGGATCTGTCGCCGCACGAACAGCGGACCAGGCGGCACGGTCCTTTCCGCCGCCGACGAAGGGGAAGACGCGGGCGAACAGGCGGCCGCCCGCCGAGGGATTCGTCACGCCGGCACGGTGCGGGCTGAGGCCGTCGATGCCGCTGCCCGGATGCGCCACGAGCGACGTGACGGAACCGCGCGCGGCGCGCAGCCGGCGGTCGAGCTCGAACCCGAAGGACTGGGTCGCGTGCTTGGACTGGCCATAGGCGGCGAACGGCGCAAAGGAGGAAGAGCTCTGGAGATCGGTGAGGTGCGCCTTGGTCAGACGGGTCGCACCGCTCCCCATCGTGACCACGCGGGCGCCGGGGGTCGCTGCCAGCGTGGGGTAGAGCAGTGCGGTGAGCAGGAAATGCCCGAGGTGGTTGGTGCCGAACATCACCTCGTTGCCATCCACGGTGGTTTCTCGCTTCTTGCTGGGCATGATCGAGCCGGCGTTCTCGATGATCGCGTCGATGCGTCGTCCAGTCAGTGTTGCCGCGGCGGAACGCACCGAGGCGTGGGAGGAGAGGCCGAGCGCCACGTGCTCCAGCTGCGCCTCGGGGGTGCGCGCGTGGATCGCGGCGATGGCGGCATCCGCCTTGGCAGCGCTGCGGCACGCGATGATGACGTGCCCGCCGGCTGCCGCGAGCTGTTCACTGATGAAGTAGCCGATTCCGGCGTTGCCTCCTGTCACGACGAAAGTCTTGCCAGCCTGCGAGGGGATGGACCGCGGATCCCAGCTCATTTGGAGTGGGTGGCGATCGTGCCGGTGCTGGCGATCTGCTCGTGCTGGTGGATGACCTCCGCGATGATGAAGTTGAGGAACTTCTCGCCGAACGCGGGGTCGAGGTGCGACTCGGATGCCAGCGCCTTCAGCTTGGTGATCTGCTCCAGTTCCCGGCTCGGGTCGGCCGCCGGCAGACCGCTGGATGCCTTGAGGCGCCCCACTTGCTGGGTGAACTTGAAACGCTCGGCGAGAAGGTGCACGAGGGCGGCATCGACATTGTCGATGCTCTGACGGAGGCTCAGGAGTTGGGCGGCGGAATCGAGAGAGTCGGGCATGGTTCGAGGCTACCGGGCGTGAGTCTCGATACGCGCGCTCGCGGACGCTACTCGACCAACGTCAGAGTCACCTCGATGTTGCCCCGCGTGGCATTGGAGTACGGGCAGACGCGGTGGGCGGCATCCGTGAGTTCCTGCTGGCGGTCCGCCGGCACGTGCGGGGTGTAGATGTCGAGCTCGACGGCGAGGCCGAATCCGCCTTCCCCGTTGCTGCCGATGCCGACGCTCGCCGAGACTGAGGAGTCAGAGGTGTCGAGCTTCAGCGAACGTCCCACGACGTGGAGGGCGCTGAGGAAGCAGGCGGAGAATCCCGCCGCGAAGAGCTGCTCCGGGTTGGTCCCCTCACCGCTGCCGCCGAGTTCCTTCGGGGGACGGGTGTCGAAATCGAGACGGTCATCCTCTGAACGGACGTGGCCGTCGCGGCCGCCTCCGGTGGCGTGGGCGATGGCGGTGTAAGAGATTTCCATGAGGCAACCCGACCATCCCCGTCTGGGCGTTGGCCGAGTGCGGCCCCTACGTGGTGGAGCGAGTGCGGAAGAGCACTGGCCGGTCGCCGTGGCGCTCCAGGCGCTGCTCGAGCCCGGAGCGCACGCGGGGCCAGTCATCCACGATGATCGAGAAGACCGCGCTGTCGCGCCAGCTGCCATCCGCGCGCGGAAGGTCACGGCGCACGATGCCTTCGAAGGTCGCGCCGATGCCAGCGATCGCGGCGCGGGACCGTTCGTTGAGAGCATCCGCCTGGATCTTGACGCGACCGAAGCCGTGATCGAAGGCCAGGCCGAGCAGCAGCAGCTTCGCCTCCGCGTTCACGGCAGTGCCCCAGACCCGCGGGTCGTAGGCGGTCCAGCCGATATGGGTTGCCTCACGCATGGGCTCGAAGTCGGCGAGGGTCGTGGTGCCGACGAGCTCACCGTCGTGAGGGCCGCCGACGAGGAACACCGCGTAGGGATTGCAGTCGTCCCAGCGGAAGTAGCTCTCCGCCCACTCGGTGAAACCCGCCTCGGTGTCGCGGTATCCGGCCAGACCGCCGCCGTATCCCCCGGCGAAGACAACCGGATGCCCGATCGCCAGGAACAGTGCGGGCAGATGCTCCCGGCGCAGCGGTTCGAGACGAACGAATCGTCCGCTGATCATGCTGGGCACAGGACGGGTTGCAGTCACACCACCCAGTCTGGCAGGAGGCGCCTGCCCGGCGCGGCCGTGACAGCTCCGCGTTAGTGAATAATTGCAGGCGTGACCAACACCGCGCTCTTTTTCAGTTCCGCCGACGCGTTCGTGCGTCTGCTCGGTGAGATGCGGGACGACCAGTGGTCCGCGCCCGGACTCGGAGCATGGACGGTGCGCAGCCTCGCCGGACACACCGCCCGCGCCATCCTCACGGTGGAGAACTACCTGCTCCAGGAGGAGCCGGGCGACGTGACCATTGCCACGGCCGAGGCGTATTACACCTCGGCCTACCTCACCTTCACGGATGACGCGGCCGTCGCCGCCCGGGGCGTCGAGGCCGGAGAGTGGCTGGGTGAGAATCCGGTGGCGCAGGTCTCCGCGGCGTTGGCCCGGGTCGGTGCGGCGATCGAATCCCAGCCGTCGAATCGGATCGTGTCGATCGGGGGGATGGGAATCCGCCTGCCCGAGTACCTGCGAACGCGCGTGTTCGAGCTCGTGGTCCACACGATCGACCTCTCCCGGGCATCCGGTATCCCCCATGGCCTGCCCGAGGCCGCGGTGGAGGATGCCGTGACGCTCGCGGCTGCGGTAGCCACCCGCCGCGGGTCCGGTGAGGACGTGCTCCTCGCGCTCACCGGCCGCAGTGCCCTGCCGGAGGACTTCAGCGTCGTCTGAGCGAGGAACGGAGGCGTCGGGTCGTCAGCGCAGGTGCTGTGAGGCCACGGACGCCAGGAAGCCGCCCCAGCGGCGATAGAGCCCCTGGTAGCTGAAGGCACCGTCGACGAAGTCCGATTTCTCGATCGCGGGCATGGCCACCAGGTGGGTCTTCGGCGAGCGGGCACACGCGGCTTCCGCAATGGCGGAGAACCGCACGGCATCGTCGTCGAGGATGCGGCCCACCAGGCGCCCGACCTGCACGTAGCCCGAAACCCGGGGGATTTCGGTCACCAGCACCAGGGCACGCGGCGAGGTCTTCTCGGTCAGGAAGGCGATCAGGCGCTCGAGCTCGAGACGCCACAGTCGCACCGAGGAGAAGGAGAGCACGTCCATCGTGCCCGGTGAGAGCACAATGACGTCGAAACTCCCCAGCCCGTCGAGCGCGTGGATCGCGGCCGAGGTCGAAGCGAGACGCGGCCGAGGGGTGGCGATGCTCTCCCATTCGACCCCGCGCCCGGTCGCCTTCGCGAGGTTTCTGGCGAACTGGTGCGCAACGCCCAGCTCATAGCTGCGCACGCCGACGGATGACCCGCTGAGGCCTCCGACGACGAGGATATGGAGCACGCGCGGACCTTCGATGAGCCCGTGCGAGTCATCGTCCGGCACGCCAGCGGCCATCCGGGTCGGCGCGCCGGCCACGTAGGTGAAGGCGATGAGCGGGCGAACAACACGGAGGCACGTGCGGAGCACCCGGCGGCCCAGCGGTGGCCGTTCGATCGTCCCCGCCTCGGTCACCGGTCAGCCCAGGAGGTCGTGCCGAACCACGATGGCCTCACGGTCGGGGCCGACTCCGATGGCGGAAATGCGTGCACCACTCATTTTCTCGGCCGCAAGCACATAGTCGCGCGCATTCTTCGGCAGGTCGTCGAATGTGCGGGCGCCGGTGATGTCCTCGGTCCAGCCGGGCAGTTCCTCGTAGATCGGCACCGCGTGGTGGAAGTCCGACTGCGACACCGGCACCTCGTCGACGCGCACGCCGTCGATGTCGTAGGCGACACAGACCGGGATGCGCTCGAGGCCGGTGAGCACGTCGAGCTTGGTGAGCACGAAGTCGGTAACCCCGTTGATGCGTGCCGCATACCGGGCGACGGGGGCGTCGTACCATCCACAGCGCCGCGGGCGCCCCGTGGTAGTTCCCCACTCGAAGCCCTTCGAGCGAAGAAACTCGCCGGATTCGTCATGCAGCTCGGTGGGGAACGGCCCGGAACCCACCCGCGTCGTGTAGGCCTTCACGACGGCGATGACCCGCTCCAGGCGGTTCGGCGCGACGCCGGATCCGGTGGCAGCGCCGCCGCTCGTGGCGTTGGACGAGGTGACGAAGGGGTAGGTGCCGTGATCGACGTCGAGCATGGTGGCCTGGCCGCCCTCGAACAACACGGTCTTTCCGTCATCGAGGGCCTGGTTGAGCACGAGGCTCGTGTCGGCGACCATGGGGCGCAGCCTGTCGACATAGGAGAGCAGGTCGGCGACGACCTCCTCTGCGCCGATCGCGCGCCGGTTATAGATCTTCACCAGCAGGTGGTTCTTCTGCTCGAGTGCACCCTCCACCTTCTGGCGCAGGATGTTCTCGTCGAACAGGTCCTGGATGCGGATGCCCACCCGGTTGATCTTGTCGGCGTAGGCCGGTCCGATGCCGCGCCCGGTAGTCCCGATCATCCGCTTGCCGAGGAAGCGCTCGGTGACCTTGTCGAGCGTGCGGTGGTACTGGGTGATGACGTGAGCGTTCGCCGAGACGAGGAGGCGCGAGACATCCACCCCCCGCGCGGTGAGCGCTTCGAGCTCGTGGAACAGCACCTCGATGTCGACGACGACGCCGTTGGCGATCACCGGGACGACACCGGGGCTCAGGATGCCGGAGGGAAGCAGGTGCAACGCGTACTTCTCGTCACCGACGACTACGGTGTGGCCGGCGTTGTTGCCGCCGTTGAATTTGACGACATAGTCGACACGGGGGCCGAGGAGGTCGGTGGCCTTACCCTTGCCCTCATCGCCCCACTGGGCGCCGATCAAGACAATCGCGGGCATGGCGGATCCTTACGTCAAACGGGGATGAGCCCCAAGTCTACCAATCCGTGCGATTTCAGGGATCCGTGCGGTTGCGTCGCCCGACGATCACGATCATGACACCGAGCATGAGCAACAGCAGGCCGGTGGCGACCATCGACCAGGGGTCCGCCCCGGTGTACGCGAGGCCCGTGTAGGCGAGAGGGATCTTCGCGGAATGGGTCTTGGTCGAGCCGGTGAAGGCGAGCCCGACGGACGGCGTCACCGTGATCGTGATCGCGGCGGTAGCGGTGCTGCCCGCGGCATCCGTTGTGGTGTAGCTCAGCGTTTCGAGGCCCCACCAGCCGGCATCGGGCGTGAAGGTGGCGGTGCCGTCGGCGGTGATCGCCATCGTGCCGTGCGGGGGCTTCGCGAAGGCCGTGACCGTGAGGCCGGTTCCCACGTCGTTGCCGAGCAGCGCGAAGCTCACGGCCTTGCCGGCCGGGGTCTTCGCCGCATCCGGGGCCGCGGTCGGGCGGATGGTGATGGTGGCGAGGTTGGCGGTGGTGAGGCCGGCCCAGTCGGTGGTGGTGTACTCCATGGTCGCGATTCCGGACCATCCGGCCGGTGGCGTGAAGGAGACTGTGCCGTTGCGCTGGATGCTCGCGCGACCGTTGCTCGGAATCCCGATGCTGGTCACGGCAAGGCTCCATCCGATGTCATTGCCGTTCAGGTCGATCACGAGGGGCGCGTTCGCGGATCCCGTGGCGGTGTCCGGCACCGAGATCGGCGAGACGAATACCGTGACCAGGGCGGTGCGCAGCACCCCGGCGCCGTCCTGAGCGGTGTAGCTGAAGGTGTCGGTGCCGGAGAAGCCCGTGAGGGGCACGTACCGGATGCGACCGCCGAGGACACTCGTCGTGCCGTGATCCGGCGTGCCCGGGTCGGTAATCTCGAATCCGGTACCGACGTCGTTGGCGAGCACGTCGATGTCGACCGGCTGGTCGGCGACGGTGGTCCCGACGTCACCGGCGGTGGTCGGCGAGACCGCGATGCGCACCGTGGCAGTGGAGGTGCCGCCGTCGCCGGTCATCACGTAGGTGAACACGTCGGCTCCCGAGTAGCCGTCGTTCGGCAGGTAGCTGATGCCACCGTCGACGATTGTGACCGTGCCGTGTGACGACGGGGAGGCGTTGGTGACGGTGAGGTTGGTCCCGAGGTCGTTGGCGAGAACCGGAACCACCACCGCGATGCCGGTGACTGTGCCGTCCACGTCACCGACGGCGACGGGGCCGACGGTGATCGTGACCGTGGTGGTGGCGGTATTGCCCGCGGCATCCCGCACCGTGTAGTCATAGCTGCCCGTGCCCGAGAAGCCGCCGGTCGGCACGAAGTGCACCACGCCCGAGACCAGGGTCACGGTGCCGCCGACCGGGTTTCCGACCGAGGTGATCACGAGCGTCGAACCGAGGTCGTTGGCGGTGAGAGCGGATGCGACGGTCACGAGTTCGATGCCGGCGGAGGTTGCGCGGGTGTCGGGCGTGGCGCTCGGACGCACGGTGACCGCGACCGTGGCGGTCACCGTCTGGCCGGACGCATCCGTCGCCGTGTAGGAGAAGCTCGCGTTGCCCGAGAACCCTGCGGCCGGGGTGAAGGTCACGACACCGTTCAGCAGCGCGACGGTGCCGTGGGTGGCTGACGTGACCGCCGTGACGGTGAGCGTGCTTCCCACGTCGTTGCCGGTGAGCTCGGCGCCGGAGATGGTCGCCGCGGTGCCGGCCGTCGCGGCGAGCGAGTCACCGGCGGCGATCGGTCGCACCGTGACCGTGACCGTCGCGGAAGCGGTGTTGCCGGCGGCATCCGTCACCGTGTAGTCGAAGGCGGCGGTACCCGAGAAACCGGGCGCCGGCGTGAACACCGGGTTGCCGCCACCGAGCACGACGCTACCGCCCATGGCGTTCTGCACCGCCGTCACGGTGAGGGACGAGCCCGCGTCATTGCCGACCAGGGAAGCGCGGGTCACCGTGACCGGCGCACCGGCCAGGGTCGAGGCCGCGTCCGCGGCGGCGACCGGCAGCACCGTGACGGTGACGGTCGTCGAGGTGGTGTTGCCCGAAGAATCGGTGGCCGTGTACGTGAAGGAGGCCACACCGGAGAATCCGGCGGTCGGGGTGAAGACCGGGTTGCCGGCGTTGAGCGTGACAGCTCCGTGCGAGGCGGATCCGACCGAGGTGACGACGAGCGAGCTGCCGGAGTCGTTGGCCCGCAGCGTCGCACCGGTGATGGTGATCGCCGTGTTGGCGTTGGTGGTGGCGGAGTCTGCGACGGCGAGCGGCAAAACGGTGACCGTGACGGTGGCCGTTGAGCTGTTGCCGGTGGCATCCGTGACCGTGTAGGAGAAGCTCGCGGTGCCCGAGAAGCCGGCTGACGGCGTGAACACCGGGTTGCCCGCGACATCCAGGATGACGGTGCCGTTGACCGGGTTGCCGACCGCGGTGAGCGACAGGCCGGAGCCGAGGTCGTCACCGATGAGGCTGGCGGTGGTGACGGTGAGCGGGGCGCCGCCTCGGGTGGTCACGGTGTCTGGGGTCGCGACCGGAAGCACCGTGACGGAGACGGTGGATGCCACGGTGTTGCCGCTGCCGTCGGTGGCGGTGTACACGAACGAGGCCGGGCCGGAGAAGCCTGCCGCCGGGGTGAAGCGCGGGCTGCCGCCGTTGAGCGTGACGGTGCCACCGACCGCCGCCGAGACCGCGGTGACCGTGAGAACGGTTCCCGCGTCGTTGGCGGTGAGGCCGGTCAGGGTGACCGGGGTCCCCGCGGGGGTGGAGGCCTGGTCCGGGGTGGCGGTCGGAAGCACGGTGACGGTGACGGTCGCAGTGACCTGCTGGCCCGCGGCATCCGTGGCCGTGTAGTCGAAGGTCGCGGTGCCAGAGAAACCGGCGGCCGGGGTGAACTGCGCGGCGGCCGCGGGGCCGGCGAGCAGGGCGACCGTTCCGTGGCTCGGGCTGCTCACGTTGGTGAGCTGGAGCGCCGCACCGGTGTCGTTGGCGAGAAGCGTCGCCGCGTCGAGGGAGACCGGAGCGCCCGCGGTGGTCGAGGCGCTGTCAGCGGCGGCGGTCGGCGTCACCGAGACGTGCACGGTCGCGCTGGTCACGCTGTTCGCGCCATCGGTGACGGTGTAGTCGAAGGAGGCCGCACCGGAGAATCCGGCGGCCGGGGTGAAGCGCGGGTTTCCGCCGTTCAGCGCGACCGAGCCGTTGACCGGGTTGGACACGGCGGTGATCATGAGGCCGGCGCCGGAGTCGTTGGCGAGAAGGCCGGCGGCCGGGAAGGTCACCGGGGTGGCGGCTGTCGTGCTGCCGTTGTCGTCCACGGCGCCCGGGGAGACGACTACCGTCACCATCGAGGTGGTGGTGGCGCCGGCGGCATCCGTCGCCGTGTACTGGAAGGAAGCTACGCCGGAGAAGCCTGCCGCCGGGGTGAAGCGCGGGTTGCCGCCGTTGAGAGCTACGGAGCCGTTGACCGCTGCGCCGACGGCGGTGACGGTGAGGCCGGTACCCGCGTCGTTGGCGGTGAGAGTGGTTCCCGTGATCACGAGCGGTACGTCGACGCCGGTGGCCGCGCTGTCGCCGACCGAGCTCGGAGTCACGGTGATCGATACCGTTGCGGTGGCGGTGCGGCCGGAGGCGTCGGTCACGGTGTACGTGAAGGCGGCGGGTCCCGAGTAGTTGTTGGCCGGGGTGTACACGGCGTTGCCGGCGTTGAGGCCGACGGTGCCGTGGGTCGCTCCGGAGACCGCGGTGACGGTGAGGGCGGATCCGGAGTCATTGCCCGCGAGGGTGGCACCGGGGATCGTGACCGTGGTGTTCGCCGCGGTGCTGGCGGAGTCGGCGGTTGCGGTCGGGCGCACCGTGACGGTGACGGTGGATCCGGTCGTCGAACCGGAGACGTCGGTGACGGTGTAGTCGAAGCTCGCGGTGCCGGAGAAGCCGGCGGCCGGAGTGAAGACGGGGCTGCCGCCGCCGAGGGCGACTGTTCCGTTCGTCGGGTTCGCGACGCCGGTGACGGTGAGACCGGTGCCCGCATCGTTGGCGGTGATGGCGCTGCCTGCCACGATCACGGCGGTGTTCGCAGTCGTGCTGGCAGCATCCGCTGTCGCGGTCGGAGTGACGGTGACCGTGACCGTGGCCGTGGTCGTCGCGCCGCTGGCGTCGGTGACCGTGTAGAGGTACGACGCCGGGCCGGAGAAGCCGGCGGCCGGGGTGAAGACCGGGTTGCCCGCGTTCAGCGCGACGGTGCCGTGGGAGGGGCTGCCGACCGCGGTGACGGTGAGGCCGGAACCCGCGTCGTTGCCGAGTAGGGATGCCCCGGATGCGGTCACTGCCGTGTTGGCGGTCGTGGTGACGGAGTCGGCCGCGGCCGTCGGACGCACCGTGATCGCCACAGTGCTCGAGACTGTTGCGCCACTGGCGTCGATGGCCGTGTAGGAGAAGCCGGCAGCGCCGGAGAAGTTGCTCGCCGGGGTGAAGATCGGGCTGCCCGCGTTCAGCACGACGGTGCCGTTGGTGGCGGAGCCGACGGCGGTGACCGTGAGGACCGAACCGGCGTCGTTGGCCGTGAGGGTCGCCAGGGTGACCGGGATGTTCGCGTTCGTGCTGACCGCATCGGGCGCGGCGACCGGGAGGACGGTGACGGTGACGGTCGCCGATGTGGTCTTGCCCGCGGCATCCGTCGCCGTGTAAGCGTAGGACGCCTGGCCGGAGAAGCCCGCGGCCGGGGTGAAGATCGGGTTGCCCGCGTTCAGCACGACGGTGCCGTTGGTGGCGGAGCCGACGGCGGTGACGGTGAGGCCGGAGCCCGCGTCGTTACCGACCAGTGCGCTGCTCGTCACGGGGGTGTTCGCCGTCGTGGTGGCCGTGTCGGCCGCGGCGACCGGAAGCACCGTGACGGTGACCGTGGCGACCGCCGTGGAGCCGGATGAGTCTGTGGCCGTGTAGGCGAAGCTCGCGCTGCCCGAGAATCCGGCCGCGGGAACGAAGGTGGCGGTTCCCGAGGCGAAGGAGACGGTTCCATGCGTCGGCGCAGACACCGCGGTCACCTGCAGGCCGGACCCGAGGTCGTTGCCGACCAGGTCCGTTGCGGCGATGTCGACGGCGGTGTTCGCGCCGGTCGTGGCCGAGTCGTCGACGGCGACCGGGCGCACGGTGACCGTGACGGTCGCGCTGGCGGTCTTGCCGGAGGCATCCGTGGCCGTGTACTGGTAGCTGGCGGGCCCGGAGTAGCCGGCCGTCGGCGTGAAGCGCGGGTTGCCGGAGTTCAGGGCGACGGTGCCGTGTGTGCCGTTCGCGACGGCGACGACGGTCAATCCAGTGCCGAGGTCGTTGGAGGTGAGATCCGTGCCGAGGGTGGTGACCGACGTGTTCGTCAGAGTCGCGGTCGCATCTGCGGTCGCGGTCGGGAGCACGCTGACGGAGACGGTCGCGGTGGAGGTCGCACCCGCGGCATCCGTCACCGTGTAGCCGAAGGAGGCAGGGCCGGAGTAGCCGGAGGTGGGGGTGAAGACCGGGTTGCCGGCCGTCAGGAAGACGGTGCCGTGGCTGGCGCCGCTGACCGCCGTGACTGTGAGGCCGGTACCACGGTCGTTGGTGGTGAGGGCGGATGCTGCGACGGTGAGCGCGGTGTTGGCGGTGGTGGTCGCGACGTCTCCGGTGGCCTTCGGCAGCACCGTCACGGCGACGGTCGCACGCGTCGTGGAACCGAGGGAGTCGGTGGCGGTGTATTGGAAGGATGCCGCGCCGGAGTAGTTCGCGTTCGGCACGAAGACGGCGTTGCCGCTCGCGTTGAGGGACACCGTGCCGTTGACCGGGGCGCCGACCGCGGTCACCGTGAGCCCGGTTCCGGAATCGTTGGCGAGGAGGTCGGTCGCAGGCACGACGACGGTGATGTCGACGGTCGTGCTGGCGGTGTCATCGACCGCGCCCGGGGTGACTATGACGGTGACCGTCGCCGTTGTGGTCGCGCCCGCGGAGTCGGTGGTGGTGTAGGAGAAGGCGGCGGTGCCGGAGTAGCCGGGGGTCGGGGTGAAGACCGGGTTGCCGGAGTTCAGTGCGATGGTGCCGTTGCTCACGGAGCCGACGGCGGTGACGGTCAGGCCGGTGCCGGCATCATTGCCGACGAGGGAGGCTCCGGAGATGGTGACGGGGGTGTTGGCCGGGGTGGTGGCGGCATCGGGGGTGGCGGTCGGAAGCACGGTGATCGTGACTGTCGCGTTGACAGCCTGGCCGGAAGAATCCTTCGCCGTGTAACCGAAGGTCGCGGTGCCGGAGAAACCCGTCGCGGGGGTGAAGATCGGGCTGCCGCCGTTGAGGACGACGGTGCCGTTGCTGGCCGAGCCGACCGCGGTGACGGTCAGGCCGGTCCCGGCATCGTTGCCGGTGAGAGTCGAGAGGGTGACCGGGGTGTTGGCGGTGGTGGTCTTCGCATCGGCGACCGCGACGGGAAGCACGGTGACCGTGACCGTGGCAGAGCTCGTCTTGCCGCTGCTGTCGGTGGCGGTGTAGCCGTAGCTGGCCGTGCCGGAGAAGCCGGTCGTCGGGGTGAAGATCGGGCTGCCCCCGTTCAGGACGACCGTGCCATTGCTGGCCGCGCCGACCGCGGTGACGGTCAGGGCGGTGCCGGCATCATTCCCGGTGAGGGTCGAGAGCGTCACCGCAGTGTTCGCCGTGGTGGTGGCGGCATCCGCGGTCGCGACCGGGAGAACGGTGATGGTGACGGTGGCGGAGGTGGTCTTGCCGCTCGCATCGGTGGCCGTGTAAACGTAGGAGCCGGTGCCGGAGAAACCGGTCGCCGGGGTGAAGATCGGGCTGCCCCCGTTCAGGACGACAGCGCCATTCACCGGCGAGCCGACCGCAGTGACGGTCAGTCCGGTGCCGGCATCGTTGGCGGTGAGGGTCGAGGAGGTGACCGCAGTGTTCGCCGTGGTGCTGGCGGCATCCGCGGCCGCGACCGGCAGCACGGTGACGGTGACGGTGGCGGAGGTGGCCTTGCCACTGCTGTCAGTGGCCGTGTAGGAGTAGGAGGCGGTGCCGGAGAAACCCGTCGCCGGGGTGAAGATCGGGCTGCCGCCGTTCAGGGCGACGGTGCCGTTGGTGGCCGAACCGACGGCGGTGACGGTGAGGCCGGTGCCGGCGTCGTTCGCGGTGAGGGTCGAGTTGGTGATCGCCGTGTTCGCGTTCGTCGTGGCCGAGTCGCCGGCGGCGACCGGGAACACTGTGACCGTGACCGTCGTGCTGCTGGAAGAACCGTTGCCATCGGTGATCGTGTAGCCGTAGGTAGCCTGGCCCGAGAAGTTCGCGGCCGGGGTGAAGACCGGGTTACCGGAGACCAGGGCGACCGTGCCGTTCGTACCGTTCGCCACGGCGGTCACGGTGAGACCGGTGCCGCGGTCGTTGCCGAGGAGGGCGGATGCCGCGGAGGTGAGAGCCGTGTTCGCCGTTGTGGTGGCCGTGTCCGGGAGCGCCCTCGGCACGACGGTGATGGTCACCGTCGCCGTCGTGGTGTGGCTCGCGGAATCGGTGGCCGAGTACTGGAAACTCGCGATTCCGGAGAAGTTGGGGGTGGGGATGAAGACGGGGTTGCCGCTGGCGTCGAGGGTGATCGTGCCGTTTTCCGGGGTGGAGACACCGGTGAGGGTCAGGCCGGAGCCGGAGTCGTTCGCCAGCAGGGTCGCGGCCGGGATGGTGAGCGTCAGGTCGACGACGGTGCTGGCGGTGTCGTTGACCGCACCCGGGGTGACGGTGACCGTGACCGTCGCTGTGGCGGTCTTCCCGACAGCATCGGTGGCGGTGTAGCCGAAGCTCGCGGTGCCGGAGAAGCCAAGCACCGGGGTGAAGATCGGGTTTCCGCCGTTCAGGGCGACAGTTCCGTTCACCGGGCTACCGACCGCGGTGACCGTGAGGCCGGTGCCGGCATCGTTACCGACCAGGGTCATGCCGAGGATCGTGACCGGCACGTTCACCCCGGTCGCCGCCGCATCCGCCGTCGCCGTCGGTAGCACCGTGACCAGGGCGGTGGCGGTAGTGGTCTTCCCGGCGGTGTCGGTGGCGGTGTAGCCGAAGGATGCGGTGCCGGAGAAGTTGTTCGCCGGGGTGAAGACCGGGCTGCCCGCGTTCAGGGCGACCGTGCCATTCACCGGGCTGCCCACGGCGGTGACGGTGAGGCCGGTGCCGGCATCATTGCCGGTGAGGGTAGAGAAAGTCACCGGGGTGTTTGCGTTCGTCGTCCCGGCATCGCCGGACGCGACCGGCAGAACGGTGATCGTGACCGTCGCGGTGGCCGTCTTACCGGCGGCATCGGTGGCCGTGTAGCCGAAGCTCGCGGTGCCGGAGAAGTTCGCCGTCGGGGTGAAGATCGGGCTGCCACCGTTGAGTGCGACGGTGCCGTTGACCGCGGATCCGACCGCGGTGACGGTGAGGACCGTGCCGGCATCGTTCGCGGTGAGAGTCGAGACGGTGACGGCGGTGTTCGCGTTCGTCGTCTTCGCATCAGCGACCGCGACCGGCAGGACCGTGATCGTGACCGTGGCGGAGCTGGTCTTGCCGTTGCCGTCGGTGGCGGTGTAGCCGTAGCTGGCCGTGCCGGAGAAGTTGCTGGTCGGGGTGAAGACCGGGCTGCCACTATTCAGGGCAACGGTGCCGTTCGCCGGGGTGCCGACAGCGGTGACCGTGAGGCCGGTGCCCGCATCGTTCGCGGTGAGGTCGGAGCTGGTGATCGCGGTATTCGCGTTCATGGTGCGGGCATCGGCGGCGGCCACCGGAAGCACGGTGATGGTGACGGTGGCGGAGGACGCCTGGCCGGAGCCATCCGTCGCGGTGTACAGGTAGCTGGCGGTGCCGGAGAAGTTCGCCGTCGGGGTGAAGATCGGGCTGCCGCCGTTCAGCACGACGGTGCCGTTCACCGGGGTCGAGACGCCGGTGACGGAGAGGTCGGTGCCGGCGTCGTTCGCGGCCAGGTCGGAGCTCATGAGCGCGGTGTTCGCGTTCGTGGTGCGGGCATCCGCGACCGCAACCGGGAGCACGGTGACGGTGACCGTCGTGCTGCTGGAGGAACCGTTGCCATCGGTGATCGTGTAGCGGTAGGTGGCCTGGCCCGAGAAGTTCGCCGTCGGGGTGAAGACCGGGTTGCCGGAGACGATCGCGACGGTGCCGTTCGTGCCGGTGGCCACCGCGGTGATGCTGAGCCCGGTTCCACGGTCGTTGGCGAGCAGGACGGATGCAGCGGTGGTCACCGCCGTGTTCGCGTTCGTGGACGCGACGTCGGCGACGGCCTTCGGCACCACGGTCACGGCGACGGTCGCCGTCGAGAGGGTGCCGGCGGAGTCGGCCGCCGTGTACTGGAAGCTCGCGGCGCCCGAGAAGTCGGGGGTCGGCACGAAGACCGGGTTGCCGCTGGCGTTGAGGGTGACGGTGCCGTTCACGGGGGCGGAGACGGCGGTGATGTGCAGGCCGGATCCGCTGTCATTGGCCAGCAGGTCGGAGGCCAGGAGGGTGGTGGTGACGTCGACCGTGGTGGTCGCGGTGTCGTTGCCGGCACCCGGGGTGACGGTGACCGTGACCGTGGCGGAGCTGGTGGCCCCGGCGGAGTCGGTGGCCGTGTAGACGAAGCTCGCGATACCGGAGAATCCGAGGGCCGGCGTGAACCGGGGGCTGCCGCCGTTGAGCACGACGGTGCCGTTCACCGCAGAGGAGACGGCGGTAACAGCGAGGCTCGAGCCCGCATCGTTGCCAAGCAGGGTGAGCGCCAGGATGGTGACCGGCACGTTCACGCCGGTGGTCGCGGAGTCGGCGCCGGTGACCGGCAGCACCGTGACGGTGACGGTCGCGGTGGTGGTCCTCCCGGCGGTGTCGGTGGCGGTGTAGCCGAAGGATGCGGTGCCGGAGAAGTTGTTCGCCGGGGTGAAGACCGGGCTACCCGCGTTCAGGGCGACCGCGCCATTCACCGGGCTGCTGACCGCGGTGACGGTGAGCGCCGAGCCGGCGTCGTTCGCCGTGAGGGTGGTGAAAGTGACCGGGGTGTTTGCGTTCGTCGTCCCGGAGTCGCCGGTAGCGGTCGGCAGCACGGTGATGGTGACCGTGGCGCTGGTGGACTGGCCGGACGAGTCCTTGGCGGTGTACACGAAGGATGCCGCACCGGAGAAGCCGGCGGTCGGGGTGAAGATCGGGCTGCCACCGTTGAGTGCGACGGTGCCGTTGACCGGGGCGGAGACCGCGGTCACGGTGAGCGACGCGCCGGCATCGTTCGCCGTGAGGGTGGTGAAAGTGACGGGGGTGTTCGCGTTCGTCGTCTTCCCATCCGAGACCGCGACCGGGAGGACCGTGATCGTGACCGTGGCGGAGCTGGTCTTGCCGTTGCCGTCGGTGGCGGTGTAGCCGTAGCTGGCCGTGCCGGAGAAGTTGTTGGCCGGGGTGAAGACCGGGCTGCCACTATTCAGGGCAACGGTGCCGTTCACCGGAGTGCCGACCGCCGTGACCGTGAGACCGGTGCCCGCATCGTTCGCGGTGAGGTCGGAGCTCGTGATCGCGGCGTTCGCGTTCGTGGTGCGGGCATCGGCGGAAGCGACCGGAACCACGGTGATGGTGACGGTGGCCGAGGACGCCTGGCCGGAGCCATCCGTCGCGGTGTACAGGTAGCTGGCCGTGCCGGAGAAGTTCGCCGTCGGGGTGAAGATCGGGCTGCCGCCGTTCAGCACGACCGTGCCGTTCACCGGGGTCGAGACGCCGGTGACGGAGAGGCCGGCACCGAGGTCGTTGGCGGTGAGGTCGGGGATGGTGACGGCGACGTTCGCGTTGGTGGTGCGGGAATCCGCGACGGCGCCCGGACGCACCGTGACCGTGACGGTGGCCGAGCTGGTGCGGTTGTTGCCGTCGGTGGCCGTGTACACGAAGGAGGCGGTGCCGGAGAAGCCGGCTGTCGGGGTGAAGGTCGGGTTGCCGCCGGTCAACGACACGGTGCCGTTGGTGGCGCTCGAGACGGCGGTGACGGTGAGGCCGGTGCCCGCGTCGTTGCCGACCAGGGTCGAGCCGGGCACGGTCACCGCGGTGTTCGCCGTGGTGCTGGCGGAGTCGGCGGCGGCGACCGGCAGCACCGTGACGGTGACAGTGGCGCTGGTAGTGCGGTTGGCGGCATCCGTGGCCGTGTAGGAGTACGAGCCGACACCCGAGAACCCGGCGGCCGGGGTGAAGATCGGCGCGCCACCGTTCAGGGCGACCGTGCCGTTCACCGGCGCGGAAACGGCGGTGACGGTGAGGCCGGTACCCGCGTCGTTCGCGGCGAGAGCGGACGAGGTCACCGGGGTGTTCGCGGTCGTGGTGGCCGTGTCAGCGGCGGCGACCGGAAGCACGGTGACGGTGACGGTGGAGGAGGCGCTCTGGCCCGCGGCATCCGTCACGGTGTAGCCGAACGATGCGGTGCCGGAGAAGTTGTTCGCCGGAGTGAAGACCGGGCTACCGCTCGTGAGCACCACGGTGCCGTTGACCGGGGCCGAGACCGCGGTGACGGAGAGCGAGGTTCCGGCGTCATTGGCGATGACCGTCGAGACGGTGACCGGGGTGTTTGCGTTCGTGGTGGACGTGTCCGGTGCCGCGATCGGGCGCACGGTGACGGTCACGGTCGCGGAGGTGGTGCCGCCGGAGGAGTCGGTGGCGGTGTAGAGGTAGGCGGCGGGGCCGGAGTAGTTGGTGTCCGGGGTGAAGACGGCTTTGCCCGCGGTGAGAACGACGGTGCCGTGGTTCGGCGATGAGACCGCGGTGACGGTGAGGCCGGATCCGGCGTCGTTTGCGACGAGAGCCGAACCGGCGGTCGAGACCGGCGAGTTCGCGTTCGTGGCGACGGCATCGGCCGCGGCGACCGGGACCACGGTGATGCTGACGGTCGCGGAGGTGGACCTGCCGGATCCATCCGTCGCCGTGTAGACGAAGCTGGCCGGGCCAGAGAAGTTGGTCGTCGGGGTGAAGATGGGCGAGCCGGCGTTCAGCGCGACGGAGCCGTTGCTTGCGGTGCCGACCGCGGTGACGGTGAGGCCGGTGCCCGCGTCATTCGCGACGAGGTTCGACAGCGTGATCGCAGTGTTCGCGGTCGTGGAGCGGGCGTCCCCGGCCGCGATCGGGAGGACGGTGATCGTCACCGTGGCTGTGGTCGACGCCCCGGTGCCGTCTTTCGCCGTGTAGGGGAAGGATCCGGTGCCCGAGAAGCCGGGGCTCGGGGTGAAGATCGGGCTGCCGGCGTTCAGGACGACTGTGCCGTTGGTGGCGGCGCCGACCGCGGTGACCGTGAGGCCGCTGCCCGCGTCATTGCCGGTGAGGCCGGAGAGGGTGATCGCGGTGTTCGCATTGGTGGTCGCCGCGTCGTTGACCGCGGTCGGCAGCACGGTGACCGTGACGGTGGATGTCGCGACCTGGCCGGACGCGTCCGTCACCGTGTACCCGAACGAGGCGGCGCCCGAGAAGCCCGCCGCCGGGGTGAAGACGGGGTTGCCGCCGGCGTTCAGGACCACGGAGCCGTTGACCGGGACGCCCACCGCGGTAACGGTGAGGGTGGTGCCGACGTCATTGGTGGTGAGGGATGCCGCGGGGATGGTGACGGCGGTGTTCGCGGTCGTGGTCTTGGCATCCGGCGCGGCGGTCGGGGTCACCGAGACAGTGACGGTGGCGGAGACGATCGCCCCGCTGGCGTCGGTGGTGGTGTAGGAGAAGGCGGCGGTGCCGGAGTAGCCGGGGGTCGGGGTGAAGACCGGGTTGCCGGAGTTCAGTGCGATGGTGCCGTTGCTCACGGAGCCGACGGCGGTGACGGTCAGGCCGGTGCCGGCATCATTGGCGACGAGCGACGCTCCGGGGATAGTGATGGGGGTGTTGGCCGGGGTGGTGGCGGTGTCTCCGGTCGCGGTCGGAAGAACGGTGATCGTGACCGTCGCGTTGGCAGCCTGGCCGGAAGAATCCTTCGCCGTGTAACCGAAGGTCGCGGTGCCGGAGAAACCCGTCGCGGGGGTGAAGATCGGGCTGCCGCCGTTGAGTGCGACGGTGCCGTTGGTGGCCGAGCCGACCGCGGTGACGGTCAGGCCGGTGCCGGCATCGTTGCCGGTGAGAGTCGAGAGGGTGACCGAGGTGTTGGCGGTGGTGGTCTTCGCATCGGCGACCGCGACCGGGAGGACGGTGACCGTGACCGTGGCGGAGCTGGTCTTGCCGCTGCTGTCGGTGGCGGTGTAGCCGTAGCTGGCCGTGCCGGAGAAGCCGGTCGCCGGGGTAAAGATCGGGCTGCCGCCGTTCAGGACGACCGTGCCGTTGGTGGCCGCGCCGACCGTGGTGACGGTCAGGGCGGTGCCGGCATCGTTGCCGGTGAGGGTCGAGAGCGTCACCGCAGTGTTCGCCGTCGTGGTGGCGGCATCCGCGGCCGCGACCGGGAGGACGGTGATGGTGACGGTGGCGGAGGTGGTCTTGCCGCTCGCATCGGTGGCCGTGTAGGAGTAGCTGGCGGTGCCGGAGAAACCGGTCGTCGGGGTGAAGATCGGGCTGCCGCCGTTCAGGACGACCGTGCCATTCACCGGGGAGGCGACCGCGGTGACGGTCAGGCCGGTGCCGGCATCGTTGGCGGTGAGGGTCGAGGAGGTGACCGGAGTGTTCGCTGTGGTGGTGGCGGCATCCGCGCTCGCGACCGGGAGGACGGTGACGGTGACGGTCGCGGAGGTGGTCTTGCCGCTGCTGTCAGTGGCCGTGTAGGAGTAGGAGGCGGTGCCGGAGAAACCCGTCGCCGGGGTGAAGATCGGGCTGCCGCCGTTCAACACGACAGCGCCATTCACCGGGGAGGAGACCGCGGTGACGGCCATTCCGGTGCCGAGGTCGTTGCCGGTGAGGTCGGAGGAGGTCACCGGAGTGTTCGCGTTCGTGGTGCGGGCGTCCGAGACAGCGGTCGGCAGCACGGTCACGGTGACCGTGGTGGTGGAGCTTGCGCCCGCGGCATCCGTGACCGTGTAATCGAAGGTTGCGGTGCCGGAGAAGTTGTTCGCCGGGGAGAAGACCGGGGCGCCGGAGACCAGGGCGATCGTGCCGTGGGTGGCGTTGGAGACAGCGGTGATGCCAAGCCCGGTGCCACGGTCATTGGCCAAAAGAGCGGATGCCGCGATGGTGAGCGGAGTGTTCGCGTTCGTGGTCGCGACGTCGGCAACAGCCCTCGGCACCACAATCACAGCGACCGTCGCCGTGCTGGTGCGGTTGGACGAATCAGTCGCCGTGTAGACGAAGGACGCCGCTCCGGAGAAGTTCGCACTCGGCACGAACACCGGGTTTCCGCTCACGTTGAGGGACACGGTGCCGTTCAGCGGAGAGGAGACCGCAGTGAGGGTGAGACCCGATCCGGAGTCATTCGCCAGCAACGTCGCCGCCGGGATCGTGACGGTCACATCGACGACAGTGCTCGCAGTGTCGTTGACCGCCCCCGGGGTGACCGTCACGGTCACCGTCGCGCTGGTCGCCCGAGCGGCACTGTCGGTCGCGGTATAGCCGTAAGAGGCGGTGCCCGAGAAACCAAGCGCCGGAGTGAAGATCGGGTTGCCACCGTTGAAGGTGACAGAGCCGTTGACCGCGGAACCGACCCCGGTCACCGTCAAACCGGTGCCGGCATCGTTACCCACCAGGGTCATGCCGAGGCTCGTGACCGGGACGTTCACACCGGTCGCAGCAGCATCAGCGGCCGCGACCGGAAGAACCGTCACCGTCACCATCGCGGAACTCGTCTTGCCGCTGCCATCGGTCGCCGTGTAGGAGAAGGATGCGGTGCCGGAGAAGTTGTTCGCCGGAGTGAAGACCGGAGCTCCCCCGTTCAGAGCGACGGTGCCATTCACCGCACCGCCGACCGTGGTGACCGTCAACGCCGTGCCCGCATCGTTACCGGTCAGAGCCGAGAACGTCACCGGGGTGTTCGCGTTCGTCGAGCCCGCATCCGCGGCCGCGATCGGGAGGACCGTGACCGTGACGGTCGCCGTGGTCGTGCGGTTCGAAGAATCGGTGGCCGTGTAACTGAACGATCCGGTGCCGGAGAAATTCGCGGTCGGGGTGAAGACCGGCGAACTGCCGTTGAGGGCGACAGTGCCGTTCGCCGGAGCGGAAACCGCCGTGACCGTGAGGGACGAGCCCGCATCGTTCGCCGCCAGGTTCGCGATCGTGAGCGGGGTGTTCGCGTTCGTGCTGCGAGCATCCGCAACCGCCACCGGCACCACCGTGACGGTGACCGAGGAGGAGGCGGTCCTGCCCGCCGCATCAGTGACCGTGTAGCCATAGGAGGCCGTCCCGGAGAAGCCTGCCGTCGGCGTGAAGATCGGCGCGCCGGAGTTCAGCGCGATGGTGCCGTTGACCGGGGAGGAGACCGCGGTGACCACGAGACCCGTTCCCGCATCGTTGGCGGCGAGCGAGGAGCTGGTCACCGGGGTATTGGCGTTCGTGGTGACAACGTCGGCGACGGTGGTCGGAAGCACCGTGACCGTGACAGAGGCCGGGGTGGTCTTGCCCGAGGCATCCGTCGCGATGTAGCCGTACGAAGCGGTGCCGGAGAAGTTGTTCGCGGGGGTGAAGATCGGCGAGCCGCCGTTCAGGGCGACGGTGCCGTTGACCGGGCTGGAGACCCCGGTCACCGTCAGACCCGAGCCCGCGTCATTGCCGGTGAGGGTCGCCACCGTGACCGCGGTGTTCGCGTTGGTCGTCACCGAGTCGTTCGCCGCGACGGGCAGCACGGTGACGGTCACCGTCGCGGTGGAGTTCTTTCCGGCCCCGTCGATCACCGTGTAGGCGAAGGATGCGGTGCCGGAGAAGTTGTTCGCGGGAGTGAAGGTCGGCGAACCGCCGTTCACCACGACTGTGCCGTTCACCGGGGAAGAGACCGCGGTCACAGTGAGGCCGGTTCCGGCGTCGTTCGCGCGGAGGGTCGAGAGGGTGATCGCGGTGTTCGCGTTCGTGGTCGCGGTGTCGGCGGCCGCGACCGGCAGCACGGTCACCGTCACAGTGGCGGAGGTGGTCTTGCCGCTGCCGTCCGTTGCGGTGTAGCTGTAGGAGGCCTGACCCGAGAAGCCCGCGGAGGGGGTGAAGACGGGGTTGCCGCCGCCCAGGACGACGGTGCCGTTCACCGGCGCGGAGACGGCGGTCACGGTGAGGCCGGTGCCGGCGTCGTTGGCGGTGAGGTTCGACGACGTGACCGCGGTGTTCGCGGTGGTGGTCGCGGTATCGGCCGAAGCGACCGGCAGCACCGTGATGGTGACGATGGCCGACGAGGTCTTGCCCGCCGAGTCCGTGGCGTTGTACTGGTAGCTGCCGGTGCCCGAGAACCCGGTGGCCGGCGTGAAGCTCGGGTTTCCCCCGTTGAAGGCGATGGTGCCGTTGACCGCCGCGCTCACCGAGGTGACCGTGAGGCCGGATCCGCCGTCATTCGCGACGAGGGTGGCGCCGGGGATGGTGATCGCGGTGTTCGCGTTGGTCGTGCCGCTGTCGTCGACCGCCTTCGGCGTGACCGAGATGGTGAGGATGCTCGAGGAGCTGCCGCCCGCCGCGGTGAGGGTGTAGCTCACCGAATCGGGACCGGAGTAGCCGGCCGTCGGGGTGTAGGTGTACGCGCCGGTGGAGGCGGTGAGCGTGAGGGTTCCATGGCTCGGACCGGATGTCACGGCCACGGACTTGCCGGTGCCCAGGTCGTTCGTGAGCAGGTTGCCGGCGGCCGCGGTGTTCACCGGGGTCGCGAGCGTGTCGGCGACGGCCACCGGGGTGACCGTGATCGTGACAGTGGCGACCGCGGTTCCGCCGTCGCCGGTGAGCGTGTACGTGAAGGAGTCGGTGCCGGAGAAGCCGGCGTTCGGGGTGTAGGTGCCCGTGCCATCCGCCGCGAGTACGACGGTGCCGTTGCTCGGGTTGGTGAGCTTCGCGGCGGACTTGTTGGTGCCCTTGTCATTCGCGAGCACGGAGAGCGCGGCCGGGGCGCCGGCGGCCGTCGTGTAGGTGTCGTTGACGGCGAGCGGCGTGACCGTGATGGTCGCGGTCGCGGTGGAGGTGCCCCCGTCGGCCGTGAGCGTGTAGGTGAAGGAGTCGGTGCCGGTGAAGTTCGCGTTCGGCGTGTAGGTGTACGCACCGGTGGCGGAGAGGGTGAGCGTGCCGTTGGTCACGGTGGTGCCGAGCGCGACGGTCTTGTTCGAGCCGTTGTCATTGGAGGTGACGTTGCCAGAGACAGCGGTGTTCACTCCGGTGGTGATGGTGTCGTTGACCGCGGTGGGCTTGACCGCGATCGACACGGTGGCCGTGGCGGTGCCGCCATCGGCGGTGAGCGTGTAGGTGAAGACATCCGCGCCGGAGAAGGTGCCGGTGGGCGTGTAGGTGTAGGCCCCGGTCGTGGGGTCCAGCACGACGGAGCCGTGGGCGGGAGCGGTGGTCACCGCCACCGAACGGTTCGTTCCGTGGTCGTTGCTGAGCACGTTTCCGGAGACGGCCACCGTTGATGTGGTGGTTGCCGAGTCATTCGCTGCCGTCGGCGTGACGAGGATGCTGACCGTGGCGGTGGCCGATCCGCCGGTGCCGCTCAGCGTGTAGGTGAAGGTGTCGGTGCCGGTGAATTCCGCGTTCGGCACATAGGTGCCCGTGCCATTGCTGGCGATCGTTACCGTGCCGTGGGCCGGATCGGTGAGCTTCGTCGCCGTGATGCTCGTGCCCTTGTCGTTGGCCAGCACGCTCACCGGCACGGGGGTATTGACCGTGGCCGTGTACGAGTCGTTAACGGCGAGCGGGGTGACGGTGATGTTTACGGTCGCGGTTGAGGTGCCGCCGGTGGCCGTCTGCGTGTAGGTGAAGGAGTCGGTGCCGGAGTATCCGCTCGCCGGCGTGTAGGTGACCGTGCCGTTGGGCGCGAAGCTGAGCGTGCCGTGGGTCGGGTTCGTGGCGACCGCGGCGGTCTCGCTCGCCCCCGGGTCGTTGGCGAGCACGTTGATGGTCGCGGGGGTGTTGGTGGATGTCGCGATCGTGTCGTTGTACGCCTTCGGGGGCACGGTGACGGTGACCGTTGCCGTGGCGACCTGGCCGTACTGGTCCGTCACGGTGTAGGTGAAGCTGTCGGTGCCGGAGAAGTTGGCCGCCGGGGAGTAGGTCACCGTGTTACCGACACCGCTGCCGGTGATGACCGCGATGCCGTTGGCCGGGGTGGACACCGCGGTCACGCTGAGCCCCGTGCCGGTGTCGTTCGTGAGCACGCCGATGTTCACCGGTGTCGCGGTGGTGGTGACCGCGGCCGGGTAGGTGGTGGAGGCGGTGTCGTTGACGGCTTTGATAGCGGTCGGAGCGACGGTGGTCGTGACGCTCGCGGTGTTGTTCGAGAGGTCGGTGTCGGCTTCGTTGCCGGTGACCTTCGCGGTGTTCTTGAGGGTGGCGAATCCGTTGGGAGCCGTGGCCTTCACGGTGATGACGACGCTCGCTCCTACGGCGAGCGCCCCGCTCGTACAGTCGAGGTTCGATCCCGCGATGGTGCAGTTCGCGTTCGTGGAGGTAGCCGTCACCGCGGAGATGCCGCTCGGCAGGGCGTCCTGCACGACGAAGCCGGAGCTGAGCCCGGGGCCGGCGTTGTTGACGGTGATGGTCCAGGTGACCTGCGTCGCGACGAGCACGGCGGCCGGCCCGGTCTTCGTGATCGAGAGGTTGGCGGGAAGGCTCAGGCAGTTCGTCGCGTCACTCCGCGCGTTCGCCGGGGTGGTGATCGCCGTTCCGACGAGGGCAAGAGTCGGTGCCGCGGAGGTGGAGTTGGTCACCGCGACCTGGTACATCGTCGCGGCCGTCGAGATGAAGGCGAGGTTGCCGTTGTTCATCGCGAACACCGATCCGTACCCGTTCACGGGGATGATCGTCGACGTGATCGTCGTGACGTTTCCAGAGAAGTCGATGCGGTAGAAGTTGCTGTTGGTGTTGTAGTCGTGAGCCCAGAGGTAGCCGTCCTTGACCGCGAGGTCTGCGAAGCGGATGTTCGGGATCGTGATCGTCGTGCGGGTGAGGTTGGCGCCAGTAGCGAGGTTCGCGATCTTGTAGATGGTGGTTGTGCCCGCGTTGCCGTTGGCCACGTAGTAGTTGCCCGCGTTGTCGAAGGTGCCGCTGTCCCACAGCGCGTTCGGCGCGGTGCCGAGCGCCGGGTTGGCGGCGAAGGTGGCGACGATGTTGCCGGTGCTGTCGATCCGCACGATCGAGCCGTTGATCAGGGTGCCGTAGAGGAAGTTGTCCGCAGGGTTGAAGGCGAGGGCGTTGTAGTTGGTGGTGGTGGTGGCCTGGTTCGGGCCGAAGGCGGTGAAGGTGGAGCTGCCATCGGAGTTGTAGGTGCCCTTGTAGAGCTGGGTGCTCGTGCCGGAGCTGGGGCCGTACTGGGCGAAGAAGGTGGGAACGACGCAGTCGAACTTGAGTCCGGCGCCGTCGGCGACCGCAGCCTGCGGCGTGGCGACGACCTCGGAGACGACCGTTATGCCGAAGACGGCGATGCTGAGCGCAAGGGTCGCCGCAAGAAAGCGGGTGAGGAGCGCTGAACTTCGGGTCGCGATAGTCACTTGACTATGCCTTTCGGGTATTCCCCGACGCGGGTGAGGCGTCGAGCAGAATCCACCTCCCTGGGCGGGGAAACGGACAATTCGGGTGTGCTGCAGGCAGAGCGCGGCAGAGAGTCGGCCGACGTCACCGTCGGCCAGATAGCCCCCAACCACCTACGAGCCTATTGACGGCGCCGCGCGGCGACACTCCCCAATGCGGGTGTCGTCAAATAACTTGCACACTGTTGTGCAAGTTATTACACTGGAGCCATGTCCACCCCTTCTCCGCTGCGCGCACCGCGCCGCGATGCCGCCGAGAATCGCGAGTCCCTCCTCGCCGCGGCACGTGTCGTCTTCAACCACGATCCCTCCGCCTCGCTCGAGGCAGTGGCCGCGCAGGCGGGTCTCAGCCGACGGTCGGTCTACGGGCATTTCGCCAATCGCGAGGAGCTGCTGCTGGAGCTCGTGACTACCGGCGCGCGCCGGGTGGCCACCGCGCTGGAGTCGGTGACCCATCCCGATCCCCTCGTGCGCCTCGCCCTGATCGCCTCGAACCTCTGGCGCGAGGTGGAGAGCGTTCGCGCGATGGCGCTGGTCGCCGTTCGTGGCCCACTCGCGGCCCACACCGCCGCGACGCTGGGGGCGATCCGGGCGAACGTGCGCGCCGCGATCGCCGAGGGGCAGGCGGATGACTCGATGCGAACAGACCTTGCGGTCGAGCGCCTCGCCCGGCTGGTGGAAGACACCGCGCTCGTCGTGCTCGAAGACTCGACGGAGCATCCGCTCGGCGCGCAGGAGGGCGACCGCCTCGCCATGCTGATGACCCTTGCCGTCGTCGGCCTCGGCTGGCGCGAAGCCGGCACCTTCATCGACGGGCGGCCGGAGCTCGCCTGGCCCGCAGCCACCGAACTAGAAACCGAATCCGATCGAGAAACAGAGACGGTGCCAGAGTGATGCGCGTAGAACTCCAACAGGCCGCCATCGGGCGCGGTCTCGGTGCTTCGGTGCCCGCTCTCGACGTGATCGTCGACGGACCGGTTCCCATCGTCATTGCCGTCCAGACCGATGAACGCCCGATGCTGGTGTCGATGCTCCTTGCCGGCCGGGTGCGGTGCGACTCCGGGCGAGTGCTCGTCGACGGAAAGGAGGATGCCGACCAGCTTCGTCGCCGGACGGCCCTCGTCGACACTCCGATCGTCGCCGAGCCGAGCGCCGGCATCGCCCTCACGACCATCGTCGCCGAGGATTTCTCCTTCGCCGGTTTGCGCACCTCCGGGCGGGCAGTGCGCAGCTTTCTCACCGACCACGGGATGGCCGACTTCGCCTCTCTCCCGGTGCGCGCGCTGCCCCCGGCCGACCGCATCCGCCTTTTCAGCGAACTGGCCGTGCTGCGTGCGGGAGTCGACGGCATCATCGTCACCTCACCGGAGCGTCACGGCGGCGCACCCGCCGAGTGGTTCGGGCACCTGGTGGCCCTTGCCGAGCGTGGCGTGACCGTGACCATCGTCACCGACTACGCCACGGCCGAGATCCTCATCGGCCTCGGGGCACGGGACGGCGCAGCGCCGGAAGCCCCACCCGAACAAGAAACAGAAGAAGCGGAAGCAGAGCCCTTCCTGCCCTCCCCCACGGATTCCCCGGAAAGCGACCTGTCGTGAAGATCTCCCCTCTCATCCGCGCCGAATTCGCGCGCCTCACCTCGAGCCGCATCGGAATCGCATCCCTGATCGCCCTCATGACGGTGCCGCTCGTCTACGGCGGCCTCTACCTCTGGGGCAACCAGGACCCGTATTCGAGCCTCGACAAGGTGCCCGCCGCGCTCGTCGTGCAGGATATCGGAACCACTGTCGACGGCACGGCGACCAACTACGGCGAGAAGGCCGCGAAGTCCCTGCTGAAAGACGAGAGGTTCGGCTGGGTCGAGGCGACCGCCGCGCAGGCGGCTGCGGGCGTGAAGAACGGCACCTATGACTTCGGCATCACCTTCCCGTCGGACTTCTCCGCCCGGCTCTCCTCCGGATCCGGTGACAGCCCACGGTCCGCCGAATTGAAGGTCACCACCGATGACACGAACAGCTACCTCTCCACGACCATCGCCAAGCAGGCCGCCGAGGCCGTGCGGGTGGAGATCGCCAAGGAGGTCGGCGCAGAGGCTTCCCTCACCCTGCTCGCCGCGGTGGGCGACCTCCGTGACGGGCTGGTGAAAGCCGACGAGGGAGCGAAAACGCTGGCGGATGGCGCGGCCTCGGCCGCGACCGGGGCGGCGTCTCTCAGCTCCGGCAGCTCGACCCTCGCCGGCGGAGCGGCGTCCCTCTCGAGCGGAATCGCCCGGCTCGACGCGAAGGCCTCGAGCCTGCCGTCCTCGGCCACACAGCTCAGCAGCGGCGCGTCGAGCGTGTCGTCAGGGGCGGCGGCGGCATCCTCCGGCAGCACGACGCTCGCCGGCAAGGCGTCCCAGGTGGCTACCCTCGCCGCCGGAACCCGATCCCAGGTGGCCGTCGAGCTCGCCGACGCGGGAGTTGACCCGACCGTCGCCGCGACGGTGGACGCCCAGCTTGCCGCGGTCTCCGGCGCGACCGCCCAGATCGGCGCGGGAACCTCGTCACTCTCCACGAGTCTCGGCACTCTCGCCGCCGGTGCGGCGCAGGTCTCGGCTGGTGCCGCGACCCTGAAGGCCTCAGCCCCGGCCCTCTCTTCCGCGGTGCATTCGGCCGCGACCGGGGCCGCGAGTCTCTCGAGCGGAGCCGCCGAGCTGGCGAGCGGGGCATCCGCTCTCGGCAGTGGCACGGCCGAGCTGGCGAGCGGATCGGCGACGCTCGAGAGCTCGCTCTCCGACGCCGTCACCCAGGTTCCCGTCACCACGGCCGCCGGTCGCCAGGCGACAGCGGATCTCATCGCCAACCCGCTCGCAGTGAAACAGAGCGCGATCACGCAGGCGGCCAACTACGGAGCCGGTCTCGCACCCTTCTTCCTCGCCCTGGCGTCGTGGATCGGCATCTACGCGCTCTTCCTGCTGGTGCGACCGCTCTCGCGCCGGGCCCTGACGGCGGTGCGCCGCCCGATCCGCACCACTCTTGCCGGCTGGCTCACGCCCGCCATGCTCGGGGTCGTGCAGATGGTCGCGCTCTTCGCGTTGGTGACCCTCGCCCTGCACCTGCCCGTGGCGGACCCGGTGGGCCTCATCGCCTTCATGGCCTTCGTCGCGATGACCTTCGCCGCGATCGTGCTCGCCCTCAACGTGCTGCTCGGAAGCGTCGGGCAGTTTCTCGCGTTGGTCTTCATGGTGGTGCAACTGGTGACCGCCGGCGGAACCTTCCCGTGGCAGACCCTTCCCGGTCCGCTCGCCGCGCTGCACCAGGCGCTGCCGATGAGTCATGCGGTGGATGGCATCCGCCAACTCATGTACGGCGGGCTGAGCTCGAGCGTCTGGTCATCCATCCTGCCGCTCGTGCTCTGGCTGGTCGGCTCGCTCGTGGTCTCTGTGCTCGGCGCGATGCGTCAGGGGCGGTTCCGCATCCTGCGGGAGCTTCGACAGTCACCGATCGGGGCGTGAGCCGACACGGGCGGAATTGCCACCCGGGCCGGGCAGCCTGAGGCCGGACAGGCTCAGAATTTGGCGTGCTGCGTGATCCAGGCGTGCATAGCCACGGCGGCCGCAGCGGAGGCGTTGAGGCTGCGGGTGGATCCGAACTGGCTGATCTCCACGATGTGCGACGCGGCGGCGATCGCTTCAGCGCTGAGGCCCGGACCCTCCTGCCCGAACAGCAGGATGCAGGCCGGCGCGAAGGAGAAGGTCTCGATGATTACCGAGCCGGGCACGTTGTCGATGGCGATGATCGGGAGTGCGGCGTCCGCGGCCCAGCCGGCGAAGCCCGCGACATCCGGGTGGTAGAGCACGTGCTGGTAGCGGTCGGTCACCATGGCGCCGCGCTTGTTCCAACGTTTGCGGCCGATGATGTGCACGGTGTCGGCCCCGAACGCGTTCGCGCTGCGCACGATCGAGCCGATGTTCATGTCGTGCTGCCAGTTCTCGATCGCCACATGGAACGGATGCCGCGACTCGTCGAGATCCGCGACGATCGCCTCCATCGTCCAATAGCGGTAGCGATCGACGACGTTGCGTGAGTCGCCCTTCTCGAGCAGCTCGGGATCGTAGCGGGAGTCATCCGGAAGCTCGCCCATCCAGGGACCGACGCCGTTTGTAGTGAGCTCGACGCTGGGGTTGGGCTCTGGGGACGTCACTCCGTCAGGGTAGCCGGGATCCTTCGCCGCGATTGTTGTTGGGGAGGTGTTGGTCGGGGCAATGCGACTCGGCGTGCCACTCGTTGGTGCATGCGCGGTCGATGGTGCCGCACCCGGTTCTCCGCACTCGGTTGTCTGCACCCCCGCGGTCCACCGGCTCGTGCGTGCCGGGTGCTCACCCGGCTCGTTCGCGCCCGGTTCCCCGAGCCCGCGGATCGAGGCGCAGGGCAGGGCGGCACGAAGCCCGGCGGGGGATGTGGTGATCGGCGATATTGCCCGCGAGGCTGTGAGCGAGGTGCTCGAGTTGTTGCGCGCGACCGGCGTGGAGTCGAGTGGCGCGATCGCGCTCGACGAGGTCGCGCTGTCGCTCTCCCCCGACAACGTGCCCTCGGGAGCCGTGCGGAGAGGGCTGCTGCTGACAAGCTGACGAAAGGACTTCGGCCAACGGCCGGGGTCCTTTCTCGCGCTGCAGTCCACAGCAACTCTCCTGACAGACGATGGATGATGGGGGCGATGTTTACTCCCACCCGAGCCGCGGGACTTGAAGTCCTCGCCGATTTCGTCCCCCGTGCCGGGCACGATTATGCGCGCGACCGTAACCACGACAGCGGGCCCTCCCGCACCAACGTTTCTGGTCTCTCCCCCTACCTCCGCCACAGGCTCGTGACCGAGCGCGAGGTGGTGGCGGCCGTGCTCCAGCGGCATCCGCTCGGCTCGTGCGAGAAATTCGTGCAGGAGGTCTTCTGGCGCAGCTACTGGAAGGGATGGCTCGAACAACGTCCCGAGGTGTGGCGGTGGTATCGCCGTGACCTGGCAGAACTCGAGCTCTCCGGCGACTACCCGTCCGCCGACTACGAAGCGGCCATCGCCGGGCGCACCGGCATCGACGCGATGGATGCCTGGGTGCACGAACTCATCGACACCGGGTACCTGCACAACCACACCCGCATGTGGTTCGCGAGCATCTGGATCTTCACCCTTGGCCTGCCCTGGCAGCTCGGCGCGGACTTCTTCTATCGACACCTTCTCGACGGGGATGCCGCGTCGAACACGCTCTCCTGGCGCTGGGTCGCCGGGCTCCAGACCGCGGGCAAGACCTATCTCGCGACGGCGTCGAACATCGCTCGCTACACCGACGGGCGGTTCTCGCCCCTGGGGCTTGCGACATCTGCCCGGGCGCTCGTGGAGGATCCGCTTCCGTCTCCACAGGGCATCGCGCCGGTGGAGTCCGCTGCGGTCGAAGGGCGCGTCGGGCTGCTCCTGCATGAGGAGGATCTTGACGCGGTGAGCCTCCTCGACGAGCACCCGGGACTCGCCCCACAACGGCTCGTAGCGGTCGCCGGATACGCGGATCCGGATGCTCGATCGCCACTGGGCGCATCGCATGCTGTTCGTCGATTCACGGCGTCCGCGCTCGAGGACGGGGTCAGGCGGGCGTCCAGTCTCTTCGGACAACCCGGTCGGGTTCTGCAGGACGCCTTCTCGTCGACGGTGCTCGAGTGGGCGGCATCCGAAGGCCTCGATGCCGTTGTCGTGCCGTACGCTCCGGTGGGCCCGGTGCAGGAACGGATGCTGATGCTGAAGGCCGCGCTCGCGTCAGAGGCCGTGGCGCTCACGTCGGTCCGGCGACGCTGGGATACCCTCGCCTGGCCGCATGCGGCGCGGGGCTTCTTCCCCTTTCGCGAGCAGATTCCCGGGCTGTTGCGCCAGCAGGGTCTGTAGACCCGCGGCTGCGGATGGCGGGCCCCACCGGGAGATTGTTGCCCGTCACCCCAGCAGAGCCGCCACCACCACCAGCACCGGGATCGATCCGATCGTCGTGATGAGCACCGTGTCGCGGGCGATGATCTCCCCCCGGCTGTACCGCGAGGCGTAGTTGAACACGTTCTGGGCGGCGGGAAGCGCGGCGAGCGCCACCACCACGAACAGCGGATGCCCGTGCACGCCGAACACGAAACGCCCGAGTATCCAGGCCGCCACGGGCATCCCGACCAGCTTGATCGCGGATGCCACCAGCACGTCCCGCCGCCCGCTGCCCGCCTGAAGCAACTTCTGCCCGTGCAGCGACATCCCGAACGCGAGAAGCACGACCGGCACCGCAGCGCCGCCGAGTAACTCGAAAGGCTTGAGCACCGCGTCCGGCGGATGCCATCCCGTGACCGCCAGCACCACCCCGAGCACGGATCCGATGATGAGCGGATTGCTGATCGGCTTCAGCAGCACCCGCCAGACCGACACCCGCCCGGTGGTGGTCACATCGAGGATCGTCAGCGCGACGGGCGCGAAGATGAGAAGTTGAAGCAGCACGACCGGGGCGGAATAGGCGGCGCTGCCCAGCACGTACACGGCCACCGGGATGCCGATGTTGTTGGCGTTCACGTACCCGGCACCCAGCGCCCCGACGACCATCTCCGGCACGTCGCGATGCCAGACGAAGCGCGCTATCGCCGTGTACGCGGCAAAAGCAAAGAGTGCCGCGACGAGCGACACCACCAGCAGGGAGGAGAACAAGACCGAGACCTTCGCCGACTCAAGCACCGTGAAGAGCAGGCAGGGCGAGAGTACGAAGAACACGATCCGGTTGAGCACAAAACCGGCGTTCGGGCCGAGGATCCCCAATCGGCCGACCAGGTAGCCGACCGCGATGATGAACCCGATGATGGCGAAACCGACGAGTACTCCGGTCATCATCAACTCCTGTCGGCCGCTCGAGCGGCAGACAGCCGCGCCACGTGAAGGTTATCTGTGCTGGGTACTATGGGCGCATGACAGACCGAGGCGACATCGAGTGCTGGCTCACTGACATGGATGGTGTGCTCGTCCATGAGAATCATCCCGTACCCGGAGCATCCGCTCTGCTCGAGCAGTGGCGCGACCAGGGCAAGCCCTATCTCGTTCTCACCAACAACTCCATCTTCACCCCGCGGGACCTGAGTGCCCGGCTGAAGGCATCCGGCCTCGACGTTCCCGAGGACCGAATCTGGACCTCCGCCCTCGCCACCGCTGATTTCCTCGCGTCGCAGGCGCCCGGCGGTTCGGCCTTCGTCATCGGCGAAGCGGGAATCACCACGGCGCTGCACGAGGCCGGCTTCATCATGACCGAGACCTCACCCGACTACGTGGTGATCGGCGAGACCCGCAACTACTCCTTCGAGGCGATCACCAAAGCCATCCGTCTCATCGTGGCCGGGTCCCGCTTCATCGTGACGAATCCGGATGCCACGGGCCCGAGCGCCGACGGACCCTTGCCTGCCACCGGAGCCGTCGCCGCTCTCATCACCAAGGCCACCGGCAAGGAGCCGTACGTGGTCGGCAAGCCGAACCCGATGATGTTCCGCTCGGCGATGAACAAGATCGGCGCGCATTCCGAGAACACGGGCATGATCGGCGACCGCATGGACACCGATATCGTCGCCGGCATCGAGGCCGGGCTGCACACCATCCTCGTGCTCACCGGCATCAGCGATCAGAACGAGATCGACAAGTACCCGTTCAGGCCCGACGAGATCCTCAACAGCGTGGCGGACCTGCTCGAGCCGGGCCCCATCGAGTCCGACGAGATCTGACTCGCGGCTCGGGCTGCTACTTGGCGGGGGTGCCCGCGACGCTGCCGGTGATGGGCTCTCCGCCGGAACGGTTGACGAAGCAGAAGTAGTCGTGCTGCCCCTTCGTCCACTCCGCCGCGGTCGCCGCATACGAGGCCTGGAACTGGATGTCGCTGTACGCCCCCGCTGTCGCGAGGTCGATCACACCCGGAGCCGTGCAGAGCAGGTTGATCTGCGACTGCAGCGAATCGAGCCCGGGGTAGGCCACCGTCGCTTCCCCGGGGAAGGTACCGCGGAACACCATCTGGGCCGGATGCGGAGCCGCGCAGTCCACGACGGTGAAGCGCAGATCGAAGGGGGTGGAGTAGGGGTCGACGCACTCGCCTCCGCGCAAGTCGCTCCATAGGTGCACTCCCACTGCCGCCGCGCCGCCCGTCGCCGCGATCGCGCCGGGAGATGTCGACGGCGAAGCCTTCGGCGCCGCGCTTCTCGTGGCGGCGACCGGCTCTGGAGCCGGCGCGATCTTCGTGCCGATCACGAAGAGGAGCGCGAGCACGAGAAGGGCGATCACTGCCCCCGCGATCCAGAACAGTAGCTTCTGGTTGCGGGAGAAGGGGGCGCGCGACTCGCGCGACGCGGATCGGCTCGGCAGACCCCCACCCTCGGCGAGCGGACCTTCGGTGGATGCCGAGGACCCGAAGCCGACAAACGGGCCGGCGGCGGAGGGCGATGCTGCGAAGGGCGATGCTGCGGAGGGCGACGCTATGGAGGGCGACGCGGCGAAGGGCGACGCGGCGAAGGGATTGAGCCTCCCCGGTATCGCACCGATGAGAGGCTCCCCCTCGTAGTCCTTGAACTGCGTCTCGCCGAACAGGGAGTCGATCGGCGTTGTCGGGTCGACGTCGTCGTCGGAGTCCGAGCTGAAGTACGGTTCCGCGGGACGGGACGACGCGGATGCCGCCGACACGGGTTCGGCCGGAATCAGTTCGGTGACCGGCTCGGCAGGCGAGAGCACGGGCGGCGCTGCTGGGATTGGCGCGGCGGGCGCGGCCGTGTGAGGCACCGGCCGGATTGGCGCGGCGGGCGCTGGCGAGTCAGGCACCGACGCCGGCCTACCGGGCGTGGCATCCGGCACACTCGCGCTGCCGAGACCCCAATCGAAGGGGGAGGTGATCGGGTGTGGTCCCGTATTCTTCCCGGTGCCCTCTCCGGTGTCGTCGCCAGCGGCCATCGTGCGATTCGCTACTTCGAGAGTCCGAGGTCGGCGAGGCCGATCGCAGCGAAATAGGGATACCCGGCGGCCTCGATGACCTCACGGGCACCCGTGTCGCGGTCGACGACGACGGCTACACCGGCGATCTCCGCTCCCACCTTCTTGAGCGCCTCGATGGCGGCGAGGGGGGATCCGCCGGTCGTCGAGGTGTCTTCGAGCACGATCACGCGCTTACCCGCGAGGTCAGGTCCCTCCACCTGGCGGCCGCGTCCATGATCCTTGGGCTCTTTGCGCACGACGAAGGCGTCGTAGGAGAGCCCGCGGGCAGCTCCCTGGTGCAACACCGCGGCGGCGATCGGGTCCGCCCCCATCGTCATGCCGCCGACGGCGGAGACCTCCGCGACAGCCGCGATCAGGTCGAGCATGACCTGGCCGATCAGGGGCGCGACGCGGTGGTCGAGGCTCACCTTGCGCAGATCCACGTAGTAGGTGGCTTTCTTGCCGCTCGTGAGCGTGAAATCGCCGTGGAACACGGCTCCCTCGGAGATGTAGTCGATGAGCTGCTGTCTGGCGTCGGTCACGGCCCCGATTCTACTGGGCAGTTTCCGATGGGGCCCCTTTCCGGGTCCGAGCGGCACACGTCCCAACGATTAAAGTGGGTCCATGCGTGTTGCCACCTGGAACGTGAACTCCATCCGTACGCGAGCCGCCCGAGTGGTCGACTGGCTGGGGCGTGAAGACATCGACGTGCTCGGTATGCAGGAGATCAAGTGCAAGGAGAGCCAGTTTCCGTTCGAGCTCTTCGAGGAGGCGGGCTACGAGGTACAGCTGCACGGGCTCAACCAGTGGAATGGTGTCGCCTTCGCCAGCCGGCTACCCATGGACGATGTGCAGATCGGATTCCCTTCCGCTCCCGGCTTCAGCAAGACCGAGGTCGAGGGCGCGCCGCCGCTGGAAGCCAGAGCCATGGCCGTGACCGTGGAGGGCGTGCGCCTCTGGAGTCTCTACGTGCCCAACGGACGAAGCCTCGACGACCCCCATCTCGCCTACAAGCTGGACTGGCTGGCGAAACTCGCCTCCGACACGACGGCTTGGCTCGCGGAGCATCCGGACACTCCGCTCGCACTCATGGGTGACTGGAACATCGCCCCGCTCGACTCCGATGTCTGGCCGACCTGGGACTTCGCCACCAGCACCCACACCTCGGCCCCCGAGCGTGCCGCCTTCGCCGAATTCGAGACGATCGGACTCTCGGATGTCGTTCGCCCTCGTGTGCCGGGGGGCTTCACGTACTGGGACTACCAGCAGCTGCGCTTTCCCCGCAACGAGGGAATGCGCATCGACTTCATCATGGGTTCCGCCCCCTTCGCCCAATTGGTGACGGCGGCGAGCATTCATCGCGACGAGCGCAAGGGCGACGGCCCGAGCGACCATGTGCCGGTGGTCGTCGACCTCGACATCGCCGTCGAGGACGACGAGGATCGGCCGATGATCTTCTGAGTCCCGGGTTGTTACCCGATCCGGAACGACGGGGCCGGTAGGGTCGGAGAGTGAGTGACATCCGCACCTCCAAAGCCGCCGACGGCGCAGACAAGTCGTCCTTCGCGACAAGCCCGGTGGTCAACCTCGTGTTCGACCGGGTACTGACGTCGGTGCACGAGGGCCGCCTGTTGCCCGGTCAGCGCATCAGCGATTCGGAGCTCGCTGAGCAGCTCGGGGTGTCGCGAACCCCGGTGCGCGAAGCACTCCAGCGCCTTCGCGATATCGGGATCATCGAGGCCTCCGCCAGCCGGTTCACCCGTGTCGCGCTCGTGACCCCGAAGCAGACCGCGGATGCCATGGTCGTCTGGGTCGCGCTCTACAGCGCCCTGGTCAACGAGGTCATCCCTCTCGTGACGCCAGAGCTGGTGGCCGCCATGCGCGCCGACCACACGCTCTTCCTCGAGCACGTGAGCTGGGCTCTCGACCCGAAGCGGATGGCCGAACTCCGGGCGAATCCGCAACTCGTGCACGAGCACATCGCCGAGCTCGTGCCGCAGAAGATCGCCATGGCCAACGCCAAGTTCTTCAATCACCTGGTGGGACTCTCACAGAATCCCTCACTCGTGCGCGGCATCAACTCCGTGGTGCACCTCATCCAGCTCGGCAGCCTCTATCTGCCCGACTATCTCGACTTCCGAGCTCTCAGCGAGTCCCAGCAACTGCTCATCGCCGCTGCGAGGGACCACGACCGCGCCGCGGCCCAGGGGGCACTGCGGATGCTCGGGCTGATCAGCGTGCCGACAGCGGCGCTCGAGGCCGAAGCCGAAGCCGAGCTCTGACGCGGTCCCCGAACGGGGGGTTCTGTCCTCCTTTCGGAGGACCAATATACTGCTAACGTATACCTACGCATGAAAGTGCGGAATTGGTTTCGGCGCCTGGAATTTCCACTCGATGTATTACCCGAATCGAGTGATGACGCCGAAATTCTAGCCACGTCGCCCCTTACCCAGGCGATCCAGCGGACTGGTCGCCCGAATGACCAGTCCGCTGACGTGCATCCAGGGGCCGCCGTCGCCACGCACGCCTCGTGCGTCACCCCGCCCCCCTTGTGCAACTATTCCGCGCCGATGACAACCAAACGGCGCGATTGTGCAGATACCCTCGAGGGAGGCGCATTCGCGTCATCTTGTCGTTTCTTTCGGGATCGGAGGTCGAACCATGTCATACGCCACTTCAGCAGCACAGAGCGCAATCGTCGGGGAGCCTGAGGTCCTCGAAGACGGCTCCGTCGAAACGAGCGCGGCGTGGCTCGAGCTCAAGGTCGCGGTCTCCGCGCTCCGACCGCTGCAGGTGCAGGACGGCAGTATCCCGAACAGCGCACATCACGCGGATGCCCGCGCCCTGGTCACCACCATCGCCGGCACGCTTCGCGCCTTTGTGCCGGTTTTCCCGCACGACGAGGAATACCTGCGTGCCGCCGCGGTGGACTTCGAACAGTGGGAGGCGCGCGGATTCGGCGTGCCCGACTTCTTCGACTCCCTCGCCGCATTCCAGCCGCAGCTCCACCGGATCGATGGGCTGCGTCACCTCGTCGTCTTCCCCATGTATACCCAGAACGGCAGCACCGACCGCCTGGTCGAAGCCGTGATCGTCGAGGTGATCTGGCCTGAATTCGTGGCCGCCCTCGAGGCCGGGGAGTACTCGAACGCGCTGTTCGTTCCCATTCGTTTCATCGACTTCACCGAGGGCTACGACACGAACTCCGCGGTGCTGTTCCCCGAGACGATCGCCATGCGCACGGTGCCGACCTTCACCTGGGGAGCGATCTTCGCCGACCGGGAGGCCGCGCGATTCCGCAGGGTCGTGCGTGAGGCATCCGCCATCACGAAGCTCGACCTGCCGGCGGATGCGCTGCGGCTGCTCGACGACCAGCACCTGGCCGAAGAGACCTTCGTCATGTGGGACCTCATCCACGACCGCACCCACATGCGTGGAGACCTGCCCTTCGATCCGTTCATGATCAAGCAGCGCATGCCGTACTTCCTCTATTCGCTCGAGGAACTGCGCTGCGACCTCACCGCCTACCGCGAGGCGGTGCGCCTCGAGCGTGCCGAGGACACGGATGACGTGACCCGCGACCACGCGAAACTCGTGCAGTACGCCGTGCTCTTCGACCGGATCTTCCGGTTCGCGATCACCGGCACCCGCGTGCGCAATTACGACGGGGTCGGCGGGCAGCTGCTGTTCGCCTGGCTCCACCAGCACCACGTGCTGCACTGGACCGACACGCGCCTCACCATCGATTGGGCGGACGTACCGGAGGTCGTCATCGCACTCGGGCGGGAGATCGAGGAGCTGTACTGGCGCTCGATCGACCGGCCGAAGACCGCGCACTGGCTGGCGGCCTACGAACTGGTCTCTGGCACACTCACGCCGCATCCGGCATCGAACTGGGCGAAGCGGGAGCTGCCGCTGGATGGACCGCCCAAGGGGTTCACGGATGCCGTGCTGCCCGACGAGTTCCCGCTGTCGATGTTCTACGAGGCCCTCTCCAAGAAGATGGCCGACGTGATCGAGTCGACCGCCGGCCTGACCGGCCGCAGCTAGCGTTTCGCTGGGCGGCGGCTGACCCTGCGCATCGGGGAGGTTCGCCGCCCCACCGTTCGAGCAGGAGCACCGGCGAGGTGTCGGGACCCACTAGTCCAAAGGGTCTCGACCACCTCGCCCTCGCTCGCCGCTCGACCGACCGGGCGCTAAAAGGCCAGGGTGCCGGCGGAGTCGATCAGCGGATCCCAGTTCGACTCCGTGTATTCCTTGCCGGTGGTCACGTCCTGCAGGCTGACCTCGTTGGACGCCGCGACACGCAAACCCTTTTGGGCGCTCGAGAGGTAGTTCACCGTCGACGCGCGATTGCCCGAGATCGTGGTGCGCACCGCGGCAACCGACACGGTGAGCGTCGGGGCATCCGGGAAGTCGCCCCGCACCACGAACATCCCGCCGCCTTTGGCATGCAGCGCCCGAGGGAGCGCGCCCCGACCCGGGCCGAATCCGGCGCCGTTCGCTCCGATGGTGCAACCCGGCCCGATCGTGACCGCCACCGACCGCACAGCGAAGGCTTCGACCAGGATCGAACTCCAGAGGTCGGGGATGCCCGACATCGCGCCCTCGGATGATGCCTCGAACGCCAGGCCGCCTCCCGGGGCATCCCCGGTGAGGTTGGATGCCGTGCCGGGCACGGTCGCACCGACACCGGCCGAGCCGAACGTCGAGGTGGTGATGGCGAGGTCGACGTTGCGCGCGGCGAGACCGCCCCCCTTGTCGAGTGGCCCGGTCGCGCCCGCGCCACCGGTCGAACCGGCGCCTGCGCGATTGCCGGTCACAGTGCATCCGCTCATCGTCGTGCCTGACCCCATGGTCAGGCGGATCCCTCCGCCCATGTTCTCTGCGATGTTGTCGGCCACCGTCACGCCCGACAGCGTCAGTCGGGAGAGCACGGATGCGTACAGCCCTCCGCCGTCGTCGAAGCCGTGGTTGCCGCTGATCGTCGTCTCCGTGATGCGGATCGCGCTCTTCCGGGCGGCATCGAGCTCGGTGCGCTCCCACGCGTCCCCGGCGGCGAGGCTCAGCGCGGAGGTCACGAAGTAGTACAGCAGATGGTCGGTGAGGTGCCCCCAGTTGCGCGTGACGGCATCCAGAATCAGCGTTCGCACACCGCGGAAGACCGGATGGGACGTGCTGGGGCTCACCGTCGCCAGCGCCGCATCGATGACGTCGGAGAGGCTGATCGACGACAGCGGGGAGCCGATCACCGCGCGGGCCGCGGCCAGTTTGCCCACGAGGAAACGCACCATCCCCGTCTCGAAGAGATCGCGCCCGAGCTTGCTCGGTACCGCGACCTCGCATCCGATGCCCCCGCCGTCGCAGCGACCGCCGGCCAGTGTCGTGTTCTTGCGCACCGAGCACCCGGAGATCGTGGGCCAGCCGTAGCCGGTGACCGCGATCCCGCCTCCCCGCCCGTTCGCCGTGTTCGCTTCGAACGCGCAGCGAGAAACGGTGGGGCTGGCCCAGACGGTGGCGAGACCCCCACCGAAGGCCTGCCCGGTAATCGCATGGTTCGGGCGCCCCGCACCGATCTTGCCGTCGAATTCGCGCCCGACCTGGGCGAGGATGACCGTTCGGTCGATCGGAGCGATCACCGTGCCGGGTCTCAGGTAGCCGAGCGCCAGGTTCGCCGCACCGATGAGGGTGTTGAGCGCAGTTTCCACCGTCGTGCTGAAGATGTCGCCCAGCAGGTCGAGGATCGCCTGGCGGAGGGCGACGCGATCCGCTTCCGGCCAGGGAAGCACTGCTGAGGCGCGGGTGCGATTGCCGCGGAAGAAGCAGCGATCGATCGTGACCTGGTCCGCATCGACCACCACGATGCCGCCGCCGCATCCGATCCCTGGCTCCTGCGGAGCATGCACCGCCACTCCTTTGCTGATGCGCACCCCGGACACGACGACCGGGCCGAAGGATGCCCGGGTTGCGGGCGTTCCCTGGATGCGCATCACCCGATGATCGCCGTCCGACGCGATCGTGGGCAGCACCGCCTCCACGAACTTCGCCGCTGTCGGATCGATCGTCGGATGAGCCACGAGGTAGCTGCTAGTGATCGTGATCGCCTTGTCGATCACGAGCTCGGCGCCCGCGTACGTTGCGGCATCCATGATCTCGATGGTGTCGCCGGGCGACGCGGCCTTCAACGCCAGGGCGACGCTCTTTGCCGGGGACGACTTCGACGTGAAGGCCCCGGTCGTGCCCCCGGTGGCCTTCACGTACCTCGTCGTCGCCATGACCCGCTCCGTCGCTCGCCGATCAGACTTGCCGCCCGGTCTTCGGATCGTAGGTGACGCTCACGGCCACCACCTGGTCGGTGGGGAGGATCTCCAGCCACTGGTCGAAGATCTCATAGTCCACCGGGTCGGGGGCTTTGAATCCCGAGGCGAGCGGATCGAACCCGGCCTCGTAGACCTTGTCGAGAGGTGTCGCCCGCACCGTGTTCGAATCGTCGATCGGGTCGGCGAAGTCCTTGGGCTTGTCACCCTCGTCGTGCTTCTGCTTCACCCGGTCGGCGAGCAGGTTGAGCACGTCGAACATCTTCTTGCCAGCCCACTCGGGTTCCGGGCCGAGGTAGGTGTCGTCGGGACCGATGGTGCCCATCCCCTCGACGTGCTGCAGCCAGCTGAGAGCCGCCCGCTCCTTCCCTGGGCGGATCGGGAGCACCGCTTTCACCCAGGGCGCGTTGAGAAAGGCGTTCCGCAGGTCGTCGCCATCGAGTTGCAACAGCCAGCCGAGCGAACTGCCCTCCCTAGCCGGACGCGAATCCTCGGTGATGTAGTAACTGTCGACGCGCGTGTCCGCCTCTCCCCAGGCACCGATGTTCTGGCTCGGGATGATCGGACTCACGCTCACCACCTCGCCGGTCACCGGGTCGGGCGCCGACGGCAGGCCGCCGAGCTGCTGGTGTGATTCGTGCAGGCGCGGACGCCACCACTCTGGGGCCACGAAGTAGAGCATCTTGTCCACGTCGAAGATCGAGTTGAGCAGTTCCGCGACCACGTGCTGGGTCTGGCGATCCGGCTGGGGTACCAGCGCGCTCGGGGTGAGCATGCCCTGGATGAGGTTGCGGTAGACCACGATGCGTTCCTCGTCGCGCAGGTCACCGAACGGACGGCTCGCCACGTTCGAGGCCGCATTGATCCGAGCGCGGGCCGCATCCACGAAGGCCTGGTTGTAGAGCGACTGCTCCTGCGCCGTGAAGTAGTCCTGCCGCTTCTTGTTCTCTGCGTCGATGGCCACCTGGTCGACGATCGGCGACCAGTTGAGGGTCGCCTTCACCGGAAGGGAGTTCTGCGACTGGAAGTTGACGTGGTCGAGGTGCACGGTGAATGAGAAGCTGCCGGTTCCGTCATCCACGATCGTGCTCTTGGCTACCGACATGGACGCATCCGCTCCCTGGGTATCGATGGAGACCCCCGCAAGGGTGAAGCCGGGCTGCGAGCACCGCACTTCGGTCTGGGGGATGTCGGCGACGATGTGATTGGTGGAGTCGAGGAATCCGAGGCTCGTCTCCGACCCGTTGTCGAAGGTGTCGTCGTTGGACGCGTCGTCGGCGTCGATGAACGGGATCGTGAGGGTGAGCGAGTCGGTGAACGGCGCCGGCGGCACCACCTTCTGAGGCTGCGGGATTCTCGACAGGTCCGGCGGAGCGCCGACATGCACGAGCTTCGCGAGTCCGAGCTGACTACCCGGGTCGTCGACGTAGGTCTGCCAGCACAGGTAACTTCCGACATCCTGTACCTGCACCACCAGCTGCCGCATCTTGCGCCGCAACTCGTAGTTGATGAGATCCGGGGAGTTGTTGGTGAGTACGTAGCGCTTCGTCGACGTGTCGGTGGTCTCGGTGACGGTGCGGAACGTGCTCTTGAAGTTCTCGGTGATCTCACTCGTGAGCTTCTTGCTCTGGCTGCGCATCGATTTGCTGACGTTCTCGCGAGCCTTCCCCTCGGAGGTCTCCAAGTTGAAGCTGCCGGTCTCGGTAGCACTTCCCCAGCCCCAGTTCTCGTTCGCGGTCGCCGAGACGCCGAACTTCGAGCCGGTGCGGTTGTCGTCCTTGACTGCCAACGAGAGGTCGTCCTGGGAGGTCGAGGAGTCCTCGCTGCGCTGCATCGTCTGCACCGAGGTCTCGAGCACCTGTTCCTGGTACACGCGGCGCGTGTGGATCTCCGCCATCTCCACTGTGGATCCCGGCGCCACCCAGACGTGGCCGGCGGGGGTGCCGAGGAAGGTGTCGAGCTCGAAGAAGTACTCCCGGAACAGGTGGGCGAGCCCGATCGGCGAGAGACCGACACGATCGAGTTGGCGCGTCGGGTCGATCGAGTCGAAGGGATCTGTCGAGGCGGCGGCCTGTGCGAGAAGCCCGAGGTCGGCGACGGAGGGGTAGAACACCTGCTTGAGCAGATCCGTCATCTTCAGGTTGTGGAGATCAGCGAGGATGCCTGCGATCTTCGACTCCCCGGAGATGAACGATCGCACCCGTGCCTCTGGAGTCGTCCTTTGCGCACTGCGCAGGTAGACCTGCCTGCCGTCGGCCGGGCCGAGGCTGAGGTCGCGGAACAGCTGGGTCGCCCGCTCGGGCACCACCTCATTCAGGATGCCGGTAAGGGAATCCGGGGACAGGATGTCGTCCCAGATCTCCGGGCGATACTTGCTCTCCGGAGGCAGCTTGGCCTTGATCGCGCCGATGATGGCGCTGTCCGGCGACGAAGTGCCGAGCAGACCGGGGGCGAGTCCGGTGACTCGGACCGGCACATCGCCCGGGCCGAACACCGCGGTATAGGCCGGGCGCACCCGGTCAAACAGCGATCCAAGAATGGCCGACTGGCGGGAACGACCACCCTCCTGGATCCTGCCATCCTGCCGCGCGGACTTCCACCCGAGCAGTGGCTGGTACACCCCGAACAACTCGCTGTCATAGGGGAGGACCCCCTTGTAGTTCGTGTAGTCGGTGATCCGTTGCGACATGGTCGCCTCCTCGTCGAGAGCGAGCCGCCACTGGCCGGCTGCCCGGCGGATCTGCTTACTCGTTCAGGAGGCGCGAACGCCCACGGTGATACCTCGGAGCCGCCGCGACTACCGGGTCACCACCGCGAATCCGCCGGCCCGCAGCAGGATCGTCGACGATCCAGAGATCACCCGAGTCTGCAGGAGTCGCCCGCCGGAGTCGTAGGTACGCACCGTCGCACGCTCCCCCGCCGCACCCACCCGGGCGGGCAGCGGCAAAGCGGATGTCGAGTGCACGAGTTCGGTCGAGGCGTTCGCTCCGCCGAGCGCGAGCCGCGAGACGAGCGGCCGCACGATCACGGCATCGAGCTGCACCGTTCCAGAGGTGGCGCGAACGGTGACGGTCGTCGCCCCGGCACCGATCGGCAGCGTGAGAGTCTGCGGCAGCAGCGCCCCGGGCACCGCGGTGATTCCCTGTGCGCCGACGCCGTCTCGGATGATGCCGAGCGGCACCCGGCCCGCCGTCCACACCGAAGATGCCGAACCCGGGTTCGGCTCAAAGGTCACCGGCTCGAGGTGCCGGGCACCCGATCCGGCCGGTATCGCCAGGGTCGCGGTCGACTTCGACGGCAAAGAAAGGTAGGCACCTCCCCCGAACTGCGACTCACCGGTCCAGGCCGAGTCAGGAGTCACCACGGTGCCTGTCGTCTCGGCCGTCGACTCCGCCTGCAAGACCGTGAGGCCGTCGTGCGAGACGGTGACCGGTGTCGCGACGGCACGCGCCGCGACATCCGGATTCGCATCGAGCGCGAGCATGGAGAGCAGTCCATGAATCGTGCTCTCCGCCCCGGAATTGGGGTTCACCGTGCCGTCCGGTTGCACTCCGTCGAAGGTGACTCCCGTGGCGCGATCGTAGGTCGGCTTCCCCGACGGATTCGCACCGAAGAACCACGACCCGGCGATACCCGCCAGCTGCCGGATGCCCGGCCGATTGCCCGCGGCGGCAACGGCGAGCAGGGACTGCAACCGCGAATCGGCCCCGTAGGCGATCTGGGTGGTGTCCACCGGCGTCGGGTACCAGCCGTTGTCGGGACCTGCGGCCGCGAGCAGCTCGGTCGTGAACCCGACCGAATCAGCGACGGCGGGCTCGAGCAGCTCCGGCTTCTTCAGCACGGTGGATGCCACGGCGAGCGCCGCCGGCATCTGCGACGCGTAGGCATGCCACATCGACCGGGACTCCGCCCACGGGAGGATGGCGCCATAGGGCCACTGGGTGGATGATCCGGCGCCCATCTTCGAGATGCCGTCCGCGAGCTGCGCGAGCGCGGTGCGGGAGGCGGTGTCGCCAGGGGCGGCTGCCGAATACGCGCTGAGGCCGAGGACGGCCTCGGCAGAGGCATCCGCCCCATTGATGATCAGCCAGGCCGGTACTCTCACACCGTCCGCGATGGCGTAGGTGCCGTACTTGTTGAGCACCTCCCGGTCGAGCGCGGCGACGCCGAGTTGTAGACGCTGCTGGAGGAAGCTCGCGAAGGCCGGATCGGTGTCTATGAAGTCGGCATACCCCTCTCCGAAGGCCCAGAGGCTGCGGGCGAGCCAGTAGCTCGGACCGCTGTCGGAGGGATCGGGCAGCTCTACCGGCACCGGCGACCTGTTGAAGGTGCCGTCGGACTGCATCCAGAGCACGACGTTTCCCGCGTTCGGTCCACTCGAGGTCTGGAAGTAGGCGACGGATCTCAGCAGCTCGTAGGCCTTTGTGCGGCTCACGGCGGAACCGCTCTGCCTCCAGTCCCGCAGGTACACGACGGCGGCCCGGGTGATGTCATCGGCGTTGTAGGCGCCCTGGCCGTAGTGGCCGGTCGCGGGGTCGAGCGGTCCGCCACCGACGCGCGCGAAGGTGCCGCCCGGTCGGGAGTCCGCGTAGGTCCACGGCATGGTGATGGCCGGCTCCTCCGCGAGGCGATAGGTGCTGTGGCCGTCGACGGCACCGGGCGACGCGGTATCGAGCAGGAAGTCGAGGTGCGCGAGGTTGGTGAGGCGGGGCGCCGCGCCCACACTCGTGGGGCTTGCGACCGCGGGGCTGGCGACCGCGGGGCTTGCGACCGCCGCCACACCGACCAGCGCAGTGGCTGCCAGTGCGGCAAGCCAGCGCCGGGAGAGGGAGTTCGTCATCGAACGTGTCCTTTTCTGTGGGTTGTTTGCTTTCAGAATTCAGGAGGATGTGGTGCTGATGTGGTGGATGGTGCAGGTGTCGACCTCAGGAGGGCTCGGCAGCCCCGTCCGTGCCGCACCTTCCTGAATGATGAGAGCGGCAGGGTGGGGCAGCGCTACTGGCGGTCGATGCGCGCGACCCCGATCTTGGAGTCGGCCATGCCGTAGAAGACGAAGAGCCGGCCGTCGATGCGCTCGATCGCGGTGGGGAAGACCACGTTGGGCACGATGCCGCTGCGCTCGTCCTCGGTCTCGGCCGCCAGCAAGGGCTCCGTCGTGCGGGCGAGGATCTTCGTGGGGTCCGCGGCATCCAGAATCATCCCGCCCGCGGAGTAGTTCACCTTCTGCTGCTGCGTGAACGCGTTGTCGATCTCCCCGGTGACCCCGTGATAGAGAACCAGCCAGCCTTCGTCGACGAGCACCGGCGGCGGGCCGCCCCCGATCTTCAGCTGCTCGAACGGGGATTCGGGGGCGGCGAGCATCCGGTGCCCGCGCCACAGCACGATCGAGCGGATGTCCTCCATCACCTCGGTCACGGGCACGTAGCTGATCCAGATGCTCTGCCGCTCGTCGGCGATGCCGGCCGGGATCGTGAGCCGCTCCCCCGGCTTGACCTCTCCGAGGTCCCACATCGGACGGTGGAGCACCGCGAAACTCTCCACCCCGTCGGGGGCGGTCACTGGCTCGGGGAAGAACACCGTGTCTTTGTTGTGGAAGAGGTTCAGGTCGATGTCGAGGGCGTCATCGAACTCGAAGAGCGCCGGGCCGAGTCGCGTCCATTCGCGCAGGTCGGTGGATGTCGCGATCGCGGTGCGCGGACCCAGCGGCCCGAAGGCCACATAGGTCATCACATGGAGGCCGAGCCGCGGGATGAAGGTGACCCGCGGATCCTCGGTGCCCGAGTTCTTCGCCCCGCGCTCCCATGACCGCTCCGGCTGCAACACGACGCCCTCGCGTTCGACCCCGACCGGCACACCGTCCTCGATCACCACTCGGGCGAGCCCCACCCGGCTCACGTTTCCGGTGGCCACCATGCGAGGGAGGAGGTAGAGCGTGCCGTCATCCGAATGTCCGGTGGCCGGATTCAGCACCCCCTCTGCCTCCAGTTCGTCCCCGGGAAGCGGGGACATGATCACTCCGGCGCGGGTGAGGGAAAAGGGGAAGGGGAACATGGTCAACCTTTCACGCCCGAACCGATGTTGGTCGAGACGAAGTACCTCTGGAACACGATGAACAGCACGACGACGGGCGCCGCAAGAACGACAGCGCCCGCGAGGGTCGCGCCGAACGGATTGGACGCGGATGCCGCGACATTGGAGATGTAGTTGGCGAGGGAGACGGCCAGCGGTTGCAGGCTCGCCTCCTTCGTCACGAGGAACGGCCAGAGGAATTCGTTCCACGGGCCGATGAATGTGAGCAGCACCACCGTGATGATCGCGGGCCGCACGAGCGGGATCGCGATGCGCCAGAGCAGTACGAGCTCACTCGCCCCGTCGATCCTCGCCGCCTCGAACAGCTCTTTGGGCAGCTGCAGGAAGTACTGCCGGAAGATCACCACCGCCGTCGAATTGATGAAGAACGGCAGGATCATGCCGAGGTAGTTGTCGGCGAGCCCGTAGTCGCGCGCGATGAGCACGTACAGGGGGATCATCAGCAACTGGAACGGGATCACCTGCACCAGCAGGGCCAGAGCGAACGTCACTCCCCGGCCGCGCCACTGCAGCACGGCGAGTGCGTAGCCGGCCAAGAGTCCGAACACCATCGTGCCGAGGAGCACGCCGCCGGTGAAGATGCCCGAATTGAGCAGCCCCTGGAAGAGGTTGATGCGGTCGTTGATCTGCACATAGTTCTCCCCCGTGATGTTGGCGACGCTGGGGAAGGCTCCGGAGACCGAGGGATCGGGCTTGGCCTGCAGCGATCCGATCACCATGTAGTAGAACGGGAACAGGAAGACCAGGGCGCCGATGCCGAGCACCACTCCCCGTAGAATGCGCTGGGGGCGTGACATCCGGGTGTGCGCAAAGTGGTCGGTGCGCTGTTTGGTGCCCATCAGTCGTTCCCTCCCGCGAATCGGTTCTGCAACCAGGCGATGACGAGCACCACGAGAACCAGCACGACCCCGATGGCCGCGGCGGTATCCGGATGCCCCTGCTGCAACCCGTCCTGGTACATGATCAGAACCGGTGAAGCGGATGCGCCGTTGGGGCCGCCGCCGCCCGTGAGCAGGTATGGCTCGGTGAACAGGTTCGCTCCGGTGACCGTCGAGACCAGCAGCACGAGCACGGTGGCCGGTCGCACGCCCGGCACGGTCACCGAGAAGAAGCTGCGCACGGCACCCGCGCCATCGGTGGAGGCCGACTCGTAGAGCTCCTTCGGCACCGCCTGGAGGGCCGCAAGGTAGAGCAGGATGTAGAAGCCGAGTTGCTTCCACGTGACGAACAGGGCAATGGTCGGCATCGCCCAATGCGTGTTGACGAGCCAGGATGGGCTCGGCGCGAGCGGGCCGAGCACCTGGTTGACGATGCCGTTTCCGTTGAAGAGAAACAGCCACACGGCCACGACCGCCACGCTCGCTGCGAGGTAGGGCACGTAGAAGCTCACCCGCAGGAAGGCCTTGAACCGGGTCACCTTGTTGAGCGCACTCGCCAGGAGCAGCGACAGCACGACGGTCAGCGGCACGTTGATCAACAGGAAGATGCCGACATTTCCGAAGGAACGGATGACCGCCGGGTCGGAGAACGCCGTGATGTAGTTCTGCAGCCCGACGAATGGACGATCGACCTGCGCGCCCGGGGCCGCGAAGAAGAAGTCGTGAAACGAGATCCAGACCGAATAGATCAGCGGATAGGCGAACACCAGGATCACGAACGCCAGATACGGTGCGCTAAACAGCAGCCCGAGCGGATGCTTGCCGAGGATGCCGCCCCGCTTGCGTTTCCGCGTCGGCGAGGCACCCGGCTCCGGTGGCCGCGAGGCCACCGGAGACGTCAGGGTGGTGGTCATGACTACTTCTGCTTCGCGATCGTGTCGATCTTCGACGCGGCATCCGTGAGGGCGCTCTTCACATCCCCGGTGCCGGTGACCACCGTCTTGGTCCAGGCGTCACGGAAGGTCTGAAGCATCTCGACGGTGTTCGGCCCCGGGGGAACCTCCACGGTGCGGGAGGCCTGGTCACCGAAGGCCTGATACGCCGGGTTCTTGGCGAAGTAGTCGGCGTAGGTGGTCTGCAGGTCGCTGCGGAGCGGCATCTGTCCCGTGATTTCGAGCAGCTTCTTGTCTTGCGCCTTGCTCGTCGAGAACTTGAGGACATCCCATGCTGTGCCCTGGTTCTTGCAGGCGGAGTAGAGGCCGATGTTCTTCGCGTCGCTGAAGGTCCACGTCTTGTCAGCCGCGATGCCGTCCTTGGTCGGAACCGGCACGGAGCCCCAGTTCACGTCCTTGTAGACCGAGACGGCCCACGGGCCGACGATGGCCATGGCCGAGTTGCCTGAGGCGAACGAGTCTCCCGTGTACTGCTCCGGACTCGACAGCTTGTCTGCGTACATCGTCTGCCAGAAGTCGGCCACGTCGACGCCGTCCTGGGTAGCGAAGGTCGCCTTGTTGTCCGCGACGATCTGCTTCCCGCCCGTGGCTGCGGCGTAGAGCGGATAGAAGTCGAACTGGCTCTGGAAGAACTCGCTGGTGGGGGCCGGCTGGATCGCGACCTTGGAGACTCCCGCTGCGACGAGCTTCTTCGAGGTATCGATGAAGTCGGCGTAGGTCGAGAGCTTCGGGTTCTCGGGGTCGAGGCCCGCCTTGGCGAACATGTCCTTGTTGTAGAAGATCACGACGGGGTTCGACTTCCACGGCATCTGGAAGTAGTCACCGGAGCTGTTCTTGTACTGGTCGGCGACTTTGCCGCTACGAGCCTCGATGTAGGACGCGCCATCCGAGATCTTGGAGATGTCGACGAGGCCGCCCTGCTTCTCGAACTGGCCGACGGCGGAGGGGGCAGTGTTGTAGATCAGGCAAGGAGTGTTTCCGGCCGCGATGGCGGCACCGATCACCTCTTCGCTGCTCTTTCCGGCCGGGATCTCCTGGCCCTTGACCTGTTCTTTCGGGTGGTCAGCGTTCCAGGCGACGACCATCTGCTTGCCCCAGGCGACCTCCTGCTCGTTGTTCGAGTACCAGATCGTGATGGGGCCCTTGGCCGTGGTCGAGGTGGTTCCGGCGCCACTGCTGCAGGCCGTGAGGGCGAGCGCGCCGGCGAGCACGGTGGCGGCGATAACTGTTCTTCTTTGCACAGTCTTTCCTTTTCTTCGTGCGGCTAGGGAGCCGCGGTGGGGGGTGGTGTGATCGGAGCGACAGCGCTGGATTCGCGGATGAGGAGGCGCGCCGGCGGAAGTTCTATATCGTCGACCGTCTCGCCGGCGATCACTCGCAGCAGCAGTCCGGCGGCGTGGCGACCCCATTCCTGAACGGCAGTGGTCACCGTGGTGAGTGAGGGGAAGAGGTGTGCGCCGATGTCGCTCCCATCGAATCCGGTGATGGAGAGGTCACGGGGAACGGAGAGACCCGCCCGCGCGGCTATACCGAGCCCGGCGATCGCCATCACATCGTTCGAATAGACAATCGCCGTCGGCCGGTCGGCGAGCGCGACGAGCAGCTGGGTTGCGCGGGCCCCGCCGGCAGCGGTGAAGTCCGTCTCGATGATGAGCCCGCCGTCCAGGCCGTGCGAGTGCATGGTCTCCGTGAACGACAGGCTCCGACGCACCCCATGGAGCATGCGAGAGGGTCCGGCGACATGCGCGATTCGGCGGTGTCCGAGAGCGACGAGATGCTCCACCGCGGCGACGATGCCCGGGGTGTCTTCGACGTTCACCGAGGGGAGATCGGACGGGACGTCCGGACGACCGATAGTGATTGCCGCGAGGCCGAGGCGCGCGACGAGCGCGATGCGCGAGTCGTCACGCCGGAGGTCGGTGAGGATCACGCCATCGACACGGTCGTGATCGGCGAGTTGGCGGTAGCTGGCTTCCTCGTCGGCCTCGCTGCCGACCACGCTCAGAACGAGGGCCTGTCCCGCCGGCGCCAGAGCGGATTCGATGCCCGAGATGAAGGCCGGGAAGAACGGATCGCCCGACATCACCTCCGGGTCACGCGCGATCACCAGTCCGAGCGCGAAGGACCGATCGGTGCTGAGCGAGCGCGCCCGCACGCTCGGGCGCCATCCGAGCTCATCGGCGACCTGGAGGATGCGGTCACGGGTCTCCGGTGAGACTCCGGGACGATCGTTGAGCGCGAAGGAGACCAGCCCTTTGCTCACACCGGCGGCACGGGCGACATCCGTGATCGTCGCGCGCTGTTTCGCCATGATTACTCCACCCTGAGTGTTCGTGTTGCCGGCAGTGTTCTGAACCGGTGTCGTTCCGCGCCAGTCGATGCTGGCCGCGCTGGGGCCGCCGGCAGTCGTCTGAACCGGTGGCGCTTCGATCTGGGTCGTGCGTGTCATGCGTGTTCATGCAGAGGTGCGGATCGAATCCCACCTCCCGGCAGGTTTCTGAACCGGTTTAGTCAACGTAAGCCCGATCGACGGAGAAAGCAACCCCTTCCCCGCGAATCGGGTGGCCCGCGGATCCAGCCGAGTCCGCGCTGCCGAGTGACACGCGTGCCCGAAAGTTCGCGCGCGGGTGTCACTCGGCAGCGCGAGGACTCCCCCTCGCGGGGGATTCCGCTCCGCGCGGCGCGGACTAGCGTTGTGGGGGTGACTGAATCGTCGAGCGCGCGCCGCTGGCGCGAAACCCCCGGCGACACGGACCGGGAGTGGGTGCGACGCGAGCCCGAACGCCGGGAATACGCGCGGGATGTGGTGCTCGCGGCGATCCTGCTAGGAGCCACCGCCCTGAGCGTGCTGCTCTCCCAGAGCGCGGGCTTCTACGAGCATCCGGCCCCGATCTGGATCAGCGCGCTTTACGTCGTCGTGTGCACAGCCCCGTTGGCGTTGCGGCGGCGCTGGCCGGAGGCGGTCGCCGTCGTGGTGGGTGTCGTCTTCGCGCTCGCGCAGATCCTCTCTGTTTCAGAGACGCTCTTCGCCAACATCTCCCTCTTCATCGCCCTGTACTCGGTGGGGGCCTGGGGTCGCCATCGTGCGCGCGCCACGATCGTGCGGGTGGTGATCGTCATCGGGATGTTCGTCTGGCTCTTCGCCGCGCTCGTCGCGCATACCTCCGATCCCGGCTCCTTCGCGAACATCCCCCGCGACGGTGCGATCTCCCCGATCGTCGCCATCGGTCTCCTGCAGATCGTGACCAACCTGCTCTACTTCGGTGGCGCCTTCTACTTCGGTGATCGAGCCTGGGCCGCGGCGCGCGAACGCTCGGCCCTCGTTGCCCGCACAGCGGAGCTCGCCGCCGAAAGGGAGATCAATGCGCAGCGGGCGGTGTCGCTCGAACGCGTGCGGATCGCCAGGGACCTGCACGACATCGTCGCCCACCACGTGTCCGTGATGGGCGTGCAGGCGGGGGCGGCCCGGCGGGTCGTCGATTCCGATCCGGAGGGAGCCGCGGCATCCCTCCGCTCCATCGAATCGAGCGCCCGTACCGCCGTCGCGGAGCTCCATCGGATGCTCACGACGCTGCGGGACGATGAGCACCCGGGCGGAGACGCCCCGAGCACCCGCGGTCTCGAGCAGCTCTCCACCCTCGTCGGCGATACCCGCGAGGCGGGCGTCACGATCCTCTCGCGCACGATCGGCACCGAGCGTCCGGTGCCGCCCACCGTGGGAGCGACGCTCTACCGGATCGCGCAGGAAGCCATCACGAACACCATCAAGCATGCCGGGCCCGGCGCCGAGATCGACCTCCGATTGCGGTATCTCGACGATGCCGTCGAGCTCGAACTCGGGGATACCGGCACCGGCTCGGCCGTCGCCGCGCCTGGCATCGGCACGGGCGAGGGCCACGGCCACCTCGGGATGCGAGAGCGGGTGGATGCCGTCGGCGGCACCATCCAGATCGGCCCGCGCGCCCGGGGCGGCTACCTCGTGCGCGCGCGCATTCCGACCGGGGAGGCGGAGTGATGGCCGACCTTCGCGTGCTCATCGTCGACGACCAGGATCTGGTGCGCGCGGGGTTCTCGGTGATCCTGCAGAGCGAACCGGGCATCACGGTCGTCGGCGAGGCCAGGAACGGTGAAGAAGCCGTCGCACGGGTTCTGGAACTGCGCCCCGACGTGGTCTGCATGGACGTGCAGATGCCCGTCATGGACGGCCTCGAAGCCGCTCGCCGGATCGCCGTTCAGGCCCCGGGCACCGGCGTGCTCATCCTCACCACCTTCGATCGGGACGATTACCTCTTCGATGCGCTCACCGCCGGAGCGAGCGGTTTCCTGCTGAAGAATTCGACGCCGGAGAAGCTCATCGAAGCGGTGCAGATCATCGGCCGCGGCGACGCTCTCCTGGCTCCGGATGTCACGCGGCGGGTGATCGAGCGCTGCGCCGGCCGGTCCGCGATCCCGTCGACGGCGAGCCCGGCCCTTGACGACCTGAGCGGGCGGGAGCGCGAAGTCCTCGGCCTGCTCGCGCGGGGCATGAGTAACTCCGAGATCGCACACACGCTCTACGTCGGAGAGGCGACGGTCAAGTCCCATGTCTCGAAGGTGCTGCAGAAGCTCGGCCTGCGGGATCGGGTGCACGCCGTGGTCTTCGCCTACGAGAACGGCATCGTGGCGCGCAACTGAGCCTCCCCCGTGAGGCGGAGCGGGAATCCCCCCGCGAGGCGGATGCCGCGTGCCGCGCCACCTCCTACGGTTGAGACCAGACATGAGGGAGCACGATGCTACAGGTAGACAGGGTGACCAAAACGTATGGCGGTCGAGCCGCGCTCACCGACGTGAGTTTCACCGTCGGTGACGGCCGCATCACCGGATTCGTCGGGGGAAACGGCGCCGGCAAGACGACGACGATGCGGATCATCCTCGGCGTGCTGTCGGCCGATTCCGGCTCGGTGAGCCTGGGCGGGTCGACGCTCAGCGGCGATGACCGGCGAATCTTCGGGTACATGCCGGAAGAGCGTGGGCTCTACCCGAAGATGAAAGTGGCCGAGCAGATCACCTACTTCGGTCGACTGCACGGCATGACCGCTCGTGATGCAGCGGCAAGCACGACCCGACTGCTCGACCGGCTAGAGCTCGGCGCGAGGGCGAACGACACCGTCGATGCCCTGTCCCTCGGCAACCAGCAGCGGGCACAGATCGCCGCCGCCCTGGTTCATCAGCCGGAAGTGCTCATTCTCGACGAGCCGTTCTCCGGCCTCGACCCCATGGGCGTCGACTCCGTGCTCGGGGTGCTGCGGGATGCCGCCTCCGACGGTGCCCCCGTGCTGTTCTCCAGCCACCAACTCGACCTCGTCGAACGCCTGTGCGACGATCTGGTGATCATCGCCAACGGCGAGATCCGGGCGAGCGGTTCGCGGGAGCAGTTGCAACGCGAGCACGGTCACGACCGCTACGAGCTCGATGTCGACGGGGATCTCGGCTGGCTGCGCGAGGTGCCCGGCATCACCGTCGTCGACTTCGACGGTGGTCATGCCCTCTTCGAGGCAGCGGATGCCGCAGCCGCCCAGTCCGTGCTGAAGCGCGCGGTCGCGGATGACTCAGTGCAGCGATTCGCCCCACAACATCCGTCCCTCGCCCAGATCTTCCGGGAGGTCATCCAGTGAGCACCATCGCCCCCTCATTCCTGCAGAGCACTCTTCTCGTGTCGAACCGCGAGATCACGATGCGACTGCGCAGCAAGGCCTTCCTCATCTCGACGGGCATCCTGCTGCTCGCGGTACTCGCCTCGATCGTGATCGGCAGCATCGTCAGCGCGAACGCCGAGCCGACCAAGATCGCCGTTCAGCGCTCGGTGGTCAACGCGCTGCCCGACCTCCCCCAGTTCGCGGTGACGGATGTCGACACTCGTGCCCAGGCGCAGAAACTGGTGCGCTCGGGGGCCGTCGAGGCGGCGATCGTGTCGAACTCCACGGTCTCCCAGCTCGGCATCACCGTGATCGGGCTCGATTCGCCGCCGACCGCGGTGATCGCGGCCGTTAGTGTGGCGCCGGACGTGAAGATCCTCGACACCTCGAAGAAGAATCCGCTGCTCATCTACTTCGTCGCCCTCGGCTTCGGGCTGGTGTTCTTCATGTCGGCCGTGACCTTCGGATCCACCATCGCGCAGAGCGTCGTGGAGGAGAAGGCGACGCGAGTGGTGGAGATCCTCATGTCGACGATCCCAGTGCGCACCCTGCTCGCCGGCAAGGTGCTCGGCAACAGCATCCTCGCCTTCGGCCAGATCGCGCTCATTGCGATCCTCGCCGGCGTGGGGCTGCTCGTGACCGGGCAATCCACCCTGCTGGGCACACTCGGCCCGTCGATCATCTGGTTCGTGGTGTTCTTCGCCTTCGGGTTCGTCTTGCTCGCGGCGCTCTTCGCCGCCGCCGCATCCCTCGTCTCCCGCCAGGAGGACATGGCTTCGGTCACCACCCCCGTCACGATGCTCGTGATGGTGCCCTACCTGCTCGTGATCGTCTTCAACGACAATCCGATCGTGCTGGGCATCATGTCCTACGTGCCCTTCTCCGCGCCGGTCGGCATGCCCATGCGCATCTTCCTCGGTACTGCCGAGTGGTGGGAGCCGCTGCTGTCCTTGACGATCCTGCTGGTCTCGACCGCATTCGTCATCGCGATCGGCTCGCGCATCTACGAGAACTCGCTGCTGCGCATGGGCGGCCGGGTGAAGCTGCGCGAGGCGCTGGCTCGCTGAGCGCGGTAGGCGGGTGAGCGAATCCGGGCGTATGCGGACACTCCGGGCTGGCCCGCCGGCCCGGGATGTCCGCCGACGCCCGCCTGCGAGCCGGAGCGTCGCCCCGCCCCGCACGCCCAACTCGCAATGGCAGACTGGTCCCATGACCACGCTTCATGACACGAACTACCGCGGATTCGCCTCTGACAACTACGCGGGAGCCCACCCCGAAGTGCTCGCCGCTATCGCCGACGCCAATGGCGGCCACCAGATCGCGTACGGCGAAGACGTCTACACGGCCCGCCTCCAGGAGGTCATCAAGGAACACTTCGGTGACCAGGCCGAAGCCTTCCCGGTCTTCAACGGTACCGGCGCGAATGTCACGGCCCTGACCTCCGTGCTGCCTCGATGGGGAGCCGTGATCGCCACCTCGACCGCGCATATCCACACGGATGAGAATGGCGCCCCGGAACGCATCAGCGGCCTCAAGCTGCTCACGGTTCCGACTCCCGACGGCAAGCTCACCCCGGAGCTCATCGATCGCGAGGCCTGGGGCTGGGGTGACGAGCACCGCGCGCAGCCGCTCGCGGTGAGCATCACCCAGACCACCGAACTCGGCACGCTGTACTCCGTGGCTGAGGTGCGGGCTATCGCCGAGCACGTCCACTCAAAGGGAATGGTGCTGCACATGGACGGTGCGCGCATCTCGAATGCGGCGGCAGCCCTCGAGGTGCCGCTGCGGGAGTTCACGACGGATGCCGGCGTCGACATCCTGAGCTTCGGCGGCACCAAGAACGGGCTGCTCTACGGTGAGGCGATCGTGGTGCTGAACCCGGATGTCTCGGACGGGCTCATCTTCCTCCGAAAGCTCAACATGCAGCTCGCGTCCAAGATGCGTTTCGTCTCCGCGCAACTGATCGCCCTGCTCAGCGACGACCTCTACCGCCGCTCGGCGAGACACGCCAATGTGATGGCCGCCCACCTGCGTCGCTCTCTCGAGGACGCGATCGCCGACGGCCGCGTGAGCAACCTCTCGTTCAGCCAGGAGACGACCGCCAACGCGGTATTCGCGGTGCTTCCGAACGAATCATCCGACCGGCTGAAGCAGAAGTTCCGCTTCTACGACTGGGATCGGGCCGCGAACGAGGTGCGCTGGATGACCGCATTCGACACGACGGAAGCGGATGTCGACGCCTTCGTCGCCGCGATCGTGGAGGAGCTCGGCGCCTAGCCCGCCGGTCGAGTAGCGCCCTCAAGGGCGCGTATCGAGACCACTCGCCGGTCTCGATACCCTCGCTAGCGCTCGCTACTCGACCACCGAGTGCGGACTACGGGCGCAGCAGCACCTTCACCGCGCGACGGTCATCCATGGCGTCGTAGGCCTCGGCGACCTCGCCGAGCGGCAGTTCGAGGTCGAAGACACGTCCGGGGGCGATCGCTCCGGAGAGCACCTCCGGCAGCAGCTCCTCGATGTAGTTGCGCACCGGAGCTACTCCGCCGGCGACGCCGATGTTCGCGCCGAAGAGCGAGCGGATCGGCAGCTCGGATCCGCCGTTCGGCACGCCGACGTAGCCGACCTTGCCTCCGGGGCGGGCAGAGCGGATCGCCTGGTCCATCGATTCCTTGGTGCCGACGCATTCGAGAACGCGGTCGGCCCCGATGCCGCCGAGCAGCTCCTTGACGCGAGCGACCCCCTCGTCGCCACGTTCCTCGACGATGTCGGTGGCGCCGAACTCGGTCGCGAGCGCCTGCCGGTCGGCATGGCGCGACATAGCGATGATGCGGGTTGCGCCGAGTCGCTTGGCCGCGATGATCGCGCAGAGGCCGACCGCGCCGTCTCCCACCACCACGACGGAGTCACCCGCCGCGACACCGGCGGAGAAGGCCGCGTGATGTCCCGTGCCCATGACGTCGGCGAGGGTGAGGAGTCCGGGGATCTGCTCGGGGCTGGGCTGCTCAGGCGTGGCGACGAGCGTGCCGTCCGCGTTCGGCACCCGCACGAACTCGCCCTGGGCTCCATCGACGAAGTCTCCGTTGCGGTCATCCGCGCCCCACCAGCCGCCGGCGAGACAGGAGGTGCTCACCCCGTTGAGGCAGTTCACGCAGGTCATGTCGCAGTGGTAGAACGGGGCGATCACGAAGTCGCCGACACGGATCTTCGACACGCCCTCGCCGATCTCCGTGACGACTCCGACGAACTCGTGTCCGATGCGGTGAGGATGCTTGGTGGGGGTGACCCCCCGGTAGGGCCAGAGGTCGGAGCCGCAGACGCAGGCCGCGACGACCTTGACGATCGCGTCGGTACCGGTGATGAGCTGGGGGTCGGCCACGTCTTCGAGTCGGATGTCCCGCTCGCCGTGGATCAGTGTTGCACGCATGCCTCCAGCTTATTTGGATGGCTGGGTGTTCGATGACGCTCGGGGTCGGACACCCGGCGGGCCGGCTACTCGGCCGGCGCTTCCCCCTTGCGGATACTGAGCGTGTCGTTGTCGGAGTCGAGGTCCACGATCACGATGTCGCCATCGCGGATCTCCCCACTGAGCAGCGCGGTGGCGAGCTTGTCGTCGATCTCGTGCTGCATCAACCGGCGAAGCGGTCGTGCGCCGTAGATCGGGTCGTACCCGCGCTCGGCGAGCCAGCTGCGCGCATCCGGAGTCACCGCGAGGTCGAGTCGGCGATCCTGCAGGCGCCGGGTCAACCGGTCGATGTAGAGCTCCACGATCTGGGCGAGGTCGTCCTTCGACAGCGCGCTGAAGATCACGATGTCGTCGAGACGGTTGAGGAACTCGGGCTTGAAGGCCTGGCGCACCATCGCGTTGACGGCGTCCTCCTTCGCGTCAGCACTGAGCGTGGGGTCGACCAGGTATTGGCTTCCCAGGTTGGAGGTGAGGATGAGGATCACGTTGCGGAAATCCACCGTGCGGCCCTGGCCGTCGGTGAGCCGGCCGTCGTCGAGCACCTGGAGCAGCACATCGAACACTCCGCTGTGCGCCTTCTCCACCTCGTCGAGCAGCACCACCGAGTAGGGGCGCCGGCGCACAGCTTCGGTGAGCTGGCCGCCCTGTTCGTAGCCGATGTACCCGGGAGGGGCACCGAGGAGGCGCGCGACGGAGTGTCGCTCGCTGTACTCGCTCATGTCGATGCGCACCATCGCCTTTTCGTCATCGAAGAGGAACTCTGCGAGCGCCTTGGCGAGCTCGGTCTTGCCGACGCCGGTGGGACCGAGGAACAGGAAAGAGCCGGTCGGCCGATCCGTGTCGGCGATTCCCGCGCGTGATCGTCGCACCGCGTCCGCCACCGCGCGGACCGCGGGCTTCTGGCCGACCAGCCGCTTGCCCAGTTCATTCTCGAGATTGAGCAGTTTGTCCGTCTCGCCCTGCATGAGGCGGCCGACCGGGATGCCGGTCCAGGCTGCGACGACGGCTGCGATGTCTTCCTCGGTCACCTGCTCGTTCACCATGCGCGGCCCGGTGGTCTCCATGGATTCGGCCGCGGCGATGTCGCGCTCGATCTTCTTGATCACTTCGTAGTCGAGGCGTGAGGCGTCTTCGTAGCGGCCCTCGCGCATGGCACGGTCGAGTTCGATACGCGCATCGTTGAGACGCATCCTCAGGTCACCGACGCCCTGGAGCGAAGCCTTCTCCGCGGTCCAGCGCGCGTTGAGCCCGTCGAGCTTCTTCTGCATCTCGGCCATCTCGTCGCGGAGTTTCTGCAGGCGCGCCTTCGAGGCGGCATCCTTCTCCTTCTTGAGAGCGAGTTCTTCGAGCTTCATGCGATCGATGGCCCTCTTGAGTTGATCGATCTCCACCGGGGAGGAGTCGATCTCCATCTTGAGCCGGCTGGCCGCCTCATCCACGAGGTCGATTGCCTTGTCAGGAAGCTGACGTCCGCTGATGTAGCGATTGCTGAGGGATGCCGCGGCCACGAGGGCGGTGTCGGCGATGGCCACCTTGTGGTGCGCCTCATAGCGTTCCTTGAGCCCGCGCAGGATGGCGATGGTGTCTTCGACCGAGGGCTCGCCCACGAACACCTGCTGGAAACGGCGCTCGAGCGCGGCATCCTTCTCGATGTACTCGCGGTATTCGTCGAGGGTGGTGGCACCGATGAGGCGCAGTTCACCGCGCGCGAGCATCGGCTTCAGCATGTTGGAGGCCGCGACGGACCCCTCTCCGCCTCCCGCTCCCATGAGCGTGTGCAGTTCGTCGACGAAGGTGATGATCTCGCCATCGGCGTCGTTGATCTCCTTGAGCACGGCCTTGAGCCGTTCCTCGAACTCGCCGCGGTACTTGGCCCCGGCCACGAGGGCGGCGAGGTCGAGCGAGACGAGCTTCTTGCCCTTGAGCGAATCGGCGACGTCGCCGGCCACAATGCGCTGGGCGAGCCCCTCGACCACCGCGGTCTTGCCCACGCCCGGTTCGCCGATCAGAACCGGGTTGTTCTTGGTGCGGCGGGTGAGTACCTGGCTTACGCGGCGGATCTCGGCATCCCGACCGATCACCGGATCGAGCTTGCCGGTGCGCGCGATCGCCGTGAGGTCGACACCGTACTTCTCGAGAGCGGTCTGCTGCTCTTCGTCGGTGGCGGGAGCGCCCTGGAGGTTGGCCATTCGCGTTACCTTTCTGTGCGCGGGTCGGAGCGACCCGCGCTGTTTTCAGCGGACACGGTCACGCGTCGCCGGGACGACGTGACCGTGAACTTGGTGTTGCGCACCACCTCACGGGTGGAACCGATCACCGACTCGAGGGTCGGCCGGTAGGCGAGGTGCGAGTTGTAGACCGTCCAGAGCTCTCCGCCGGGGCGGAGCACGCGCGCGGCGTCCCGGAACAGGCGGTCGGCGAGGCCGGTATGCACGGTCGCGCCCACATGGAACGGCGGGTTGAGCACGATGAGATCGGCGCTCGCGTCGGGCTGCGATTTCAGGCCGTCATCGCGCAGCACGGTGACACGGTCGGCGAGCTCGTTCGCCTGCACGGTGGCCAGAGAGGATGCCACTGCCGCTGCGGACTGGTCGGTGGCGATCACGGAGAGGGAGGGTCGCGATTTCGCGAGCATCGCCGCAAGGATTCCGGTGCCGCTGCCGAGATCGATGGCGGTGGTCGCATCCGCGAGCGCTCCGTCGAGCACGGAGAGGAGCAACCGCGTGCCGAGGTCGAGTTTCGGGCCGGCGAAGACAGCGCCGTGAGCGCACACCCAGAGGCCGAGCTCGTCGTTGTACTCCCGCACCGGGAATTCGCTCGACGCGGCGAGAGGCTCCCTGGCGATGAGCACCCGTGACTTCTGGCGCGCGAGGGAGACATCCAGCCTGCCGAAGTGTTTCGTGAGCACCGCGTTCATCGTCAGCGAGAGGTGTTTGATGCGACCGCCGGCGAAGACGATGACGGAGGGATCCGCCCAGCGCGCGATCTCTCCGGCGATCTCATCGAGTTCGGCGAGCGAGCGCGGCACCTGCAGCAGCACCACCGTCGCACCCGAGAGCAACTCACGCCCGAGCGGCAGGCTGCTGAGCTCCTCGGTGACCCCCCGCGCATTGGCGGCAAGGGCTGCCTCTCCCACGAGGGCATCCTGGAACACCCGCACCGCGGTGGCTCCCAGGTTCGCTGCGGCGCCGATGGCGAGCGCACCGTAGTGGTCGTTGATCACCACAACGGTGCCGCCGGGTGCCGCGGCGATGGCGTCGGATGCCTCGTCGAGAATCAGCCGGTCGCTGGCGTCCACTGCGAACAGGTTGGGAGCCTCGACGTCCGGCCAGCGGCGCAGGCTCTCCAGGTCGACGTCAGGCATGAGAACCCGTCACAGCGGCACCGGGGATGGCGGCGGCGGGACGCATCGCGTGCGCCATCCACCACCAGCTCAACCAGCCGACCACGGCGTTGAGCGCCACGGAGAGTATGCCCGAGACCGCCAGTACGGTCACCAGCGAGGATCCGGCCGACGACGAGTTCCAGTCGAGACCGCCGAGACCGACCCTCGTGAAGATCCCGCCGATCCCCGAGACGACCCAGGATGCCACGATCCCGACGCCGACGCCGGCCCAGGTGACCGCCCAGGGTCGCCGCACCTGGTGCGCCGAGAGCACGCGACCGCTCACCACGATCGCCACCACCATCAGCACGACACCCAGGATGCCGACGAGAATGAGCGGCACGACGAACGGGCGGAGATCCAGCCCGGCGAGCACTCGGACGAGGCCGGAGTACCACTCGGTCGTCGACGAGCGCGCCGCGCGCACGATCAGCCCGATGAAGACCGCCAACAGGGCGATCCCGAGGCAGAGCGCGACCAGCGCGTAGCCGATGCTGAGCACGACGAAGCCCACGGCTCCCGCGAGGGCGGCGCCGCGTTTCGCGCGGGGGGTCAGGGGCGGTCGCACCGCGCGAGGCGCGGGGGGCTGAGCGGCGTAGCCGGGCGGTGGCGAGACAGTCATCGTCGGATTCTCAATCGTGGTCGAGTGGTCGCCAGACCACGAGTTGGGTGTTGCGCTGCGCGCGGGTTCCCGCCCGCAGCGAGACGACTTCACCGGTTCCCCCACCCGCGAAGACCCGGCTGCCCGGGCGCGAGAGGAGTTCGTCGGCGAGCGCATGCTCGAGTTCGCGAACGCGATCCGAGAGGGCCGCGACCTGGTTCTCGAGCTGCAGGATCCGCTTGATGCCCTCGAGACTCACTCCCTCGGTTCCGAGGCGCGCGATCTCGCGCAGCTGCATGACGTCCCGCATCGAATAACGGCGCGACTGCCCTGAGGTGCGCTGGGGGATCACGAGCTCGAGACGGTCGTACTGGCGCAGCGTCTGCGGGTGCATCCCCGCGAGTTCGGCCGCGATCGCGATCGCGAAGACGGGATCGGTCGCTTCCATTGCTGTGCCTCTCCGCTCAGACCCGCGACTTGGCGATCAGGTCGGCGCGGGGGTTCTCGTCGGGCTGCAGGGAGGCGAATTTCTCGAGAGCCTCGCGGGCATCCGTGGTCAGGTGAGATGGCACGGCCACCTGCACGGTCGCCAGCAGATCGCCGACGCCCTTGTCGGTGGCGACTCCGCGCCCCTTGACGCGAAGCACGCGCCCGGATGGTGTTCCCGCCGCTACCCGTAGTTTGACCGGGTCGCCGCCGAGAGTCGGCACTTCGATGGTCGCACCGAGGGTCGCCTCGGTGAAGGTGACGGGCACATCGACCCGCAGGTTGAGTCCGTCGCGTTCGAAGACGGGATGCCGCCGCACGGTCACCGTCAGGGTCAGGTCACCCGCGGGCCCGCCGTCGTAGCTCGGCTCGCCCTTGCCCTTGAGGCGGATCTTCTGCCCGTCGCTCACGCCGGCCGGGATCTTGACGCTGATCGGCTTGCCCTCTGCGGGCTGAAGCTTCACCGTGTCGCCATTGATGGCGGTGAGGAAGTCGAGAGTGGTGCCCGCGGTCTGGTCGCGGCCCTTCGTCGGACCGCCGGCTCCGCGGAAACCGCCGGAGGACTGGCCGAAGCCACCCTGGCCGAACATGCCGCTGAAGATGTCGTCGAACCCGCCGGAGCCGCCGGACCGCTGGCCGCCGCCCTGGCCGAACATGCCGCCGAAGACGTCCTCGAAGCCCGCACTCTGGCCGGGCGCCCCGGAGGTGAAGCGCGCGCGACCGGGGCCCATGGCCCGCATCTGGTCGTATTCCTTGCGTTGTTCAGCATCGGAGAGCACCGAGTTGGCCTCGCTGATCTCCTTGAACTTCGACTCGGCCGCGGCGTTCCCCGGGTTGGAGTCCGGGTGGTACTTGCGGGCGAGCTTGCGGTAGGCCTTCTTGAGGTCAGCCGCGGTGACATCTTTGGAGACGCCGAGAACGGCGTAGAAGTCCTTGTCGAACCAATCCTGGCTGGCCACAGGCGCCTCCTTTCATACGGGGTTGCTGGTTGAGTAGGCCGCCCGCGGCCGTGTCGAAACCCGGTGGATCTCGACACGGTCGCTGGAGCTCCCTACTCGATCAGCAGGGGTTGTGGTTCTATTCTGCGGGAACCGCGACTGCCACCTTTGCGGGGCGCAGCAGGCGGTCGCCGAGCTTGTAGCCCGGCGCGATCACGTCGGCGACGGTGTTGACCGTCACTCCCGGAGTCGGCAACTGCACGAGCGCCTCGTGCTGGTGAGGATCGAACACGTCGCCCTTCTCGCCGACCACGGTGAGCCCGAACTTCTCGAGGCTCGCCCGCAACTTGGCCACGATCACCACCATCGGCCCCTCGGCGAGGTCGCCGTGCGCTTCCGCGAGCGACAGGTCGTCGAACACGGGGAGCAGCGACTTCACCACTTCGGCGATGTTCGCCTCCCGGTTCGCTTCCCGGTCACGCTCGACGCGCTTGCGGTAGTTGGCGAATTCGGCCTGCACGCGCTTGAGATCGTCCAGGATCTCGGCGGCCGGGTCCTTTTCACTACCCTGCGCCGCGGCACCCTTCGCACCGGCGTCGGTGTCTCCGGACAGGAAGGCGAGATCGTCGTCGGTGAACGAGGTCTCGACATCCGGTCCCTCGAAGCCCTCGGAGGCGCCGCTGTCCGGCTCCTCCGGATCGCCCTTGCCCTTGCCGGGCTTCGGATTCTTGTTGGCTGCCATCAGCGCTACTTCTTGCCCTTGGGCTTGGAGGAGTCCGGCTTGTCGGCGTCGGGCTCGTCTTCGACGACCTCGGCATCCACAATGTCCTCGTCGTCAGCGGCCGGTGCCTGCTCGCCCTCCGCGGCTCCTTCCGCCGAGGCGGCGGCCTGCTCCTGGGAGTAGATCGCCTCGCCCAGCTTCTGCTGGCTCTCGCTGAGCTTGTCGAAGGCGGTCTTCACGGCCGTCTCGTCTTCTCCGGCGAGGGCGCTCTTGAGGGCGTCGACATCGGCCTGCACGTCTGACTTGACGTCATCCGGAAGCTTGTCGGCGTTGTCTTTGATGAGCTTGTCGGTGGAGTACGCGAGCTGCTCGGCGGTGTTACGGGTCTCGGCGGTCGCGCGGCGTTCCTTGTCCTCCGCGGCGTGCTCCTCGGCCTCGCGCACCATGCGCTCGATGTCGTCCTTCGACAGCGAGGAGCCACCGGTGATCGTCATCGACTGCTCCTTGCCGGTGCCCTTGTCCTTTGCGGACACGTGCACGATGCCGTTGGCGTCGATGTCGAAAGTCACCTCGACCTGCGGGATACCGCGGGGCGCCGGTGCGATGCCCTGCAGCTCGAAGGTTCCGAGGTTCTTGTTGTCGCGGGTGAACTCGCGCTCGCCCTGGAACACCTGGATCGCTACGGACGGCTGGTTGTCGTCGGCGGTGGTGAAGGTCTCACTGCGCTTGGTGGGGATGGCCGTGTTGCGCTCGATGAGCTTGGTCATGATGCCACCCTTGGTCTCGATACCGAGGCTCAGGGGGGTGACGTCGATGAGAAGCACGTCCTTGCGCTCACCCTTCAGCACGCCGGCCTGGAGGGCGGCGCCGACGGCGACCACCTCATCCGGGTTGACGCCCTTGTTCGGGTCCTTGCCACCGGTGAGCTTCTTGACGAGCTCGACGACGGCGGGCATGCGGGTCGATCCACCGACGAGCACGACGTGCGCGACATCCGCGACCTTGATCCCGGCCTCTTTGATGACGTCGGTGAAGGGCTTGCGGGTGCGCTCGAGCAGGTCTGCGGTCAGCTCCTCGAACTTGGCGCGGGTGAGCGTCTCGTCGAGGTTGGCCGGGCCGTTCTCGGTGAGGGAGAGGTAGGGCAGCTGGATGCTCGTGCTCATGGAGCTCGAGAGTTCCTTCTTCGCCTGCTCCGAGGCCTCCTTGAGGCGCTGCTTGGCGATCTTGTCGCCGGAGACATCGACACCGGTCGAGTCCTTGAAGCGCTTGATCAGGTAGTCGACGACGCGCTGGTCCCAGTCGTCTCCACCGAGGCGGTTGTCACCGGAGGTGGAGCGCACCTGGATGGTAGAGAAGTCGTCGTCCTTGCCCACTTCGAGCAGCGAGACGTCGAAGGTTCCGCCTCCGAGGTCGAAGACCAGGATGAGCTCGTCTTCCTTGCCCTTGTCGAGGCCGTAGGCGAGGGCGGCCGCGGTGGGCTCGTTGATGATGCGCAGCACGTTGAGTCCGGCGATCTCACCGGCCTCCTTGGTGGCCTGGCGCTCGGCGTCGTTGAAGTAGGCGGGCACGGTCACGACGGCGTCGGTCACGGCCTCTCCCAGGTACTGCTCGGCGTCGCGCTTGAGCTTGGCGAGGATGCGCGCGGAGATCTCCTGCGGGGTGTACTTCTTGCCATCGATGTCGACGGTCCAGTCGGTGCCCATGTGGCGCTTGACCGACGAGATGGTGCGGTCGACGTTGGTGACGTTCTGGCGCTTCGCGGTCTCACCGACGAGCACCTCGCCATCCTTGGTGAATGCGACGACGGACGGCGTCGTACGGAATCCTTCGGCGTTCGTGATGACGGTGGGTTCTCCACCTTCGAGAACCGAGACGACGGAGTTCGTGGTTCCGAGGTCGATACCTACTGCTCGAGCCATATGCTCTTTCTCCTTGTGTGTGCGGTGCTTCTTGAGGTCTACTTCTAGATCTGGGGCGAGACTTGAGTCCCACGTACTCAAGTTTGAAACCTGTGGATAACTTTGTCAAGTCGAATCTGCAAAACTTGAGTCGATCCGGCTCAACTGTCAGTTTCGAGCGATCTGCGCCAAGCTGGCACCCTGCTTTCCGCGCACGAGAGCCGAGAGGAGGAACCGCCATGACCACGGTCACCGTGCCCTGCCCCGTTCCCCCTTCCCTCGAGGCCTCCGCCTAAACAGCCCGGCTGAGTGGCCTCCATCTTCAGGAGTTCTCTCGTGTCATCCGAATCACCGTCTTTTTCTGTCCCGTCTTTCTCCGAACTCGAACCGGGTGAGGGCCAACGTTGGTCCACCTGGTTCTCAACCGTCCCCAGCCAACGCGGCCCCCGGCCGTTTCCGGAGTGGGTCGTCGTCGAGACCGGCGCCTTCGAAACCGAGCTTGGCATCGTCAAGAGCGGCAAGGAGGCCGACGTCTTCCTCATCGAGCGTGCAGTGCCGGGCTCCGACCGCTCGAGCATCCTCGCCGCCAAGCGGTATCGCGGCCCCGAGACGAGCGACTTCCACCGCTCTTCGCAATACCGGGAGGGGAGAGGGATGCGGCGTTCCCGCGACACCCGCGCGGTCGCCCGCGGCTCCACGTATGGGCGGTCGGTCGCTGCGGGAGCTTGGGTGAATGCCGAGTTCGAGGCGCTCTGCACCATGTACGAGCGCGGAGTCGCCGTGCCCTACCCGGTACAGGTGCTCGGCACGGAGCTACTGATGGAGTTCGTGGGCGATGGCACGCAGGCGGCCCCCCGGTTGGCGCAGGTACGGGCATCCGCCGACCATATCGCAGACTATTTCGCGCAGGTGCGGCAGATCCTGCTCGGCTTCGCCCGCGCCGGCAGTGCGCACGGTGACCTGTCGCCGTACAACCTGCTCGTGCACCATGGGCGGGTCATCGCAATCGACCTTCCACAACTCGTGGAGGTGGTGAGCAACCCCAATGGGATGGTCCTGTTGCTGCGAGACTGCGTCAACGTGTGTGACTGGTTCGCACGCCATGGCCTCGATTGCGATGCCGAGGTGTTGTATGCGGAGGCCGTCGCGGAGCTCTACTGAAGCCCCGTGGCGGCCCTCCTCTGGCTCCCCCTCTTCAGGCTTGCCGCCGACGGATGCGCGCGATGGTCAGCGCGAGTGCGCCGCCCAGAAGCAGAAGGAGTGCCAGCACACCCGCCACCACGGGTGCGCCGCCAGTGGCCGCGAGCGATTGGGTGGTGAGGCCGTTGACCACGGTCCGCACACCGAAGGGCGGAAGGTTCACCGACGAGGTCGTGGTGGTGGTCGGGCGGAAGCCCGGCGGGAACGTCGCCGGATCAAGCGTCACGGTGTAGTCGCCCGACGGAAGCGACGGCAGCTGCCAATTGCCGTTCGCGTCCGTGGTCACTCGCACCGTGACGTCCCCTGCAGATCCACTCCAGACGATGACGACGCCGACGCCCGAGATGCCCGGCTCGCCTCCGCTGCGAGTTCCGTTGCCGTTCTGATCGTTGAAGACGGTGCCACCGAGTGTTGCGCTGCCGATCACGACGAAGTCGACGTCGAGGCGCGTCGCCCCGGCTGTGAGGGTGGCCACTGTGCTGAAGGCATCAGCGCCATCGAGGTCGGATGATGGCACGTAGCCGAGCGGGAGTTCCGTTGGGTCATAGGAGACCCGCACATCGCCCGCCGGGAGCCCCGCGACGAGGTAGGTGCCTGCGGCATCCGTTCGCTGCTTGACGACGATGTCGTCGGCGGTGTCGAAGACGCCATCCGCGCCCGCCGAACGCACGGTGATGAGAATGCCCGGGATGCCGGGCTCATTCCCGTCTCGGATCCCGTCATGGTTGACGTCCAGCCACAGCAGGTCGCCGACCCCCGCATCGCCGACGTAGCCGAAGTCCTGCTCGAGGTTGCTCGTGCCGCCGACGAGCGTCAGCTGCGAACTGCTGTCGGCCCCTCCGTCTGGATCAGCGGTGGGGGTGAGTCCGGCAGGCAGGTTCGACAAGGTCACGGTGAAGATTCCACCGGGCAGTCGGTCGAATCGATAGTGCCCGGCCGAGTCCGTCGTGGTGGTCGAGATCACGTCGTCGGCGTTGCCGAGCACGCCGTCCGGTCCCGCCCAGCGAAGCGTGGCGACGACCCCGGCGAGTCCGGGTTCCCCGGCATCCTTCGCGCCGTCGCCGTTCTGGTCGAGCCACACCGTGTCGCCGATCGAAGCGGAGCCGATGAATCCGAAGTCTGCCGTGGAGAAAGCCGTCGCCGCGGGAAGCGTGACCCGGGTTGTCGAGTCCGTGCCCCCATCGAGGTCATAGGTGGGCACGAGTCCCGGGCTGGAAGAGGGTGCGGTCACGGAGACCGCGAACTCTCCGGCCGGCAGACCCGGGAACAGGTAATTGCCGACCGCGTCGGTCGTCGTGGTGAAGGTGACATCATCGCCGCCTCCTCGCACCCCGTCCGGCCCGAACCAGACGAGCGTCGCCGTGAAGCCGGGCAGGCCGGGCTCATTCGCGTCCTGCACGCCATCGCCGTTGAGATCGAGCCACACCGTGTCACCGATGCTGCCGGTGCCGGCATAGCCGAAGTCCTGGTTCAGGTCACTGCCGACGAGGGTGAGTGCCGAGGTCTGGTCGGGCGAGGTTGTGCCGCTGTCCGCGTCGAAGGTCGGCGAGAAGCCCGCCGGGACGCCGCTGATCACCGACACGATGAACTTGCCATCCGGAATCTGAGTGACGCTCCAGGCGCCGGTCGAGTCGGTGGCCGTGGTGAAGACCAGGTCGTCACCGCCGCCCGGCACTCCATCTGGGCCGAGGTAGGTCACGCGGATGCCCACGCCAGGAATGCCCGGTTCTGTCGGGTCCTGCACGCCGTCGCGGTTGACATCCCACCACACCCGATCCCCGATGATGGAGGTCGCGTTGTAGCCGAAATCGACGCCGAGGTCGGCCTGGCCGGCGGCAAGCGTGACGGGAGTGACCGAATTCTTATTGCCGTCACGGTCGTAGGAGTTCGCAGCGGCAAGAGGCAGTCCGCCGGTCACCGCGACCGAGTATTCGCCGGGAAGCAAACCGGTGAAGAGGTACTTGCCTGTGGCATCTGTCGTCGCAGTGAAGGTCGCGTCATCGCCACCGCCCGCAACGCCATCGACGCCGAACCAGGTCAGCGAGACCCCGGCACCGACGATGCCGGGCTCGGAGGCATCCTGCACCCCGTCGTTATTGCGGTCGAGCCAGATGAAGTCACCGATCGACCCCGCGCCATTGAGGCCGAAATCCTGCACCAGGTTGTTATGGCCCGCGGCGAGCGTGAGCGTGCTCGAATTGCTCGCCCCACCCACCGGGTCGGCGTCGACCGCGTAGCCGCTCGGCAGCGTTCCCAGCGTCACCGAGTACGGCCCCGGGGGCAGTTTGGAGACGAGGTAAGAGCCGTTTGCGCCGGTTGTCGTCGGGTAGGAGACATTGTCGGAAGTGGTCGACAGGTCACCGTCCGGGCCGCCCCAGACCACAGTCACCGGGATACCGGGAAGTCCGGGCTCACCCGGGTTCTGTGCCGTGTCGCCATTCTGGTCGAACCAGACGCGGTCGCCGATGGAGCCGGTGCCCGTGAAGCCGAAGTTCACATCGGTCTTCGCGGCATTCTCGGCCAGTGCGCCCTGCCAGACTCCGTTCGGGGTGGCGGTTCCGCCGTCGAGATCGTAGCTCGGGGTCATCCCCACCGGCGTTGCCGCCGTCACCCGGTAGAGGCCCCCGGGCAGTTGGTCCACCAGATAGTCGCCATTGGCGTCGGTGGTGGTGCTGTGCGACTCGTCGTCAGGGGTGCCGAAAACCCCGTCGGCACCGGCGTACAGCACAGTGATGGCCACTGCGGGGAGCGAGGGTTCGCCGGCGTTCTGAGTGCCGTCACCATTGGCGTCGAACCAGACGTGCTTGGCGATCGATGCGAGGTCTAGTTCGACGCTCACGACATCCGCGGTGACGTTGTTGTAGTCGAGGTAGGTGATGCCGGGCTGCTGGAGGGCCGGATCCACACCGGCGTAGGAAGGGATGTCCGCCGTGTTCACGATCTCGGGACCCGCCACGACCTCGTCGGCCGCGGTGAGAGCCGGCATCGTCACGGAATAGGTGATGGTCACGGTCGCATTGACCGCGATCGGCCCGGCGATGGTCCAGCCGAGTGTGCCGTCGGAGGGGTCGGTATCTGTCGCAACCACCCCGGCCGGAGGTGTCGAGGTGAAGCCGGTGACCCGGCTGTCCGGGGTGTCGGTGACCTTCACGGCAAAGGCGGGCGACGTGCCGGTGTTGCGCACGGCTACGGTGTAGGTGAGGGTCTGGCCGGGCTTCGCGCGACGGGTGTCGGTGTCGGCGACCTGGCCGACGACTCGCTTGTCGATAGTCAGTGTCGGCTCGACGACCCCGATGCTCGCGGTCTTTGCGACACCCGAGGCATCGAACGTGACGGCCGCCGGCACGGTGGTGGGCGTGCCGGTGATCTTGTCCGTGCGGTTGTAGAACGGCGCGGCCGAGTTGGTGAGCGTGTTCCCCGATACCGCGCCCGGGGTGACGATGCCGGTGTAGACCAGGCGAACGACGCGCTGGGCGGTGGATGCCGGGCTCAGGTCACCGAGGAAGAATCCGATGGTCCTGTCGCTGGCCGTCGGCGCACCGATCACGGCCGCGGTGATGTCAGGGCTGCAGGTTCCGGCCGGGAGACAGGTCGAGCTCACGAGTTGGCCGAAACGAATTCGATTCGGCAACGTGTCGATGACCGTGGTGTCGAATGCGACGACGGAGGCGGGGATCGTGACGTCGACCGTGTAGGTCACGACCTCGCCGATGGTGCGTGTGGCTGGACTCGCGGACTTGGTGAGGCCGATCGCCGGAGCTGCGAGCGTGACGGAGGAGGAGGCCTGGTAACCCGATCCGGCACCCCCCGCCGCGGAGGTGGAGGTGCGCTCGGTGGGATCCGTGCCCGCCAGCGAGGTCGCGGTCGCGGTCACCGTGTTGACGATCGATGACGCGCTCACCAGGGGGTCATGCACCTTCGCCTGGTAGCTGCGCGGGTCGGTGGCCCCGGGCGCGAGAGAACTGCGGGTGAAGGTGATCGTGCGTGCGGCCGAGTCCCAGACGCCGCCGCCCGGGAGGGTTCCGCTCGCGGCGGGATTGCCTCCGGCATCCAGCGGATCGATGTCCACGGGCACGGTGTCGACGACCACGAGGTCATGGGCGGTCGAGACGTTGGCTGCCCCGCTGTTGGTGAGGGTGAGGGTGTAGGTGACGACCTGCCCCGCGACGACCTGACCGGCCACCGCGTTGCTCGACTTGGGAATCGTAATGAGCGGTTCCACGATGGGGGTCTGGGTGATATTACTGGCCACGGTGCGAGCAGTGCCGACCGCGTTGGCCCATCCGAGGCTGGCGGAGTTCGGAATCTGGTTGCCCCGCACGGGGCCGCCGGAGTCCTTCACGCGTGCCGTGAAGGTGAGCACCACAAGATCGTCGCCGCTGCCGGGCGCGTTGACGTAGGTGGTCGGGATGTCGGCGGTTATGGTGGCGCCGGAGACCGTCGCGTTCTGCGCCGTTCCGCCCGCAATCGTGTAGGTGGGATTGCCGACGATCTGGAGTCGGCTATCTACGACATCCGTGACCGAAGCAGTGCCGTACAGGCTCGTTCCCTGGGGGATCGCGGCCTGCACCGTGTAGGTGATGATCTCACCGATGGTCGCCTGGCTGGCACTGTTGCCGGCCTCGGTGACACCGGCGGTCCCCGACTTGACGATGGTCGGCAGCACGACATTCGCCTGCGCCGTGTCCTTTGCGGGATCGGCGTTGGCCTGGGGCTCGAGCGTCGGGTCGATGTTGCTCGAGGGCACGTAGGTGAAGGGGGTACCCGTATTCGTGATGCCCTCAAAGGTACGCACCCCGGCGGTGTTGGGGTAGGCATCGCCGGGCGCCGCGGTGGACGGCGTGGTGACGACATAGGTGACAGTCGCACTTCCGCCGGCAGGCACCGTGGGGATGGTCCAGTCGATGCGGTTGTTTCCGCTGTCGCAGGTGCCGCCGCCGGAGATCGTCGACACTGCCGCGCACGTGACGAGGGGCGGCAGGATGTCGCGCACCGCTGCGCTTGTAGCATCCTGCTGGCCGCTGTTGGTCACGGTCACCGCGTAGGTGACCGCGTCGCCGCCCTGCACGGTGAGGGTGTGCACGGGCGCTCCGGGCACCGCGGTGCCATTGAGCGCAGTGATGCCCTTGGCCAGCGCGAGAAGCGGCTTGGTGGTCGTGATGTCGGCGAGGTCCCGCAACTGGAACACGGAACCGGCGGTGTTCTTGTAGGTCACCTTCATCAGGTTGGAGGCGATATCGCCGTTCGTGACCGCGGCGGCATCGGTGATCTGGGCCGTGACGATGACCTGGAACTTCGTGGCGGTGCTCGCGTCAGGGAAGGTCCAGGTGACGAGGTTGTCGCCGGCCGCTCCGGCGACCGTCACACTGGCCGGAGGCACGAGGTTTGCGGGTCCGTAGGCGAACGACTCGTAGGTCATGCCGGCGGGCAGCAGATCGCTGATCGAGTTGCCGAGAGTGTTGAGGGTGCCGGAGTAGTCGACGGTCAGCCGGTAACAGACCCGGTCTCCCGGGTGGAACGGACCCTGATTCGTGGTCTGGAACGAATACGCGGATCCGTCGCCGCAGTCCACCGCGACCGCTGCCGGTGCTGCCACATCCTTGGCGATGCTGATGCCCCCGGCCGCTTGATCGGCCGAGCTCGCATCGGTGAGAGCGAGAGCGCTCGTCGAACCGTCGTTTGCTGTGATGACCGTGCCCGTGGTGGTGAGGCTCGCGGTGTTCGTCCACGCGTCGTTGTGGCTCACGGGCCCGCCACCGTTGCGATACGTGCTTCGCGTGGTGGTGGTGAGGGTGAAGCTGTTGGTGCTCGAGGGGGAGGTGAATGCCGGAAGGGTCCAGGTGACCGTGACCGTGCCGTCGGCATGGGTGACCACCGAATCTGTCGGCAGCGAACTCGAGGTGAAGTCCAGGCCGTCGGGCAGCGTGTCCACGACCGTGATCGGTGTTGTCGCCAGGGCGTATTCCGAGGACTTGACTGCGAGGGTCCAGACGCTGGTCGCACCTTGCGAGATCGTGGCGGTATCGACGCTCTTCTGCAGCGCGACATCCTCCGCGGTGACCGTGTCGGTCGTCGACGCCGAGGCGGTGGCACCGTTGGAGGTGCCGGAGCCGACCGCCAGGTTGGTGAGACTCTGTTCGTCGGCCGTCAGACCGCCGGTGTTGTTCTCGAGATTGGCAGTGGATGTTCCGGCGAACGCGACATTCTGGCGCAGGGGCACCGCGGCGGCGTAGTCGAAGCTCAACGAGCCCCCGGCGGCGAGGTCGCCGAGCCCGGTCCAGTCCACGCGGGTGTAGACGGCAGAAGGCAGCGCGCCCGCGCCATCCGGATCCGTCGTCACCGTGGCGACCGTGGCCGGCGTGATGCACGGGTTGGTGAATGGCGGGGCGGGAGTGTCCGAGATCCGCCCGGCGCCGGGGTATTCGACCGCCGTCAGCGGGGCGGTGTTGTCGACGGTGCCACAGCCGAGGAATTCGAGACCGGCCGGCAGGTAGTCCACCATCGACAGGTTCGTCGTCGGCTTGACGAGGTTGTTGCGGATCTTGAGCGTGTAGGCGGTCTTGTGGTCGTGCACGCCCCGCAGCAGCTCACCCTCGGTGCTGGGCTCCGTCTTCTCCACGATGAAGGGAACGAGCGTCGTGGACGACGTGGCCGTGCCCGATCCGGTGAAACTGGTCGCGATCGGCGCCCCGGTCGTTGCCAGGAACCGCGGCACCCGCCGGGGGTTCGTGTTCACGTAGGCGGCGGCCGTGCCCGTGAGCACAGCGCCGATGTCGTAGGTCACAGTGGAGTAGGCGAGAGCGTAATTGAACGAGACGAGCGCGCCGGTCGCCAGGTCGGCGACATCCGACCAGATGACAACCGTCGTGCCGTCGGGCTGGGGGATGAGTTTGCTGGGCGGAAAGTCAGAAGACGCGATGGTGGCGCCCACCGGCAGGATGTCGGTGAACGACAGGTTGTAGGCCTGCGGGCCGGTAGTCTGCTTCGCCGTGAGCGTGACTTTGGCATCCGTCCCGTAGAGGGTCGAGGCAGCGACAGTTCGGGTCACCTGAACATCCGGGGTGCCGGCCGCCGCCGCCGATGTTGCGGGCACGACGAGGCCGAGGGCCACGAGCACTGCGACAGTAAGGGATGCGAAAGCGCGCTTCATTGGGTCTATCTCCGTCGATCGACGCGACGATCCCGACGCGTGGCAACCGTCCGCCTCCCCCGGGAAACGGCCGCAGTCGCGCAACCCGATCGCGCAACCCTGTGAATACGGTACCCGATAGCTTGAGGATTGACCTACTTAAGCATCAGACTACTGAGCGGTGTTTCCTGCGGGCGACTCACCCCGGTGACCTCTGCCCCGCCGCGAAGCGACGCCAGCATCCATTGAATTGGCGCCAGGACGTCGCCCGACGGCTGGTGCGAGCCAGTGTCGAATGGAGGAGATTACGGTGGTCAAGCCGCCGGCCGAGCCGCCGGCCGAGCCGCTGGCAGCGCGACCGGCGGACCCTCCCGATCAGGTCCGGGCGCTGAGAAGCGCTCGCCTCGACACGCTGCCGGCACGATGGGGCTGATTCACGATAGTTCCTATCCTTGGTGCGGTGCGTCGACCGCGCAGGTCACCGACGGCGCCCGGCTGAACTGATCGACCGCACTCCCTCTGATGTTCTCCCTCGACCACTAACCTGTGCACATGACGGACAGCGCTCCTCTCCCTCCGACGGTTCCGAAGCCCGCCCGCACCGGCGCGATCGCCGTGGCCGGCCTCGACCTGCAGGAGGGCAAGCAGATCCCCCGCGGCTGGGTCGTCGCCTGGGCATTCTGGGACTGGGGAGGCGCTGCGTTCAACGCCGTCATCACGACCTTCGTCTTCACGGTCTACCTCACCTCCAGCTACTTCGTGGATCCGGCGATCGTCGCCGCCCGAGACGCCGAGAGCTCGCCCGGCGGCGCCGCCCATCGCGCGTTCACCGCGGCGGAGGCATCCCTCACCTCGAGCCTGGGCTTCGGACTGGCCATCGCGGGCGTCATCGTCGCCCTCATCGCGCCGGTACTCGGGCAGCGGACGGATGTCTCGGGCCGACGCAAGCTCTGGCTCGCCATCAACACCGGGGTGGTCGTGGTGATGACCGCCCTCATGTTCTTCGTCGAGGGAAAGCCCGCGTTCTTCCTGCTCGGGGTGGGTCTCGTCTCGGTGGGAACGATCTTCTACGAGATCGCCACCGTCAACTACAACGCCATGCTCATCCAGGTCTCCACGCCAAGGACCGTCGGCAAGGTCTCGGGCCTCGGCTGGGGCGCGGGCTACCTCGGCGGCATCGTGCTGCTGCTGTTCGTACTCCTCGGTCTGGTGGGGTTGACCGCCGACTCCGGCGGGTTCTTGGGCATCTCGCACGACGACGGCCTCAACATCCGTCTCATCGCAGTGATCGCGGCCCTCTGGACGCTCGCCTTCTCCCTGCCGATCCTCTTCACCGTTCCCGAGATCAGCCGCGAGAATCGTCGCGACAAGGTCGGGTTCTTCGAGTCCTATGTCGTGCTGTTCCGCGACGTCGCGAACCTCTGGCGCGAGAGCCGCAACACTGTGCTGTTCCTCATCTCGAGCGCGCTGTTCCGCGACGGCCTCGTCGGCGTGTTCACTTTCGGCGGCATCCTGGCGCAGGGCACCTTCGGGTTCTCCAGCAGCCAGGTGATCATCTTCGCCATCGCGGCCAATGTCGTCGCCGGGGTGAGCACCTTCATCTCCGGCCTCTTCGACGACAGGTTCGGCGCGAAGCCGGTGATCGTCGTTTCCCTCGTAGGGCTGATCCTCGCCGGGCTCGGTGTCTTCCTGGCCCACGACGGCGGCCAGGGTGCATTCTGGATCGGCGGACTGCTTCTCTGCCTCTTCGTCGGGCCGGCCCAGTCTGCGAGCCGCACCTTCCTCGCCCGGGTCACTCCCGCCGGCCGTGAGGGCGAGGTATTCGGCCTCTATGCAACCACCGGTCGTGCGGTGAGCTTCCTCGCTCCCCTCCTGTTCTCCACCTTCGTCGCTGTCGCCGGGGCACAGTACTGGGGCATCCTCGGCATCGTGATCGTGCTGCTCGTTGGGCTGATCCTGCTGATCCCGGTGAAGGCGCGCTCCAACTAGGTTCCCTGCCGCTCGATCTGCCCCCGCGCGCATGGCAGGGTGGACCCATGACCTCCACTGCCGACAAGGCCGCACTCCTCAGCTCACTCCACCGCCCCGGCGAGCCGCTCATCGTCACCAACATCTGGGATGCCGTCACGGCTCGCACCGTCGCCGGCGCCAAGGGCGTCAAGGCTCTCGCGACCGCCAGCCACGCCGTCAGCTTCGCCCACGGTGTGCCGGATAATGAGGGCCTCACTGTGGAGCAGGCCCTCGAAGCCGCGCGGATCATCGCCGGGGCCGTGACGATCCCGGTCTCGGTGGACTTCGAGAAGGGCTACGCGGCGGATGCGGCGGGCGTTCGCGACAACGTGGCGCGGTTGATCGAGGCAGGGGCCGCGGGCCTCAACATCGAGGACTCGCTGGAGGCGGCATCCGGTCCTCTGCGCGATCTCGAGAACTCGGTCGCCCGGGTCGCCGCGGCCCGGATCGCCGCCGATGAGGCCGGCGTTCCGCTCGCGATAAATGCGCGCGTCGATTCGTTGGTGAGCAATCCGGCCGACTGGGCTGGAGCCATGGAGCGCGCCAACCGCTACCTGGATGCCGGCGCCACCAGCATCTTCATGCTTCGCCTTCCCACCGAGGGACTGGTCGAGCGGGCCGTCCGCGACATCGGCGGTCCGGTCTCGGTAATCTCCAATCCCACCTCGGTGTCGCTCAAGAAGCTCGCCGAACTCGGCGTCGCGCGGGTCAGCTTCGGACCGGGCGTGCTCGGCCTCACCCTCGCGCACCTGCAGAAGGCCGCGTCGACGCTCACCGCGCTCGGCGACTATCCCGAGGAACTCGGCTTCGAGTATTAAGGGACCCGCGCCCGTCGAGAGGGTGCTCGCGCCGGTCGAGTCGGGCGTTCCAGCGCCCGTTTCGAAACCATGCCGACCCCCGGCCGAGCCGCCGAGATTTCACTGCGAGCTGCGCCCCGCATCACCGAGCGCGGCGGGACTCCCATTACCCTGTGCTCATGACCGATCAGCGCCCCCTCGGATTCTGGCTCAAGCTCGTCGACCGCCTGATCGACGATCGTTTCGCGGATACCCTCGAGGAGCACGGCGTCACCCGCCGCCAGTGGCAGCTGCTCAACGTGCTCTCGCGTGGACCGGCCACCGGCGCGGAGTTGGATGCCGCGCTTGCGCCGTTCCTGTCCGCGGTCGATGGCGAGACCGTTGCGGAGCATCTCGCCGAGCTCGTGGACAGCGGATGGGTCGCCCTCTCGCCGTCGGGATACTCCCTCGCCGACCCCGGCCGAATCGCTCTCACGGCGCTCGCCTCGACCGTCGCCAAGACCCGTGCGCTCACTGCCGACGGCATCTCCGAGCAGCGGTACGCCGAGGCTCTCGAGACACTCGAGCGGATGGCGCGAAACCTCGGGTGGACGGATCCGGTCCCCACTCCTCCGGCCGAGTAGCCCCGGCTCAGGAGAGAGTTCAGCGACAGATAGCGTTGATGTAGGTATTTACATATATAAGACTTGTCCTATATTCTTCTCCCATGACCCTCCGCCACGCCATCCTCGGCTTCCTCTCCATCGCCCCGAGCACCGGCTACGACCTCAAGTCGTATTTCGACGGCAGCGTCCGCCAATTCTGGACCGCCGACCAGGCGCAGATCTACCGGGTTCTGGCACAGCTGGCACAGGACGAACTCGTCTCTATCGAGGTGATCCCCCAATCGGACCGCCCCGATCGCAAGCTGCACCACCTCACTCCCGCCGGCACCCAGGAGCTCGATCACTGGCTCTCGTCACCGCTCGAGAGCCACACCGTGCGGGAGCCGTTCCTGCTGCGCCTCTTCTTCGCCGGTCGGCTCGGCCCGGCCGGAGTATCTGACCTCATCGATGCCCGAACCGCCGCGGCAGAACACCAGCTCGCCGTATTGAGCGCCATCCGCTCCGCCAGCGGACCACCCGGCCCGGACATCGAAGGGATGCTGCGCCTCGCGACGCTGGACAACGGCATCCGCCACACCCAGACCGAAATCGACTGGCTGGCCGACCTGGGCCGGTCGGTCACCACGCTCAACGACCGAGAGGACCGACATGTTTGAGACAGCCACCCGCACCGCCGCGGGGGTCGCAGCCATCGGCCTCGCGGGTACCGCCCTGTTCCAGCTCGCGCTCGCGAGCGGAGTTCCGTGGGGAGCGGCGGCGTGGGGAGGACTGTACGAGCAACTGCTCCCGACGCTGCGGGTGAGCAGCGCGATCTCCGCCGTCGTGCTGGTTGCCGCCGCCGCGCTGGTGTTGCGCCGGGCGGGATTCTGGGGCACCACCTCGACGCCGGTTCGGGTGCTCACCTGGCTTCTCGTGCCGCTTCTCGCGCTGAGCGCGCTCGGCAACTTCGCCTCCGCGAGCCGGTGGGAGAACCTGCTTCTGGGTCCGCTGGCGTTGCTGCTCTCGGTGCTGTGCGTGGTGGTGGCGCGGTCGCGGATCGTCGCGGCCGAGGCGTGACCGCGCGGGCTACACCGCGTTAGCCCGGGCCACCCGGCCGTACCACTCCGCGCTCGGCTTGGGCGTGCGGGCGAAGCTCCGCTTGTCCCAGCCGATGAGACCGAAGGTCGGCGCGAAGCCCGAGAGAGCACCCCGTGTATCGGCGACGCGCGCCAGTCATCCGCCATGATTACACCGGTTCGAACTCACCCCTGACGGATCAGCGCCCGCTAGCTGTACAGCTAGCCGAACCAGTCACCGGCAGGCGACGAAGTCGCGCGCGGGACCCATCTCGGACTGTCCCACTCGCAGCGGCTCAGACGATCCCGAATAGTGGACGGTCGTGCCCGCGCACCCGACGGTGAGGATGCCGTACCAGATGAGCAGCATCGTCACGAGGAATCCGGCCGCGAAGTTGATGGTGAGAAAGCGCCTCCAGCCGCGGTTCGCGGTCTCGGCGTCGGCATCCGTGATGTTCCAGTACGGCAGGACGGTGAGCGCATACGGCAGCACGAGCACCGCCGCGAACGGCCCGGGAAACCGGGTGAACAGCAGCAGGATGCCCGCGAGCAGGTAGGCGCAGAAGGCCAGTCGCACGGTGGCCCGCCCGCCGATCACGGTGGCGATCGACGCGATGCCACCCTCGCGGTCGGCCACGATGTCCTGCACCGCGCCGAACGCGTGCGACGCGATCCCCCACAGGAAGAACGCCGCGAGAACAGCCCAGAGCGCCGGGGTGAACACGGTGGCGGCGAGCACGAAACCGTACACGGCCGGGGAGACGAAGTGAGTGCTCGAGGTGAGCGAGTCGATGAACGGCCGCTCCTTGAAACGCAGGCCGGGAGCCGAGTAGGCGATCACCGCGAAGACGCTGATGGCGAGCACCAGCCACGACAGCGGACTGCCCACCGCGACGAGGAACACGAGGAACGGCACGTTGAGCACGATCGCCGCACACAGGGTAAGGCGGTGCACGCTCGGGTCGAGCAACGCACCCTCGACGCCGCCCTTGCGCGGGTTTCGCAGATCGGACTCGTAGTCGAAGACGTCGTTGATGCCATACATCGCGAGGTTGTACGGGATGAGGAAGTAGATCGTGCCCACGATGAACACCACGTCGATCTGACGAGTCGACATGAAGTAGGCCGCCGCAAAGGGGAACGCGGTGTTCACCCAGCTGAGCGGCCGGGACGACACGAACAGGCTCTTAAGATTCTTCACGGGACCTCCCGGGCAGCAGCAGCCACACCGATGGCAGAAGCACCGCGGCGGCCACCGCATACGCGAAGTCCTCGAGCGGCGCGATGCCGATGAAGGCGCCGCTGATCTTGGCGGCGTCGTAGCCGACGAGTCCGATGCCGATCATCACATTGTCGAAGACCGCGGTCACCAGCAGCAGGATGCCGAGGGTGCCGAGAATCGGCAGCACGGGCATCACACGACGGGATTTCACGAGCGCGAGGCATCCGAGCATCGCAACCGCGGCGAGGAAGATGGCGTTGAGTTGCCAGTAGTTCATCGAGAATCCGCCCCCTCACTGGGTCTCGCCACGGCCGCGGACGGCCTGCTCGACCGACGGGAGAGGAAACCGAACAGGTTCATCGTGAGGTAGCAGAGCAGGGTGAGGAAGAAGAGCTCCTCGAGCGGGAACTCCGGCGCCACGACCAGTCCGGTCATGAAGGAGGTCTCGCCGCGGAAGAAGATCCCCAGGCCGATTCCGGAGAGATCCCAGGCGACGAAGAAGACTAGCCCTGCCGCCAGCACGATCGCCGCCCGTCTGGCATCCCGCCAGAAGAAGAGCGTGAAGCGTCGATCGAGCATCACCATGCCGGTGAGCGCGACCGCGAGCGCCGCCAGGTACAGGATCGCCATCAGGCCAGGGTGCGCTGCAGCGGCTCGGCGAGAGGTTCAGTCGAGCGGTCACCGCGGATGCGCTTGAGCACGACCTCGGCGCTGATGAGGCACATGGGAAGGCCGATTCCGGGGATCGTGGATCCCCCGGCATAGAACAGTCCCTCGACTTTGCGGCTCTTGTTGCCCGACCGGAACATCGCGCTCTGCCCCAGCGTGTGAGCCGGCCCGAGAGCGGTGCCCCGCCAGGCGTTGAGATCGCTCACGAAATCCCCCGGGCCGAGCGTACGGCGAAGGGTGATGCGTGAGGCGAGGTCGGGGATGCCCGCCCAGACCGAGATCTGGGAGATGACCCGATCGGCAAGGGTCTCGATGCGGGTATCGCCATCGCCGTCGACATCGCCCTTGCCGATGGTCGGATCGGCGGGGATGGGCACGAGCACGAAGAGGTTCTCGTAGCCGTCCGGTGCGGTGGAGCGATCGATGCCGCTCGGCTTGCAGACATAGATCGATGCCGGATCGGGAATAGACGAATTCTCTCCGAAGATCTTCTCGAATCCCGCCTTCCAGTCACGCGCGAAGAACAGCGTGTGGTGCTCGAGTTGCGGCAGCTCCCCCTTGACGCCCAGGTAGATCAGAAGCGCGCTCGGCCCTGGCACCTTCTTGTCCCAGTACTCCTGGGGGAAGGTCTGCAACTCGACAGGCAGCAACGCGGTCTCACTGTGGTGCAGATCGGCGGCGGAGACCACGATGTCGGCGACCAGCGTGCGGGTGGCGCCGGTGGCATCCGTGTAATCCACCCCGGTGACCACGGCATCGCGGGTGTTGATCGCGGTGACCGGGGATCCGGTGAGGATGGTGACACCCTGGGCCTCGGCGAGAGCCTCGATGCGCCCGATGAGCTGGGTGAATCCCCCCATCGGATACATCACGCCACCCTCGAGGTCGAGGTGGCTCATCAGGTGATACATGCTCGGGGCGATATACGGCGAGGAGCCGAGGAAGACGGCGGGGTAGCCGAGAATCTGCTGGAGGCGGGCATCCTTCACCGTGCGTCGCACCAGGGTGGCCAGCGGGGTGAGCAGCAGGGAGACGAGCGTGCCCGTGCGCGAGAGCACGTCTCGACGCAGCAGCGGGCGGATGTCCGCGAAGCTCGAGTAGAGGAAGCGCTTCTTGGCGATCTCGTAGACGTCGCGCGCGGAGTCGAGGTACTTCACCATCTTGCGTCTGGTGCCCGGCTCGATGCGCTCGAACAGCTCGAGATTCTCCTCCCGGCTCGCGGTGATGTCGATCGGTTCGGCGACCCCCTCGAACAGCACCCGGTAACCGGGATCAAGGGTTACCAGTTGAAGCTGCTCGTCAGCCGTGGTGCCGAGCAGGCGGAAGAAGTGGTCGAAGACCTCTGGCATGAGGTACCAGCTGGGTCCGGTGTCGAAGCGGAAGCCGTCGCGCTCCCAGGATCCGGCGCGGCCGCCGACGCTCGGTCGACCTTCGAGCAGGGTCACCTCGTGACCGTCCTTCGCGAGGAGGGCGGCGGACGCCAATCCGGCGATTCCCCCGCCGATGACGACGATGCTGCTCATGATGCTGCTTTCGGTCTGGTCGTGTGGGAGGAGAGGGTGGTTCGGGGCGTGCGGCCGGCCAAGGCGCCGGCGGCGATGCGGAGCTTCACCGGGTTGGGCACGCGAACCCGGGAGGTCACCAGCCGGTCGGCCGGGGTCGCCCGCAAGCGCACGGCCAGTTCGGTGAAGAGACCCTGGGCGAGCGCGACGGCGCGACGAGAGCTGGCGGGAAGCAACGGGACGACGGCTGCGGAATCACGAAGGTCGGAGTCGATGTCTTCGAGAAGGCGGGCCTTGTCCGCCTCGCTGAAGGATTCGACGCTCACCCCGGGGAAGTAACTGCGGCCGAGCGTCTGGAAGTCGGCGGAGAGGTCGCGAAGGAAGTTGACCTTCTGGAACGCTGCGCCGAGCTTGCGCGCGCCGTGTTCCAGCCGCGCGAGTTCGGCAGGGGAGACGGTGCTGCCCTGCAGAAAGGTTGCGAGGCACATGAGGCCGACGACCTCCGCAGACCCATAGACGTAGGCCTCGAAGCTCTCGGCATCGTGCTCGGTCTGCACCAGGTCCATGCGCATGGACTCGAAGAACGGCTGTGTGAGCTCGCGACCGAAGCCGGTGGCCCGCGCCGTGCGGGCGAAGGCGTGGATAACCAGATTGGTGCTGTAGCCGGAGTCGAGCGCGGCCTCGGTGTCGCGCTCGAAGTCGTTGAGCACTCGCGCGGCGGCGAGCGGGTCGAGTCCGGCATCCGCTGCTCCCCCATCCACGACCTCATCGGCCACCCGCACGAGGGCGTAGATGTTCTCGACGTGACGGCGGACCTGCGGCGCGAGCAGGCGGGAGGCCAAGCCGAACGAGGTGGAGTAGCGCCGGATGACCACGCTCGCGGTCTCTTCCGCAACCAGGTCGTACAGGTTCGGTCCCGAGTTTCGCGGCGGGCCCGGATGGTTGCTGTCGTCGCTCATCGCGCAGTCCTGTCCCGTGCAGCGGCGGTTAGGCTGGAGCGACGCTTCAGCACGGTTTCGACCAGGAAATCGCTTCCCCTCGAGGGAACTTTCAGGTCAGGGCCGGTCACAACTTCAGGGTAACGGACACACATGGAAACCAGCACAGGGCTTGTGCAGAGTGGTACAGAGTTTGTAGTACTTCTGGATGACTCGGGCGCGCCCATCGGCGAGGCCGACAAGTTCTCGGTTCACGGGCCTTCCACGCCCCTTCACCTCGCCTTCTCTTGCCACGTCTACGACCCGGCCGGGCGGGTGCTGGTCACTCGCCGCGCGCTCTCGAAGCTCACCTGGCCGGGCGTCTGGACCAACTCGTTCTGCGGGCACCCCTCCCCCGGTGAGAGCCAGGAAGAGGCCATCGCGCGCCGCGCTTCGTTCGAACTCGGCATCACGGTCACCGACCCCGAGGTCGTGCTTCCCGATTTCCGCTACCGTGCGGTCGACGCGTCAGGCATCGTGGAGAACGAGGTCTGCCCGGTCTATCGAGCGGTGACCACGGATGTCGTGAAACCCAACCCTGCGGAGGTCTCCGAGTTCGCCTGGCTCGAGCCGCACCTTCTTTTCGGTGCGGTCACTGCGGCACCCTTCGCCTTCAGCCCGTGGCTCGGCTGGCAGTTGGAGCAACTCGGCGCCTAGCCGCGACCCGCTGGTCGAGTGGCGCGGTCTGCCGCGCGTATCGAGACCCGCTGGTCGAGTGGCGCGGTCTGCCGCGCGTATCGAGACCCGCTGGTCGAGTAGCGCGGTCTGCCGCGCGTATCGAGACCCGGCCTCAGTCGAGCCGGCTCTCATCCCGCGAGATATCCGTGCGGTGAAAATTCTGGTACGAGCGCGAGGCCGTCGGGCCCCGCTGGCCCTGGTACCGCGACGAGTACTCGGCCGACCCGTAGGGCTTCTCGGCCGGAGACGTGAGCCGGATGAAGCAGAGCTGCCCGATCTTCATCCCGGGCCAGAGCTTGATCGGCAGGGTCGCAACGTTCGACAGTTCGAGCGTGACATGACCGCTGAAGCCGGGGTCGACGAATCCTGCGGTGGAATGGGTGAGAAGGCCGAGCCGGCCAAGCGAACTCTTGCCCTCCAGGCGCGCCGCCACATCATCCGGAAGCGTGACGAGCTCGTAGGTGGAGCCGAGCACGAATTCGCCGGGGTGCAGGATGAACGGCTGGTCGGGTGCCGCTTCCACGAGCCGGGTGAGGTCGGGCTGGTCTTCGGCCGGGTCGATGAAGGGGTATTTGTGGTTGTCGAAGAGCCGGAAGAAGCGGTCGAGCCGCACGTCGATGCTCGACGGCTGGATCATCGAAGGCTCGTAGGGCTGCAGCCCGATGCGTCCGGAGTCGAGTTCGAGCTTGATATCGCGGTCCGAGAGCAGCATGCACAGAGCCTACCGAACCCGTCGTTGCTAGTATTCATGAGTGCCACAGTCCGGTTTCGGATGCGGTCGTGCGAGCGTAGTTCAATGGCAGAACTCCTGCTTCCCAAGCAGGTAGTGCGGGTTCGATTCCCGTCGCTCGCTCCAGTGTGTTGGTGTCTGTCAGTTCTCAAGCAAATCGAGACTTGTCTCAAGCAGATCGAGACTTTCGCCCTTAGTCCGGCCAGGAAGGCCTTGGATCTGTTGCGCTGGAAGGTGACATCTGAGAGGACGCAACGGCGGGCACCTGAAGCGCCCCGGGCCGGACGATCCGCGGGCGGCATCCTTATCCATCACGGGAGCAGCCTCGAGGCCAATTTTCGACCAGAGAGGCGGCCCGTAGGCGGAACGTTGAAAACGACATATCTCGAGTCGATCGTCTCTCGGTAGCTTCTCACGCCGACGGTCCCACGCTCACGACCCAGAAAATACGCAGACGGCCTCGCATGTGACCGCCGTGACGGGCACTTCTTCATTGGTGGTTCGCGGAACTGTCACTCGATACCGCGCTCCGTGCGCATTAACGAGCCGAGGTAGAACAGGGGCAGCACGCCAAGAATCGCCAGCGCGAGAAGAGGACTGATGAACGCAAGCGCGAACGCGGCAATTGGCGGGAAGACAGCGAATAGCTGCACTTTGCGTGAACGGGCCAGCGCCGGCACCTCAGACGGATCGATAAGCAGTTCTGGTGTCTCCTCCACATACCAAGAGAGCCAATACCAACTGAGCGACAACGCAATGGAAATTAGGGCGAATAGTGCAACTGCGACCACCTGATCGCTCCGCTCTCCCATCCGCTGCGAATCCGAGACAACTCCGGCGGCGAAGGGTACGAGAGAGGCCAGCAGCAGTTGAAGAAGATTCTGGGCGATGAGCCGCGCATTGACGCGAGCAATACGCGTGAACAGGGCATGGTGTGTCATCCACACCACACCGATTACCAGAAACGCTGCCAGGTAGGCGACGTAGGTTTGCCATTGGGCAAGAAGTTCGCTCAAGAATTCGCCTTTGCCCTCTGGTGCGTGCAACTCGAGCACAAGCAGGGTGATGGCGACGGCGAAAACTCCGTCACTGAACGCTTCCACGCGGGTGGACTCGGCAAGACGCCGGTTCGTGGTTACCAAGGTGGGCCTTTCTGGCTGGATAGGGGACCAGGATTGATGCGCGGAAGTCGGGTAACACAGATGGGGGTTGTGCCTCCCTTACCTACACTAATTAAAGTGCGATTTTGCTAGATCTTTCAATCGAGCGTGGACGCCGACGTCCAAGGGGTGTGACGCCGGGCGCCAGGTGTACGCGAGCAAAGATGATCGACGCACATTCTGTGATCATCTCGAAGACGTCGAGTGGTGCCGACCCGTGCCCTCATCGAATGAATGGCGAACGGGTCTGCTGCGTTGGAAGGTGACGGCTCAGATAACGTCAACCACGGGCGCCTTTATAGTGCCCGCGGGCCTCACGCTCAGAGGGCCCTTTCTCTTACGGTCGCCAGGGCTGCCTCAACACCGTGTTGCGACCACGTTGGGTGCCTGCCGCGGAACAGCAGGTGCACATCAACTTGGGGTCCGAAGACGTCCAGGGAATCGTCAACGCCGGTCACCGATGGGGCGAGACCAGCGCATCGCGAAGTAGGTTGGCGCGATTTGCAGCTCATTGGCGTTCGCTTTTCGGTAGGCCGAAGGAGATAGGCCGACGATCTCCAAGAAGGTGCGGCTGAATGTCCCGAGACTGCTGAAACCCACAGACATGCACATCTTGGTCACGTTCGCGTCATTGTGGCGCAGTAGGACCATTGCTCGCTCTACTCGGCGGCGTTGCAGGTAGTGGTACGGAGTCTCGGCGAATACTCGTTTGAATTCTCGGATGAAGTGGGCTCGCGTCACGTAAACGAGTGCGGCGAGTTGTTCGACGTCTAGTGGCTCGGCGTACCGGTGATCCATGTGGTTGCGGGCGCGAACTCGTCATTCGACGGACGACCAGCGGGCCGTAATTGGTAGCGCTCCCCGCGACCGACTTGAGGGCGATTGCTGACTTGAACGGGTGCCCGCCACAGCAGACGAAGAGTCCGACGCCGTCATCGTCGGCAGCCGGGTGCGCCGCTCACTGATCCGCAGCTAGGCCCCCGATCACTTCGAGGTATTCGAAAGAGGCTTCGGGGACAGAGATCCTGCTGCCTGCCAAGGAAAATATCCCGGGCCTGTAGCTTTGGAAGAGGACTTCAATGCGCCGAGCGTAGATCGGGCCAAACGCTGGACGGCAGCAGCCCCCTCTCCCGATTGGACTGTGCCTTCGGCGTCTTCCGGGTATATGTCTGCATTGATCTCCTGAACATCTTTGGCCCATTGTTGGTGAAAGGTGGACTTGTCATCGATGAAGCGGGTGTCGAAACATTCGATCTGCGATCGGGCGCCGTTAGCAACGAAGTCCACTCTCGTCGAATTATTTGGGGCCGATGTTGTGACTTCCAACTCAACGAGACTGTGGATGAGGTCGGTTAGAGCGTCCACGCATGACTGTCGTTTAGCGTCGAACTGAGCCTGGGCCGTTGAGCCGTTGAAGATCAGAAGGAAACTGATCATTAGCGAGAACGCCGCAAGCACCAAAGAGAACACTGACAGGATGCGGTCAGATAGTCCTCCGCGCTGAGATTCAGTCATGGCTCATTTTGCTCGCGGCCCGCCAAGTCCGCTAGGTCGAATCGGGTGCCGGCACCAAGCTTGTCGGCGCGTCGATTGCGTTAACAACAACTCTCCACGCGTCGCCGTGGACGCTGGTAACTGCCGCCCCGCCTCCAGAGCCAATACCTGTATGAGAAGTTTGACTCCGATTTCGATGCGAGAATCTCCTGCAGGATTTCGAAGAGGCGATTAGCTTGCTCTTCGGGCGAGGTAATCACAGCTGAGAGCGTCATCAGAATCTGCCGAGATGACCGAGCTGACTCGGGCGACGACACGGGACGGAGTTGCACGAGCAGCACGGCATCCGGGCCAACGCGGTCGCGCCGGGCGGCACGCTGACCGGCATACGCCCGGGCAAGACCAGCGAGTTCGGCCAGAAGCGGCGCGACAGCCAAGTCGCTGATGTGCCGATCGCGCTCCCCGAGGCGCTCACCGCGTCGATCACCCTCCTGCTCAGCAACGTTGGCGTGAATATCAACGGCGCCGTGCTGCCCTCCGACGGAGTCGATGTTCTAGTCGGCGCTAACCGGCGAGGCGAGACTCGTAGTCGGACTGAGACTCCGCGACGCCGCCGTAATGGTCAACGGACCAACGCTCGAGTGCCCTGAGAGGTTCTATGAGCGTTCGACCCGCCGGGCTGAGCCGATATTCAACTTTGACCGGCACTTCCGCCGTCACGGTGCGAACCACAAGCCCGTCGCGTTCCAGCGCCCGCAATGTCTGCGTCAGCATCTTTTGCGAGATCCCCTCGACGCGGCGCATGAGTTGGGAGAACCGCATGGAGCCGTCGCTGAGCGCACCGACGATGAGGACGGTCCAGCGACCGCCGATCAGATCCAGGATGCGACGAGTGGGGCATCCTTCCTGATACGGATCAAGTTCGACCATCGAATACTCCGCTCGGTTACCAGAAAGTGCCTACTTACCGATAGTAACCAGTTTCGGTAAAATGGATTCACCGCCCCACTCTCGATGTAAAGGAGCTCCATGTCTCGCATCACCATCCTCGGAGGCACCGGTTACACCGGTTCGAACATCGCCCGAGAAGCAGTCGCTCGCGGACACGAGGTCATCTCGTTCAGTCGTCACGCGCCCGAATCCGCCATCGAGGGCGTGCGCTACCGCACGGGCTCGATGAGCGCCGAACTGCCCGACCTCGTCTCGAGCGCAGACGTGGTCATCGGTGCGCTCGCGCCCCGAGCCGAACTCGCCACCGGACTAACGGACGTCTACGCGACCCTCGCGAAACTAGCTGCCCAAGCTGCGACCCGAATCGGTATCGTCGGCGGATTCAGCGCACTTCGTCCTGCTCCCGATGCACCGCGCATGGCCTACGGGGACGACGTGCCCCCGCAGTTCGCGACGGAGGCCCGCGTGATGGCCGAGGTGATCGATGAGCTATCGGCGTCGGCCCCAACCGGATTGGACTGGTTCTACGCGAGCCCCGCCGCGACCTACGGTTCCTACGCCCCCGGCGAGGACCGGGGCACCTACCGCACCGGCGGAGAAGTTGCAATCTTCGACGCCAGCGGGTCGTCGGCGATTTCCGGAGTGGATTTCGCCAGAGCGATCCTTGATGAGATCGAGGCTCCGTCTCACACGCGCTCGCAGTTTGGCGTTGCCTATTAGGCGCTCGGGGCACCGCCGACCTCGAGCTCGGTGACGCTGCGGTCGTCCTTGCGGGTGGTGTTGCTGCCCGGCGATGACGATCGCCCGGCCTGTGAGATCTCGACTTCCACCAGCTGACCGATTGACGCGGCCAAGTGGCCAGGGGGTCGAGCGCGAAGCTGCCGCTGGAGTCGTAGTCGTCCGTCCTCAGATCCTCCGGGCGGAGCTGCCGACGGTCCTGCCACTGCGGATGTGGTGCGGCTCGCCGAGGTTGGGGATCACAGTGCCGGCGGGGTCGAAGACCTAGACCAGGCCGTTGGCGCCGTCGTGCCCGATGATCGTGAAGCCGTGGATGTTGGACTCAGTGAGGTACTGCGCGTGGTTGTCGGTGTTGACAAGCCGTGGGGCGCGTCAACACGTCCACTAGTTCACTATGTCGACGCACATAGCGTCCGGGTTCCGACTCGGTTCACCGACCAAGCGAGGCTCGACGAACTCGAGAACCGATCATCGACGACTCACGATGGCTCTCGCTCTGACCTCTCCTGCAGACGGACTTCCTGCGGACGCATCCTGAGCGCAAGAGGATGACGGAACAAAGCCTGAGGTGCGAGCAGGTAGACGACGCCCCGTCCCCGCGGTCGCGAGGGAGCTCGTGGGAGTCGAGGGCTCAGAATGTTGAAGGTGATGAACAGAACCAAGGCAGCCGTGAAAGGAAAGCCGCCGGATTGTCGTGGGAGAACTGCCAACGCACTCTTTAGCATTGCTCACGGTAGGCATCAAGTCGGTCACCGGGAGTACCGTGCCTTGCCGTCCGTTCCAAGTCCGGCTTACGGGCAACAGTCGAACCTGGTTCGGAGACGACGGCGACGCAGCATTGACGCCACCCCGATCGGGATGGATTTCGATCAAGCGCCGATTTGTCGGACTTCGATGGGCGCAAAACGGCTTTCGTAAAGCTCGGCGGCTATGGCGGACGCGCGTTCGATATCGGCGCAGTCGAGCAGGTAATAGCCCGATGCGAAGTTCTCCCCACCGTGAAGCGGGCCGTCGGAATTCGACGTGACTCCGTTTTCGGTGCGGACGATTCGAGCACCCGCCGGAGTGACGTTGAGCTCGCCGCATTCGATGAACTCGCCGGTTTGCTTCACCTGGGCGATGAGGGCACCATGCGCCCTCTCATTGGCTGACCAATCCGCAGGCCCCAATTTGGCCCACGCTTCTTGACTGCCACCGACCAACAGAAGGAACTTCATGAAGAGATCTCCGTAGGTTGCAGGGCGCCGGAGGCCGTCCACTACAACACCCGTGGTTCGGCCCGAGGTTGGTACCTGATTGCTCCCCTGTCTGGCGGTTGCCGGCTGGGACGATTGTTGCTCAGCGTAATACTCTTCCTCGACCAGCCCGTGGTGAGGCTACTCGAAATGAGATGTGGATCGGGGTCTCTCCGAGAGGCTCATCCATGCCAACACCCTGCCCGGCCGTGTTCACGGCGTGGGCACTCGCGAACAGAAGACGCGCCTCCGGGCTGAGCCACTTTTTCGGAACGATCGGCGATTGCTGCGAGAACTCGATAAGGGAGTCGTTCTCAGCAAGGCCGAGTTAGGGGTTGCAGTAGTCGCACCATGCAGGTTCCGCGCGGAGGTGCGTTCGCGGAATTCGCGTTCGGTGGGAGCATTCGCAGCATCCGTGGAGGTCGGCGGCAATGACCTGGGTGGCCGCACCACAGTCCGAGCAGGGCAGACCGTGTTCCACGTCGACTCTCCCGAACCCGGGGGCATGGCAGTTGGGGCATTCGGTGGCGAGGCGTTTGGCCATCTGATTGCAGAGGGTACGGATGATATCGGCTCGGGAGGGCGCGCGGTGAGCCCGGTAGTCGGGCTGCACGATCACGGCCGATCCGCTCGCAAGCAGTGCTTCGGCGGTTGCCTGGAGCTCGTCGAGTTGGGTGAAGTCCTTGTGGGCGATCATGTGTCCGTCTTGCGCGCTGTGCAGGACGACCCCTTGGGAGGGGAAGCCCAGAGCTCGAGCAAACTCGCGCGCGCGGACGGGGGTGGTGATGGTGCATCCCCCGGGGAGAGGGGATGTGGTGAGGGTCCCTTCGATGAGTTCCAGTCCGAGGTCGTCATCGATGAACAGCAGAATCTCCCTCTGTTCGACCAGTGGTCCGGAGCTTCCGCTAAAGCTTCCCTCCGACGCGAGCCCGTATGGTGACCTGGCGATCTGCATGCCGAGGCGCGCTTTTGCATGGGCTGCATCTCGCGGGGTGAGGATGCGGGGGATATCGCCGGCTAGGGTGCCGAACTGGTCCGTGTCGAGGCCGGGTGGGGCGGCGACGGTTGCACCGAGAATGCGCCGGAATGCGCCGCGGGCAAGCTGTTCTTTGCCGTGCATGGTCGCGAAGGTGATGTTGCGTCCGGTGTAGTGGGTCAGGGCTCGGGTCATTGGAAGTATTCAGGCCGTGAGACGTAGGTGTCGGCGACGAACATCACTCCGCTGGAGGTGCCGAGAAGTTCGCGAATTGCGTCGATCAACTCGGTGGCTTTGTCGGGGGGTAGGACGGTGATGATCATGGTGAGGGTGTCGTATTCGTTGAACAGAAGCGCGCCGGAGTGCTGGCCGTGATGACCGATGCCAGACACTCCCGAGACAGCCGTATAGCCGGTGGCGCCGGAGGTGGTGATCAGTTCGCGGATGTCGGGTGCCTCGCGGGCGGGGATCACCACTTCCAGTCGGGTCATCAGTGTCATGTTGTCCATGTTGATTGTCCTTTCATCGGTTCGGTGGTCGTTACCCACCCATAGGAGGTGTAGCGGCGCCAGGGGGCATGGGCGTGGGCGCGAGCGGTGAGGGTGATCCAGTCGTTGTCGAGCAGGTGTCTGAGTACTTGGTTGCGGGAGATGATGTCGCCGACCCGGTCGAGCGGGGCTTGGATGATGACCGTCAACCGCATCGGTTCATGGAAGAGTTTCGTGCCGAGACCGACGGACTGCCACGGCAGTCCGCGGCGGAGGTCTCCGGCGTGGCCGGCGAGCACTCCGATGGTGCCGACGGCGTTGTGGATCGTTTTTGTTCCAGCACCGAGGGTGTCGGGGTTGAGGGCGGAAAAGTAGTACTGGTGGTTTATCCACTGCGCGACCACGAGGGGGGCCGTCATGATCGTCTCCAGCGCGGTTCCGTCGAGGTCGAGGGCGGTGTCGTAGGAATGCAGGAAGACGCGCCGGCTGAGGTCGACACCGCGAGTGAGAGCGCGGGGGCCGATGATCATGGCTGCGTTTCCGGCGAGCCCGAGCTCGGGGTAGACCTCCGCCCAGTCATCCGCCCTGGCTTGCAGGCGCGATGCTGACTGCCGTTTAGTGGCTCCGGGGAGATCCGACGCGCGCTCGTGTAGCAGCCTTCTCCCGGCAGCACGATGCAGGCCCTCAAACTCGGCGATCAGGCTGCGGTGGCTATCGGGGATGAGGTGACGGTCGAGCACGGTGAGGGTGTCGCGGGTGGTGTTGTGGTCGGCTGCGACAAACACCGTCCCATCCGGGATGTGAATTCCGCGGAGAAGAAGCATCGCCCGCACACCGGCGTCGTTGAAGATCGCCGCAGCGGCACGCGCGTTCGCTGTTCCGGGGTTTCCTCCGCACGCACCGCAATCCAGAGCGGATTGATAAAGGTTGTTAGCGGATTCTGAGAAATGCCCGGCCAGTACCACCAGCGGTGCGAAGTCAGAAAGGCCCATCATTCTCACCGCGGTCTCGGCGATCCCGGCCCGCTCTTCGAGCGTGAACGAGTCCGCCATCGTCACAGAACCACGCAGCGGATCAGGGCGGGCGAGAGTGCGGCGCAGGCGCTGGTAAAGCGTGGGCGTGAAGGTGCGCAGGAGGCTGGTTGCGCCGTAGAACCAGCCGGTGGTCTCCGCGAGTGCGAACGGGGTCCCGGTGCTGGAGTCGGCCGTATGGGCCGCGTGACGCAGGGCATCCCTGGCGCGACCCCGTGCGAGATGCGCCTGAGCCTGAAGGGGCAACGCCGGCCGTTCTGTGAGGCTGTGGCGTGGCGTGAGCAGGGCCGGGAGAGAGTCGACGCTTCCCCGCGCGCCATAGCGGGCAAAGCGAACCGGCACTCCGAAGAACCCCGCGAAACCAAGAGTCTCCACCGTTTCCGATGTTTCCAGGTGGCGTCTCATGCCTTCTGACCGGGGGTCGATGCACATCACCACCTGAAACTGGGGCCGCGCTGTGCTCGGCGGGGTTGTGGAACTCAGGGAAGGAAGTAGGGAGTTGCGGTAGTTCAGTTCGTAGGCTTTCTGCCAGGTGAACCGGTGCTCGTCTGGCCGGTGATGGGCCAGCACGGCCGCGACGGCCGCGACGTCCTGACGAGTGTGCCGCTCACTGAGATATCCGGTGACCTGTTCGGCGCGCCGCCATAGCAGGACTCGTTCGTCGGCCGGGGAAGGGAGTGGTCGCGGTGTCAGGGGGATGGCGAGGAGTGCACGCAGCACGAAACGGACGGCCAGGTAGGAGGTCAGGTCGATGTCGCCGTGTTTCTCTGCACGCCACTTGATGTAGCCGACCCAGCCGGGAAGGTACTCGAGTTCTTGGGCGAGAGCGGTGCGGATCAGTTCGGGCGTAACCGCCAGTCGCCCCAGGGCCCACTCCAGCGCGGCGTCCGCCGACTCCGACACTCCCCGAAGGGCGCGCCGTGCCGCCCGCGGCAAGGAAAGGTCCCGGCTTGCCAGCCATCGCCACGCTCCAAATAGCCCCTCCCGTCTGTGCGGCATCGGCCAGAGAGGATCGGGGTTGAGATACGCAGGTAGCCATGCGGCCAGATACTCGTCAAGCCACAGCATCGACCGAGAGGCCGGTGCGGGCTCGGCCGTCCCGGTCGGGCTCTCCTGTGCAGAGGTCATGTCGAGGACTGCGACCCGAACGGCCGCCACCGCCTTGCCGGCCACGTTGATCGTGGCTCGAGCGAGTTCCGGCACTCGTTCGCTGATCGCCTGCTCCAGGTCAGCGTCGGCGATGCGACCCTCCCGCAGATCAGCCAGATACCCGCGATGTTCGCGGGTGAGCGCAACCTTTCGCGCAAGGACACGGTGGAAGGGAACGGGTTCGTACCCCGCCAGAGGGTTCACCGCGATGAACGACTGCAGCGGCCACGCGGGCACGATGTTTTGCGCCGCTGAGGCGATTTGCGCGCGAAGAATCAGACTCATGACAAGACTCCAGTGACAGCCGGCGGACGAGATACGGTCGCGGTCAGCGATCGGACATAAAGCAGATCGCGGATGCCCGCGAGCCACCGTGTGCTGGCGAGCAACTGCAGCCCCAGCAGTCCGAGTGCGGGCAGTAGCAGCAGCCAGGCGGGGGCAGCGGAGATCGGGAACGCGGGTTGAATGGCGGAGGTGAAGGTGTGCAAGAACACCACATAACCGGCCGCGAGAAGCACGGTCGCGCCGATGCCACCGACAAAGGTTCGCACGGTGAAGTTCGTCATCAGCGCGAAGGCCAGCGCGACGGAGGCCGTGAGGGATACGAATGCGAGCAATCCGAGCGTCGCCGCTGAGGTGGAGGGGAAGAGAATCAGAGTTACGGCCAGCAGAGTTGCGGTCGGCACCACGACCCCGACCACTATCGATACACCGAGAGATGCACGCGTGTGGGGTGTGACAGGTGGCAGATCCCGGTCGATGGCGTGCTCGCTCACGCCCATCCCGGCGCCCAGAAACAATGCGGACTTGAAGAGCGAGTGAGCGATCAGGTGGAAGATCGCCGCGGCGAACAAGCCGAGGCCGCACGCCATGATCATGAATCCCATCTGCCCCATGGTCGAGAACACCAATCGGCCCTTCACGTCCGCCCGGACCAACCGGACGGCGGCGGCATAGGTGAGTGTCGCGGCTCCTGCCAGAAACACCACCGTCATGACTGAGGTGTGCAGCGCGATAATGGGAGCGAATCGGAACAGCAGGATCGCTCCCGCATTGACGACGCCCGCGTGCATCAGCGCGGATACGGGGGTGGGTGCCGCCAAGGTGAAAGGCAACCAGCCCTGGAACGGGACCTGGCTGGAGCGCGCCAACGCGCCCGTCACGAGCAGTGCCGCGACGATCAGTTGACCCGGTAGGGGAAGGGCCGCACACACGGCGGCCAGCTGCCCCCAGGACACGTCCCCTCCGGAGGCCGCCAGCAGCACGATCACAGCCAGCACGAACGCAGCGTCGGCGATGATGAATCTCACGGCGGTGGACCGCACCCCTCGCCGAGCCTGAGCCAACGGCCAATACGTGCCCAGTAGCAGCAGCAGAGCGAGCCCAGCGCCCATCCACCCGACCGCGAACACCGCCACCGAGCCTGCACACAGCATCAGCACGGTGAATCCCGTCAGGAGGGTGCACGAGGCCACAAACCACAGCTGGCGAGTGTCGCCGCGAAGGTACCGGAGCGCGAAAGCCTGGATCAGGGTGCTCAGCCCCAGCACCAACGCCGACAACACCACCGCGAGACCATCCCATCGAAGCGTCGTCTGACCTACCCCCACCGGCACAGGGGAAGACGAGAAGACAGGAGGAATCGCAGCGACCGCGATGACGAATCCGACACCGATCATCGTCGCCACGAGGCGGGCGACGACCTCGGCCACACCGCCCGATCGAGTGTTGTTCATACCCGCCTCTCAAAACGCGTTAATCAAAACACGAAAAACATAGCACGTATTAAATTGCGGGTATCGGGAAAGCGGGGAATCAATGTGGTGGGGGAGAATGGGCGGATGGCGCACTGGACGTTTCTGACGAATCACGCCCACGTGCTGCTGTGCGTAGCGGATAACCCGAACGCCCGACTTCGGGACGTGGCTGAACAGGTCGGCATCACCGAGCGGGCAGCGCAACGCATCGTCACCGAGCTGGAAGAAGCCGGCTACCTCGAGCGGGAGCGCGACGGCCGACGCACCATCTACCGGCTCAACACGGCCATGCCGTTGCGGCATCCACTGGACCGCGACCACCGCATCGGAGAACTTCTTGCGACGTTCGCCAACTCCGCAACCCGCACGGATAGCCCCTCGATATGACGATGGTGACCCATCGATGGTGGCGGTAGGACCGACTTCCGTGGCTTGAGACCCTCGATGGCCCGGCCCAACGCCTGTCGCCGCTAACGTGGGTGGATGGCGGAACTTTCCACAGCTGAGATGCGTGTCCTCGAGTGCATTGATGACGAGGCTCTCGTGGGCGATCTGGTGGAGTTGATTCGCGTGCCCAGCGTGACGGGCTCCGATGCGGAGTCTGATCTCCAGCATCGCGGTGCCGATACGCTACGCGAGCTTGGTTTCGAGGTGGACACCTGGAAGTTCGATCTCGATGAGTTGTTCGCGCATCCGGATTTTCCTGGCATCGAAGCAGAGCGGCGCGAAGGCTACGGGGTGGTTGGCACTCTGGGCGGTTCGACGGTTGGAAACCCAGCGTTGGTGCTGCAGGGCCACGTCGATGTGGTGCCGACGGGCGATCTGGACAAGTGGATCGACCGCGATCCCTGGAGCGGCGCAGTCCGAGGCGGGCTACTCCTCGGGCGCGGTGCCTGCGACATGAAGGCCGGAGTTGCCGCCAACATGGCTGTAGCGCGAGCACTCGCAGTGTCGGGAGTGATCCTCGAGCGGGGGTTCGGATTGCATTCGGTCGTGAGCGAGGAAGATGGGGGGTTGGGAGCGTTCGCGACAATGCTGCGCGGCCACCGCGCGGAAGCGGCCGTCTTGTCGGAGCCCACGAGCGGCCGACTTGTAGTGGCGAACGCCGGCGCGCTCACGTTCGAGCTGCGGGTTGCGGGCCGCGCGGCGCACGGCAGTATGCGGCTGGAAGGTCAGAGCGCGTTCGATGCGTTCCTGCCGGTGCATGCAGCGCTTCTCGAGCTCGAGCGAGAGCGCAATGCCGAGTCTGATCCGCTCTTCAGCACGACCTCCCTTCCATACCCGATCTCTGTTGGGACCGTGCGTGCCGGCGACTGGGCAAGTAGCGTTCCCGACTTGCTGATCGCACAGGGGCGTCTTGGGGTGCGTCTCGACGAAGCGCCTGCGGATGCTCGAGCGGCCCTTGAGACAGCTATTGCTCGTGTATCGCTGAATGATCCGTGGTTGCGCGACCACCCTGTTGAGGTGGATTGGCGGGGTGGACAATTCGCCAGCGGCCGCATCGATGGCGCGCATCCCTTTATTGATGAGGTCGCCGCCGCGATCTCTGCCGTCGAAGGGCGCGAAACAGAACGGGCGGCCGCGCCGTATGGCAGCGACCTTCGACTCTATGCCGGCATAGGTGGCATCCCGACCCTGCACTACGGACCCGGGGACGTGCGCTTTGCCCATGCCCCTCGCGAGCAAGTGGAGATCGAAGAGCTTTTGAGGGTGACCCGCTCACTCGCGGTCTTGGCAGCCCGCACCTGTGGAGCCCATCTCTAAGTGATTGCGGTTTCCCGGTTTCCCAGATCGTCTCGTTGCGACGACCCTGCCGCAGCGATAGGGGCCGCTCAAGTCGAACGTCGTCTGGCGTGATGGCCCTCACGACATCGACGCGTGGAGTCTCCTCCCCCATCGCCGATCCCCCCGTCGCCGATCCCCGATTCATCCGCCATTCACCGTCGAGACCTACACTCTCGTCATGGTGAACCCGGATTCAGCGGAGATCGAGCGCAAGTACGACGTCACGTCGTCGACCGCAGTACCGGACCTGCCGTCGATCGACGGGGTCTCCCGGGTGGAGGGGTCCCAGGTCTTCGTCCTCGACGCCGTGTACTTCGACACCGCGGACTTCGTTCTCGCCGCGCATCACATCACCCTGCGGCGGCGCACCGGCGGGGATGACGCGGGATGGCACCTGAAACTGCCGGTGTCGGACGACGAACGCTCCGAACTTCATGAGCCTCTCGGCACGGACCCGCAATCCGTACCTCGCCGACTGCGCGAGCAGGTGGCGGTGCTCGTGCGTGCAGGCGAACTCGCTCCCATCGTGCACCTCACCACCCGCCGCACCGTGCACCGGCTGCGCGGACCACACGACGAGCTTCTCGCCCTGTTCTGCGACGACGAGGTGACAACGCAACGGCTGGCCGGCGATCCGCTCGAGCAACACTGGCGGGAGTGGGAGCTCGAGCTTGTCGACGGGCACATCCCCCTTCTCGACGCGGCCGAACGGCTGTTCTCCGCCTCTCGCGTCTCACGTTCCGACTCCCGTTCGAAGCTCGCTCGCGCTCTCGGAGACAGCGTGCCGGAACATCCGCAACCGGCTGCGCTCGGTCGTGATACGGCCGGCGCGCTGCTGGTCACGGCCCTGCGGGAATACCGCGACGAACTCGCGCGAACCGATCCCCTCGTGCGGGAAGACCGGCCGGAGTCGATCCATGACATGCGTGTCGCGACCGCCAAATTCCGCGCCGCCGTAGGCACTTTCCACAGCCTCCTCGCCGATGACGAGGCGACCACGCTCCGCACGGAACTGGGATGGATCGGGCACATCCTGGGCGCCGCGCGCGACCTCGACGTGATCGCCGCCCGTCTCGCCGGTCGGCTGCGCACCGAGTCGCAGCCCCAGATCATCGGACCGATCGGCGAGCGGATGTCCCACCAGCTCTCCGAAGACACCTCAGCCGCGAAGGCGGTGCTGCTCGAGTCCCTGGACTCGGCTCGCTACTTCCGGCTTCTCGACCTGATCGATGCCTTCGTCGCCGACCCGCCGCTGCGGGAGAGCGCCAACGGTGCGGCCGCCGCTGTGCTTCCCGGCATCGTCGATCACCGCATCCGCGCACTGTTCACGGCGATGCACGATGCAGACCAGACGATCGATCGCTCCCGTCACGACCTCGCGCTTCACGAGGTGCGGAAAGCGGCGAAAGAGGTGCGTTACGGCGCCGAGGTGCTGCTGCCGATCCGGCCGAATCGGGCGCGTCGACTCGCGAAGATCGCCAAGCTGGTGCAGGACACGCTCGGCGAGCAGCACGACAGTGTCGTCGCGCGCCAGACCCTCGAGCGGCTGGCTGCCGCCTCCTACCTGCTCGGAGACAACGGCTTCACGTACGGACGACTCCACCACACCGAACAGGACCTCGGAGAAGACGCGGAGGCGCGCTACGAGAAGTTGCTGCGCCGCATCCCCAGGAGCATCCGACAGGCCTGAACGCCGTCGCCCCACACACCAACGGCGCGCTCCCTCGGTGAGGAAGCGCGCCGTCGTCCGTGCCGCTTGCAGGAGCGGCGGTGGTGACCGTGTCTGCTACTTGCGGATAACAGGCACGTCGTCGTGAGCGGACTCTACTGCCGCGAATTCAGGGTTCTCCTCGTAAGACTTCGCCTTGGCGACTCCGAAGATGATCAGGGCATAGACGGCTTTGGCCACGATGTCTGCGATCGAGTAGCCGACCTGCTTCGAGACCCAGGCATCCGCACCGCCGATATTGAGAAGCGGGAGCAGGTACGCGATCGGGTAGACGCCCCAGCTGAGCAGGAGAAGGAAGCGAAGCCGACCGAGGGTCTTGCGAACCGAGGGCGGCTGCGTGTTGAGCGACTTGCTGAGCTGCACGAAGAGCACGTAGAGGATATACGCGAAGGGGATGGTGGAGAGGAGGCCGAAGAGACCGCGCAGGCCGTTGTCGCCGCTGATCTCACCCGGGTAGCCGAGCGCGATCATGAGCGCCGCGGCCGGGACCAGTCGCATGAGCAGGCCGGACTGCACCTTGCGTGCGAGCGCGAGCACCGCGACCAGTTCGACGAGCAGCAGGGGTACCGTCAGCAGCCAGTCGACATAGCGATAGCCCTCGTTGAACGACACCCCGACGGCCTGGCTGTAGTTGCCGTTGCCGCCGACCGCCTTGGAGACGAAGGCTTCCTTGAACGAGTCGAAGATGCGGAAGTAGTGATACGCCGCAATGCCGCACACAATGATCGCAACCGTGATCGCTTGCCGGTAGCGCGGCAGAATCCGTGGAAGGGAGATCAGCAGAAACACTGCAGTGAACAACTGCGACGCGATGACGAGCGACAGGAAGTTGTAAACGGTGGCGTATTGCCCCTGCGACAGAATGTCGGGAATCACTGGGTCCTCCTTGGACGTGTGTGAAAGTGATTGAATTATCTAATTAAAACGATAAGTTAGTAAGAAAGTCAAATGGTTGACTTCGGTCTGCGACCTGACTATGTTCCGCTCCCCTAAACTGGCTTATTCGGTAAGAGACAGGAGGTCTCATGAGTACAGAGACTGGTCAGTCTCACACCCTCGACGGATTCCCCGCCGCGGCCGTGGAGTTCGTGAACGTGATGCAGCGCAACCGCGAGCGAATCGGAGAGGATGCCGGGCTCTCACCGAGCGAACTCCGCGCCCTGTTCCGCGTGGCTGCCGAGGTCAGCGTCACGCCGAAGCAGCTTGCCGGCTACCTGGACATGACCACCGCGGCGGTCACTTTCATCTCGCGCCGGCTCGTCGAGTCGGGGCTGATGCACCGGGTCGATCACCCGAACGATCGCCGGAGCCTCTACCTCGAACTCACTCCACTCGCGCACCAGATGATGCTCGATGTGCATCGCGGATTCGTCGAGCTGCTCGAAGCTGCGACGAGTGAGCTCAGCCCGGCAGAGCTCGCGACCTTCTCGGGAACCCTGCAGTCGGTGGCGCGCTCGATGGTGCGTCACTCGACCCGGTCCGACTCTGCGGAGCCGCGGGAACCCCTCCGCTCGAGCGGCGCCGGTTCTCCGACCCACCTCTGAGTCAACAGGGCGACCGTCAGACGAATCGGGCCGCCTATTGCGCCCTCTCACGGATAAGCGACATTCCCTTGATCTGGGAGGAATATACCTTGATAATTGAGTTGCTTAATAGTCCAACAATCGATGATTCGCCCCGCAGCACCTAGCACGCTTCACTCAACCCGACAATCTGCCCGTCACTGGGCGCCGACGTCGACCCGAATCGAAACGGGAGGCCCCCAGTGGCGGGCACTTGCCTGTGCGGGCGCTTGCCTGTGCGGGCGCTTGCCTGTGCGGGCGCTTGCCTGTGCGGGCACTTGCCTGTGCGGGCACTTGCCTGTGCGGGCACTTGCCTGTGCGGGTACGTGCCTGTGTGGGTACGTGCCTGTGCGGGCACGTGCGCCGGGCGCGAATCACAACGTCGTCGCGCCGATGGTCGCCAACAGAGATCAGGCGATGGTCGTCGCTACGGCGATCAGGCCGCAGTTATCGCACCGCACCCGGTTGTGCCGCGCCGGCGAGCTTGGGGATGAGGTCGAGAGTCCTGTTTGCCACCCCTTCCGCGACGACCCGCAGGCTGAGGTTGTTGTTGCGCGCATGCGCGCGAAGCAGCAGGAAGGCGTCCTCCATCGACAGCGCGCCGGAGTGGGACAGAACACCCTTGGCCTGCTCGATCAGGACCCGACTGTCCAGCGCACGTTGCAACTGTTCGGTGACCAGCTGGGATTGAGCGGCGATGCGCTCCTGGAGGATGCCGATGGTCGCGACATCCGCGAGGGCCTGCGCGACGGCGGCGTCGCGACGCTTCAGCGTGCCGATGGAGGTGCCGAAGAGATTCATCGTGCCGATGATCTCACCGCGGAGCCGCATCGGCGTGGCGTGTACCGACAGGAAACCCTGCTCCAGGGCGGCCGCCCGGAAGTCGGGCCACTCCTCCGTGGATGCCTGGATATCGGGAACCGACACCGCCTTGCCGGTGGTGAAGCAGTCGACACAGGGGCCAGCACCGGCGGCAAGCTGCATGACCTCCACCAGGTCCGCGCGTTCGCTGGTGGATGCCACGACCTGCAGTTTGCCGTTGCCGTCCGCGAGCATGAGCCCACCGGCCTGTGCATCCAGAATCTCAGTGCACTCGCCCACGAGGGTGTGCAGGAGGTCCACAACGTCGTAATCGGCGGTGAGGGTGTCCGCGACCGTGACGAAGGCTGCGTTCAGCCTTGCTTCCCTAGACATCGCGCCCATGAGTCACTCCTGTCCTGCACATCGTATCCCGCGGTCAGTTGGGTAATTGACGAAAGTCGAGAAGTCTCGCGACGACATCGGTGGCGACATCCTCCACGGTGCGACCCGACACGAAAGCATGGCCGCGCAACAACGAGAAGGCCTCGGTCGCGGTGATCTCCAGTTGCGCGATGATCATGCCGGTGGCCTGGTGCACCTCGCGACGCATCGTGGGGGCGCCCGCGTTCTCCGGGGCATGGTCGTGTTCGGCCGAACTGATCGCCGTCTTCACCGCAGAGGCGGCAACCTGGTCGGCGAGCGAACGAGCCAGTGCGACCATCAGCCCGTCCAGCGCGCCCGGAGTGGTGCGGTAGAGGTCGACAACGCCCACGGTTACCGCGCCGACCGCGATGGGAAAGGCGAAGACCGCTGCTGCCCCGAGCCGCGCGGCGGCAGCGCCGAAGACCGGCCAGTTCGACGTGCTCTGCAGCGAGAGATCGGGGCTGAAGACCGGCATGCCCGTCTTCATCACCTCCCACTGCGGTCCCTCCCCCAGGTCGAACTGCAAGCCCTCCAGTTGTGCGGCGACGGTGTCGCTCGAACACACTGTCATGCGTCGGGCGAGCGTGCCGATCACCGAGATCGAGGCACCGGTCACCGGAAGCTGCTCGACGAACGGCCGACAGAGGTCATTGCCCCAACTCCAGCCCGCGATCTCGGACAACTCTGGCTCGTCGGTGGTGCCGGGGTTGCCCATCAGAGGCCCTCGAACATGGTTCACAGAACATTCGGCACCGGAACAACGCGTCGACTGTGCACGCAGTCGATGCTGCGCACGTGCCTAACCGTACAACCTCGCCACCGATCGGTCGCGTTGACCGCGACTGCACGCGACACTACAATTTGGGTACTCGCTCTGAACCCCGGCAGTAGTCACTTGCACCTATCCGGGAGAGACATGTACAGGTCATCCGCCTCACAGGCAGACCACCGGGCCGCCTCCTCGGTCAGCGAGTCCACCAGGGCGCGAAACACCCTGATCTTCGCCGCGCAATCGCGTGCGCGGCTCGACCAGTCCCTCGATGTCGTCGTGGTCGCAGCGCAACGGGTATTGACGACCCAGACCCGACTGCGGGAGCTTCTTGCGGCGAACCGCAGCATCGCCCGCTATCGGGATCGCTCCGCCCTGCTCGGGGGCATCGTCAATTCGGCCGTCGCCCTGGTCGAGGCGGGGTCGGGTGTCTTCGACGTCTACGCCTCGGACGGACGGGCGGCGAGCCAGGTGCGTTGCAAGAGCGACGCGCAGCGGCCGACAGGGGCGCGAACCACGCAACTGCGGGTGCAACTCGACGACGAGGTGTTCGGAACCCTCTACCTCGGCAGGGACGGGCCCGATGAATTCAGCGCGGAAGACGAGCAGCTGCTGAGCTCGTTCACGGAGATGGCGGCGATCGCCATCTGGAACGCGAACAATCGCGAAGAGTCGGCTTCCGTCCTCGCCGGGTAGCGGATCGACTCAGCCGGCGAGTTCGGCGACGAGAGCGGCACCGAGGGTGGACTCGGTCTCGGGGCGGGCGACGCGGCGACCGGAGGAATGCTTGGAGTTCTCGACGGCCCCGAGTCCGAGGTCGAGCAACTGGGACTCGGTCCAGCCGGCGGCGATCGCGGCGTGGCGGGCGGCATCCACGGCGGCGATGGTGGCCTCGAGTGCGCTGAGACGCACGGCGAGCTGGTGGACGAGGTCCATGCGGTTGTTCATTTCGGCGTCGACGATGGCCTGGGCCTGCACTGTGGAGTCGTCCGGATCGAACGTCGTGCGAGTGAGGTAGTGGACCTTCGCGTCGGGGCTCATCATGTTGCTTTCTCTCGATACACCGGGAACCCTTTCGGGTGGTAGAACAGTGGGTTCCCTCACTACAAGATGCTGCATCCCCGGGAAGAGTCACAGTCCCCAGTAGAGGGGACACGTTTTGTACCCCGGATTGTCCCCCACGAGAATGTGGGTCAGGAGGCCGGATCGCCGGGCTGTGAGCTGCCGGTCTGCGCTGTGCCGGCCCGCGGCGAAAGCCCGAGCGCCGACTTCAACTGTTCTTCGACGGAATCGTCAGCAGCGGCCGCCGCCACGTTCGCTTCGGCGACAGCGAGCAACACCTCTTCGCGCTGGATCTTGATGCCGCGGGGCGCATCTATGCCGATGCGGATACCGTCACCGCGCACGTCGAGGATGGTGATGGTGATGTCCTCACCGATCACGATCTTCTCGCCCGCCTTACGGGTCAACACCAGCATCGTCTCAGCCTACCGAACCGCTCTCCAGCCAGCCGACCTGGATGCCGAGCTGATGCACCGACTCCGGGGTATCGGTGGTCTCGCTGCCGGTGACGGCGATCGCATCGATGTGCACGTGGGACTGAACCGCGCGCACCCACCGGGCCGTGTCTTCCGGCTTGCGCCCGACATCCACGACCACCCAGACCTGGTCGGCCTTGAGGTACTCGAGGGCGGCGATCGCGTCGGCATCGAGCCCGGACCGGGAGATGCCGAGCGCGATGAACGCGCTGTGCTTCTCCCGAACGCCTGCGGCCCGCGCCGCCATGGCGCTGATGCGATCCTTCACGCGGAAATACCCGTCCGCGCTGACCGCTCCGGCAATGCTCAGGGCCCGCAGCCCGGAGGCCTGGGACATGTCCCGTGCCACCTGCAGAGGGTCGTCGCCGAGCCCGACGACGACGACGAGGTCGCCCGCCGCCTCGAGGGGCGTCTGGCGGAAGACCGTCGGCCCATCGATGAGCGGCACTATCGCCGCGGTGTTGTAGGTGAGATCGGCCATGATCGAGTCGAAGTCCACCGAGTGGGTGGAGAGGCGGGGGATGAGATCGCCGTAGTGCGAGATCGCCTCGGCGGTATCCGCATCGTCGAGCAGTCGGGCGATTCCGGCCCGGGTGGGCAGGTCGAAGGTGTGAGCGTCCCGAGCGGTGCCATCGGGCACATCCACCTCGATCTCGTACCGCCGGGAGGCGAAGAAACCGGAGATCCCCCCGGAGGTGACCGCCTTCACCGCGATGACCTTAGCCAACGGACCGTGTTCGGCGAGCACGCGGGCATTCAGTTCATCGAGTGACGCACCCTCAAGCTGATATCGACTCGGCACCGCGCACCACCCCCACTGTCTCGATGTTCACATTCGCCGACGTGACCTCCTGGTACGACAGCACCGGCAGTCCGCCGGACTGGGCGGAGACGAGTCTACGGATGGCCGGCCGCAGCGCCGGGGCGCAGACCAGCACCGCAGACATACCCGTGCCCTCCACGCGGGAGACCACATCACGCACCGATCCGAGCAGCGACTCGAGCGCGTGCTGGTCGATGAGGATCTGGGTTCCGAGCTCCGAGGGACGCAGGCCCTCGAGCATGGACTGCTCGAGCAGCGGGTCGATCATGATCACGTGCAGGGTCTGGCCGTCGAGGTGCCGGGCGCTGAGGGCCGGGCCGAGCGCAGCACGAGCAGCTTCGATGAGGCCCTCCGGGTCGGCCGAGACTTTGGCCCGCAGGGAGAGCGCTTCGTAGATGCGCGGGAGGTCGTTGATGGGCACCTGCTCGACCAGGAGGCCCTGCAGCACCCGCTGCACCTCGGCGAGGCTGAGGAGCCCGGGCACGAGTTCGTCGACGGCGGCGGGGTTGATCTCCTTGACGCCCTCGGTGAGCACCCGCACGTCTTCCCGGGTGAGCAGGCGCGCGGCATTGCCCATGATGATCGACGAGAGGTGGGTGACGACGACGGATACCCGGTCGATCACGGTAGCGCCGGTCATCTCAGCACTGTGCCGCATCTCGCTCGGCACCCACTTGCCGGCGAGTCCGAAAACGGGCTCGAGGGTGACCGCGCCGGGCAGGGGATCGAGGGCGTCCCCGAGCGCGAGCACCTTGCCAGAGGGCGCGATGCCCCGGCCGGCCTCGACGCCGGCGATACGGATGACGTAGGTCGAGGGTGGAAGCTCGATGCTGTCCCTGGTGCGCACCGGAGGCACGACGAGACCCATGTCCATCGCGATCTTGCGGCGGAGCGACCGCACGCGGGCGAGCAGGTCGTCCGAGGCATCCGACACCAGGTCGACGAGGTCGGGGGCCAGAAGGATCTCGAGGGCATGCACGCGCATCTGCTCGATGAGGTTCTCGGTGGTGGTGCCGATCGCCGGGTCGGCGATGGCGGCCGTCTCGACCTCGAGCTTCTTCACGGCCTCGCGGGCCTTGATGCGCTGGGCGATGATGATGAGCGAGGCGCCGACGATGAGGAAGAGGATGATCGGCATGCCCGGGATGAACGCCATCAGGATGGCGGCGACCCCGGCGATGATGAGCGCGAAGCGGGACTGGCCGAGCTGTGCCGCCGCGGTGGAACCCATGTCGGACTCGGCGTTGGAGCGGGTCACGATCATGCCGGTGGAGACGGCCATCAGCAGGGCCGGGATCTGCGTCACCAGGCCGTCGCCGATGGTGAGGAGGGTGTAGCTGCTGACGGCGTCTCCGATGGAGAGGCCGCGCTGGATCACCCCGATCGCGATACCACCCACGATGTTGATGATGATGATGATGATTCCGGCGATCGCATCGCCCTTCACGAACTTGGAGGCGCCGTCCATCGCGCCGTAGAAGTCCGCCTCTGCGGAAACCTCGGCCCGGCGCTCGCGGGCCTGCACGTCGGTGATCAGTCCCGCGTTGAGGTCGGCGTCGATGGCCATCTGCTTTCCGGGCATGGCATCGAGGGTGAAGCGGGCGCCGACCTCGGCCACTCGCTCGGCACCCTTGGTGACCACCACGAACTGGATGACGACGAGGATGAGGAAAATCACGGCACCGATGATGATCGAGCCTCCGACGGCCACGTGGCCGAACGCGCCGATCACCTCTCCCGCGTAGCCGTTACCGAGCACCAGGCGGGTCGAGGCGACGTTGAGGCCGAGCCGGAACAGCGTGGCGACCAGCAGCAGTGACGGGAAGACGGAGAAGTCGAGGGGCTTCTTTACGAACATCGTGGTGAGCAGTGTCACCAGCGCGAGCATGATGTTGACGATGATCAGCAGGTCGAGCACGAAGGCCGGGATCGGCACGACGAGCAGCAGGATGATGCCGACCACACCGAGCGGCACCGCGAGTTTCGCGAGGTTCTTGTTCATCGTCAGTGCCCTCCAGCGGCGACTAGTTGGTTCATCTCGTGCACGCCCTTCGACGAGCCGCGCTTGCGCAGCGCGAGCACGAAGGCGAGCACGCGGGCGACGGCGTTGTACAGGTCGACCGGGATCTCGTCCCCGAGCTCGCAGGCCGAGTGCAGCGCGCGGGTGAGGGGGATGTCTTTGACGATCGGCACCAGGTCGGTCTCGGCCTGTTCGCGGATGCGCAGCGCGATCACTCCGGCACCCTTCGCGACCACGCGGGGGGCCGACTTGCCCGGCTCGTACTTGAGCGCGATGGCGAAGTGGGTGGGGTTCACGAGCACCACGTCGGCATCCACGATCGAGGCCATCATGCGGTTGCGGCTCATGGCGAGCTGGCGGGAGCGGCGCTGCCCTTTGATCATGGGGTCGCCCTCGGAGGACTTGTTCTCGTCCTTCACTTCCTTCTTGGTCATGCGCGTGCGCTTGCGGTTGCGGCGCATGATCACGAAGACGTCGGCGGCGGCGAGGACGAGCCCGGCGACGACTGCGGAGCGAACGAGGGAGGACGTGCCATCCGTCGCCGCCCTGATGAGCTCGGAGGCGGGGAGGCCGCCGCCGCTCATGAGCACGGGCATGAGCCCCTGGATCACGAAGAGCAGAACGATGCCGACGACGACAGTCTTGGAGAGCGCCTTCACCCCCTGCCAGGCCGCCTGCATTCCGAAGGTGCGCTTGAGGCCCTCCACCGGGTTGAACTGGTCGAACTTGCCGGTGAACTTCTTGAAGTGGATGCCGCCCTGGGCGGCCGCCGTCACGAGCACCGCGATCGTCACGACCAGCAGCAGGGGAAGGATGATGCCCCCGACAGACGCGAGACCGTCCACCAGCGCCTGCATCGCGTGCGCCGAATCGGGGTGGTCCATCACCTCGCGCAGCTGGTACAGCGGAGCGGAGGTCGCGGCGGCCCCCGCAGACACGGTCGCCGGGATCATCACCGCGGCGACGCCGACGGCAACCCAGGCGGTGAGGTCCTGCGACTTGGAGAGCTGCCCCTTCGCGCGCACCTCTTTCATGCGCTTCTCGGTGGCGAGTTCGGTCTTTTCGCCGGAATCTGCGTCGGGCATGGCTACTTCACCCCCGAGAAGAGGGAGACGGCCTGCCCGGTGATCGCCGCGACGATCTGCGGAAGGGCCGCGAAGACGAAGACACCGAGGGACAGGGTGATGAAGATCTTGAGCGGGAAGCCGAGGGCGAAGGCGTTGAGCGCCGGAGCGACCCTGGTGAGCAGGCCGAGGCCGGCATCCGCGAGAAAGAGCACGACGATCAACGGTCCGGCGATCTGCACCGCCGACAGGAGCATCTGCCCGACGGCGACGGTGATGGCGTGGATGGGGGCGGCAAGGTCGAGGGTGCCGGCCACCGGGAGCGCGTCGAAGCTGCGGGCGAGGCCGCCGATGATCAGCTGGTAGCCGCCGGAGGCGAAGAGCAGGGCGAGAGCAGTCATCTGGTAGAGACGGGCGAACTGGGCGCCGTTGATCATCATCTGCGGGTCGAAGCCCTGCGCGAGCTGGAACCCGCCGAAGAGGTCGACAAGGTTGCCGGCCGACTGGATCGCCGAGAAAACGATCATCACGAGGAATCCGAGCAGGGCGCCCGTCACCAGTTCGACCAGCAGTCCGACGACGAACCCCGCCGTGTCGGGCGAGATGTAGCCCCGCGCGACCCGGGGCGATACGGCGAGCGCGAGCCCGATGCCGAGCATGGCCTTGATGCGCAACGGGAAGGCATTGGTGGAGAACGGCGGCGCGATCACCAGGAAGGTGGTCATGCGCACCGAAGCGAGCATCACCGCCTCGATCCACGGGAAGTTGAGGGTGAACGCCATCTCAACCCCCGCCGAGGAGCGAGGGGATCTTCTCGAACAGCCCATGGGTGAAGGCGACGAGCTCGGAGATCATCCACTGGCCCGACACGATGAGGGCCACCGAGACGGCGATCGCCTTCGGCACGAACGAGAGCGTGACCTCCTGGATCTGGGTGATCGACTGAAGGAGGGAGATGGCGAAACCGACGACGAGGGCGGTGACCAGGATGGGCGCGGAGAGCTTTGCGGCGATGAGCAGACCCTGCAGCGCGACATCCATGACGGCGTTCTGGTTCATGAGCTTCCCCGGTAACTGCTGATCAGCGTCGTGATGATGAGGCCCCAGCCGTCCACGAGCACGAACAGCAGGATCTTGAACGGAAGCGAGATCATGACCGGCGGCAGCATCATCATGCCCATCGACATCAGGGCGGCCGAGACGACGAGGTCGATCACCAGGAACGGCACGAAGATGACGAAACCGATGATGAATGCGGCGCGGAGCTCGGAGATCATGAAGGCCGGGATGAGCGTGGGAAGGGAGACCGACGAGGGGTCCTTCGGGTTGGGGAGCCCGGCCGCACGCGTCATGAGGGCCAGGTCCTCCTCTCGCGTGTGGGCGAGCATGAAGGTGCGCAGCGGCTTCGTCGCCAGGTCGATCGCCTGGGTGAAGTCGATGTGGCCGTTGAGGTAGGGCTGAAGCGCGTGTGTGTTGATGTCGGTGATCACCGGCGCCATGATGAACAGGCTGAGGAAGAGCGCGAGGCCGGCGAGCACCTGGTTCGGCGGGATGGACGGCAGCGCGAGCGCGTTGCGCGCCATGGCGAGCACCACGAAGATCTTGGTGAACGAGGTCATCATCAGCAGCAGGGCCGGGGCCACCGACAGCAGCGTGATGCCGACGAGCGTGACGATCGCGGAGGAGGGCGTCCCATCCGGGCCGTTGATGTCGACCGAGAGCCCACCGGGGCTGGTCGGGGCGACGGGCGGTGTCGGGGCGTCCACCATGGGAACCGATGCGTGGCTCGCGGTGCCCGTCATGAGGATGAGGGCCGCCGCGACCACGAGAACGAGAAGTGCGATCACGACGATGCGGGCGGCCGGCCCGTTCCAGAAGCGGGCACTGAGCGGTTGACCGGTGCTGAGCGGTTGACGGGTGCCGAGCGGTTGACGGGTGCTGAGCGGTTCGCGCACGCTCATCGTGGCCTGCCCGGTCACCGGGAGGAGCGCAGGGCGACGGCCGCGCGCTTCCAGGTAGCGAGGGACAGGATCGAGCCGTCGAGCGCACCGGCCCGGCGCGGCAGGCCCGTGCGCGGGTCGAACTGCTGGGGGAACGGAATGGGCGTCGCGACGGGCTTGCGCGCGCTCGGCGTCGACTCGACGTCGTTCAAGGCCGATTCGAAGGCGGCGGCGGTGTCGAGCACGGGGAGTTCGTTGGCATCGAGCACTGTCACCGAGTGCTCGGTGACGCCGAGCAGGAATCGCTTGCCCTCCACGTCGATCACGACGACGGATGCCTTCTGCGCGAGTCCCTGGCGGGTGACCACGTTCACGAGCTTGGTCGCGCGGGTCGAGCGGGTCCCCTTCGTGATGCGTCGCTGAAGAAACCACAGCAGCCCCACCACAGCGGCGAGGGAGAGCAGTACGCGCAACGCGACGAAGAGGGTGTCCATCGTTAGTTAGCCCAGACCCTCGGCGACGTCGAGGATCTGGGTGATGCGCACGGCGTAGTCCTGGTCGACGACCACGATCTCGCCGTGGGCGATCAACCGGCCGTTGAGCAGCACGTCGGCCGGCGCACCGGCGGAGCGATCGAGTTCGATCACGGCTCCGGGCTCGAGCCCGAGCACATCGCGCACCGACATTCGGGTGCGGCCGATCTCCACGGTGAGCGCCATTTCGACGTTGTTGATCCGGCTGAGGTTGTTCACGAGCGACTCCTGGGAGATGGGGGTGGCGCCGGTGAGGGTCTCGCGCACACGGATGGCGAACCAGCCGGCAGCGCTTCCGCCGGTAGAGAGGGCAAAGATCTCGGTAGCCGGGTCGGTGAAGAGCGCGGTGGCGTCATCCACCCGGGAGTCCCCGAGCACACCGGAACCGAGAGTGCCGGCCGCGGCATCGAGAGCGGGGCGCAGCACGTCGACCACCGAGACCAGCTGGGAGTCCGCGACCGTGGCGTCCGCCGTCTCGATCGGGTCGAGGAAGACGATGGCGAGATCCGCCGAGGTCTCCCCGACGAAGGAGGCGACCACCGCGGTGTCGAAGGGGCCGGTCGGCACTCCCTGGATCGCGATCGCCTCGAGGATGGCGGTGCTCGGAAGCAGTCGCGCGAGCGCTTCCGCCGCCGCGGCACGGGGATCGATGACTGTGGACTTCTTCACTGGTTGGCCCTTTCGGTGGTGCTGTCCGTGGCTTCGACGACCACGCAGGCGAGTCGAGCGCCGTTTGCTCCGACGGCGGCGCGAGCGAGCGTCTCGCCGTCGACGGTCAGGTTGAGCGGGCGGTGCTGGGGATGCGGGATGGTGAGCAGGTCACCGACCGCGAGCCCGAGCACCCGGCTCGGCTTCACGAACACCGGGTTGAGGCTCAGGGCGACTTCGACCGGCACCCAGCCCAGCTGGGATGCGACCTGGTCGCGGGTGTTCCCCGTCGCCGCAAGCACCGCAGGCTGACCGAGCTGCGGAAGCAGTGCGGGCGCCGGGATGGCGAGGGTCGCCGTGGTCGAGCTGTCGCCGACCCGGATCGCGAAGGACGCCACGATCATCAGGTCCGCCGTCGCGGCGGCCTGGGCGAACTGCGAGTTGTACTGGATGGTGTCGATGGAGATGGCGGCCTCGAGCAGGGGGCCGAGTGAGTAACGGAGATCTTCGAGTGCGTCGTCGAAGAGCCGGCGAACGAGCGCCTGCTCGATCTGGGTGAATTTGCGCTCCGGCACGACCTGCGCCGCGTTGCTCCCGAGCATGTAGGAGACCCAGGTGAGTGCGGCCGCGGCGGGGAACTGGATCACCGCGCGGGCATCCATCCCCTCGAGGTTGCACAGGATCATCGCCGTGGTGGCGGGCAGCGACGAAGCGTACTCGTCGTAGGTCTCCATGATGATCTGTTCGCAGGTGACCTGCGAGACAACGCGAACCTTGGCGGTGAGCTGGGTGCCCCACTGGCGGGCGAAGGTCTCGAGCGCGAGCTCGAGCACGCGGGAGTGCTCACGGGCGAGAGTGGTGGGCCGGCGGAAGTCATAGGGCTCCACCGCCGGGCCCGATCTTGCGGGCACGCCGATAGAAATCTGTTCCTGGACCGTCACACAGGGCACTATCGGCCGGAGGTGCCCGCCGGTAAGAGGATCAGGGGCACAGAATTGGTGACGACCGGTATCCACGAGGCCGGGCTGGCTGCCGCGGTGACGACCGGGGCGTCCGCCGGGGGGCCGCCCGGGATCTTTCCGGACACCACATCCGGGATGAGGGCCCGCACGGATTCCGAGGCGTTCGAGAGGGCGATGATGTCGACCCGACGGTTCTGCGCGTAGTCGGCGAGAGTCGTTCCGAGCGCGATCGGCCGCGAGGAGCCGTACCCGACGGCACCGATCTTCGCCGCGGGAACCCCGCCGCTCTCCACCATCCGGCGCAGCACGGAGACGGCGCGCCCGGAGGACAGCTCCCAGTTGGTGGGGAACGGGGGAAGCGTTGCACGGCTGTCGGCGTGACCTTCGACCGCGATGTCCTGCCCGGTGGGCGACAGTACTCGCGCGATGTCGTCGAGCACCTGCGGTGCCGAGCCCTGAAGCACCGTGCTGTTCGGGGCGAAGAACGCCTGCTGGTCGACGAGACGGATGGTGAGTCCCCGCTGGTCGATCGTGTACTGCACGGTTCCCTGCAGTCCCTGCACGGCGAGACTCGCGCTCACCTTGGCCTGAAGGTCCTTGATCTTGTCGACCTCCGCGATCGCTGCCGCCGTTGCAGCCGCCTTCGCCGCTGCTGCCGCGGTCGCGGCGGCGGTCTGGGGGCCGGCCCCGAAGTTCTCGCCAGTCTTGCTCGCCTTCGTCGGGTCGATGATCGTGCCCTTGGCGGTATCCAGCTTTCCGATATCGGTCTGGCCGAATCCGGTGGCCAGCGAGTTCCGCAGCAGGTCGAACTTCTTCGCATCGACTGTCGACATCGCGAACAGCACGATGAACATACACATCAGAACGGTGACCATGTCCATGTATGAGGCCATCCAGCGCTCATCCGGACCGTGTTCCTCGTGCTCCTCCGCGTGCTTCTTGCGCCCCTTGCTCATGGTCGGCTACGCCGCTTTCGCCTTGTCGGCAGCCTTGTCGCCGGACTTCTCGTTCGCGGACTTGCCCAGCTGCTCGGCCGGCACCATCGCCCGCAGGCGTTCGGCCAGGAGTCGGGGTTGGCTGCCCTCCTGCACGGCGAGCACGCCCTCCATGATCAGCGTCATCCGCTCACCCTCGAGGTCGGCCAGGCGACGCAGGCGGGTGCCGATGGGCAACCAGAGGAAGTTCGCCGAAAGGAGCCCCCAGAGGGTGGCGACGAAGGCCGCGGCGATGAGCGGGCCGAGCTTGCCCGGCGTCGACAGGTTCTCGAGCACGTGGGTGAGCGAGACGACGGTGCCGATGATGCCCACCGTCGGCGCGTAGCCACCGAGGCTGAGGAAGAACTTGGACGCCGTGCGGTCGGATCGGGTCTTCGTGGCGATCTCGTCTTCGAGCGACATGCGCAGGTCTTCGCCATCCGCGCCATCCGCGATGCTCTGCAGCGCGCCGCGCAGGAACGGGTCATCCACCTTCTCGGCTTCCTGCTCGAGCGAGAGTAGTCCTTCCTTCCGCGCCTTCTCGGCGATCTCGACCAAGCGGTCGATCACCACCTGCGGCTTCTGGGTCTTGCCCGTGAAGGCCCGCGGCACCGCTTTGACCGACAGGAGCAGGTCTTTGATCGTGCCGCCCGCGATGCCGACGGCGATCGTCGCCCCGAACACCAGCACCATCGGAGCCGGAAGCAGGATGGCGCTCACATCGGAGCCTTCGAGGGTGAGCATCGCGAAGAGGGCCCCGAAGGCCGTCAGGATGCCGATGATCGTTGCGAGGTCCATCAGATCTTCCTCGGTCGCAGCGGTACGGGATTGTCGGTATCGTCGTCGTTCTCGACCAGCTCGAGGGAGCGCTGCTGGTGTCCGCTCGCCGAGAGTTCATGGGTGAGGGCGATCACCGTTGCGCGATAGCGGGAGATGCGCTCGATCACCTCGGACATCGACTCCGTGACGATGTACTTCGCGCCATCGACCATGATCAGCGTGGTGTCGGGATTGGCGGTGATGCGCTCGATGAGATCAGGGTTTATCGCAAAATGGCTGTCGTTGAGCCGCGTAACTACGATCATGAGCGCATCCCTGCTGGTGGTGAAACCGGTCCATCCTGGTCCGTTACATGCCACTATCGGCTGGCAAAAGCGAGCCGTTAGCGGATGCGGCACTGCGGGCGTGTCGCGCCCGTTCTGCCCGGCGATTGTCGCCGCGCAGAGTCGGAAACGCGCAAACACCCCCGACCTCGAGGGTCGGGGGTGTTCAGGACATCGCGCTGCGGCGATTAGCGCTTCAGGTTGGTGAGCTCCTGCAGAACCTCGTCAGAGGTGGTGATGATGCGGGCGTTCGCCTGGAAGCCGCGCTGCGCGACGATCAGGTTGGTGAACTCCTGCGAGAGGTCCACGTTCGACATCTCGAGGGCGCCGGCCTGCAGGGTGCCGAGGCTGCCCGATCCGGGAGCTCCGAGGCTGGCATTTCCCGAGTTGAACGTGGCCTTGTAGCCGGAGGAGCCGGCCTTCTCGAGGCCGCCGGGGTTGGAGAAGGTCGCGAGCACGATGCGCGCGATGGCCTGGGATGCCCCGTTGCTGAAGGATCCCACGAGGGTGCCGTCCTTCGAGAGCGTGTACGACTTGAGAGTGCCGGCGGCACGGCCGTTCTGGTCGGAGACCGCAACTGTCGTGAGCCCGGCGAACCCTGTGAGCTTCGACATGTCCACCGCGATGCCACCGATGGTCATGGTGCCCGCCGAGGTCTGCGCCCCGGAGGCGAAGGTGAGCGCGGCGGTGCCGGTGGATCCGTTGGGGTCGGTACCCGCGACATCCCAACCGGCAGCGGTCTTCGTGAAGTTGAGCGAGACGGTGCGCGCGCCGCCGGTGGCGTCGTAGACCTGCACGTCGCGCACCAGCGCGGTGCCGACGGCGGCGTCGCCCGGGAGGTTGCCGGAGAGGGTGCTCGAGGTCGTGACGACCGCCGGGGCGACGATGCCGAGAGGAAGGGTGATGTCGCTGACCGCTCCCCCGTCGGCGACGACCCCGTTGGTGGCGGTGTAGCCCTGCACGATGGATCCGTCCGGGGTGACCAGGCGACCGGCACCGTCGAAGTCGAACGATCCGGCGCGGGTGTACTGGGTCTGGTTTCCCGTCTTGGTGACGAAGAATCCGTCGCCGGAGATCATCATGTCGGTCGCGCGCCCCGTGGACTGCGCAGATCCCTGCGAGAAGTTGGTGGAGATGCCCGCGACACGCACGCCGAGGCCGACCTGCGCCGGGTTGGTGCCACCGATCTGCTCCTGGGGGCCACCCGCGCCCTGGGTGAGCTGCGAGAGGGTGTCCTGGAACTGGGTCGCCGAGGACTTGAACGCCGTGGTGTTCACGTTGGCGATGTTGTTACCGGTGACGTCGAGCATGGTCTGGTGCGAGCGGAGTCCGGAGATCCCGGAATACAGTGAACGAAGCATGAGGTGCTGCCTTTCGGTGTGGAGTGGTGGATCAAGCGGACGTGCTGGTGATGCCCGAGATGGTGTCGAGTGCGACGTCGACGCCGCCGATCTTCACCTGGGGAACGCTTCCGGCGAAGGAGACGCTCGATGCGGTGCCGGTGTGACTCACGCCCGCGGCATCCGAATAGCTGACCTGTTTGCCGACGATGGCCGCGGCGGCGATGCGCATCTGCAGCGAGAAGTCCTCCGTGCTCGTGGTGCTGAGCTCGGTCATCTTCTCCATCATCGACAGCTGGGTGGTCTGGGAGATCATCTGGTTGGTGTCCATCGGCGCGCTGGGGTCCTGGGTGCGCAGCTGCGTGACGAGCAGTTTCATGAACACCTCCGAGTCCATGGTCTGCTTGGGAACGCGGGTGGTCGATCCGCTGTAGATCCCGGATGCCGCGTCGGCCGCGGCCGTCGACACCGTTCCGGTGATTGCGTCGATTGCCATGAATCTGCCTTCCTAAGCCAATACGTCGATGGATGAAGTGGAGTGGATGCCGGCCCGCTCGGCGACGGCCTCGTCGGTGACGATTCCGGCGGGCACGACATAGGCGCGCTCCGGTCGGGGGGCGGCATCGCCGCGCCGATCGCCGGCATCGCTCGGCTGGTTCTGGGACGACAGGTCGAGGTTCGCCCCGACTCCTGCCGCGCTGAGGTCTTTGCGCAGGTCGGGAAGGATCGCGCGGATCGCGTCCCGCCCCAGGTCCGTCGGCGCGAAGAGCTCGACCCGGATACCCTCCGGGCTCACGTGTGCCCGCACCGTCACCGGACCGAGCGCATCCGGCGTGACGCTGAGGGTCATCGTGTGAGAGCCGGGTCCGGCGGTGGCGAGAGTGAAGATCGGGCGGGCGAGCTGCACGGTGAAGGGGGTGTTCTGTGCCGGCGCGGGGGCTGCCGCGGGAGTCGGTGCGACGACCGCGTCGAGCCGCGGGGCGGTCGCGATGGGCGGCGCGATCGAGACCGGCATCGAAGCATCCATCGTCGGTGCCGGCTTGGTGCGCGTCTCCGAGACGGCGGATGAGACAGGGGTCGATGCCGTCGGGGCGAGGGCGGCCGTGCGCGGGGCCGGAGTCACGACTGCGGCCGACAGTGAGGGTGCAGTCGATGTTGCGGGCAGCGGAGCCGCGGCGACCGCAGTCGGCGCGGCGGAGGATGCCGACGGAGTGTCGGTGGGGACATCTGCTGCCGGACTGGCTGCACGGGCCGCGAGAGCGACGGCGGGTGAGCTGGGAGCGACGCCTGCTGCGCCGGAAACAGCTTGAGACGCGGAGGCTGTCGCTGAGAGCGGATCCACGGCGACCGATGTCGGCGCGGCGGACGGTGCCGACGGCGTGTTGGCCGAGGCATCCGTCACCGAAACCGCGGTGGGCAGCGGAGTGAGGGTCGGCACGAGAGTCGGTAGCGCGTTCGGCACCGGCTGGTCGGCCGTGGGGGACGCCGGGTCCGCTGCCTCCTTCGCGGCGTCCTTTGCCGGAGTTGCCGAAGTTGCCGAAGTTGCCGGATAGGCCGAAGTTGCGGGGGAAGCCGGAGAGGTCGAAGTTGCCGGGGAGGCCGGACTTGCGGGAGAGGCCGACGAGCCCAGTCCCGGGATCACCGCAGCGACGGCCGCGAGCAAATCCGGCGACGACGGCGAGGACGGCGAGGGGGAGACCGCAGGTGCCGCCAGGACAGCGGGAGAGGGCGACGACGCGGAGCCTGCCGTCGCGTCACCGCTATCGGCGGACGCCTGTGCGGCGGTCGCATCGGTCATCACCGCACCGAACCCGGCTGCCGAGTCGTGAGTGGAGTTGTTGGCCGGTCCCGCAGGCGAAGCCGCCGTGGGAGCCTGGGCGAGGGCGATGAGAGTCATCCGGCGTCCACCTCACGGGTGCGGTGCCAGGTGGTGGAGGAGATCTCGTCGAGGACGGCCTGCTCGGCGACGAGCATGCCGTCCGCGACGGCGTCGTCGAACCTGACCTCGAGCTTCTCGAGCCCGATGGACCGCGCGCGGGCCGCGGTGAAGGCGGTGTTCGCAGCATCGAGCGAGGCGCGGTGATCGCAATCGAGCGCCTGGAGTTCGGCGAGCATGCTGCGCGAGGCGGCGCGGGATGCCGCGACCGCGTAGAGCACGGCGGCGCTGGTGGCCTCACTGGAGGTGGCGCCGAGGGTGGATCGGGCCCGTCGCTGGCGCGCGGTGCCTTCCGCCACCCTGGCGTTCGCCGCCGAGAGGTCGATCGCGGCCTGGTCCTGTTGCACCTGGCGCAGCCGGAGGAGTCCGGCGAGCGGGAACGAGCGAGCCATCAGTTGCCCTCCAGGGTTCTGACGAGGGAGGTGAGCTGGGCCCACGCGTCGTCGGTGGTCGACTGCTGGCTGATCCTCTGCTGGAGAAACGCGTTGATCGACGATTCGTGGTCGACGGCGGCGTCGACGAGGGGATTCGCGCCGCGCTGGTAGGCGCCGACGTCGAGGAGGTCCTGGGCCGCGCGACGGGCCGCAAGTGTCTTGCGAAGCACCTGGGCCGACTGCGTCTGTTCCGGCGAGATCACCCGGGTGGCGACCCGGGAAATCGAGCCGAGCACGTCGATGGAGGGGAAGTGGCCGGCCACCGCGAGCTTTCGGTCGAGCACGACGTGACCGTCGAGGAAGGATCGGGCCGCATCCGCGATCGGCTCGTTGTGATCGTCGCCATCCACCAGCACGGTGTAGATGCCGGTGACGGATCCGATCTCGGCGGTCCCGGCTCGCTCGAGCAGCTGCGCGAGCAGGGAGAAGGTCGACGGCGGGTACCCGCGGGTCGCCGGCGGTTCGCCGACGGAGAGTCCGATCTCGCGCTGGGCCATGGCCACGCGGGTGAGGGAGTCCATCATGAGCATGACATCCGCGCCCTGGTCCCGGAACGATTCCGCGATCCGGGTGGCCATGAAGGCGGCGCGCAGGCGCATCATCGCGGGCTCGTCGGAGGTCGAGACGACCACGATCGAGCGGGCGAGGCCCTCCGCACCGAGGTCGTCCTCGAGGAATTCGCGCACCTCACGGCCGCGCTCTCCCACCAGCGCGATCACCGAGACCTGGGCATCCGTGCCGCGCGCGATCATCGAGAGCAGCGAGGACTTGCCGACACCGGATCCGGCGAAGAGCCCCATGCGCTGGCCCTTGCCGATGGTCGTGAGGGTGTCGAGCACGCGCACGCCGGTCTGCAGCGCGGTGTCGATGCGCGCGCGGTGCATCGCCGATGGGCTGTCGTTGTCGATGGAGACCAGCCGGGTGATGTCGAGCGGACCCTTGCCGTCGATGGGGCGGCCGAGGCCGTCGATCACGCGACCGAAGAGGCCGTTGCCGGTCGGCACGAGCACGGGGAGTCCGCGTGAGCGGGCCGGGGCACCGGCGTTGATGCCGGTGAGTCTGCTGAGCGGCATGCAACGGATGCCCGAGGGAGTTGTGGCGATCACCTCGGCGTCGAGGAAGCCGGTGCCGCCGTCGGCGACACTGTCACCGACGCGCACGAGGTCGCCGATGGCGCAGTCCAGGCCGCTGATCTCCAGGCCGAGACCCACGATGGAGGAGACGACGCCCACGCGTTCCGGCCGGGCGGCGGCGAGAGCGGTGCGGAAGTGGTCGGCGTTCGGTCGCCAGGAGGTGCTCATGACCCATCTCCGAGCATGGCCGCACGGGCGCGGGCTACCGCGGTTGCGATGCGGGCGTCGAGATAACCGAGCGGGAGGTCGGCGATGGCGTCGCCGCGGGCGATCGAGGCATCCGCGGTGAAGGAGACGCCGGAGGCGGCCCGCACGGTCTCGTCGAGCACGCCGAGGTCGAGCGGATTCATGCGGACGGTCGTGATGGCCGCCGGTTCCACCACGGCGAGCGCACGGGCGAGCGCCGCCTTCGCGGAAGCTTCGCCATCGGCGAGCTCTGCACCGATGATCGTCTCGGCGAGGTCGAGAGCGGATGCCGCGATCGCGTCCTGCGCGTCGGTCACGACGGGGAGCAGACGGCTGTCGAGCGCCCGCGCCGCAGCGGTGAGCACCGCAATCGCCCGGTCGGTGCGAGCGGCGTCGTGCAACAGTGCGGCGCGGTGTTCTGCATCGAGAGCGGCCCGTTGCCCGGCGAGCTCCGCACCCGCGGCGCGGAGCCCGGCTGCGTAGCCTGCGGCGTGCCCGGCGGCACGGTTGTCGGCATCCGCCCTGTCCTGCTCCGGGGTGGCCGGCAGCGACGGAAAGGTCATGGGAAAGAAGTCAAGCGACATATTCCTCTTCCTCTCCGCGCTGGAGGGTGATGACGCCCTCGGCCTCGAGGTTGCGGATCGCGCGCACCACTTCTGCACGAGCCTCTTCGACCTGGGTCATCTTCACCGGGCCGAGCGAGGCGATCTCGTCTTCGAGGATCTCGCGGTTGCGCTCGGAGATGTTGGCGCGGATGACCTCGACGAGGGCCTCGTCGGAGCCCTTCATCGCCACAGCGAGAATGCTCGAATCGATGCCGCGCAGCACCTGCTGCACGTCCTTGCGGTCGAACTTCACGAGGTCGGCGAAGGTGAGCATGCGCGAACGCACCTCTTCGGCGAGAGTCGGGTCGAGCCCGTCGAGCCCGTCGAGCACGGAGCGTTCGGTCGAGACATCCGCGCGGTTGATCAGGTCGACCACGGCCTGCACTCCGCCGACGATCTCGACGGTGTCCCGCGCGGTGACGACAGCACTCGCCCGCACCTTGAGGGTGTCGGCGACCACTCGCACAGCTTCGGGAGTGGCGGTTCCCATCGTGGCGATGGCCTTGGCGACGTCGGTGCGGAGCCCGTCGTCGAGAGCGGCGAAGACCGGGGAGGCGTGGTCGGGCCGCAGGTGCGCGAGCACGAGGGCGACGGTCTGCGGCAGTTCGCCGTCGAGCAGAGTGAGCAGCTGCCCGGTCTCGGCGGTATCGAGGAATTCGAAGGCCTTGCCTGCCATCGACGAGGCGACGCGGTTCATCACGCCGGCGGCCTTCTCCGCCCCGAAGGATGCTTCGAGCAGGCCAGCCGCGAACTCGCGGCCCCCGTGCGACTTGCGTCCGCCCTTCGTGGCGAGGTCGTGGAACTCGAGAATCGTGCGTTCGGAGACGATGGTGTCGACCCGACGCAACCGGATGATCTCGGCGGCGATCTCCTCAGCCTCGGTCTCATTGAACTGCTTCATGACCGCGGCGGCGCGCGTCTGGTCCATGTTCATGAGCACGACGGCGACCTTCTGGGTGCCCGAGAGAGTCAGGGCTGGTTCGTTCATGCCGGCTGCCGGTCTTCCATCAGGCCGCGAAGGATCTCCGCAGTGCGCTCCGGGTCCTTGCCGGCGAGAGCGTCGATCTCCGCGCGCTTGCGCTCGGTGTCCCCCGGCTCGATGAGGGGAACCTGCGTGTAGGTGAGCGCGGCCGGCGGCTCGGTGGCGGTGAGCGCGATCGGGCGGGTCTGGTCGCTCATCATGGCGCGGAGCTCCGCAAGCTCTGTCATCTCCTGCAGCTCGCGATCCTCCTGGCTGCGGCTCTTGAAACGGCGTGAGATGAGGAAGAGGGCGATGATGATCGGCAGCGCGATGGCCAGGGCCGTGACGGCGGTGCGGATGAGACCGGCCGTGCGGTCGGCACTCGCTGCGGCATCGGCGGCGGCGAGCGCCTTCGTAGCGGCGGCGGCACCCGCGGTGTTGAAGGACACCAGTTCGATCGCCACCGAGTCCCCGCGCGTCGTGTCGATGCCGGCCGCCGCATTGACGAGCGAGATCAGGTTGGCCTTGTTGACCCCCGAGATCGCCTTGTTCACTGCGACCGAGACGGTCTGGCGGGTGATCGAGCCGGCCGGGATGGTGGTCTGTTCGGTGACCTTGTTGATCGCGTTGTTCTTCGTGATCGAGGTCGCGCCGGTGGTGCCGGTGGTTCCGGTCGTGGTGCCGGTGGTCGGAGCCGTCGTGGAGGTGCCGCTCGGCACGGCGATGTTGTCCGGCCCGAGAATACCGGCCGCTCCGTTCGCTCCGCTGCCCGAACCGGTGCCGGTACCGTCGTTCTGGGCCGACTCGCTGAGGGCTGGTGCGCCATCCGGGGTCGAGAATGTCTCGGCGGTGCGCTGGCCAGAGTTCTGGCTCACATCGGCCGCGACGACGACCGTGGCATTGCCCGGTCCGACGACCTTGTCGAGCATCGCCTGCACCGAACTGCGCACGCGCTCTTCGTAGTCCGAAGCCTGCTTCGAGCCGCTGCCGGCGATATCCACTCCCGCGGCCGAGAGCACGAGGCCCTGGGCGTCGACGACCGAGACATCGCTCGTCTTCATGCCGTCGATGGAGGAGGAGGTGAGGTGCACGATCGCCTGCACCTGGCTGTCGTTGAGGGTCACGCCGTTGTCGGTCGCGATGAAGACGGACGCCGTCGGGTCGGTCTTCTCCGAGACGAAGACGGTGTCCTTGGGGATGGCGAGCTGCACGGAGGCGGTCTTCACGCCCTTCATCGCTTCGATCGTGTTGGCGAGCTCGCCCTCGATCGCGCGCTTGTAGGTGACGTTCTGCTGGAACTCGGATGCCGTGACGCCCATCTTGTCGAGCAGCGAGTAGCCACCCGTCGATGAGGAGGGAAGGCCGGCCGCCGCCGCCTTGAGCCGTTCCGCGTAGACGCTCTCTTCCGGAACCATGATCGTGCCGCCGCCGCCGGTGATCTCGTACTGCACACCGTCGGTGCGCAGCTGCTCGACCAGGGTGTTCGCGTCGGTGCCGCTGAGGCCCGAGAAGAGCGGGCTCAACTGGGGGCGGGTGACCCAGAACGAGAGGGCGGCGATCCCGAGCACGAGTACGGCGACACCGATGATCGCGACGGTGCGCTGCGCGATCGTGAACTCGCGGATGGTGTGGGTGAGTCGGCGGAGCACCGAACTGATCGGAGCGGGCATCAGGCTTGCATCCTCATGATTTCGTTGAACGCGTCGACACCCTTATTGCGCACGGCGGCCACGAGCTCGAGGGTCACCTGGGCCCGGGTCGAGGCGATGGTGGCGTTGTGGATGTCGGAGAGATTCCCGGTGACCGCCTGGATGGCGAGGGAGTTGGATGTCGACTGCAGCTGCTGCAGGTTGTCGACTGCGCCACCGAGTTCGCTGGCGAAGCTCGTGGCGCTGGTCGCGTTGGTGCCGCTCGTCGCGGAGAGGGCACTCGTGCCGGAGACCCCCGAGACACCGGAGACGCCCGAGACGACGGAGCCGATCGAAGAGATGTCCATCAGGAACGACCGATCTGCAGGGCGGCCTGGTAGGTCTCTTTCGCCCGGTCGACGACCGCCGCGTTGGCCTGGTAGCCGCGCTGGGCCATGATGAGCTGGCCCATCTGGGAGGCGAGATCGATGTCGGGGTACTTCACGTAGCCGTCCTTGTCAGCGAGGGGGTTGGCCGGCTCGTAGACGAGGCGACCGTCGGCATTGCCGTAGGCGATGCCCTTCACGTAGGCGCCGCTGTTGCCCGCGCCCTCCTGAGCCTCGACATAGCGCGCCTGGAAGGCTGGTCCGCTCGTCGGCTTGACCGTGTTGATGTTGGCGAGGTTGTCGGAGACGGCGTCGAGCCACTTGCGGTGCAGGGTGAGGCCGGTGCCGGCGATACCGATCGCATCGAAGGTCATCAGCTGCTCTTCAGGGCGGCACGCATGGCCGAGAACTCGTTGCCGGCAGCCTGGGTCGCGAACTGGTACCTCAGCACCGTGTCGACGTTCGACAGGGTCTCGGTGTCGAGGTTGACGTTGTTGCCGTCGATGAGGGTCGGCTCGAGCGAGCGCTTGGTCTGGGCCACCACTTGGCCGTTACCGTTCGCGACGGACTTGGCGAGGGCCGCCTCGAACACGACACTCTTTGCGTGGTATCCGGGCGTGTTGACGTTCGCGATGTTGTCCGCGATGGTGCGCTGGCGCAATGCCAGGCCATCGAGCGCGCTGCCGAGCGCCGCAGAGGTGACGGATTCGAGCACAGCGGTTCCGTTTCGTCGTCAATGTCCTGACGGCCGATCCGTGGCCTCGAGTCGGGCAATCCGTGCCCTCATCCACTGCTATCGGACGAGGGGGACGCTCCGTTAGGCGCTGCTCCCGAAAGGGGGGTCAGCCCGTGACGTCGAGGTACGCGGCGGTTCCCGACGACGCGACCCGGGCGGGGATGCTGTCGAGCGCGGCGAGGTGACGGCCGGTCAGCAGCATCCGCTGTTCGAGCGCGTCGATGGCGCGCTTCTGGGCGCCGAGCAGGCTCGCTGCACGTGATCGCAGCTCCTCCGGCAGCGCGCCGAGTTCATCGGGAAGAGTCCAGCTCGCGTGCGCCGCGTGGGTGAGGGCTCCGCCGGAGGAATCGAGGTCGTGCTCCATCGTGGCGAGCACGTCGGCCCAGCCGTCGTGCGGAGCGCGGTGCGCCGCATCCGGTCGGGGTGTGCCGAACTCAGGCAACGCCGAGCTCCCGCGACTCGCCGGGGGACGCGGGCTCGGGCACGGCGAGCTGGCTCGCTGCCTCGTGCCATGCATCGCGCAGCGGGGAGAGCAGTTCGATGCTCTCGCGGATCGATGCACCGTCCCGGCGCACGTTCGCGAGCACCAGGAGGTTGCGGCAGTAGTTGTAGAGGGCGAGGAGTCCCTCGCCGCCATCCCACAACTCCACCTTGAGCGAGGAGGTGAGCTCGCCGACAATGGCCTGCGCGTGAAGCAGGTTGGAGGAGGCCACTGCCCAGTTCTGCTCGCCATGCGCGATCGACGCGCGGTCGAGGTCGAGCAGCAGTCGGTCGTAGAGCATGGTGAGCAGTCGCACGGGCGAGGCCGAGAGGATCGCGTCGTTCGTGTACTGCGAGCGCTGGGCGCTGAGAGTCATCGTCATGATGCCTATCCCGTCGTTGTCGAGGTGGAGAGTGAGGAAAGCTGGGAGGTGAGGGCGGAGGATTGCGCCTTCATGTTGCTGAGGAGCACTTCCATGGCCGAGTAGGTGCGCTGGAGGGTGCTCTTGCGGCTGGCGAGACGGATGTCCCAGGCCGATACCTGGTCGCCGAGCGACTTCACCTGGGTCTGGTCCCCGGTGATCTTGTTGGTAAGGGTGCCGGTGTACTTGTCAGACGCGGCCGTCGCGGTCGCCGCGAGCCGAGTGGCGATGGTCTGCACGGCTGCCATGACGGTCGTCGAGTCTGCCGCGAGTGCGGCGCCGAACTTGTCCGCGTCGAAGGTGATAGTGCCATCTCGCGTGAGTGCTATGCCGTATTCGGAGGGCGAGTGTCCGTCGATCGGCGCGCTCGCTGCATCCAGCGTCTTCTGGCGGATGTTTCGGACGTCGCCGTCGCCGGCAAACACGCCGGCGGCCGTCGTGGTCTTGCCAGCGGCATCGGTCGTCGTCGTGACTGCGGTCTGAGCGGCGATCAACACGAAGGCGCTGCTGATCGCGTCGACGAGTCCCTTGGCCACGGCGGTGATCTTGCTGTCGTCACGACTGACGGCGATGTTCACCGGGTCGGTCGACACAGCGGAAGCCGTGACGGTGACGCCGGGCAGGAGGTCGGTGAAGGTGTTGCTGGCCGAGGTGATGACTTGCTCCGCCGGGGTGCCCTTCCACAGGGTCACACTCGCGTCCTGGGCAGTCTTGATCACGGCGCTTCCCGGCGCGGTCAGCACGTTCGTGGCGGTGCCGGCGGTGACGTCCGCTGCCGTTCCCTGGTAGACGGTGAACGCCGAGTCGGCCCCGGTCGTCTTGCTGGAGAACTGCAGGCGGTACAGCTTGTTGCCGCCCGCATCGACGCCCGAGGCCACCTTGGTGGCGGTGACGCCGGCGCTCGAGGAGTTGATGGCCGAGGCGACGTCGTCGAGAGAATTGGAAGTCGGCGTGATCTCGAGCGGGGTTCCGGAGTGACCGACGATCGTGATCGTCGAGGGAGTCGGCCAGGCCGACATCGCGGCGGAGACGCCGACCTGAGTCTGGGCGAGGGCACTGACGACCACCTGCAGCTCACCGGCGCTGGCCCCCGTGGCCGCGGTGACGGCGAGACCGGTGGTGGAGCTGGTGGCCGAATACAGGTCGAGGCTGCCGGCCTTCGCGGCAGTCGTCGCGGTGTCCGCGAGTGTCGCCATGCGGCTGTTGAGGCCCTGCAGTGCGGTGATGATGGTGGTGGTCTTGGAGACCTGGGCTTTGAGCAGATCCTGGGGAGCCGCTTCCGCCGTCATGAGCTGGGTGATGAGGGAGGTGGTGTCGAGGCCGCTGGAGAGCCCGTCGAGGGAGATTCCCATGTCCATCCGTCCCTTCGTCTGGCGGTGGTCGATGATGCTTCTGGTGGTGCGGTAAACGCCCGGCGGCCATCACGGTGAGAGGTCCAGTTCCCCTCGCGACAGCCACCGGGCGTTGCTTATTACACGCCTGCCGAGCTATCCGATCTAGCGGAGAAGCTGCAGCACGCCCTGGTTGCCCTGGTTGGCCTGCGCGAGCATCGCGGTGCCGGCCTGGGACAGGATGTTGGAGCGCGTGTACTTGACCATCTCGGACGCCATGTCGGTGTCGGTGATGCGCGACTTCGCCGCCGTCAGGTTCTCGGTGGAGACACTGAGGTTGCGGATGACGCTCTCGAAACGGTTCTGCTGCGCACCGAGGTTGGCGCGAGCAGTCGACACTCCTGTGATCTGCTGGTCGAGAAGGTCGATCGTTCCGCCAGTTCCGGTCACGGCGGCAGCGCTGGCAAAGCCGGCGGCTGCAAGACCGGTGACGACGGTGCCGATGGCCGTGACGTCGGTGTTGCTGACGCTGATCTGGTCGGACGAAGTCGCTCCGGCGCCGATCTGGAAGGTCAGCGGGGTCGCCGCCGCGGACGAATCGAGCAGCTTCGTTCCGTTGAAGTTGGCGGAGGTACCGATGCGGGTGAGCTCCGCGCCGAGTGCCGTGACCTCAGTGCTGATCGCCGAGCGCGACGTCGCGTTGTTCGAGTCGTTACCGGCCTGAACGGCGAGGTCACGAACGCGCTGCAGGATGGTCTGAACCTCGGAGAGCGAACCTTCAGCGGTCTGGATGACGCTGATGCCGTCCTGCGCGTTGCGGCTGGCGACCGTGAGGCCTCCGACCTGCGACTGCAGACCCTGGGAGATTGCGAGACCAGCTGCGTCATCCGCGGCGTGGTTGATGCGAAGACCGCTGGAGAGCTTCTCGAGCGACTTTGCGAGATCGTTCTGCGTGTTGCTGAGGTTCCGGTACGAGTTGAGTGCCGAAATGTTGGTGTTGACCTGCATACCCATGATGTATTCCTCCGTGATGTTGGGTTATTCGAATCGGCCCATCCGTGGTCCGACACCTTCAGCTATCGGCTGCTCACGCTGGTGCGTTAGGAGCCGGGCTGAAATCTTTTGAGTTGTTTTACGACGCGGCCGCGTTGCTCGACTGCGGCAGTGAGAGGTGGGAGAGTTCCGCCATCGCATAGCTGGCGACACGGGCCAGGTACGCGCTGCGGGCCGCGGGTGCGATGCGAGAGATCGGCTGGTACGAGGCGTCGCTGCCGGTGGGCGCTTCGTCGGCGAAGTACGAATCGGAGTAGTGGGTCTCCAGTCCGTCGCGCAGCAAGCGAATCGCCTCGGCGCGCTGCTGGGAGACGGCGGAATGGGTGATGCCCATCTCGTCGGCGATCTCCTTGACCGTGCGGTCTTCGAAGTAGACCTGGCGCACGATGAGACGCATCTTCTCGGGAAGCGCCTCGACGGCTGCGGCCAGGTAGTCGAGTCGCTCAGCAGAGAGGAGGGATTCCTCGGGGAGAGCGGTGTCGGCGATGAGGAACTCGGAGGTGGTGTCATCGAGCGGAGAGACGGTGCGGGCGGCATCCGTCAGGCCGGCGGTGACTTCACTGCGGTCCACTCCGAGCGAGGAGGCGATCTCGTCGACCGAGGGGGTGCGACCGAGCGCAGCGGTGAGGGTGTCCTTCACCGCGACGGTCTCCTTGATGCGGCGGCGAGCTCCGCGGCTCGCCCAGTCGCTCGAACGCATCTCATCGGCGAACGCGCCGACGATACGGCGACGGGCGAAGGCACCGAAGGGGATGCCGAGAGTCGGATCGAAGGCATCCGCCGAGGTGATCAGGGCGACCGCGCCAGCCGAGGCCAGGTCGTCGCGAGACAGGTGAGTCGCCTTGGCCCAGACCTCGGAGACGAGGTAGCCCACCAGCGGAAGATTCTGCACAACGAGCGCGTTGCGTTCTGTCCTGTTCACGTGCCTTGCCCCCGGATGCGATCCCAGCGATCGCGTTGCGGTCGGCGCCTCTTGCTCTAGATAAGAAGAGAACGCCTGCTAAAAAACGGACTGTTTTTCGGGTAAGGGTCGTGCGGGTGGAGCGGATACGTCGGGTGATTGAGCGGGTGTAGAACGAGTTCGAGGATCGGATTCCCCGTCGATCTGAGGCGACTCTATCGGCGCCAAGTACCCCGTCTTGCCCCCCTTATTAGTGGTATTTGCTCGATTCTTGTCCCCATTCCGGGGGCAAATGTACCCCGATCAAGTCCCCCGGTCCCCCTTGTGGCGGACACGTCGAATGCTCAGCTCTGCGACTTTCCGGCTTCACCGCTTACCTGCGGGATAGCCTTGCCGATAGTTCATCTCGTCGAGCGAGGTGGAGAAAATGCAGTCGGTAGAACGAGCACGGGAGTCGTCCGCACTGGCGGACGACCGAACGGGAGCCCGCATGAGCGCCAACGAACTCTCAGCCTGCCTGTGGAGGGAGCGAGAGCTCCTCGACCTGCTCGCCTTCAAGCTCGAGGAGGAGCAGTTCTTGCTCACCACGGGCAAGTCCCGGTGGCTCCAGTACGCCACCCGCGAGGTCGAGCAGGTGATGGAACGCCTCCGCGCCGCCGGCCTTGCCCGCTCGGTCGAAGCGGCCGTCGTCGCCGAAGAGTGGGGCGCACCCCAGAATGCGACCCTTCGCGAGCTCGTCGACACGGCGCCGGATGGCCCGTGGGCCGACATCTTCACCGCGCACCTGAACGCCCTCACCGAGTACACCGAGCAGATCCGCGACCTTCGCGACCTCAACGAGCACTACCTGCGCACCGCCCTGCGTTTCATCCAGGAGGCGCAGGCCGACGGTAGCACCGAGAGCGGCACCTACGACGCGAACGGTGAGTCCGGCGTCGCCAACCCCTCTGCCCAGATCTTCGACCTGAAACTGTGACCCCGTGAGTACCTTCAGCGGCCTGAATACGGCCTTCACCGGCCTCAACGCCGCTCGCCAGGGACTCGATGTCGTCGGTCAGAACATCGCCAACTCCGGCACCAAGGGATACACCCGCCAGCGCGTCAGCACGGCCGCGGCCGGATCTCTCACCCAGATCGGTCCTCTCGTGCTCTCCCGCGCCCAGGTCGGCCAGGGCGTGACCGTCGACGGCATCGCGCGGCTGGGAGATGTGATCCTCGACGGGCGCGTGCGAAGCTCTGCCGCGACATCCGGCAACCTCGCCGTTCGCTCCAATGCGCTCAGCAGCGTAGAAGCTTCCCTCAACGAGCCGAGCACCACCGGCATCTCCGCCCAGCTGAACGCCTTCTGGTCGGCGTGGGGAGATGTCTCGAACCGGCCCGGCGACGAGGCCCCCGCCGGCGTGCTGCTGCAGAAGGCGACCCAGCTCGCCGGGCAGATCGCGACCGGCTACTCCGCTGTCGATTCCACCTGGACCGATGTGCGCACCAAGCTCGACGGGATGGTGGCCGAACTCAACGACGCCGGCACCCGGGTCGCCGCCCTCAACGGCGCTATCCGCGACACTCTCGCCACGGGCGGGTCCGTCAACGAGATGCTCGACCAGCGTTCCGCCCTCACTTCCTCGATCGCCGCGCTCACCGGCGGCACGGTACGCACCCTCCCCGACGGCACCGCCGAGGTACTCGTGGGCGGCAACGCCCTCGTGTCCGGCGACGTGTTCCGCTCCGTCACGGTCACCGGCAGCAATTCCCTCGCCGGAGCGAGCGGCTCCCCCGTGACGCTGGAGTGGACCAACCGGCCCGGCCAGTCCGTCGCCGTCGAATCCGGCGAGATCGCCGGCTCGATCGCCATGCTCGCCGCCGCGAACGGCACTGGAACCGGTGGCGCGATCGCCGAGGCTGCGGCGGGCTACAACGCATTCGCCACCGCGCTTGCGAACACTGTCAACGCCGCCCACCAGGCCGGAGCGACTCCCTCCGGGGCCACCGGCCTCGACTTCTTCGCCATCTCGGCCACAGGCCCGGCGGCCCTCGGCCTGTCGGTGGTTCCGACCGGTGCCGCCCAGATCGCCAGCGGCACACCGGGTGCCGGCGGCAACAACGGCTCGAACGCCGAGGCGATCTCGCAGCTGGGATCGGCCCCCAATTCCCCCGACTCCGTCTGGTCGGCCTTCGTCACGAAGATCGGCACGACCTCGAAGACGGCACTCCAACAGGCCACTCTCGCTGACTCGGTGACCGCCGCTGCGACGGCCGCCCAGCTCGCGAACTCCTCCGTCGACCTCGATGAGGAAAACGTCAACATGCTGACGTTCCAAAAGGCTTACCAGGGCGCCGCCCGGGTCATGACGGCAGTCGACGAGATGCTCGACACCCTCATCAATCACACCGGAATAGTGGGGAGGTAGGTCATGGTCAATCGAGTGACGAGCCAGACCAGGATGGCGAACTCGCAGATCAACCTGCAGTCGGCCGCGGCCCTGCTGGCCAAGCTGCAGGACACGGCCACGAGTCTCAAGAAGATCACGACCCCCTCGGACGACCCGACCGGCACCGCCGACTCGATGCGCGTGCGTGCCGCCCAGAGCCAGACCGCCCAGTTCGGGCGCAATGCCGACGACGGGATGGGCTGGCTCTCCACCGTGGATGCGACCCTCAGCGCCAGCACCGACATCATGCACCAGGTGCGCGATCTCACCGTGCAGGGCGCCAACGACGGCTCACTCTCGCCGACGGCCAAGGAGGCCATCGCGACCGCTCTCGAAGGCCTCCGCACCGACCTGCTCGGCAAGGCCAACGCCACCTACCTCGGCCGCACCGTGTTCGCGGGCAGCTCCGACGCCGGCGTCGCCTTCCGGCCCGACCTGAGCTACACCGGCACCGGCTCATCGGTCGTCCGGCGCATCGATACCAACGCGACGGTGCAGGTGGATGCCGACGGGGCCGCCGCTTTCGGCACCGGCGCATCCTCCGCCTTCGCCCTCATCGACTCGATCGTCGCCGACCTGCGCTCGGGCGTCAACGTGGGGCCGAGCCTCACCGCCATCGACACGCGCATGACTGCGATGCTCAACACCCAGACCGCCGCCGGCGCTCGCCAGAACCAGATCACCGCAGCGAAGGATGCCATCGTGAGTAGGACCGGAAACCTCGAGGCGCAGCGCGCCGGGATCGAAGATGCAGACGTGGGAGAGATCGTGATCAAGCTCAAGCAGCAGGAGGTCACCTACCAGGCGGCCCTCGCCGTGACCGCGCGCACCCTGCAGCCCACTCTCATGGACTTCCTCCGATGAGCGCAGCGCTCGCCTTCGTCACCCCTCCGGCCGGGCTCGCCCCGCTCACGCAATTCACGCTCAACGAGGTCTCCGGGGCGGAGGGGCTGTATTCGCTCCGGGCCGTCGAGAACACCGCCATCCGCCTCTTCGTGCTCGATGCCGCGGTCTATCTGCCCGACTACTCCCCCGAGATCTCCGACGAACACTGCCGGGCCATCGACCTGCACAGTGCCGAAGACGCCATGGTGCTCGTGGTCGCGAACCCCGGTGAGACCGGCACGCGAATGAACCTGCTCGCTCCGATCGTGGTCAATGTGCACACGGGTGCCTGCGCCCAGGTGATCCTCGACGACCAGGACTTCCCGCTGCAGGCGGAGTTCGCGGTGCGCTCGGCCTGATCAGTGCGGCACCGGTGCCGCGGCTCCCGCCTCCACTAGAGTGACGTGCATCGAGACCACCCGTCGTTCTCACTAAGGGCCGGTATGTCAGAGCTCGTCCCCATCCCCTCGCCGGGAATCCCCCTCACCTTCGGCGAGCGGGGCAGACCGCTCGTGCTCCTGCTGCACGACTGGTACGGACGGCTTCCCTGGCTCGCGAATTACGCCACCGCACTTTCCCGCCAGGGCTACCGCGTGATCGTTCCCGACCTCTACAACGGCGTCGCCACCGTCGAGGCCGCGACGGCCGAGGTGCTGATGGCCCAGCTGGATGTGGCGGGCGCTCTCGCGGAACTCGACGACATCATCCAGGTGGCGCGCACCGAAGGCAGCACCCGGGTGGGTGTGGTGGGATTCTCCCTCGGCGGCTGGCTCGCCCTCTTGCATGCCCAGAGCGGCGAAGCGGATGCGGTTGTCGCGTACTACGCGACGCTCGGGCCGTCCCAGCACGGCGTGATCCCGGCCCCGGTGCTGCTCCATCTCGCCGAGATCGACGACTGGGATGAGGGCGAGGACCCGGAGTCGTTCATCGACAGGTTGAAGGACCACGGCACGCCGATCACCGAGTGGACCTACCTCGCGACCGTGCATTCCTTCGCCAACGCGACGATCACCGATCGCGTGGATGTGAACGCCGCCGCTCTCGCCTTCGCCCGCTCCTCCGCGTTTCTGGAAGACTACCTGCTCGACTAGCCGAGGGCGACCGCGTGGCGGGTGTCCAGCGATTCCCGTGCCGCGAGCGCGACGGCGAGAGCGAGCACCGCGGCATCCACCGGGCAGAAGTCCGGAGCGGATGCGGAGCGCACGCACTCGAGGAAGTATTCGGCCTGGTTTCGGTAGGGATTGTGCGCCCCGATCAGCTTCTCCGTCACCCCCGCCGCAGTCTGCACGCGTACGGTGTCCGGCGCCGATGACAGCTCCTCGGAATCGAGCCTTCCGGCGAAGCCGTGACTGGCGAGTCCCTCGCTGCCGACGAGGTCGAGCGTCGAGGCGAAGGTGAATCCGCGCGGCATCCCCATGAAACCGGTGATGTGGCCCACTCCTCCCCCCTCGTAGTCGACAGTCGCCTCGACCGGGCCGTCGGGTCTCGCGCGGTTGGCGGTCACCGAGAGCGGAGTGCCGAGCAGCAGGTTGAGCTGGTCGAAGTCGTGGATGCTGAAGTCGACCACCACCCCTCCGGACTGCGCGTCATCGTGCCACCAGGTCGACGGCCGGGGAGCCGGGCTGAACCGGCCGGCCCGCACGGAGAACAGGCTGCCGAGCTTCCCCTCTTCCACGAAGCGCCGCACCAGCCGGTAGCCGTCGAAGAAGCGCACCACGTGGGCGACCATGAGCACCCCCACGCTCGTGGCGGCCTCATCCCGCAGCGCGACGGCATCCGCCATCGTGAGCGCTATCGGCTTCTCGAGCAGCACGTTCTTGCCCGCTCGCAAAGCGCGGAGGGCGATCGCCGCATGGGTGGTCGTGGGGGTGCACACCGACACGATGGTGACCCGGGGGTCTGCGAGAACCACGCCGAGGTCCGATTCGAAGCGCGCCAGCCGGGCATGCGGAAGCGGTGCGCCATCCGTCAGTGTATTGACATAGAGGATGTCATCACCCAGCCCGAGTTCGCTCCAGGCCCGCGCGTGAGCCTGAGCCATCGCTCCGCGACCGACGATCGCGATGCCGGTCATCGGCTGTCCTCGGTCATGCTGAACTCGTAGTGACGGGGGATCGGCTCGTTCGGGATGACTCTTCGCCAGAGTTCTGCCATGGCGTTCTCCCCCTCCCGGAGGTCTGCGACCACGATGTCCCGTCGCAAGAGCGTCACGGCGCCGGCAGAGTCTCCCGCCAGGGCGAGAGCTCGAGCCTTCAACAGTCGCAATCTGCCGCTTCGTTGACCTCCCCCGATTCCGGGGAGCGACAGCATCTCGAGGGCGGCAGTGGCCGCACCCTGCGCGATCGCTGCCGTCGCCGCTTCGACGATCAGCGCGGTGTTGGCTGGATCCAGCAGGCAGGCGCGGCGGTAGTGCTCCACCGCCTCGGCCCGCCCCCGCGGATCGCTGCCGCTCATGCCGAGCACGGCGAGTCCGCGTTCGGCACCGGCGCTCGGCCCGGACTCGAGGGATGCCCGGTAGAGACGCGCGGCAGCCTCGCGGTCTCCGGCGGCGTGCCTCATGGTCGCCCGGTGGAAGCAGGATGCCGCGCTGTCGCCCCCTTCGGCGCAGAGCCGTTCCCAATCGGCGCCGGCCACGAATCCGCCGGTCCCCGGCGGGGGGCTCGACGTGGTGCGCCCTTCCAACAGATCCAGCCAGGCACTCTGCTCGTCCGTGATGGATGCGCGCGGGAATGGCGTGCCGGCCTCGTCGATCCACCGCTGCCCCGATCGACTCCGTCGTGCGCTCTCGAGCGCGCCCCATCCGTTGCCCGAGAGCAGGATTCGGTCGGGAGGCAGGTCGGCCCAGGACCGGACTGCGCGGTGCGCAGCGTCGAGCTCAGCGGCATCTGCCAGCCGCGCGAGCCGCTCTTCTGCGTGTGTGACAGCTTGTTGCCAATCCGGGCTCTGCGCGAGCGCCGGGGAGAGTCGGCCATTGCCGTAGGCCTCCACCCAGCTCCATTCCGCGCCGGCGGGCATCTCCAGGTGCTGGAACTGGGTCTGGGCGAGCCCGGCCTGAATCTCGGCGTAGTCGCCGCCGCTTGGCGTGAGCCAGCGCTGCCACCGCCGGCCTCCGGCACCCCGTCCCCAGACGAAGAGCTTTCGCCCGCGCAGCCCCTTCGTGGAGAGCATCGCCAGACCGTCACCCTGCCGATCGGCTGCGACGACCCACGGTCGCTGCTCCGGTGGGATATCGAAGAAGAAGTCCCTGGCCCGGGCGTTGTTCGTCGGCCGGGTCCAGTCCGTTTCGGGTGGCGCCGCGGTGACCGGCACTCGGGAGATGCCCCCCTCGTACGCGCTTGCGAAGGCGGACTCGGCCGGAGCAAGCACACGAGTGCGCTCGCTCTCGGGAATGGCGGCGTTGGTCCACCAGTACATCGGAACGGCGCTGTCGTTCGGGTTCCTCAACCGCACCGCGACGAACAGCACCGGCGAATCAGCCGGCAACCACGCATCGACCTGGAATACCACCTGGCGCAATCGGTCGAATTCCCACAGCCGGAGCAGCTCCTGGCCCTCCGGCGTGCGGATGATCGCGGTGTGGATGGGGCTCGCAGTGCCCGGCGAATGCCCGCGGGTGCCGATGTTCCATTCGATCCCCCCGGCGAACCAGGCGTTGCGCAGTCCGAGGTTGGCGAGCTGGATCGTGTCCGGCGAATGGAGGAGGTGCTTGCCGCTGACCTTGTCGAAGAGCTCCCACAGTCGCCCGTCCCATTCCGGAAGGAACACGGCGCGCAACAGGTCGTTCTCGAGCACCACTGTCATCACCGGCGTGTCCACGAGGTCGCGCCCGTAGTCCCCCTGCTCCTGGTAGGGGTAGAGGGTGGACGGATTGCCGTAGACGGAACCCTCGAGGATTTCCGGGGGGATGTCCCCGGAGATCGAGGAGGGCGTCTCCAGCGGAGGACCGACCATTGGCAGCGGGTCCGGTGGGTCGAACTCCGGGAGTGCCAGGACACGAGACCCTGTCGTGAGGCTCATGCGAGGACGGCCCTCCCGCGGGCACCATCGATCTCCACGGTGAGACGACGATGCAGGGACAGGTCCACCTCGCGGCCGAGGTGACGGAAGGCGAGAACTGCAGCCCCGACGATGCCGTCTTCCACCGGCACGAGTTCGGCGCCGCCGAGGGCGTCCTGCAACCGGTCGGTGAAGATGGCCGGTGCCCGCGCGAGACCGGCAGCGAGCACGCTGCCGCCCAAAACGACCACATCTGGCACCGAGGTGTCGCCGAACTCCGGTTCCCGCGCGGCAATGAGCACCCTCGCGATTCCCTCGGCCGCCGCCTCGAGGATCTCGCGAGCCACCGGGTCCGCGGGTGAGACGTCGAGGGCTTGGAAGGCGAGCGGAGCAAACCGGGCGAGCTCGACGGGCCGCAGCGCGTAGAGCTCATGGACGAGCCGGGAGAGCTCTTCGGACCGCCCGCGACTGCGTGCTCCCGTCCGTTCGATGCCGGTTGCCTCCAGCAGGAGCTGAGTGAGAGTGGTCGGCGGGCCAAGACCGTCGAGCGAGGCGACCACCGCGCGGGCGACCTGCTGGCCGATCCAGAATCCCGAGCCGGCGTCTCCGAGCAGCCAGCCCGATCCGCCCTTCACGGTGTGGATCTGGCCATCGGAGATGCGAGCGGCGATCGTGCCCGTGCCGGCGATCACCGCGTAGCCCTCGGCCAGCGGGGTACCTGAGCAGAAGGTTCCCAGCAGATCCGGCTCGATGACGGTGCGACCGGCGAGCCCGAGACCCGCCAGCCTCGACTCCAGCAGCGTGATGAACGGGGGCGTCGCGGTGCCTGCCAACGCGATCACCACGATCGAGTCGCTGGTCGGCGAGGGGATCCGCCCTCCCAGGGCCCGCTCCGCGGCGAGAGTGAGGGCATCGACGGCGCCGGCCACGCCCACCGCGGTGGGGTTGCCCCCGCTGGCGCGGCCGAATCCGGAGCATGCTCCCGACGAATCGAGCAGCACTGCCCGCGAGGACGTGCCCCCCGCGTCAATGGCCAGAATTTTTCGCATCGTTACTTCTTCGAAATATTTGGGATCTGAGCACACTGTACTGTAAGAATAATTTTCGTGAACCTCCAAAGAAGGAGATTGTAATTACCACCGTCACGTCTCCCCCCGCCACTCCCCCCGGCGAGCATGCCGCAGGGGTGGCCAACCGCATCCAGTCGCGGCGGCCGGAGATGTCGGGCGCCATGGCGAAGATCGCGGACTACCTGCTCGAGTACCCCCAGGCGCCGCTCAAGCTCTCGATCGGCCAGCTCGCCGCCCAGGCCGGGGCCTCCGCGGCCACCGTCACTCGATTCTGTCGACTGATCGGATATGCCGGTTACGTGCCGTTCCGGGTGAGCATCGCCACCGATTTCGGGCGCAGCACGGCGCGCGACTCCTGGAAGACCGACATCGGCCGGGCCTTCGGCCCGCAGGATTCCGCCGCGGATGTGCTCAGCACCCTGATCAACGCCCACTCCCGCACGCTGCGTGAAACCGCCGCCGCGATCGACCTGCCCCTGATGAAAAAGATTGCCAAACGCATCGCCACGAGCAGTCACGTCGACATCTACGGGGTCGGGGGGAGCGCGTTCCTCGCCGAGGAGATGCAGGCACGGCTCTACCGCATCGGCGTGAATACCCACGTGTGGTCGGAGGTGCACGCGGGCCTCACGAGCGCCGCCATCCAGAATGCCGGATCGGTGGCCATCGGAATCTCCAACTCCGGGCGCACGGAGGAGACGATCCAGATGCTGCGGGAAGCCGGTCGGGCCGGGGCGCTCACCGTGGCGATCAGCAACAATCCGACCTCTCCCCTCGCGGAGAACGCCAATCTCACGATCGTCACCTCGGTCTACGAGCAGTTCCTCCAGCCCGACGACCTCTCGGCGAAGCACGGCCAGCTGCTCGTGCTCGACCTGCTGTACCTGCTCACCGCGCAGGAGAACTTCTCCCGCTCCACCAACAACCTCGCTGCTTCCGCCCTCGCGGTAGCGACGCACCGCCGCCCCCGCCGTGCCCCGATCTCCCCGCGCCCCGCGCGCGAGACCCCGCCATCGATCGACTGAAAACAGGAGTCACCGTGCCAGAAACCGTCACCCAGTCCGACCTGGACAGCGCCTTCACCCGCGAGGTCCAGTCTCGAATCGAGGCCCTCGCGGCGAGCGCCCGGGCCGGCGCCTTCGACGACGCCATCACCCTGTTCGTCGAGGCGATCGGGCGCGGTGGAGTGATCCAGGCCTTCGGTACGGGCCATTCGGAGGCCTTCGCCATGGAGATCGCCGGTCGTGCCGGTGGCCTCATCCCCACCAAGAAGATCGCCCTCCGCGACGTGGTGCTGCGTGGCAGCCTGGACATCAGCGCCCTCGGCGGCTCTTCCCTCGAACGCAATCCCGACATCGCCGCGGAGCTGTTCGCGATCGCGGGCGCCGGCCCCAACGACGTCTTCGTGATCGCCTCCAACTCCGGTGTCAACGGCTCGATCGTCGGCCTCGCCCTCGAGGCGAAACAGCACGGTCATCCGGTGATCGCGGTGACCAGCCTCGACCACACCATGCGGGTCGAGCCGAAGCACGCCAGCGGCAAGCGACTCCGCGATGTGGCGGATGTCGTGCTCGACAACCTCGCTCCCTTCGGTGACGCGACGATCGAGCTCTCCGGGGGAATCCCGGTCGGCGCGGTCTCCTCCATCACCGCGGCCTACATCGCCCAGATCCTCACCATCGGCACGGCCCAGCGCATCGCCGCGCAGGGTTCGACGCCTCCCCTCTACATCTCGGCGAACATCCCGGGCGGAGACGAGCACAACAAAGCCCTCGAACTGCAGTACAACATCACCCGCAACGCCTGATTCGCAGCATCCGGAATCCCCGTCACCCCAAGAATGAAAGGCAGTACACCATGAGCAACACCTCTTTGACGAACGCAGCAGTGACGAAGGCAGCAGAGCCCTTCCAGCGCCGCCAGTTCCTGCGCGGCGCCCTCGCTGTCGGCATCTTCATTCCCGCCACCGGGATGCTCGCATCCTGCGTGGGCGGCGGGGGCACCACCGCGGCACCGGGCGGCACCGTGTCGGCCAAGAACCCCTTCGGCATGGCGGACAAGTCCACGGTCGACGCGGTCATCTTCAAGGGCGGCTACGGCATCGACTACGCCGACTATGCCGGCAAGGTCGTGGAGAAGGCTCAGGCCGGATCCACGGTCAAGGTCACGGCCGCAACCAACATCGCGCAGACCCTTCAGCCGCGCTTCGTCGGCGGAAACCCGCCCGACGTGATCGACAACAGCGGCGCGAACCTCATCGGCATCAACACCATCCGTGCCCAGCTCGAAGACCTCACCTCGGTGATCGAGGCGAAGAACCTCGAGGGCAAGGTCATCAAAGACACCCTCTACGCCGGAGTGATCGAGCCGGGCACCTTCGACGGCAAGTTCGTTCAGCTCAACTACGTGCTCACCGTCTACGCGATGTGGTACTCGGCCGCGCTGTTCGAGACGAACGGCTGGACGGTCCCCACCACCTACGAGGAGGCTCTCGCCCTCGGCGCGAAGGCGAAGGCACAGGGCAAGTACCTGTTCGGCTGGGGCAAGGAGGCTGCCACCTACTACCAGACGATGGCCATCGCCTCCGCGATCAAGGAGGGGGGCGACGACGTGCGCCTCGCCCTGGAGAACCTGAAGGACGGATGCTGGTCGCTCCAGCCCATCCAGGACGTGTTCACCGGCCTCAAGAAGATCATCGATGCCGGCTACATGCAGCCCGGTGGTGCTGGCACGCAGTTCACCGCGGCTCAGGCCCAGTGGAGCAACGAGGAGAAGTTCCTGCTCTACCCCTCGGGAGGCTGGATCGAGAACGAGATGAAGACGCAGACCAAGGCGGGCTTCAAGATGACCGGTGCTCCGGAGCTCACGGTGACGACGTCATCCAAGTTCCCGCAGAAGTCGCTGCACTCCACAGCCGGTGAGGGCTACATCGTGCCGTCCCAGGGCAAGAACGTGGCCGGCGGCAAGGAGTTCCTGCGCGCGATGCTCTCGAACGACGCGGCGGTCAACTTCGCCAAGACGACCTTCTCGTCGACCATCGTGAAGGGCACCATCCCGGCGGATGGCTTCGGCTCGACGGCACTCGTGTCGCAGGTGAAACTGCTCGACGGCGCCGGCAGCGACGTCTTCTCGTGGAACTTCGTCGACCTCTACGGGCTCAACACCGACCAGCTCGTTGTGTGGAACACCTTCCTGCAGGGTGACTCCTCGGTCGCCCAGCTCACGTCGAGCCTGCAGTCCATCACCGACAAGGTGCGCAACGACAGCTCGGTGAAGAAGGTCACGGTCAAATGACCGCTGTCGTTCCTCCCACTTCGGCGCCGGGCGGCGGAGTCTCTGTCGCCCGGCGCTGGAGCCGGCGTGATCTCACTTTCGACAAGATCAGCTTCATGATCGTGTTCCTGGTCGTGCCCGTTCTCGGGTACGTATTGTTCGTGGTGTGGCCGTTCATCCAGGCCTTCTACTACTCGCTCACGGACTGGTCTGGATTCACGCCCGGGATGAACTTCATCGGCCTGGTGAACTACGGCAAGCTCTTCTCCGACGACATCTTCATGAAGGCGGTGGGCAACAGCCTCATCCTGGTGATCTTCCTGCCGATCATCACCGTGGTGCTCAGCCTGGTGCTCGCCTCCCTCGTCACCGTCGGCGGGCCGAGCCAGGGCCCCGTGCGCGGTCTGCGCAACTCGAGCGTGTACCGGGTAGTCTCCTTCTTCCCCTACGTGATCCCGGCGATCGTCATCGGCATCATCTGGAATCAGGTCTACGACCCCAGCCACGGCATCCTCAACGGACTGCTCACCGGGCTGGGGCTCGACCAGTTCCAGTCGTTCGCCTGGCTGGGTGAGCAGCGGACCGCCATGATCGCGACGATGTTCGTCATCGTGTGGGGGCTCGTCGGTTTCTACATGGTGCTGTTCGTCGCAGCGATCAAGGGCATTCCCGCCGAGATCTTCGAGGCGGCGCGCATCGACGGGGCGGGCCGTTTCCGCACCGCGGTGACGATCACCATTCCGCTGATTCGTGACAACATCCAGACCGCCTACATCTACATGGGCATCCTGGCGCTGGATGCCTTCGTCTATATGGCCGCGCTGAACCCCGGCGGCGGTCCGAACAACTCCACCCTCGTCATGTCGCAGCAGCTCTTCACCACGGCATTCACCAAGGGCCAATTCGGCCTGGCGTGCGCCATGGGAGTCGTTCTTGCGCTGGTGACCCTGGCCTTCGCCGGCATCGTCTTCCTGGTCAACCGACTCACCGGCGGCACGAATGAGGTAGCAGAATGACCACGATCAAAGCGGATGCCGCCGTCCGCACCTTCACCCGCAAATCCGCCACGACCACCGGTGATCGCGTGGTCGGCGGTATCTCCCATACGATCCTCACGATCTGGTGCATCATCGTGGTGCTGCCGCTGCTCTGGACGGTCATGTCGTCGTTCAAGACCAGTTCGGAGATCTTCTCCTCACCGTTCTCGCTGCCGGCGAAGTGGAACTTCGACAACTATGTCGGCGCCTGGACGACGGCCGGCATCGGCAGCTTCCTGCTCAACACGGTGATCGTGGTGTTCGGCGCCCTCGCGGTGACCATGCTGTTCGGCGCGATGTGCGCATACGTACTCGCCCGCTTCCAGTTCCCGGGAAGCCGCGGCATCTACTACCTGATGCTCGCGGGCCTCACCTTTCCCATCTTCCTGGCGATCGTGCCGCTGTTCTTCGTGCTTCGGAGTATCGGGCTGCTCAACACGCTGCCCGGGCTCATCCTCACCTATGCGGCATTCGCCCTGCCGTTCACCGTGTTCTTCCTCTTCTCGTTCTTTAAAGCACTGCCCAATTCGATCGCAGAGGCGGCGGCACTGGATGGCGCGGGGGAGTGGCGCACGTTCTTCCAGGTGATGCTGCCGATGGCACGTCCCGGGCTCGCGACAGTCGCCATCCTCAACTTCGTCGGGCTGTGGAACCAGTTCCTCCTGCCGGTGGCGTTGAACACCGATCCGAAGAACTATGTGCTCACGCAGGGGATGGCATCCTTCGCGTCGCAGGCCGGCTACTCGGTGGACTTCGGGCAGCTCTTCGCCGGGGCGGTCATGACGATCGTGCCGGTGTTCATCGTCTACCTGATCTTCCAGCGCCAGCTGCAGGGCTCCGTGTCGCAGGGTACGAGCAAGTAGAGCCCGCTCCCGCGAGTGTCACTCGGCGGCGCGTACGTCCCAGAGGTGATGCGTGGGGTCGTGGGCGAGATACACCGCGAAGCTCGCAATGGTGAAGGTCGCCCCATCGCTGCGGCGTCCGGGGCGGCTCCACGCGGCATCCGGAATCGCGTCGAAAGCCTCGGCGAGCGCCGAACCGGCCGCGACGATCTCGCGTGCGACCGCTGCCGGTTCCTGCGCGTTGTACCGCTCGGCCAGCGCCGTCTCGTCCTGGTCCCAGTTGGGGTAGACCGGGTCCTCCTCGTCGAGCATCAGACCGAGGCGCACGCGGAAGATGCGATACACGTCCCGCACGTGAGCGGCATATTCGAGGGGCGACCAGGTGCTGTCGTCGGGCCGCTGCGCGACATCCGCTCGCTGCAGAACCGCCGGCCAGGCTGCCGCGTTCGCGCGCACGAGTCCCGCGACATCCCGTGCCGTGATGGTGGTGGCATCGAACCCGCACTCCGGGCACGGTCGGTCGAGCACCCAGGTCCAGTTCTTGGTGTCAGGCATGATCGGCATGCTCCCATGGTGGCCCATGAGGGCGAACGGATACCGTAGATGTCGTGCCAGATTCCCCCGTTTTCCCGCCTGCCGTGGTCGCCGCCGTTCTCTCTCACATGAACTCCGACCATGCCGACGACAACCTTCTCATCGCGCGAGCCTTCGCCGACCCCGCCGCTACCGCCTGCGCGATGACCTCGCTCGACGGTGAGGCCGGCTACTGGGGCTACGCCGTCGAGGGGAGCAGCGATGAATGCGACGGGGAATTGCGGATGCCGTGGGCGGCGCCCATCACGGAGCGCGCCGAGATCCGTCGCGAGATCGTGTCGCTCTACGAGCAGGCGCACGCCCGCCTCGGCACCACCCCTCGACCGCGCTGAGGCTACGCTGGGCACTCGCTGAGCACCCGGTGAATATCCGCTACCAAACCCTCGGACGCGTGGCCACGAATACCTAGTCAAGCGAGACACCCGTCGAGCTGTAGAGGAGAAACATCATGTCCAAGTCACCCAACCGCCTGCTCGCGACCGTCTTCGGCGCGGTCTACCTTCTCGTAGGACTGCTCGGCTTCACGGCAACCTCCGGCGTCGGCTTCTTCGATGTCAAGGGCGGCCTGCTGCTCGGCATCTTCGAGGTCAACGTGTTCCACAACGTCGCTCACCTTCTGATCGGCGCCGCGCTTCTCATCGCCGGACTGTCCAGCATTCGCGCATCCAAGACCGTGAACACCACAGTCGGGGCCGCGTACCTGCTGCTCGGCATCGTCGGCCTGTTCATCCTCAACTCGGCCGCCAACATCCTCGCCATCAACACCGCGGACAACGTGCTCCACTTCGGTAGCGCCGTGATCCTGCTCGGTGTCGGGCTCGGCGCCGACAAGGCAGTTCGCGCCCACGCCGCCGCGTAGTCGCATCCGCTCGATCGATCGCAGGGGAGAGTTCTCATGTCTGTCATCACCCGCTCGTGGCTGTCTTTCGCCGCCATCGGTGCCGGAGTAATCCACCTGGCACTCGTGATCAGCTCTCCCCTCGCGGTCGGCATCCCCCTGGCGCTGTTCGGCCTCGCCGAGCTCACCTGGGGCGTGCTCATCCTCGTGAAAGACCGACTGCTCGTTCCCCGGCTCGCACAGGCTGGCGCTCTCGCACCGGTGCTGCTCTGGAGCCTTCTCACAGTGACGGCCACCCTTCTCGCCGCTCCACAGATCGCCTCTTCGCTGCGATTCGTTCCGATGGGCATCGCCGCTCTCTTCGAGCTCTTCATCGCCGCGATTCTCAGCGTGATACTGCGCCGGCGATCGTCGGACACTCCGGCAGCGCGGGCGCCGAAGGCCCCCAGCGCGGTGCGGTACCTGGCCGCCGTGATCGTCGCGGGAGTTCTGGTCGGTGGTCTCACCACCCCGGCTCTCGCCGCGACCCAAGCCGGATCCGTGGCGATGGAGCACGGTGGGACCATGGGCGGAATGATGGATATGAACATGCCGGGAATGGGCCACTAACCACCGTTCACCCGACTAAACTTAGGGTCACCTAACCTGAGCTCAGGAGTCGCCGTGACCGCTGTCATCCCCTTTTCGCAGGCTCTCCGCGAGCGCACCTGGTCCGGTCACGGTGACAGTGAGGGGGCAGGCTTCATGTCCGACCTCATGACCGGCAAGGGCACCCGCGAGGATTACATCGCCCTGGTGGCCCAGCACTTCTTCATCTACGAGGCCCTCGAGGCGGCAGCGCAGCGGATGGCGACGGATCCCGTGGCCGCGCCGTTCATCAGCCCGCAGCTCACTCGGCTTCCCGCCATCCGCCTCGATCTCGCCTTCCTGCTCGGGGACGACTGGCGGCAGCAGATCACAGCCCTGCCCACCACCCAGCGCTACGTCGATCGGCTCACCACCGTCGCGGCCACCTGGCCCGGTGGTTTCGTGGCCCACCACTACACGCGGTACCTCGGCGACCTGTCGGGTGGCCAGGTCATCCGCACTCTCATGCAGCGACAGTTCGGCTTCGAGACCAACGGGGTCGGCTTCTATCTCTTCGACCAGATCGCCAGGCCGAAGCAGTTCAAGGAGACCTACCGCGAACAACTGGATGCCGTGGACTGGAGCGCAGAGGAACGCGAGCGCGTCATCGACGAGGTGCTCATCGCCTACCGGTTCAACACCGAGCTGTTCGAGGACCTGTCGCGCGCGAAGGCAGCCGCATAGTGCACCGTCGCTGAAGCGGCACGGTCCGGCACCGGGGATACTCGCGCGTATCCGGGCGTCCGCGGACGTTGCGGGCCTGCGCGCCGGCCCCGAAAGTCCGCGATGGCCCGCTTTGCCACCGGGGCGCTCCCGGCGCGCTACGCTTCGATGCCCGGCAGTGCCGAGGCACCGCTCATGAAGCGCTGCACATCGGGATCCACCCGGATGTCACTCGGCCGCAGCGGCCGCGAGAGGTAGAGGCCCTCGAGCTCCGTGAGACGGCTGAGCGCCACGTAGGTCTGACCGGCGCTGAAGGTGCCCGATCCGAGATCCACTATCGCGCGATCGTAGGTCTTGCCCTGGGACTTGTGGATGGTGACCGCCCACGCCAGTCGCAGCGGAAACTGGGTGAACTCGGCGACGATGTCTTTCTTCAGGGTCTTCGTCGATGCCGAATAGGTGTATTTGAACTTCTCCCAGATGGCGGGCTGCACCTCATGCACCTCGCCATCGACCTCCACGAAGACGGTCGACGAGATCTTGGTGACGGTGCCCACCGTGCCGTTCACCCAGCGCTGGCCGCCCTCACCGGCGGAATCGTTGCGCAGGAACATCACCCGCGCACCCACCTTGAGCTGCAGGGACTCGTCGGCGGGGAATGACCGCCCGCCGAACTCTCCCGAGACATCGGCCTTCGCCGTCTTGACGGCCCCGGGGAGCCGGGCGAGGGCTGCAGCATTGATGCGGTTGACGGTGTCGTTGCGGGTGGCGAGGGTGATCGTGCCATCCGTCGGCGCGGGACGGGCGCCCGTGTCATTGAGGCGCCCCGCGATCTCTGCGGTGACCATGCCGTGGCGCACCGCATTGAGCATGAACTTGAACTCGGCCTCATGCTGGCGATGGATGGTCGTCAGCTCGAAGATGCGCAGCTCGGTCTCCTGCCAGACCTTCGCGTCGAAGAACCACATCGAGCGGTACTGGTCGGTGAAGTAGGCGCGCTCGTCGGCATCGCCTGGCACCGGGGCGAGCTGATACGGGTCGCCGAACAGCACCACCTGCACGCCCCCGAACGCGGTGAACGGCTTCTGGCGCGCCTGGCGCAGGCTGCGATCGATGGCATCCACCAGGTCGGCATTGACCATGGACACCTCGTCGATCACCAGCGTGTCGATGGTGTTGAGCAGCTTGCGCAACTCGGGCACCTGGTCGATCGCATGGTCGGCGATCACCCCGATCGGCAGGCGGAAGAGGGAGTGGATGGTCTGCCCGCCCACGTTGAGCGCTGCCACACCGGTCGGGGCCGCGATCACCACCTGCTTCGCGGTGTTCCACGAGAGATGGTTGAGCAGCGTGGACTTGCCCGTGCCCGCGCGACCCGTGACGAAGATGTTCTCGCGGGTGTTCTCGATGAGTTCGAAGACGGCTGCCTGCTCGGCGGAGAGTGCGAATTCGGCCACGACACTCCTCCCTCCCGGCATCCGGACAGCACTCCAATCTACCGCCGCGGTCGCCTGTCGATCGGCGCGCGGCGCCCTCCTGTTGAGAAGCCGGGCACGGAAGCGCCACCTAGGATGTGGAGATGCCGCCCCGAATTCTCGCCCGCTGGCTCATGCTGGTGGGGGTGCTCCTGCTGGCATTCCTCGGCACGGTCACGACCCTCAACCTCACGCTCTACAGCGCCTCGGGATTCGTCTCCTCCTACCTCTCCGCCGTCGCCCGGCACGATGTGGACGGCGCGCGCCGGATGCCCGGAGTCGCCGTCAGCCCGACGGGGACCGACGAGCTCCTCGCCCCCGCCGCGCTCGCCTCCCTCACCGACATCCACCTGGTGAAGGACACGGATGACGGCGGCGGGCGCCACACCGTCTTATACGGTTACACGATCGGGGGTACAGAGAGCACCTCATCCTTCGTCGTTGAGCACAGCGGCCAGCGCCTCGGAGTCTTCTCGGCGTGGCGCTTCGTCCAATCGCCGCAGAGCCTGCTGAGCGTCACCGTGAAGCACGGCAGTGGTGTGCGGGCCAACGGCGTGGCGCTGCCCCCCGTCACGCCCGACGTCGCTCATGCCTACCGTGTGCTCACTCCGAGCCGGGTGGTCTTGACGCACAACTCGACCTATCTCGAGTCGGTGAGGGTGGCGCCCCTCGTCGATCAACCGGCGAGCGTCACAGACGCGACTGTGGACATCCAGGCCAATCCGGTGTTCGTTCGCGAGGTGCAGAAGCAACTCGACAAGTTCCTCGCCGCCTGCACGACCCAGAAGGTGCTGTTGCCCACGGGGTGCCCGATGGGCACTCAGATCACCGACCGGCTGCAGGATGCTCCCACCTGGTCCATCGTGAGCTACCCGATCGTCACGATCGCGCCCGGGACGAACCCGGGGAGTTGGCAGATACCCGAGACCGGGGGGCTCGCCCACCTCAAGGTGAAGGTGAGGTCGATCTTCGACGGAAGCCTCTCGACCTTCGACGACGACGTGCCGTTCACTGTGCGCTACGTCATCACCTTCGCGGGCGATGGCAGCCCGGTGATCACCGCCCAGTACTGAGGCGGCCGGGGAGTCATCCGCCTCGCGCCGTGCAACCAGGGTCGGGCCTTAACGCCGGCCAGCCCGGTCGGCGAGCATCCGGTTGTATTCCATCAGCTCGGCATCGCCGTCCCGTTCGGCTTTGCGGTCGAGACGTTTCGCATCCTTCGCGTCGCTCTTCGACCACATGATCGCCACCGTGATGGCGAGGATGATCGTGGGAATCTCCCCCACGCTCCAGGCGATGCCGCCGCCGGTCTGCTGGTCCGCGATCGCGCTCACGCCCCACGCCCGACCCATGGCCCCGTACCAGTTGGCGAGCAGGAGTCCGGTGCCCGTGATGAGGGAGAGCCCGAAGAACGCGTGGAAGGCCATCGTGCCGAGCAGCACGAGCAGACGCATCGGGTAGGGCGCGCGATAGGGAAGCGGATCGACGCCGATCAGGGCCTGCACGAACAGATAGCCGGTGATCAGGAAGTGCACGATCATCCAGGTGTGCCCGATGTGGTCGGTCGTGGCCCAACTGAACAGCGGTGTGTAGTAGAACACCCAGAGCGAGACCACGAACAGTGCGGCCGCCACTATCGGGTTGGACAGCACCGCGGATGCCCGCGAGTGCACGAACAGCATGATCCACTCCCGCGCACCGCGGCTGCCATCCGAACGCTTGGCGATCGCCCGGAGGGCCAGGGTGATGGGAGCGGCGGGCACGAGCAGCACCGGGATCATCATGCCGAGCAGCATGTGCCCGAGCATGTGCACGCTGAACAGATACTTCTCGTAAACGTTGATTCCTCCGTTGGTCACCCAGAACAAGAGGGCGAGCCCGGCGAGCCAGACGACGAGCCGATGCACCGGCCACTTGTCACCGCGGCGGTGCAGCCTCACCACGCCGGCGATGTAGAAGAACGCCAGGAAGGCGATGAGCAGCACCCAGAGGATGTCGAAGTTCCACGTGGTGAAGTAGCGCGAGAAGGTGAGCTCGGGCGGCAGGGGTGCCTGAGTCAGGATCCAGGCCGGACTCGTGAGGGTGGCATCCTGCGACACGGGAGTCGCTGTCTTCGCCAGAGCGGCCGCGACTCCGGAGGCCAGTCCCATGAATCCGAGCTCCGCGGCGATGAGCCACCAGAAGAACCGGTCGCCGCTGTTGACCGAGGACTGCATCTTCGCCACCAGGAACCGCCGCTGCCCGAGCCCGAAGAGCCCAAGGGCGAGAAGCGCGAAGATCTTGACGAGGACGAGGATGCCGTAGGGCGTGAGCAGTTGGGTGATCGTGCCGACGCGCAGGGCCGCATTCACGTAGCCCGAGGCGGCGACCACGACGAAGCAGATGATGGCAAGCGTCGAATAGCGGGAGATGATCGGCCCGATCCGCCCACCCTCGAGGGTCTTGCGGATGAACACGATGGTCACGAGCCCGCCAAGCCAGATCGCCGCGAAGACCACGTGGAGACCGAGGGAGGTGACGGCCGCGTCGTGACCGGCGGCATCCGCCGAGTGCCCCTGCAGGGCCTGGGGTACCAGGCCGACTGCCGTGAAGGCGGTGACGAAGACGAGCATCGTGCGGTTGCGCACGGCGAAGCACAGCACCGTGACCACGGCGGCCACGAGGGTGCTCGCGAGCCAGGCCTGGCCGATCTCCTTGTTGGTGAGGAAGTCGCCGAGCACCCCGCCGAAGTTCGCGTCAAGGCTGATCGGCTTGGTGTAGAAGCTCATGAAGGTGAGGAAGCCGGTGACAGCGGACGCGATGGCCCAGAACCCGGCGGCTCCGGCGGCGATATCGAGCGTGCGGGCGAACTCGGGCCGGTCCGCGCTCATGGCGAAACACAGCAGCACGAGCGAGCCGAGCGTGACCGCGACACCCAGGTTGAACAGCATGGTCGCGATCGGCAGGCCGTAGCGCACGAGGGCTCCGGGATCGATCAGCCGGGGCGCGTCGGCGGCATGACCGAACGCCAGCGCGGCGAGCAGGGATGCGAAGGCAACGACCAGGAGCAGCGCTGGACCGGCGATTCTCACGATCCGTGGCACGTTATCCAGCCTAGGCGAGCAAACTGGGCCTCCGCCCCGCTGGTGGGGCCCCGTCCTTAACGACCGAAGGGGATGCCGACCCTGAGGTCGGCATCCCCTTCGAGAGGAGAAGCGAAGACTACTTTGCAGCGGCCTTGAGCTTGCTTCCGGCGCTGACCTTCACGCCGTAGCCCGCCTTGATCTGGATGGCCTCACCCGTGGACGGGTTGCGACCGGCACGAGCGGCACGGTGGGTGCGCTCGACCGCGAGCCAGCCCGGGATCGTGACCTTGGTGCCTTCGCCGACCGAAGTGGCGAGAGTGGAGAACAGGGCGTCGAGGACGCCGTTCACTGCAGCCTGGCTCTGGCCAGACTCAGCGGCAACTGCCGCGACGAGCTCGGTACGGTTTAGTGACTTGTCAGCCATTGAAGTCCTCCTCGGACGTTGTGCTTCTCAGAACATAGATTGCTGCTCGCGAGAACAGTTCTGTTGCTTGGATGGAACTGAGGTCTTGGGGCGTGTGTCCCCGCAACCGCCTGTAATTTACCAGCTTGACTTGGTAATACCGGGCAATTCGCCCCGGTGAGCCATATCGCGGAAACGCACGCGGGAGACCCCGAACTGGCTGAGGAAACCACGCGGACGACCATCGATGGCGTCACGACCGCGAACGCGCACCGGAGAGGCGTCGCGCGGAAGCTTCTGCAGTCCGAGCCGAGCGGCTTCGCGCTCTGCATCGGAGGATGCGGGGTCGACGAGAGCCTTCTTCAGCTCGAGTCGCTTGGTCGCATAGCGCGCGACCACGATCTTGCGCTGCTCGTTGGCAGCGATCTTGCTCTTCTTCGCCATGGTTAGCGCTCCTCGCGGAATTCGACGTGCTTGCGGACTACCGGGTCGTACTTCTTCAGCACGAGGCGGTCGGGGTCGTTGCGGCGGTTCTTCTTGGTCACGTAGGTGTAACCGGTGCCGGCGGTGGAACGGAGCTTGATGATCGGACGGACGTCCTGCTGCTTTGCCATTAGATCTTCACCCCACGGCCCAGGATGTCCTTGACCACTGATTCGATGCCACGAGCGTCAATGACCTTGATGCCCTTGGCGCTGAGCGTCAGCGTGACGCTGCGCTTGAGCGACGGAACGTAGTACGTCTTCTTCTGCACGTTCGGGTCGAAGCGACGCTTCGTCCGGCGGTGCGAGTGCGAAATGTTGTGTCCGAAGCCGGGAACGGCTCCAGTCACCTGGCACACTGCGGCCATGGTTTTCCTCCGATTACCGTAGGGACGAGGTGTCCCTACCCAAGATTTCTTGTCGGCACACACAGCCCACCAAACGATCGCGGGGGGATTGTGTACAGGCCGCAGCGCAGAATGCGCGCAGCAGCGTCCTATATTACGGATGCCGCCGGCTCTACGCAAGGCGAGACCGGCTCAGGAGCAGATCTTGCCGATCGATGTGAACTGGGCCTGCACGTCGGTGACGGCGATCTTGAGCTTGGTGGTGTCGGCGGAGGTCTTGCCGATCACGGCCTTCACCTGCACGATCATCTCCTTGATCGAGTCATCCGCTGCCGTTCCGGCCTTCTTCACCTCGGCGTTGGAGACCTTCTTCAGCCCGCTGTCGAAGGCGTCTGCCACGGACTGGAGCCCGGTGATCGCCTTGTCGGGGTTGGTGGCGATCGCGCCGAAGCTCGACGCCAACTCGGTGGTCGATGCGCTCACCGAGGTCTCGAGGGACTTGCAGGCGGCTGCCTTCGACTGGGTGGATGCCGCGGTCGAAGACCCCGCCGGTGCGGGCGAGCCGGAGGTGCAGCCGGTGAGCGCGACGGTCAGCGCCGCGCCGGCCAGGATTGTGGTGAGTGCGGTGCGAGACAGTGTGGACATGAGGTTCCCCCAGAAGTTTCGGTGACGTGCCCATCGAGCCTAGCCGGGCCAGCCGCTGGGCCGAACTATGCCGCGACGGACTGTTCAGCGGGCCGGTGAGCACGCAGCGCAGAGGCCGAAGACGTCGACGACGTGATGGGGCTGGGTGAAGCCGTGCTCGGAGGCGACCGACTGCGCCCAGCGCTCCACGGCATCCGCTTCGATCTCGACGGTGAGGCCACAGTTACGGCAGATGAGGTGATGGTGGTGCTGGCCGGGCGTGCACGCTCGATAGAGGCTCTCGCCCTCGGGGGATTGCAGGGAGTCCGCCTCACCCTCGGTGGCGAGGTCGGCGAGCGCCCGGTAGACGGTCGCGAGCCCGATCGGCGATCCCGATTCGCGCATTGTGGAGTGAAGGCCCTGGGCGCTGACGAATCCGTCGTCCGCCCCGAGGGCGGAGCGCACTGCCTCCCGCTGCCAGGTGTTCCGCTTGCGGGCCGGCGCGGTCATCGGGCAGCCGCCGCTGCTGTCACGGGTGTTGCCGCGGGGTCGAGCCGACCGCTGTTTCCACGGCGGGTGCGGCGCGCACCGATCACGCGGCAGACGATGTAGATGAGGAAGGAGATGGTCGTGACATAGGGACTGATCGGCAGACCGCCTCCGAGGGCGAGCAGAATGCCGCCGACGACCGAAGTGACGGCGAATGCGACGCTGAGCAGGGGGGTGAGAAGCGGAGACGAGGTGACCCTCATCGCGGCGGCCGCGGGTGTCACGAGCAGGGACAGCACGAGGAGCGCGCCGACGATCTGAATCGACACCGCCGTCGCAAGACCGAGCAGGATCATGAACGCGATCGAGAGACCGGTGACCGGCAGTCCCTTCGCGCGCGCGACATCCGCATCAACGCTCGCGAAGCTGAGCGGACGCCAGATCACGAAGAGCGCGGCGATCACCACGACGGAGATGATCACGAGCATGAGCAACTGCGGGTTGTCCACCGAGACGATCTGACCGGTGAGCAGCCCGAACTTGTTGGCGCTGCGCCCCGGGTAGAGGGCGAGAAACAGGATGCCGAGACCAAGGCCGAATGGCATTAACACGGCGATGATGGAGTTGCGTTCGCGGGCCTTGGCGCCAAGCACGCCGATGAGCAGCGCGGCGAGCAGCGAGCCGCCGATCGATCCCGCCACCACGTTCACCCCGAAGAGCAGGGCCGCGGATGCCCCGGCGAAGCTCAGCTCGCTGATGCCGTGCACCGCGAAGGCGAGATCCCTCATCATCACGAAGGGGCCGATGAGACCACCGACGACACCGAGGAGGGCACCGGCGATGATCGAGTTCCTCACCAGGACGAGCAATTCGCCGTAGTTGTCGAAGCCGAAGATCTGGTGCCAGAGGTCGGGGTTCATGTCGCCACCCCGACGTGATGTTCGAGATGATCGTGTACCCCGTAGCCCTCCGGCGCACCGAGCACGACGATGCGGCCGCGACTGCGGATGACTTCGACCGGGGTGTCGTACATATAGGACAGCACCTCGCTGCGCAGCACCTCGTCGGGGGTTCCCACGCGGAACCGGCCGCCGGCGAGATAGAGCACCCGGTCGACCATTTCGAGGATCGGGTTCACATCATGCGTCACGAACACCACCGCGGTGTTGATGGCCTTCCGCTGCTCGTCGATGAGCTCGCTCACCTGGCGTTGGTTGTGCAGGTCGAGGGAGATTAGCGGCTCGTCGCAGAGCAAGAGGCTCGGGTTCCCGGCGATCGACTGGCCCACCCGGATCCGCTGCTGTTCCCCGCCCGAGAGTGTCGCGACCGGCACGTCGGCGTAGTCCGTTGCTCCCACCGATTCGAGGATGCCGTCCACCTGCCGTCGAACGGCCCGTGAGTTGATGGGGAGTCCCCAGCGATTTCCATTCACTCCGAACGCCACCAGATCGCGGGCCCGGAGGGGCGTCCCCTCGTCCAGCAGCTTCTGCTGCGGGATGTACCCGATGCGTCGGCTGCCCTGGGCCACCGGCTCTCCGAGGAATTCGATGGTGCCGGAGCTGAGCTGCTGTTGGCCGAGGATCGTCTTCAGCAGGCTCGTCTTTCCGGTGCCGTTGGGCCCGAGAACCGCGAGGAACTCTCCCGGCTGCACCTCGAGATTGAGGTTGTTCCAGAGGGTGCGGGATCCGAAGGAGAGTGTCGCCTGGCGGAGGCTGAGAATGGGCGTGGTCATCGCAGGCGCCTCACTTGAGCGCGGCGGAGATCGCCGCGACGGTGTCGGTCATCCACTCGAGATAGTCCTTGCCGGCGGGAAGCGTCTCGCGCACGGGCACGACGGCCACTCCCGCCTTCTTCGCCGCGGCGATGACCTGCTCGGTCTGCGGTCCACCGGTCTGGGCGTTGTAGGCGAGCAGCTTCACGGCGTGGCCGCTGAAGAGCGCGAGGGTCTCGGTGAGCACGAGCGGTGAGACATCCGTTCCTCCCTCGATCGCGGCACTGAACTTCTCCGGCGTCTTGTTCACCAGGCCCAGGGCGTCGAGCAGATAGAGCGGCACGGGCTCCGTGATCGCCGCACCCTCTCCCGCGGCAAAGGCCTTGATCGACGCCTCACTCGACTCGAGCGTGCTCACCGCGCTGGAGAAGGTCGCACCGTACGCGGCGAAGGTGGAGGCGTGCTTCGGATCGAGTCTCGCAAAGGTCGACTCGATCTTCGCGGCCACCTTCGTGACGGTGGTGAAGTCGTACCAGAGGTGCTCGTTGAATTCCCCGGTCGGTGGCGTCTGGTCGTAACCGGAAACCGTGGCGGCGTTGAGCAGCGCCACCGTGGGGTTGTTCGCACCCTTCAGCAGGGTGTCGACGAAGTCGTCATAGCCGCCGCCGTTCTGGATCACGACGTCGGCCTTCGACAGGGACAGCTGCACCTGTGCGTCGGCCTCGTAGGAATGCGGGTCTTGGGAGGCATTGGAGATGATCGACGTCACCGACACGCGATCCCCGCCGATCTGTTTCGCGATGTCACCGTAGACATCGGTCGACGCGACGACATGGATGAGACCGTCCTCTTTCTGCGGCGACGACGCTGCGGAGCACCCGGCCAGCGCCAGGCTCAGCGCGACGCCGACGGAGAGGATTGGGAGGGTTTTTGCGCGCACAGTGATGGTTTTCTTAAGGAGGGGGATAACGGTAATGAGATTCGTTATCAATAGTACACCCGTTCGGGATCGTCACTGCGAACAGCTTTGATGTCAATTCCCATGTAACCGCGAACTAAATTCGTGTTATCCCGCACCAGGAGGGGAAGTTCTGGCCGATGCTTGATCACAACAAGACTCCAGCGATATGAGAATCAGACCTCGATGCCAAGTCGGACGCTCTTGCCAATTGCCGGACCCCGCGTCTGCCGTGAAGTATCCCCGCTGTCGCGAGGGAAGTGAATCGCTGATTTAGGTCGTTTGCGCTGTCGCGAATGACGTACCTGATCGCGAATCCCTTGCGGGCGGGTCTTACGGACACCGCGACCAAACTGGATCCACGCTTCCCAATCGGTACCTCTCAATCACTGTTTACCCTCCCGCTTGCGGGCACCCCTAGGAATCGAAAACCGCCTCTGAGACCGCTCCGGAAGCGCCATCAAATGGCGTCCGCCTATCTTCCGACTATCGGCGGCGCTCCTGCTGCTGACGCAGCTCGATGGGGCTCTTCTTGAAGCTGCCCCAAATCGCGGTCCCCAGCAGCAAGAAGACCAGAACAAATCCGGCGTAGAGAAGAAATGTCATGCTTTGAAGATAAGTCCAACCGCTCGCAAAGTCGAGATTGTTGGCTGAGGCCGTGAGCAGGCGTTGGCGGTCAGCCGTTCGCAGCGATTCGGCGCGGTCTCGACGGGTGTTGCGCGGCCCATTGGGAGACAGGGCGCGCTTACCGTTCGGCTTGCGAGAACTGATCTCGGTGCAACGGAACGCCTATGGTTGTCCAGTGTCTTGACGTCGATTGCGGGTCGTGCTTTCCGGCCGAATCACCGTGGATTCGCCAGACGACGGGAATCGATAGTGTCCACTGCACCGGCGGGGCCCAAGACCTCGCTGGTGTGGTTATGGCAAAGGCTGCTCGGGTTGGTGGTAACGCTTGCCGTCACTCTTGTCCTCGCCCCTCTGTTCATGACTGCGGGATTCGCGCTCGAGGTCGGGCTGGGCGACTATGACACGAGCGGGCAAGGCGGCCCGTTGCGCAGTTGCGCTGACGGGCCAGCCATCAGTTGCTCTCGGCCAGTCTGGATTGCCGTTGTCTGCATAGTCGCCTTCGTGGTGTTTTGCGTTCTGGCGGCGTTGGCCGGGGTCGCGGCGGGGGGATGGGAGCACAAAGTGCGGGCCGGAGCAGTGCTTAGCCTGGTTAGCGCCGGACCGGCGTGGCTGATATCCGCTTCCTGGCCGATTTTTATCAGTTATCTCGTGCAAGGCCCATAATTCTGCTCATGAAAGCTGTTTCTGAGGTACCGTCAATTCATGTGGCGAAAGTACCAGGACTGGCACCAACCCGAAGGGACTGCTGAAGTCGCGCTGCTGTCCCCCATCCCCGGATGATGGCAGACAAGACTCCTTGGGGCGATCCATGAATCCTCCTGTCTATCAAAAGAGTGGAACCTTGGCTTTGGGGTTCGCGATTCTTGCCCTAATTTCCCTCACGGCTTGCTCCGGACCGATCTCGCATCTCGAAACGGCTCCAAGCAAGAGCCCCGCTGCAACAGCCGATATAGCTGTGAATGGCCCAGCCCAGGACCTCGGCCCGCGCACGCACGCGAGCGGAAGAGGCACCGAGGTCAGGGCCGGCGTGTACACCTACGAGATAGCTGAGAATGACACGCTTGGCACGCTGGCCGAGCGCTTTGACATTTGTTTGGCGGATTTATACGCGGCGAATGACTCTCTGCGACCCGGCCATGAGGATGAGATCTCCATCGGCCATCAAATAACTGTGGAATTCGTCAACGGAGCAAACGTCGACGGGGCCGACCACAGCGGGTACCGGTGCCGAAATATGCCGTGAACAAACGGGGACGCGTTCTAAGCTTCAGTCTTTTTCACCGATGAACTGGAATCTCCAGATGCTGCTCCCTGGCGATGCACCAAGGGGTCCGTAAATGACGCAATGGGGAGTTGGAGTGGGTTCGCTGCCGCGCCTGTAGTTGCCTTGCTCGTTTGGGGATACGCTCGCGCCAGGGCGGGCCGTGAACTTAAGTGGAGCAATCGGGCAATCCTTATCGAGACTAGTGATAGTGAGATCGTTCGAAGTTCGTGGGATCAGCCCGCGGTCTTCGCTGAGGTGTACGACCGTCATGCGTCGGCCGTGTACCGGTATGCGGCGCGACGGGCGGGGATTGATGCGGCGGATGACATGATGGCCGAGACGTTTCTTGTTTCGTTTGAGCGCCGTATGCGTTTCGACGAAACGTACGTGAGCGCTTTGCCGTGGTTGCTCGGAATTGCGACAGTCCTGATTCGCAAGCACCGCGGTGCGGAAGCGCGGTTCTTGCGGGCGGTTGCCGCTTCCGGGCCGCCGGCGACTGTTGTCGACGATCAGGACGATCGTCTCGACGCCAGCTTGACTGTTCGCGGTTTGGCGGGCGCGAGTCGTCGGATGCCCGCTCGGGATCGTGACGCGTTGCTCTTGTACGCCTGGGGCGATCTCGACTATGAGGGCGTCGCACTCGCATTGGACATTCCCGTCGGGACGGTCCGGTCGCGTCTGAATCGCGCGCGGCGAGTGCTGCGCCAGTCCGCTGGCACATCACCAGCAGAGGAGGTGGAACTCAGGGGCGAACCATCGAGTTCCAGGCCGAGAACTGGAAGCGCCTCAAGAGCTTGAAAAGCCGCATCATCGAGCTCCTCGACCCTGTCCTCGTTCGAAGCTTCCCAAAGCACTAGCCGAGGTCCAGGTACATCGTTCCTCTGGGAAGCCCGCAAACGTTGCATAGTCACATGCAGCAAAGGCGGGCCGGCGTGTAGAGCAGATCGGCTTCAGACCTGTCGCGTTCAACGTCCCTTGAGTGCGATGGGCATTTTCGGCGAGATGATCAACCTCTGCTTCCGTCAACCGTGGAATGGCCAGACGGTCCACAGCACCCCAATAGCGCACAAAGGGGCGCACCGTGTCAGTATGAAGAACCGTCGAGATCGATTCGACAACTCTGTGAGTCGGCGAAACCAGGGCGGCGCCGCCATTGCCTGACTATTCTCATGCCGCCTAATTTGGCTATAAAGGGCGGCTTGAAGCAGGCCAATCGTGATTAGCGCCCCACCTATGACCCATTGTTGAGTAATTGCTTCTCCTAGGCCGGGTTGGAACGCCCGGTGAAGCGCCCCACGTATCTTCGAACGCTATACCCCAAGCGAACAGAAGTGGCGGCAGTGGAGACGAGGCGTCCTCGGGTGGCGGCTGCAGTGCATCCGCAAGACCCCCCTCCGATACCGAAGCGGCTCGATTTGACGTTCCCCAGTGACACGGCCTCGAGTCCGGCGATCGAACAGTGAGTTTGTCGCTCTGGCCGTTCGGCTTGCGGGAGGTCCCTCGGTTGAGATCTAGCGATGCTTATCGCTTGCCATCCAGAGACACGTGCTTTGTGAATTCCTCGTCTGGGTTCGAAATTGGCAGGTGGGCGGCGGCCCATCGGCTCATTTTGACCTTGTAGTAGAGGGCCGTTCCCTTACTGGTCGCTCCAATTACCAAGCCGGTGCCCAGGCCCGTGAATGGAGGGTTGTGAGGTTCCCAAAGCACGAGGATCAACCCGCCGACGAGCATGATCCCGTTTACGACGATGCCTCGGATGAGCAGGCTTTTCGGATAAAGCTTCACTTCTGAACCCTACGTCTCCCGCCGAAATAGGGGAAGGGTATGCGGAGAGCAGGGCCCTAGCTATATGCGCCGTCACTAAAATGATGGCTGGCCATCCTTCGACCTGTCCCGCGCGCGACCCTATTGCGAGAAGCACCGCAGGAGGTTCCCCTTACGGCTGCCCTTCTGGATAAAAAGTGGTCTCCAGCGCGCTCTCCTGAGCGCTCGAAATACCGTCCAGTGAGCGTCCCACATACGATCTCGTCGACCGGATGCTTAGAGGCGTTCGATTCAGCCCGCGACTACAAACGTCAATGGTGGAATTACGAACAACGCGATGATCAGACTGCTCGCTAATCGGTTTGATTTGCCGATCAGGAGTACGACCACATTGGTGCTGATTGCTGCGAGCCAGGATATGAACGCGAGAGCCATGACGGTCGAGACGGCAATCATCCCAGGCAGGGGCCCGCAGTACACGTCACAATCGCTACTATCTCCGCTAAAAGCCCAGATTAGGACCCACGATGAAACGATCGCGAGAGCCGAAAGGATAACGGCTACGACTTCTAAACGCCCCCACGCGTAAGGCTTTCGCGTGTGCGTCTGGTCTGTCACATTCGAAGACTACAACCGCGTAATCGACTATGAAACGTTGCGCCTCCGAACCGCCAGTGACGTAACCCCGTCCCGCACCGGGTTCCCCCTATGAGCAACTGCCAACAGGCAATTTTCGGAGGGTGTGGGCGTGTCTTGTGCGTCCTGTTGCCCGCTGGCACAATCGAATAGTGATTCGTCCTCGAACCGTAGTTACCGTGCTGATCGTCGGTCTGGGCATCGCGACAACTACCGGCTGCGCGCCAGAGCCGGCGCCAAACCATGATTGGTCCGCTCGCATGATCGCCCTCCTCAGTGATCCTGGCGGGCAGGGGGGTGCCGGCGGAGATCTCAGAGTTGACGTGGGGGCCAAAAGTGCTCGGGGGACTACTGACCTGGCCAGCGTTCCCACTGGTGAGTACGACGTTCTCGCAGTGTGTACCGGTGCTGGAATTGTTCACATTGTAATCAAGAGCGCCAGTTCCTCTGGCAGAGTGCTCGCCTCATCCGACATCGCCTGCGGGGCCACCCTGAGACTTCCGGTCAGCCTGCCCATGACCGGCATCGTTCTCGAGGCCACAAGCACCAGTACCTCTGCGCAATGGCAAGCAACGGTAGTGACCCCGGGCTGGGAACCAACCACCACAACTTATTCCCCCTGATCGCGATTCGCCCATGGTCCCGCTTGCGGGCGGAACGGATTCCTGAGGCTCTGTCTGCGTCGTCGCCCCTCGGTTGCCGGTGGCGCAGTCTGACGCTTTCCGCGCGTGCGATTATGAGCGTCATGACGGATGCGGAGCTTGAAAGCGTTGTCGCAGCGGTATCGACCGTGCTGCGACGTACGGTCAGCCTCGTTCGTCCGTTGTCAGGCGGACAGCACGCGAGGACGCTTTTGGTCGAGGACTCCACGACCGAGTACGTCGTCAGATTATTTCCGCCCCTGGATAATGCAGTCACTCACGAACCGCAGATTCTCGACCGGATCGCCTCTTTGGGCGACCTTGCACCCCGGCTCGTCGCGACGGGCAAGTATCGCGAATCCCCGTTCATTGTCACCTCGGTGGTGCCGGGCGGCCCTCCCGCGCCCGGTTTACCCTTGCGAGATATCGCAGCGCAGATGGCGGCGGTATTGGCGCGAATTCACCAACTCGACGGGGTCGGCCTCCGAACCCTCTCCTGGCAGCCTCCGCATGGCGACAGCACCATAGAGACTCACGCACGCCAAGCGTGGAAGCAACTCGACCCAGCCGACCACGTTCTCACCCACTATGACTTCTGGTGCGGGAATGCTCTGTGGGACGGTGCGAAGCTCACCGGCGTCGTCGATTGGTCAGGTGCCCGCAGCGCACCGCGGGAGCTGGACATCTCGTGGTGCCGTCTTGACCTCGTCCTCCTGGGCTCGATCGATGCGGCAGACCAATTCCTCACTGTGTACGAGCGCGAATCGGGACACTCCCTTCTGGACACCCGCACCTGGGATCTGATGGCAGCCGCACGATCCGCCTCCCGAGTCGAATCCTGGGCACCGAATTATCTCGGCATCGGCAAGCCCGATCTAACTGCGCGCGTCCTTCGCTCGCGCATGGACGACTGGACCTCATTACTCTGCACGAAGTGAACTTGCGCGTGCGATAGACGCACAGGCCTTCGGCCAAATAGGGGTGAACGCGGTGCTCAGACAATTCGCTCCGCAGATGGTCCCCCTTACGAGCGTCCATCGCGACAAACGTCTTAGCGAGTCAGCGCGCAGTTTGAGTTAGTACGCGCGGTTCTGCCGGCCGGCCTTGCTCGATCAGACCCGAGGGACGGCGGGCAACGCGTGCACGCGCAGACTCTTCGGTCAATTTCATGCGGACGGCCGCGTTGAGGTTTTCTTGCGCTTCGCAATCAATGTGATGACCGCGCTGGTAGCCGAGAGGGCCGCCACCAGGAGGCCGATAACCAACCCGAAAATACGCCCACCGTTGGTTCCCGGGCCCCCGTTGGCGATCGAGATGACCTGTATAGCAGCGAAGGCCAACCAAATTACGGTCAGTGCGAAGTAGAGCGCTACGTCATACTTCCTTATCCACGAAGCCAATCGCCCACCCGTCATGAGATCAATTTATCCCGATCTCCAAAACCCCCACAATGTTCCGTTTAGGATTCCGCTTACGGGCGGCTGATCTGGACGAAAAGTGGTCCAGAGCGGGCTCTCGCAAAGGCTCGAAGTACCGCCCGCTGATCGTCCCTTTTGCGGACGCCGGCGCGGCATCCGTTGGTGGCGCCTGAGTTCAAAGCATCAGTACCATTTCGCCGTCCATCCGGCGCGGTTACGACTCCATCGGTGATATCACCGTCGTACGGTGGCCTAGTTGTAGTTCCTGGGGACGTTGTGATCAGCGTGGCCCGAGCTGACGGAGTCGACAAATCGGAACGTCAGGAGCGGCGGGTATCCTCGCGCCACGAGTACCGAGTACTGTGGGGTCCGCCGGGGTCCTCACTTGTCAGCGGCTGGGGCTCCGCCAGATTTGTAAGGAGTCGCCATTGGGCGAGTCAACGAGCGGATCACGTTGGATCTCCGCGGCTGAGTTTTATCGGGCGCCGGGGGGATTTGGCTGGCGTGTCACAGGCGGAGGCACAGGACCGCAGGCCGTCTTCATTGCTGCGTCCCTCTCGCACGCGGCAGGCCTCTTGGCGCCGAACGTCGCCGCAGCTGAGCAGTTTGGCATACTGACCGACGTCGACGTGCGTCCCGACGGGATCGTCGTGCGCGCACCAAGCCGCGCCCCGGAGGGCACTCCGGCGACAGCCGTGGGGTTCGCGGAGGCGGCATCCCGGGTGACCGCCGAACGGCTGCTGACCGCAGATCCATCGCTCGTGCAGTCGATCGGCATCTACGTCGCACAACATTTCCAGGCCGACGTGCGGCCGTTTTTCATGGCTACGCCGGGCCATGAGGAGTTCGGCGACACGGATGCCGGTGACCCGCTGCGCTGCGGCCCGCAGATCGCGTTCAACCCGAGCACCGCTGACTCTTCGGACAGAGGCCGGACGCACTTCACGGTCCACGTGCCAGCCGAGCACGCTCAGGCACGAGTGGATGGAGCGCTCACCTCCGGAGGCAGACTCGCTGACGATTCGAATGCTCCGGCATGGTGGTCGCTGGCGTCATCCGATAACCACGGCGTAGATATCGCGTCTCGGACCGACGAGTTCAAGGAGTGAGGTAAGCGTGACGACTTCGCACGTGATCAAGGCACTGACTTCTGAGACCTTCCCGGCGTGGCTAGCGCTAGCGCAGAAGCACAACGGGGTTTGGGGTGGGTGTTATTGCTCGTATTTCCACGACGACACCGAACAGACCGTCAAGAGCGAATACGACGGGCCGACGTTCAAGCAGCGGCTCGTCGCAGAGGGCGTCGCGCACGCCGCGCTTGTTTTCGACGGCGACCAGGCGATCGCGTGGTGCGAATACGGCAGCCCGGACGAATTACCGGGTATCTACCATCGCAAAGAGTACGACGCGGGCGAAACAAATCCGGCACCGTGGCGCATCACCTGCTTCTTTGTCGACCGCGACCACCGACGTTCTGGCGTGGCACGGGAGGCATTGGATGGTGCGCTCGAGCTGATCGCGCAGGCTGGTGGGGGCGAAGTGGTTTCGTTCGCCAACGAGCTCGTCCCGGACAAGAAGACGTCGTCGTCGTTTCTCCACAACGGCACGAGGGCTATGTTCGAGAAGGCCGGATTCACGTTTGAACGGCACATCGGCAAGCGCAAAACCGTCATGCGCAAGACGGTGCCGCCAGCCCACGGCTGACGTATAGTTCCCACCGGGTGCCTAGCCGCGCTCTCGGTCGCCCAGCTTCGGATGCCACAACATCGACACTCAGTGTGTCCGATGACAGCATTTTCGACACGATCACTTCGGACCGCACTGACAACCGCCACGAGCGAATTCCATCGCTCAGCGGCAGGAGGGACGGGGACGCGGATTCTGATTGCCGCCGAGAGCATCCGGCCCCTATGGCGGGGAACCCGAGGGCGTACTTTGACGTTCCTCTTACGGGCGGGCGATATGGACGAAAAGTGGTCTCGAGCGCGCCCTCGCGCCGGCGTGATATTCTGCCCGCTGGCCGTCCCGCTTGCGAGACCGTGAGAGGAGGAGCGTCCGGTGATCTGGGAGACTTGCGCTCATGGTCACCTCGGTATCGCATTCAACGGCCAACGGAGCCCGCGTCTATCAAGCGGATCTCCCCGGGGTTTGCTACGGGACGTTGGTGTTTGGCGTCGGTATGAGGGATGAACCGGTGACATTGTCGGGGATCACCCATCTGATGGAGCATCTCCTGCTTCGGCTTATGGAACCGATCAGCATCGAGCACGACGCAGTAGTTGATGACAACTCCTTGACCGTCTACGCGTCAGGTCCAGTCGATGAGGTTGGCCAATTTCTGACCGATTTTACGAAGGCAATAAGCCGCCTAGGCGAGGTCACTGAGCAGGATCTGAAATTCGAGAAGCGCATCATCGGAATCGAACATCCCAGCGACTTCAACGCACCCACCGCCGGACTGCTGACCTACCGATACGGATTGCACGGTGTCGGCATAGCCAACTTCGGTGCCCCATCAACGATCGACATGACCCGGCAGGACGTCATCGAATGGGCGGCGCTGTGGCTCCGCCAAAACAACACCACGGTGGCTTTCACTAAGCTCCTTCCGGCAACACTCGATCTTCAACTGCTTCCAGGCACAGTCGCGCGTCCCGAACTGAACCGCTCTGGGTTTGATGGAGACTCCTGACCTTGGAAACGAGGATGGAGTCATGGTGTCGAATCAAGGATCTGGGAAGCCGACAACGCGTCGGTATTCGCCGGAGGAGAAGGCTGCTGCAGTCCGGATGGTGAGGACGCTACGTGCGGAGCTCGGGACCGAGCACGGGACGGTCCAGAGGGTTGCGACCCAGCTCGGTTACGGGATCGAGTCGGTCAGGATGTGGGTCAAGCAGGCTGACGTCGACGACGGCAACGTCACGGGCGTGACTACGGTCGAAGCGCGGAAGCTGCGGGAGCTCGAGCAGGAGGTCCGTGAGTTGAAGCGGGCCAACGAAATTCTGAAGAGAGCAGCGTCTTTCTTCGGGGCGGAGCTCGACCGCCAACACCGGAAGTAGTCGCGTTCATCGACGCGAACAAGAACGATGTCGTCGAAGGTCGCCCCCTTTCGAGTCGAGCCCATCTGCAGCTTGTTGCAGGTGGCTCCGAGTACCTACTACGCCGCGAAGGGCCGCGCCCCGTCGGCGCGGGCGGTCAGCGACGCCACCCTCACCCCGGAACTGGTGACGCTCTGGGAGACGAACTACTCCGTTTACGGGGTCCGCAAGCTCTGGAAGGCCGCCCGGCGGGCCGGGCACGACATCGGCCGCGACCAGACCGGCCGGCTGATGCGCGCTGCGGGGATCGAGGGCGCGACCCGGACAAAGCGCGTGAAGACGACGCGGCCTGATCCGATGTCGTCGAGGCACCCAGATCTGGTGAAGCGGGAGTTCACTGCGACTGCCCCGAACCGGCTCTGGGTCACGGACCTCACGTTCGTCCCGACCTGGGCGGGCGTCGCCTATGTGTGCTTCATCATCGACGCGTTCTCGCGGATGATCGTGGGGTGGCGGTGCGCGTCACACATGCGCACCGAGATGGTCCTCGACGCGATCGAGATAGCCCGTTGGGGTCGCGGTGCTCACCACGCAGATCTTCGCTGCCACAGCGATGCCGGCAGTCAATTCACGTCGATTCGCTACGGAGAACGCCTCGCCGAGATCGGAGCCACGCCGTCAATTGGAACCGTCGGCGACAGCTATGACAACGCCCTCGCAGAGACGGTGAACGGCTACTACAAGACCGAACTCGTCCGCGGACCCGCACGCCCCGGCCCGTGGCGGAGGGTTGAAGACCTCGAGCTCGCGACTCTCGGATGGGTCCACTGGCACAACACCCGGCGCCTCCACGGCTACCTCGGCGACGTCCCACCCGCCGAGTTCGAGCAGACGTTCTATGCTGGCCAAACCACCGCTACTAACCTGGTGGAAATCAAATAGCGCGAGTCTCCATCAAACCCAGAGCGGTTCAAAATTCAGTCTCTATCGCCCGACTTGTCCGCCGAAGCACGAATGCTTATGAGTCGCTCGACGGCGTCTTTTCGCGATTGGAGGGACGCGACTCTAGGAAGCCCCCAGCGCGTTGTCATCAATGTCAAATCTAACGACGAATGTATCGAACTCGAGCCGAAATCCAACTCGATACAGGCGAGGTTCCACTTTCCTTGAGTTCGGGTTTCGAGTCGCACATCAATCAATTTCGCGACAGGCAAGGCTGCGAGCACCCGAGGCCTCCAAGCGCCCCCATAAAAACGCAGCATGTCAGCGTCCACACAAATCGAAACGTAAGAAGACGCTCTCACATTGCCCGGGCTGACGCCCAATAGATTTTGTACCTCGCGCAGTTGCTCGGGCAATGGTCGATAAATTGCGACATTCGAGACAAAAGCGTCAGGATTGTCATGGCGAAGCACTCGAAGACGGGCTTTGTTTAGGGTGTCAATAACGGCAAATATGGCAAGGATCGAGGCGACGCCCAGAAAAATGCCAGGAAGAGTTCCAGCGTCGTATCCGCCGTTGACTGCTTTCCACAGCGGCAATAAACCTGCGGCGACGAGCAATAACGTGGCGATCCACGGGACAAGGCGCGAATCCCGCTTCATGCTTGAACTTTGAGCAACTGACAGAGCATGGTTTTACTCTCAACGCTGGTTAGTTGCATCGTCCACCTCGTGCCCATGAAATCCCGCACATCCCCCCGAATACGACTCCTGCTGGCCCTCCCGTTGCGAAAAATCGGGCGGTTCCCGATGCACGCAGCGGAATTAGCCTTCCGAGTGCGCCGCCCGCCCCCGCAAACGCTATCGAACCGACTGTGCTGACTACGCCAACACTACAGTCCTCTGATCCCCAGGCATGAGAGCAAGTCACCGCTGTGCCAGCGGCAGACAACGCGATGGATCCTGCGATCAAGAACGGAGCAGCTATATCGAGCCCGGGGATAAATGCTGTAACTATTCCGGCAATTCCGAGGGTCTGTCAGATTTCTTGTGTAACTGGTCATCGGCTAGTTGAGTCCTAGGCGGTCGCCGTAGGTCATTGCGAGGGTGTTAAGAATAGCTTTCCACCCGTTGATCTCGCCTGTCGGATTGGCCCGGTTGTGGCGTCGTTCGATGATCGCGAGATACATCACTTTCAGTGCGGATTGTTCGTTGGGGAAGTGGCCGCGACGCCTGGTCGCGGCTCTGAATCTCGCGTTCAACGACTCGATCCCGTTTGTCGTATAGATGAGCTTCCTGATCTCTAACGGGTAGTCGAGAAACGGGGTGAACTCACCCCACGACCGCCGCCACATCGCGATCATCGCCGGGTAGATGGGTTCCCATTCCTTCGCAAACTCGTCGAAGCGTTGCTCTGCCGCCTTCACCGTCGGCGCCTGGTAGACCTGCTTCAACCTCTCCGCGATCGGTTTCCAATACTTCCTGGACGCGAACCGCAGGCTGTTGCGCACCAAATGCACGACACAGGTTTGAACGGTCGCCATCGGCCAGGTTGCGAGGATCGAGTCCGGCAGGCCCTTCAGTCCGTCACAACAGACGAACAGGACATCGGCGACGCCGCGGTTCTTCAGCTCGGTGAGCATGTTCATCCATTGCTTCGATCCCTCACCACCGGTCGGTCCAACCCACATGCCCAGAACGTCGCGGTGGCCATCGAGGTCGATTCCGAGCGCCACATACACGGGTCGGTTGCCGACCTGCCCATCCCGAACCTTCATCACGATCGCGTCGATGAGGATCACTGGATACACCGGATCCAGGGGCCTTGCCTGCCACACCTCCATGTCGGCCACGACCCGGTCGGTGACTTTCGACACCAGCTCCCGGGAGATGTCTTGCCCATACACGTCGGAGAGGTGGGCCTGGATATCCCCGGTCGTGAGCCCTTTCGCATAAAGCGAGACGACGGCCTCATCGAAGCCCGCGATGCGACGCTGATATTTCGGCACGATCGCCGGCTCGAAAGTTCCCTGCCGATCCCTCGGAATCTGGACCGTCACTTCACCGATCTCGGTCCGCAACGTTTTCGGCGTCGACCCGTTCCTCGAGTTCTGCCCGTTGCGGCCGTCGAAGTCGTGCTTGTCATAACCCAGATGGTCAGACATCTCGACCTCAAGAGCTGTCTGCAACACCTGCCGGGTCAACCCCGTCAGGAGCCCATTCGGCCCAGTCAACTCGATGCCCTGCCCCTTAGCCGACTCGACGAGCTCCGCCGCTAACGCGGCGAAATCGGTCTCCGCCGGCAACGGCCGGCCCGTCTCAGGATCAAAGCGAAGATGCTTCTGAATATCTCTGCTCATGCGTCATTGTTCCCATCCCACAGCTCCCAGCCGCGGATGTCACGCCGAACCAATTACACAAGATTTCTTACAGACCCTCCCGACACCCGCCCGCAGTACGACCTAGGGACCACGTCGCAGAACGAGCGGGTAACGGCGAAGATTGCGGAACTTCGGGCGGCGAACCTGCCGGCATCCCGCACGTCCATCATGAAGAAAATCAGCGGATTCCGCACCCAAGGAGCCGCGGGCATCATCGACCTGCGGCACGCCCGCACCTTCGCGCCGCTGGAACACCTCGACGAACTGGTGAAGGATGCCCTCTGCTACGTCATCGCCGCCCAGGCGAACAAGTCCACCGGCACCAAGTCGCGGCTCATTTCCCAGACCAAGGCGGAACTGGTCAAACGGCACGGCAACGACGGACCACCGTTGCCGTCGACCACGTCCTGGTACCGGTACATCGCCGCTCTCACCGACGGGAAGCACACCACCAAGAGTGCGAAGACTCGCGCGTCGTTGGCGAACCGCCCCACTCGGGCGTTCGCTATGAAGACCCAGTTGCTTCCCGGGATGGAACTGCAGGTCGACTCCACCCCAATGGACATCCTGGTCAAGGCACCGTCGGGGGCCATCGTCCGCGCCATCCTCACCATCATGATGGACATCGCCAGCCGCAGCATCGTCGCGTTCACCATCCGGCTTGTCGCGACGAAGGGCGTCGACCATGTCGCCCTCCTCGCCCAGACGCTGACCCCGGCGCAGAACCGTCCGGACAAGTCGAAGCACCGGCAGGCGGTCCAGGCGGTGAACCCGCAGGCGGAACTGCTCTCCGACGAGGAGCGTCAGAGTCTGCTGAACCGGCAGCCGTTCATTCACCCGCGGCGAATCATGATGGACAACGGTCGCGACTACATCAGCGACACGTTCCTCGCCGCTGCGCAGAAGTTCGGTATCGGGGTCACCTTCGCCGCCCCGCACACCCCGACGGACAAAGGCATTGTCGAACGGCAGTTCCACACCATCAACACGATGTTCACCCAGCACCTGCCCGGGTACACCGGCCGGTCCGCGGAGCACCGCGGGTACGAAGTGGAGAAGGAGAACCTCCTCGACGTGTACGCGCTGTATGAGCTGTTCGACGACTGGGTGCTGAAGACGTGGCAGAACCGTGCGCACAGCAGCCTCCACGACCGGTTGAACCCGGCCGTCAAGCTGTCGCCCAACGAGGCGTTCGCCGCCTCGGCGGAGCTCACCAGCACCCTGTACATCCCGTTGACCGCGGACGACTTCATCGACCTGCTTCCGTCGGAGTACCGCCACATCACCGCCACCGGCATCACCTTCGCCAACCGTGAGTACGACTCCCCGGAGTTGCACTCGCTGCGCGGGACGAGGTCCCGGAACGCGGGCCGGAAGTACCGCTGGGAGTTCAAATACGACCCGTACAACTACCAAGCCGTCTGGGTCCGCGACTCCACCGGTGGGTGGATTGAATGCCGTGCCCGTAACGAGAGTGCGCTGCTGAACCCGCACCTCGGGGACCGGTCCCCGGTCGAACCGTCCGACCGCACCGCGGTTGCCATTACCAATGCGGCCATCAACGGCGTCCCCCTGCACCGTGAGCTTTCCGCCGCCCCCCACTTCGTGGAAGTCGACGAAAACGACGACGAAACCACCATCGCCCTATTCAACCCTTTGGAGAACTGATGATTGCCGCCCTGCCCACCCCGCTCCAGTTTCACAGCACCGACCGGCCCGCAGCATTGCACCGAGTCGAGTCGCTGAACGAGTTCCTCAGCACCCACCTGCACCGCCCCACCGTGTTGACCGACACCGGCTACGCCGCTCTTTCGGACCTCGACCGGCACAGCTACAACCGGAGCCGTCTGCTGTACCTGTCCGGCGGAATCCTCATCGGCACACCCTCGCTGCTGGAGGCGAAACTGCTCCTCGGACAATGTTTCGCCGAGAACATCGGACGCAACTCCGGCCACGCCGGCCTGATGCTCGACGGGGACTCGACCCTCGGGAAGACCACCATCGCCAAAGCGCTGATGCAGTGGGTGTATGCCCAGTACCAGCGGCAGTTCCCCGACTTCCGCAACTTCGGCCAGGTGCCCGTCGTCTACATCGAAGTGCCGGCCGGGTCCACCGGGAAGCTGCTGATGAAGACCTTCGCGGAATTCTTCGGACTCACCGTCCGTAGCGGCGAATCGATGGTCAGCATCCGCAACCGGGTCGTCGACACCATGAACGCCGCCGGCACCCAACTGGTGGTCGTCGACGAACTGCACTTCCTCGCCAACCGGAACGCTGGCAACGGCGAATCCGTCGACCTGCTGAAGAACCTGCACAACGACCTGCCGAGCACCTTCCTGTACGCCGGTGTCGGTATCAACGGCAGTGGTCTTCTGTCCGGGCCCCGCGGTCAGCAACTCGGGGGCCGGTTCAGCGTCCTCGAAATGCAGCGATTCAACCTCAGCAAGCCCGGCGACCCGAAGGCTTGGCGGTCCATCATCAGCCAGTTTGAGAAGGCCCTGCCCCTACGCCACCACGAAATCGGAACCCTGCCTGCGATGGCGGAGTACCTGTTCGAGCGCACCAACGGGTCCATCGGCAGCCTCGGGAAGCTCCTCACCGGAGCGGCAGCCGAAACCGTGAACAACCCGAACTTCGTTCGCGAAGAAATCACCAAAGCGCTGCTGGAGACGCGGCGCCTCGCGCACTCTGCGGAAGACACCCGTAACCACGCACGACTCCGCAACAACAACCCCATGACCGTGAAAAACATCCTGAAAGGCCTGACCGCATCATGACCGCCATCATCCGCCCCTACAACTTCCCCGTCCGCCCCGGCCACCGCGAAACGGTCGACAGCTACACCCGACGGGTCCTCGACGCGAACTTCGAAACCGTGCAGCACCAGAAGCTGCTCATCACCCAGGCTGGCGGGCCAACCCACCGCGTCGGCCGGAACAGCACCTGGCTGAACCTTCTCGCCGTCAAGACGCAACGCGACACCCTGCACCTCGCACCCCACGCCACCGGGTGGCTCACACACCCAGACGGCACCGGGTGCAAGGGATGCACCGCCGGGCTCCCAGAACGGTGGATGTGCGCCCTCTGCGCCAGAGGTGCTCGCATCCAGCAGAACCCACACTTCGACGACCTCGTCTGCCTCCACCACCACCGTTTCGTCGGACTGGACCTCCTCCCGGAAGAGCAGATCAGCGTCGGCGCCGGCCTGGACCGGGAAACCCTGGTCGACGCTGCGTTGCGGTTCCGGAAGCTGCGCCGCACCCGCCTCCTCGACGTGCGCCTATTCCGTCTCCTCGACACCACCCTCACCGTCACCCTGCCGCCCATCACTGGGGTGCCAGCGGCGATGCGGGCCTTCCCCGCCGTCGTCTCAATCGTGTGGGCTATCACCCGCCCCCAGTTCCAACGCCGGTTCTTCGCCCCCGACAACTCGTTTGCTGACGCGTTCGCCGTCCTCGCATCCGAACTGGAAACGGTCCTCGGCGAACCGCAGCCCGCTCTGGCCCGGGCAGTCTGGTTGTACGCCAGGGCGACCTTCTGGTCCATCCGCCACTGCATCGTCACCCAGACACCCTTCGAACCCGCCTGGGAGCACGACTTCCCCGTCACCCTTGCCACTACAACCGCCTTCGCTGGCAGTTCCGGCGACCTGGAACCATTCATCAACTTCCTCGCCGTCACCGGTGACGACCCGGCGACTCTGGCCCAGTTCGAAGTCGGGTTCCCGACCGGTCGCCTGGCCCCGCCAACGGCCGCAACCCGGAACGGCGTGCCAAAGGCGCTGTCCATCTGTGCGGCCGGGCACCAGTTCGAGGTGTCCGCTGCGAGGCGTCCAGAGAACACGGGAAGCGCCCCAGTCTGCCCAGTTTGCGAGGACCGGCTCGTTCAACCCGGCTACAACGACCTGGCGTCCACCCACCCGAAGGTCGCAGCCGAGCTCGACCTCACCCTCAACGACGGGCTCACCGCAAACCAGATCTCCACCAATTCCCGCCGGAACCTTCACTGGCGCTGCCCGAAGGGACACACGTACTCTGCCTCGCCTTTCGGCCGGACCTCCGCCAAGTCCAACTGCCCCATCTGCTCGTACCGGGTCATCGTCCCAGGCATCAACGACGTCGCAACCACCCACCCGGAGGTCGTCGCATTGTGGGACCCCCGATGCCTCACGACGGCGTCCCCGACGAAACTGTCGGCCGGGAGCAACCGAATGATTGACTTCATCTGCCAGCCCGAAGGACACGAATACCAGTTACGGCTTGTCGAGGCGACCAGCGGAAAAGGCTGCCCGGTCTGTCAGCGGAACAAGAACCGCACCGCAGCTTCCAACCTCGCCACCACCCACCCGGACCTCGCCGCCGAATGGCACCCGACCTTCAACCACGGACTCGAACCCTCCGGCTTCACTCCCGACTCAAATGAGAAGGTCCACTGGCAATGTCCTGTCGGACACGCTTACCTGATGCGCATCGACCGGCGCACCGCCGGTTTCAAGTGCTCCGTCTGCTCCAGGCCCACCCTCGTCCCCGGCGTCAACGACCTTGCGACCACCCAGCCGGCCCTCGTCACCGAGTTCCACACCTACCTCAACGGGATGAAGAGCCCCGACCGAATCATCGCGGGCACCGACCTGTATTGGTGGCTCTGCACCGCTCACAAGCACAAGCACCAGCAGAGCGTCCCGCACCGTGTCGAAAGCAAGGGTTGCCCGATGTGCCAGCCCGAGGAACGCGTCCTCGCAAAGTAACACCACGAAAAGGAGATGAAACCAGCCCAGCTGGTTTCATCTCCTTTTTTGCTCTCAAGGCCCAAAGGGTGTTGGTTACCTTGGTTGGATCTGGCCGAACCCCGATCAGCGAGGTCAACAATTACGTGGTCTCGAATGCGCCAATCGTGTCGCGAATGCCTGGGAAATCACATTTGACCCGTGATAGTGCCGTTCATAGAATTGACGAATGTTCATTGCATCCGTCATTGTCGCTGCCGCCGCGCTGATCCTCGTCGGCATCACGATCGGCTGTGCACGCGGGCAGATCCCCGTAAATTCGCTGGCGGGGATCCGCCTCCGCAGCGTTATGATGAACGACTCGACCTGGCGGGCCGGTCACCGGGCAGCCCTGCCCGCAGAGCTCATCGGCGGCGCCACCACGGTGGTCGTCGCACTTTCCGCGCTCGTTGTCCCGTCCGCCGACGCCGCGCAACTGCTCTCGATCGGCGGCACCGTCATCCTGCTCGGATCCACTGTCGTCGCTGGCTTCCTCGCGAACCGGGCGGCGCTGGCCGAGCTGGGCGCCGAACAGGATGCCGGGTAGCCGCACTCGCTCCCGCTCGGGGATGCCCGCGACGGAAGACCGTCTGTACCACCTCAGTCGAGAAGCAGTGCCGGCTCCTCGATGACGCTCGCGACGTCGGCGAGGAAGCGACTCGCGACGTCCCCATCCACGATGCGATGGTCGAAGCTCGCGCCGAGGGTCGTGACGAAGCGGGGCCGCACCTCGCCGTCGACCACCCAGGGCTTCTGCTTGATCGTGCCCATCGCGAGGATGGCGACCTCGCCGGGATTGAGGATCGGCGTGCCGGAGTCCATGCCGAAGACACCGATGTTCGTGACCGTGATGGTGCCGCCCGCCTGGTCGGCCGGGCTGGTCTTGCCGTCGCGGGCGGTGATGGTGAGCTGTTCGATCGCGGAGGCGAGCTCACGCAGGGAGAGCTCCTGCGCCTCTTTGATGTTGGGAACGATGAGCCCGCGGGGAGTCGCGGCGGCGATGCCGAAGTTCACGTAGTGCTTCACGATGATCTCGCTGTCCGTCCACTGCGCGTTCACCGTGGGGTTTCGACGAACGGCCCAGATCATCGCTTTCGCCATGATCAACAGGGGCGACACCTTCACCCCGGCGAAGTCGGTGGAGTTCTTGAGCCTCTTGACGAACTCCATGGTGCGGGTGGCGTCGACGTCGACGAAGAGGCTCACGTGCGGAGCGGTGAACGCACTGGACACCATGGCCGTCGCTATCGCCTTGCGCACCCCCTTCACCGGGATGCGCTCCTCGCGGTCGCTTCCCCAGGCCGGCGTCTCGATGTTTCGGAACAGGGTGCCCTGCGAAGCCTGGCGCACGACATCCTCTCGGGTGATCTCGCCGGCGAGGCCGGTGGGGGTCACGTCCGAGAGGCTCACCGCAAGGTCCTTGGCGAGCTTGCGAATCGGCGGCTTGGCGATGATCGCGGAGGCGGATGCCGCGGGCACCGAGCTCGGGCGGGGAGCCGTCTCGGGGGCGGAAGCCGCGATACCGGACGCCGTGCGCGTGGAGCCATCACCGGCGCTGGCAGCCGCCGGGCGCGTGCGGCGGGAGGCGACGTGGCCCTTGATGCCGTAGCCGACCAGCACCGCACCGCCGGCATCGCCCGATTCACTGGAGATGCTGCCGGCCGTGTCGGCGACGGTGTCGACACCCTCGGGGGCGGGCGCGTCGACGGCGGCGGGAGTCGCGCCCGAGGATACGGAGATGATCGGAGTTCCGACATCCACTGTCGTTCCCTCGGCCACCAGGATCGCGGTGACCGTGCCGGCGAAGGGCGAGGGCAGCTCGACGAGGGACTTCGCGGTCTCGATCTCCACGAGCACCTGGTTGACCGCCACCTCGTCGCCGGGCTTGACCTTCCAGGAGACGATCTCGGCCTCGGTGAGGCCTTCTCCGACATCCGGGAGGGTGAATTCTGAGCTGGTCACGGCGTTCCTTTAGCTAGTAGGCCAGTGCGCGGTCGACGGCCTCGAGGATGCGGTCGGCATCCGGAAGGTAGACGGTCTCGAGCTTTGCGGGCGGGAATGGCGCGTCGAAGCTCGAGACCCGCAGCACGGGGGCCTCGAGGGAGTAGAACGCCTTCTCGGTGATGGTCGCGGCGATCTCGGCGGAGATGTTCACCGATCCGGGCGCCTCGGAGGCCACGACCAGTCGTCCGGTCTTCTGCACGGAGCGGAGAATCGGCGCGTAGTCGATCGGCGAGAGCGAGCGCAGGTCGATGACCTCGACGCTCGTGCCCTCCTGCTGCGCGAGTTCTGCCGCCTGCATCAGCACGTTGACCATCGCGCCGTGTCCGACGAGGGTCACCTCGGTTCCGGTGCGAACCACCCGACTCGAGTGCAGCGGGGATGCGCTCGCGTCGAAGTCGACCGGACCCTTGTGCCAATAACGGCTCTTCGGCTCGAAGAACAGCACAGGATCGTTGGAGGCGATCGCCTCTTGGATCATCCAGTACGCGTCATTCGGGGTGCTCGGACTGACGACTCGAAGGCCCGGAGTGTGGGCGAAGTACGCCTCGGGGCTCTCCTGGTGGTGTTCCACCGCTCCGATGTGCCCGCCATAGGGAACGCGGATGACCACCGGCATGGTGATGCGGCCCTCGTGGCGGCTCGTCATCTTGGCCAGCTGGGAGGTGATCTGGTCGAAGCCCGGGAAGATGAACCCGTCGAACTGGATCTCGCAGACCGGACGGTAGCCGCGCATCGCCAGCCCGATCGCCGTTCCGATGATGCCGGATTCGGCCAGCGGGGTGTCGAACACGCGACGCTCCCCGAACTCGGCCTGCAGGCCCTCGGTGACGCGGAAGACGCCGCCGAGAGGGCCGATGTCCTCACCCATGAGCAGCACCGTGGGGTCGTCGGCGAGGGCTTTGCGCAATCCGGCATTGAGCGCTTTGGCGAGAGGGAGTTCCTCGGTCATCGGGTGCTGCCCCCCAGGCTCGCCTCGTAGTCGGCGAGCCACTGCTTCTGCGCATCCATGACCGGATGCTGCTCCGAGTAGACGTGATCGAAGATGAGATCGGTCGACGGCACCGTGAGCTCGAGGGTGCGACGACGAAGATCGGCCGAGAAGTCCTCTGCCTCGGACGCGGCGGCGGCGAAGAAGTCCTCGCCCTCGCCTCGACCCCGGAGATAGCTGGCGTACCGGACGATCGGATCTTTCGCCACCCAGGATGCGGTCTCGGCATCCATGCGGTATTTCGTGGGGTCGTCGCTCGTGGTGTGCGCGCCGATGCGGTAGGTGAGGGCCTCGATGAGGCGGGGACCCTGGCCGGCACGGGCTTCGTCGAGGTTCTTTCGCGTGACGGCATAGCTCGCGAGCACGTCGTTGCCGTCGACCTGGATGCCGGGCATGCCGAATCCGCCAGCGCGCTGGTAGAGCGGCGTGCGGGACTGCACCCGCACCGGCACCGAGATGGCCCACTGGTTGTTCTGCAGGAAGAAGACCTCCGGGGCGTTGAAGCTCGCCGCGAAGACGAGCGCCTCGCTCACATCCCCCTGGCTGGTCGCACCGTCTCCGAAGTAGACCATCACCGCGCGATCGGTCTCGGGATCGCCCGTGCCGGTCTCCCCGTCGAGGGTGATGCCCATCGCGTAGCCCGTGGCGTGCAGGGCCTGCGATCCGAGCACGAGGGTGTAGAGGTGGAAGTTGCCGCAGGCGGCGGGATCCCAGCCCCCGTTCGTCACGCCGCGCATCAGGCGCACGATGTCGACGACGTCGACGCCCCTGATCATGCCGATCGAGTGTTCGCGGTACGAGGGGAAGAGGTGATCCTGAGATCTGGCGGCCCGGGCGGAGCCCACCTGCGCGGCTTCCTGCCCGTGGCTCGGGGGCCAGAGTGCGAGTTGGCCCTGGCGCTGAAGGTTGGTGGCTTCGAGGTCGAAACGTCGCGTGATGACCATGTCGCGGTAGAACTGGCGCAGTTCGTCATCCGAGAGCGCGTCGATGTAAGGCATATACTCCGCCGCCGCGTCATCCGTCTGGAGGGTGCCATCGGTCGAGAGAAGCTGCACCATCTGTTCGGATCCTGCCACGGTGGCCTCACAGTCCTGTTGTCGATCGGGGTGCAGGGTGGTCGGGGTTTCGTCACGCCCTCGGGGCGGGCTCGTTCCGCGACGTTCTAATCTAACGCGGGCTCGGACTGTCGCATTGGTAGGGTGCGCACAACCTCAGCCGCGGCCTTTAGGAGTTTATCCACAGACTGCGATTCGCCGATCGAGACGCGGACGCCATCGGCACCGAGCGGTCGCACCACGATTCCCGCGGCCGAGAATATCTGGGCCGCGGCGGCGGTCTGCGCCCCGGTGGGCAGCCAGACGAAGTTGCCGTGCGGACGCGGCACCTCCCAGCTCTGGTCGAGCAGCGCCCGCCACACCTCATCACGCAGCAGGGCGAGGCGATGGACTCGCTCGAGGAGAGTCTTCTCGTGGTCGAGCGACACGAGGGCCGCGCGTTGGGCGGCCTCGGTGACGGACAGGGGGATGGATGTCGTTCGCGCGGCGTCGAGGATGTACTCGGGTCCCACCGCGTAGCCGATCCGCAGTCCGGCCAGACCGTAGGCCTTGGAGAAGGTGCGCGCGACGACGAGGTTGGAGTATTTTCCACTGAGCGTGCTGCCGTCCACGGCGGAATCGTCGGTGACGAATTCCACGTAAGCCTCGTCGAGGATCACCAGGACGTCAGTCGGCACCGCCGCCATGAATCCGGCGAACTCGGCGGAGGTGACCATCGACCCGGTGGGGTTGTTCGGGCTGCAGACGATCACGAGCCGGGTGCGGTCGGTGATCGCCGCGAGCATCGCAGCGAGGTCGTGGCGGTGGTCCGCGGTGTTCGGCACGGGCACGCTGGTCGCCCCGGCCACCGCGACGAGTCCGGGGTAGGCCTCGAATGAGCGCCAGGAGTAGACGACCTCATCACCCGGTCCCGCGGCTGCCGAGATGAGCTGGGCGAGGATCGACACCGAGCCGGCACCGAGATGCACCTCTTCAGTGCGCACACCGAAGCGCGCCGCAAGCCGAGCCCGCAGTTCCAGGCCCGCGGCATCCGGGTAGCGGTTGACCCCGGAACTCGCCGCGATCGCAGCAACGACCTCGGGGATGGGGTCGAAAGGGTTCTCGTTGGATGACAGCTTGAAGGCATCGGTGTCCGCGGGCTTGCCCTGAGCGTATGCCGCGAGCGCGACGATCTCCGGACGCAGACGAACGGCAGTGGAAGGCGGAGTGGTCACGGCTCAAGCCTACGGGCAGCCCGGCGGGAAGTTCCGGGGGCTGGCGCTCTGGCACCGGTCGATTGCGTGGCTCACCGGCAGGGCGGCATAGTGGACGCATGAGATTCTTCGTGCGCCTTGTGGTCAACGCTGTCGCCCTCTGGCTGACGACCCTCATCGTGGCCGGCGTGACCGTCGTGGCGTTTCCGCCGCAGGACACCCTCGCGGTGGTGCTCACCTATCTTCTCGTCGCCTTCATCTTCGGCATCGTCAACGGGGTGATCGGCAACCTGATCCGAATCGTCGCCTTCCCGCTCTACATCCTCACGCTCGGGCTCCTCGCCCTGGTGGTCAACGGCCTCCTCCTGCTGTTGGTGAGTTGGATCTCCGGTCTCCTCGGCTTCGGCCTCGTGGTCGACGGTTTCTGGTGGGGAGTGCTCGGCGCCCTGGTGCTCGCGCTGCTCAGCTGGCTCATCGGCATCCTCATCCGCCCGATCGTCGGGCGGGATCGGCGCTAGAAGCCTCACGCACCCCGCGGTACAGGGTGGAGTCGACCCGCGTGGTGCCGTCGCCGAACCGATCGAAGCCGGCGAGCGCGGAGACCACCCGGGTCTCGTGCGAGGCATCGACGAGGGCTGCCGTCTCGCGATAGCCGGCGAGCTGGTGCGCCGGGAAGAGCACCTCGGTCGACACCGGTCTATCGTCGAAGAGCTGCCGACGCACCAGCACCGGATCGGCGGACGCCCAGCTCCCGCCGACCGCCGGCACGATGTCGTCGGTGTGCTCGAGAGCCACCCAGGGGATGCTGGACGGCACCTCCACCTGCGCTGCCGGAGCACCCAGTGTGTACAGGCCGCGGGTGTCGTAGTCGCCGGATGCCGCGAGCTCGGCCGCGATCAGCCCGCCCTGCGAATACCCGGTGAAGAGCACGGGGGATGACGAGGTGACTCCCGCGTCGGCCATCGCCTCGGTCACCGCCCGATACGACCCCGCTTCCCGACCCGCGACCGCGTTCATATTGCTCGTCATGTCCCAGGGTTCGGATCCGGGCTCGAGCGAGAAGTCGCGCGTGCCCCCGACGTAGACCTCGAACCTGTCGGGTTCGCCCGGCTGCGCGTACCTGTCGATACGCACCTGGGCAGCACCCTGCGGTACCCGGGCGGCCCGGTCGCTGTAACTCTCCGCCCGGGTCGCCGGCACGGTGGCGCCCGCCCGGGTCACGGACACCGCCGTCTCGGCGAGCACACCCCAGGTTCCGGCGATCCCGACAACGACCGTGGATGACGTCGCAAGCCCCACCAGCCCGAGGCCCTCGTCGCCGATGGCGTGCACGAGCTCCGGGGGGAGCTTCAGGAGGCCGCCGCCGAAGTCGTCCGCGCTCATCACCGTGAGGCGCACGAGTTGCACCACCCTCGGGTCGGTGAGCACCACACTCTTGCCCTGCAGCCACTGCGGCAACACCCGGAACAGTGCCACGCGTTTCTCGGGCGGCAGCAGTGCGATGCCCAGCGCCACGCCCGCTCCGATACCGAGGATCTCGGGCAACAGTTCGAGAGCGATAGCCGGCAGGAACAGGCCGAGCATCGCGCCGAAGCGACCGGCGAGATCCTGAGCGAGTCGTTCGGCGAGATCTTCACCGATGCCGTACGCGTCCGCGGACGCGATGAGCGCTAGGTTGAGGCCTTCGGCCGCAGGGGCCGCGCGGGCGAGTGCCGCCGACGCGTCATCCATCGCCCGTTCCGCGGCGAGCGCACTCGACGGGGCCGCAAGGTCGTTGAGCTGGGCGACCCCGACCACTCGGTCGATCACCACGAGCTGCCGGTGGCACTCAGTGAGCAGCGCCCGCAGCTCACCGAGTCTTCGCGCATCCTCGAACAGCTCTGAGGTGGCAACCGCGATGGATCCCCCGCCGCCGATGACGAGGTCACCGGCCATGAGAACCGTCATCGAGCGCCGCTATGGCTCGCCGGGTGTTGCGGATGGCGTCATCCAGGTGGGATTCGGCCGACTGCACCAGGTCGGACAAGTGCTGCAGGCCGCGCACATACATGCGGCGCGCGTCGCCACTCCACACCCCCTCACCCGCCGCGGACGGCAGCACCGCCCGGGCATGGGCGATGCGACCCGCTACCCGGTCGAGTGCCACGAGCTGCCGGTGCAGCGCGACATCCACCCCGTTTCCGCTCACCGCGCCGATGGTCATCCGCACTCCTTTCCTGTGTCCACGGTCTGCTGCGCCTATCGTCGGCCGCGGGGCCAGCGCCCGACGGCGGGGGAGTGGCTTCGGCGCACTTTCGGCGGAGGCCCGCGCCTGTGGAGGAGCATCCACGTGGCCGGCTACCGCGATGTGCGGGAGAATGGGCGCATGAGTTTCGACCGCACCCTCGATGAGTCGGCGCTCTTCCGCATCTGTTTCGTCTGCACCGGCAACATCTGCCGCTCTCCCATGGCCGAAACGGTCTTTCGAGAGCTCGTGAAGAAGGCCGGCTACGAGGGTGCGATCACGGTGATCTCTGCCGGCACCGGTGACTGGCACGTGGGCGAACCATCGGATTCCCGCACGACTTCGGCGCTCAGCGCCCATGGCTACGACGGCTCTCGTCACCGCGCGAAGCAGTTCGACCCGGAATGGTTCGACAATCTCGACCTCGTCGTGGTCTTCGACCGCAGCCAGGAGCGCATCCTCCGCGCCTGGGCGAACACCGAGCAGGACCGTGGCAAGGTGCAGATGCTGTTGAGCTTCGACAGCGAACAGGCCGCGCAGGTGGATGTGCCCGACCCCTACTACTCCGATGCCGCCATGTTCGACGGCGTGCTCGGCATGATCGAAAAAGCCAGCGCGGCCCTGTTCCGCCAAATCGAACCAGGAATACGACGGGTACCCTCATGACTCCGCTTCCCGAACAACCACTCAGCCCCCTCGATGGCCGCTATCGCGCGGCGGTCACCGGTCTCGGCGAACACCTCTCCGAGGCCGGGCTCAACCGGGCGCGCGTGCACGTGGAGGTCGAGTGGCTGCTCTACCTCACCGACAACGAGATGTTCGGATCCCACCGTCTCGACTCCGAGCAGGCGCGCTCCCTCCGCGCTCTCGTTGCCGACTTCGGCCAGTCCGATATCGACGAACTCGCCACCCTCGAGGCCACGACCCGGCACGACGTCAAGGCCGTCGAGTACTACGTGCGCAAGCGCCTCATCGACCTCGGGCTCACGGATGTCGCGGAGCTGACACACTTCGCGTGCACAAGCGAAGACATCAACAACCTCTCCTACGCACTCACCATCCGTGCCGCTGTCACCGAGGTATGGATGCCGAAGATCACCGGCGTGATCGATGCCCTGTATTCGAGGTCCGTCGACCACCGGGCGGATGCGATGCTCGCCCACACGCACGGCCAGCCCGCGACGCCGACGACCGTCGGCAAGGAGTTCGCCGTGTTCGTGGGCCGGCTGCGTCGCATCCTGGCTCAGATCGAAGCGGTGGAATACCTCGGCAAGTTCAGCGGCGCCACCGGCACCTTCGCCGCGCATGTCGCGGCCGACCCGAGCCGGGACTGGCCGGCCATCTCGCGTGAGTTCGTGACCTCGCTCGGGCTGGACTGGAATCCGCTCACCACCCAGATCGAGCCGCACGACTGGCAGGCGGAGCTCTACCAGCGCATCAGCCATGCCAACCGCGTGCTGCACAACCTCTGCACCGATATCTGGACCTACATCTCGATGGGCTACTTCACCCAGATCCCCCAAGCCGGCACCACCGGGTCATCCACGATGCCGCACAAGATCAACCCGATCCGCTTCGAGAACGCCGAGGCCAACCTCGAGCTGTCGAGCGCACTCCTCGACTCTCTCGCCGCGACTCTCGTCACCTCCCGGCTGCAGCGCGACCTCACCGACTCCACCACCCAGCGCAACATCGGGGTCGCCCTCGGACACTCCGTTCTGGCGCTCGACAACATCCAGCGCGGGCTCGGCGAGATCGCCGTCAACACCGCCCGGCTCGCCGAAGACCTCGATGGCAACTGGGAGGTGCTCGGAGAGGCCATCCAGACCGTGATCCGTGCGGAGGTCACGGCCGGCAGAAGCTCGATCGCCGACCCCTACGCGCTGCTGAAGGAGCTCACGCGAGGTCGACGCGTCGGCCAGGCGGAACTCGTGGCCTTCGTGCAGGCTCTGGATATCGGCGACGAGGCGAAAGCACGGCTGGTGGCACTGACTCCGGCCGGGTACGCCGGACTCGCCAGCGACCTGGTCGACTACGCCGCGAAGGCGTAGCCAGCGCCACCGTCTGGACTCGGGAGGGACGAGCCTAGTGGCCGCCGTCCGACTGGTGGTCCTGCTCGGTGAGGTCGATCTTCTCGGCGTCGTCGGGCTTCACCGCGAGAGCCAGCATCGCGATCACGACGAGTGAGACGATGAAGGTGATGCCCCCGAACACGAGGGCCAGGGTCACTTCGCGGGTGCTGAACACGACCACGAAGGCGATGAATGCGGCCACGACGGCAGCCATGACGACGTACTCGAAGGGCCGGAGGCGATCGCGCCGGCTCGGGCGGTTGCTGTTCTGAGCGGTCACGCTCGGTTCTCGCTCTCTGCTTGGTGCACGGATTCGGCTGCGGCCGGTGCGGAGGATTCCACGCCCTGCGGGGGCGCGACGGCCTGGGTTCCCCATTTGGCGGAGAGCCCGGCGATGACCAGGAACACCGTGGTGATGGCCGCCCAGGCTCCGAACGCCCCGACCGCGACGACGGATGCATCGAGCACGCGCTTCACATGGTCGGGTCCGCTGTAGTTCTGCCGGTAGTCCGGCGGAATCAGCAGGAAGGCGAGGGCGGCGAGCACAGTGAGGGCACCCACGGCGATCCAGTCGCCGGATGCCACGAAACGCCGCCTGCTGCGAATCCCGCTGTACAGCTCGAGGAACCCGGTAACGGCGGCGAAGATCGTGAGCAGGAGGAAGAGGAACCGCACCTCGCTGGCACTCGTATGACCGGCTCGCACCGACAGGGCGACGATTCCCGCGATGAGGGTGACCGCGGCCTGGGTGAGGAAGTAGGGGCGCACACGCGCGTCGGCGAGGCGCAGCCAGGCCACGACGCCGAGCACGAGCCCCGCGGCGACGCCGTAGACGCCGAAGGCGGTGAGCCCGAATTGCGCCGAATGGTCGGCCGAGAAGGTGATCACGATGGCGAGTGCGGCGGCGGGCACCGCACGGGCGATCGGCATCGGCCAGTAGGCGGCCCGCTGAGCGGCATCCGCACCCGAGAGTGCCGGGCGAGAGCCTGACGAGGGGGTGAGTGCCACGACCAACCCTCTCTTGCCTGCCCGGTCGCCCGCGGCGACAGCCGCCCGGTGGACGACCGAGCACAGTTTACGCTTCGCTGCCCGTGAGCAACCCCGGGGTCCGGCCCGGCGGCACGACCCAGCGCACGAGAGGGGGCTAGGCCGGGGCCATGTCCTGGAAGCGCGAGAAGTGGCCCTGGAACGCCACCGTGATCGTCTTGGTCGGACCGTTGCGGTGCTTGGCCACGATGAGGTCGGCCTCGCCCGGGCGGGTGCTCTCCTTCTCGTAGGCGCTGTCGCGGTGAAGGAGGATCACCATGTCGGCATCCTGCTCGAGTGAACCGGATTCACGAAGGTCGGAGAGGGCTGGCATCTTGTCGGAACGCTGTTCCGGGCCACGGTTGAGCTGCGACAGGGCGATCACCGGAACCTGCAGCTCTTTCGCGAGCAGCTTGAGCGCGCGGGAGAACTCGCTCACCTCCTGCTGGCGGGACTCGACCTTCTTGCCCGACGTCATGAGCTGCAGGTAGTCGATGATCACCATCTTGAGGCCGACCTTCTGCTTGAGCCGGCGGCACTTCGCTCGGATCTCGACCAGGGTCATGTTGGGACTGTCGTCGATGTAGAGCGGGGCATCGTTGATCTGCCCGCGGGTCGAGGCGATCTTGGTCCAGTCCTCGGTGTGCAGCGTGCCCTTGCGCATGCTCTGCAGCGGCACGGCGGCCTCCGCCGACAGCAATCGCATCGCGATCTCTGACCGCCCCATTTCCAGAGAGAAGAAGATCGACGGCATGTCGTGCTTGATGGATGCTGCGCGCGCGAAGTCGAGCGCGAGAGTCGACTTTCCGAGGGCCGGGCGGGCAGCGACGATGATCAGTTGCCCGCCGTGCAGGCCGTTCGTGAGCTCGTCGAGTTCGGCGAACCCGGTGGGCACACCCGTCATCGAGCCGTCGCGACCGCGGGCGGCCTCGATCTCGTCGATGGCCGTGGTCACGGCGACGGTGAGCGGCACGAAGTCCTCGGCCTCGACTCCGCCCATGACGCCGTAGATCTCCGCCTGCGCATTGTTGACGAGGTCGACGACCTCTCCTTCGCTGGCGTAGCCCATCTGGACGATGCGGGTGCCCGCCTCGACCAGGCGGCGCAGCACTGCCTTCTCGGCGACGATCGTGGAGTAGAACCCCGCGTTCGCGGCGGTCGGCACGATTCCGGTGAGCGTGTGGAGGTACTCCGCCCCTCCGGCCCGGATCAACTCACCGGTCTTGGTGAGCTCATCGGTGACGGCGATCACATCGGTCGGTTCACCGTGCGCGTAGAGCGAGAGGATGGCGTCGAAGATGATCTCGTGCTTGGGGATGTAGAAATCGACCGCTCGAACCGACTCGATGACGTCGGCCACCGCATCCTTGCTCAACAGCATGCCGCCGATGGCGCTCTGTTCGGCGAGGAGGTCGTAGGGCGGCATACGCTCGGAAGCGCGCTGCGCGGATTCGCGCTGGCCGAAGTCGCGGACGGATCCGTCACCCTGGCTCGGTGCGAGACCCAGGTGGGCTATCGACATGGCTCGCCCACTCTCTCTTCGTGCGTGTTGATGGTGCAGTTGTGCCGCTTCCAGTTGTACCGAAAGCTCCCGACATCCACCCCCGGGAGTCGCAGGCGACCCGATCTCGCGGGAGGCACTGCTACACACTAGGGATGCCTTGCATGCTCAGCAAGCTCGCATCCGACGACGCAAGTCCAGCCTGTGGATAAAAGTGTTAGTAGATTGCGCGAAACGCCGCGAGTCGTGTGAACAACCTGTGCACTTATCTGTGCATAACTATGGGTTTTTGATCAAAAATAGGCCCTTGAACAGGCATTTCAATGAATTCCACTGATGTGTAGAAACATGTCTAGAGTGAGGGTTGAGGGTTGGGGTCCGCAGCTGAGGGGTTGTGTACAAAGGGCTGGTCAGGGCGGTGAATCCGTCAATGAATTGACACGCAAAGAGGGGGTAGCGGGAGGCGAAAGCCTCCTGCTACCCCCTCTCGGAGAAGCGGTATTTCTGTTACTTCGCGGCGACGACCGTGAGCGTGATCGTGGCAACGAGGTCGTCACGAAGACGCACGGTGGCCTCGTGCTGGCCGGTGGCCTTGATCGGAGACGAGATCTCGATCTTGCGCTTGTCTACAGCACCGAGTCCGGCGGCGGCGACGGCTTCGGCGACATCCGTCGTCTTCACCGAACCGAACAGGCGTCCGCCCTCGCCGGCCTTGACAGTCAGCTTGACGGTGGTGGCTTCGAGCTTCGCCTTGAGGTCCTGCGCCTCTTCGATCGTGGCGTGCTCGCGTGCGACGCGGGCAGCCTTGATCGATTCGACCTGCTTCTCGCCGCCCCGGGTCCACGCGACAGCGAAGCCCTGGGGGATGAGGAAGTTGCGGCCGTAGCCGGTCTTGACGTCGACGACGTCTCCGGGGGCACCGAGACCGGTGACCTCGTGCGTGAGAATCAATTTAGACATTTCCGTTGCTCCTAACGGCCTGAGCCGGCGTAGGGGAGCAGTGCCATCTCGCGTGCGTTCTTGACCGCACGGGCGATGAGGCGCTGTTCCTGCACGGAGACACCGGTGATACGACGGGCGCGGATCTTTCCACGCTCCGAGATGAACTTGCGGAGGGTTGCGATGTCCTTGTAGTCGATGACACCGACGCGAATGGACTTCGCCGGGGCGGCGTTCTTGCCGCCCTTGAGTGTGCGGAGGGGCTTGCGGCGATCGCCGCTGCTCTTTCCAGCCATGGTTTCCTGCTTTCAGTAAGTGTTGGTCGAGCAGATCGCTTCAGCGACGCTGTCGAGACCGTGAATGGTGAGACCTAGAAGGGGGTCTCGTCGTTGTAGCTGCCCGGGGTGTTCCAGACGTCTCCGCCTGCAGCACTCGCCGATGACGCCGAGGCGGGAGCGGATGCCGCCCACGGCTCGTTGGCGCCCTGGCTGACCCGAGGTGCACCGCCATTGCCGCCGCCGCCCTCACGGGAGGTGCGGGTGACCTGTGCGGTCGCATAGCGGAGGCTCGGACCGATCTCGTCGATCTCCAGCTCGATACTGGTGCGCTTCTCGCCCTCTTTGGTCTCGTAGGAGCGCTGCTTGAGTCGACCGATCGCGATGACGCGGGAGCCCTTGGTGAGGGATCCGGCCACCTGCTCGGCATACTCGCGCCAGACGCTCGCCCGAAGGAAGAGTGCTTCGCCGTCTTTCCACTCGTTGCTGCCCCGATCAAGGGTGCGCGGGGTGGATGCGATGGTGAAGTTGGCAACCGCCAACCCGTTCTGCGTGTAGCGCAGCTCCGGGTCGCTCGTGAGGTTGCCCACCACGGTGATTACGGTTTCGCCGGCCATTGGCTACTCCGCGCTCGCGGACTCGACTGCGGGAGCCTCGGCTGCAGCCGGAGCGGCAGGCGTTGCGCTCGTCGCGGGAGCGGATGCGACATCCGCCGCCTTCGTCGCGGTTCCTGCGGCGGCTCCAGCCTTCGCGGGGGCAGCTGCCTTGCGGGCGGCCTTCTCTGCGGAGAGCTTCGCTGCCTCGGCGACCTGGGCGATTGCTTCCTCGGCGCGGAGCACCTTGGTGCGCATGACCGCTTCGCTGAGCTTCAGCTGGCGGTCGAGCTCGACGGTGGCGTCGGGATTCGCGGTGAGGGCGACGACGGCATAAATGCCTTCGGTCTTCTTGTTGATCTCGTAAGCCAGGCGACGACGTCCCCAGACGTCGACCTTGTCGATCGAACCACCATCATTGCGGATGACGTTGAGGAACTTATCGAGGCTCGGAGCCACGGTGCGCTCATCGATCTCTGGATCGAGAATTACCATTAGTTCGTACTGATGCATAACTAACCCACCTCCTTTGGACTAGAACGGCCACAGACGATCTGTGACAGGAGGGTTTTGGCATCGTTGTCCGAATGCGAAATGCTCGCAGACAACCTGCCTAGTGTAGTCAGTCGGATCACTATCTATCAAGGAGCTCTACACGCATGTCCCTGAAAGTTGCCATCGCCGGTGTCGGAAACTGCGCCAACTCGCTCATCCAGGGCGTCACGTTCTATGCGGACGCGGATGAGACCCAGGTCGTTCCGGGCCTCATGCACACGCGTTTCGGCGGGTATGCGATCGGCGACATCTCCTTCGTCGCGGCTTTCGATGTGGATGCCGCGAAGGTGGGCCTGGACATCGCGGACGCGATGTGGGCGAGCCAGAACAACACGCTTCGCTTCGCCGAGGTCGCGAACACCGGCGTGCTCGTGCAGCGCGGACCGACCCTCGATGGTCTCGGGGAGTATTACCGTGAGCTGGTCGAGGAGTCTTCCGCACCCGCGGTCGATGTCGCGCAGGCCCTGCGCGACTCCGGTGCCGAGGTGTTGGTCTGCTATCTGCCGGTCGGATCGGAGGAGGGCGCGAAGTTCTATGCCCAGGCCGCGCTGGATGCCGGTGTCGCCTTTGTCAACGCACTGCCGGTCTTCATCGCCAGCGATCCGGTGTGGGCCCAGAAGTTCGTGGACGCCGGCGTCCCGATCGTCGGGGACGACATCAAGAGCCAGCTCGGCGCAACGATCACCCACCGCGTGCTCGCCCGGCTGTTCGAGGAGCGGGGCCTCGTGCTCGACCGCACCTACCAGCTCAACGTCGGCGGCAACATGGACTTCAAGAACATGCTCGAACGTCGGCGGCTCGAGTCGAAGAAGATCTCGAAGACCCAGTCGGTCACCAGCAACATCGAGGCGCTGCTCAACTCCCGCGACGTGCACATCGGCCCGAGCGACCACATCCCGTGGCTCGATGACCGCAAGCTCGCCTTCGTCCGACTCGAGGGCCACGGCTTCGGTAATGCCCCCACCTCGCTCGAATACAAGCTGGAGGTGTGGGACTCGCCCAACTCCGCCGGGGTCGTGATCGACGCCATCCGCGCTGCGAAGATCGCGCTGGATGCCGGGCTGGGCGGTCCCGTCGAGGCAGCATCCGCCTACTTCATGAAGAGCCCGGCGAAGCAGTACGCCGACCCGGTGGCGCGCGAACTGCTCGAGCAGTTCATCCGCGACCACGCCTGAGTCTTCGCCCAGCATGAGAACGAGGAGGGTCTCGCCACGGGCGCTGGGCGCCCTCCTCGACCAGCAGCGTCACGACCCCGTCTGAGAGCGGAGATCCTGCGAGAGGGTCGGCGCGCCGGCGGGATTCGACGGCGTGTTGCCCGAGGCATCCGCTGTGGGGCCGGTCACGAGACCAGGACGGTTCTCGACACGGGCGCTAGGCGCCCTCCTCGACCAGCGGGAAATACGGCAGGCCGGCGAGCTCAGGGGCGGGTGCTCCACCAGGCTCGCAGGCGCTCGGTGGCGGCATCCGCTCCGAGGCTGCCCTCTTCGAGGCGCAGTTCGAGCAGGAAGCGGTAGGCCTCGCCGACCTCGCGGCCCGGCGTGAGCCCGAGGATGTCCATGATCTGCTCGCCGTCGAGGTCGGGGCGCATCGCCGCGAGCTCCTCTTCCTCCCCGAGCACCGCGATCCGCTGTTCGAGATCGTCGTAGGCGAAGGAGAGGTGGTCGGACTTGCGCCGGTTGCGGGTCGTGACGTCGGCGCGGGTCAGGATGTGGAGCCGCTCGAGCAGCGGACCGGCGTCCCGAACATACCGCCGCACCGCCGAGTCGCTCCAGGCTCCCTCGGTATAGCCGAAGAACCGCAGGTGCAGCTCGATGAGCCTGGCGACCGCGGTGATCGTGTCGTTGTCGTAGCGCAGCTCTTTGAGGCGTTTCTTGGCGAGCTTGGCCCCGACGACATCGTGGTGGTGGAAGGTGACGACTCCGTCGCCCTCCGTGCGTTTGGTCGCCGGTTTTCCGATGTCGTGCAGCAGCGCCGCAAGACGGAGCACGAGGTCGGGCTCGGTTCCCGGATGGCGCGACTCCTCGAGCTCGATCGCCTGGTCGAGCACGGTGAGGCTGTGCTCGTAGACGTCCTTGTGGTGGAAGTGCTCGTCGATCTGCAGCTTGAGCGCGGGCACCTCCGGCAACACGAGGGCCGCGATACCGGAATCGACCAGCAGCTGGAGACCCGGCCGGGGATTGTGCGAGCGCAGCAGCTTGCCGAGTTCGTCACTCACCCGTTCCACCGAGATCATCGTGATGCGGTCCGCAAGGGCGTGGAGAGCGCGCGCGGTCGGCTCCGCCACGGTGAAGCCGAGCTGCGAGGTGAACCGTGCGGCCCGCATCATCCGCAGCGGATCGTCACCGAAGGAATCCTCGGGGGCGCCCGGAGTGGTGAGACGCTTCGCGACGAGGTCTTCGAGCCCGCCGGAGGGATCCACGAGCACACGCTCGGGCAGCCGCAGCGCCATCGCGTTGACGGTGAAGTCGCGCCGCACGAGGTCGGCCTCGAGGGAGTCGCCGAACTCGACCTTCGGTTTGCGGGTCTCCCCGTCATAGGCGTCGGACCGGTAGGTCGTGATCTCCACCGTGTGACCGTCGATACGGGCTCCGATGGTGCCGAAGGCCCGTCCGATGTCCCAGTGGGCATCCGAGATCGGCTTCACGATCGCGAGGATGTCGTCGGGGCGAGCATCGGTGGTGAAGTCGAGGTCGGTGAGCGCGCGGTCGAGGAACGCGTCGCGCACCGGTCCGCCGACGAGGGCGAGCTCGAATCCGGCAGCGGCGAAAGCCGCCGAAAGCCGCGAGATGTGAGGAGTGGACGCGAGGTCCGACAGTCGCTGAATTGCCGAAGCGACGCTCTCCATGCCCCCCAGACTACCGGCGACCACGCTCGCGCACCGCGGTCCCACCTCAGGCCCCACCAAGAGTCGAGACCCTAGAATCACTGGAGGACGGCCGGGGCACTGGCCCAGCCGTTCCCCTTCGCTATGAGACTCTTCACATCCCTGTTCGCGGTGGCTCTCGCCATCGGCGCCCTCATCGCGCCCGTCGGCGCACCCGGTGTCGCCGCCGGCCCGGCGGCAGTGCAGGCAGCGGAAGATGTGAAGCCCTTGCTCACCTTCGCGCCGGGGGCGAACGGCGCTCTCGGCCCCGGACAGGATCTCGTGATCAGCGGCACTGTCGCCAACCCCACGGCGAAGGCCATCCCGGCCGGCACAGCCAGCATCGTGCTCAATCGATCGGCCGTGCGCTCGCGCGCTGACCTGTCGAGCTGGCTGGCGCCGGCGTCCACCTCTGCCGACGATTCCCTCGGCACCGAGGTGCTCTCCGCCCCCACACCGGAAGTGCCGGCCGGACGCACCGTGCCGATGCAATTCACCGTGCCGGCCGCATCCATCGATTTCGGCTCTCAGGCCTCGGTCTGGGGATCGCGCACCCTCGCCATCCGGATCTCCGGAGGCGGTTCGGAGGTCGGTCAGGCCCGAAGCAGCATCGTCTGGAACCCGGGAACGGGCGTGCAGCCGACCCGGCTCGGCCTGGTGCTGCCGCTCACCGTGCCGCAGAGCGCCGATGGCCTCATCCCCATCGACCTGCTGGCCGGATACACCTCAGACGGTGGTGTCCTCGCCCGGCAGCTCGATGCGGTCTTCGACCAGCCCGGGATCGCTATCGGAATCGACCCGCGCATCCTCGCGTCCATCCGCATCCTCGGCAACTCCACGCCACCCTCCGCGGAAGCCTGGCTCCAGCGCCTCGAATCGGCGACGAACGACACGTTTCCGCTGACCTATGCCGACTCCGATCTGGCCGCGGCAAGCCAGGCGAAGGCGACTCGCGTTCTCGTTCCGACGAGCTTTCCGGTCGACCCGGCACAGTTCCCCGGCATCCCCAGTGCCACGCCGACGGCCACCCCGACCACCACCCCGAACCCGGTCCCGACCGCAGCCACCACCGGCGGAACAGCCGAGGTGCTGCCAGACCCGGTGTCGTTGCAGGCCTTCGAATACAGCCTCCCGGCAGTGGCCTGGCCGGCGAGCGGAAGCGTCGTCGAAGCGGACCTCGACGGCTTCGAAACGGGGGGGCTCACGACGACGATCCTTGGTTCCGGCAATGTCGGTTACGGCGATCTCGACTACACGCCGAGCTCCGCGGCGCTCGTCGGCAAGCACCAGACTCTTGTGACGGATGACGGCCTCTCGGCCTATCTCGATGCGGCCGCCGAGGCACCGACCCCTGCGCTCTGGTCGAAGGCGATGTCGGACCTGTCGAGCGCTATCGCCGTCATCTCGCTCGAACGGCCCGCAGCGGCGCGCACACTCCTCGCGACTTTCGACCGCTCGCGGCCCGGAGCGGATGTGCGTCTGACACAGACTCTGACGGCACTCGCAGCGCTCCCGTGGGCGTCATCCGCGTCACTCTCCGAGGTGGATTCCGCCTTCGCGAGCGGTTCCGCCGTGCTGCCGGCCACCGCAACGCTCGTGCCGAGACCGGAGTCCGCCGACCGGATCGCCACGGTGACCAAGCTGCTCGCCGCTGAGGCCGCTGCGGGAAGCTTCGCCTCGGTGGTCAACGACCCCACCCAGATCACCGGCGAGCGCCGACTCGGCCTGCTCGCGCTGCTCTCGAACTCCTGGACCGGCGATGATGCCTGGGCGGCGGAGACGAAGAAGTACCTCGCCAAGTCGGATCGCTTCGTCACGAAATCGGTCACGATCGCGCGAAGCAGCGCAACGGTCTTCACCTCCCGAAACAGCCCGCTGCCGATAACGGTGACAAACGATCTCCCCTGGCCCGTCACCGTCTACGTGACAGTGCGGTCGCCCTCGAACATCATCACCATCGACAACGACCGCGTCGAACTCGTCGTCGAGGCGCAGTCGCAGGCGAAGACGACAGTCCCGGTCACCTCGAACGCCAACGGACCGGTCACGCTCACCGTCTCCCTGTCGAGCGCCACCAACGTGCAGGTCACCGCCCCCACCGCCATCGACGTCGACGTGCAAGCCCAGTGGGAGACCGCCTTCACCGCCGTCGTGGCTGCGCTCGTCCTCGGCGTGTTCGGATTCGGCATCTACCGCACCATCGCCAAGCGTCGAAAGGCGAAAAGGGCCAAGGATGCCCCGGCCGACGCCGATCAGACCAATGCTGATCAGACCAACGCCAGTTCGGCCGACGAGACCCCGACAGCCCCATGACGACCGCAGGCACGAGCGCAGCGACATCCGATGGCATGGGGCGCGCGAGCGCGATCCTCGCCGCGGGCACGGTAGTTTCCCGGGTGCTCGGCTTCGCGAGAGGTGCGGTGCTCGCCGCCGCCATCGGGCAGGTCGCGAGTGCAAGCGGCAATGCGTTCGGCATCGCGAACCAGCTGCCCAACAACATCTACGCCCTCGTTGCCGGGGGCGTCCTCAGTGCGGTGCTCGTCCCCCAGATCGTGAAGGCGGGGCTCCACAAAGACGGCGGCCAGCAGTTCATCAACCGGGTCGTCACTCTCGGGATCGTCGTTTTCGCCATCGTCACCACCGCTGCGACTCTCGCCGCGCCGGCGCTCGTGCGGCTCTACACGTCACAGGCTCCGGCGGGGCAGGCCGGCTTCAGCGCCCAGGCGATCACCCTTGCCACCGTGCTCGCCTATTGGTGCCTCCCGCAGATCTTCTTCTATGCCCTGTACAGCCTGCTCAGCGAGGTACTGAACGCCCGCCGCATCTTCGGCCCCTTCACCTGGGCTCCGGTGCTCAACAACGTCGTCGCGATCGCCGGGCTCGTCGTCTTCATGGTGTCGTTCGGCACCGCGGCAGACAACTCCAGCGTCGACGTGTGGACGCCGGCACGCATCATCCTCCTAGGTGGAACGACCACCCTCGGGGTCGCGGCCCAGGCGCTCGTGCTCTTTCTCTTCTGGAGGCGGGCCGGCCTCCGGTTCGTGCCGGACTTTCGCTGGCGGGGAGTCGGCCTCGGAGCCACCGGCCGGGCTGCCGGCTGGCTTTTCGGCATGGTGCTGATCACGCAAATCGCCGGGGTGTTCCAGTCGAGAGTGGCGACGCAATCGACCACCGCGGGCGTCGCGGCCCTCGCCAACTCCTGGCTGATCTTCATGCTGCCGCACTCGGTGGTCGCAGTGTCGATCGCGACGGCCTACTTCACCCGGATGAGCGGGCACGCCACCAACGGGGACCTGCCCGCCGTGAGATCGGATCTGTCCTCGTCCCTTCGCAGCATCGGCCTGCTCATCGTCTTCTCCGCCGTCGCGCTCTCGGTCGTATCGATGCCCTTTGCGCGCGTCTACGAGGAGAAGTTCGCGAACATGCAGGCCATGAGCGCGGTGATCCTCGCCTATCTGCCCGGCCTCATCCTGTTCAGCATGCTGTTCGTGATCCAGCGGGTGTTCTACGCACTCGGCGACACGCGCACGCCCTTCCTGTTGCAATGCATCCAATCCGGGATCTTCATCGTCGGCGCCCTGCTCTGCCTGCTGCTGCCGCCCGCCTTCATCGGGGTAGGGATCGCCACCGTAACCTCCATAGCCGGTAGCGCGCAGGCCGTCGTCGCGATCGCCGTGGTGCGCGGACGGATCGGCGGTATGGACGGCCGACTCGTGCTTCGGCGCTACGTGCAGTATCTGGTGCTCTCGCTCGCCGCCGGGCTCGTCGGTGTCGGGGTGCTCGCCCTGCTCGGGGGATTCACCGCCGGCGGCTTCGCGCTCGAGTCACGGCTCTCCGCGATCCTCGCCATCCTGGTCACCGGAGGGATCATGGCAGTCGTCTACCTCGGCCTGCTCACCGTGCTGCGCAACCCGGAACTCTCCGCCGTCACCGGCACCCTGACTGCTCGCTTCCGACGCGCTCGGTAGACGGTCGCCCACCGCCCGGGTTCGCGGAATATCGTGCGAATAGGATGTGTTGTACACCGCAGTGGGACGGGCACAGACCGAATCCACGCGATCCAAGGAGTTGTTTTCGTTGCGCCAGACCATCATCATCGGCTCCGGTCCTGCCGGCTACACCGCTGCGATCTATGCCGCCCGTGCCAACCTTCGACCCCTGCTCATTGCGAGCTCGGTCGAGGCCGGTGGCGAGCTCATGAAGACGACAGAGGTCGAGAACTACCCGGGCTTCCCCGAGGGCATCATGGGACCGGATCTCATGGCCGCGTTCCAAGCGCAAGCAGAGCGATTCGGCACAGAGATCGTGCTCGACGACGTGACATCCCTCGACCTGAGCGGTGATGTGAAGACCGTGACCCTCGGCAATGGCGACGTCCACGAGGCGCTCTCGGTGATCTTCGCCACGGGTTCCGCCTACCGCAAGCTCGGCCTCGACGACGAAGAGCGTCTCAGTGGCCATGGCGTCTCGTGGTGTGCCACGTGTGACGGGTTCTTCTTCCGCAAGAAGACCATCGCCGTCGTGGGCGGCGGGGACTCCGCGATGGAGGAGGCCAACTTCCTCACGAAGTTCGCCGACAAGGTCTACGTGATCCACCGCAGCGATTCGCTTCGAGCCTCCAAGACGATGCAGGACCGCTCGTTCGAGAACCCCAAGATCGAGTTCCTCTTCAACCAGACCGTCGAGCACATCTACGGCGACGGTGCGGTGACCGGTGTCGGCCTCCGCAACACGGTGGATGGCTCCGAGACGACTCTCGACCTGAGCGGATTGTTCATTGCGATCGGTGCCGACCCGCGCACGCACCTCGTGCACGGCATGCTCGACTTCACCGCCGACGGCACCATCGCGGTCGAGGGTCGCAGCTCTCGCACCAATCTCCCCGGGGTGTTCGCCGCGGGAGACGTGCTGGACCCCACCTACCGACAGGCTGTCACCGCCGCCGGTTCCGGAACGGTCGCCGCCCTCGACGCCGAGCACTACCTGGCGTCCCTCACAAAAGACCTGCTGGCGAAAGCGACCGCTGACGCCGAGCCCGCAACAGTATCGGCCTGACGGCCACCCTCCATCGAAAGAGAGAAATCAATGTCAACCGCCAAAGATGTGACCGACGCCAGCTTCCAGGCCGACGTTCTCGACTCCGACAAGCTCGTGCTCGTGGATTTCTGGGCCGAATGGTGCGGCCCGTGTCGCGCTGTCAGCCCGATTCTCGACCAGATCGCCGCCGAGCACTCCGACAAGATCGAGCTCGTCAAGGTGAACGTCGACGACAACATGGAGATCGCTGCGAAGTACCAGATCACCTCGATTCCGGCCATGAAGCTCTTCAAGGGTGGCGAAGTCGTCAAGAGCGTTATCGGCGCAAAGCCCAAGCCCGCGCTCGAGGCCGACTTTGCGGAGTGGCTCAAGTAGCACAGTGGCTCACGCCGCAGTCCTCTGATGTAACCGCCTAGCTGGTTACCGGCCCGTTCACCGCAGGGTGGACGGGCCTTTTCATATCCCCGCACTATTCTTGGATCTTCACCCCACCGATCGACGCGGAACCACATGACTCACGACGGAACAAACGACGGCACGAACCTCGACCCCTGGTACGACCGCTACGCCGATCGCACCGCGGGCCTCAGCGCCTCAGAGGTGCGGGCGCTGTTCGCCGTGGCATCCCGTCCAGAGGTCGTCTCCCTCGCCGGGGGCATGCCCTTCGTTGCCGGGCTGCCACCCGAACTCGTTGCGGGCGCCTTCGAGCGGATGATGTCCAGCCAGGGCGCGCAGGCCCTGCAATACAGCTCCGGGCAGGGCATCCCCACCCTTCGGGAGCAGATCCTCGAGGTCATGGCCCTCGAGGGCATCCGCGCGAGCGTCGACGACGTGGTGGTCACGACCGGGTCCCAGCACGCGCTCGAGCTCGTCACCAAGCTCTTCATCAATCCCGGAGATGTCGTGCTGGCGGAGGGTCCGAGTTACGTCACCGCTATGGTGGTCTTCAACTCGTTCCAGGCCGATATCAACCATGTTCCGATGGATGAGCACGGCCTCATTCCCGAAGCGCTCCGCCAGGCGATCAGCCGCCTGAAGGCCGCCGGTAAGACGATCAAGTTCCTCTACACGATCCCCTCGTTCAGCAACCCGGCGGGAGTCACCCTCACCTGGGAACGCCGGCTCGAAATTCTGGAGATCTGCCGCGCGAACGAGATCCTCGTCCTCGAAGACAACCCCTATGGGTTGTTGTATTTCGATTCCCCGCCTCCTCAGGCCATGCGTTCGGTCGATGAGGATGGCGTCGTCTACCTCGGAACCTTCTCCAAGACACTCGCGCCGGGCTTCCGGGTGGGTTGGGCCCTTGCCCCTCACGCCATCCGTGAGAAGCTCATCCTCGCCAACGAGGCCGCGGTGCTGTCACCAAGCTCGTTCAGTCAGCTCATGATCTCCGAATACCTCGACTCGGCCGACTGGAAGGGGCAGATCAACACCTTCCGCGGGATCTACCGCGAACGCCGGGATGCTATGCTCGCCGCCCTCGCGGAATACCTGCCCCAGCTGTCCTGGACGGTGCCCAACGGCGGGTTCTACGTGTGGGTGACCCTTCCAGACCACATGGATTCCAAGGCGATGCTGCCGCGCGCGGTCAAGGAACTCGTCGCCTACACGCCGGGAACCGCCTTCTATGCCGACGGTAGTGGCCGCAACAACATCCGCCTCTCGTTCTGCTATCCCACCCCCGAATTCATCCGTGAGGGCATCCGACGCCTCTCGGTCGTGATCAACGGGGAGCTCGACCTGCTCAACACCTTCGCGCAGACCTCACCGCTGGCGACGATCCCCTTGAAACAGGGCATCGCAAGCCCACCCTCGAACATCGGATAGCTGATGGCCACCGTCACGCCCCGATCCATCGTCGTTCTCGCCGGAGGAATCTCGCACGAACGGGATGTGTCTCTGCGCAGTGGTCGCCAGGTCGCCGACCGCCTCCAGGAGCACGGCATCAGCGTGACCCTTCGCGATCCGGACGCCTCGCTCCTGGCGTTCCTCGCACAGGCGCGCCCGGATGTCGTCTGGCCGGCCCTTCATGGTGCAAGCGGTGAGGATGGCGCCCTGCGTGGCCTGCTGGACTTCATCGGCATCCCCTACGTCGGTTCCACCTCAGACTCCGCGCGTCTCGCCTGGGACAAGCCGACCGCGAAGGTGCTCGTGTCGCGAGCCGGCGTTCGGACGCCACGCTCGATCGCCCTCTCCCGAGATGCCTTCCGTGAGCTGGGTGCCGCCAGTGTTCTCGATAGCCTCTCGGATGGCCTCCCCGTTCCCCTCGTCGTGAAGCCGGCACAGGGTGGATCCGCGCAGGGCGTCACCCTCGTCGACAATCGGGACGACCTGCCGCGCGCGATGGTGGATGCCTACACCTACTGTGATGTCGCGATCGTCGAGCATCGAGTGGTCGGCACGGAGATCGCGATCAGCATCATCGACACCGGCGATGGTCCGGTGGCGCTTCCGGCCGTCGAGATCCAGCCACTCTCCGGCGTCTACAGCTTCGAGGCTAAGTACAACGCCGGGGAGACCCGCTTCTACACGCCCGCGAGGTTGGCAGAGGAGGTCTCGGAAACCGCCGCGGCGGCAGCCTTGCTTGCGCACCGCACACTGGGTCTTCGGCACATTTCCCGCATCGACCTGATCGTCGACGCCGCGGGTATCCCCTGGTTCCTCGAGGCCAACGTGCTGCCCGGCCTCACCGAGACATCCCTGCTGCCGCTCGCCCTCGAAGCGGCCGGGCACGACATCGGCTGGGTCTATTCGGCCCTCGCCGAGGCCGCCATCTCGGACGCCGGATCGTAACCTAAAACCCCTCTGATCAGCTTTTTACCCGAAGCCGGGCTCGTTGAGTTCCGCGAGGATGCGGTTGAGATCGGCCACCGTCGCGAAGTCGATGACGATGGTGCCCTTGCTCGATCCGAGATTCACTCTCACCCGCGTGTTGAGGCGATCACCCAGGCGCTCCGCGATCTCGTCGAGGTGACCCTGGCGTCGTCCCGCGCTCGGCTTGGTGCGCGTGGGCTTCGTGGTGAGCTGGCCTGCCGCGGCTTCGGCGGCCCGTACCGAGAGGTCTTCGTTGACGATCTTGTCCGCGAGGCGCTCCATCGTCGCCTCATCCCCCGCGGAGAGGATGGCACGGGCATGGCCAGCGCTCAGCACGCCGGCGGCCACTCGATTCTGCACCGCTGTCGGCAGTCGAAGAAGGCGGATGGTGTTGGTGATCTGGGGGCGTGAGCGGCCGATCCGGGTCGCGAGCTCGTCCTGGGTGATGCCGAAGTCTGCCAGGAGCTGTTGGTAGGCCGATGCCTCTTCCAAGGGATTGAGATTCGCGCGGTGCAGGTTCTCCAGCAACGCGTCCCGCAACATCGCATCATCCGCGGTGTTCTTGACGACCGCCGGGATGCTGTCGAGCCCCAGCAGCTTGCTGGCCCTCAACCGGCGCTCGCCCATCACGAGCTCGTATTGCGGCTGGCCGGAAGCGGCGTCCACGATGGGGCGCACCACGATGGGCTGCAGCACCCCCACCTCACGAATGGAGGCGACCAGCTCGTCCAGGTCCTCCTGCACAAAGGTGGTCCGCGGCTGCGCGGCGTTCGGGACTATGTCGTTCGGGGAGAGGTTCGCCAGGCGCGCGCCCGGAACGCTCACGAGTTCGTCTTCGGGAATGCTCGCGGCCTCCGCGGGCGAAGTAGGAAAGAAGACATCGACAGGACGGGCGGGACTGCCCAGATCGCTCGGAATGAGCGCGCCGATGCCGCGCCCTAGTCCTGTTCTCTTTGGTGCGGCCATTACTGGGGGGCTCCTCTTCGGGCGATTTCTGCGGCTGCCTCGAGATAAGACAGGGAGCCGGGCGAATTGGCGTCATAACTGATCACGGTCTGACCATAGCTCGGTGCCTCGGAGATGCGCACCGAACGAGGGATGAGTGTCGCGAGCACCTGGTCCGGGAAATGATCCCGAACGTCCTGTGCAACCTGATTCGCGAGGTTGGTGCGCGCGTCGAACATCGTGAGCAGGATCGTCGAGACGGTGAGCACCGGATTGAGATGGCGCTCGATGAGCTTGATATTCGTCAGCAACTGGCTGAGGCCCTCGAGAGCGTAATACTCGCACTGGATGGGGATCAGCACCTCCTGTGCCGCCACGAAAGCGTTGATCGTGAGCAGCCCGAGTGACGGCGGGCAATCGATGAAGACGTAGTGGAACGGTTGGTCGCTCTCCTCCAGGAACTTCTCGACTGCGGTACGCAGGCGCTGTTCCCGCGCCACCATGGAGACGAGTTCGATCTCCGCACCGGCGAGGTGGATGGTGGCTGGCACGCAGAACAGTGTGTCGAAGTCGGGACTCTTCTGCACAACGTTGGCCACGGGCTCATCATTGATGATCACCTCGTAGACACTCACGGTCTCCGATCGGTGTTCGATGCCGAGGGCGGTGGAAGCGTTTCCCTGGGGGTCGAGATCGATGACGAGCACGCGAGCACCGCTTCGGGCGAGTGCAGCGGCGAGATTCACCGTCGTCGTCGTCTTACCGACCCCGCCCTTCTGGTTCGCAACCGTGAGAACGCGCGTTTTGGGCGGCAAGGGCAGAACTTCAGCGGCCAGCGCCTGACGGCGGCGTGTGATCTCGGAGAGCTCGCGCGCCAGGGGGGTGTCTCCCAGGGAAAAAGGTGTCGGTACTGCCGCGACGGGGGCCTGTTCGTCCTCGGGGGAGGCTGCCTCAGCGTCGGAACTCGCTACTTCTTCGCGGGGAGCGGCGCCCTCGCGCGACTGAACCGCTTCCTCGGTATCCGACGTGTCCCCCAGCATCGCCGCATAGATCTCAGCCGCGTAGTCGAACCGGATTCCCTCGTCATTCGGATGTTTCACGTGAAACCTTCTCGATCTGGTCGTTCGTCATGCTCGAAATCGTGATGGGGAAGTTAGTGGGACAAGCGAGATTCAGCCCCGGGGACCGGCGAGCGCAAGAGATCTGCGCTTAGGCCCCTGCTGCCCCGAGGAAATCGAGGCCGCCTGGCTTTAGCGACCACCCCGAACGGTCAATCAACTGTAGCCCGAAAGACCCGCGTGGCTTCGGCTCCCTCGCCCAAGGTGAGCACCTCGACATCGGTCAATCTGGTGCGCTTGATCACTTTGGCCGCCGCTTCGACCTCGGCATCCACACTCGCACCCTTGAGGAAGAGTAACTGCCCACCGGATCTCACGAGCGGTACGGTCAACGGGATGAGCTTGGACAGCGCACTCACCGCGCGCGCGGTGGCCTGATCCAACCAAGGGGAGAGTTTGGCCTCTTCCGCCCGGGCGCGAACGACCTCCACGTTGTCGAGCTGCAGCGCGTCGGCCTCGCGACGAAGCCAGTCGACCCGTCGCTCCATGGGTTCGATCAGGATGAATTGCGCATCCGGTCGTGCAATGGCGAGAACCAAACCGGGCAGTCCCGCGCCGCTCCCGATATCCCCCACACGCCCCGGCTTGATCAACGGGGCGAGAACAGCGCTGTTCAGGATGTGGCGGGTCCACAATCGAGGGATCTCCAGTGGGCCGATCAGACCGAGTTCCTCACCCCGGGCCGCAAGGTCCGCCGTGAATTGGCGTGCACGCTCTATCCGTGAGCCGAAGACAGCCTCTGCTGCAGCCGGCTCAGCCTCCACCGCGACAGGTGAAGCTGGGTAATCCGGCCCCGTGATATCTGGCGCCACCTCGTCTCGAGGTGCGTGATCCCCGGACGCGGCGTCGCGGGTCCTGTCAGCCCGCGCCACGAGATCCCGCGCAGCATTCGCGCCCTCTTCACTCACAGGAGCCCCCGACGACCGAATGTTTCACGTGAAACTACGCGCGGGTGATGACGGTGTGGCGATCTGATCCTTCACCCTCAGACTGCGAAACGAAGCCGCGGGCAGCGACCAGGTCGTGCACGAGCTTGCGTTCGTATGAAGACATCGGAGGAAGGGCCGCGGACTGAGCGCCGCCTTCGATCCGGTCGGCGGCGCGCTCCACCAGCTGGGAGAGTTCGGCCTCGCGCGTCTGGCGCGATCCACCCACATCGAGAATGAGTCGCGAGAAGACGCCGGTCTTCGCCTGCACGGCGATCCTGGTGAGCTCCTGCAGAGCGTTGACGGTCTCGGGCTTCGAGAGGAGGCGCAGGTTGCTGTCCTGGCTGGAGTTCACGGAGAGATATGCCCGGCCATCGCGGGCATCGATGTCGATGTCGCCGTCGAGGTCGGTGATATCGAGCAGTTCCTCGATATAGTCCGCGGCGATCTCACCCTCTTCCTCCAGCTGGGTGACCGAACGGGCTGATTCGGGCGCGGCGGCCGAGTCCGGAGTTGCAGTCTCGGCCGAAGTGGTCTCTTCCGGGGCGACGTCGGCAGTGGTGGTCTCCGCGGAAGCTGTCGTCTCGTCGGCGAGCTGGGGGATGGTCTCTGACATGAAGGAGGTCTCTTTCTGGAACGGCTGGGGGGCAGGCGTGCGGTTACTTCTTGTTGCCGGTCTTCTTCGAACGGTTCTTGTTCACCGGCTGTACCCGTTGGGTACTCAGCTTGATGTCGTCTACTGCGAGCGGCTGGTCCTCGATGATCGAGAATCCACGGCGCTGTGCCTTCTTCGCCATGCGCGACTCGCGCTGGAGAGCGGCCTCGCTACCGGGTGTCGGCATGTTGCGGATCACCAAGAACTGCTGGCCCATCGTCCAGAAGTTGGAGACGAGCCAATAGAACATGACTCCGAGGGGGAAGGTGTAGCCGGAGAACGCGAACACCAGGGGGAGCAGGTACAGCAGGATGCGCTGCTGCTTGAACATCGGGCTGGCCTTCATCTCGGCCGACTGGTTCTTCGACATGATCTGCAGCTGGGTGATGAACTGCGATCCGGTCATCAGCACGATCATGATGATGGCGATCACGATCACAGCGACGTTGCCGTCCGCGGTGCTGATCGCGAGGTGCAGGGGAGCGATGTCGAAGAGAGAGGACGAGCCGAACGACTTCGACAGCGACTTGTTCAGCAGACCGACTCCGATCACGCCGGTCTGGGCATTATGGAGCACCGAGAACAGACTGAAGAAGATCGGCATCTGCAGAAGCAGCGGAAGGCAGGAACTCAGCGGGTTGGTGCCCGTCTTCTTGTAGAGCTCCATGGTCTCGCGGGACATCGCCTCGCGGGAGAACTGGTCTTTCTTGCCCTTGTACTTGTCCTGGATCTTCTTGAGCTGCGGCGCCACTTCGAGCATGCGTCGCTGGCTTTTGATCTGTCGCACAAAGATCGGGATGAGCGCTGCCCGAATGACGAGAACTAGGCCCACGATAGACAAAACCCAGGTCAGACCCGCATTTGGGTCGAGACCGAGGAAACTCCAGAACTCATGGAAGCCCACGAGGATGAGTTCTACGACCCATTTGATGGGCCAGAGAATCGTGCCGATGATGTCCATGTGTTTAGGTCACCTTTCCGTGGCCATCGATACAACAAAACCAAAGCGGGTTACCGCGTATTTCTGTTCCACCCGCTGAGGCACGTCGTCCACGCCGCCGGCTGCCCAGGGGTGACACCGTGCAATCCGCCGAATACCCAACCAGCTTCCCCGAACCACGCCGTACTGCTGGATGGCCTGAAGCGCATAGGAGGAGCAGGAGGGGTAATACCGGCACACATCGCCATACAGGGGTGAGATCACAGCCCGGTAGACCCGCAGGATCAGCACGCTGAGATTGCGGGGGAGCAAGAGCACGAATGTCACGACGGAATTCACGCTCGTGTCACTCCTCCGCTCACGACCTCCGAGATCTCAGAACGCAGAATATCCCAGCCAGCCTGCGCTGAGCCTGGCAATGCACGAATCACGATCTCGGTACCCGGTGCAAGTTGGGGAAGAGCGGTGAAGCTCAGTGCCTTGAGACGCCGCCTCACGAGGTTGCGATTCACCGCAACTCCCACGTTTTTGGGGACGATAAAACCGAACCGGGGTGGGCAGGAGTCATTGCCCCGGAGGATGTAGACCAGAGCATGACGGGTCGCCACTCGCCGACCTCGGCGCACGAGGCGCCGATAATCGTCAGCCCGGACGAGCCGGTTGGCTTTGGCCAACACGGGGGCTCGACTACGCGGAGAGTTCGGTGCGTCCCTTGCGACGACGCGCGCCCAGGATGGCGCGTCCGGCACGGGTGCGCATTCTGAGGCGGAATCCGTGCACCTTGGCGCGGCGCCGGTTGTTCGGCTGGAAGGTTCTCTTGCTCATGATTTAGATCTCTCGCGTGTTAGAACTCCGCACGGCCAGCTCGGTAGGAGCCAGGAAGCCAGGGGAGTGAAGTTTAGCCATCAGGCTGAAGTCAACTGATTAAAAATACGGTCTTAATCGGCTGCGGTCAAACTCTGGAGCCATCCCGCGCATTATCCACACTCCCACAAAGTCGGCGTGGCAGCGACATGCGACCGGAACTAAGGTGGTGGGACTGCACACCCGGTGGATAACCCTGTGCATAACTACGCCCGATTACAGCGAGGAAACAATGAGTGACATCACGGATTCGACCCAGGAGATCTGGAAATCCGTACTCACCACCCTGCGCTCCGACGACAGGATCACCCCCCAGCTCCAGGGCTTCCTCAGCCTGGTGGAACCCAAGGGTGTCATGGCGGCGACGCTCTATCTCGAGGTGCCCAACGATCTGACCCGCGGAATGCTCGAGCAGCGCATCCGCCTCCCGCTCCTTGACGCGCTCAATGGGCTCGATGGCGAAGAGTCGGTCAGCAACTTCGCGATCGTCGTCAACCCAGAGATCGCACACGATGCCCTCAGCCATCCCTCCAGTGATGCGCTCGAACAGCAGCAGCAGCCCTACATCGAACAGCCCCTGGCACCGACACCCCCCACCGAGGGGATCGCCTCCGGCACACGCCGAGCCGATTCGCGGCTCAATCCGAAGTACAACTTCGACAATTTCGTCATCGGAGGCTCCAATCGATTCGCCCATGCCGCTGCAGTCGCGGTGGCCGAGGCGCCGGCGAAGGCGTACAACCCCCTCTTCATCTACGGCGACTCCGGCCTGGGTAAAACCCACCTCCTCCATGCGATCGGCCACTACGCAGAGAGCCTCTATCCGGGCATCCGTGTGCGCTATGTGAGTTCCGAGGAGTTCACCAACGACTTCATCAACTCGATCGCCAACAACCGGGCCTCGGTGTTCCAGTCGCGCTATCGCGAGATCGACATCCTTCTCATCGATGACATCCAGTTTCTGCAGCGGGCAGTGGAGACGCAGGAAGCCTTCTTCCACACCTTCAACACTCTTCACGATCACAACAAGCAGGTTGTCATCACCAGCGACCTGCCTCCGAAGGCGCTCACCGGATTCGAGGACCGCATGCGGTCCCGATTCGAATGGGGACTGATCACGGATGTGCAGGCACCCGACCTCGAGACGCGCATCGCCATTCTCCGCAAGAAGGCCCAGAGCGAGAAGTTACAGGTGAGCGCGGAGATCCTCGAGTACATGGCCACGAAGGTCTCGTCCAACATCCGTGAGCTCGAGGGAACCCTCATCCGGGTCACCGCGTTCGCCAGCCTCAACCGCACACCGGTCGACCTCGCGCTCGTTCAGACCGTGCTGAAAGACCTCATCACCCTCGACGACGACAATGTCATCGCGCCGGTCGACATCATCAACCACACCGCGGAGTACTTCAAACTCACGGTCGACGATCTCTACGGCTCGTCCCGGTCCCAGGCGGTGGCGACCGCTCGACAGATCGCGATGTACCTCTGCCGGGAGATGACCAATCTGTCTCTCCCCAAGATCGGCCAACTCTTCGGCAACCGCGACCACACCACCGTGATGTATGCCAACAAGAAGATCACCGAACTCATGAAGGAGCGTCGCTCGATCTACAACCAGGTCACCGAGCTCACCAGTCGCATCAAGCAGAACCACCGCTATAACTCGATCTAGGCGGCAGGGTAGACGTTCCAGTCTCACAGTGTGGATAACCTGTGGATAACTGTGGAACACGCCGATAAACACTGTGCAATCAAAACCCGCCCTGTGGAAAGTCCCTCGACCGGCTCCTCGGCAGGAGCGTCGATTCGCGGTCAGATGCCACATATTCCCCACAACTCACACCGTTGTAGTTCCCCGCTTCCGACAGCCATCGACGGAGTTATTCACAGATCGCACAGCGGTTAAGAGTGTTAATCCTTAATGACAATTATTTTGGAGAAGATAACCCTTGGGTCGGACGCAAGAACCGGCTGTGCCAGTATTAACCTCCCGGATCACCGCTCGCTCCGCGAGCGCCAATTCGATAGCAGGTTCGATAGCAAGGGGTGCCCATGAAGTTCCAGGTCAATCGCGACGTCTTCAGTGAAGCCGTCTCCTTTGCGGTGAAACTCCTGCCCCAGCGAACAACCCTGCCGATCCTCAGCGGCGTTCTCATCGAGACCACAGAGACCGGCCTCACTCTGTCGTCGTTCGACTACGAGGTGTCTGCCCAAACGGAGATCGCCGCCGAGGTCGAGGAACAGGGCAAGATTCTGGTCTCCGGGCGTCTTCTCGCCGACATCGCCAGCCGCCTCCCCAATGCTCCGGTGCAGTTCTCCACCGAGCAAGGTCGCATCTCGGTCACCTGCGGGCCGGCGAAATTCACTCTTCTCAGCATGCCGGTGGAGGAATACCCCACACTGCCGCAAGTTTCCGCACAATCGGGGCTGTTGCCGGCAGATGCTTTCGCCACCGCGGTTGCCCAGGTCGCGGTCGCGGCATCTCGCGACGATGTGACTCCAGTGATCACCGGGGTGCAGCTCGAGGTATCAGAGAACAGCCTCACGATGGTGGCGACCGACCGGTATCGCGTCGCCGTACGCGCCATCGACTGGGACTCCGGCGACACCGGCTCGACGGAAACGCTCACGGCGCTTGTGCCGGCGCGCACCCTGCAGGAGATCGGCAAGACCTTCGGCCACAGCGGCACGATCTCTGTCGCGATCACGAACACCGACGATCGCGAACTCATCGCGTTCCGGGCGGACCGGAAAACCGTGACGTCCCTGTTGATCAAGGGCAATTTTCCGCCCGTGAAGCGGCTGTTTCCCGAGACTGTTGACAACTATGCGGTGATCAACACGGCCGAACTCATCGAGGCCGTGCGGCGCGTCTCCCTCGTGCTCGAACGAGAGGCTGCGCTGCGCTTCACCTTCACGATCGACGGAGTGACCCTCGAGGCGATCGGATCGGAACAGGCTCAGGCCTCCGAGTCCATCGACGCGCACCTCAGTGGTGGTGACACCGTCGTCTCCCTCAAGCCGGCCTTCCTGCTCGACGGTCTGGGAGCGGTTCACTCCGAATTCGTGCGGATCTCGTTCACCAAGACCGAGAATCCCAATAAGCCCGGTCCGGTGCTGATCACGAGCCAGTCGTCCAAGGACCAGCCCGGCGCGGATAATTACAAGTACCTCCTGCAGCCCAACCTGCTGCTCAGGTAACTTCACCCCGCGACATCCCAGAAGGAAGTTCTGACATGCACATCGGCCTCGTCGGTCTCGGCAAAATGGGTAACAACATGCGCGAGCGGCTGCGCGCGCACGACATCGAGGTCACCGGCTACGACCGCAACCCCGACGTGACGGATGTCGCGAGTCTCGCCGATCTGGTGAAAGCTCTTCCCTCGCCCCGCATCGTCTGGGTGATGGTTCCGGCTGGAGCCATCACAGACTCGGTGGTCACCGACCTGGCTGGAGTGCTCGAATCCGGCGACATCATCATCGATGGTGGCAATTCACGGTTCACCGAAGACATCAAGCACGCCGAGCAGGTATCGGCACAGGGCATCGAATATGTGGATGCCGGTGTCTCCGGAGGCGTCTGGGGACTGGCGAACGGCTACGGCCTGATGGTCGGTGGTCACAAGAAGAACATCGACCTGTTGATGCCGATCTTCGACGCACTGCGCCCGGAAGGTCCACGCGAAGAGGGATTCGTGCACGTGGGCGAAATCGGCGCCGGACACTACGCGAAGATGGTGCACAACGGCATCGAATACGCGCTGATGCAGGCCTATGCCGAGGGCTATGAGCTGCTCGACAAGCGTGATGACATCATCAAAGACGTCACCGGCACGTTCAAGGCGTGGCAACGCGGAACAGTGGTGCGGTCCTGGCTTCTGGAACTGCTCGTGCGCGCCCTGGAGGAAGACCCGGAGTTCACGAACATCGAAGGCTATGTCGAGGATTCAGGAGAGGGTCGCTGGACCATCGAGGAAGCACTCGCCAATGCCGTTCCGGTTCCCACGATCAGTGCGTCGATCTTTGCCCGGTTCGTGTCACGCCAGCCGGAGGGTTCTCCGGCGATGAAGGCCGTTGCCGCGCTGCGCAACCAGTTCGGTGGGCATTCGGTCAAAGCCGTCGACTGATGCCGTGATCGTCACCCACCTCAGCCTCACCGATTTTCGCAACTACAGTTCTGCGGAGGTCGCCCTCGCCGCCGGAGCGAACCTGTTCGTCGGCAGCAATGGGCAGGGCAAGACGAACCTGGTCGAATCCCTCGCGTATCTCAGCACCCTCGGCTCCCATCGGGTCTCAATCGATCACGCCATGATCCGGCAGGGGACCGACTCGGCGATCATCCGCGCCCGGCTCGAGAGCGGCGAGCGACAGATCCTCGCGGAGGTGCAACTCAACCGGTCAGCGCCCAACCGCGCACAGATCAATCGTTCGGTGATCAAGACGCGCGAGTTGCCCCGCTATTTCTCCAGTGTGTTGTTCGCCCCGGAGGATCTGGCGCTGATCCGCGGGGATCCGGCGGGACGACGCAGATTCCTCGACGAACTGCTCGTGCTGCGGTCGCCGAGGATCTCGGGCGTGATCGCCGACTACGACCGCGTGGTGCGACAGCGCAACACCCTGCTCAAGTCGGCCAGGGCATCCGGGGTGCGTGGCGACAAACTCTCCACCCTCGATATCTGGGATGAGCGCCTGGTCGCGCTCGGATCGCAGCTGATCGAGGCTCGAACGACTCTCGTCGCCGAGCTGTCGCCCGAGGTCGCGGCCGCGTACACGTCGGTTGCCGGCGAGGACCACCACGCCGGGCTGGCCAACCAGCTCAGTATCTTCGCGGCCGGCCCGCCCCCACAGGGTGTGGGAGACGAGGATGTCGAACCGGGCGGGTTGAGTCGTGGCATCATGACGGCGGACGATGCCGCAGTCGCGTTCCGCAACACACTCACGCACCGGCGCCGCAGCGAACTGGAGAGGGGGATCACCTTGGTCGGCCCGCACCGCGACGACCTGGTGCTCGAGCTCAACTCGCTTCCCGCCCGCGGCTATGCCAGCCATGGAGAATCCTGGTCTTTCGCTCTCGCCCTGAAGCTCGCGTCCGCCATTCTGCTGAGGCGTGAGTCGTCCATGGGAGATCCCGTTCTCATGCTCGATGATGTCTTCGCCGAGCTGGATGCTTCCCGTCGGGCCCGCCTGGCGGCTGCAGTGCGCGATTTCGAGCAGGTGCTCATCACTGCCGCGGTGTTCGAGGACGTTCCGGAGGAGCTCACCGGCAACACCGTGCACATCTCGCGGGGCACCATTGTCGAGGCGGGTGCGCTGTGAAAGACATGGCGGATGCTCCCGAGGAATCCGAACCGGTATCGGTGTACCTGCGGTTTCGTCGCGTGTTCGGCGACGGCTCGAGCAGATCGGCCGACGCGCGCAAGAGGGCGAAGAAGGAGCCCGGGTCGACGATTCCGTTCGGAGGGGGGCGCGATCCGGAGGGGCTCGGAGCCGTGATGGACTCGTTGACGTCGAAACTGGGGTGGAGTTCGCCGCTGGCGCGTTCGGAGTTGCTGGCATCCTGGCTGGAGATCGCCGGAGCCGATACCGCAGAGCACTCGGCCCCGGTCGGAATCGAGGAGGGCGTGCTCACGGTGAAATGCGACTCGACGGCCTGGGCGACCCAGCTTCGGCTCATGCGGGTGCAGATCATGAGTCGCATCGTGGCGAAGTATCCGGATGCGGGCATCGACTCGGTGCGTTTCGAAGGACCGGGGGCCCCCTCGTGGAAACGCGGCCCCAGATCAATCCCAGGGCGTGGTCCGCGCGATACTTACGGTTGACAGGGCAAAACAGGTCGCCTCGGCAGATCTAAGTCCCCAGATCGCCGATTCGCGCCTATGCGCCTCGAGGGTTTGGTAGAATTACAGAGTCGTCATGGCAGCTCCCTTCAGGGGAACCCGAGCCGCGAACGAACAATCGATCTACCTGGCAGGAGCCTAATTTCACATGGCAGCGAACCGCTCGAATTCCGAATCTGAAGACAGCTACGGAGCAGATCAGATCCAGGTGCTCGAGGGACTCGAGGCGGTGCGCAAACGTCCCGGCATGTACATCGGCTCCACCGGACCCCGCGGCCTGCACCACCTCGTGTACGAGGTGGTCGACAACTCCGTCGATGAGGCACTCGCCGGGTACTGCGACACCATCCTCATCACCATGTTGAAGAACGGCGGCATCCGGGTCGTCGACAACGGCCGCGGCATCCCAGTCGATCTCAACAAGCAGGAGAACAAGTCGACCGTCGAGGTCGTCATGACGATCCTTCACGCGGGCGGAAAGTTCGGCGGCGGCGGATACACGGTCTCGGGCGGTCTGCACGGCGTCGGGATCTCTGTGGTCAACGCACTGTCCCGCGAGGTAGACACCGAAGTGCGTCGCCAGGGACATGTCTGGCGCATGAGTTTTGAGAACGGCGCGCCCACCGGTCCACTGACCAAGGGTGAGACGACGGACGAAACCGGCACGACCCAGACCTTCTGGCCTAGCCCGGAGACGTTCGAGACAGTGGTCTTCGACTACGAGACGCTGCGCGCGCGCTTCCAGCAGATGGCATTCCTCAACAAAGGACTGGCGATCACTCTCACCGATGAGCGGGAGCTGGAGTCCGACGAGACCGTCAGTGTCACCTACATGTACGAGAAAGGCCTCGTCGACTACGTGGAGTACCTCAATTCCGCGAAGAAGGTCGAGGTCGTGCATCCGGATGTCATCTCCTTCGAGCTGGAGGACAAGGAACTCAAGATCTCCCTCGAGGTCGCGATGCAGTGGACCACCTCCTATCAGGAGAGCGTGCACACCTACGCGAACACCATCAACACGCACGAGGGCGGGACCCACGAAGAGGGATTCCGTGCCGCGCTCACGACCCTGGTCAACAAGTACGCCCGGGAGAAGGGGATCATCAAGGAGAAGGATGAGAACCTCACCGGTGACGACGTGCGCGAAGGTCTCACCGCGGTCATCTCGGTGAAGCTCGCCGAACCACAGTTCGAGGGCCAGACGAAGACCAAGCTCGGAAACACCATCGCGAAGTCCTTCGTGCAGCGGGTCGCCGGCGACCAGCTCGGCGACTGGTTCGACCGCAACCCCACGCAGGCCCGCGATGTGATCCGCAAGGCGATCCAGGCATCCGCTGCCCGACTCGCGGCCCGCAAGGCGCGCGAGCAGACCCGGCGCAAGGGACTGCTCGAATCCGGCGGGATGCCCGGAAAGCTGCGGGACTGCTCCAGCAACGACCCCTCGCTCAGCGAGATCTTCATGGTGGAGGGCGACTCCGCCGGCGGTTCCGCCGTTCAGGGGCGCAACCCGGAGTTCCAGGCGATCCTTCCGTTGCGCGGCAAGATCCTCAACGTGGAGAAGGCGCGCCTCGACCGAGCTCTCGCCAACAACGAGGTGCAGGCCATGATCACCGCCTTCGGTGCGGGCGTCGGCGAGGACTTCAACCCGGAGAAGGCCCGGTATCACAAGATCGTGCTGATGGCCGATGCCGACGTGGACGGCCAGCACATCACGACCCTGCTGCTCACGCTGTTGTTCCGTTATATGCGCCCCCTGATCGACCTGGGCTACGTGTATCTGGCCCAGCCCCCGCTCTACCGCCTCAAGTGGACGAACTCTCCCCACGAATACGTCTACAGCGACCGCGAGAAGGATGCGCTCCTCGCCGCCGGTTCCGCCGCCGGAAAGCGGATGCCGAAGGACAGCGGAGTGCAGCGCTACAAGGGCCTCGGCGAGATGGACTACAAGGAACTGTGGGAGACCACCATGGATCCGGTGACCCGCACCCTGCTTCAGGTGACCCTGGACGACGCGGCCGCGGCCGATGAGATCTTCTCCACCCTCATGGGGGAAGACGTGGAGTCGCGACGCAGCTTCATCCAGAAGAACGCCAAAGACGTGCGGTTCCTCGATATCTAGACCTTCGCTGGTCGAGTAGCGCCCTCTTCGGCGCGGGTCGAGACCACACCATCGGATCTCGAAGCGCGCCCTAGCGGGAGCTACTTGATCACCACTGCTGAGAAAGTAAAAAAATGGCTGATGTAACACCCCCGGACGACGCCGAGCCGCAGATCGCCGGCCGCGAGATCGACCTCGCACACGACAAGATCACGCAGGTCGACCTCCAGCTCGAGATGCAGCGCTCCTACCTCGACTACGCGATGAGCGTGATCGTCGGGCGCGCCCTTCCCGAGGTGCGTGACGGCCTGAAGCCCGTGCATCGTCGCGTGATCTACGCGATGTACGACGGTGGTTACCGTCCCGACAAGGGTTTCTCCAAGTGCACCCGCGTCATCGGCGACGTCATGGGGCAGTTCCACCCGCACGGTGACTCCTCGGTCTACGACGCCCTCGTGCGACTCGTGCAGCCGTGGAGCCTCCGCTATCCGCTCGCCCTCGGCCAGGGGAACTTCGGATCCCCCGGCAATGACGGTGCCGCGGCCCATCGCTACACCGAGACCAAGATGGCTCCTCTCGCGATGGAGATGGTGCGGGACATCGAGGAAGAGACCGTCGACTTCCAGGACAACTACGACGGCCGCACCCAGGAGCCCTTCGTGCTCCCCAGCCGTTTCCCGAATCTCCTCGTCAATGGTTCGGTGGGAATCGCGGTCGGCATGGCCACCAACATCCCCCCGCACAACCTGCGTGAGGTCGGCGAGGGCGCGCTCTGGCACCTGGCCAATCCGGATGCCTCGCAGGAGGAGCTCGTCGAAGCGCTCATTCAGCGCATCAAGGGACCGGACTTCCCCACCGGTGCGCAGATCCTCGGCCTCAAGGGCATCCAGGACGCGTACCGCACGGGCCGTGGATCGATCACGATGCGTGCCGTCGTCAACGTCGAGGAGCTTCAGGGTCGCACCTGCCTCGTGGTGACCGAGCTGCCGTACCAGGTGAACCCCGACAACCTCGCGCTGAAGATCGCCGAGCTCGTCAAGGAGCAGAAGATCTCGGGCATCGCGGACATCCGCGACGAGACCTCCGGTCGCACCGGCCAGCGCCTCGTGATCGTGCTGAAGCGGGACGCCGTGGCGAAGGTCGTGCTGAACAACCTCTACAAGCACACCCAGCTGCAGGAGAACTTCGGCGCGAACATGCTCGCGATCGTCGACGGGATCCCGCGCACGCTCGCGATCGACGGGTTCATCACGGCGTGGAGCGACCACCAGATCGACGTGATCGTGCGCCGCACCGCGTTCCGGCTGCGCCGGCACGAAGAGCGCGCCCACATCCTGCGCGGATATCTCAAGGCCCTCGATGCGCTCGATGAGGTCATCGCGTTGATCCGTCGGTCGGCGACCGTCGAGGATGCCCGCGATGGGCTGATGACGCTGCTCGAGATCGATGAGCAGCAGGCCCGCGCCATCCTCGAGATGCAGTTGCGTCGCCTCGCCGCCCTCGAGCGCCAGAAGATCATCGAGGAGGCCGAGAAGATCGAACTCGAGATCGCGGACTTCAAGGCGATCCTGGCGAGCCCGCAGCGCCAACGAGACATCGTCAGCGAAGAGCTCACGGAACTCATCGCGAAGTACGGGGACGACCGCCGCACCGAGATCATGTTCGGTTTCGACGGCGACATGAACGTGGAAGACCTCATCCCCGAAGAGGAAATGGTGATCACCGTCACGCGCGGCGGCTACATCAAGCGCACGCGCAGCGACAACTACCGCAGCCAGCACCGCGGCGGCAAGGGCGTCAAGGGCGCCCAGCTGCGGGCGGATGACGTAGTGGAGCACTTCTTCGTCACGACCACCCACCACTGGCTGTTGTTCTTCACGAACAAGGGTCGTGTCTATCGCGCGAAGGCCTATGAGGTGCAGGAGGGCGGCCGCGACACCAAGGGCCAGCACGTCGCGAACCTGCTCGCCCTGCAGCCGGATGAGGAGATCGCTCAGATCCTGGACATCCGCGACTACCAGGTGGCCAAGTACCTGGCTCTCGCCACCCGCGGCGGCCTGGTGAAGAAGACCCTGCTGTCGGAGTACGACACGAACCGCACCGGCGGCATCATCGCGATCAACCTCCGAGAAGAGGATGAACTCGTCTCGGCGATGCTCGTGGAGGAAGACTCCGACCTGCTCCTCGTCTCTCGCAAGGGCATGTCCATCCGTTTCACGGCCTCCGATGACGCGCTGCGCCCGATGGGCCGCGCCACCTCCGGGGTGATCGGAATGCATTTCCGTGACGAGGACACCCTGCTCGATGCATCCGTCGTCGCAGACACCGGATTCGTCTTCGTGGTGACCGAGGGCGGCTTCGCCAAGCGCACCGCCGCAGACCAGTACCGGGTGCAGAATCGCGGCGGCTTGGGCATCAAGGTGGCCAAGCTGCAGGAGGCCCGCGGGGATCTCGCCGGGGCCCTCATCGTCGACGATGACGACGAGGTGCTTGTGGTTCTGGCCAGTGGCAAGGTGGTACGCTCGTCTGTCGCCGAGGTGCCGGCCAAGGGTCGTGACACTATGGGCGTAGTCTTCGCACGTTTCGCGGACGACGACAAGATCATCGCAGTCGCGAAGAACAGTGAACGCAATCTGGAAGCCGAAGGCCTGGATGCTCCCGACGAGGAGCCGCCGGCCGGAGAAATCCAGCCCGGAAAGGACGAGTCCGTAGATGAGTAGCGTCGCCGAAAAACTCCAGCGAAAATCCCAGCGGGCCACGGCCACGAAGCAGGTGCGCCTGAAGCTCGTGTACGTCGACTTCTGGTCGGCCGTGAAGCTGTCGTTCCTGATCGCGATCACCCTCGGGATCATCCTGATCGTGGCGAGCATGCTCGTGTGGGTCGTGCTCGACGGCACGGGGATCTTCGGCAAGCTCGACAGCGTGCTGCAGGACATCCTCAACGAGCCGACCTTCAGCGTTACGGCGAGTTTCTCGCTCGCGCAGGTCGGTCTGTTCGCCGTCGTCGTCGCCCTTCTCAACACTGTTGTCGGCACTGCTCTCGGGGCGATAACGGCGATGCTGTACAACTTCAGCGTGCGCATCACCGGCGGACTGCTGGTCGGTTTCACCAACAACTAGCGGGGTTCGGCGCTCGATTCGTTGAAACTCGACAGGTGCGATACTCTCGTATCTGCCCTCGAGTGAATCGAGGCAATGGGGATATAGCTCAGGCGGTTAGAGCGCTTCGCTGATAACGAAGAGGTCCCAGGTTCAAGTCCTGGTATCCCCACTCGGAATCCGTTCATCGGATTTCCGGGGCTTTAGCTCAATTGGTAGAGCGCCGCCTTTGCAAGGCGGAGGTCAGGAGTTCGATTCTCCTAAGCTCCACAGCAGTACTCCACCCCCGGTTCTTCGTGCCCGGGGGTTTCGTGCCTCCCTGAAGAGTCGTGGTGGCGCATTCGCTGCGACGAGAAACGCAGCAACGGGTGTCACCGGAGGGGCCGATGAGCCTCTCGAGTGACACCCGTTATGAAGAGTCCTGCACGTGCGACGTTCAGCGTGTTCGTGACCGATTCACGCGGGTGCCGCGGTGGGCCTGCGCTTACGCGCGCGCCGATGCGGGCGCGATGGGGTCATCCGCCTCTTCGTCGCTGACCCAGAGCTCGTCGTCGGCGCGAAGGGTCTGCCAGGCCGCGTAAGCGACCCCGGCAGCGGCGACGACCGCGAGGGCGATGAGGATGTAGCGACCCGGGCCCGGCTGGGGCTTGGGCTGCACGACACCGACCTTGGCGCCGAGCTGGTTTCCAGCGTTGCGAATGTTGCTGAGCGCTTCACGCACGCGGGGATCCTTGGACACCTCGAGCACGGCGAGGGCCGAGGCGAGAGCGGAGGAGACTGCAGGGAGCACATCGCGCTGCACCTTGTCTCTTGCGGTGTCGGCTACGGCACGGCCAGAGGCCACTCCGAGGTCGACGACCGGGCGCACGCGGTGGTCGTAGGTATCGCGCACCCGGGGGGCGACTTCTTCGCGCCCGGCGTTGGCCGCCTGGCGACCGGCCTCACGAACGACGTGGGAGGCGTGCTCAAGGACATCCTTCTGGTCATCCCAGAGATCGGATGCAGCGGACCGGAGTCGCTTCAATTCTTTCGCGCGCTTACGTGACAGTGCCAAGGGGACCTCCAGAAGTCGGACGGAGAATTCTCCCATCTTTGCACGCACGCCTGCGCAGACAAACCCGGTTGACTGGACGAACCCTGAACGCTACGCATTGCTGTGGGAGAATATAGGCATGTCTACGCACACCCACACCGCAACTTTCCACACCACCGAAGGTGACATCACCGTCAACCTGTTCGGTAACCACGCTCCCAAGACTGTGAAGAACTTCGTCGGTCTCGCCGCGGGCGACATCGAGTGGACCCACCCGGGCACCGGAAAGGTGTCGAAGGACAAGCTCTACGACGGCGTGGTCTTCCACCGCATCATCGACGATTTCATGATCCAGGGCGGCGACCCGCTCGGCCAGGGCACCGGCGGACCGGGCTACAACTTCGATGACGAGATCCACCCGGAGCTCACCTTCACCAAGCCCTACCTCCTCGCCATGGCCAACGCCGGCAGCCGCGGCGGCAAGGGCACCAACGGCTCGCAGTTCTTCATCACGACGGTTCCCACCACCTGGCTTCAGGGAAAGCACACGATCTTCGGCGAGGTCGCTGACGAGGCATCCCGCGACGTCGTCAAGAAGATCGAGGCCGTGAAGAAGGACCGCAACGATCGTCCCCTCGAAGACATCGTGATCAAGTCGGTCACGATCGACGAGGTCTGATGCACCGATCCGGTCGACTCCTCGTGAACGCACAGTGAGCGAGGAGTCGGCCAACGCCGACGATTTCTGCTACCGGCATCCGGATCGCCAGAGTTTCATCCTCTGCCAGCGCTGTGGGCGCACGATCTGCGCCGAATGCCAGACGCCCGCTGCCGTCGGCGTGCATTGCCCCGAGTGCATGCGCGAATCCCGGCAGAGCGCCCCGCGCACCAAGCCGGCCGTCGTCACCTCTGTGCGTCGCATGGCTCAGCCGGGGGCTCCGCTCGTGACCTACGTGATCATGGCACTCTGCGTGATCGTGTTCGCGGCAGAGGCGCTCACCGGCCAGCTCGTCGGGCGGGGCAGCCCGATCGTGAGCGCACTGCTCTACTACCCCCCGTACACGTCGATCGAGCCGTGGCGGATGCTGACCTCCCTGTTCGTGCACGGATCGATCATCCACATCCTCTTCAACATGTACTCGCTGTTCGTGCTCGGACCAGAGCTCGAACGCCTGGTGGGGCGATGGCGCTTCCTCGCGCTGTTCCTGTTGAGCGGATTCGGCGGCTCGGTCGCGGTGCTGCTCAGCAGTCCGGGCTCGGCGGTCATCGGGGCATCCGGCGCCATCTTCGGCCTGTTCGGTGCCTACTTCGTGATCGCCCGCCACCTCGGTGGCAACAGCCGACAGCTCATCATCGTGATCGTGATCAACCTGGTGATCGGTTTCATCGTGCCGGGGATCGCCTGGCAGGCGCACGTGGGAGGCCTGCTCGTCGGAGCACTCGTGGCGTTCGTGCTCGTGCGCACTCGGGAGCGCAGCCGGCGAGGCATCCAATTGGTGTCTCTCGCCGGGGTCTTCGTGGTGTTGATCGGGGCGACCTTCGCCGGCGCCCAGCTCATCGGCGCGTGAGCCCGGAGTTATCCACAGGCTTTTCCACACTGGGGATAATTACACGCGTGTAATTGCCCCTGTGAGGGGGCGCGAGGTCAGCGCCAGCGAGTGGTCATCAGGAACCCTACGAAGAGGATTCCGAACCCGATGAGGATGTTCCACTGGTCGAACTGCGGAACGGGCAGAGTGCCCTGGCTCACGTAGAAGACGATGATCCAGGCGAGGCCGACCAGCATGAGGCCGAACATGATCGGCTTGAACCAGACCGGGTTCGGAGCGTCGTCCCCCGAACGATTCGTTTCGGGAGCAACGGCCTTGGTGCGCGGAGTGGATCTTGCCATGCCGGAATTCTAGCCTGAAAGCCCCCGAAGGCCCGAGGCGAGGCTCCCCCGTCCGGGCATTCGCACCGAACACTTAGAATCGAGACCATGAGCGAGCACCGGCAAAGGCAGGCGGATACTCTCGCGCCGAAGCGCCGGAACCGGGTCAGCGCGATCGGAATCCTCGGTGAGTTGTTCATCACCGCCGGGGTGCTGGTCTTCCTTTTCCTCGGCTGGCAGCTGTGGCTCAACGACCTCATCGTCGGTGCAGACCAGAACAAGGTGGGTGCCGCTCTCGCCCAGGGGTGGGATGCCGCGGCGCCCACCCACGAGCACGGCACCACGCCCGGTACCGACTTCGGCGAGCCACTGGTGGCCATCGCGCCTGGCGACGCCGTGAAGTTCGCGGTCATGTACGTGCCACGGTTCGGCGCGGACTACGCGCGATCCATCTCCGAAGGTGTCGAGACCGCGAAGGTGCTGGACAAGAACGGAATCGGCCACTACCCGGGCACGCAGATGCCCGGCCAGGTGGGCAACTTCGCCGTGGCGGCGCACCGCACCACCCACGGGGCGCCGTTCAAGCCCCTCGCGAGCCTGCAGGTGGGCGACAAGATCTACGTGCAGACGCAGGACGGCTATTACACCTACGAGTTCCGCGGGCTCGAATACGTGCGGCCCACCGGTGTCGGCGTGCTCGATCCGGTGCCGCAGTTCGCCGGTGTGGCCCCGACCGATCGCATCCTCACGATGACGAGCTGCAATCCCATGTTCTCGGCGGCCGAGCGGATCATCGCCTACGCCTCCCTCGAGTCCTGGCAGCCGACCTCCGCCGGGGTCCCTTCCGCGATCAGCGCGGCCGTCACGGCGAACAGTTAGGACGGCCATGTACGGAGCTCTCTGGCGACTGATGCCCGGCCCCCTGTGGCTGCGCGTGATTCTGATTGTGCTTTTCTTCGCGGCGGTACTCGCCGTATTGGTTCTGTTCGTGTTCCCGTGGCTCAACACCTTCGTGAACGTGAACGATGTGACGGTGGGAACATGACACGCATCCTGGTGATCGACAACTACGACAGTTTCGTCTACACGCTGAACGGCTATCTGCTGCAGTTGGGGGCGACGACGGATGTCGTGCGAAACGACTCTTTCCCGGCGGCGGACGCCGCGGCGCGCATCGCCGAGTACGACGGCGTGCTGCTCTCTCCGGGGCCGGGCACGCCCGCGGCGGCGGGGGTGTCCATCCCCATCGTGACGGCCGCCCTGTCGTCGGGCCTTCCGCTGCTCGGGGTGTGCCTCGGGCACCAGGCCATCGCGGAGGCGCTCGGCGCGACGGTGACCCACGCCGAGGAGCTCATGCACGGGAAGACCTCGCTGATCACCCATGACGACAGTGACTTCTACCGGGGCGTGCCCCAGCCCTTCCGGGCGACCCGATACCACTCGCTGGCAGTCGTGGACTCCACGGTGCCCGACGAGCTCGTCGTGACCTCGCGAACCGAGGGCGGCGTGATCATGGGCGCCCGGCATGAATCCGCGCCGATCTTCGGCGTGCAGTTCCATCCCGAGTCGGTGCTCACCGAGGGTGGCTACGCGATGATCGCCAACTGGTTGGCCGTCGCCGGTCTCGAGACGGCGCCTGAGGCGGCTCGAGGACTGACACCGCTGGTCAACCTCGGCTGATCATTCGGACCGCTGCTGGCTTAACCGCTGCAGTAGGTGAGGGTGATCGTCGAGCGTTGCGGCTGGTCGCCGGTGAGGGACTGCGCCTTCACCTTGCTCCCGGTGCAGGTGTCTTGGACCGCGATGATGGTGAGTTGAAGCACACCGAGCTGCGTGTTCGCATCGCCGATGTCCGCCCCGACCACGGAGGGGATCGTCACGAGGCCGGTGGAGATGAAGAGATTGACGACGTCGCCCTCGCGGGCGGGGCTGCTTGCCGCCGGGTCGCTGCGGATGACAGTGCCGGAGGTGATCGTCGCAGAGTTCTCGGGGGTGTTGGTACCCATCGCGAGCTTCCTGGCCTCGAGCGCGGCCTTCGCCGCCTCGACGGTGAGGTTGCTGAGGCTCGGAATGGAGGTGGGCGTCTTGCCCGATGACACCGTGACCAGCACGGTGCCGTCCTTGGAGACCTTCTGGCCCGCGTTCGGATCGGTGCTGATGATGTGGCCGCTCTCGACGGTGGGACTCGACTGGTCGAGCTTGGTCGTCTTGAGCCCCGCCTCTTTCAGCTTCGCGGCGCCCTGGTCGTAGAGCTGGCCCTTGACATCCGGCACCTTCACCGAGAGGTTGTCCCCGATGGTGGCGGGCGGAAGGTTCACGACCCAGAACACGATTGCGATGAGGATGACCGCGAGTACCGTGATGCCCACCCAGATCCAGGCGACGGGAGGCCGGTTCTGGGTGCGGGCACCACGCTCGTCGTTGGGCGCGGCCAGCTGTCGAAGTGCGGCCTCTGAGCCGGCTGTCGTCGAGGGGTTCACTCCGAAGAGGGTGGAGTTGAAGTCACCGACCGGTGGTTTGCGGGGCGGGATACCGCCGGCGCTCGCATCCTCGAGATCCTGGCGGAACTCCGCGGCGGTCTGGAAGCGCTGGAACTTGTCTTTCGCGAGGGCATGGAGCACCACGGAATCGAGAGACGGAGACACCCGCGGGTTGATGGTGCTCGGCGCGACGGCGGCCTCGCTGATGTGCTGGTAGGCGACGGCGGCGGCGCGGTCCCCGCGGAACGGTGGCCGACCGGTGAGGAGTTCGAAGAGCACCACACCGGTGGAGTAGAGATCGGTGCGGGCATCCACGGTCTCCCCGCGGGCCTGCTCCGGAGAGAAGTACTGCGCGGTACCGAGCACGGCGCTGGTGTCGGCGACGGTCGCGGAGTTGTCGGAGACGGCACGGGCGATGCCGAAGTCCATCACCTTGACCTGGCCGTTCTGGGTGACCATGACGTTGCCGGGCTTGATGTCTCGGTGCACGAGCAGTGCGCGATGGCTGTACTCGAGGGCGGTGAGGATGCCGGAGACGATGCGCACTGCCTCTTTGGGCTCGAGCGGGCCATCGGCCACGATGTCTTTGAGCAGGCGCCCGTCGACGAACTCCATGACGATGTAGGGCACCTGGGTCTCGAGGCCGTTCGGTTCGCGAACGGTCTCCTCGCCGGCATCGAAGACGCGCACGATCGTGGGATGCGCCATGCGGGCGGCCTTCTGCGCCTCTTCGCGGAAGAGCACGCGGAATCGCGGATCCGTCGCCAAGGCCGGTTTGAGCAGCTTGATGGCGACTCGTCGGCCGAGCCGGATATCCGTGCCGACGTGTACATCCGACATCCCACCCCGGCCAATGAGCGCACCGACCTCATAGCGGCCGGCGAGTAGCCGAGTGCCTTCAGTCACGAATGATCTCCTGGGGATGCGGGGGGCAGGACCTTGCCAGTGTAATGCGTCGCGGTTTAGCGCCCGGTGGTCACGGGGTGGTGGAGGGCGGAGCGACGGACGTCTTGGTCAGTGTGGGGGAGGAGGGCGAGGTTCCGCCGGAACAATTGGCCACGTAGGTCATCGTGTTGTTCGTGCCGAGGGTCGGCGCGAGGTCCCAGGTGAGGGTGGTCACTGTGGCCCCGACCGGGTTGGCGGGGGTGTAGGTGGAGGGGGCGCTTGCCGTGAACGTGAAATTGAGGAGCGTGGAGCCCTCGGGGCATCCGACGTAGGACGGGATGGTGACCGTCACCGTATTGTCGGGGTTGACCGTGCCTGCCGTGAGCGCGCCCGGCTGGGAGGGCGTGGCCGCGATGTCTCCGTAGAACCGCACGGTGATGGTGTCGTTCTTGCGCACATTTCCGGTGGGGTTCACGAAGTAGGCGGTGCCGACCTTGGAGGCGTCCGGTGCCGGGCTCGCATCCGGAACCATGTTCGCGGCAAGTCCGAGCGCGTCGAGCTGCGCTTGCACGTCCGCGAGCTTCTCCCCGATGAACATGGTCGGACCGATATTGCGGATGTCACTCGTGGGTGTCGGTGACGGGCTCGACGACACAGACGGTTTGGTGGCGGGCGGCGACTTGGACGGCGCCGGTGACGGATTGCCCAGCAGCGTGATCAGCGCCCCGATGAGCACGATGAGCAGGATCGCCACGAGCGCGACGAGAGGCCAGGTCCAGGGGCTGCGGGTCTTGGTGGGCACCGGTGTGGTCGGGGGTCCCGATTCCACGGAGTTGGCCGTGGTGAGCAGCCGTGTCGCCTGGGTCGCCGGGTTCTCGCGCAGGAGGGCGGGAAGCGTGCCAGCCCCGAGGATTCCGGGCACCGCGGATGCTGCACCAGCGACATCCCCGCGGCGAAGCGCCTGGGCGGCGCGAGCCAGATGAGCGGCGGATGCCGGACGATCGGCCGGGTTCTTGGCGATGCAGGCATAGACGAGATTGCGCACGGGCTCGGACACGGTGACCGGAAGTTCCGGCGGGGCCTCGTTGATCTGGGCCATGGCGATGGCGACCTGAGACTCGCCGGTGAAGGGACGCTTTCCGGCGAGGGCCTCGTAGGCCACGATGCCGAGCGAGTAGATGTCGGTGGTCGGCGAGGCCGGGTGGCCGCTCGCCTGCTCCGGCGACAGGTACTGCACGGTGCCCATCACCTGGCCGGTGGCGGTGAGCGGCACCTGGTCGGCGATGCGGGCGATGCCGAAGTCCGTGATCTTGACGCGGCCATCCGGGGTGATCAGCAGGTTTCCGGGCTTGATGTCGCGGTGCACGAGGCCGGCCGAGTGGGCGGCGTGCAGCGCGGATGCCGTCTGGGCAACGATGTCGAGCACGCGGTCGGTGGAGAGCACGCGCTCGCGTTCGAGGATGGTGGACAGGGCTTCGCCCGGCACCAGTTCCATCACGAGGTAGGCGCTGCCCTCCTCCTCGCCGTAGTCGAAGACATTGGCGATGCCCTCGTGGTTGACCAGGGCGGCGTGCCGGGCCTCGGCGCGGAAGCGCTCGAGGAAGCCGGGATCACCGAGGTATTCGTCCTTGAGGATCTTGATGGCGACAGTGCGCCCGATCACGAGGTCCGTCGCCTGCCAGACCTCGCCCATGCCGCCGATGGCGACCCGGCTGGAGAGTTGGTACCGTCCTCCGAAAGTGAGGCCACTCGTGGGTCTCATTTGCCAAGCACCGCCTCTATTACCTTTTTCGCGATTGGGGCCGCGACCGCATTGCCGAAGCTCGTTCCGTTCTCCACGACGACAGCCACAGCAACTTTCGGGTTGTCTGCGGGCGCGAAGCCGGTGAACCAGAGGGTGTATGGCTTGCCGTCGCCGTTTTGCGCTGTACCGGTTTTGCCTGCCACATCGACTCCACTAATTCTTGCATTACTGGCAGCCCCGTTGCTCACGTTGTTGATCATCAGCTGCGTCATGGTGGCACTGGTGGCCGGGGTGATCGGCTGGCTGAAGACCTTCTGCTGGAAGCGCTGGATCGGGGTGAGATCCGGTGCCGTGATCTCCTTGATCAGGGTCGGCTGCATGAGCGAACCGCCGTTCGCGATGGCGGCCGAGGTCATGGCCACCTGCAGCGGGGTGACCCGGTCCTCGTACTGTCCGAACGACGAGAGCTGCACCTGGGCGGTGTCGCCCACGTTGTAGATGCTCGGCGTGACGGCCATGGGAATCGAGAGCTTCTGGCCGAACCCGAATGCCGTGGCATATTTCTTCAACTCGTCGCCGCCGAGGGCCGCGCCGAGCTGGGCCATCGGGATGTTGCAGCTGAGACGAAGCGCATCGGCGATCGAGACGGTCGCGCCTCCACCGCAGCTGCCGCCCTCGGCATTGTTGATGTTCGTCGAGGTGCCGGTGAGGGTGAAGGTGCTGGGGTTCGGAAAGGTGTCTTCTGGCTTGTATTTGCCGCTGTCGATCGCCGCGGAGGTCGTGATCAGCTTGAACACGGATCCGGGGTAATACAGGTCGCCGGCGATCGCCCGGTTGATGAGCGGTTTCGTGGGGTCTGCGAGCAGGGCCTTGTAGGCGCTGATCACATCGGTGGAATTATGGGAGGCCAGCACGTTCGGGTCGTAAGCGGCCTTCGAGACCATGGCCAGGATGGCCCCGGTGCGCGGATCGAGCGCGACCACGGAGCCGGAGTTGGTGCCGAGGGCATCCCAGGCGGCCTGCTGGATCTTGGGATCGATGGTCAGGGAGACAGAAGCACCCTTGGGGGTCTGGCCCGTGAGGATCGAATTGACCTTGTTGAGGAACTGGTCGTTCGCGGTGCCGCTGAGGTAATTGTTCAGGGCGCCCTCGACGCCGGTATTGCCCTGGTTGAGGGTGAAGTATCCGGTGGCGGCGGAATAGAGCTGCGGATTGCTGTAGACGCGCTGGAACTTGTATTTGTCGGCGACCGGCTTGGATTCGGCGATCGCCTGGCCATCGACGAGGATCGGGCCCCGCTCGGCCGAATAGCTGTCATTGAGGGTGCGCACATTGCGGGTGTCCGCGTTGAGCGAGTCCACCTGGAACACGGTGATGATCGTGGTCGAGGTGAACAACGCGAGGAACATGAGCATCACCGCGATGGTCACGCGTTTGAGCTGCCGATTCATCACTCCACCACCAATTGCGGTTGATTGCGCACGCTGTCGGAAAGCCTCAACAGCAGTGCGGCGATGATCCAGTTGGCCACGAGCGATGATCCGCCCGCCGCGAGGAACGGGGTGGTGAGGCCGGTGAGCGGAATCACCCGGGTCACTCCCCCGAGGACGATGAACACCTGGAGCGCGATGACGAAGGAGAGGCCGACGCCGAGCAGGCGACCGAAATCATCCTGTCCGGCAAAACCGATGCGGAATCCTCGGGACACGAAGAGCAGGTAGAGGGCGAGGATGGCGAACAGGCCCGCCAGTCCGAGCTCCTCACCGAGGCTCGCGATGATGTAGTCGCTCTCGGCGAGAGGCACGATTCCGGGGCTGCCCTGCCCCCAGCCGGTGCCGATCAGGCCGCCGTGGGCGAGACCGAAGATGCCCTGCACGAGCTGGTAGCTTCCGCCCGGCGCATCGTAGATCTTCGGGTTGAAGGCATCCAGCCAGGAACTGAATCGACCGCCGACATAACCGAGCAGCTGGCTGGCGATCAGGGCGCCTCCGACGAACAGCACGAGACCGAGGATGACCCAGCTGAGGCGTCCCGTCGCAACATAGATCATCACGAGGAACAGGCCGAAGAACAGCAGCGCGGTGCCGAGGTCGCGCTGGAAGACCAACACGGCCATCGCGGCGAGCCAGATCACGAGGATCGGGCCGAGGTCGCGCACCCGCGGAAAGCGCATTCCGAGAAACTTGCGTCCGACGAGGGACAGGCTGTCGCGCGCGGTCACGAGGTAGCCGGCGAAGAAGATGGCCAGGGCGATCTTGGCGAGCTCTCCGGGCTGGAAGTTGAAGCTGCCGAAGCGGATCCAGAGCCGGGCGCCGTTGATCGTCTGGCCGATCCCCGGCAGCATGGGCATCAGCAGCAGCACGATCCCGACGAACATGGCGATGTAGCGGTAGCGCTGCAGCACCCGGTGATTGCGGATGATGATCAGCACGGCCAGCGCCAGCAGCATCGCCAGTGCCGTCCAGGCGATCTGGCGCACGCCGGCAGCCTCCCAGCCCGACTGGTTCTTGCCGATGTCCAGCCGGTAGATCTCCGCTATGCCTAGGCCGTTGAGAAGGGTGATCACGGGGAGGATGAAAGGATCCGCCTGCGCCGCGACGAATCGCAGCGCCACGTGGATGACGAGGGTGATCACGCCGAGTCCCGCCGCCAGTGCGAGAACCGGGCCCTGCACCGCGCCGAGGGTGCCGAGCTCGACCAGGGCGATCGACGATCCGACGACGGCGAACGCGAAGAGCAGGAGGGCGAGTTCGAGGTTGCGGAGCTTCGCCGGAACGCGCAACTTCAGGCGGATCGTGTTGGTGAAGGTCGACAGCGCTCCGGTATCCGTCGCTGCGGGCGCGGGCATCCCGATCTGGGCGGTGCCCTCGGTGCTGGTCATGACAGTGCTCTACTTGCTGGCATTTGTCAGTCGTTTGATGATCGCCTTCGCGTCGGCGAGATCGGAGGCGCTGATGGTGTCGACGACCGTCTTGCGGGTGTAGCTCGGCAGGTCTTCGAGCCGCACGCTGGTCTCGGAGTAGATGCTGTGCAGGGTGATCGGCCCGAGATCCTGCTGGATGCCGCGGTAGATGGCCACGGTCTGGCCGTCGGCGCCCACGTAGTACAGCGACTGCGACCAGCGATAGCCGACGAAGAGAGCACTGGCGAGCAGAGCGACGATCACGATGATTCCCACGAGCCAGGTGATGCGCCGACGGCGGGCGCGGCGACGGTCCTCCAGGATCAGCTCGTCGAGATACTCATCGGATTCCGGTTCGAAGTGACTGTCTTCGTGCGCCTGCGTCGACTTGAGCGGATGCAGCAGCAGGGTGGGCAGACGAAGCGGGCGACGGCCCGACTCGCCCTCGAAGGTGAGGGGGGAGGCGGCGGATCCGACGATCATGACCGGTGACGACGCGGATTCGCCGGTCTCGTCGATGTCGACGATCACGACCGTGACGTTGTCGGGCGCGCCCTGGTCGAGGCTCTCCTTCACCAGACGGTCTGCGGCATCCCGCACCACGGCCTGGGTCGTGAGTGTGTGCTCGATCTTGTCGTCGGAGACGTAACTCGAGAGGCCGTCGGAGCAGAGCATCCAGCGGTCCCCGGGGAGCACATCGAACACCGTGGTGTCGATTTCGGGGGTGGCATCCACATCGCCGAGCACGCGCATGAGCACGGACCGGCGGGGGTGAACGGCCGCCTCTTCCGGCGTGATGCGCCCGCTGTCGACGAGACGCTGAACGAAGGTGTGGTCGGCGGTTATCTGTTTGAGCGTTCCATCCCGCAGGAGGTAGATGCGGGAGTCGCCGATGTGAGCGATGGCCACCTGCGAGCCTGATCGCAGGATGGCGCTCACCGTCGTGCCCATGCCGGTGAGTTCCGGATGCTCGAACACGGTCTCGGCGAGCATGGTATTCGCCGCGCTGAGTGCCGACTGCAGGGCGAACTCCGCATCGGCGGCCGAGGCATACTGCCGGTCGGCCTCCATCACGCGTTTGAGCGCGATCGCCGAAGCGACGTCACCGCCGGCGTGGCCCCCCATACCGTCGGCGACGACGAAGAGCTGCGTGCCCGCATAGCCGGAGTCCTGGTTGTTCGCCCGGATCTTTCCGACGTGCGAAACGGCCGTGCTCTTGCCCGATGTGGCCATTCACCTACCGCCGAAGTTCGAAACTGGTCGTACCGATCCGAACCGGAGTATTGAGCGGTACCGGTGTGGGAAGTGTGACCCGAGTGCCGTTGAGGAACGTGCCGTTGGTCGAGTCTAGGTCCTGGATCACCCAGTCCTCGCTCCACAGCATGAGGCGCGCGTGGTGCGTGGACGTGTAATCGTCGCGGATGACGAGACCGCTCTCGCTTGATCGGCCGATGGTCAGAGGCTCCTTGGGCAGGCTGAGTTCGAGGCCCTCCTTCGGCCCGGAGGTGATGACCAGCCGGGTCGCGACGAGAGACGAGTTGCCCTTGCCTGGCTGCACGTCGAACGCTTCGGTGGCGTCGGAGGCGTCGGAGGCGGTGCCGGCGCTCCAGGCGGGAGCGGGCGCCACCGGCGGCGCGACGGCGGAGGCGACGAAGGGCTGGCTTGCGACGGCAGCTCCGGATGCGACATCCGCGGGCAACCGGCGCACCCGCTGTCCGAACAGGTCGGTGCGCAACGCGTAGACGACGGCGAAAACGAAGGCCCAGAGGATGATCAAGAACCCGAATCGCAGAAGAAGAAGGGTGAGTTCACTCATCGCCGACCGCCGACACCGTCGTCGCCGGCACGGAGATCGGAGAACTGGTCAGCCGACGCTGATTGGGCGAGCACCCGGAACACGATACGGGTTCTTCCGATGTTGATGACGGAATCGGGGGCGAGTGGCGCTTTGTGCACCGGCGCGTCGTTGAGTTGTGAGCCGTTGGTGGATCCGAGGTCGTTGACCTCGGCGCGGGTGCCATCCCAGAGGATCTCGACGTGCTTGCGCGAGATGCCGGTGTCATCCACGGTGATGTCGGCGTCATGGCCACGCCCGATGATCGTGCGGCTCTTCACGATGGGGTAGCGCTTGCCCGCGACATCCAGCACCGGCGTCCAGGCGACGGTGCCCTTGACGCTCACCGAGTCGATGCCGAGCACGCCCTGCGTCAGGGTGCTGTCTTCGGCGAGCGTGATGCTGATGCCGCCGGAGAACTGGTAGTGCTGGGCCGCGGCGTGCTGTTGGACGAGTCGACTGAGTTCGTCTACGAGCGTGGGGCCGATGGCGGTCATCTTGGCGTAGTCGGCGCTGGAGAGGCGAACCGTGAACCGATTGGGCACCAGGATGCGGTCACGCGCGACGACCGCGGCCTTGGTGTCGAGCTCGCGGCGAAGCGCGGAGGTGATCTCGATCGGTTGCAGGCCGGACTTGAAGGTCTTGGCAAACGCCCCGTTGACGGCGCGCTCCAAACCCTTCTCGAAGCTGTCCAGCAGGCCCAACGTTCTCCCTCATCACTGTGCGAGCATGTAGGTCGATGTTAGCCGCACGGCCTGTGCCGCGCCTTCCACCGCCCGGCTCATCCGGCTCGCGCCCGCTGTGGTAATGTCGCTAAGTCTGCGCGAGTGGCGAAATTGGCAGACGCGCACGGTTCAGGTCCGTGTGCCCGTGAGGGCATGGGGGTTCAAGTCCCCCCTCGCGCACAACAGGGCGAAAGGCCATCGGATATCCGGTGGCCTTTCGTCGTTCCGCCGAGTGGTTCGCCGGGTGGTTCGCCGTCCGCTTCGCGATCGCGGCTACGTCGAACCCGGAAGGGTAGCTCAGCCGCGGTGCCGGATCCACTCCAGCACGGAGCGGACTGCAGTGCGGAGGCGATAGGTCAGGGTGTCGGTGCGGTGTGGAAGAGGCTCTCCGTCTCGCAGCAGTGCCCCGAGCTGTTCGTCGACCTTCGCCGTGCGTTGGGCGAGGTCGCTCGCTGTCGTGTCTCGCGTCGGGAGCTGGAGTTGCCCTTCGGCGCGGATGCCGGCCTGGAGCTCCCGCCCACGCTCGAGTTCGGTATTGAACTCGGCTCCGAACAGAAGCGCGACATTGACGAGGAACAGCCAGACGAAGAAGATGATGACGCCGGCAAGAGCGCCGAAGGTGCGGTTGTAGCTGGCGAAGTTCGCAAGGTAGAACGCAAAGCCTCCCGATGCGGCGCCGAGCAGGCTGATGGCGAGAATTGCGCCCGGGCTCAGCCAGCGGAATCGTGGCTGGTGGATGTTCGGCGTCGTCGCGTAGAGCACCGTCACGATCGTGATGACCGCTGCGACGAGCACCGGCCATTTCGCAATGTCCCACACGGTGACAGCGGTGTTACCCACGCCGAGCGCGCCCCCGAGAGCGCGCAGAATCGGTCCCGATGCTGCCACGATGATCGCGATGATCAAGATCAGGATGACGAGGAATACGGTGACGGCGAGTTGGGCTGGCTTGCGCTTCCAATAGGGGCGCCCCTCGGGCACCTCGTAGATCCGGTTCATCGCCCGGCTGAAGGCACTCACATAGGCGGAGGCGGACCACAGCGACGCGATCACGCCGGCAATCAGGGCGAAGCTCGCCGTGGAGGTGGTGGCGATGTCGGTGAGAGGCGTGCGCAGCACATCGACGACGGGACCCGGCGCAACCTGGTTGAGCAGGAACAGCAGGCGATCGACAGTGCCCGGTCCGTCTCCGAAGACCCCGATCAGGGACACGGTCGCCAGAGCTGCGGGGAACACCGAGAGTACAGAGAAGAACGTAAGTCCCGCGGCCGCATCGATGCCGCCATCCTGCACGAATTCGTGGAGGGTGCGACGCGCCAGGTACGCCCAGGTCTGCTTTCGGAGCTGGGTGGGCCACGATGCTTTAACCGCATCATCCGGGGGCGGCGGATTTGTGGTCATGACTCACGCTATCCCGCGTGAGCGTCAACAGGCACTTCGGGTGTTCCCGCGGTCTCCACGACGGGCGCCGGGCGCGGCGCGAGCAGCAATTTCGGCGTCCTGTAGGTTTCCAGCATGCGCGGTGACATCCAGTGAGGGTTTCCGTGGCCGCTCGCGCTGCGATCGTGTTCGCCGCAGCACTCCTTCTGCTCCTCAGCGGATGCTCGGCCGCACCAGCGCCGAAGCTCTCGGTCGCGCTGTTCCAGAACCGCGCCGACTATGCGACCCGCAGCCTGCAGGTCGAGATCACCAATCGCGGAGACGCGGATGTGGTCATCACTGCCGCCACCTTCACCTCCGCCTTCTTCGAGGGCTCCGGCACTGCCCGACACCTGCCTTACACCCTGGTCGCCGGCACGACCACGGACTTTCCGGCCACCGTTCCGCCTGCGGTCTGCGAGGGCCCGGACACCAAGCCGACCGCCACGATCCACGTCACCCCCAAGGGCAGTGCCCCACTCGTCGTCACGAGCACACCGAAGGTGCCGTTCAACTCGCTCGGCGCGCTGCACGCCCAGGACTGCGGCCAGCAGGCCTTCGAGAAGGTGGCGAGCATCACCCCGGCACCGCACCTGCGGTTCGAGACGCGGGATGGCACGGAGCTCGCACTCCTCGACGTCACCATCACCCCGACGGGGGCCGCCGGCACTGTGACGCTCGTGTCCACCACCGGCACCACGCTACTGATCCCGACGGAGGGTGAGGTGCGTGCGCTCGGGATCACCTTCAGTGCGGCGAGCGCCCCGACGGTCCTCACCCTCGACTTCGTGCCGTCCCGGTGTGGAACCCACGTGATCTCCGAAGACAAGATCGGCACTCTCATCCCCTTCCACGCCGTCGCGGGCGATTTCGAGGACGCCTACTTCCGGGTCGCGGTCTCCCCCGTGGTCAAGGCGGAGTTCTACGACTGGGTGGGGCGCTACTGCGGGCAGTAGCCCTCAGCGCCCACCCTCGAGATTGCGATTGCGCTGGGCCACCCCGGCTACGCCATAGGGATAGTCGTCGGCACGGGGTGCGCTCGCCGCGGTGAGGCTGTCGAGTTGCTCGGGAGAGAGCTTCAGGTCGACGGCGCCCATGTTGTCGGTGAGTTGGGCGACAGTGCGCGCCCCGAGGATCACCGAGGTCACCGAGGGGTGGGCTGCGAGCCAGGCGAGCGCGACCTGCGAGGAGCTCGCGCCGTGGGCATCCGCAACCGACTTCAGTGTGTCGATGATCGTCCAGGTCTGCTCGCGCGCGTTGCGCTGCTTCCAGGCCTCCATGCCGCGCTCGGGATTCTCCCCGAGGCGCGTTGCGCCGGTGGGCGCCTGGTCGCGCACGTACTTGCCGCTCAGCCAGCCGCCGCCGAGGGGCGACCACGGCAGCAGTCCGATGCCCGCGTCGAGGGCCGCCGGCACTACCTCGTGCTCGATGTCACGCACCAGGAGGCTGTATTGCGGCTGCAGGGTGACGGGTGGCGCCCAACCATGGGCCTTCGCCACGTGCACGGCCTTGGTCAGCTGCCAGCCGAGGTAGTTGGAGAAGCCGTAGTAGGCGATCTTGCCCTGCCCGATCGCATCGTTCAGAAATCCGAGGGTCTCCTCGATCGGGGTGAAGGCGTCCCACGCGTGCATCTGGTACAGGTCGATCTGTTCCACCCCGAGGCGGCGCAGGGATGCGTCGAGCGCGCGCCCGAGGTGGCGACGGCTGAGACCCAGGTCGTTGGGGCCGGTACCCATCGGGAAGCGTCCCTTGGTCGCGATCACGACCTGCTCACGCTCGGTGGGGTGTGAGGCGAGCCAGGAGCCGATGATCTCTTCCGAGGCGCCGGAGCTGTAGACATCCGCGGTGTCGATGAAGGTGCCGCCGGACTCGAGGAAGGAGTCGAGAATGAGGTGGGATGTTGCCTCGTCGGCCTCCGCGCCGAAGGTCATGGTTCCGAGGGCCTGCGCTGACACGACAGTGCCGCTGTTTCCGAGTGTGCGAAATTCCATACTTTCGACGGTAGTCCCGATCTGGCGGGGCGCTACCCCGTCTGCAGAGCTCCGCCCGATCCCGTAGATTTCTTCTTAGGTTTCGTTAGCCCGATGTGGTGCACGGGCCGGCCGCGAACACAGATCGAGGAGCACTCATGAGCGAGTACGTCGTCACCAATCCCGCCACCGGAGCACGGGGAGCCGTCTTCCCGCCGGCGACCGATGCCGAGTTGGATGCCGCCCTCGGTTCCGCCGACACCGCGCACCGCACCTGGTCACGCACGAGCACCCTCGCCGAGCGCACGGCCCTCGTGCAGAGGGTCGCCGAACTGCACGTCGAGCGTCGGGAGGCGCTCGCCGAGATCATCGTGCGCGAGATGGGCAAGCCGCTCGACCAGGCCCTCGGCGAGGTCGATTTCAGCGGAGCGATCTACTCCTACTACGCCGAGAACGGCGAGAAGTTCCTTGCCGACGAGCAGATCGACCTTCTCGACGGTGAGGGCAGCGCGTTCGTGCGCCGGTCATCCCTCGGCGCGCTTCTCGGCATCATGCCGTGGAACTTCCCCTACTACCAGGTGGCCCGCTTCGCCGGTCCGAACCTGGTGCTCGGCAACACCATCCTGTTGAAGCATGCGGGGCAGTGCCCGGAGTCGGCGGCCGCCATCGAGCAGATCTTCCACGACGCCGGGTTCCCCGAGGGCGCTTACGTCAACATCTACGCGTCCAATGAGCAGATCGCCGAGCTGATCGCGGATCCGCGCCTCGTCGGGGTCTCTCTCACCGGTTCGGAGCGCGCCGGCGCGGCTGTCGCCGAGGTGGCGGGCCGCAACCTGAAGAAGGTCGTTCTCGAGCTCGGTGGGTCGGACCCGTTCATCCTGCTCAGCACCGACGACATGGATGCCACGGTCGATGCCGCCGTCTCCGGCCGCATCGACAACAACGGCCAGGCCTGCAACGCGGCCAAACGATTCGTCGTACTCGACGACCTGTATGAGGACTTCCTCGCCCGCTTCACCGCGAAGCTCACCCATCCGACTCCGTCCGACCCGATGGCGGATGGCACGGTGCTCGGTCCGCTGTCGTCAGCGCTCGCCGCAGACCGCCTCGACGAGCAGGTAGACCGGGCGATCGCCCAGGGCGCGACCGTCGTCGCTCGTGGCGACCGCAGCGGCACCTACTTCCCGTCGGTGGTGCTCACCGGGGTCACAGCGCAGATGGATGCCCACCACGAGGAGTTCTTCGGCCCTGTCGCCATCGTCTACAGCGTGCCGGATGAGGCCGCGGCTGTCGCTCTGGCGAATGACACCCCGTTCGGGCTCGGTTCTTACCTGTTCTCAACGGACTCCGAGCAGGTGCTGCGTGTCGCCGACCAGATCGAGGCCGGCATGGTCTTCGTCAACGGCGTGGGGCTCGACAGCCCGGAACTGCCCTTCGGAGGCATCAAGCGCAGCGGGTTCGGCCGCGAGCTCGGGCGCTTCGGCATCGAAGAGTTCGTGAACCGGAAGATGATCCGCATCCTCAAGTAGCGCCCGGCCTCTTCTGGTTGCGACTGCGGGGTGGGCTGCCCCGGCTGGCAGCTCACCGGCGGTCTCGTTTGTCGACTATGCCTGGTGGTCACGGATCTATCGGCCTAGGGTGAGCACATGAGTGGTACTCGTGTGAGCGACGCGGAGAACGAGGCATCCCGCGCGGCTCTGCTGGCCGCGGCGGACAATGCCAGGCTCCGGCGGCGCATGGCCGCACGGCTCACCCTCCTGATGGGTTTGGTTCTCGTCGCCGGTTCGCTGTTGCTCTGGCCGCGGGGCCTGTTCGGGCTCGGGAACACCGAGCCAGAGCTTTCCGTCACCCTGATCGTGTCCGGATCGGTGCTCCTGCTTCTTGGCATCGTCGTGATCGCGTGGTCCGTTCGCAGGCTCTCGCGGCTGCGGAACAACTACAACTCGACCGGTAAACCAGACTCGGGATTCGTGTTCCAGCCCGATATCGGTCTTCCCCAGATCGGGCAGGGGCATGGTGGCCCGATGGATGCCAGCGCGGCGCTCTTCGCCAATCCACACAAGGTCAATAACGGCCGTCGCTAGGCAGTGGAGACAGTCGGCCGGAGAATCGTTCGCACCCGGATGCTCGAGGAGAGTTCGCGTAACGTGGTGCGGGTGGCCGACCTGACGGTAAGGGCACGAGGGGTTGTCCCGGAGACGGGTTCGAGAAGGTCAGGAAGTAGACCTCCCCGTGACGCCACACTCTTCGCCGCGAGACGAGCCATCCGGGAATTCTGCCCGCTGTCTCCCGTTGTCTTGGAGAGGCCTCGCGAGGGCGATCGGGAAGCTCCGATCGCCGTGATGCGCGGGGAACCGAAGGAAAGAAGCCTGATCATGGATCGTGCCAACCTGGACCTCACCGACCGCAACGGAATCATCACCGGCGCGGGCCAAGGGATCGGACGCGCTCTCGCGCTCGAATTCGGTCGGCGCGGGGGCCATCTCCTTCTCGTCGGCAGGCAGGAGCAGACGCTCTCCGAAACGGCGCGGATGGTCGCCGCCGAGGGCGGAACCGCCGACATCCTGGTCGAAGACCTCACCCGGGATGGTGCCGTGGAGCGCGTCGCGGCTGCGGTCGCATCGTGGAGCGTCGTCGATCTGCTCGTCAACAATGCGGGGAATGTGCGTGCCGGCAGGCTCGAACTCACCAGTAACGCGGACGTTCATTCGATGATCGACCTGAACCTCACCACTCCGATTCTTCTGACAAAGGCATTGCTCCCCGCACTTCGACGCTCCGCCGCGGACCGCGGCAGCATCCTGCTCAATATCGCCAGTGGCATTGCGCTCGTCGGCATGCCGTTCTACTCCGTCTATGCGGCCACCAAGTCCGGAATCGCGCAGTTCGGCGAATCGCTTCGGCGGGAGGTGTTCGGCAGCGGCGTGCACGTCGCCACCGTCTATCCCGGCGCAACCGACACGGCGATGATGACCTCGCAGAGCGCCGGAGCAGAACTCGGCTGGGAGCGTCGCTCCCTCGAGGACGTCATCACCGATGTCATCGCGGCACTGGAGGCCGGCGAGCACGAGATCAACACCGCGCCCGAGAGTCGCCGCGCGGTGCAGCAACTCAACATCACCGACCCCCTGGCCGTGGATGCCTCGATCGCCCCGAACCTCGAGGCGCTCGAGCTCGCCGTGCGAGACCACCGCAGCATCTGAGCTCCGCTGTAGCGAGGCAGCCCACCCGCGTCAAGGCATACCCGAAATTGCGTTTCGGGATGATGATGAATTGGTGACGCACGAACTGATGACACCCGAAAGTACTCTCAAACGCATCATGTGGACGGGCACCGCGTGGTTCGCTGTCGCGGTCGGCGCGTCGGCCGTGACTCTGGGCTTGCTGCTGGGCAGCGGATGGCGCCCCGCGGTGCTGGCCAAAGGCCTGGCCGTGTTGTGGTGGGTCGGAGCCGGGGTGGTCGCTCTGTCCATCGGCCTGATCGGGTGGTCTGGATGCCCGGTGCTGGAGGTCGATGTGCCGACCGCCGACCGGAACAAGAGCCGCACCATGCAACTGGGAACCATGATGTTCATCGTCGGCGGGACGGCGGCGATGCTCGCCGTGCTGCTCGGTCCCGCTCGGTAGGCGGGGGCGGAAACCGTCGCCGGGGATGGCCATTGACAGGACACTTGTTTTTTGCAAGTGTTACCTCACCCCGCAGTCGGGACCCAGCGAAGGAGATCACGATGCCCACGATGTTCGTCAACCTGCCGGTGACCGACCTGGAGCGCGCGAAGGCGTTCTACACGGCGATCGGATTCACCATCAACCCGCTCTTCACCGATCACAACGCGGCCTGCGTCGTCGTCGAGGAGGACCACAGCTACTTCATGATCCACGTGCGCGAGTACTTCCAGACCTTCACCGACCTGACGATCGGGGATCCGGCGGTGAGCCCCACGGCATCCGTCGCGATCTTCCTCGATAGCCGGGAGGCGGTCGATACGGCCGTCACCGACGGACTCGCTGCGGGCGGATCGGAACCCCGCCCGGCCTCGGACTACGGCTTCATGTACCAGCGGGGTGTCAACGATCCCGATGGGAATTCCATCGACTTCGGGTGGATGGATCCGGTCGCCGCCGCACAGGGCCCCGAGGCCGCCCTCGGCCAGCAGGGCTGAGGGCATGGCCGCACGTGACTACGGGCAATACGGCGGAATCACCCAAGCGTTGGAGCTCGTGGGTGAACGCTGGGCTCTGCTCATCGTTCGCGACCTGCTTGTCGGGCCGCGCCGGTATGGCGAGCTCGCTGCGGGGCTGCCGCGCATCCCGAGCAACATCCTCGCGGCGCGACTCAAGGAGCTGCAGGCGGCGGGCATCCTGCGCCGGGTGCCCCACTCCCGTGTCATCGTCTACGAGCTGACTGCGTACGGCCGGGAGCTCGAGCCGGTCGTGCTCGCACTCGGCGCCTGGGGGTTCAAGACCCTGGGTGATCCGCGGGAGGAGCAGATCATCACCCCCGATTCGATGACAATGGATCTGCGCACCGCCTTCCGCCCAGAGGTGGCGGCGAGCCTGCCGTCGACTGCCTATTCGGCGCGACTCGGTGCTGCGGAGTTGCTCATCCGGGTGCACGGATCCGCCCTCGACGTGAGCCGCGGGGACGGGGTAGCCGACCTCGCCTTCTCCGCCGGATCGGACATCCGTCGGCTCATCTCCGGCGAGCTGAGCCCGCATCGCGCGATCCAGACTGGTGTGGTCGAGGTGCTGCGCGGCCGAGGCGAGCTCCTCGACCGCTTTGCGACCACGTTCCATCTGGCCGCCTGAGCCTGAGGGTCGCCGCCTGCCGGTCACACTCGCTGCTGGCCTGTGCGACGCTGCACCCGGGCCAGGAGCGCCGGGTCCGCTCGGAAGTCGATGCGCGTGACCTGCCCCTTATCGATGCTGAAGTCGAAGACGACCTTCGGTTCGCCGAGATGGATCCAGGCCGCCGCCGCGCGCTCCGCGACATAGACGGGAAAGGCGGCCTTCGCCGCGCCATTGAAGAACGTCGCGACCCGTTCTCTCCCCTCGATGTGTTCGGGGGTTCCCAGGGCAATCGCTGCGGGATCGCCGCGCACGATGACATCCGGAGCGAGGAGCTCGAGCAAGCGGGCGAATTCGCCGTTCCGGGCCGCGGCCAGGAAGGCGTCCACCACCTGCCAGTCGGCGTGCCCGTCCGGTTGCTCCAACGGGGTCGTCGACAGCGACAGCTTGCTGCGCGCCCGGGATGCCAGCTTGCGGGAGGCCGCCGGAGTCTGCCCCAGGATCTCCGCGATCGTGGCGAAGGGGAACCCGAAGTTGTCGTGAAGCACGAAGGCGACGCGCTCGGGGGGAGTCAGCCGATCGAGAAGCACCTGCAGCGCAACTCCGACGGTTTCGGCGAGAGCCATCTCCTCGGACGCGTCGGGTGTGGTCTCGGCGGCCTCGACCAGCGCTAGGGGCAGGGGGATGCGGGCGCGCAGTCGATCCAGACACAGGCGGGTCGTCACCGTCGTCAACCACCCCGCGAGGTTGTCGATGTCGCCCTCGGCCGCATTCATCCGCAGCCACGCGGTCTGCACGACATCCTCGGCTTCGTGGGGGTCACCGAGCACCCGCCCGGCGACCCTCAGCAACCGGGGTCGATGCCGCTCGAATTCGTCGGTCTGGTCCACGATGGTCCCCATCCTCATCGGTCTGCGGCAGGGTCGAGGCTCAACCTAGTCCTCTGGCAGGGCGGCGAACGCTTTCTTGGTTCCGGAATACCAGTCCATCGACTGCTTCGGATGCTTCCATCGATTCTTCATGGCCTCGCGCGCCTGCTCGTGGGTGGCGTCCCCGTCCTTCATCGCCTGCTTGAGGTGGCGGTCCTGGTCTTTGATCACCTGGTCGGCGGTCTCTGCGCTCAGCTGATGATCACACGGGCCGCCCAGCTGTCGACAGGTCATGGTTTTCATCGGTGTTGTTCCCATTCGCTCGATTGCACGGGGTTGCGGAGTGCAGCCCCTATCTAGATGACGATTCGCGAGGGAGAAGTGTGACCGACGCTCCCGCTCTCCGACTAAACGGGCTGGGCAGTCTGATTGCCGATTTTGCCGAGGAATCCGGATCGGCCGTAGCCGATGATGAAGTACCCGAGCGGTGACAGCAGCCACAACAGGAGCACGCTGAACGCCGTGCTCCTGCCGAATGCGCGACCGCAGCCGATGGCCACGACACAGCCGATGACGATGTTCACGAAGGGGATGACATACAGGAGAGTCAGGGCGCCATGAAGGCCCGCGATCTTGACCAGGAGATAGACGCTCACCACGGGAATCAATGCAGACCATCCCGCGAGACCCGCCTTTGTGAAGACCGGCCAGAGCGCGACCGCCGTGAGCACGGAGAGGCCCAGGCTGATCAGGAGGGAAGCGCCGATGTAGTTGCCGGCGTTCTGGGCTGAGGTCAGCTCGCCGATTGCCCGGAGATCAAACATGAAGTCCTCTCGATTGTGAGTGCTTTCCCGGTAGCTTAGTCGCGGACACAAGGGGCGGATCATGGAGCCGGCCCACAGAAAGGGACCCGCGACGAGACGCCGGGTCTCATCATCATCGGCGTTCCGTTACCCAGCGACCGGTCGATCCTGCGCGGGTGCGGCGAGCTACCATCACTTCATGCGCAGTACGTCGGCCGGGGGCTCCACCACAGTGGGAGGAGAGCGCGTGCTGATTCTCTCGGCCGGGGTGGGATCGGGGCACAACAGCGCGGCGGCGGCGCTGCAACAGGCCTGCCTCTGGCGTGACGATGTGGCCGAAGTGCACGTGCTCGACGTGCTGCAGGAGAGCAGCGTGCTGTACCGCGACCTGCTGGGAAAGGGCTATTTCGTTCTCGTGGAGAACCTGCCGTGGCTGGTCGAGTGGGCGTACGACATCAGCGATCCGCCGTTCCGTCGGCGCGGCCCGATCGACCCCTGGACCCGAGCGAACGCACTTCCGGTGGTCGCTGCCATCAAGAAGTTCCGACCGACCGCGATCGTCAGCACCCATTTCCTGCCGGCCCAGTTGCTCGCGTCGTTACTACTCCGCGGCACGATCGACGCGAAGACCGCCATCGTCACGACGGACTACGACTTCCAGGGCCTCTGGCTTACGAGTGCCTTCCACGCGCTCTTCGTCGCGAGGGAGGAGGGGAGGGTACAGCTCACCTCGCTCGGCTTGCCTCCCGACCGCGTCGCCGTCACCGGCATCCCGATCGGGGCTCAACCGCAACCGGTGCCGGCACGCGACCCTGAGGCACCGCCGATGCTGCTGATCTCCGCTGGCGCGGCCGGTGGCGACTACGCCGTCGCGGTGGTACGGCAGACACTGCACATCCGTTCCCCGTTCACGGCCACGATCGTGTGTGGACGAAACGATGCGCTGCGGCAGCGCGTCGAGCAACTCGTCGCTCCAGCCGGCGACCGCTACCGCGTGCTCGGATACACGGCGGAGATGCCGCAGCTGTTGAGCCGCGCCGACCTGTTCGTGGGCAAACCGGGCGGGCTGTCGGCCTCGGAGTGCATGGCCGCCGGGCTTCCCATGGTGCTCGTGAACCCCATCCCGGGGCAGGAGGTGCGCAACGGGGACTACCTGATGGAGCAGGGGGCAGCGGTGCGCTGCAATTCCACCGCCACCATCGGCTGGAAGATCGATGAGCTGCTGCGAGAGCCGGGGCGGCTCGAGCGGATGCAGGAGGCGGCGAGGCGGATCGGTCGCCCCGACGCGGCCACGGACGTGCTGAGCGGTCTGCTCTCCGGGCCATCCCGTCCGTTGATCGTGACGCGCGCCGCGCAGAAGACGATCCTCGCCGCGAGCGAGCAGCGTCAGATCGCCAGCGACCTGAGGGGACCGAGCTCCCTGGTGCGCCTGATCGACCGCGCCACCGACAGCACGGTCTCGCTGATGCAGGCCGAGGAACTCGTCGACCTGGAAAAGCGGTACGCCGACGCCGATGGAAACCTGGTTCTTCGGCGCGACGACACGCGAGTGTCGTTCCGATGGGAGGCTCGGCGTCTGCTCCGCAGCGTGCTGCGCCGCGATGATTCGCTCCCGGTGCGCGTGGAAGGGCTCGCGGCAGATCCTTCTGCCCGTGTCGATGGCGCGCCGGTCGGTTGACACCGGCAGCGCGCCCCCGTGGTCATCCGGTCTCGGCGGTGTCCCGGTCGGCGGCTCGGTGCAGCTGACGTGCGCCCTCCCAGCCGCCGGGGCTGTGCTGGGCCGCGAGAACGACCCAATCGCCCGGGCTGGCCGACCACCGGTGAGTCTCCGGATCGCGTTGCAGCGTCGGTCCGGCATCCAGCTCGACACTCACGGTCGTCTCCGCACCAGGCTGCAGCGTGACCTTCCGGAAGCCCAGAAGCTGAGCCACCGGCCTGCGAAGCGAGACGTCCGCCGCATAGACCTGCACGACGGTCGAACCGGCGCGGCCGCCGGTATTCGTGACGAGTACCCGCGCGGTTCCGCCCGTATCGTCGAAGCTGAAGTCGAGAAGCCGGTGCTCGATCGTCGTATAACCCAAGCCGAACCCGAAGGAGAAAGCGGCGGCGTGACCCTCCTCGTCGAGCAGGCGCTGGCCCCATCGGTCGTCGTATACGACGGACTTCGCCGCGCTGTCCCAGGCGGGGAGGTGGGCGAGATCCGTCGGAACGACGAACGGTAGGCGCCCCCCGGGCTCCACGGCACCGGTCAGCACGCTCGCGAGGGCGTGTCCGCCCTCCATCCCGCCGTACCAGGCGAGGAGGAGAGCAGGCACGCGATCGTGCCATTCCTCGGTGAGGATCGCACTTCCGCCGATCAGCACCACGACGGTGCGAGGGTTCGCGGCCACGACCGCGTGGATGAGGCGAATGTCGGCCGGTCGAAGGTCGAGCGAGCTGCGGTCGCCCCCTCGTACGAAGTGCGATGCCAGGTGGGCCAGTCCGATGAGAAGCCGACGGAGCGGACCGGAGCCGAAAGCCCGGCCGAGCACGCCCACATCCACTCCGCCGGTGACAACAGACTCGCCCTCGTCGTGCTGGTCAAGGCCGACGACGAGGATCACCGTCTCCGCAGACGCGGCAACGGCCGCGGCTGTTCGAGCGTTCTTGCCGGAGTCGGTGGTGATCCGCACCCCCGGAAGCGCCTGCCGGAGGCCCTGCAGTGGGGAGACCGTTGTGGGGGGGCGAACGCGGGACGAGCCATGATCGCCGAGGTTCGCCCGTGCGGCCAGTCGGCCGATCACTGCAAGATTCCGCATGCCGGGATCCAGGGGCAGCAGTGGTGCCGTATCCGCCGCCTCGTTTTTGAGCAGCACGATCGACTCCGCGGCGACTCGATAGGCGAGGTCCCGGTGGGCCGGTGAGGCGATGAGGGCGGCGCTGGGCTCCGTCATCTCGCGGGTCGCGGCATGCAGCACAGTGGTGCGCAGGATGCGGCGCGCGGACTGCTGGACTGTCGCGCGGGCCAGGGCTCCCGACCGCAGCGCTGCCGGCAGGGCACGGGCGCGCAGCAGTCGCAATGGCATCTCCACGTCCATCCCCGCTTCCAGGCTGGCGACCGCATCATGGGTGCCGAACACCCAGTCGCTCGTCACGAACCCCGGGAAGCCCCACTCGTGTCGCAGCACATCGGTGAGCAGGGCACCGTTGACGTCCATGTATTCGCCCCGCACCCGGTTGTAGGCACTCATCACGGAGTCGGCTCCGGCATCCAGCACCGCCTTGAAGTGCGGCAGGTACACCTCGTGCAGGGCGTGGTCGTCGACCGACACGTCGACCTCGAAGCGCTCGTTCTCCATCGAGTTGAGCGCGAAGTGCTTCACGCACGCCATCACGTTCACGCGGAGGCCCCGGGTCATCGCGGATCCCATCCGGCCCGTGAGCACCGGATCTTCTCCGTAGCACTCCTGCGCTCGGCCCCACGCGGGGTGGCGGAGAAGGTTGACGCACACGGAGGCGGCATAGTTCGCGCCCCGTGCCCTGGTCTCCAGGCCGATCGCGAGGCCGACTCGCTCCTCCAGCTCCGGATCCCAGGTCGCGGCCCGCGCCATCGTCACGGGGAAGGCCGTGGAGGCGCCGATGACAACACCGCGGGCGCCGTCACTGAAACGGATGCCCGGGATGCCGAGCCGCGGGACGGCACCGGCGACGAACGGTCGCCGGCCGAGCAGCACCGGGATGAGCGGCAACAGGCGCCGAGGGGAGTCCCCGTCGAGCAGCCCGAGCACTTCTCTCACCGTCATCCGGTCGATCAGCTCATCCGCGGCGTCATCCGGGTCGAGCTCGCCCGCCCGCACCGCACGGACCGCATCACCGTAGGCGTTGCGCTCAGCCCTCATCGCGCGCGTCGATCGAGGGCCGGCGCTTCACTGCTTCTGCGATGTTGCCGCCCCACGCCCCGTGACCATCCCATGACTCGATTCTTCACCCTGCGGCTGCGCGACAAAGACACCGCGACCAAGACACCGCCACAATGACACCGCCACAAAGACACTGGGACGACGACACCGCGAGAACGACCGCGCGAGAACGAACGCGCGACAGTGAAGGTGCGACTGCGACCGCGCGACCACGACACCGCAACCGCGCGCCTTGCCGGGCACGCGACCGTGCATTCGCTAATCGAGACAGAACTCGTTGCCCTCGGGGTCGTGCATCGTGATGAACCCGGTTTCCCCCGTCGCGCCATCCGGCTCGACCCGATAGGCGCGAGTCGCACCGAGTGTTGCGAGGCGATCGGCTTCGATCTCCAGGGCGTTCATGCGTTCATCGCCCTCGAGCCCCGGCGCCGCTCGAACATCGAGGTGTACGCGATTCTTCGCGGTCTTCCCCTCGGGAACGCGTTGGAAGAACACCCGGGGATGGGATCCTTCAGCAGGAACTATCGCCGAGCGCGAGTTCCATTGGTCGCGGGGAACGCCGAATGCGGTGAGGGCCGCGTCCCACGACTCGAACCCGGGCGGCGGCGGTTGCAACTCATACCCGAGCGCTTCGGCCCAGAAGAGCGCCAGCGCACCGGGATCAGCGCAATCGAAGGTGATCTGCACTTCCTTCGTCATCACCCCAGCCTGCCAGAGGGCCCCGACAATCGTCTCGCGAGGGTGCCCGCTTCCGCTCTCTCGAGCCATCAGGCTCGCTTTCCCTTGACATTCAATCGTTTGGTTGAATAATTGACACTGTGACCCCTACAGTGACTCAGACTTTCGCCGCCATCGGTGATCCGATCAGATCGACGATCGTCGACCGGTTGGCGAGCTCGGATGCGACGGTCGGCGAGCTCGTCGCGCTCTTCGAGATCTCCTTCCAGGCCGTCTCGCAGCATCTCGATGTGCTCGAACGCGCCGGCTTGCTCACGCGTCGGCGAGAGGGACGCACACGGAGGGTCCAATTGGTTCTCGAGCCGCTCGAGGAGGCGCTCACGTGGATGGAATCACGACGAGACCGCCTCGAGCAGCGCTATGCGCGCCTCGATGACCTTCTCGACACACTCAGCGATTCGACCGATACCCCAGAGGAGAGACCATGAACACGCACGACATCCGCCAGCCGGGACTCACCGCCCACACCCGAATTGGCGAGCAGAGCATCTTTCACCGTCGGGAGTTCGCGGCATCGGCCGAGAAGGTGCAGCGTGCCCACACCGAGGCGGATCTGTTCTCCCAGTGGATGGGGCCTCACGGCACGACAGTGCGCATCGAGCGTTTCGATGCGACCTCGGGGGGTTCGTTCCGCTACGTCGTGGAGTCCGCAACGGGCAGTTGGGCATTTCGAGGCTCGTACCATCTGGTCACTCTGGGTCTCATCGTGCACACCTGAGAGTATGAGGACGAGCCCGGCGCCACCCTCGAGACGCTGCGCTTCGTCGCGCTGGGACCCGATTCCAGCGCACTGGAGGTGACCTCCACCTACACGTCGAAAGAAGCGTGCGACGCGATGCTCGCGTCCGGAATGGATTCCGGAATGGACGAGGACTTCGAACGCCTGGATGCCGTGCTGGGGCACGCCCTGGCCTGAGGCGCAATCAGCGGAACGCGGGGATCCCGGTGATGTGGTTGCCGATGACGAGGGTGTGGACTTCGTCCGTGCCCTCGTAGGTGCGCACGCTCTCGAGGTTGTTGGCATGGCGCAGCGGCGAGTAGTCGAGGGTGATGCCGTTGCCGCCGAGCATGGCACGGGCATCCCGGGCGATCTGGATGGCCTCGCGGCAGTTGTTGAGCTTGCCGATCGAGATCTGGTGCGGCTGCAGCTTTCCGGCATCCTTCAGGCGACCGAGCTGAAGCGCCAGCAGGGTTCCCTTGTTGATCTCGAGGGCCATGTTCACGAGTTTCTCCTGCGTGAGCTGGTAGCCCGCGAGCGGCTTGCCGAACTGCAGACGCTGCGCGGAGTAGTCGAGGGCGGCCAGGTAGCTGTCGCGGGCGGCGCCCATCGCCCCCCAGATGATGCCGTACCGGGCCTCGTTGAGGCACTCGAAGGGACCGCGCAGACCCTTCGCCTTCGGCAGCATGGCCGAGGCGGGAAGGCGCACCTCCGCAAGCTCGATCTCGCACTGGATGGAGGCGCGCATAGACAGTTTCTGGGGGATGACGGTCGCGGTGAACCCGGCCGTGCCGGTGGGCACGAGGAAGCCCCGGATGCCGTCATCCGTCATCGCCCAGATCACGGCGATATCGGCGATCGAGGCGAGCCCGATCCAGCGTTTGGTGCCGTTGATCACCCAGTCGTCCCCGTCGCGCCGGGCGAACGTCGTCATGCTGCCGGGGTCTGAGCCGGCCGTGGGTTCGGTGAGCCCGAAGCATCCGATGGCCGTGCCCGCTGCCATGCGCGGCAGCCATTCCTGCTTCTGCTCCTCAGAGCCGTGCTTGTGGATCGCTGTCATCGCGAGCGACCCTTGAACGCTCACGAAGGTGCGCAGGCCAGAGTCGCCGGCCTCGAGTTCGAGGGCTGCGATGCCGTACTCCACCGCGGAACGGCCCGGGCAGCCGTAGCCGCTGAGATGCATGCCCAGCAGGCCAAGCTCCGCGAGGCGAGGGATGATGCTGGTCGGAAACTCCGCTGCGTCGTACCAGCCGGCGATGTGCGGCTTGATCTCCGCGTCGACGAAGGCTCGCACTGTGCTGCGCAACTCGAGTTCCGAGTCGCTGAGCAGCGAGTCGACGTCGATGAGGTCGGAGGTCTCGGGCACGGGGGTTCCTTCGGTCGGGGTCATTCGCACGGTACCAGTCGCCCATTCAGGCGACGGGGCAGGTTCCAGGGATTCTGCGGCTGCAGCATGAGCGGAAGCTGGATGGATGTCGCGTTCTGCAGGCTCACCGGGCGCACGAACCGGGCGAGGCCGGCGGCGCCGACGCTCGTGGCATCCGGGCGCGAGGTGGCGGGCCAGGGGCCGCCGTGCTGTTGCGACCAGGTCGTGGCCACTCCGGTTGGCCAGGCGTTGACGGCGACGCGCCCCACCCGCTGGGCGAGCTGCGCGATGGCCGCTACGGCATCCTCATCTCCTTCGGCGCCGCTGAACACCGAGCCGGCGAGCGATGGCTGGAGGCGATCGAGGGCGGCGAGGGCGTTGGCCACAGTGCCGTATTCGGCGACGACGGCGACCGGGCCGAAGCACTCGTCGAGCATTCGGGAGCCGGGCGCGAGTTCGTCGAGGGATGCCGAGATCACGCGCGGAGCGACCTCGTAACCGGCGGGCTGCGGTTCGGGAGCGGTGTGGGGGTCTAGCTCGGCGAGACCGCTGCGGTAGGCAGCGGCGATGCCGGCGGTGAGGAGGGGCGCCGAGGCGACTCGCGCGACGGACGCGGCGATCGAGTCGACGAAGCCGTGACCGGCCGGCACGAGAATGAGGCCGGGCTTGGTGCAGAACTGTCCGGCTCCCAGCGTGAAGGAGTCGACGAAGCCCCGGGCGATCACGTCGCGGTCGGTGGCTGCCGCGGGAGTGACGAACACCGGGTTGACTGTGCCCATTTCCGCGAAGACGGGGATGCCGCGGCGCGTGCCGCGCTCGACGAGCGCCATGCCCGCCTGCTGGCTGCCGGTGAACGCCACCGCGCGAATGAGGGGAGAGTCGACGAGCTGAAGGCCGGAGTCGAAGCCGACCACGACGTCGAAGGTGCCCTCAGGAGCGCCGGCGGCGGCCAGCGCATCCCGCACCACCTGGGCGAGACGCACGCTGAGCCGCGGATGAGCGGGGTGCGCCTTCACCACCACCGGGCAGCCCGCCGCCAGGGCGCTCGCCACATCGTGTCCGAAGATGCCGAAACCGAAGGGGAAGTTGCTTGCGCCGAAGACGCCGACCACCCCGACGGGGAAGTTTCCGCGCACGATCGAGGATTCGCCATCGAGGTCGTCGCGGCTCACGGCGAGGTAGCTTCCCTCGCGGGCCACCGCGCCGTAGAACCGGGCGCTCGCGGCCATGCGTGCCAGTTCGCCCTCGAGGCGGGCGAGCCCGAGCCCGGTCTCGGACCGGGCGAGATCGACGAGTTCAGCGGAGGCCGCGAGCACAGCGGCGGCGGCGGCGGCGAGCCAGCCCTCGCGGATCGCCGGACTGAGGGTCGCCAGCACGGGGGCCGCCCCGTTCGCGCGGCGCAGGATGCGGGAGACGTCGTCCGCTGTCGAGTGCGGTACCGCGCCGGTGCGCTCGCCGGTGTGGGGGTCGAAGCTGGCGTCCTCCGCAGTCGCCGTCAGCGTCATGCCGCGGCGCCCTGCTCCTCGATGGCGGCAGTGAGCACCTGCAGGCCGTCCTCGAGCAGTTCGGTGCCGATGACCAGAGGGGGGAGCAGGCGGATGACGTTGCCGAAGGTGCCGCAGACCAGCACGAGCACACCCGCAGCATGACAGGCGGCGGCGACTGCCTTGGCGACATCCGGGCGGGGCGCGAGGGTGCCGGGATCGGCGAATTCCACCGCGAGCATCGCACCACGGCCCCGCACTTCGGCCACGACGGGCACGGAGTCGAGAAGTGGTTCGAGGTGGGAACGCGAGATGCTTTCGATGGCAGCCGCGTTGGCGAGAAGCGATCCGTCCGCGAAGGCCTCGAAGACCCCGAGCGCGGCAGCGCAGGCGAGCGGGTTGCCGGCGTAGGTGCCGCCGAGGCCACCGCTGGGCACCGCGTTCAAGAGTTCCGTTCGACCCGTCACGGCCGAGAGCGGAAGGCCGCCGCCGAGAGCCTTCGCGGTGATGATCAGGTCGGCGACGACGCCCTCGCTCTCACTGGCGAAGAGGGTGCCGGTGCGGCCCATGCCGGCCTGGATCTCGTCCATGACGAAGACGATGCCGTGGGCATCCGCGATCGCCCGCAACCCGGCCAGGAAGCCCTCGGCCGGAACGAGGAAGCCGCCCTCGCCCTGGATCGGTTCGATGACCATGGCTGCGAAGGTCTCTGGTCCGTTTTCGGCGAGTATCGCCTCGACGGCGGCGAGCGCTTCGGCTGCGGCATTTTCGGCACCGCTCGGCCAGCGCAGGGGTGCGGCATTCGGGGCGCGGAAGATCTGCTCGGGAAAGGGCCCGAAGCCCTGTTTGTACGGCTTCTCCTTTGCCGTCATCGCCATGGTGAGAAGGGAGCGACCGTGGTACGCCTCGTCGAAGACCAGCACGTTCGGGCGTCCCGTGAAGGTCCGCGCGATCTTGATGGCGTTCTCCACAGCCTCCGCGCCGGTGGAGAACAGGGCGGTGCGCTTGTCGAAGGTGCCGGGCGTGTGGGCATTCAGCCAGCGACAGACCTCGGTGAATCCCTCGTACTCGGTGACCATGAAACAGGTGTGGGTGAAGCGATCGAGTTGCGCGGCGACGTGCGCCTGCACGAAGGCGTTCGTCGCGCCGACACTCGTGACCGCGATCCCCGAGGCGAAGTCGATGATGCGGTTGCCGTCGACATCCTGCAGGATGCCGCCCTCGGCGCGGTCGATGAAGACCGACAGGGCGGCGCCGAACGCGCTCGTCACCTGGCTGTCGCGGTGCTCCTGCAACTCCCGGGATCGCGGCCCGGGAATCGAGTGAGCGATGTGACGGGACTGGAGCACGGGGGCGAGAGGAGTGGCCATGGGGCCACGATATTCCTGTCGCGAGTACTCGTCATTGGATGAATTGACTAATTTTCGAAGTGATTTAGATAGACTGGCCAGGAGTCCGGGGAGTTCACAGATGGTCACACTGGAGCAGTTGTGCGAGCGGCTCGGCGGCGACCTCCGACCCGCCGCCCCCGGGCCGATCGGACGCCAGCAGCTCACCGGCGTGCACATCTCGGAGCTGGCCGATCCCACTCCCTATCTCGAGGGCGGTGAGCTGCTGCTCACCACGGGGATCCCGCTTCACGGCGGTCCCCAGGCGATTCGCGACTACGTGCAGCGCCTCGCCGCAAAGGGTATCGCCGCTCTCGCTCTCGGCCTGGGAGCGGGAACCGACCGGGTCGATCCCGAGCTCGTCGCCGCCTGCGCAGAGGCATCCTTCGACCTGCTGCTGGTGCCGGAGGCGGTGCCGTTCCTGCACATCTCTCGCGGATTCTGGCAGCTGGTGGGCAGGTCTGAGCAGGCGGACCTTGCCTCGCGCCTGGGGCTGCAGACGGCCCTGGCGCGGGCGGCCACCCGGGACGATGCCGTCGAAGCCATCGTCACAGTGCTCGCCAGGGGGCTGGGGGGTTGGGCGGCCTATCTGCCGGCCGACGGCGATGCCGAGACGATCTGGCCCGCGACCGCCGCCGAGGTCATGCCGCAACTGCGCGTGGAATCCGCCCGCTTCGATCTCGTCGGTACCTATTCGGCCGCCACCTTTCCGGTGAACGGCACGGATGTCGTCGAGCACTCGATCACCGTCGGTCCGCGCACCGTCGGCTTCCTCGCCGTCGGGGCGGGACGGGGCCTGCGCAAAGCCGACCGTCAGCTGATCCTCACGTCGTGCATGCTGCTCTCCCTCACCGCCCAGCGCGCGCAGGAGTCGTCCCGCGTAGGCGTGGCGCTCGGCCGAAGCGTCGCCGCGCTCATCCTTGGCGGCCACGTGGATGCGGCGCGACTCGTCGCCGAACAGGTCGGGCTCTCACCGATCGGTGAATTCGCGAGGCTGCTCGCGGTGCGGTCAACGGTGCCGCTGGACGCTCGGGAGCTCGACGCGACGATCGAGTCACTCGGCCTGCCGGAGTCCCCGCTGCGCGCGGAGGTCGGCGGACTGGCGATCGTCATTCTTCCGGAGGGGCCGGATCACGTGGCCGGACCGGTCGCGGCCGGTGTCGCCGGTGTCGCCGCCTCGCTCAGCCCGTCACTGCCGCTCAGCTCTGTCGGCGTCGGAGTCACCGCGGTGCTGTCCGCCTGCCGGGCTGCGGCTTTCGGGACGCTGGTCGGTGCGGTCGGCTCCCCCGAGACACAGGGCGATGCCTGGGTGGAGCTGCTCGCACGGCATCCACGGGGTGATCTGAGCAGCACGGTGCGGAGTTATCTCGCCCACCGCGGGCAGTGGGAGGCTGCGGCACGCGAGCTCGGCATCCACCGCAACTCCGTGCGTCACCGGATCGCGGTGGCGACGGAACTGCTCGGGGTGGATCTCGCCGATCCGGACGTCGCCGCCACCCTGTGGATCGCCCTTCGTCGTGAGGCGCTCAGCCCACTGGGGCGGTGAGCCAATCGCGAACCGCGGCATCCTGCTCGCCCAGGAGCGGAGGGGCGGCAGTGCGGTGGGCGAGTGGCGGGGTCCAGGTGATCGGGTGCCGCACCTGCGTCGCCACGGTGGCCCCGGATGCGTCGACGACCTCGATGGTCGGATCGAGCCCCAGGGATGACGCGAGCTCGAGACCGTCTGCGATCGTGCCGACGCGCCCCGCCGGCACTCCCACCTCGGTCAGACGGCGCTGCCACTCCGCGGCTCCCTGCGCGTGAAGACGCTCTTCGAGCAGCGGCACCAGCGCTGCGCGATTCGCGACCCGCAGTGCGTTCGTGAGAAAGCGCGGATCCTCGGCCAGCGACGCCGCGCCGAGCACCTCGGCGAGGCGGCGGAACTGGCCGTCGTTGCCGCAGGCGACGGCGATCGGGCCATCCCCGCAGTCGAGAGTCTCGTAGGGAGCGATGGAGGGATGCGTGTTGCCGAGGCGCACCGGGATCACTCCCGCGCCGAGATAGGCCTGGGCCTGGTTGGCCAGTGACCCCTGCAGGCTCGACAGCAGGTTCAGTTCGAGGAGCGCGCCGAGACCGGTCGACTGGCGGCGAAACAGCGCCGCGAGGATGCCCGCGACGGCATCCTTCGCCGTCAGCACGTCGACGAGGGCGACGCCGGCCTTCATCGCTTCGCCATCCGTCTCCCCGGTGATGCTCATGAGGCCACCGAGTGCCTGCACCACGAAGTCGTAGCCGAGCAGGTCACGCCCGCCGGTGCTGCCGAAGCCCGTGATCGAGGCGTACACGAGACCGGGATTCGGTTGCCGCACCGTGTCGTAGTCGAGGCCGAGCCTCTGCATTCCGCCGGGCTTGAAGTTCTCGACCACGACGTCGGCGCGGGCGATCAACTCGCGGGCGAGCTCGAGGTCCCGAGAATCGGTGAGGTCGAGACAGACCGACTCCTTGTTGCGATTGACGCTCTCGAAGTAGGTGGAGCCGGTGGCGGAGAACGGGGGTCCCCACGACCGGGTGTCATCGCCGACATCCGGTCGCTCCACCTTGATGACCCGGGCACCGAGATCGGCGAGGGTCATCGTGGCGAGCGGCCCGGCGAGAACGCGCGAGAAGTCGGCGACGAGGATTCCAGCGAGGGGCGCCTCGGGTGTTGGCATGGTTGAGACCCTAGCGGGGAGTGCCACTTTCCGGCATGCTGGCCGCATGCACCACACACGGACCACGACTGCCCTGGTCCTCGCGGGGGTGCTGTTGGTGTCGGCCGGGATTTCTGGTTGCGCACAAACAACGGCAACGGTCGTCGTCGAGATGAGGCCTGATTCGACGTCCGATCCCGCTGTGCCAGTGACTGTGACCATTCGGGATGCCTCGAAGAAGGTCGTGGCTCAGCAGAGCATGCATTTCGGCGAGAGTGCGTCGTTTCCGGGAATCCGGTTCGGTTGGGTGAAGATCACGGCGGAGGGCATCTGCGGCGTGGGAACGCGCCTCACGCAGACCGGCGTGCGTGCGGTCTTCGAACCGCATCGCTGCTCGATCTGAGCGCGGCTGCGGTCAGGGCGCTCCTTCCGGCGTCACGCTTCTCTTGCCGCGCGGCCGTAGAGCACCAGGGCCCAGACGCCGAGCAGCAGGAAGACGATCGCGGGAATTGCGGTGGCCCAGTTGAGTGTGATCAGCACGAAGACCCCCAGCACCAGTGCGACCACGATGCTCAGCGTGCCGAGCGTGAGCCAACGGTCTGCCCGATTGGTGAAGGGGTGCAGGGTCTCGATCGGATCCACCGGGGCGCGCTGCCACACGACGATGAGGAAGGTGGCGAGCGGCCCGATGGACAGCGACACCAGGAACCAGGTGAGCCTCGACCGATTCTTCTGTTCTGCGAGGCCGGCATTCACGAGGGAGAGGACGACCCATCCGCCGCCGTTGACAGTCCATGAGCTTTGGTCCATGACGCGACCCTAGCGCCTGGCTTCCGGCCGCGCGTCAGGGCTTGCGGTTGCCCCCGCCGCCATTGCCATTGCCGTTTCCCGCACCGAATCCGTTGCCGTTGCCGTTCCCATTGCCCGTCGTCGGCGCGGGCGACGGAACGGGCGTCGGCGTCGGCGGGCGGTAGGTATAGCTGCGCAGCAGTGTGCCTGTCGGTTCCGTGAACGCACCGCCCTTGCCGTACACGGCACTCGCATTGAGCGCCGCCAGAATCGGCTTCATCACATAGGTGCGCAGATTGGATGCCAGGATGCCGCCGATCGAGATGCGCCGCATGTTCTGGTCGCCCTCGATGTTGCCGATCCACACCGCGGTCGTCGTCTGGGTGCTGGAGGCGACCATGTAGCTGTGCAGCGCCTCGGCGGTTCCGGTCTTGCCGAAGAGCGGTGTGCCATCGCGGGGATTCGCGATCGAACCGGTGCCCCCGGACTGCAACGGACCCTGCAGGTCGTAGGCCGCAGCGGCGGCCACCTCGGGGGTGAGCACCTGGCTGCAGCTCTGCGTCTGGCCCGGCAGCTCCGTGCCATCCGGTCCAATGATCTTGTCGACGGCGATCGGCTGGCAGAGCTTGCCGCCGCTGGCCACTGTCGCGTAGGCGTTGGCCATCGTGAGCGGCGACGGGGTGTTGGTGCCGAGGATGGATGCCGGGGCATGCGAGAGATCGGAATTGTCGGCGTTGTGCACGCCCATCGACTCGGCAACATCGCGGATGTCGCAGAGGTCGAGCTTCGATGCCATGTTCATGAATGCCGCATTGACCGAGCCCTTTGTGGCACTCAGCACGCTCATCTGGCCCTGGCTCACTCCGCTGTCGTTCTTGGGGGTGTAGCTATCGGCCAGGGGGTAGTAGCCGCCATCACAGGACGCGGGAAACGACTTGGACCGGGCGGGATAGGTCTGGATGTTGGCGTTGACCGTGTCCTGGATGCCGTGCCCGTTCTGCAGCCAGTCGATGAGGGTGAAGAGCTTCCACGTGGATCCGACGGGGAAGCCGGATGACCCGCCGTACTCCTTGTCGGTGTTGAAGTTGATCGCGGTGGTCAGGTTCGGGTCGCCCAGACCGGTGTCGTCGAATCCCTTGTTCTGCGCCATGATCAGAATTCGGCCGGTGCCCACCTGCACCGTTGAGACCGCGCTTCCCATTTTGAAACGCGTCTCGCTCGCGGGGGTGCGCTGGGCGAGATCCGTTTCGGCGTTCTGCTGTTGATCGAGGTCGATGGTGGTGTAGACGGCGTTTCCGCCGCGGCGCCAGGCTTCGCGTCGGTCGTCGGCGGATTCCCCGAGGCCGGGGAGGTTCTTCACGTTCTTGATCACGTAGTCACAGAACGCCTTGGCGGCCGAGGCGTAGGTGCATCCGTTCTTGGGCGGACTGATCTTCACCGTCGTCGCATCCACCGGGGTCGCGATCGCCTCGGCGTATTGCGCCTGGGTGATCATCTTCTCGCTGAGCATCGTGCCGAGGATCGCATCACGGCGGGACTTGTTGCGCTCCCAGTTCGCTTGCGAGCCCGGGTTGCGCAGGGGTGGCTGCTGCACGACGGCGATGAGGCTGGCGGCCTGCGCGAGAGTGAGGTTCGCTGCCGTCGTGGAGTAGTACTGCTCTGCCGCCGCCTCGATGCCGTAGGTGTTGCCGCCGAACCCGGCGATGTTGAGGTAGGCGAGCAGGATCTCGTGCTTCGTGTAGTTCTTCTCGAGTCCGATGGCGAGCTTGGCTTCTTTGAGCTTGCGATCGAGCGTGTTCGCCTGAGCCTTCGCCTTCGCGGCTTCGAGCTTCTTGGGGTCGGTGTAGGTGGCGACCGCGTCCTGGATCGCCAGCTGCTTCACGAGCTGCTGCTCGATGCTCGATGCGCCCTGCAGGTCTTTGCCGGTGAGGTTGTTGACCGCGGCCCGTGCGATCCCCGCGAGGTCGACGCCGCCATGCGAGTAGAACCGCACGTCTTCGGCCGCGACCAGGGCGTCCTTCGCGAACGGAGACACCGCATCCCACGCCACTTCCTGGCGATTCTGGTCGTAGACCTGGGCGAAGGGAACCTGTTCCCCCCCGCGGAGACCATAGAGGATGTTGCGCTGGGACTGGTTGCCGATCTTGATGTAGTCCGGCAGGTTCTCGAACAGGCCGACAGCGTTGTTCGTGACCTGGCTCGTCACGACGATCGCGGGTGCGGTGAGCGCGACGACGAGCACGGCGGCAAGCGCGCTGAAACCCAGGAGTCCGAGGATCGAGCGCAACAGGCCGGTGGGCTTCGGTTCAGACACGATCGCCCTCTCGATTCTGCGGTCGGGGGGACTTCAAGTTTACCCCGGCATCCTGAACGAAAGCCGGTTAGCTGAGCGGTTCTCCGATATTGGCGTCGGGGAGCCCGCCGCGAGCCGCCCGCGACGCGGAGAGCACCGCGCCGATGCTCGCAGTAATGACGAGACCGATCGCGAGGAAGGCCACCCCGGTGAAGGTCTGGCCGAGGATCAGGAAGCCCGCGGTCGTCGCGATAGCGGGGGAGAGGCTCATCAGGATGGAGAAGGTCGCCGACGGCAGACGGCGGAGTGCCACGAGTTCGAGTGTGTACGGGATGGTCGAGGACAGCAGCGCCACGGCCGCTCCGAGCAGCAGGATGCCGGGCTGGAAGATCACCGGCCCAGCGGTTGCGATGCCGAACGGCACCGTGACGATGGCGCCGACGGTCATCGCGATGGCGAGTCCGTCGAGGCGGGGGAACCGCGCTCCCGTGCGGGCGGAGAGCAGGATGTAGGCCGCCCACATGGCCGCCGCGCCGAACGCGAAGGCGACGCCCACCGGATCCAGGTCGCCGAAGCTGCCCCGGCTGAGGATCACGACGCCGGCGAACGCGAGCACCGCCCACAGCCAGCTCGAGGCCCGGCGGCTCATCACCACCGAGAGAACGAGCGGTCCGAGCACTTCGATGGTGATGGTGGCACCGAGCGGTACCCGGGCGAGTGCCTCGTAGAAGAGGGCGTTCATCAGGGCGAGCGCGAGGCCGAAGGCGATGACTGTGAGCCAGTGGTTCCGACCGTGACCACGCAGTCGCGGTCGCGCGATGGCGAGCAGCACGATCGCCGAGAACGCGAGCCGCAGCGAGACCATCCCGATCGCGCCCACCGAGGGGAAGAGCAGCACGGCGAATGAGGCCCCGACCTCCTGGCAGATGAGTCCGATCGCCACGAGTCCCACGGCGCCGAACGGGCGCGCGGCGGGACGGGCGGCGGCGGTGGTCATGCTCCAACGGTAGGGCCGATCAGCGACTTCGGTTCACTGTCAAGCCCTTTCCGGCCACAGCCGAACTGGCACCCAACAGTGTTAGCGTCACCAAATGGCCCGAATAGTCGCCGTCGCCCCCGCGCTGCCGGGCAACGTGTACGCGCAGTCCGAGATCACGGACACGATCGCGCCGATGGTGACATCGGATCCGAAGAAGCAGGCCGTCCTTCGCCGGCTCCATGCCGGCAGCCACGTCGATACGCGCCACCTGGTGATGCCGATCGAGCGCTACCGGGACAGCAGCACTTTCACTCAGACCAACGACATGTTCATCGAGGTCGCGGCCGATCTGGCCGAAGAGGCGTTGCGGAATGCCCTCGCGACGGCGGGAATCGATGCCGCCGACGTCGATTACCTCATGTTCACCTCCGTCACCGGCATCTCCGCGCCCTCGATCGACGCGATCCTCGTTGCCCGTCTCGGCCTTCGCTCCGACCTCAAGCGAGTGCCGATGTACGGGCTCGGCTGCGTGGCCGGGGCGGCCGGCATCGCGCGCGTCACCGACTACCTGGCCGGGCATCCGGAGGGTGTCGCGGTGCTCGTCGCCGTCGAACTCTGTTCGCTCACCTTCCAGCGCGACGACGACTCCACTGCCAACCTCGTGGCGACCGGGCTGTTCGGAGACGGAGCAGCAGCGGTGGTGATGGTCGGCGACGAGCGCGCGAAGCGGATGCCCGTGACCGGGCCCGACGTGGTGGACACCCGAAGCGCGCTCTACCCCGACACCGAGTCCGTGATCGGATTCACCGCGAGTGAGACCGGCTTCCGCATCATCCTCACCGCCCAGGTGTCCGACGTGATCGAGGCGAATTTCGGCCGGGACGTCACCGGTTTTCTCGGTGACAACGACCTCGACATCGAAGACATCGAGACCTGGGTGGCGCATCCCGGCGGACCCCGCGTGCTCGAGCAGTTCCAGTCGTCGCTCGGCCTGCCGGATGGGGTGTTCGACAACAGCTGGCGGTCGCTGGCTGCGGTCGGTAACCTCTCTTCCGTCTCCGTGCTGCACGTCCTGGCCGAGGAGCTCGCCGGCGACCACCGTCCCGGATCCCACGGGGCGCTGTTCGCCCTCGGTCCGGGAGTCAGCGCCGAGCTGGTGCTGTTGCGGTGGCCGGCATGATCTGGTTCACCGTCCTGATTCTCGCCACCGGCGCCGAACGCATCGTCGAGGTCGTGCTCTCCAACCGGCATGCGGCCTGGGCCTTCGAGCGCGGCGGCCGTGAATACGGCCAGCGGCACTACCCCTACATGGTCGTGCTGCACACGGGCATGCTGCTCGCCTGTCTCGCCGAGGCGTTCTTCGCCGATCGTCCCTTCCTGCCGTGGCTCGGCTGGCCGATGCTGGCCATTGCGCTTGCCTGCCAGGGCCTGCGCTACTGGTGCATCGGCACGCTCGGACGGCAGTGGAACGCCCGGGTCATCGTGGTGCCGGGGCTCGGGCGGGTCACCGGCGGACCGTACAGATTCCTCACCCACCCCAACTACGTGGTCGTGATCGCCGAGGGGATCGCGCTGCCGCTCGTGCACACCGCGTGGGTGACCGCGCTGGTATTCACCGTGCTGAATGCGATCCTGCTCTTCGGATTCCGCATCCCCACAGAAGAGCGGGCACTCACGGCACTGGACGCGGTGGCATGACCGTGGATGCGGACGTGCTCGTGGTGGGCGGCGGGCCGGTGGGGCTCGCGACCGCGATCGAGGCACGTCTGCGCGGGCTCACCGTGACTCTCGTCGAACCGCGCGGAGGCGCGATCGACAAGGCCTGTGGAGAGGGGCTGATGCCCGGGGCCCTGCCCGCGCTCGCGCGACTGGGCGTCGATCCGCCGGGGTTCGCTCTGCGGGGTGTGAGCTATCGCAGCGCCACCTCCCGTGGTGCGGAGCGGCGGGTGGATCATCTCTTCTCCTCCGGCGAAGGACGCGGCGTGCGTCGCACCGCCCTGCACGATGCCCTCACCGAGCGGGCGAGATCCCTCGGGGTGGTCGTGGTGGCAGGCAAAGTGGATGCCCTCGAGCAGGACGCGCACTCGGTGACCGCCGCCGGCATCCGAGCCCGCTATCTCGTGGCGGCGGACGGCCTGCACTCCACGGTGCGACGGCTCACCGGGCTCGAGCGCCCGGTCGCCGCCCGCGGTCGGCGCTACGGCGTGCGCCGGCACTACCATGCGGAGCCACAGTCCGACCTGATCGAGGTGTACTGGACGCCGACCGTCGAGGCCTACGTCACGCCGGTGGGCGGCGGAGTGGTGGGGATCGCGATGCTCGGTCGCAAGGGCATCGACTTCGATGCCGCCCTGGCCGGCATCCGCCCGCTCGCCGCTCTCGTCGCGGGTGCCGAACCGGCGACCGAGCTTCGCGGCGCCGGGCCATTCCGGCAGAGCACGACCCGGAGGTCCCACGGCCGAGTGCTCCTCGTGGGTGATGCTTCCGGCTACGTCGACGCGATCACCGGAGAGGGCATCCGGGTGGGACTCGCCCAGGCCGAGGTCGCGATCGCGAGCATCGCCCGCGATGATCCGAAGGGCTACGAGCGGGACTGGATGCGGCGCACCCGGGACTTCCGCATGCTCACCGCCGGGTTGGTGGCAGCCGCGAACTCTCCGGTGCGGGGCGCAATCGTTCCCGCCGCAGCCGCCCTCCCGCGCGTCTTCGGCGCGGTGGTGGATCGGCTCGCGCGGTAGCAATCGGTGCGGGCGCGTCGACGGGAAACCGGGCGTTCACGGACCATGGGGGCCGGCGCGCCGACCCGGAATGACCGCATTCGCCCGAAATGGCGTGGCAGCCACGCCGGTGGGCCCGGGCAGCAGCGGGCGGACGTGCTCAGCCGACGTCGACCACGTGGATGGTGACCCCGGCCGCAGCGATGCGCTCCAATTCATCCGGGTCCGCGGTCGAATCGGTGACGAGCTCGTGGATCTGCTCCAGCGCAGCCACCTTGGCCAGGGTGACGCGGCCCACTTTCGAGCCGTCGGCGACGACGAGCACCCGCTCGGCGTGCAGCACCATGGCGAGGTTGGTCTTCGCCTCGGTCTCGTCGTGGGTGGTGGCGCCGGCGATCGCGCTGATGCCGTCGGTGCCGAGAATCGCCGTGCCGACGTTGATCGCGTTGAACGTGTTCTCCGCGAGCGAGCCGACGAGTTCGAAGGAATTGGACCGGATGAGACCCCCGGTCATCAGTACCTTGAGATTCGGGCGGGAGGCGAACTCCATCGCCGTGGTGAGGGAGTTCGTCACGATGGTGAGCTCTGAGCGGTTGGCCAAGGCCTTCGCGACCTCGGCCGTGGTGGATCCCCCGCTCAGGGCGATGGCGTAGCGACCGCTCGGGATGAGCTGAGCGGCCTTGCGCGCGATGAGCTGTTTGGCCTGGCGGAACTGCGAATCCTTCAAGCGAACCGGAAGCTCGGACTGGCTGGCGACCGCGCGGGCACCGCCGTGGGTGCGCGAGAGCAGACCCTGCGCTTCGAGGTCGGCGAGGTCCCGACGGATGGTGGCGGCCGAGGCGTGCAGCGCATCCGAGAACTCGGCGAGGGACACGCTCGATCGCTGGGCGAGCAGCTCCAGGATCGACACCATTCGCTGGGAGCGCTTGGACGACGCCGCGCGAGGCACGAGGAATCCCGCGGCGGTGATCGTCATCGTCGACTCCTTCGTTTGCGTACTTGGACAAGTCAATCAGTAATTCTGCACAGTTTGACCAAAATAAGGGGCTGACCTTGCGCGATTTGATCATACAAGTCGATGATCGCTCTATGACAACGGTTACCTTCATCGGGGCGGGGAGCGTGGTGTTCACCCGCCAGCTCGTGGCCGATCTTCTCGGCTTCGTCGAACTCCGCGACATCTCGATCGTGCTTCACGATGTGGATGCCACCCGTCTGGCGGTGGCAGAGGGCACGGCGCGCCAGGTGAACGAGCGGCTCGGAGCATCGGCGACAATCACGAGCACGCTGGACCGGCGGGCGGCGCTCGAGGGTGCCGACTTCGTGATCAACACCATCCAGGTCGGGGGCATCGACGCGACCCGCAAGGACCTCGAGATCCCTGCGCGCTACGGGCTCAACCAGACCATCGGGGACACCACCGGGGTCGGCGGGGTCTTCCGCGCCCTCCGCACCTCCCCGGTGCTCAGCGACCTCACGGCGGACATCCGCCGCTACTGCCCGGACGCCTGGCTGCTCAATTACACCAACCCGATGGCGATGAACATCTGGTGGGCCTCCGTGGTCGCTCCCGAGGTCAAGGCCGTTGGCCTCTGCCACAGCGTCTACTGGACCGTTCACGACCTCGGCGAACTGATCGGCGTTCCCATCGAAGAGACGCACTACCGCGCGGCCGGCGTCAATCACCAGGCCTGGCTGCTCGAATGGACCAGGGATGGCGAGGACCTCTATCCGCTGTTGCGAGAGAAGATCCGGTCGGATGATGAACTCGACCGGCGCGTGCGCGTCGAGATCTTCCGGCGGCTCGGCTTCTATCCCACCGAGACGAGCGAGCACTCCTCGGAATACCTTACCTGGTTCCTGCGCTCGCCGCAGCAGATCGAGCGCTACCGCCTGCAGCCGCTGGAATACATCGGCATCAGCGAGGAGAACGTCGCCGAGTTCGAACAGGCACAGCGTTCCCTCGCCGACGGCACGCCCCTCGTGCTGGAGCAGAACGCGGCGGAGTACGCGCCGCAGGTGATCCACTCGATGGTCACGGGCACGTCGAGGGTGATCCATGCGAACGTCGTCAACACCGGACTCATCGACAACCTGCCGCAGGGCTCCGTTGTCGAGGTGCCGGCGACCGTGGATGCCTCCGGGCTCAGCCCCCACGCGATCGGAAGCCTGCCGGTGCAATGCGCGGCGCTCAACCGCCCCTACCTGTCGGTGGCCGAGCTCACGATCGAGGCAATGCGCACCGGCGACCCGATGCTCGTGCGTCAGGCCGTGCTGATGGACCCGAACGCCAATTCGACACTGACTCCCGAGCAGATCTGGGAGCTGTGCAACGATCTCGTGACCGCCCACGGCGAGCTGTTGCCCGAACCGCTCCGGGAGCTCATCCCGGCGGATGACCTGTGACCCTCAGCACGACGAGGGCGCTCGTCGACGCAGCGGTCGCGCGCGGAGGCGCGGTGCCGAGCTTCAATGTGATCTCGCTCGAGCACGCGGAGGCGATCGTCGCCGGGGCCGACCTGGCCGGCGTCGGGGTGCTGCTGCAGTTGAGCGAGAACGCGGTGAAATACCACGGCGGCATGCGGCCGCTCCTGGCCGCGTGCCGGGAGCTCGCGACCTCCGCGCGGTCGCCCATCGGCATCCACCTCGATCACTTCGAGGCGGCATCGCTCATCGACGAGGCGATCGCGCTCGGTCCGGGCTTCGGCCTCGGATCCCTCATGGTCGACGCGTCGACCGAGCCCTACGAGCGCAATGTGGCCCTCACGGCATCCGCCGCCTCGCGCGGTCGGGCCGCGGGTCTCTGGATCGAGGCGGAGCTCGGGAAGGTCGGCGGCAAGGACGGCGCCCACGCGCCGGGCGTGCGCACGGATCCGTCGGAGGCGGCGGCATTCGTGGATGCTACGGGCGTCGACGGCCTCGCCGTGGCGGTCGGCAGCTCCCACGCCATGACCGAGCAGACCGCGGCGCTCGACCTCGGCCTCGTCGGGCTGCTCGCGTCGAGCGTGACGGTGCCGCTGGTGCTGCACGGATCGTCCGGTGTGCCGGATGCCGTGCTGCGGGAGGCGGTCGCCGCCGGCATCCGCAAGGTGAATGTCGGCACCGGGTTGAACGTCGTGTTCACCGCCGAGGTGCGCGCCGTTCTCGATGCCGCGCCCGCGCTGACCGACCCGCGACGCTACCTCGCACCCGCCCGCGACCGGGTGAGCGAACTCGTGGCGCACCTGTGTGGGGTCATCGCCGGATAGTCACCGCGGGCTGTCGCGCGTGTCAGCTCGTGTTTGCGTCAGTGCACGTTCGGGGCGCCCGCGGCATCGGGATCGACCGCGAATTCCCCTGGCAGCAACGAGTAGGTGCGGGCGTGCGCGATCCGCGCCTGCGATGCCATGTAGCGCAGCAGCGGCAGCGGTGCGGTCACCGTGGTCAGCTCGGTGAGCACGGTGTGTCCGTCCACCCGCTCTGCGCGGGTAGTGGTGACGAGGGAGCACCCGGGCGCGGCCTGCACGGTACCGACCATCGAGGTGGCCGAGCTGCGGAGCATCCGCGCCGGAAACCGGATCGAGTAGCGGAACGGACCGAGCCGTGGTCGCTCGTGTACTCGCCACTGGGTCCAGGGGCCCTTATCGTCGATGCCGGTCTCCACCACGTCCGCGGACACGAAGAAGGGATGCAGGCCACGGTGACGGGTGAGATCCAGGAGGAAGTCGATGACGGCAGGCGGCTCGGCGGCGATCGTCGTCGTCAGCTCGAACGTCTGGGTGGCCACGAGATCATTATGGCGGCCCGGAAGGCCGAGGGGGTCGACGTCGGCGACTCCGTCGAGATCACCCTCACGACAGTGAGCTGACTCCCGATGCTCCGGCCGCGCCGCGGCCCATGAGGTAGGCCCGCACCTCCGGCTCCGTCGTGAGGCTCAGTGCCTTGGAGAGGGCCGCGGCGGCCTCATCCGCTCTCCCGAGTTGCGCGAGCAGATGCCCGCGCACGGCCCAGTAGGGCTGGAACGCCGGCACGCCGAGGGCGTCGAGCATGGCGAGCCCGACGAGCGGACCCTCGGCGCGAGCGGTGACCGCGGCCAGGGACACGCTCGCCCCCAGGGTCGGCGCAATGGCCACAAGGGCCGTGTACAGACTCCGAAGCGCTGGCCAGTCCGTCCCGCCGGTCGACGCCCGCGCACAGTGCACCGACTGGATCGCGGCCTCGAGTTGGAAGCGGCCGATCCGTCCGTACGCGTGAGCCCTCTGCAGAAGCGCCTCCCCCCGCGCGATGAGGGCGGTGTCCCAGAGGGCGGTGTCCTGCTCGTCCAGCGGCACGAGCATCCCCTCGCTGATGCGCGCGGGCGCCCGGGCGATCGAGAGCGAGAGGAGAGCGGCGAGACCGAGGGTCTCCGGTTCGGGCAGCAGCGCCGCGAGGAGGGTGGCGAGCGAGAGTGCCTCCGGCGCCAGCGAGTCGCGCATCGTCGTGCCCGAGACGAGCTGCCAGTCGATCGCGTACGCACCGTAGACGGCCTCGAGCACAGCCGGGAGTCGGGTCGGCATGTCGTCTCGCCCCGGAATGACGAAGGGGATTCGGGCATCCCGGATCCGCCGCTTCGCCCGCACCAGGCGCTGGGCCATCGTCGCCGGGGGGATCGCGTAGGCGGCCGCGATCATGGATGCCTCGAACCCGAGCACCACCTGCAGCATGAGCGGCGTGCGCACCGCCGGGTCGATCGCCGGGTGTGCGCACACGAACATCAGCTCGAGCCGCTTGTCCGGGATGCGGTCGGGGTCGTGGTCCGCGGCCGCGGTCGCCCCCGGCGTCGGGTGGTGTCTCTTGAGGGCGTCGAGCCAGCGGTTTTTCGCCACCGTCACGAGCCAGCCCTGCGGGTTGTCGGGGATGCCGGAATCCGGCCAGGTGCGCAGCGCCCGCTCGAAAGCGTCGGCGAGGGCATCCTCGGCGGCCGGGATGTCCCCGGTGCGGGCGGCGAGCACGGCGAGAAGTCGCCCGTAGGACGACCGCGCCACCTCCTCCGCCAGCCGGGCGGTCAGGCCGCCGGGTTCCACTGCCCGTTCGCGAAGTAGACCGCGGTCGGGCGCACCTCGATGGTGCCCCACTGCGCGGCCGGGCACTTCTCGGCCCAGGCGAGGGCGGCATCCAGGTCGGGCACATCGATCAGGAACACGCCGCCGAGCTGTTCCTTCGTGTCGGCGAACGGGCCGTCCTGCACCTGAAGGCTGCCGCTCCGCAGCGTCACCGTTGTGGATGCTGCGACCGGTTGCAGCACGTCGGCCCCGAGCAGAACACCCGCCGCATCCAGCGACTTGGCGTAGCGGTCGAAGGCGGCCCTGGCCTCGGCCATCGCCTCCTCGGGAACCTCGGCACCGCCGGCCTCTGAATAGTTGAGCAGGAGTGAATATCGCATCGTGGATCCTTCCTCGTAAGTGATGCTGTCATGAAGATGACGACCCGCGACAGCGTCGATCGACAGCATCCGGCGAGAAAGTTGCGTCCCCGTCGTTACAACCCGAGCACCCGCCGGGCGTTGTCGCGATAGATCGCCTCGAGCTGCGCCGGGGGGAGGTGGAGGGCGGAGACCGTCCACCGGCCCTGCGGCGGGATCGGCGACTCGGGCGCGTACTCGAAGGACTCGTCATCCGACTCGAGGAACCGGAAGTGCAGCTCGTACTGCTCGCCGGTGATGGGATAGATGTCGGTGCCGAAGAGCACCCGGTCGGGGAAGCGCTCGATCAACTCCCGGAAGCGGCGAGGCTGGCGTCCGAGTTCCGCCAGCCGCCCCGCGATGTCGATTGCGAAGTTGGGGGCCGCGGCCAGCAGCGACTCGACGCGATCGAGGTCTTCGGCCGCGCATCCGCCGTGCGCGCCGATGTAGCGCGTGCCGGGCGTCGCGATCACGAGGGTGGCGAGCGCGTCGAGCAGGCGGTCGAAGGTGGGATGCCGGCTCGTGTCGCCGAACCACCAGTCCTTCTCCTGCATCAGCTCGTCGAGGCGCTCGTTGTGTTCGTCGAGCGGTTCGAAGAAGGCCTTGGGGTCGGCAACATGGATGAGCACCGGAAGCCCGAGTTCGCCCGCGTGGGCGAGGATGCGCACCACGCGCTCGTCATCCGGCAGCACGAGGTCGCCGGAGGAATCGCGCACGGTGAGGCCGAGGTTCTTCCAGACCTTGAGCCCGCGCGCGCCGCGTTCCGCGCTGTCGTCGAGGGACTCCCGCAGCATCCGCTCGCCGTCCGAGCCGGCGAGGAGCGTCCAGTCGAGCTGGCAGAACGTGAGGAAGCGGTCCGGGTGCGCCCGGTCATAGCGCTCGAGGTTGGCGTCGAGCTCGTCGGCCCACATCCCGTCGAGATTCACGATCGTCGCCACGTTGTGGTCGTCCATCACGGTGAGCAGCGCACCGACGTCGCCGATCATCCATTCGCCGTCACTCAGCCAGCGCCCCAGGTGATTGTGGATGTCGATGGCGGGAACACGGGCGCGCGGCACCGCCGTCACCCGGGCGGACAGCTGGGATCGCGGCGTCCACGCCCGGAGCGGCAGGTCGGCGAGTGCAGTCCAGTCGGGAGTCTCCATGGCCACATTGTGCCAAGCCCCGTGCCCGACCACCGTGCGCTGAGGTCAAGCGCTCAGCCAAAGTGAGCGACTGAGTGATTTTTCTTGTCATATGAACACTTCTGGTCACACCATGGGAGGAATCAGCCGACGACAGCAGAAAACAGGGCAACACATGAGCATCACCACCGAAGAGATCGAGAGCCAGCCGGCCGTCTGGGCCCAGGCCCTGCTCGAGCAGGACCGCTCGGTATTCGGGCTCCCCGGCGAGCGGGTGCTGTTCCTCGGGTGCGGCACCTCCGCCTTCGTCGCGGAATCCCTTGCCTCGCTGCGTGAACGCGCCGGTCTCGGTGAGACCGATACCGCCTATGCCTCGGAGTGGAAGCCCGGTCGTCACTACGACCGCGTAGTGGCGATAACCCGCTCGGGCAACACCAGCGAAGTGCTCGCCGCCCTGGCGTCGGTCGATCCCGGCACACTCCGCAGCGCCATCACCGGAGTGCGGGACGAGGCCGTGCACGATCTCGTCGACAACTCTTTGGTGCTCGACTTCGCCGACGAGAAATCCGTCGTGCAGACCCGATTCCCCACCTCGACGCTCGTCCTCGCCCGCCAGGCCTACGGCTACGACGTCGACGGGCTCCCGGATGCCGCGGCGGCCACCCTCGCCGCCCCGTTCCCGTACGACGTTTCCCAATTCGACCACTTCGTGTACCTCGGATCCGGCTGGACCTACGGGCTCGCGCAGGAGGCCGCGCTCAAGGTGCGCGAGGCGGCGCAGGCATGGTCGGAGTCGTACCCACTGCTCGACTACCGCCACGGACCGATCGCGGTCGCGCATCCGGGATCGCTGGTCTGGATCTTCGGAGAGGTGCAGCCCGACCTCATCGCCGACATCGCAGCGACCGGGGCGACGGTGCACGCCGACGATCTCGACCCGCTCGTGCAACTGATGCAGGCCCAGCGCCTGGCCGTCGCGCTCGCCGAGAGTCGTGGCCTCAACCCCGACACCCCGCGCCATCTCAGCCGGTCCGTCATCCTCAGCTAGCAAGCTTCGCACCCGCCCGTCGAACACTTTTGAATGGAGACCATCGATGCTCACCAAATTCACCAGATCCACGTCCGGCGGCGTGCGCGCGGTTGCGAGCGGCCTCGCCGTCATCGCGACCGTCGCCCTCCTGGCCGGCTGCGCCGGGGGCTCGACCGGCTCGGCAACGCTCGACAAGAAGGCGAACGTCTCGCTCACGATGTGGACGGGCCAGGATGCCGGTGCGGAGAAGCTGATCGAGAAGCTGGCCGCCAAGTTCGAGAAGCTGCACCCGAATGTGTCGCTGACGGTCTCGCCCGGGGCATCCTCCACTGAGGACCTGTTGCAGAAGCTCTCCGCGAGCTTCGCCGGCGGCAATTACCCCGACCTCTCCTACGCTTTCGGATCCTGGTCCAGCCAGCTCGAGTCTTCTGGCCGCACCCTCGACATCACGAAGAAGGTCGCCGACCCGACCGTCAAGTGGTCCGAGTTCTCGGAGGCGGCCCAGCAGACCGCGCGGCCGACCGGCGTCAAGACCATCGGATTCCCGGCGGTCGTCGACAACATCTCGCTGCTCTACAACAAGACGGTGTTCGATAACGCCGGCGTCGCCTACCCCACGGACAACTGGACCTGGGACGACTTCCGCGCGGCCGCGAAGAAGATCTCCGACCCGGCGAAGAAGGTCTACGGCTACGGCTATTCCGTGTCGGGCAGTGAAGACACCACCTGGCAGCTCTGGCCGCACCTGTGGCAGAACGGCGGCTCGATCCTGTCCGAAGACGGCTCCAAGTCGGCGTTCGACAGCGAGGCAGGCAGGAAATCGCTGACTCTCCTGCGCGACATGGCCGTGGACGACAAGAGCGTCTACCTCGACCAGACGGACACGAAGTACGGCCAGCTCTTCACCAGCAACGCGATCGGAATGATCACTTCCGGCCCCTGGCAGCTCTACGACCTCGGAGTCGCGGGAACCAAGTACGGCGTGACCGTGCTCCCGGGCACCGACGGAAAGCACACCACGGTCTCGGGCCCGGATATCTGGGCACTGTTCGACCACAAGGACGCCAATCGCGCCTACTGGTCGTACGAGTGGACCAAGTTCCTCACCGACCCGGCCCAGGATGAACTGTTCAACGTGGCCATCGGCAACCTGCCTCTGCGCTCGAGTGAAGTGGACAGCCCCGCCTTCAAGAAGAAGGTCGAAGAGAACCCCGGCCTCGAGGTGATGGCCGCCAACTCGGTGAATGCCACCGTCGCCCGCCCCACCGTCGCCGGATATGTCGGACTCTCCGCGGCATTCGGCGACGCGGTGTCGCAGGTGCTGCAGGGCAAGGGCACCGTCGACGGTGCCCTCAAGACGGCCGCGGCGAAGGCAGACAAAGCGCTGAAGGACAAGTGATGACTCGGGTCGCGGTCGAGCCGGAGGTGCAGGCGGAGCGTCGGCGCGCCCCGGCCCCGGCCCCGGCGCAGCGGAGCGCGGCCAAGCGCCGACGCCGACTGCGGGAGGGCCTCGAGGGCTGGGGTTTCGTGGTGCCGGCGCTGGTGATCGTGCTCGGACTGTCGATCTTCCCCGCGATCTGGGCGTTCTTCCTCTCGCTGCAGAAGTGGAACGGGTTCAGTCCGGCCGAGAACGTCGGCCTCGGCAACTACCAGCAGATGGTCACCGACAGCGAATTGCACGATGCTTTCTTCCACACGCTGCTCTACGTGCTGCTGTTCGTTCCCACGTCGATCGGCCTCGGCCTGTTCCTCGCGGTCGCCCTGAACCGTCGCATCCGCTTCATCGGCCTCTATCGAACCGCGATCTTCGTGCCGTTCGTCGCCTCGGCCGCCGTCACGGGCATCCTCACCACCTATCTGTTCAACCCGCAATTCGGCCTGGTCAACAACGTCCTGCGGGTGCTCGGCCTCCCGCAACAGGGCTGGCTGGAGGATCCGTCACAGGCGATGGTCGTGATCACGATCATGTCGCTCTGGGGCCAGGCGGCGTTCACGACGGTGATCTATCTCGCCGCCCTTCAGGACACTCCGGCGGAGCTCCTCGAGGCGGCCCGGATCGACGGAGCCAATAAGTGGGAGGCGTTCTGGGCGGTGGTGTGGCCTCAGCTCATGCCGGTGACGATCTTCGCCACGATCTGGCAGCTGATCGGCGCCATCCAGCTGTTCGACCTCGTCTACACGACCACCAGGGGCGGGCCACTCAACGCCACCCAGACCATCGTCTACTACCTCTGGCAGACGGCCTTCCAGAAGCTCCAGTTCGGCTACGGGTCGGCCGTGGCCTACGGGCTCTTCGCGCTCACGCTGATCATCACCATCGGTGTCGTCGTCTACTCCCGCCGATCCAAGACCGAGGGCTTCTGATGACCGCGATCCAGACCCGGATGCCACCGCGCACCCGTCGACGACGTCGCTTCAGCGGCTGGCACCTGTTCCTCGCGCCGGTCGCGGTGTTGTTCGCGATCCCCTTCGTGCAGATGTTCCTCACCTCGGTGAGTCCCACCGCAGAGATCAACAGGTTCCCCCCGCGATTCTTCCCCTCCACGATCACCTTCGACGGCTATGCCAAGCTGTTCGACCAGTCGCAGATCTTCCTCTGGCTCGGCAACACGGTGATCGTCTCCGCGTCTGCGATCGTCTCCCACCTCATCCTGTGTTCCCTCGCGGGCTACGGATTCGCCCGCCTCAAGTTCCCCGGGCGCAATGTCGGCTTCCTGGCGGTGCTCGCGACGATCATGATCCCGACCCAGCTGCTCATGATCCCGACCTACATCGTGTTCTCCCGGATCGGGCTGATCGACACCCTCGGTGCCGCCATCGTGCCGTGGCTCGCGTCCGCCTTCGGCATCTTCCTGATGCGCCAGTTCTTCCTCTCCCTCCCCGCCGAGCTCGAGGAGGCCGCGCTGATCGACGGGTGCACCCGGCTTCAGGTGTTCTTCCGCATCATCCTTCCGCTCGCACGCCCGGCGCTCGCGACCCTCGCGATCTTCACGCTGTTGAGTTCGTGGAACGACCTGGTCTGGCCATTGATCGCGATCAACGACGCCCACGCGTTCACGCTGCAGCTCGGACTGGCGAACTTCCAGGGAACCCGCCGCACCGACTGGTCGCTGCTGATGGCGGGCAATGTCATCGCCACGCTGCCGCTCATCCTGTTCTTCCTCTTCGCCCAGAAGCAGTTTGTTGCGACGATGACCTTCACCGGCCTGAAAGGATGAGGGCGACGACCGAGGAGGCCGGAATGCGTGTTCTCGTGGTGGGTGACGCCAACGTCGACCTCGTGCTGCGCGGCGACGTGGTCCCACGCTTCGGCCAGGCCGAGCAGTTGCTGGACTCCGCCGATCTCACCCTGGGCAGTTCGGCCGGGATCGTGGCGCACGGCCTCGCCCGTCTCGGGGTGCCGACTGCCCTCGCGGCCATCGTCGGCGACGACGAATTCGGTCGGCTGACCCGACGCTGGCTCGTCGACGCGGGGGTGGATGTCTCGCCGGTCGGCGTGCACCCGAAGCTGCCCACCGGACTCTCGGTGATCCTCTCCGCCCCGACCGACCGGTCGATCCTCACATTGCTCGGTTCCATTCCGACCCTCACCGGGCGTGCGGTGCTGGAGGCGGCATCCGGCGCTTCTCACGTGCACTTCGCCTCGTACTTTTTGCTTCCGGATCTCGCAGCGGAACTGCCGGCGGTGCTCGGTACCCTCCGCTCACAGGGGATCACCATGAGTCTCGATACCAACTGGGATCCGGCCGAGGAGTGGGCGGGCCTTGCCGCTGTCCTGCCGCTCATCGACATCCTGCTGCCCAACCTCGAGGAGTTGCGCGCCATCTCCGGCGCGATCGGGGTGACCGGCGACTCCGACGAAGACCTGGCCCGCGGGCTCGCCGCGCTCGGGCCGCGCGTGGTCGCGAAGGCGGGCCGGGAGGGCGGATGGTCCGTGGCCGCCGATTCCCCGGTGGTGCGGTCTCCCGGTCTGGTGCTCGACGCGGTGGACACCACCGGCGCTGGCGACAGCTTCGACGCGGGGTACCTCGCGGCCGTGGCATCCGGAGTCGCCTCGGAGGTCGAACGGCTGCGCTGGGCGACAGTGGCGGGGTCGCTCTCCACGCGAGCCGCGGGAGGCACGCCGGCGCAGGCGACCATGCCCGAGCTCGCCGCGCACCTCGAATGATCACGTTCGTCGCCCTCAGTCCCTCGGTTGACGTCACCTATCTCGTCGACGAGTTCACGGAGGGCGGCACCTTCCGGCCGACGACAGTGCTGCGGGTCGCGGGCGGCAAGGCGCTGAACGCGGCGCGGGCGGCTCGGGTGGCGGGGGCATCCGTGCGGGCGGTCGCGATCTTGGGGGGCACGAGCGGGGACTTCATCGGGCAGCAGCTGGCGGTGGCAGGGGTGCCGCTCGAGGCTGTTGATGCCGTGGCGGAGACCCGCACCTGCGTGTCGATCGCCTCGGCGGCGAGCGGGCTGCTGACCGAGCTGTACGAGCATCCGTCCGCCATCAGCACGGTCGAGCTCGCCGAGCTCCGGCGACTGCTCGGCCACTCCGCGGAGGCCGGCTGGTGGGCGATCTCCGGCGGCATGCCGTCGTCGTTTCCGGTCGGTGAGCTCGCGGGTCTCGTACGCCTCGGCCACTCGCTCGGGCAGCGCGTGGCGATCGACACCCATGGCGCGGCCCTCGCCACGGCCCTCGATGCGGGCCCCGATCTCGTGAAGGTGAACCGGCGGGAGGCGGCGGAGCTGTTGGGCACCGACGCCGACGCGGATGCCTTCGACCTGGCCCACCGCATCCGCTCGGTGACCGGCGGTCGGGTGGTGATCACCGACGGAGCGAAGGGGTCCATGGCGGTGGACGGTTCATCGCGCTGGCTGGCCTCGTGGAGCGGTGCCATCGGACGCTTTCCAGTCGGCAGCGGCGACAGCTACCTCGGCGGGTTGCTCGCCGGGCTCGACCGCGGAGATTCTTTCGAGGATGCCCTCCGTCTGGGCTCCGGTGCCGCGACCGCGAACGCCCTCGTTCCCGGCGCCGGAGTATTCACGGTCGAGGACGCGACGCGGATCGCGTCGGAGGTCGTGGTGGCTGCGGGCTGAGTCCCGCGGGGATTCAGCCCACCCAACCTGGGCGCTTCACCCCACCCACCCGGGCGAGTTCGGTCACCCCGGGCCGGCGTGCCAGCCCGGAAAGACCGCATTCGCCCGGAACGCGCCCGCGAGCGAACGCGCACGCGAGTGAACGCGCCCGCGTGCGAACGCGCACGCGGGCGCACGGGTGAGCGACCGCGAGCTACGCGCCCGCGCTCGATGCCAGCCGGTCGAACAGCGCGTCGAGCTCGGGATCGACGATCTGCTGCTCGGGATGCGCGTCGTACCAGCCCATGATCTCCCGGGCACCCTCAGCGAATCCGACCGTGGGGTTGAACGCGGGAACCAGCGACTTCACGAGACTGTTGTCGAAGATCATCGAGTGGCTGCGGTCACCGAGGTGACCCGCGCCCATGTCGGGGTCGGCGGCGGCGATCGCGTCCGAGGTCACGTGCACGATGTTCGGCACCACTCCCGCCGCATCCGCCATCAGGTGAGTGATCTGGGTCCAGCTGAGCAGCTCGTCCGAGGTGATGTGGATGGCGCCGCCGATCGTGTGCGGATTGCCGAGCAGGCCCACGAATCCGACGGCGAAATCACGGGCGTGCGTGAGTGCCCAGAGGGAGGATCCGTGGTCGTGAAGCACGACGGGGGCGCCCCGACGCATGCGGTCGATCGCGGTCCAGCCCCCGTTGAGCGGCAGGCTCGTGCGGTCATAGGTGTGCGAGGGGCGCACGATGGTGACCGGGAATCCACTCTGCCGGTACTCCGCGACGAGCAGGTCCTCACAGGCGATCTTGTCGCGGGAATACTGCCAATAGGGGTTGCGCAGTGGAGTCGACTCCACGATCGGCAGCCGCGCCGGCGGCTTCTGGTACGCGGATGCCGAGGAGATGAACACATACTGGCCCACCCGCCCGCTGAAGAGCTCGATGTCTTGCGCGACGTGCCCGGGGGTGAAAGCCACCATGTCGACGACGACATCGAATTCGCGACCGGCGAGGGCCTCCGTCACCGAAGCGGGATCCCGCACATCGGCGACAAGCTCTTCTGCGCCGACCGGGACGGGGCGCAGCGTGGACTGGCCCCGGTTGAGGAGGGTCACCTCGTGGCCTTCTTCGAGGGCGCGGGCGCTCGCCGCGGAGCTGATCGTGCCGGTGCCGCCGATGAACAGGATCGAGAGAGGTGTCATGCCTCTACGGTTGCCGCTGCGATGAGCTTCGTCAAGTCATCGCGGATGCGTTCGAGCTCGGTGAGGGGCATCCCGAGTCGCTCGACGATCTGCGGCGGGACCGTCTCGGCTTGCGCGCGAAGGGCGGCGCCATCCTCCGTCAGCCGAACGTCGAGGGCGCGCTCATCTGTGACACTGCGGGCGCGCGTGACCAATCCCGCCGCCTCGAGTCGTTTGAGAAGGGGGGAGAGCGTCGCGGGTTCGAGCAACAGGGTTGCGCTGATGTCGCTGACCGTGCGCGGGCTGCGTTGCCACAGCGCGAGCATCACGAGGTACTGCGGATGGGTCAGGCCGAGGGGCTGAAGTATGGGTCGGTAGAGCGCAATGACGCTGCGGGAGGCGGCGGCGAGGGCGAAACAGACCTGGCGATCGAGGGCGAGCGGATCCATGTGCCCAGCTTAGCCAGTACACTATTAGTTAGTGCACTAAGGAGTCGACGAATGGTTGCCAAACGCCCGTGGTGGGATCGCCTGAATCGACGGCTGCTGCCGTACATCGGGCCGCCTCCGCTCGGCCCGTACAACGAAGAACCGCTGCCTCCGACGCAAGCGAAGGCCTGCCCGGTCTGCGGGAACCCGATGGCGGATCACGCCGTCGAGCGGCGCGCGGATCGCCCGACGCAGCTGCACTGCCCCGCCTGACGCAACCAACGCGCCAACGCGCCCGCGGGTCTGTGGGGCGGCGAGGGAGCGGGGAGCTTCAGCCGAGCAACAAAGTGCCGAGTTCCTGTGCCGTCGCGGCGACACCGATCGTGCCGACCTGCTCGGCCACGGCGCCGTAACCCCATTCGACGAAGATCGTGGGGACTCCGTGCTCGGCTGCCCCGTGCACGTCATGCTCGCGGTCGCCCACCATCACGGGGCGCGAGATGTCTGCGCCGAGCGCCGCGAGCCGCCGCAGGGCTTCGGCGACGACATCCGCCTTCCTGCTGCGCACCTCGTCTTCGGAGGCGCCGGTGATCACGGTGAAATAGCGGGCGAGCCCGTAGAAGTCGAGTGCGGTGGTGGCGGGCAGCTCGGGTTTGGAGGTCGCGAGGGAGATCGGGATGCCGCTCTGGTGGAGGCGCTTCAACAGCGCCGGCACGCCCGGGTACACCGAACTGTTGAAGACCCCGGTCTGCAGGTAGTGCGGTCGGTACACGTCGAGGGCGTGATGGGCTTCGGCCACCGTCATTCCGGCGAGATCACGGAACGAGTCGAGGATGGGCGGCCCGACAAAGGCGAGGAGTTCCGTCGGGCTCGGCACGGGGCGGCCGAGCCGCTCGAAGGTCCAGGCGAGGCTCGCGGTGATGCCGGGAGCCGAATCGATGATGGTGCCGTCGAGGTCGAAGAGGAAGCAACTCCAGTTTGTGGTCACCGTCGTAAGCCTAGGAGTTGACCGAGGCGCGCCGGCACCGCGGTCAGAACAGCCGGTGGTCGCTGTCGTCGAGGCCGCGCATCGCGTCGTAGTCGAGCAGGAGACAGCGGATGCCGCGGTCCTCGGCCAGCATGCGTGCCTGTGGCTTGATCTCCTGGGCGGCGAAGACGCCGCTCACCGGGGCGAGGTGAGGGTCGCGGTTCATGAGCTCGAGGTAGCGCGTGAGCTGCTCGACACCATCGATGTCCCCGCGGCGCTTGATCTCGATCGCGACCGAGCGTCCCGCATCGTCCTGTGCGAGGATGTCGACCGGGCCGATCGCCGTCATGTACTCGCGGCGCACCAGGTGCCAGCCGTCGCCGGCGAGCTCGATCTGTTCGGCGAGGAGCTTCTGCAGGTGGGCCTCGACGCCGTCCTTCTGCAGGCCGGGGTCGATGCCGAGCTCATGGGCGCTGTCGTGAAGGATCTCGTGGATCGAGATCACGAGAAGGTCGGCGGTCTTCGCCTGAGTGACCTTCCAGATCTCGGCGACGCCGGCATCCGCCTGGCCGGGATCCGGTTCGATGGCGGTCACCGAGCACGGCGGGCTCATCCAGTTGAGCGGTTTGTAGCTCAACGAGTCCGAGTGCACGAGCACGCTGCCGTCTGCCTTGAGCAGGAGGAGGCGCGTGGCAAGAGGCAGGTGCGCGCTGAGACGCCCCGCGTAGTCGACGGAACACCGGGCAATGACGAGACGCACCCGACGATCTTAGTTGGACTGGCCTAGCCGGACGTCGTGCCGGCGATGCGGTGCAACACCACGCGGAGTTCCTCGGCCGAGAGCGCCATCCACGGTCCACCGGGGTTGATCACGAGGCCGCCATAGGGAGCCTGGATGGCGTCGTGGATGATCTCCGCGGCCGGTCGGGTGGCGAAGGAGTCCGCGACGTTGCGAGCGCTCACCTCCGGGCCGGAGGTGAAGGCGAGCAGCACCGGGTTGCCGTCGGGGTCCACGGAGTCGCGGATGCGCACGGGCGTGCCATCCGACACTCCGGAGGCGGGGACGGAGTCGGTGTCGACCGCGAGCAGCAGCGGGCCATTCTCGGCGAGGGCGTCGAGAACCGCGGCCTTGCTCGCTGCGGGGTCCGCTATCTCGAGAGCGTGCTTCACGGCGTCGTTGCGATCCCCGCGCAGAGCGAATGCCGCATCGCGGTTCGAGATCGCGCAGGTCGGACCGGCGGGATCGATGTAGAGCCAGCCGTAGCGCTCGGTCGAGGCCAGCTGCAATGCTCCGGCTGCCGGCTGCACGAGTGCCTGCACTTCGGACAGGTCATCGGGATGCATCCGGTTGATCTGCTGCTGGGAGGTGAAGGCGAAGAGGGCCGGGCGGCCGTCGGGCCCGGTGCCGCCGGCGAATTGCAGGGTCGCACCGGCCGGAAAACTGTAGCTGCCGTCCGCCTCGACGGTGGGACGGTCGGACCCGGTCGAATCGAGGAGCAGACGGCCCTGGAGGCATCCGCGCACCACATCCAGATAGGTGGACTGCTCGGGAGTCGTTGCGAACGCCTCGACGGCCGCCCGAAGGGAGGCGTTGTCGACGGGTGCCGAATCGGAGATCGAGGGCGTCATGCTTCGACCCTAGTTCGACTGCGCCTTCGCGGGCAAAGGCTCTCGAGCGGCCCCCGACGCGAAGCCGGCGATGGCGACGAGTACGAGCACCACGAGAAGAGCGTGCAGCAGTCCGACATGCTGCCCGAGGAATCCGATGACCGGAGGTCCGACGAGGAACGCGAAATACCCGATGGTCGCGACGGCACTCACCCGCGCGGCAGCGGTCTTCGGATCGTCGGCGGCGGCGGACATCCCCACCGGGAAGCCGAGGGATGCCCCGAGGCCCCAGAACACGACTCCGATGATGGAGATCCAGACCACGGGCACGAAGATCACCATGACCAGTCCGATGGCAGCCAGGACCGCCGATCCGCGCAGCACGGGCACGCGGCCGAAGCGGTCGAGCAGGCTGACCCCGGCGAGGCGGCCGACCGTCATGGATGCCACGAAGATGCCGAGCACGAGCGCGCCGGCGGCCTTCGTCGTGTCATGTCCCTCGACCATTGCGAGGGCGAGCCAATCGTTTGCGGAACCTTCGGTGAAGGCCATGCCGAGCACGATCAGTCCGATGACCAGGGTGCGCGGATCCCGCCAGATGCTCAGTCGACCGCGCCAGGTCTTCGAGTGGTCGTCGTGGGCGACGGCTTCCTCGGCGATGATGTGCTCCGACTGCAGGAAACGCACCGAGACGAGGGCGCCGCCGGCGAAGATCACCGCGATGACCAGAAGGTGCACTGCTATGGGCAGATGGATGGCTTCGGCCCCGGCGCCGAGGGCCGCGCCGATCACCGTGCCGAAGCTGAAGAAGGCGTGGAACACCGGCATGACGGAGCGCCCGAGCACCCGCTCGTTCACCGCTCCCTGCAGGTTCATCGCGACATCGCAGATGGAGAACATCGAGCCGAAGATGATCAGGCCGATCATGACGACCGCATAGCTCGGTCCGATGGTCACGCCGAAACCGGCGACGGCGAACCCGACCGCGCCGACGGTGAGCACCACCGCGATGGTGCGCCGGGCGCCGATGCGCGCAATGACGTGGCTCGACGCCAGCAGCCCGACGATCGAGCCGGCCGCGATGCCGAAGATCAGGATGCCCATCGACGAGGTGGAGACCTGCAGGGCCTCCTTGACCGCGGGGATCCGCGACGCCCAACTCGCCATGGAGAGACCGCACAGGCCGAAGATGGCGAACAGCGCGTTGCGCCAGGCAAGCACCTGCGGGCGTGAGAGTCCCGCAGAGGTGGTCGAGAGAGGCGTGGCCATGGAACCCCAGGGGAGAGACAGTATCGAATCGATTCGATCGAACCGATTCGACTACGCTAACAAACCATGGATGACACGGCAACACCCGCACGGGCGCGGCCCAATCTCGCCTCGGTCGCCGCTCTCGCGGGAGTGTCACCGTCCACGGCGTCCCTCGCCTTCAGCGGCTCAGGGCCGGTGTCTGCCGCCACTCGCGAGCGCGTGCTCGCCGCGGCCGCCGAGCTCGACTACGCCGGCCCCGATCCTCGGGCGCAGTCGCTGCGTCGCGGGCGCTCCGGCATCATCGGGGTCGTCATCGAAGACCGCCTGCGCGATGCCTTCCGCGATCCCATGAACGTCGCGATGCTCGATGGCATAGCGGATGAGACCGGGTCCCTCGGGGCCGGGCTGCTGCTGCTCACCGAGAACGGCGAGGGTGCCGCGAGCATCCGGAATGCCCCGGTGGACGCGGTCGTGCTGATCGGCTGCAGCACCAGTCTCGCCGCCCAGGTGGCGATCTTCCGGCAGCGAGGGATCGCGCTGGTGGCGATCGAGGCGGAGCCGATGGACGACGTGCTCGCGATCGACCTCGACAATCGGCAGGGGTCCCGGACCCTCGCGCGCCACCTCTCCGATCTCGGTCACCAGCGGGTGGCGCTGGTGACGCTGCCGCTCGATGCCGGCCGGTCACGGGGGCCGCTGACCGAGACGGCGATCCGCGCGAGTACCGGGTACACCGCGCTCGAACGCATCCGCGGCGTGCGGGAGGTGTTCCCGGAGGCTCCGGGAACAATGGCCGCCGCCAGCAGCATCGACGAGGGCCTCGCGGCCGGGCTCGCGCTGCTCTCCGAGCCGGGTAACCGGCCGACCGCGGTGATAGCGCAGAGCGACCTGCTCGCGGTGGGCGTGATCCGTGCCGCCGAGCAGCTCGGTCTGCGCGTGCCGCAGGACCTCAGTATCGTCGGCTTCGACGGGGTCAGGCTCGATGGCATCGCGCCCTACGACCTGACCACGATGGTGCAGCCCGCGGTGGAGAAGGGGCGCGCTGCGGGCCGTGGAGTGATCGCGCTGTTGAACGGGGAGCATCCGCTGCCGGTGTCTTTCGTCTCCCGCTTTCACCCGGGGACGACGACGGCTCCCCCGTCCGCGGAATAGGCAGATTTCACTGGATTCACAAGAGTGTGAATCACGAGTATGGTCAGCCCATGCCCTCCATCATCGAAGCCGCGAGTCTCAGCAAGAATTTTGGGCGGGTGCGCGCCCTCGACGGTCTCGAGCTCGATGTGACCGAGGGGGAGGTGCACGGCTTCCTCGGTCCGAACGGCGCGGGAAAGTCCACGACCCTTCGCGTGCTCCTCGGCCTGATCCGGGCCAGCGGCGGGGCGACATCCGTCTTCGGCCTCGACCCTTGGCGCGATTCGGTCGCGGTCCATCGGCGCCTCGCCTACGTTCCCGGCGATGTCGACCTCTGGCCCGGACTCACCGGCGGAGAGGCGATCGATCTGCTCACGTCACTTCGCGGTGGTGCGGATGAGGCCTTGCGTGCCGAACTCGTCGACGAGTTCGAGTTCGACCCGCGCATCACGGCGCGCAACTACTCCAAGGGCAACCGGCAGAAGGTGGCGCTGATCGCGGCTTTCGCGCGGCCGGCCGAGCTCTATCTCTTCGACGAACCGACCAGCGGACTCGACCCGGTGATGGAGGCGGTGTTCCGTCGCCGGGTCGAGCGGGTCGTCGCGGGCGGCGCCACCGTGCTGCTCTCGAGTCACATCCTCAGCGAGGTCGAGCAGCTCTGCGACCGGGTCACGATCATCCGGGCTGGACGCACAGTTGAGACGGGCAGTCTCAGTGACCTGCGTCACCTCACCCGCACGACTTTCAGCGCGGTGACGGCGGCCGATGTCGCGGCGGTCGCCGCCCTCTCCGGAGTCCATGACGCGCGCCGCGAGGGCGAGAAGCTGGTCTTCGAGGTGGACACGGATGCCCTGCCGCCGGTGCTCGCGGCACTCGCAGGCTCCGGGGTGAGTGGCCTGACGGTCGCACCTCCCTCGCTCGAAGACCTGTTCCTTCGCCACTATGGCGACGATCTCGCCCGCGGTTCCGGGCGCTCCGCCTGATGCTTCGCCTCCTTCGCTTCCAGGCCCGCCGTGATCGCCGGCAGTTGTCGATCTGGATCCTCAGCACCGGACTGTTCGCCGCCTTCAGCGCGACGGCGGTGCTCTCCGAATTCGGTGGGCTCACCGAGCGCACCGCCCTCATGACCCTTGCCGCGTCGAACCCGGCCCTTCTCGCTCTCCGCGGCGTTCCGGATGGCGTAGCCGCCGGGGCAGTGATCACCTTCCAGGTCTTCACCTACCTCGCGATCATGGCCGCGTTGATGAGCACGTTCCTCACCGTGCGGCACAGCCGCGGCGATGAGGAGGCCGGCCGCGCGGAACTCGTCGGGGGGACACCGGTGAGTCGGTCATCCGCTCTCATCGCCACGCTCACGCTCGGTGCCCTGGCAAATGTCGGCATCGCCATCGCTGTGGGACTCGGATTCGCGGCATCCGGTCTGCCGCTCGCCGGAAGCGTGCTGGTGGGGCTGGCGACCGGCGCCGTCGGTCTCGCGTTCTGCGGTATCGCCGCCGTCGCCGCCCAGCTCGCCCGTTCGTCCCGTGCCGCCAACGCGATCGCGGGCATCTCGATCGCCGTCGCGTTTCTTCTGCGGGCCTTCGGCGACGCTCTCGGCACAGGCACCGACAGCCCGTTGCGGGTCGCCAGCGCATGGCCGTCGTGGCTGTCGCCGATCGGCTGGGCGCAGCAGGTGCGGCCCTTCGGTGAGACCTCGTCATGGCCACTGCTGTTGGATGTCGCGTTGGCCGCCGTCGGTGCGGCCCTCGCTCTCGTGCTCGTGCACCGCCGGGATCTCGGCTCGGGGGTCATCGGTGAACGACCGGGACGCGCCCGCGCCGCCCGCTCGCTGAGGGGGTCGTTCGGACTCGCCTGGCGGTTGCAGCGCGGCGCGATGATCGGCTGGTCCTCTGGCGCCCTGCTCCTCGGGGTGTTCGCGGGAGGCCTGGCGGATCCGGCGGTGGCCGCGGTGGAGTCGAATGCGTCGATCCGGGCTGCGATGCAGGGGCTGGTGCCCGCCGGAACGTCGGGACTGCTCGACACCTTCGTGGCCGCGATCATGACCTTCCTGGGGGTGCTGGCCGCCGGAGCGGCGATCCAGGCCGTGCTTCGCGCGCGTTCGGAGGAGACGGACGGCCACACCGAACTCGTGGCAACGGGTGCGGTGCATCGCGGGCGGCTCATCCTCGATCCACTCGGTGTCGCGCTGTTGTCCATCGTGGGGGTGCTGGTGGTCGGCGGGATCTCGGCCGGCATCGCCTTCGCGGTCTCGGGCCATCCGGACCGCTTCGGCAGTTCCCTGGCGGCGGCGCTCGTGCAGCTGCCGGCGGCGGCGATGTTCGCCGCGGCCAGCGCTCTCGTACTGGTGCTTGCGCCGCGGGTCACCGTCGCGGTCGGCTGGGGGTTGTTCGCCATCGGATTCGTGCTCGCGGAGTTCGGCGGCCTCTTCGGTCTCCCCGAGTGGGTGCGGGGAATCAGTCCATTCGCGCACACCCCCGTGCTGCCCGGGTCGGGGGCACACTGGTGGCCTGCCGTTGTGATGCTCGTGGTCGCTGCCGCGGTCGCCGTCGCCGCGGTCACCCTCACCCGCAGGAGAGACTTGACCCTATGAGCACCGGCACCGGAATCGACGATTTCGCCGAACAGACGGCGGCGACTCTCGCGGCGGCCGGCTTTCCGCGCATGGCGGCTCGGGTGATGATGATGCTCATGACCGAGGAGTCGGGCAGCGCCACCGCGGAGGAGCTCGTCGAACGCCTCGGCGCGAGTGCCGCCGCGATCTCCGGGGCCGTGCGTTACCTGCAGAGCCTCTCGATCATCCGACGCCACACGGTGCCGGGTACGCGACGCCATCGCTACGAACTGCCCGAGCATGTCTGGTATGCCACTTCGAGCTCTCAGACACCGCTGTACACGCACCTGATCGCGCTCGCCGAGAAGGGTGCCACGGCCCTTCCGCCGGAGTCGAAGGCCCGGGATCGCGCCGTCGAGATGGCCGACTACTTCCGGTTCATGCGGGAGCGACTTCCCCAACTCCTCGAGGAATGGCAGGCGACGCGCGCATGAAACTCACGATCCTCGGCACGTCGGCGCCCTATCCCCGTCCCGACAACGCCTGCTCGGGTTATCTCGTGCAGCAGGGGCGGACCTCGGTCTGGGTGGATGCCGGCACCGGCACTCTCGCGGAACTCCAACGGCACATCCCCCTGTCCGGTCTCGACGCCATCTGGATCTCGCACGCGCACGCCGATCACACGGCCGACCTGCTGACCGCGTATTACGCGCTGCGGTTCGCCGACCTCCGCCTGCCGCATCCACTCCCCCTGATCGGTCCCCCCGGCCTCATCGACCGGATGGTCGGCTTTCTCGGACATCGATCGGCCGCGGTGATCCCCGAGGTCTTCGACAGCACTGAGATGCGTGGCTGGCACGAGCTCGTCGTGGGAGAGCTCGCCCTCAGCTGGGGCCCGCTCGATCACGGGATGCCCGCCTTCGGGCTGCGGGTGGAGGCTGCCGGATCGGTGCTCGCCTACTCCGGTGACTCCGCCTATTGCGAGGGCCTCGTGGAGTTGGCCGAGGGCGCGGACCTGTTCCTGTGTGAGGCCGGGGCTTCCGTGCATCCGCCCGACGGAGCGGTCCACTGCACTCCGGAAGACGCGGCGCGGCTCGCTACGGCCGCGGGAGCCAAGCGCCTGCTCCTGACTCACGTCGATGCTCCGAATGCCCGGGAGCGGGCGCTCGCCGGGTTCCCTTCGGTCGAGCTCGCCGTGCCGGGAATGACGATCGAGGTCTGATCGCGCGGTCTCCCCGCCGCCCCCGGGAGCGCACGGCGAACCCGCTCCCACGCCGGGCGCCATGACTTTTCCCAGCCTTCACCGAGCGGCCATTTGCACGGCTTAAGCTGGTGCGCATGACCGCCGCCTCTCCGCTCCCCTCCGGTATCCAACTCGAAGAACTCGACCCGGCGGTGCGTCCGCAGGATGACCTGTTCCGGCACGTCAACGGCAAGTGGATCGACCGCACCGAGATCCCCTCCGACAAGGCGCGCTACGGCTCATTCCACGTTCTCGCGGAGGAGGCCGAGAAGGCCGTGCGCGAGATCATCGAAGAGGCGCAAGGCTCCGCCGTCGGCACCGAGGAGCGCAAGTTCGGCGACCTCTACGCGAGCTACATGGATGAAGCACGCATCAACGAAGTGGGGGCCGCGCCCCTCACCAAGGACCTCGCCTCCGTCGACGCGGTCAGCGACATCCCGAGC
>NZ_JAYLVL010000002.1:688497-933510 GCF_046156175.1 Lacisediminihabitans sp. H27-G8
TTCTCGAGACCCTCGGGCGCCTCGAACGTCAGGGAGTCAGCGGCTTCTTCCAGCTCTACATCGACAACGATCCGGGCAATCCGGAACGCTACATCGCGCTCTTCGAACAGGGCGGGCTCGGCCTCCCCGACGAGAGCTACTACCGCGAGGAGAAGTTCGCCGACATCCGAACCGCCTATGTCGGTTACCTGGAGAAGATGCTGTCCCTTGCCGGGCTGCAGGAGGCGCGGGATCGGGCCGGGCGCGTGCTCGCCCTCGAGACCGCAATCGCGGGGTTCCACTGGGACAATGTGACATCCCGCGACTCCGAGAAGACCTACAACCTCAGCACCTGGACGGCTCTCGTGACCACGGCCTCCGAGGCGACCGACGGCCCGGATCTCAACCGCTGGCTCGACGCGCTGGATGCCCCGGCCGGAGTCTTCGACGAGCTGGTGCTCCGGCAGCCGTCGTTCCTCGAGGGAGTCGCGTCGCTGCTCGATGCCGGCCACCTCGAGTCCTGGACCGACTGGCTGCGCTGGCAGGTCATCCGCTCCGCCGCCGCCTATCTGTCGGACGAATTCGTCGAGGCGAACTTCGACTTCTACGGGCGCACTCTCACCGGCACCCCCGAACTCCGCGACCGTTGGAAGCGGGGAGTCTCCCTCGTGGAGGGGGCGATGGGCGAGGCGGTCGGCCGCATCTACGTGGAGCGGCACTTTCCCCAGGGCGCTAAAGCCGCGATGGACGTGCTCGTCGGCAACCTGGTGGAGGCGTACCGCCAGAGCATCACCGGACTGGCCTGGATGACCGCGCCCACTCGCGTGCGGGCCATCGAGAAGCTCGACAAGTTCACGCCGAAGATCGGCTATCCCGTGAAGTGGCGCGACTACTCGTCGCTCGAGATCAGCGCCACCGATCTCATCGCGAACGTGCGGGCGACCAGCGAGTTCGAGTTCCAGCGAGAGCTCGGCAAGATCGGAACACCGCTCGATCGCGACGAGTGGTTCATGACCCCGCAGACCATCAACGCGTACTACAACCCCGGGTTCAACGAGATCGTGTTTCCCGCGGCCATCCTGCAGTACCCGTTCTTCGACGAGGCCCGAGATGCGGCAGCCAACTATGGCGCGATCGGAGCGGTGATCGGCCACGAGATCGGCCACGGATTCGACGACCAGGGCTCGAAGTACGACGGCGACGGCCGACTCACCGACTGGTGGACCGCGGCCGACCGCGACGCGTTCGAGAAGCTCACGGGTTCGCTGATCGAGCAGTACAACGAACTCGCCCCCCGCCAGGTGCCCGACCATCACGTGAATGGCGCTCTCACCATCGGCGAGAACATCGGCGACCTCGGCGGCCTGTCGATCGCGTGGAAGGCCTACCTGATCTCCCTCGACGGCGAGCAGCCCCCGGTGATCGACGGGTTGACTGGCGCGCAACGGTTCTTCCTCTCCTGGGCGCAGGCGTGGCAGCAGAAGGGGCGGGATGAGGAGGTCATCCGACTGATCTCGATCGACCCGCATTCGCCCAACGAGTTCCGCTGCAACCAGATCGTGCGCAACATCGACGGCTATTACGACACCTTCAGCGTCACCGCAACGGATGAACTCTGGCTCGACCCGGAAGACCGCGTGACCATTTGGTAGTTGGCACCCGGGATCACGAGCGCCGGGAGCGACTGCGCGCACCACGCGTCGGTCGCCACCGCGGAGTCGGCGGAGCCGAGAGCTTCTCCGGCGGCTTCACCGCGCTCGCCCAACTGGCCTACGCCGGGGCTACGGTCTCCGCCAGCGTCATCGACCTGCGCAGCGGTCTCACGCTGGTGTCGATCGACGATCGGGTCGCGATGCCCACCGCGAGCGTCGGCAAGATCCTGTTGCTCATCGAGGTCGCGGCGCGCATCACCGCCCGCGATGCGGCCGGCTTCGGCATCCTCGACAAGACGCCGGGGGATGCGGTCGGCGATTCCGGCATCTGGCAGCGGTTGCAGGCGCCCGCGCTGCCGGTGACCGACCTCGCGCTGCTCGTCGGCGCCACCAGTGACAACCTCGCGACGAATGTGCTGCTGCGGCAGGTGGGTCTCGACTCCGTGCGGGCGCGCGGCGAGCAACTCGGGCTCTCGCGCACGGCGCTACTCGATCTGGTGCGGGACCACCGCGGTCCGGATGATGCGCCGCAGTTGTCCATCGGATCCGCCGCCGAACTCTCGTGGTTGTTCTCCGCCCTCGCCCGCGGTCAGGTCGTGGACGCGGTCACGAGCAAGCGCGTACTCGGCTGGCTGTCTCACAACGCGGACCTCTCGATGGTCTCGAGCGCGTTCGGGCTCGATCCGCTCTCCCATCGCACGCCCGACTCGGGACTGCAACTGATCAATAAGACCGGCACCGACGCGGGAGTGCGGTCGGAGGCCGGTCTGCTGAGTGGATCCCGCACCGGAGTCGCCTACGCCGTCACGGTGCAATTCAGTGGTGCCGATCTCGCCGCGCGGCTCCGCGTGCTCGAGGCGATGCGCACTTTCGGATTCGATCTCCTGGAGTACGTGTTCTAGTACCCCCCGTTCGAGTGGTACTCATACGGGGCACAGTTCGTGTAACGTTCCCTGAAGAACAGCTGTCTGAACCCGAAATCCACGCTGTGCTGAAATAACAGAAGTCCCCCACCCGAAACCCATCGGTTACCCAGCCGAACTGACGCCCCCGACGTCTGCATGACAGCCTCTCGATCGCCCCCCGAAGCGTACAGAGGCAACACTGTAATGCTCCCTGCCGAAGGCCGACGTAAATCTCCATTACCCAGGAGCACGTCATGAAGAGAACCCTTGCCGCAATCACGACGATCGTGATCGCGGTCGGCCTTGCCATCACCGGAGTGTCCACCGCCAGTGCGGACGATGCTGTCCCTCCGGTCACCTCCGATGTGGCGCCGGTACCAGGTCCGGCGGCAACGGACGTCCCGGCCCCCACGCCGTCGCCATCGGTTGCGCCGACGGCCAAGACGTCCACGCCGTACCCCTCGGCATCGCCGAGCCCGAGCCCGTCGGCTTCGCCGAACCCGTATCCCACCCCTAGCCCGACGCCGACCTCCACGTCGATCCCGACCGCTGGCAATGGTCCCTGCCTCCCGGCATCCGCGGTGTCCTACACCTACGCCCCCGCCACGAACAGCGGGTCGGTGACCGTCACGGCTCAGCCGTACTTCAGCACGCTGCTGTGTGACCCCATCTTCATCACCGCCGCGAGCTGGAAGTACACGACGACGGCCTTCTGGCCACAGGTGCTCGACTCCTCGAAGACCAACAACGTGACCATCTCCAAGGTCGGCAGCTATGCGTACGGCGCCGAAGTGACCTGCGGCCAGGGTGACATCTACGCGCGCACCGGCTCCTACATCGTGCCGACACCCACCCTGGAAAGCCCTCAGGCCTGGGAGAAGTTCCTCAGCGGCATGGGTCTGAAGACGACCACTCCCGGCAACACCTACGTGCAGACGCCGGTCGGCTGCGCCGAGATCCCGACCCTTCCCCTGGTGGACCCCACGCCGGTCACCTTCGTCGACACCTGCGGCACCGAGGCTGACAGGGTGGTGATCCCCGCTCTCACCAGCGAGGACCACTTCACCTACTCGACCTCCGACGCCACGTCGGAGAGTGGCGTGCGCACGGTCACCGTCACTGCTGCGCCAGACAAGGGCTACGGCTTCAGCTTGGATGCCGTGACCTCGTGGTCCCACACCTTCAAGACCGACGCCCAGAACAACTGCGTGACGATCCCCGGTGACCCGGAGGCCGTCGGCCAGACCTGTGCCGTCTCCGCCGACGGAGTGGTCAGCGGCTACCTCACGGTCGCACCGGTCACGGGCGTGGTCTACACGATCCACCCGGTCACGCCGACCGGGGCGGACATCACGGTGACCACAGAGAAGACCAACGTGGCTCCGGGCGACTACCTGATCACCGCGGCGGCCGAACCGGGCTACATCCTCTCCGGGGTCACCGAATGGCAGCGCACGGTCGAGGACAACGCGGTGGACTGCAACCTGCCGACCGACGCCTTCCTGCCCTCATCCGTGAGCTGGGTGAACCAGACCTGCTCTGCGGGCGGAACGGTCAGCGGCTACATCGCCATCGACCCGAACGACTTCCTCAGCTACTTCGTCGGCACCACCCAGCTGGTCTCCGCTCGCACGGCGTTCGAGCCGGGAACCTACGTCGTGACGGTGGTTGCTCCTCCCGGGGACACGATCGACGGCCCCTCCAGCTACACGGCGACCATCACGAAGCCGGATACCAGCTGTGGAAACCTCGACCCGCAGAGCCTCACCACGCTGGCCTTCACCGGCTTCGACTCGGGAGCCGGCTACCTCGCGGTGGCCTCCGCATTCCTGATGCTCGGTACGGCCCTCGTGTTCAGCGCACGTCGCAAGGACAAGGCCAAGGCCTAAGCGACCAAGACGACACGCCTCGCACTGACCTCTGGTCGGTGCGGGGCGTGTTCTTTGTGCGGGGAGACCAGCGTGACGGTGCCGACTGCCCCGAAGGCGATGAAGCCAGGGCGGTGTGAACTACCGAGGGCTCAGGCCTGGAGGTCGCCGCGGGTCTCTTCTGCCGGGGTCGCAGCCGAGGTGGCGATGCCGAAGAGTGCGGTGACGGCATCGCTGAACGACTGGGCCTCTCCGGCTCGTGCGAGCTCCCTGGCGCGGACCGACGGCGTGTGCAGAAGCACCCCGGTGAGGTGACGCAGTGCCGCCTCGACCCGTCCATCCTCGTCGCCGCGAGCCCGTGCCCGCGCGATCTCGGTCTCCAGCAGGCCGAAGACGTGAGTGCGGAGCGCCACCACAGAGGGGGTGAGCTGTTGCTCGGTGATCGTCGCAGCGAATTCGGAGGCCGCGCTCGAGACGAGGGCGCGGGCATCCGTCGTCGCCGTGAGCTCTTCGAGGGGCGCATGCAGGCTGATGGTCTCGAGGTCGAGCAGCTCCGTGCCCGCCACGGTCGCGACATCGGGGTGCACGTTGCGCGGCAGCCCGAGGTCGATCACGATGCGACGTGCGTTTCCCGCAGAGGGAGACAGGTGGGCAGCGGAGACGACCGGTGCTTCGGTGGTGGTGCAGGTGATCACGACGTCTGCGGCGGCGAGGGCGGCGACGAGGTCGATGCTCGCCGTGAGCCCGAGCCGCAGCGCGAAGCGGGCAGCGCGGCCGGACGGGGAGTACACCGTGACATCCTCCGCCCCACGGTCGCGGAGCGCGGCGACGGTGGTGGCGGCGTACTGGCCGGTGCCGATGATCAGCACGCGGGTGGCCGACCAGTCCGCGATGCGACTTGAGGCGAGTTCGAGCCCGAGGCGCACGAGCGATCGGCCCGCACCGCCTATGGCGGTCTGGTTCTTCACCTCGCGCGAGGTGTTGGCCGCCTGTTGAAAGAGGCGTTCCAGCGCGGATGAGGTGGTGCCCGCCGCACGCGCCTGCTCGAGTGCTCGGCGCACCTGGCCGGAGATCTCGTCTTCGCCGACGATCACCGACTCGAGACCGGAGCTGACCGAGAAGAGATGCTCCGCGACGTCGTCGCCGCTCAACACCGTGACCGTCTCGCGCAGTGCCGCGGGGTCTATGCCGCTCGCGGCGCTGATCACCTGCACCGAGTTCTCCACCGCAACGGCCGTGGCCGCGGTGAGCGGCTCATCGATTTCGAGATAGGCCTCGAAGCGATTGCAGGTGGCGAGCACGACCGCTCCGGAGACGAAATCACCGTCATTGACCAGGATGCCCGCCGCCTGTGGTGCACCCACCGAGAGCTTTTCGAGAATCTCGAAGCTCGCGTTGCGATGGTTGGCGGTCAGACAGAGAAGCACCTCCCCAGCCTACGTCTGGTCGGGATGGTCCGGCGGCGTAAGGCACTCCCAGCCCCCTCGCCCATACTTAATCACGTGAAGCTTCCAGCCATGCATCCCCTGATCGACGGCCGCACGGCTGATTCTCCGCTCATCCGGGCCTACCGCGGGGATCGTCCATCGACCACCCCGGTCTGGTTCATGCGCCAGGCGGGACGCTCGCTGCCCGAGTATCGAGCACTCCGCGTCGGCACCAAGATGCTCGACGCCTGTCTCGATCCAGAGCTGTCGAGCGAGATCACCCTGCAGCCGGTGCGGCGCCACGGAGTGGACGCCGGCATCTTCTTCAGTGACATCGTCGTGCCGCTCAGGCTCGCCGGTGTGGATGTCGACATCGTGCCGGGTCGCGGTCCGGTGCTCGGGGCTCCCCTCCGCACCGCAGCGGATGTCGCGACCCTCCGCCCTCTCGAACCGGACGCCCTCGCCCCCATCACCGAAGGGGTCGCGCGCACGGTCGCCGAGCTCGGCAACACCCCGCTGATCGGATTCGCCGGCGCACCATTCACCCTCGCCGCTTACCTGGTCGAGGGTGGTCCTTCGAAGGACCACCTGCGTGCCCGCACCCTCATGCACGCAGACCCCGCGACCTGGGATGCCCTGCTGAGCTGGGCGGCGGATGTCACCGGGGCCTTCCTCCGCGCGCAGGTGCTCGCCGGTGCCAGCGCGGTGCAGCTGTTCGACTCCTGGGTCGGTTCTCTCTCCGTCGCCGACTACGAGAGCCGTGTCGCCCCGTTCTCCCGGCAGGCGATCGCGCACGTGTCGGATCTCGGCGTGCCCGTGGTGCACTTCGGGGTGGGCACTGGCGAGTTGCTTCGGTCGATGCACGCGATCGGAGTGGACGTGATGGGCGTCGACGATCGGCTGCCGCTCGATACGGCATCCGCTCGACTCGGCTCCGCGGTGCCGCTGCAGGGCAACATCAATCCCGCTCTTCTCGCGGCTCCGTGGCCGGTGCTCGAAGCCCACGTGCTCGACGTGATCGAGCGGGGGAGGGCCGCCAGCGCCCACGTGCTGAACCTCGGGCACGGCGTACCGCCGGAGACGGACCCCGACGTGCTCACCCGCATCGTGAGGCTCGCCCACGCGCCCGCTGCCGTCCATGCCTAGCGCGATCATTGTTGGCGGGGGCATCGCCGGGTTGGTGATGGCCCGCGAGCTCGTGCTCGGCGGTCTCGACGTGACGCTGCTGGAGGCATCAGACCACCTCGGCGGCAAGATCGCCCGGCACACCGTGGCCGGGATCGAGCTCGATGCCGGTGCCGAGAGCTTCGCGACCCGCCGCGACACCGTCGCCGGCCTCGCACGCCAGCTCGGCCTCGAGGCAGCCATCACCCCGCCGAATCCGCAGGGGGCGTGGCTGCAGACCGCACAGGGCAAGGCGTTCCCTCTGCCCAAGACCGGCATCCTCGGCATCCCGGGAACCGCGCTCGCTGCCGACGTGATCGCTGTCGTCGGCTTCTGGGGGGCCTTTCGTGCCCAGCTCGACGAACTGCTGTTCGGCTTCGCCGGGTCGAAGGAGCGAAACCTCGGGCGGCTGGTGCGCCGACGGATGGGGCGTCGCGTACTCGAACGGTTGGTGGCACCGGTGACTCTCGGCATCCATTCCCGGCATCCCGATGAACTGGACATCGACGTCGTGGCCCCTGGACTGCGCAAGGCAATGCTCGCCACCGGCTCGCTCTCGCACGCCGTGCGCTCGCTGCGGAGTTCCGCACCGGCCGGCACCGCGGTATCGGGATTGGTGGGCGGCATGTTCGGCCTGGTCGAGGTGCTGACCAGGGATCTTGAACGATTCGGCGTCTCGATTCGACTCGACTCCCCGGTTGCCGCGGTCGACGCGTCGACGGTGACCCTGGCCGATGGCGACATTCTCGAGGCCGACATCGTGGTGCTCGCGACCCCCCTCGCGTCGCCGGGTGCGCCGGCGATCGTGCTCGCTACCCTCGTCGTGGATGCCCCGGAGCTGGATGCCGCCCCCCGCGGGACAGGAATGCTGGTGGCGCGTGATCCCGCAGACCCACGGTTGCGGGCCAAAGCACTGACCCATGCGACAGCCAAGTGGGAATGGCTCGCCGCGCGCGTTCCGCCTCACCGCCATGTGCTGCGGCTTTCCTATGACGGGGTGGCAGCGGGGCAGGCAAGCGACGCCCAGCTGCGCGAATGCGCTCTCCGCGATGCGGGCGCGCTGCTCGGGGTGGGCATCGACGCGGCATCCGTCGTCGCATTCGCCCGGGTCGACTGGAGCGCTCCGGCGCGCGGTGTCGAGGCCATCGTCGGGGTGACGGTGGTGGGCGAGGGGGCAGCCGGCACCGGCCTCGCCGCCGTCGTCGCTCACGCTCGACAAGAGTCTGGACGTTTGCTGGAAGAGGTGGAGGCCTAGCCTCCGGGGGCTACTGTGGAACTGACCCCCAGACATATGCCCATTCGGGCACGCACAGGACGGAGCAAATCATGCGAGGCAAAATTCTGCTCGTCGTCGGACTGGCCGCCGGCTATGTGCTCGGCGCCAAAGCCGGACGCGGTCGTTACGAAGACATCAAGCAGGCCACGAGCAAGCTGTGGGGAGACCCGCGGGTACAGCGCCAGGTGAAGAACGTCGAAGGACGCGCCAAGGAATTCGCCAAGGACAAGGCCCCGGAGGTCGTCGACTTCCTCAGCGACGGAGCCAAGAAGGTCGTGTCGCAGGTCGGAAAGTCCGGATCGTCGAAGTCCCCGGCGTCACGCTCGGCGGCGGCGGCCAAACCGGCATCCGCGAGCGGAAAGTAGTTCGACAGTGAACGACGACACCACCTCGCGAAAGTCGCTCTTCGCCCTGATCGCGGACCTGCCGAGGCTCGTCATCGGACAGGTGAAGAACGAGATCGAGCAGTTCAAGAGCGAGTTGATCGCGAAGCTGAAGCACGCGGGCATCGGCGTCGGCCTCTTCGCCGGTGCCGGATTCGTCGCATTCTTCCTCTTCGCCGTGCTCATCGCCGCGGCGATCCTGGCCTTCGCCACGATCGTGCCGGGCTGGCTCGCGGCGCTCATCGTCGCCGCCATCCTGCTGGTGATCGTGGTCATCCTCGTGCTCGTCGGGCTGCGCCAGGTGAAGCAAGGGGTGCCGCCCGTACCCACCGAGACGATCAAGAGCGTCAAGAAAGACGTCAACACCCTCAAGGGCCTGGGAAAGCGGGAGAACCGATGAGCGACACCACACCGTCCGAATCGCTTGAGACCCGCATCAGGACCAACCGTTCTGAGCTCGAGGAGACCCTCGACGCGATCGAAGACAAACTCAATGTGCCGAAGCAGGTCGGCAAACTGACAGCTAAAGCGCAGTCCTCGTACGAGGAGAACCCCGTACCGTGGATCATCGGAGCGACCGCAGCAGTGGTCGTCATCGGCGGCATCGTGGCCTGGGCGATCTTCGGCAACGACTAGATAATTCTGACGATGTCGATTCGCTACGACCCGTAGCGAACATACTCTCGCGCAGGCGCACGGCCGCTTTTTGTTCTCGCAGCGATGCGGGGGAGGATAGACGGCATGAGCACCACCCCGATCCCGAACGGGCATCCCGTCGGAGAGCCTGCGACCACAGAAGACCACACCACGACGGGCTACACCCTCTGGGCGGTCTTCCGCCGGGATGGCACGGTGCCGGCGGGCGACGATGTCGCGTCGCTTTCGAGCGCGGTCGCCGCGGTGGAAGCAGCAGGGGTCACCGTGCGCGGGTTCTACGACGTCTCGAGCCTTCGTGCCGACGCCGACCTGATGATCTGGCTGCACGGTGGCACTCCCGAGACCCTGCAGTGGGGGCTGCGCGAACTTCGTCGCAGCACTCTTCTGCGCACCATGCTGCCGACCTGGAATGCAATGGGCGTGCACGTCGACGCCGAGTTCTCTGCCAGCCACCGCCCCGCGTTCATGCGGGACAAGGAGCCGGAGGCCTGGCTCACGGTCTATCCCTTCGTGCGCTCGTACGAGTGGTACATCCTGCCGGAGGAGGAACGCCGCGGAATGCTGGCGGACCACGGGCGCAAGGGCGGCGCCTACCCGCAGGTGCTCGCCAACACCGTGGCATCCTTCGCTCTCGGCGACTACGAGTGGATCCTGGCGCTCGAAGCGCCGCAACTCGTCGACCTCGTCGACCTGATGCGTCACCTCCGCCAGACCGAGGCGCGCCGACACGTGCGCGAAGAGGTGCCGTTCTACACGGGACGTCGCATCGCCATCTCCGAGATCGCGGAGGTGCTGCGATGACCATCACCAATGGAGAGCTGGCCGGGGAACTCGTTCGAGGAGCCACGGATGCGGCCAAGCACGGTCCGGAGCACGTGACCGAACCGACCGCCTATGACGCCATCCTGCTCGCGAGCTTCGGTGGTCCCGAGGGTCAGGGCGACGTGATCCCCTTCCTGCGCAACGTGACCCGCGGCCGGGGCATCCCCGACGAACGTCTCGAAGAAGTGGCGCACCACTATCGTGCCTTCGACGGCATCAGCCCGATCAATCAACAGAACCGCGAGCTCAAGGCCGCGCTCGAGGCAGAGCTCGAGCGTCGCGGCATCGACCTGCCGGTGCTGTGGGGCAATCGCAACTGGGCTCCGTTCATCCGCGATGCGGTCGCCGAGGCGAACGATCGCGGATTCACGAAGCTCATCGCCATCGGCACGAGCGCCTACAGCTCGTATTCCAGTTGCCGCCAGTACCGCGAGGACTACGCGGCGGCCCTCACCGACACCGGTCTCGACGGCGTGATCCAGATCGACAAGGTCCGCCAGTTCTTCGACCACCCGGGGTTCGTCACCCCGTTCGTCGACGGGCTGCGCACCGGCCTCGCCGAAGTCGCTGCTGCGGGCATCCCGCTCAGCGAGACCCATGTGCTGTTCTCCACCCATTCGATTCCGTCGACGGATGCCGCCAAGAGCGGCCCTTCGTTCCGCGGGTTCGGCGAGGGCGGCGCCTATGAGGCGCAGCACCGGGCGGTGGCGGAGGTCGTGATCGCGGCCCAGGATGAGAACGGTCCCGATGCGGCCGTTCCCGATGCGACCGCCGAGCGAGCCGCTCGATCGTCGGAGGCCTGGAGCCTCGTGTTCCAGTCGCGCAGTGGACCCCCCACCCAGCCCTGGCTCGAGCCCGACATCAACGACGCCATCCGTGATCTCGCGGCGGACGGCATCCGCGCGGTCGTGATCGTGCCCCTCGGGTTCGTGAGCGACCACATGGAAGTGAAGTGGGATCTCGACACCGAGGCGATGGAGACCTCGAATGAGCTCGGCGTGCTCGCGATCCGCGTGCCGACCCCGGGTATCCACGCGGCCTACGTCTCCGGGCTCATCGACCTCGTGCTCGAGCGCCGCGACGGCGTCCCTGTGGCGGAGCGGCCCTCCCTCACCGAACTCGGCCCCTGGTACGACGTGTGCCGATCGGGCTGCTGTGAGAACGTGCGCCTCGGATTCAAACCCGCGCTCGCGGGGCAGACTCCGTGAGTGGATCCGGAACCACCCTTCGCATCGGCACCCGCGGCAGCGCTCTCGCCCTTGCTCAGACCGGTGTGGTCGGGGCCGCCGTGGCCAAGGCATCCGGTCTCGAGGTGGAGATCGTTCCGATCGCCACCGAAGGAGACCACTCGACCGCGTCGCTTGCGACCCTCGGCGGCACCGGTGTCTTTGCGAGCGCGTTGCGCGAAGCGCTCATCGCCGAGACCTGTGACCTCGTCGTGCACTCTCTCAAGGACCTGCCGACCGAGGCCTATCCCGGACTGCGGATCGGCGCCATCCCGAAGCGGGCGGATGCTCGGGACGCCCTCTGCGCGCGCGACGACCTCACCCTCGAGGCCCTGGCGCCCGGGTCGCGAGTCGGCACGGGCTCGCCGCGTCGGGCGGCCCAGCTGCGCGGCTGGCGCCCCGACATAGAGGTCGTCGACATCCGGGGCAACGTCGATACGCGCCTGCGCAAAGTGGCCGATGGCGAGCTCGATGCGGTGGTGCTGGCGGCCGCCGGCCTCGGGCGCATCGGTCGCCTCGATGCCGTCTCCGAGTATTTCGAGCTCGGCAAGTGGGCGACGGCGCCGGGCCAGGGCGCTCTCGCCATCGAGGTGCGAGACAGCTATTCGAGCACCTTTGCCGCGATGCTGAAGGCCATCGATCATCCGTCGACCCGCCTCGCGGTGCTTGCGGAGCGGGCGGTTCTCGCCCGCCTGGAGGCCGGCTGCGCCGCCCCGATCGGGGCCGCGGGCGTCGTCGACGGCGAAATGCTCTTCCTCACCGCCACGGTGTACGCACCCGATGGCACGAGTTCGGTCACCAGTTCGCACGCCCTGGTGCTCGAGGGCAGCCCGACCGAGCGTGCCCTCCTGCCGGCGGAGCTCGGGGACCGGGTCGCCGGCGAGCTCCTCGCCCTCGGCGCCGCCGACATCGCTCCGATCGGATCCCTCACGTGAACCCCTACCGCAGCCTCAAACCCCTCTCCGGCTGGCGCGTGCTCGTGCCGCGCGGCGGCAACTGGGGTGACGGTGTCGCCGCCAACCTGCGCACCTACGGTGCCGTGCCGGTGATCGCGCCCATGATCAATTTCGCCAGCGCCGAGAACGCGATGGAGCTCTCCGATGCACTCAAGCGCCTCGAGCAGGGCCGGTTCGACTGGCTGGTGATCACGAGCGCCACGACCGTGGATGTGCTGATCAGCCAGCAGGTGACGATTCCGCCGACCACCCGCATCGCGGCCGTCGGCGAGACGACGGGAGCCGCACTCACCCTCGCCGGCTATCAGGTGGACTTCGTGCCCGAGAGTGACAACTCGGCGAGGGGGCTCGTGAAGGAGTGGCCAGCATCCGACATCGTCGGGCGAGTGCTCATCCCCCAGTCGGATATCGCCGAGCCGACCCTGGTCGCCGGCCTCGCCACCCTCGGTCTCGAGGTCGAGTACGTCTCGGCCTACCGAACCGTCGGAGTCCCGGTGTCGGAGCACGTGGCGGCGGATGTCGCGTCCGGTCGCATCCGCGCCGTGCTCATCACCTCCGGCAGCGTCGCGCGCCAGATGCAGGCCCAGCTCGCGCCCCTGCCCGAAGACACGGTGGTGGCGGCCATCGGCCCGCGCACGGCATTCGACGCCCGCGCCGCGGGGCTCACCGTGCACGTGATCGCGGAGTTCCGCTCCGCCAGCTCCCTCGTGGAGGGTCTCGCGGAGTACGTGATCGCCCACGGCGACGACCAGGGAGCCGTGTCATGACCGGGCCGAGCATCCGTCCCCGGCGCTTGCGGGCCACACCGGCGATGCGCCGGCTGGTCGCGGAGACCCGGATTCATCCGGCAGAGCTCGTACTGCCCATGTTCGTGCGCGAGGGCATCCGGAAGCCGGTACCGATCTCCTCGATGCCCGGTGTGGTCAACCATTCTCTCGATTCGCTGCGGCGTGCGGCGGTCGAGGCCGCCGAGGCGGGGGTCGGGGGTGTCATGCTGTTCGGCATCCCGGAGCACAAGGACGCCATCGGCTCCGGCGCGACGGCGGATGACGGAATCCTCAACCTCGCCACCCGTGCGGTCGTCGCCGAGGTCGGCGACGCCGTCGTGGTGCAGACGGACCTCTGCCTCGACGAGTTCACCGACCACGGCCACTGCGGGGTGCTCGCTGCGGACGGCAGCGTCGACAACGATGCCTCCCTGTTGCGGTACCGGGACATGGGCGTCGCACAGGCTGCTGCCGGATCGCAGCTCCTGGGGCTCAGCGGCATGATGGACGGCCAGGTCGCCGCGGTTCGCGACGCCCTCGACAGTAACAGCTTCGCCGGCACCGCCATCCTCGGCTATGCCGCCAAGTACGCCTCGGCGTTCTACGGGCCATTCCGGGAGGCCGTCGATTCCTCGCTCGTCGGCGACCGGCGCACGTACCAACTCGATGCCGGCAACCGCCGCGAAGGCCTCCGAGAGGTGCTGCTCGACGTCGAAGAGGGCGCCGACATCGTGATGGTGAAGCCCGCCATGAGCTTCCTCGACGTGCTGGCCGACGCCGCTGCCGTGAGCCCGGTGCCCGTGTGGGCGTATCAGGTCTCCGGCGAGTACGCGATGATCGAGGCCGCGGCGGCCAATGGCTGGATCGATCGCCGCCGCGCGGTCGAGGAGTCGGTCGTGAGCATCAAACGCGCCGGAGCCGACGCGATCCTCAGTTACTGGGCCGTCGAACTGGCGGGGTGGCTGCGCTGATGGGACTGTGCTTCTGATGGGACTGTGCTTCTGATGGGATTGTGTTTCTGATGGGCGCGAACGAGACCTACTTCACCCGGGCGAAGCTCTCTATTCCCGGCGGGGTTAATTCGCCGGTGCGGGCCTATGGTTCGGTCGGCGGAACCCCCCGATTCATGGTGTCGGCCAGAGGTGCCTACATCACGGATGCCGACGGGCGCGAATATGTGGACCTCGTCAGCTCCTGGGGGCCGGCGATTCTCGGCCACGCGCATCCGTCCGTCGTCAAGGCGGTGCAGGATGCCGCGGCTCGCGGACTGTCGTTCGGGGCGTCCACTCCCGGCGAGACCGAGCTGGCCGAACTCGTGCGCGAGCGTGTGCGCGTTGAGGAGACCAACAGTTCCGGCCAGCTGACCGGGTCGGTGCAGAAGGCGATCGAGAAGATCCGTCTCGTGTCGACCGGCACAGAGGCGACCATGACGGCCATCCGCCTCGCTCGGGGATTCACCGGGCGTGAGCTGCTCGTCAAGTTCGCCGGCCACTACCACGGGCACTCCGACGCCCTTCTCGCGGAAGCCGGATCCGGTCTCGCGACTCTCACGATGCCCGGCTCGGCCGGCGTCACTGCCGCGACCGCCGCACAGACGATCGTGCTGCCCTACAACGACCTCGACGCGGTGCGTGCGCTTTTCGCGGTGCAGGGCACCAAGATCGCTGCGGTGATCGTGGAGGCAGCATCCGCCAACATGGGGGTCGTGCCGCCGGATCGCGGATTCAACCGCGAGCTCGCGGCCATCGCTCGAGAGAACGGCGCGCTCGTGATCTTCGACGAGGTGCTCACCGGCTTCCGGGTGGGACCGGCCGGCTGGTGGGGCCTCGAGGCCGCCCGGGTCGTGCCTGACGGCGCGGGCTGGATCCCCGATCTCTTCACCTTCGGCAAGGTCATCGGGGGAGGGATGCCTCTCGCGGCGCTCGGGGGGCGGGCCGACGTGATGGACTTCCTCGCACCACTCGGCCCTGTCTACCAGGCAGGCACTCTCAGTGGCAATCCGGTGGCCGTCGCCGCCGGTATCGCCACGCTTCGAGCTGCGGATGCGTCGGTCTACGCCCGACTGGACGCCGTGGCCGACCAACTCGCCTCCGCCGTGTCGACCGCCCTCGGCGCCGAGGGCGTGGAGCACTCCGTGCAGCGCGCGGGCAACCTGTTCTCGTTCGCGTTCGCTTCCAGTAAGCCGCGAAACTATGACGAGGTGCGCGCGCAGCAGTCCTTCCGCTACCCGCCGTTCTTCCACTCGATGCTCGATGCAGGGGTGTCCCTTCCGCCCTCGGTCTTCGAGGCCTGGTTCGTCACGGCCGCGCACGACGAGGCGGCGGTGTCACGCATCCTCGAGGCGCTGCCGGCGGCGGCGAAAGCAGCGGCTGCGGCGGTGCCCGCGTAGTCTCCTTCGGCGGTAGCGGGCCGTCCGCGGGCAACCAGCGGCCAACTCGACGAGGGGGAGACCAGCGGACCAGGTCAGCCGAGAAGGCCAGACACCAGCAGGAAGAGCAGTCCGATAAACGGCGGCACGCCCTGGATGAGGGCGGACCGCCGGGTCGTCTTGGACGACAGCAGCAGTACAAGGGCCGCGAGCACCATGCTGCCGGCGCCGACGACGATCAGCGTGATCGCCACCGGCAGCGATACGGCGAGCAAGGCCACTCCGAGCCCGGCCTCCACCGCGAGGAAGAGGTTGTAGAACCCCTGGTTGAAGGCCATCGGCTTGATGGTTTCGGCATCCGCCTGGCTGCGGATGCCGAAGATCCTCCAGGTGGCGGGCTTCGTCCAGTTCACGCTCTCCAGCGTGAAGATGTACACGTGCAGGAGGGCGGCGATCGACACGAAGATCGCGCCGATGACGAGGAGCGCAGGGTTCATGTGAGCCAGTGTGCCAGATGGGCGATTGTGAAGGACGCGAGATCAGCCGAACAGGATCGCGGCCTCGTCGTAGCGGGACTGTGGCACGGTGTTGAGCTTGCCGAGGGCATCCTCGAAGGCGACGTGGGTGATGGACGTGCCACTCAGCGAGACCATCCGGCCCCAGCGGGCGTGGATCACGGAGTCGACGGCGGCCATGCCGTACCGCGTCGCGAGCACGCGGTCGTAGGCGGTCGGCGTGCCGCCGCGCTGGATGTGGCCGAGCGTGGTCGCGCGCGTCTCGATGCCCACCCGCGCCTCGATCTCCGGGGCGATGAGCTCCCCGATGCCGCCGAGGCGGGGGCGCCCGAAGGCGTCGAGTCCTCGCTCGGAGTGGGCGTCATCCATGGTGTCGAGGTGGAAGCCCTCGGCGACGACCACCAGAGGTGCACGCCCCCGGTCCACCACGGACTGCACCCACGCCACGATCTGGTCCATCGAGGTCTTCTGTTCGGGGATGAGGATGGCGTGCGCCCCGGCCGCCATGCCAGAGTGCAAAGCGATCCAGCCGACGTGCCGCCCCATCACCTCGGCGACCATGCAGCGTCCGTGCGAGTCGCCGGTGGTGCGGAGGCGGTCCATGGCATCCGTCGCGATCTGCACGGCGGTATCGAAGCCGAAGGTGTAGTCCGTCGCCGAGAGGTCGTTGTCGACCGTCTTCGGCACGCCGACGATCTTGATGCCGGCATCCGTCAGGCGCTTGGCGGCCGCGAGCGTCCCCTCGCCGCCGATCGCGATCAGGGAGTCGACCCCGAGTCGCTCCATGTTGGCGCGCACGACCTCCGCCCCGCCGTTCTCTTCGAAGGGGTTGGTGCGGGAGGTTCCGAGGATGGTTCCCCCCTGCTTGCCGATGCCCTGGATGTCTTTGCGCTCCAGGGGGATGATGTCGCCCTCGACGACACCGCGCCAGCCGTCGCGAAAGCCGACGAACTCCTGTTTGTAGATCTGTGTGCCCTTGAGAACGGCGCCGCGGATGACCGCGTTCAGCCCGGGGCAGTCTCCGCCGCTGGTGAGGATTCCAATGCTCATGTGCCCATCATTCCGTAGGTTGGTCCGCACGCCGATCACACCCGTGCCGGAGGCGCTCGCTAGAGTCGAGGAAAGCGCAGACCACGGGGGGATGCGCGCCCACGATCCAAGGAGCATCATGTCTGAACTCAACGGGGTTCCGAATCCTCATCCGTCCGACGGGCAGCCTCCGGTGACCCCTCCTCCGCCCGCGGCCCCGGATGCCTACGCCGCATCCACCCCGGTCGCGCCGGCCTACGCCCAGCCGTACCCGCAGGCCGAGGTCAACCCCGGTCGCACGCTCGGGATCGTCGGCTTCATCCTCGCCTTCTTCGTGAGTCCCGCCGGCATCATCGTGAGTGCGATCGGCCTGGTGCGCTCCCGCAAAGCCGGCCAGAAGAACGGACTGGCGCTCGCCGGCCTCATCCTGTCGATCGTCTTCCTGATTCTCACCGTCGTCCTGATCGTCGCGGTGGCGGGGGCTGCGGTCGCCCTCGTCAACCAGTGCGCGGACCTCGGGGGCGGCGTGCAGCAGATCAACGGCGTCACCGTCACCTGCCCGTCTCGCTAGTCCTCGCAGCAAGAACGGCCCCGTCACCAGACGGGGCCGTTCTTCGTGCGCCGGTTACAGGTCGACGGTCTTGTTCTCTCCGATGTCGGGCTGGCCACCGGTGACGGCGGCCTTCGCAACCTTGAAGAAGATCACGGGCTTCGGGTCGTCGGTGGACCAGTACTCCGCTGCATCCGCGTGCACCTTGATGAGAGCGATGGTGGGATCTTCCTTGCCCTCCGGGAACCAGGCCTCGACCCGCTTGCTCCACAACTCGTCGACCTTGGCGGCATCGTGCACGATCTCGGCCGTGCCGGCGATCGAGACGTAGCCCTTTCCCGATTCCAGCGAGACGTTCACCTGGGGGTTCGCGGCGATCTCCGTCGTCTTGTCGGAGGGGTCCTGGCTGAAGAACCAGAGGTCGCCATCGAACTCGACCTCCTGGACGGCGAGCGGACGGCTCGTCAGCTGTCCGTGGTCGTTGACGGTGGTGAGCAGGGCGATGCGCGAGGCCTTGATGAGCTCGGCGACTGTGGCGATTTCTTCCTGATTAGCGGTCATGCGGCGCACGGTACCCGCGAAAAGCGGGCTTAGCTACCGACCGTCAGCGGATGCTCGGCGCAGGCCGTCTCTGGGGCGTGCTGCTCGCACACCACCAACTGCACCCGGCAGGCGGGGTCGGAGCAGTTCTGCATGTGCTTCGTGGCGGCGCCGCACCGGTAGCAGCGGCCGATCACCGCGGAATCCGGGCTGAAGTCCATCGACATGCGATTGTCGAAGACGTAGAGCGAGCCCTTCCAGAGGCCGGAGTCACCATAGGCCTCGCCGTATCTCGCGATGCCGCCGTCGAGCTGGAACACGTTCTCGAAGCCGCGGCTGATCATGAGCGAACTGAGCACTTCGCAGCGGATGCCCCCGGTGCAGTAGGTCACGATCGGCTTGTCTTTGAGGTGGTCGTAGGCGCCGCTGTCGAGCTCGGCCACGAACTCGCGGGTGCTGCTCACCTGAGGCACCACGGCATTCTCGAACCTTCCGATCTGCGCCTCGAAGGAGTTGCGCCCGTCGAAGAAGACGACCTCCTCGCGGGCGACGAGTTCGTGCAGCTGCTGGGGACTGAGCCTGGTGCCGCCGCCGATCACTCCCGTTTCGTCGACCCGCAGCTCTCCCGGGGCGCCGAAGCTCACGAGCTCGTCGCGCACGCGCACGCTGAGGCCGGGGAAGTCGTTTCCGGCGCCCTCGCTCCACTTCACGTCGAGGTTCTTGAAGGCGGGGTACTCGCGCGTGGTGCGCAGGTAGGTCTTGACGTCGCTCAGTTCCCCGCCGACCGTAGCGTTGATGCCGTGTTCCGAGACGATGATGCGACCGCCCAGACCGAGGGATCGGCAGAGGTCGCGCTGCCAGAGCCGGATCGCGTCGGGGTCGGCGAGCGGGGTGAAGACATAGAACAGCAGGATCTTGGGGACGGCCACCGATCGAGTCTAATTTCTGCGGCGGTCTGCTCCCGGCGGTGCCCCGTATTCTCGAGGGCATGGAACAGGCGCCGCTTCGCAGCAGCTACAGCCCGCCGCATCCGCTCGATCTCGCCCAGACGCTGCGACCGCTCAGTCGCGGAATGGCCGACCCGACGATGCAGTGGGATGCTTCGGGCGTCTGGCGCACGATGCCGACGCCACTCGGCTCTGCGACCCTCCACCTCTCCCGTGACCGCGGCACGGTGCATGCCACGGCGTGGGGGGATGGCGCGGAGTGGGCGATCGACGCGGTGCCGGAGCTGCTCGGCGCTGGCGACGACCCGGGGGACTTCGATGTGTCGCAGAACTCGTTTCTCCACGATTCGCACCGTCGTAACCCCGGACTTCGGCTGCTGCGCACCGGTCTCGTGCTGGAGATGATGATCGCGGCGATCTTCGAGCAGAAGGTCACCGGCAAGGAGGCCCGCCGCGCCTGGTCTGCGCTCGTGCGCGCCCACGGGGAGAGTGCTCCCGGACCGGCGCCGACCGGCATGCGCGTCTTCCCCTCTGCCTACGCCTGGCGCATGATCCCCTCCTGGGAGTGGCACAGCGCGGGGGTCGACCCGCAGCGCTCCCGCACGGCCATCGCCGCGGCATCCGTCGCCGGAGGGCTCGAGCGCACGCTCGCCCTCGGTCGGGGCGGTGCCGAGGTCACGAAGCGGCTGCGGAGCGTGCCAGGAGTCGGCATCTGGACGGCGGCGGAGACGACCCAGCGCGCGCACGGCGACGCCGACTCGGTGAGCGTCGGCGACTACCACCTGCCTGCGGTGGTCGGCTGGGCCCTGATCGGCGCGCCCGTCGATGACGACGGGATGCTCGAGCTCCTCGCCCCGTGGGCCGGCCATCGACAGCGTGTGATGCGACTCATCGAGGCGAGCGGCTTCGCGAAACCCCGCTTCGGGCCACGGATGACCATCCAGGACCACCGTCGCCATTAGCGTTGTCCCGTGCACCTCATCTTTCGGACCTTCCTCGTCTGGCTGCGCCGCAACGGCCCGCGGCTCGACCCGCACGACGTCGGCCGCATGACCTTTCGCGTGCTCCCCACCGATCTCGACGTGCTCGGCCACATGAACAACGGCGTGTACCTGTCGATCATGGATCTCGGGCGCATGGATCTCCTGCAGCGCTCCGGCGTCTGGTCCCGGCTGTTGAGGGCCGGATTCTTTCCGGTGATGGCGGATGAGACGATCAGTTTTCGGCGTTCCCTGATGCCGTGGCAGCGCTTCACGCTCGAAACCCGCATTGTCGGTTACGACGCAAAGGCGGTCTACGTCGAGCAGCGCATGGTCGTCGCGGGTGAGATCTACGCGCGCGCGACCACGCGCGGCCGCTTCGTGAAGAAGTCCGGCGGCACCGTCACCACGGCAGAGGTCGCTGAGGTGGCTGGCATCGATATCAGCGGTCGTCCGCTGCCAGAGTGGGTGGCGCGCTGGGCCTCGGATGTCGCACTCCCGGCCGCGCGCGCCGCGGCTCCGAGCGAGTGGGACTAGTCTCCCGGCCGGGTGGTCTCGCCTCGGGAATGAGGAAGTCCGCTTAGACGGAGTCGGGCTGCTCGAGCACGTCAGGCTGGTCAGCCGTGTCGGGCCCTGCCGTTTCCTCCGGATGAGCGCCGAGCGGACCGCCTCCGAAATCGGCGGCGCGGGCGGCATCCGCGCTCTGGCGCAGAAGCGCATCGGCCTCGGCCTGAGCAGCAGCCGCCTCTGACTCGTCGCCCGCGGCGGCACCGCCCTGGTTCGCGAATTGGTCGAACGTTGCCATGGCGAAGCTCCTAGATCCGGCGGCATTCTCGTCCACGCCGCTTCGCACGAGTTTAACCGCCTCCGTTGCGGGAGGCAAAGGCCGGGCTAGTGGCGCTCGAGCACGGCCATCGCGGCGTTCTGTCCACCGAGGCCGCTCACGCCACCCCCGCGCTGGGCGCCGGCTCCACACAGCAGGATCCTCTCGTGCGCGGTGGCGACACCCCAGCGTTCGGCCGCAGTGCCGAGATCGGCCGAGTCTTCGGCGAAAGGCCAGGACAGCGGGGCGTGGAAGATGTTGCCGCCGGGCAGCCCGAGGGCCGCCTCGAGGTCGTGGGTGGTCTTCGTCTCGATGCAGGGACGGCCCGCGGCATCCGTCAGCAGCAGCGACTCGATGGGCTCGGCGAGCACACTGTCGAGGGAGTCGATCACGGCGCGTTCGAGAGCCGCACGCACGCTCTCGTTCGTGGTCGAGGTGACCAGTCGATGCGGAGTGTGGAGCCCGAAGACGGTGAGAGTGTGCGCGCCGGAGGCCGACAGCTCCGGGGAGAGGATGCTCGGATCGGTGAGCGAATGGCAGTAGATCTCGGCCGGAAGCGGGCTCGGGATGTCGCCGCCGGCTGCCGCCCGGAACGCGCGTTCGAGCTGGTCGTAGCCCTCGTTGATGTGGAAGGTGCCGCCGAACGCCGCGGCCGGATCGAGCGACGCATCGCGGAGGCGGGGCAGTCGGCGCAGCAACAGGTTGACCTTCACCTGGGCGCCCTCGGCCGGTTCGCCGGGCTCGCCGAGCAGTCGCGACAGCACACTCGGAGCGACGTTGGAGAGCACTGTTCCGGCGTTCACAACGCGCTCGTCATCGCCGAGGCGATAGCGCACCTCGCCATCCGGGGTGATCGAGACCACCTCGGCGCCGGTGACCATGGTCGCACCGGCCGTGCGAGCGGCACCGGCCAGGGCGCTGGTGACCGCGCCCATGCCGCCCACCGGAACGTCCCAGTCCCCGGTGCCGCCACCGATCACGTGGTAGAGGAAGCAGCGGTTGGCGGCGAGGGTCTCGTCGTTGGCGGGAGCGAAGGTGCCGATGAGGGCGTCCGTCAGCACGACTCCGCGCACGAGGTCGTCGTCGAAGCTGCGCTCGATGACCTGGCCGAGGGGGCGCTCGATGAAGTCGATCCAGTTCGTGTCATCCACCAGGCGTCGCAGCTCAGAGCGGCGAAGCAGCGGCTCGGTCATGGTGGGGAACACGGCTCGAGCGAGGGCGCCGGTTCGGCCGTAGAAGCTCTGCCAGGCGTCGAAGTCGGCTCCCAGGGACTCGAATGAGCGCCGCGTGGCCCGGGCGTCGCCGTTGTCCACGAGCAGCCCGCGGCCGGTACCGGGAAGTGGAGTGTAGGAACTGTACCGACGCCGCATGAGGCGGATGTCCAGTCCGAGATCCCGGATGATGGCCGATGGCAGCAGGCTGACAAGGTAGGAGTACCGCGAGAGCCGGGCGTCGATCCCTTCGAAGGCCTGCGCCGAGACGGCGGCGCCCCCGAGATGACCGAGTTTCTCGAGCACCGTGACCGAACGCCCGGACTGGGCGAGATAGGCCGCCGCGACGAGTCCGTTGTGGCCACCGCCGACGATGACGATGTCCTGCAGGCTCCTCGTGCTGTTCACTCGTCTGCGCCGCAGAGGCTCAGGCTGAGGGTGCTGGACGGGAGGACTGTCGACGGGTCGGCCATGAAGCCGATCCTACGAGGGCGCACCCGGGGTGCGCCTTCGAATGAGATCCGAACCTCGCCCTCGAACCGGGCGGTATCGATCTCGGACGGCCGACCCGACCGGCTCGCCGTGACGAGTCGACCTCCTTCGGTAGGGCAACCGGCCCGTGACCGGCGGCGGCCCCGGCACTCCCGCCAGGGCGCCTCATACCGATCTGCTAGCGCTGCTCCAACAGCCTTCCCTGCCAGTCCTGGGGCACCCGCTCCGCCGGGCCGGGAGTGGACTGAGCGACGGGATGACTCTCGGGGGGAGCGAGCTCCGGGCCCTCGAAGGTCTCCGAAGTCGCGTAGCTGTAGAACCAGCTCTCGCCAGGCTCGAAGGAGCGGATGACCACGTGCCCCGAGGCAGTCGCGTGCGCGGTGGCATGGCGGCCGAGCGAATCGTCGCAGCATCCGATGTGGCCGCAGGTGGCACACCGTCGGAGATGAAACCACCAGCCCTCGGATGCCTCGCACTCGACACAGCCGGTCGAGCTCGGGACCGCAGTCGTATCGATAGCACTCGTTTCGCGCATGCATTCATTGTGGACCCGCGGGCCCCGCCGCGCCCCAAGTAGTCTCGATACATGCTTTCGCCCGCTGCAGATTCGCCCGTGAGCCCCGATCCGCTCGCCGCAGAGGCCGTGGCCACCGTGCGTCGCTGGCTCGCCGAGAGCGCGGATGTCGCCCCCGACCGTTCGGCGGAGCGCCTCGCCGGGGTGCTGAAGGATCCGCGCGGACTCGACTTCACCATCGGATTCGTCGATCGTGTGGTGCGCCCAGAGGACTTGCGGGTCGCCGGCCGCAACCTCGAGAGGCTCTCCCGGGCTATCCCGGCGTTCCTGCCCTGGTACATGCGCATCGCGATTCAGCTCGGCGGGGGTTTCGCGCCGCTGATCCCGTGGCCGATCGTGCCCATCGCCCGGCGGGTGCTGCGCGGAATGGTGAGTCACCTCATCCTTGATGCAAGCCCACGGCAGCTCGACCGCAGTATGCGGCAGCTGCGCCGGTCGGGCATCCGCCTCAATCTCAACCTGCTCGGAGAAGCGGTGCTCGGTGATGACGAGGCCGATCGCCGCCTCGCCGGCACGACCGACCTGCTCGCCCGCGACGATGTGGACTATGTCTCCATCAAGGTGTCCTCCGTGTCGAGCCAGCTCTCGATGTGGTCGTTCGACGAGACGGTGTCGCGGGTCGTGAGGCGGCTCACTCCGCTCTACGAACTCGCCGCGGCGTCCCCCACCACGAAGTTCATCAACCTGGACATGGAGGAGTTCCGCGACCTCGACCTCACGATCGCGGTGTTCCGTCGCATTCTCGAACAGCCGAAGCTCACGACCCTGGAAGCCGGCATCGTGCTTCAGGCGTACCTGCCGGACGCGCTGGAGGCGATGCAGGGCCTCACCGCCTGGGCGATCGAGCGGCGGGCCGCGGGTGGAGCCGGCATCAAGGTGCGGGTCGTCAAGGGTGCGAATCTCGCCATGGAGCATGTGGATGCCGCCGTGCACGGCTGGCCGCTCGCCACCTGGGGCACGAAGAGAGACACCGACGCCAATTACAAGCGCGTGCTGGACTGGTCCTTTCTGCCGACGCGCACCGATGCGGTGCGGATCGGGATTGCCGGTCACAACCTGTTCGACATCGCCTGGGCCCGGCTGCTGGCGAAGCAGCGCAGGGTGGAGACCCGGGTGGAGTTCGAGATGCTGCTCGGCATGGCCACCGGACAGGCGGATGCCGTGAGGCGCGACGTCGGCGGCCTCCTGCTCTACACCCCGGTCGTGCACCCCGGTGAATTCGATTCGGCGATCTCGTACCTCATCCGACGTCTGGAGGAGAATGCCTCGAGCGAGAACTTCATGTCGGGAGTCTTCGAACTTGCCGGCGATCCCCAGATCTTCGACCGGGAGGCCGCGAGATTCCTCGCCTCGCTCGAACGGCTCGCGGAGGATCGGCAGTCCGGGTTCGCTCCAGCCTCCCATCGTGTGCAGGACCGTCGCCTCCCGGTGCCGATCGCGCCCGTTGACACGGCGCCCCGCGTGTTCGCCAATGAGGCCGACACCAATCCGTCGATCGCGGCCAATCGTGCGTGGGGGCGCGAGATCCTGTCCCGCGTCGCATCCTCGACCCTGGGCGAGGCGGCCGTCGCCGCGGCCCGGATCACCGGCCTGCCCGCCCTCGAGGCGGTGGTCACCGCCACCGCGCGGGCCGGCGAGAGCTGGGGCCAACGGCGGTCGGACACTCGCGCGACCGTGCTGCACAGCGCGGGGGAGGCGCTCGCGGCGGCCCGCGCCGACCTCATCGAGGTGATGGCGAGCGAGACGGGGAAGACGATCTCCGAGGGCGACGTCGAGGTGAGCGAGGCCGTGGACTTCGCGCACTATTACGCGGAACGTGCCCGCGAACTCGACAGGGTCGCCGACGCGGAATTCGAGCCGTCCCGGCTGATCGTCGTGACCCCGCCGTGGAATTTCCCCGTCGCCATCCCGGCCGGATCGGTGCTCGCGGCACTCGCCTCCGGTGCCGGCGTGATCATCAAGCCGGCCCCGCAGGCGCGCCGCAGCGCTGCCGTGATGGTCGAAGCGCTCTGGGCCGGCGGGGTTCCTCGCGACGTCCTCGCTCTTGTGGACCTCGACGAGGGCGACCTCGGTCGCGAGCTGGTGTCGCATCCCTCGGTGGATCGCGTGATCCTCACCGGCGCGTGGGAGACGGCACGGCTGTTCCGCTCCTGGCGTCCCGACCTCCCGCTGCTTGCAGAGACGAGCGGCAAGAACGCGATCATCGTGACCCCGAGCGCCGACCTCGACCTCGCGGTGGCGGATGTCGTGAAGAGCGCCTTCGGCCACGCGGGCCAGAAGTGCTCGGCCGCGTCCCTCGTGATCCTGGTCGGGTCGGTCGCCACGTCCGAGCGTTTCCGCCGGCAGCTCCTCGACTCGGTGAGCACTCTTCGCGTGGGCTATCCCCAGGAGGCCACCACCGTGATGGGGCCGATCGTCGAGCCGGCGCACGGCAAGCTCCGTGCGGCCCTCACCACGCTCGGCGCGGGCGAGTCCTGGCTGCTGGCGCCGCGTTCGCTGGATGAGAGCGGAACGCTCTGGTCGCCGGGCGTCAAGGACGGGGTGGCTGCCGGATCCGAATTCCACCTCACCGAATACTTCGGTCCGGTGCTCGGGATCATGCGGGCCGACACGCTGGAGCAGGCGATCGCCTTGCAGAATGCACCGGCGTACGGCCTCACCGCGGGCATCCATTCGCTGGATGCCGCCGAGATCGCGCTCTGGATCGACTCTGTGCAGGCGGGCAACCTCTACGTCAACCGCGGTATCACGGGAGCGGTAGTGCGCCGGCAGCCGTTCGGTGGCTGGAAGAGGTCGACGGTCGGAGCAAGCGCCAAGGCCGGCGGACCGAACTACCTGCTGACGCTCGGGGAATGGCGGCCGATGTTCGCCGAGCCGGGTCGCACGGCGATCCTCAAGGGACTCAGCGACACTGTGTCGCGCGTGATCGAGGCCGCGCAGCAGGGCATGGAGTTTCTCGAGTTCGATCGCGTGCGCGCCGGCGCCACCAGCGACCAGCAGGCCTGGGTGGACGAATACGGCACGGTCAAGGATGTCTCCGGCCTCGGTGTGGAACGAAACGTGTTCCGTTACCGTCCGGTGCCGGTGACGGTGCGCCTGGCGGAAGGGGCGTCCCCCGCGCAGCTCGTGCGAACGATCGTGGCGGCGACGCGGGCGGGCGCTTCGCTCTCGATCAGTTCCGCGGTGCCGGTGGCAGCGGCACTCGTGCGCCTGTTCGGGACGGCGGTGCCGCCGCTCACTGTGGAATCCGTGGTCGTGGAGTCTGATGCCCGCTGGCATGCCCGGCTGCAGGCGGGGGTCAGGCCGAGCCGCATCCGTCTGCTCGGCGGCGACCGTCTCACGCTCGCGACGGTGCTCGACGGTGATCCGGATGTCGCGATCTACGCCGGCCCGGTGACCACCTCCGGGCGGATCGAGCTGCTGCCGTTCCTGCACGAGCAGGCGATCAGCATGACCGCCCACCGCTTCGGCAATCCCGACCCCGCCACCTTCGTGGCGCTCTGAAAAAGCGGCGGTAGCTACCCCCCGAACTGGCGGTCTGTCCCCCATTGTGCGGACACGTCTTGTCCCCACATACTCGACGTGGGGGTGCACTAGGTGTCGCCCCGCTGCGGCCGGGTACCCGAGCACGGCCGTGGAAACTCGACCGGGTGCGTACCCGAATTGCGCATCCGGTCGGCTCGAACCCGAAACCCGAAACCCGAAACCCGAAACCCGAAAGACGATATGCGCGCCGCACTGCCCACCTTCCTGGCCCGACCAGCGGTCACCCGATCCGTCGCGATCCTCGTGGCGACCGGTCTTTCCGTAGCCACGCTCCTGGCCGGGGCGGGCATGTCGACGGCGACCACCGCTACAGCGGCCACGAGTTGCCAGAGCACCACGGCGCTGTCCGACGGTGGATTCGAAGACCCGGTGATCGCTCCGACCTCGTACCAGATCATGCCTTCGGCGAACGTTCCCGGGTGGGAGTCGACCGATCCTTCCGGCATCGAGATCTGGTCCACCGGCTTCAATGGCGTGCCGGCCAGCGTGGGGAACCAGTTCGCGGAGATCAACGCAACGCAGCCGGGAACGCTCTACCAGGATGTCGTCACTACCCCCGGACAGAGCCTCCAGTGGTCGCTCCTTCACCGCGGTCGAAGCGGCACCGACGTGATGGACGTCGTGATCGGCGCCACCGGCGGCACGCTCGCCTCGCAGGGCAATCTCTCCGACGGCACCGGGGCCTGGGGCCGACACACCGGCGTCTACGTCGTGCCCGCTGGCCAGACATCCACCCGCTTCGGGTTTCGTGCGGTCTCCACCGCGAACGGCAATGCGAGCATCGGCAACTTTCTCGACGACATCACCTTCGGCCTCGGGCCCTGCGTGGACACCACCGCCGGCGTCACGAACGTGACCGTGCCCGGCGGCGATGTCCACGTGGGCGACACCATCGAATACACCGTGACCTCGACGAACAATGGCGGAGGGGCCGCGACACTCGCTGCCCTGCAGGACTCCCTTCCGGCCGGCGTCGAACTCGTGCCGGGTTCCCTTCGCGTGATCGGCTCGAACGCCGGGGCAAAGTCGGATGCCGCGGGCGACGACCAGGCCGAATACGATGCGGCCACCCGCACCATCATCGGGCGGCTCGGCGCCGGCGCCGACGCCACCGTTGGCGGGTCGCTCGCCCCCGGGGAGTCCACCTCCCTCGTCTTCCGGGTCGTCGTGCTCTCCGCCGCCGCCTTCACCAGCCTCAGCAACCTCGGCACGCTCACCTACACCGATTCCCTCGCCGGCACCGTCCAGACCTCCGCGGCCCCGGCCGTGGTGACGCCGGTGGGCGCCACGTCCAATCTCGTCGTCACCGAGTCGCTCGACACTGCGGCTCCCGTCGCCGGCTCGTCGCGCCCCACCTACACGGTCACCGTCGCCAACTCCGGACCCCAGGCTGACACCGGGGTCGTCGCAACAGTGACCATCCCGGTTGAGCTGAGTGACGCTTCGGTCCAGCTCGCCGGCAGCCCGTGCCCGATCGCCGGGGGTGTGGCCCAGTGCGCCATCGGATCCCTCGCCGCCGGCGCGAGCTCCACGATCACGATCACCGGTGCGATCGACGGGTCCATCCCAGCCGGCACCGTCGTCACGGTATCGGCATCCGCATCCGGTGCTGTCTACGAATCGTCGACAACGGACAACGCGGCGACGGCCAGCGCCACCACGGTCAGCGTCGGGGACCTCTGGGTGACCGGAGAGGCGTCCGCCGCCACGGTGCGCGAGGGTGACGACGCCTGGTTCTCCCTCGTTGTCGGCAACACCGGACCCTCGGATGCCACGTCGATTCTGCTCACTCTCGACGCGCCCGCCGGTCTCGTTGCCACCCCCACCGCGGGAGTCTTCGACCCGACGACGAACCAATGGACGCTTCCCACCCTTGCCTCGGGAACTACCCAATCGATGCTTTTCCGCGGCTCCGCCGCCACACTCGGTCGGCTCGCCGCCCGAGTCGTCGTAGCCTCCAGCTCGGTGCAGGACGCCAATCCGGCCAACGACGCCGCGGCGGCGTCCATGCTCGTGCAGCGCATCGCACTCCTCGCCCCGCCGGCCAGCGCTGTCTCGGCCAGCGAGGTCGAGGCGCCGTCGGCGGTCGCTTCCCCATCGGGAATCGCGCTCGCCAACACCTCGGTCTCGAGCGCCGGCCTCGCGCACACCGGGGCGGACGCCCAGGGCGCGCTCTTCGCCGCGCTCGTGCTGATCCTGATCGGTTTCGTGATCGTCGCAGCGCGGCGGGCGGCCAGCCGCCGCTGATCCGGGCGTGCAGCCGGCACATCCCCAGCAGATCGGAGGCTGCGGTCGCGTCTTAGTGACGAGCTTCGGTGATCTCTTCGGGTATCCGGACCGTGCCCGATCGCGCCTCGATGAGAGCTCGGCTCCCGGCTCACCCCGAAACGGAGACGCCCCTGCCCACCGCCGACCAGGAACAGCCCCTCGCTCGGCCGGATTCCGCAGCCGCGGAAGGGCTGCTCCAGCGCATCGCGGCCGGGGACCAGGCCGCGTTCGCCGAGTTGTTCGATGAGTTCGCGCCGCGGGTCTACCGGCACATCCGTGCGGTACTGCGAGATCAGTCGCAGTCCGAGGAGGTGATGCAGGAGGTCTTTCTCGAGGTCTGGCAGCAGGCGGCTCGATTCGATCCGGGTCGGGGCACGGCCGTGGGGTGGATTCTCACCCGCGCGCACGCGCGGGCTGTCGATCGCGTGCGCTCTGCGGAGGCGGATCGTGCCCGCGACACGAAATTCGGCTTGCGGGACTTCGAACCGGGTTACGACTCAGTCGCCGAGGCGGTCGAGCTGCGCCTCGACAGTGAGCGGGTGATCCGCGCTCTCGGCCAGTTGTCGGAGCTGCAGCGCGAAGCCCTCGTGCTCGCCTTCGTCGGCAATCTCACCCACGTCGAGGTCGCTGAGCGCCTCCGGCTGCCGCTCGGCACTGTGAAGTCCCGCATCCACGACGGATTGCGGCAGATGCGTCGGATGCTCGAGGACTCCCCCTGAGCGGACGGGGTGCCGACGGGGTGCCGACGGTGACTACGCTCGACAGCAAGACCACGTCAGATCGGAGCTCCGGTGACCAGTTCCCCCCTCGGGCCGCGCTCGACCGTGATCGGCGGCCTCACGGTCACGGTCGACCCCGGGTCGTCGATACCGCCCTACGAGCAATTGCGAGTGCAGGTGATCGACGCGGTCGCCGTGCGAGCGATGGTCGCGGGAGCCAAGCTCCCGACCGTTCGCGGTCTCGCCGATGCGCTCGGAATCGCTCCGAATACGGTGGCTCGCAGCTACCGTGAGCTCGAACGGGATGCGGTGATCGAGACGCGCGGGCGCGCCGGCACGTATATCGCCGCCTCCGGCGACGCGACCCAGCGCCAGGCCCAGGATGCCGCGGCGGTCTTCGCCGCGCGCATCCGCCAGTTGCGGGTCGATCCCGCCGACGCGCTCGACCTCGCGCGGGCCGCGCTGGCGGTCGACTAGCGCGACCGTGCTCCGGTCGACTGCTACGGAAGACTCAGATCGACGCGACTGCCCCGGAGTCGACGCGGTAGTTGGCCCCGTTCACGAAACTCGCCTGCTCCGAGCAGAGGAACGCCACAACGGCGGCGACTTCCTGCGGTTCGCCCCGACGCTTGAGCGCCATGTAGGGACGTTCCTCGTCGAGGAAGCTCACGATCGCCTCGTCGACACTCGATCCGATCTTCTTCGCGCGCTTCTCCATCATCGCGTCGGTCATCGGCGTATGGATGAAGGCGGGCGAGACGCAGTTCACGAGCAGCCCTTCCTTCGCATAGGTGCGCGACAGCCCCTTCATCAGGGCGAGCACTCCGGCCTTGGCCGAGCAGTAGGGGATCTCGTCGTCGTAGGGCTGCACGCCATCCTCGGACGCCATCAGCACGATGCGACCCCAGCCGCCCTTCCGCAGGCTGGGCAGGAATGCGCTCACCAGCCGCACCGGACCCATCAGGTCCACCTCGATGGTGGTGGTCCACCCGGCGTCGTCGATCTCGTGGAAATAGCCCTGTGCGCCAGTGATCCCCGAGGACTGCACGAGGATGTCGATATCACCCACCGCGTCGAGCACCTTGTCTCGCATCTTCGCGATCGACTCCACCTTGGTGACGTCGGCGGCGAAGGCGAAGAGTCGCCCCTCGAGGGCTCCGAGGCTCGCCGCCGCGGCATCCAGGCTCTTCTGGTCGAGGTCGGTCAGCACGACGCGCACTCCCTCGCCGAGCAGGATGCGTGCTGTCTCCCATCCGATGCCCGAGTCGGCGCCGCTGATGAGGGCCGTGCGGCCGCTGATTCCGAGGTCCATGAAAGCTCCTTTATTTATGCGTTCCTCAGAGGACCGTAGGCTGGCAACATGAGAGTCGTGAGGGGGTTGCCCCGGGTTTTCCGGGATGCTAGCGCCATTCTCGCCGAGAGCATCGTCTGGGATCCGGCCGGCTTCGTGCTCTGGTGTGACATCACCGCCGGGCTTCTCTACCGCTGCCCCATCGAGGGACTGAATGACACCGTGATCGAGCTGCCCCCACCACTCGCGTCGTTCGCGCCGACGGCGGACGGCAGCGGCTATGTGGCGTCGCTCGGCGATCGCGTCGTGCGGGTGGATGCCGCCGGTGGCATCCGTGATCTCGCCCACATCGAACACGCGCACGATGGCCTGCGCCTCAACGAGGGCAAGTGCGACCCCTACGGGCGCTGGATCACCGGGTCGATGAACCTCGCGAACGGGGAGCCGGATGGCGCGCTCTACTCCGTGACGGAAGAGGGGGCGCTCCGGGTGCTGCGCGGTGGGTTCGGGGTGGCCAACGGCTTCGAGTGGAGCCTGGACGACTCCGAGATGTTCTTCACCGACACCGCCGTCAAGACCATTTACCGCGCCCCCTACAGCGAGACCGGCGACATCGGTGAAGTCACGGTCTTCCACTCCGGCGAATCGCATGATGGGCTCACTGTCGACGCCGAGGGATTCCTCTGGGGCGGAATCTACGGAGGCGGTCGAGTGGTGCGGTACAGCCCGGAGGGGATCGAAGACCTCGTGGTCGAACTGCCTGCCCCGAACATCACCTCCGTCGCCTTCGGCGGCCCCGGGATGTCAACCCTGTTCGTCGGTTCCGCGCGCGAGAACCTCACCGAGCAGCAGCTGGAGGCGCATCCGCTCTCCGGATCGATCTTCGCGATCGACACCGCGACCCACGGACGCCCCGCACGCCGGTTCGGCGCATGACCGGCACCTCACTGCAGCGCGACGGCAGCGGGCCGGCGAACCGCATCGACGGGTATGCGGACCTGCGCTCCTACGCGGCGATCGGTGACGGCCGAACCGTCGCGCTCATCGCCCTCGACGGGGCGATCGACTGGTTTCCGGCCCCCAACCTGCCGACGCCGCCCGCTTTCGCCGCCATCGTGGATGCCCCGCGCGGTGGTCGCATCGAGTTGCGACCGGTCGACGACTACACGGTCACCCGACGCTATGTTCCCGGCACCAACGTGCTGCAGACCACGTTCACGACCGCGTCGGGGCGTGTTCGCATCACCGACGCCCTGGTCACCGGAGTCGCCGGGCGACTGCCCTGGGCAGAGCTCGCCCGGCGGGTGGAGGGGCTCAAGGGATCCGTCTCGATGCGCTGGGCCGTCGCCCCGGGCACGATGCTCGGCATCGCCTCGCCGTGGGTGGAGCACACGGTGCAGGGAGCCGTGATCCGCGTCGACGGCGTGATGCTCGGAGTGCGCGGCATCGACCATGGGCCATCCGCTGCCGATGGACAGGCCATCACCGGCGCCTTCACGACCTCGGAGGGTTCGCGGCATCTCGTGGTCGTCACGGCGACCGAACGCGAGCCGCTTCGGATGGTGACCCCCGAGATCGTCGACCGCGGCATCGACCGCACCATCGCCAACTGGAAGGCGTGGTCCACCGAGTTCTCCTGGAAGGGCGAATGGTCCGACGCCGTTCTGCGCAGCGCGCTCCCGCTCAAGCTGCTCATCCACAGCCCCACCGGATCGATCGCCGCGGCTGCCACCACCTCGATCCCGGAGAGCCGCGATGGGGGCAAGAACTGGGACTATCGATTCGCCTGGGTGCGGGACCTCGCCTACACGGTGCGCGCGCTCATCCGCTTCGGGCTTCGGGAGGAGACGCATGCTGCCGTCTCCTGGCTGCTGACCACCATCCGCAACCAGGGCCCCGAACTGCACATCCTCTACGCGCTGGATGGTTCGGTTCCGGAGGGCACCTCCCATCCGGACGTGGCCGGATGGCGCGACATAGGTCCGGTCGTGGTGGGGAACGATGCGCAGGGACAGCGCCAACTCGGGGTCTACGGCGACCTCTTCGATGTTGTTCGGGCGTATGTTGACGACGGCAACCTGCTCGATGCCGAGACCGGCCGACTGCTGGCCTCGATCGCCGATCGCGCCTGCGACAACTGGCAACGCCCGGATTCCGGCATGTGGGAGCTCGAGGAGGAGCAGCACTACACCTCGTCGAAACTCGGCTGCTGGCAGGCGCTCGATTGCGCGGTGCGCCTCGCGGAGCTCGGGCAGTTGCCCGGCGACGGCGAGCGGTGGGCGGCCGAGCGGGACCGCATCCGCGACTGGGTGGAGACGAACGGATGGTCGGAGGCGCGTCAGAGCTACGTGATGTATCCGGGCAGCGAGAAGCTCGACGCATCCATTCTTCTGCACGCCGATAGCGGTTTCGATCGGAGCGAGAGAATGTCGTCCACCATCGACGCGATCGACCGTGAACTCGGCCGGGGAGCGCTGGTCTATCGCTACTCGGGGATGCAGCGGGAGGAGGGGACCTTCGTCGCCTGCGCATTCTGGGTTGCCGGAGCACTCGCCTGTGTCGGCCGCCTGGACGAAGCTCGCGCGCGCATGGCTGAGCTGGTGGCCTTGGGCAACGATGTGGGTCTGTACGCCGAGATGATGGACGCCGAGACCCATGAGTTTCTCGGCAACCTGCCGCAGGGCCTCAGCCACCTCGCACTCATCAATGCGGCGATCACGATCGAACAGCTGTCATAGACGTCGATCCCGGTGGTCGGATAGCGAGCGCCAGCGAGCGTGTCGGGGCCTCGAAGAGCGCTATCCCTCGCGGGTGCGGTGGATCAGTTTCGACAGCACGATGGCGCTGCGGGTGTGGTCCACGTTGGGCGCGACCCGCACGCGCTCCAGGGCGAGCTCGAGCGAGGGGATGTCGCGGGACCGCATGTGCACGATGGCATCCGCACTCCCGGTGACCGTTCCGGCATCCACGACCTCCGGCACGCCGGACAGGATGCGTCGCAGCTCCTCCGGCGCAACAGTCCCGCGGCAGAAGAGTTCGACATAGGCCTCTGTGCCGAGGCCGTCGACGGCGGGGTCGACCTGGATGGTGAATCCGCGGATCACCTTGTCGGCGACGAGCCGGTCGACGCGGCGTTTCACGGCAGAGGCGGAGAGTCCGATGACTTCGCCGATATCGCCGTATCCGGCGCGGGCATTCTGGCGAAGAAGGTCGATGATTCCATAGTCGAGACTGTCCATGGTCATACCCTATGGCGCTTTATTGTGCGGTCCGCACCAACTTCGGCGATTTTGTGCGCCCTACGCTGCCAAAGATCGGAAGTGTGCGTGTGAGACTGGAACGACCCCACACCCCGATCTCCAAAGGAGCCCTCGTGTCGGCCACTCTGCCTGCAACGAATGTTGCCACCGTCCGCACCCCGTCCAAGCGCACCGTCCTCATGTGCCGCCCCGAATTCTTCACAGTGGTGTACCGCATCAACCCCTGGATGGACCCACAGTTGCCCACCGACACCGCCCTCGCGGTGCGCCAGTGGGAGACGCTCTACCAGACCTACGTCGACCTCGGTTTCGAGGTGCACCTGATCGACCCCATCGAGGGCCTTCCCGACATGGTCTACGCGGCAAACGGCGGATTCGTGCTCGACAACATCGCCTACGGTGCGAGCTTCACCTATCCCGAGCGCCAGCCCGAGGGTCCCGCCTACATGGACTGGTTCCGTGAGAACGGATTCGACGTGAAGGTGCCGGAGAACATCAACGAGGGGGAGGGCGATTTCCTGCTCGTCGGCGATGTGATCCTCGCCGGCACCGGCTTCCGCAGCGCCTCCAACAGCCACCAGGAGCTCGCGGAGCTCTACGGTCGGCAGGTCATCACGCTCGAACTCGTGAACCCGAGTTTCTACCACCTCGACACCGCGATCGCGGTGCTCGACCCCCAGCCGGGATACGAAAACCCCAACATCGCCTACCTGCCGAGTGCGTTCAACGAGGAGGGCCTCGCGGTTCTCCGCGAGCGCTTCCCCGACGCGATCCTCGTGAACGAGGAGGACGCGGCCGTGCTCGGGCTCAACTCCTTCGGCGACGGCTACAACATGGTCATCGCCTCCCGTGCCACCGATTTCGAGCGGCAGCTTCGCGAGCGTGGGTACAACCCGATCGGTGTCGACCTCTCCGAGCTCCTGCTCGGCGGCGGCGGCGTCAAGTGCTGCACCCTCGAACTGCGCACATGACCTTGTCCGCGGCCGAATTCATCGCCGCCGAAGACTCCCACATCGCCCACACCTACCATCCGCTTCCGGTGGTCGTCGCGACAGCTGAGGGCGCCTGGGTGACGGATGTCGAGGGCCGACGGTACCTCGATTGCCTCGCGGCGTATTCCGCGGTGAACTTCGGCCACGGGCATCCGGCGCTCATCGCGGCGGCGAAGGCGCAGCTCGACCGCGTCACGCTCACCAGCCGGGCATTCCACAACGACCGGCTCGGTCCCTTCGTCGGTGCGCTCGCCGCACTCGCGAAGAAGGACCTCGTGATCCCCATGAACACCGGGGCCGAGGCGGTGGAATCCGGGCTCAAAGCGGCGCGAGCCTGGGGCTACCGGGTGAAGGGCGTCGCGCCCGACCGGGCGAACATCATCGTGGCCGACGGCAACTTCCACGGCCGAACCATCACGATCATCAGCTTCTCGGATGACGCAACGGCCACCACCGACTTCGGCCCGTTCACGCCGGGCTTCCGCTCCGTGCCGTACGGGGATGCCGCGGCCCTCGAAGCCGCGATCGACGGCAACACCGTCGCCGTGCTCCTCGAGCCGATCCAGGGCGAGGCGGGCATCCTCATTCCGCCAGCCGACTATCTGCCGGCCGTGCGCGACATCACCACCCGTCACAACGTGCTCTTCATCGCGGACGAGATCCAGTCGGGGCTCGGCCGCACCGGCGCCACCTTCCAGTGCGACAACCTCGGGGTCACGCCCGACCTCTACCTTCTCGGCAAGGCGCTCGGCGGTGGGATCGTGCCGGTATCCGCGGTGGTCGGCAACTCCGACATCCTCGGCGTGCTCGGCGCGGGGGAACACGGTTCGACCTTCGGCGGAAATCCGCTCGCCGCGGCCGTCGGCTCGGCGGTCGTCGCCCTGCTCGAGACCGGGGAATACCAGGAGCGCGCCCGCGTGATGGGAGCGCGCCTCGCGGCGGGACTCGAGCGGTTGATCGGCTTCGGAGTCGTGTCCGTGCGATCCGCCGGGCTGTGGGCCGGCGTCGATATCGACCCGGCGCTGGCGACCGGACGCCAGGTCTGCGAGCTACTGCTGTCGCGGGGAGTGCTCGCGAAGGACACCCACGGCTCGACCATCCGTTTCGCTCCTCCGCTCGTGATCACCGCGGAAGACGTGGATTTCGCCGTGAACCAGCTGGAGGCCGTGCTGCTGGAACTGCGCGCGTAAGAGCCGCGCCGCTCGACTGTTCTGCTTTCGACGAGGATCGGCCGGGTCGAGCGAGGCCAGCCGCCTCGATCCGGGCCAGAAAGCGCCCGGCCGGTCCGCCGATCGGCCCGGTCGCCTGCTCCTAAGCTGTGGCCATGACTTCGGCTCCGCGCATCCGGATCCGCACCCGCATGTCGGGGCGCGACATCGACGAGGAGAATCGCGTCTCGAGCTCTCTCGAGTTGCTCTTCGACCTGACATTCGTTGTCGCGGTCGCCCAGATCGCACTGCAGCTGGCGCGCACCATCACCGCGGGAACCGCTCTGACGAACGGGGTGGGCCCCTATCTCATGGTGTTCTTCGCCATCTGGTGGGCCTGGCTCAACTTCACCTGGTTCGCCTCCGCATATGACACGGACGATCTGCCCTACCGGCTCACCACGATGGTGCAGATGGCCGGTGTCCTCGTGCTGGCGGCGGGGGTGCAGAGCGCGTTCGACAAACAGCAGTATCTCGGCATCACCCTCGGGTACTTCATCATGCGCGTGGGGCTCGTGGGACAGTGGGTGCGCGCCGGCATCGAGAATCCGGATGGCCGCCGCACCGCCTTCCGGTATGCCGGTGCCATCACCCTCGTGCAGCTCGGTTGGATCGCCCGGCTGCTGTTGCCCCCCGAGCTCGGAGCGCTGTCATTCATTCTGCTCGCTCTCGCCGACGTGAGCGTTCCCCTGTGGGCCGAGCGCACCGGTCTCACGCCGTGGCACCCGCATCACATCGCCGAACGCTACGGCCTCTTCACGATCATCCTGCTCGGGGAGTCGGTGTCGGCCGTGACCATCGCCGTGCAGAAGGCGCTGGATCTCTCGGGGGTGAGTGTTTCGCTCGTCGTCGTCGCCCTCGGCGGCCTCGTTCTGCTCTTCGGGCTCTGGTGGCTCTACTTTCTCGAACCCGCCGGCGAGGGGCTCGCGAGCCACCGCTCGAGGTCGTTCCTCTGGGGCTACGGACACTACCTCCTGTTCGCGGCGATCGCGGCGATCGGGGCATCCCTCGAGGTCGCGGTCGAGGCGGGCACGTATGAGGCCGGCACGCACGGGTCCGGCACGCACGCGGCCGTTTCGCCCCTGGTCGTCGGCTATGCGCTCGCGATTCCCGTCGCGCTGTTCTTCGTGCTGCTCTTCCTGCTTCATGCCGCGATCGAGGACCACGTGGCGACGCGTCCCCTCGGCCTCGCTGTGGCGGCGGCGATGGTGCTGCTGGTGCCGCTCGGAGCGCCCGCCTACGGGGTGCCGATGACCATCGTGCTCATCGCGCTGCTGACATCCGCGCTCACCGCGACGAGTATCGTCGACAATGTACGCCGAGCGGCCAGAGGGGCCCAGTGATGAATTACTTTCCCGCGTCGACCGCGACACCCCTGAGGGGCGGCCCGACCCTGCGCTGGGGGGTGCTCGCGCCCGGTCGAATCGCCGCCGACTTCGTCGAGACGCTGCACACAAACTCCGACCAGCGAATGCATGCGGTCGCGTCGCGCTCGTTCGAGCGGGCAGCGGCGTTCGGCGCCCGGTTCGGCATCGATCGGGTCTACGACCGCTACGAGCAGCTTGTGGCCGATCCGGGCATCGACATCGTCTATGTGGCCGCTCCGCACAGTGAGCATCGTGCGCTCGCGCTCCTTGCGATCGCCGCGGGCAAGCATGTGCTCGTCGAGAAGCCGATCGCCCTCACCGCCGCCGAGGCACGGGAGATCGCGGATGCCGCGCGCGCCGCCGGCGTTTTCGCCATGGAGGCGATGTGGGCGCGGTTCCTGCCCCAGACCACCGTGATCTCGGCCCTGCTCGCCGACGGGATGCTCGGCGAGATCGGACTCGTCGCCGCCGACTACGGTTCCATCTTCGACTTCGATCCGAAGAGCCGCGCCTTCGACCCGGCGCTCGGAGGCGGCGCGCTGCTCGACCTCGGCGTGTATCCCATCTGGTTCGCGCATTTCGTGCTCGGCCGCCCCAGCCGAGTGGTGGCGAGCGGATCGATCACCTCGACCGGGGTGGACGGCCAGGCCGCCATCCTGTTCAGCACGGCGGATGGCGCGGAAGCCCAGCTGAGCACGAGCATGACCGTCTCCACTCCCGTGCGTGCCACGGTGAGCGGCTCCCTCGCGAGCGTCGACATCGACGCGCCCTTCGTCGCGCCCGGAGGGTTCACCCTGTACCGGGACGGCAACGACGAACCGCTGCGGTGGGACGACCCCACGACCCTGCGCTGGCGTGACGGACTGGTGTGGCAGGCGACCGCGGCAGCGCAGCATGTCGCGGACGGGCTCACCGAGTCCCCGCTGCATCCGCTCGACGCCTCGATCGCGGTGCTCGAGACGATCGACGAGGCGCGGCGCCAGCTCGGGTTGCTCGCGTAGCTGGCCCTCGCGAGCGTTCCGCGCTGCCGAGTGACACGTGCGCGGGAACTTTCTTGCGCACGTGTCACTCGCGATTGCGTCAGCCGGCGATCGGCGACTTGCGCGGGCCGGCCTTGGGCGGCGAGGTCCGGGGCTTGGTGGCTGAGGACTTCGCTGCCGGCCGCGGAGCTGTCGCGGCGGGGATGCTGAGGGCGCGCGGCGCGAGACGCTCGAGTTGCGTGACGTGGGCGGGCGTCAGCTCGGCGAGGGAGGTGACTCCGAGGAGGCGCATCGTGCGCGCGATCTGATCGCCGAGGATCTCGATCATGCGATCGACGCCCTCGCGTCCGCCGGCCATGAGGCCGTAGAGGTACGCCCGGCCCACCAGCGTGAAGTCCGCGCCGAGGGCGATGGCCGCGACGATGTCGGCGCCCGACATGATGCCCGTGTCGAGGTGGACCTCGAGGTCCTTGCCGACCTCGCGGGCGACATCCGGAAGCAGGTGGAACGGGATCGGCGCGCGGTCGAGCTGCCGTCCCCCGTGGTTCGACAGGATGATGCCGTCGACGCCCATGGTCGCGAGGCGCTTCGCGTCGTCGAGGTTCTGGACTCCCTTGACCACGACCTTGCCCGGCCACTGGTCCTTGATCCAGGCCAGGTCGTCGAAGGTGACGGTGGGGTCGAACATGGTGTCGAGCAGCTCTCCGACGGTGCCCGACCAGCGGTCGAGGGAGGCGAAGGCGAGCGGCTCTGTGGTGAGGAAGTTGATCCACCACTCCGGCCGCGGGATCGCGTTGACGACGGTTCCGAGGGTCAGCTGCGGCGGGATCGAGAAGCCGTTTCGCTTGTCGCGCAGTCGTGCGCCGGCGACCGGCACATCCACGGTCACGAGAAGGGTGTCGAAACCGGCCTTCGCCGCCCGGTCGACGAGCGCCATCGAGCGGTCGCGGTCCTTCCACATGTACAGCTGGAACCAGTTGCGTCCGTTCGGGTTCGCGGCCTTCACATCCTCGATGGCGGAAGTGCCCATCGTCGACAGGGAGAAGGGGATGCCCGCGGCCGCGGCCGCACTGGCACCGGCGATCTCCCCCTCCGACTGCATCATCCGGGTGAAGCCGGTTGGCGCGATACCGAAGGGCAGCGCGGTCGGGCCGCCGAGCACCGTGGAGGAGGTGTCGACCACCGAGACATCCCGCAGGATCGACGGGTTGAACTGGATGTCCTCGAAGGCCTGGCGCGCGCGAGCCAGCGAGATCTCCGCCTCGGCGGCTCCCTCGGTGTAGTCGAAGGCCGCCTTGGGGGTGCGCTTCTGAGCGATCGCCCGGAGGTCGTGGATGGTCAGCGCCTTCTGCAGCCGGCGCTTCTTCGCGTTGAGCTCCGGGGTGGCGAAGTGCATGAGCGGCGCGAGGTCACGCACCTTCGGGAAGTGTCGTTCGAGTTTCATGTTCGTATCCTTGTGTCGACAACGATGTTCAGTGGTTCGTGATGGTCGTGAAGCCGGCGAATCTGCTCGCGCACGAGCGGATCGACGCGGCTCGGCATGCTCGAGATATTGCCCCCGATGTGCGGGGTGATGATCACTCCGGGCAGCGTCCACAGCGGGTGGTCCGCGGGGAGCGGTTCCGGCTCGACGACGTCGATTGCCGCGCGGATCGCGCCGGTCCGAGCCCGCTCGGTGAGGGCATCCGTGTCGACGATCGCGCCACGGGAGACGTTGACGAGCAGCGCGCCGGTCTTCATTCGGTCGAGGAAAGGCGCGTCGACCATATTCGTCGTCTCCGCGGTGAGCGGCACGGCGATCACGACGATGTCCGCGGCCGGGAGCAGGTCGGGGAGCTCGACGAGCGAGTGGATGGCGCCGCGCTCGTCGCTGCGTGCGGTGCGCGCCACGCGCGTGATGTCGACATCGAAGGGCGCGAGGCGCTTCTCGATCGCCGCACCGACCCCACCGACACCGACGATGAGCACAGCGCTTCCGAGCAGGCCCGGGTACCAGTTGCGCTTCCAGAGGCCGGCCGGCTGCGCGCGGGCCACGACATCCAGCCCGCGCTGGCTCTCGAGGATCAGGGCGACGGCGAGCTCCGCCGTCGGACCCTCGTGCACGCCAACCGCATTGCACCAGACGAGCCCTGCAGGGAGCGAACGCTCGACGGAGTCATACCCGAGTGCCTGGCTCTGGATGACCGACACCGGAGAGTCCGCGAGCTTGGGAAGAGCGGCCGCCGAGACCGAATACGGCATCACCACCAGGTCGACGGGATGGTCGAGCGGCGGGTCATCCGTCGTCCAGACCTCCAGCACGACATCATCTCCGACGCCGGGCGTGAGGCGGTCGAGCATTGTGGCATCGGGCACCGCGACGAAGACGGTCATTCGGAGGCTTCCCTGTCGTATTTCTGGAGGAGCCGGTCACGCGCTCCCTCGATGTGTTCGCGGGTGAGGCGGCTCGCCAGTGCGCCATCCCCTGCCGCCACCGCATCGAGGATGCCCTGATGCTGGAGGGCGACATCGGATGGCCGGATGAGCTGATGGGACTGCACCTGGCCGATGCACAGCTCGATCTCGCCCATCAGCAGGCCGTGCATCTTCGCAAGCCTCGGGCTGTGCTGCGCCAGGACGAGCTGCCGGTGGAAATCGAGGTCTGTTCGGGCGAGGGCGGCGCGATCGTCGGTGCGCACGTGCTCGAGCAGCTCTCGGTGCACAGCGAGCGCGGCGACGGGAACCACAGAGTCGGCCGCGAGGTGCTGCACGGCCGCCTCTTCGAGAATGGCGCGGTTGGAGTAGAGGTCCTGGATGTCGTCGCGGCTGAGCTCCGGAACCTGCGCGGCGTGGTGGGCACGCCTCGACAAGAGTCCTTCGCTGACGAGTCGTTCGAGGGCGGCTTTCGCCGTTGGGCGCGCCACGGAGTAGCGTTCGGCCACGGCGGTCTCGGTGAGGAGGGTGCCCGGGCGATCGACCACGGTGACGATGCTCTCGCGCAGTGCGTCATAGACGGCCTCTGGCAGCGAAGTCGTCTTGAGTGGGATTGCCTGCGGGGGGCGGTGCGAGGTCGACAACATTGTTAGACAAGTGTACGAGGGTGCGCGCAAGACGCGCAAGAGCCGGGAACACGGCCCGGGCTCACCGGGCAGTCACCGCAGTCGACCGCGCAGGAACGGAAGAAAGGGAGCCGTGTAGACGACCGCGGCCGGCCCATCCCCATCGACAGAGATCTCGGCTTCACCGAACCGCCACAGCCGATTGAAGAGGAAGACACCGACAACCGTCTCGCCCTCCGCCGCCACCATCCAGGTCCCCTTACCCCACTGTGACGGGTTGCCGCGGCCGTTGAGCACGACCGTCGGCTTCGGAAACCAACCGAGCCAATGCTTCTTCAGGGTGAGTTCGAACCGGCGGGTCTCGGCGGTCCCGAACGCTGAAGAGCCGGGGGCATCCATATCGCCAGCCTACGGCCGGGAGTGTGACGGAGCGGCGACTCCGGTCGTAGCCGCAGGTTCTGCAGGCCACCATCGACGGCTAGGCAGGCCCCGGTCGTCGAACCGCAGCGAGGGCTCGCCAGATAGGCCACCGCGTCTGCCACCTCAGCGCGGTCGACCAGGCGGCCGTGAGGCCTGTGTCGGCGCTGCGATGAGGGTGCTCAGACGAACAACTGTCGCTGACGTCCGAGGCCGTCGATCTCGATCTCGCAGACGTCGCCCGCCTTCAGATAGGGAAACCGCCCGGAGAGGGCGACACCCTCGGGGGTTCCGGTAAGCACGAGGTCCCCCGGTTCGAGGGTGAGGAACTGGCTCAGGTGCCAGATGATGTGGTCGACGTCGAAGATCAGGTCTGCAGTGGACGAATCCTGGCGCGGTTCGCCGTTCACCCAGCTTCGCAGCCGCATAGCGCGATAGTCGACCTCATCGGGCGTCACGAGCCAGGGACCTGTCGGGTTGAATCCCGGAGCCGACTTGCCTTTCGACCACTGGCCGCCCGACAGTTCGAGCTGGAACTCGCGCTCTGAGAGGTCGTTGGCCACGACGAAGCCGGCGATGTGGTCGATGCTGTCGGCGGGCGAGTCGAGATAGGACGCGCGCTTCGAGATCACGACCCCCAGCTCGACCTCCCAGTCGGTCTTCACGCTCTTGCGCGGGATCGTGATGTCATCGTTGGGCCCGACGACGGTGTTCGGCGTCTTGAGGAACATGATCGGGATGGTGGGAGGGAGCGATCCGCTCTCGGCTGCATGGGCCGCGTAATTCATGCCGATGCAGACGACGGCACTCGGTCGAACGATGGGCGATCCGATGCGTTCGCTGGTGATGTCGGTCTCCGGGAGGAGTCCCGCGTCGAAGGCTTCGCGCACGCGGTCCACACCGTCCGTCTCGAGGAATTGCCCGGTGATGTCGGCGGTGACGCTGCTGATGTCGTAGTAGGCCTGGCCGATGAGCACGAAAGGCCGCTCGTGGCCGACCGCTCCGATGCGGGCGAATTTCATGGGCGACCTTCTTCGGGGTGCAGCACTGACGTCTCGAACATTCGACGATCCTAACGTCGTGGGGCTCAGCGCACGGGGTCGTAGCGCTTCGGCGAGAAGGCGGATGCCACCAGCGACCGGAGCGCCTCGAGCGACCCGGTCACGAAACCTTGTGCCCGCGCCTGAATCAGCACATTCCCGATCGCCGTCGCCTCGACGGGACCGGCGAGCACGGGAAGTCCGCTCAGGTCGGCCGTCGCCTGGCAGAGCAGCTCGTTCTGAGATCCGCCCCCGACGATATGGATGACGTCGACACGAATCCCGGACAGCTCGGCGGCCGTCCGCACGGCATCCGAGAACGCGGAGGCGAGCGACTGGATGATGCAGCGCACGAACTCCGCACGGGACTGCGGCACGGGGCGGCCGTGCTCGGTGAGCCACTCCGCGATGCGCTCCGGCATGTCACCCGGAGTGAGGAAACGCGGGTCGTTGGCGTCGAACACGGCAACTTCGCTCGACACAGCGGCGGCCTGCGCGAGGAGTGCAGCGAGATCGATCGTCTCGCCCGAGCGTTCCCAGGTGCGAACCGACTCCGAGAGCAACCAGAGGCCCATGACGTTGTGGAGGTAGCGCACACGGCCGTCGACGCCGCCCTCGTTGGTGAAGTTGGCGAGGCGAGACGCCTCAGTGAGCACCGGGTGTTCGAGCTCGACACCGACGAGCCCCCAGGTGCCGCAGCTGATGTAGGCGAAGTTCGGCGTGGTGGCCGGGATCGCGACGACGGCCGACGCCGTGTCGTGGGAACCGACCGCGATGATGCCGAGGCTCTGCCGCATCCCGAGCTCGGTCGCGATCGACGGTAGGAGTTCGCCGACGCTCGCGCCGGGGGAGATCAGCGGCGGGAACAGTCCCGCGGGCAGGTCGAGCCGCGAGATGAGGATGTCGTTCCACTCGCCTGTCGTGATGTCGACGAGCCCGGTCGTCGAAGCGTTGGTGCGCTCCGCGAAGCTCTCACCCGTGAGCCAGAAATTGATCAGGTCCGGGATGAGCAGCAGCGAGTCTGCAAAACCGAGCAGGCCGGGTGCGCGCTCGGCTTCGAGCTGGTACAGGGTGTTGAACGGCAGGAACTGCAGGCCGTTCGCTGCATACAGCTCCTCCGCTGAGACCACAGAGTGCGTGGTCTCGACGGCGCCCGCGGTGCGCTCGTCACGGTAGTGGAATGGCGCGCCGAGCATCCGTCCGCCTCGCAGCAATGCGTAGTCGACGGCCCAGGAGTCGACCCCGGCGCTCGCGAGCCCGGGTTCCTCCCGCGCCGCGGCGCCGAGCCCGGCCGTCACGTTGCGGAACAGTCCGAGGATGTTCCAGTGCAGGCCATCCGGGGTGCGGACCGGGAGGTTCGGAAAGCGCGCGACCGGTCGAACACTGAGCTCGTTGTGTCCGACGTAGCCCAGCATGACCCGCCCGCTCGTCGCCCCGAGATCGACCGCCGCGACGGCCTCGGTCATCGCAGGAACGCGGCGGCGACGCCCGCGTCGACCGGGATGTGCAGGCCCGTGGTGTGGCTGAGGTCGCTCGTGCACAGAACGAACACCGCGTTGGCCACGTTCTCGGGCAGCACCTCGCGCTTCAGCAGCGTGCGCTGCGCGTAGTACTTGCCGAGCTCTTCCTCCGGAACGCCGTAGACCGCTGCGCGCTTCGCGCCCCAGCCTCCGGCGAAGATGCCGGATCCGCGCACGACGCCGTCGGGATTGATTCCGTTCACCTTCACGCCGTATTCGCCGAGTTCGGCGGCGAGAAGCCGCACCTGGTGGGCCTGGTCGGCCTTCGTGGCCGAGTAGGCGATGTTGTTGGGGCCTGCGAAGACCGAGTTCTTCGACGAGATGTAGATGATGTCCCCGCCGAGCTTCTGGTCGATCAACACCTTCGCGGCGGCGCGGGAGACCAGGAAGGAGCCCTTGGCCATCACGTCGTGCTGCAGGTCCCAGTCGGCGACGGTGGTCTCGAGCAGGCTCTTGGAGAGCGAGAGGCCCGCGTTGTTCACGACGAGGTCGAGCCCGCCGAACGCGAGCACCGCGGCATCCACGGCGGACTGCACCTGCAGCTCATCGGTCACGTTCGCCTGCACCCCGATCGCGACGTCTGTGCTGCCGATCTCGGCGGCGGCGGCCTGCGCCTTCTCGAGGTCGAGGTCGGCGATCACGACGCAGGCGCCCTCGGCGGCGAGACGGGTGGCGATGGCCTTGCCGATGCCGGATGCCGCCCCGGTGACGAGCGCGACTCGCGTCGCGAGGGGCTTGGCCTTCGGCATCCGCTGCAGCTTCGCCTCCTCGAGTGCCCAGTACTCGATGCGGAACTTCTCCGCCTCGTCGATCGGCGCGTAGGTGGAGATCGCCTCGGCGCCGCGCATCACGTTGATGGCGTTGATGTAGAACTCGCTCGCGACGCGGGCGGTCTGCTTATTGGCGCCGTAGCTGAACATGCCGATGCCGGGGACGAGCACCACGAGGGGGTCCGCGCCGCGGATCGCCGGGCTGCCCTCGACCGCGTTGCGGTCGTAGTACGCCTGGTAGTCGGCCCGGTACTCGTCGTGGAGTTCGTGCAGGCGCGCGAGCTGGTCTTCGAGGGACGCGGTCGGCGGCAGGTCGAGCAGCATCGGCTTGACCTTGGTGCGCAGGAAGTGGTCAGGGCAGCTGGTGCCGAGGGCGGCGAGGCGGGGGTGCTCTGATTGCTCGAGGAAGTCGAGCACGACCTGGGCGTCGGTGAAGTGACCGACCTGGGCGCGGTCGGTCGAGGCGAGGCCGCGCAGCGTCGGGGCGAGCGCGGCCGCGCGGGAAAGACGCTGGTCAGAGGGCAGTGCGCCGTAACCCTCCATGATGGTTCCCAGGGGATCGGCCCGGCCATTGTCGACGATGAAGCTCTCGGCGGTCTCGATGATCCAGAGCGAGTTGGCCTCGGCCTCCGCCGAGGTATCGCCCCACGCGGTGATGCCGTGGCCGCCGAGAATGCACCCGATGGCCGTTGGGTTGGCGTCTTTGATAGCAGCGATGTCGAGCCCGAGCTGCCAGCCCGGTCGGCGCCACTGCACCCAGACGACCTTCTCGCCGAACGCCTTAGCGGTGAGTTCCTCGCCGTCGGCGGAGGTCGCGAAGGCGATGCCGGAGTCGGGGTGGAGGTGGTCCACGTGGGCGGCATCCACCAGTCCGTGCATGGCGGTGTCGATCGAAGGTGCGGCGCCCCCCTTGCCGTGCAGTGTGTAGTCGAAGGCGGCGACCATCTCGTCTTCGCGGTCGACGCCGGGGTAGACGCTCTTGAGCGCGCGCAGGCGGTCGAGGCGCAGCACCGCGAGGCCGGACTCGGTGAGGGTGCCGAGGTCGCCGCCGGAGCCCTTCACCCAGAGCAACTCGACGGGCTCACCCGTCGCGGGGTCGACATCCGTTCCCTTGGCGGAGGTGTTTCCGCCCGCGTAGTTCGTGACCCGCGGGTCTGAGCCGAGTCGGTTGCTGCGGGCGATGAGCTCTGCGGCAGCGGGGTTGGTCATGTGGTGATCCTTCGGTCTGCGGTGAACTGGTCTGCGGTGAATCGGCGGTGGCGGGGGATACGCGCTGTCGTGAAGGCCGGATGCGCTCGCGGAGGGAGGCATGGCACCCTCCGCGACGTCGTAGGGCCGCCGCGAGAAAACACGCGCGTTACGCGCCCCAGGAGGCCTGCTGGCCGCCCACGCGGTCGGCGGCGATCTTCGCCTGGTACCCGGATGCCGCGTAGGCGGCCATCGGGTCCCCGGTGAGCCCGCGGGACTCGCGCCAGGCGGCGAGGTCGGCGCGCACGTCGTTGTAGAAGGCGTCCATGAGGATGCCGTTGGCGCCGAGCACATCGCCCGCGTCCTGCGCTGCAGTGAGCGCGACGGTGTCGACGAGCAGCGCGCGCGCCGTCATCTCCTGCACATTGAGCACGGAGCGGATCTGCCCGGGGATCTTGTCCTCGACGTTATGGCACTGGTCGAGCATGAACGCGACGCCGGAGTCGGTGCCGTATCCCCCGCCACGGATGACCTCGTAGAGGATGCGGAACAGCTGGAAGGGGTCCGCCGCCCCGACGATGAGGTCGTCATCGGCGTAGAAGCGCGAGTTGAAGTCGAACGAGCCGAGCTTGCCGAGGCGCAGGAGCTGCATGACGATGAACTCGATGTTGGTGCCCGGGGCGTGGTGTCCGGTGTCGAGGCAGACCAGCGCACGGTCTCCGAGTGCGGCGACTTGGGCATACGAGGTGCCCCAGTCCGGCACATCCGTGTGATAAAAAGCGGGCTCGAAGAACTTGTATTCGAGCACCATCCGCTGGGAATCGCCGATGCGGGCGTAGATGGCGGCGAGCGAATCCGCCAGGCGGTCCTGCCGGGCACGCAGGTCCTGCTGGCCCGGGTAGTTGGTGCCGTCGGCGAGCCAGATCTTGAGGTCACGCGAGCCGGTGGCATCCATGATGTCGATGCACTCGAAGTGGTGGTCGATGGCCTTCTGGCGGATCTTCGGGTCTGAGTGCGTCAGGGAACCGAACTTGTAGTCGTCGTCCTGGAAGGTGTTGGAGTTGACGGTGCCGAGGGCGACTCCGTGGTCGTTCGCGAAGGCGCCGAGGGCCGCGTAGTCATCCACCCGGTCCCACGGGATATGCAGTGCCACCGAGGGGGACAGTGCGGTGTATCGGTTGACCTGCGCGGCGTCGGCGATCTTCTCCTGCGGCGTGCGGGGCGTGCCGGGGGTGCCGAAGACCTTGAACCGGGTGCCGGAGTTGCCGAACGCCCAGGAGGGCAGCTCGATGGACTGCTGCGCGAGCAGCGGTTCGATGTCGGAGAAGGTTGTCATGATCGGTTCCCGTTCTGGTTGACGCCGTTCGTGCGAAGACTGGTGAGCTGGTCGTCGAGGTTGAAGACCTCGTCGAGTCGGTCGAAGCCCTGATCGGGGCGAGCGCCGTCGAGGTCCTCGAAGAAGTCCCCCATCTCGCGCTCCCAGTCGGCGGCGACCGTCGAGGCGTCGAGGTAGTCCTGGCTCGCGGCCAGGTCGTCGGTCTCGAAGTAGCCGATCAGCAGGCCATCCGGCCGCAGGAAGAGGGAGTAGTTGCGGCGGCCGGATGCCGCGATCTCGCGCAACATTTCGGGCCAGACGCGAGCGTGGCGCTCCGTGTATTCGTCGAGGCGCTCTGGCTTCACCCTGAGCTGGAAACAGATCCGGTCCATCGAACCCTCCTCGAGTCGAAATGGTCGTGCGGGGTGGTGCCGGGGCCGGCGGAACTGCTCCGCCGACCCCGGGACCCGTGGGTGCCTAGAAGTTGAACTTCGCGATGTTGCTCTTGTCGAACGTGTACGGGTCACCGAGCAGTACGGTGCCCTTGGCGCCGACCTTGAAGGTGCCGAGCTTGCCGGCCTTGAAGCTGTCGCCCTCCTTGCCGGTGATGGTGCCGTCGATCAGTGCCTTCGCCGCGTAGGAGGCGAGGTAGCCGAGGTCGGCCGGGTTCCACAGCGCGAACGCCGTGACGGTTCCGTCGTTGACGTAGTCGCGCATCTGGTTCGGGGTACCGAGGCCGGTCAGTGCGACCTTGCCCTTGAAGGCCGAGGTCGACAGGTAGCGGGCAGCAGCTGCGACGCCGACCGTGGTGGGCGAGATGATGCCCTTGAGGTTGGGGTGCGTCTGCAGCAGCGCCGCGGTCTTGTCGAACGAGGTCTGGTCATCGTCGTTTCCGTAAACGACATCGACGAGCTTCACGTTCGGGTGGTCGGCCGCGAGGTCCTTCTTCATCAGGTCGATCCAGGCATTCTGGTTCGCGGCGTTCGCCGTCGCCGAGAGGATCGCGATGTCGCCGGCGTCGCCGATTTCCTTGGTGATCAGATCCACCTCGATCTTGGCGATGCCGTCGGCTGTCGCCTGGTTGACGAAGATGTCGCGGTACTTCTCGTCGGTGTCCGCGTCGTAGGTGACGACCTTGACGCCGGCAGCCTTCGCCTGGGTGAGCGCGCTCCCGAGCGCGGTCGGGTCATTCGCGGACAGCACGATCGCCCCGACATTCTGCTGGGTGAGGGTGTTGATGTAGCTGACCTGGGCATCGGCGGCGGCCGTCGCCGGTCCGACCTCCGAGTAGGTCCCCGCGAACTCCTTGATCGCTGCCGCGCCGCCCTTGTCGGAGGTGTCGAAGTAGGCGTTACCCAGCTGCTTGGGCAGGAAGGTGATCTTGTAGTTCTTGGTGCCGGACGAACTTGAGGTGCCGGATCCGCCGGTGGCCGATGAGCAGCCGGTCGCGACGAGGGCGAGGGTGATGGCTGCCGCGGTGAGGGTTAGCGCGCGCGTGACGCCGCGCTTGCTGGATGTCTGAAACAACATCGTTGTTCTTCCTTTCGTTGAGGTGGTGATGCAGGCAGCGCTCCTGTGCTGTGGGGCGCTATTTTCGTTGCCCGGCCGCCGACGGTCGAAGCCGCCGGGCCCAGGCAAGAATCCGTGGGGAGAGCACTGACAGGATGAGCAGCGCCCCGATGATGATGTTGATCGCGTCGGAACTGACGTTGGCCAGGCGGAGGGCGCTCTGCAGCACCCCGATGAGAAGCACTCCGGCGACAACGCCGTGCAATGCTCCCTTTCCGCCGAAGATCGAGACTCCGCCGAGGAGCACGGCCGCTATCACCGAGAGCTCGAGGCCGGTCGCATTGTCGCCGCGCGCGCTTCCGTACCGGAGCGTCCAGTAGATGCCGGCGAGGGCCGAGATGAGTCCGGTGAGCAGGAAGGCGATGAACTTCGCTCGGTTGACCCTGACACCAGAGAACGCGGCGGTGTCCTTGCTCAGGCCGAGCGCGAACAGCCCGCGACCGAACGGTGTGAAGTGCAGCACGAGGGCGAAGATCATGATGAGCACGATGACGAGCACCATGACCACGGGGATCCCGGTGAGGCCGAATCGGGCCTGCGCGAGGTTCTGCCAGAACGGCGGGAACGTGGTTATCGCGGTGGTGCCGAGCAGCCCGACCGCGATGCCCCGGAACAGGGCGAGGGTGCCGATCGTCACGGCGAGCGACGGCAGTCCCACGATCGTGACCAGGAACCCGTTGACCGCACCGGCGAGGAGTCCCACGATCAGGCAGATGACCATGGCGAGCCCGATGGGCATGCCGCCCTTGGTCAGCACGCCGAGCATCACGCTCGAGAGGCCGAGGGTGCTCGCGACCGAGAGGTCGATCTCCCCGGTGATGATGACGAAGGTCATCGGCAGCGCGATCATGAGGATCGGCGTCGCGTCGAGAAGCAGGAAGCCGAGCGTCGTGGTCGTGCCGAAGTAGGGCACCACGGAGGAGGCGACCACCCAGACCAGGATGACGGCCACGATAACCGCGCTCTCCCGGCTCAGGAGCCAGCGTCGCCAGAGCGGGCGACCGTAGTTCGCGATCGTCTTCGCCGCGAGGGGGGTGGGGGTCTCCAGGCTAGTCATGGGACACCTGCCGTTCCGAGGTCAGTTTGCGCAAGAGTCGAAGGGCGAGCAGCCGGTCGAGAACGATGGCGCCGATGATGAGCGCGCCGACGACGGCCTGCTGCCAGAAGTCCTGGATTCCGAGGATCGGAAGCGCCCGGTTGATCGTGAGGAGGAGCACCGCACCGATCGCCGCGCCGTAGACCGTTCCGCTTCCGCCGAAGATCGCGACGCCGCCGATCACCGCGGCGCCGACCGCCTGGAGCTCCAAACCGGTCCCGGTTTGCGAGTTCGTGGTGCCGTACCGGGCGGCGAACAGGATGCCCGCGAGGCCCGCGAGGGCACCGCTGAGCACGAAGGCGACGAGAATCCGGCGCGTCACGTTGAGGCCGTACAGTTCCGCGGCGGCCGGATCGGAACCGATGGCGTACAGCTCGCGACCGCCGCGCCGATTCCGCAGGTACCAGCCGGCAGCAAGCACGACGACGAGCGCGATGATGGTGAGGGAGGGGATGAAGAGCAGCGTCTGGGTCCCGAGGGCAAGGAACGCCTTCGGCATGTCGGAGGAGTTGATCCGGTTGCTGCCCGTCCAGAGGACGTTGATGCCGCGGTAGGCATACAGGGTTCCGAGGGTGATGACGAGGGCCGGAACCTTGCCGTAGGCCACGAGCAGTCCGTTGACGAGCCCGAGCACCGCCCCGGCGGCCATCGCGAGCAGGAGGACCACGATGATCGGTATTCCGGGCACGTCGATGAAGAGACGGCCGGCCAGATATGCCGTCAGTCCGACGACCGAACCGACCGAGAGGTCCACGCTGCGGGTGATGATCACCATCGCCTGCCCCACCGCGATGAGGATGAGAATCGACGGCGTGAGCAGCAGGTCTCGGAAACCATCCGAGCTGAACAGGAAGGTCGGGTTGACCACGGTGGTCACCGCGATGACAATGACGAGCGCGGCGAGGATCCCCGTCTCGCGAGAGCGGAAGAACTGCCCGGTGAGTCGAGCGATCGCGTTCGTCGGTGGTCGTTCTGTGCTGGTGAGAGTCATCGGACCGGCTCCTCGGCGTGGGTCGCGGCGAACATGACGGACTCGGCAGTCGCGTCCGCCCGGCTGATTTCGGCGGTGATCCGGCCCTCGCGAACCACGAGCACGCGGTCGGCCATTCCGAGCACCTCGGGGAGTTCGGAGGAGATCATGAGGATTCCGATGCCGCGGCCGGCCAGGTCGGAGAGCAGGCGATGGACTTCGGCTTTCGTGCCGACGTCGATCCCGCGGGTCGGCTCGTCGATGATGAGCACTGTCGGTTCGGTGGCGAGCCACTTTCCGAGAACGACCTTCTGCTGGTTGCCTCCGCTGAGTGTTCCCGCGAGGGTGTCCAGCGCGCTCGATTTGACCTGCAACCGGGCCGCCCAGACGAGGGCCGCCTGGTTCTCGGCGCGGGAGGTGATGAAGCCGAATCGGCTCAACTTCTTCCGGATGGCGAGCGTGGCATTGCGCGCAACGGTCGAGTCGAGGATCAGTCCCTGCTTGCGGCGATCTTCGGGCACGAGGGCCAGTCCGAGGGACATCGCGGCGGCGGGGTTGTGGCGCGGGACCCTCCGTCCGCCCAGGGTCACGGTGCCGCTGTCGTAGCCGTCGACCCCGAACACGGCGCGCGCGATCTCGCTGCGGCCCGCGCCGACCAGCCCGGCCAGGGCCACGATCTCGCCGGATCGCACCGCGAAGCTCACGTTGCTGAAGACGCCCGCCGACGAGATGTCATCGACCTGCAGCAGTACGTCACCGATCACGGCCTCCTCCTTGGGGAACAGATCCGTGATGTCGCGGCCAACCATCCGCCGGACGATCTCGTCCTCGGTGACGTCGGTGATCGCGTCCGTGGAGATGTACCGGCCGTCCCGCATGACGGTGATGGTGTCGCTCAGGGCGAAGACCTCGTCGAAGCGATGCGAGATGAAGACAATTCCGCGCCCCTCGTCGCGCAGGCTCCGGGCCACCGCGAACAGCCGGTCCACCTCGACTCCGCTGAGGGCCGCTGTCGGCTCATCCATGATGAGCACGCGAGCGTCGAGAGAAATCGCCTTGGCGATCTCGATGAGCTGCTGGTCGGCGATCGAGAGGCCTTCGGCCGGGCGGTCGAGGTCCAAGTGCACGGCGAGCCGCGCGAAGATCTGCGTCGCTTCGGCCTTCATTGCGTTGCGGTCGATCCGGCCGAACCGATCCGTCGGCTGGCGGCCCATGAAGATGTTCTCGGTGACCGACAGGTCGGGGAACAGCGTCGGTTCCTGGTAGATGACGGCTATCCCGGCTGCCTTCGCCTGGGCTGTGGAGGTGAAGTCGACCGACTCCCCACGGAGAAGGAACTCGCCTGCATCGCGCTGATAGAGACCTGCGACGATCTTGACCAGGGTGGACTTGCCCGCGCCGTTCTCACCGACGAGAGCGTGGATCGAGTTCATCTCCACGCGCAGGTTTGCAGAGGCGAGCGCGACGACGGAGCCGAAGGACTTGGCGACGCCGTCGAGTTCAAGGGCTGCAGGTGCGGGGCTATCGGGGCTCATCGTCATTGACGGCTGATCCTCCACGGTGAGGTTTATTGAATCGTTTTAAGATCGGGACGGAATGCACTCTATGGGTCGCGGTTCCTTCGCGTCAAGCCCGATGGTGAATCGTTCCAAAAACGTACCAACGCGACACGGAATGCTGGCATCATGCAATGAGCGGTGCACCGGAGCACCGCACGGGAACAGCGGAGAATCAGATGGCGGCCAGCGTGAAGGATGTCGCGGCGCTCGCCGGTGTCTCGGTGGGTACCGTCTCCAACGTGATGAACCGACCCGAGAAGGTCTCCACCGCGGTGGCGGTGCGGGTCCAGGCCGCGATCGATCAGCTCGGCTTCGTGCGCAACGATGCCGCCCGGCAGCTGCGCGCCGGGCGAAGCAGCACCATCGGGCTCGTCGTACTCGATGTGCGCAACCCCTTCTTCACCGATCTCGCTCGTGGCGCCGAGGACCGGGCGGCCGCGGACGGATTCTCGGTGATCCTCGGCAACAGCGACGAGAAGGCGGATCGGGAGGCCACCTATCTCGACCTCTTCGAGGTGCAGCGCATGCACGGCGTGCTCATCTCCCCGTTCGGCGACATCACCGGGCGCCTGCGCCAGTTGCGCGATCGGGGCATCCCCGCGGTGCTCGTGGACCGCACGAGCGCGGATGCCTCGTTCAGCTCGGTCTCGGTCGACGACATCGCCGGCGGCTCGCTCGCCGTCACGCACCTGCTCGCCCAGGGGCGCCGCCGCATCGCCTTCATCGGCGGACCCCTCGAGATCCAGCAGGTCACCGACCGGCTCGATGGCGCGCGTACGGCCATCGCGACGCAGCCGGATGCCACGCTCGAGGTCATCCTGATCGACGGGCTCACCGTGATCGCGGGCCGGGCAGCCGGGCGTGAACTCGTGGCGCGGGATCCCGCGGATCGACCCGACGCGGTGTTCGCGGCGAACGACCTCGTAGCGATGGGCGTTCTGCAGGCACTCATGATGCAGGGGGCGGATGTTCGCGTGCCCGAACAGATCGCCCTGGTCGGATACGACGACATCGACTTCGCCAGCGCCGCGGTGGTTCCGCTCTCCTCCATCCGCCAGCCGAGCGCTCTCATCGGCCAGACGGCGGTCGAGATCCTGCTCGAAGAGGCGACCGACCCGTCCCTCGTTCCCCGTCAGGTGGTCTTCCAGCCCGAACTCGTGGTGCGAGAGAGTAGTTTGTAGGGATCATGTCGACGAAGATTCCCGCCGATGCTCCCGCGCTGATCGTGCCCGAGTTCGGCCGTATTGAACTTGGCCGCCGGCCCGTGCCGCATCCCGGACCAGGGAAGGTGCTCATCCGCACCGACTTCACCGGCGTCAGCGTCGGTACCGAGATGCTGGCCGCCACCGGTGAGCGGCCGTCCTGGGGCCCCGTGCCCTTCACCCCGGGCTACCAGGGCGTCGGCCACATCGTCGCGTTCGGCGAGGGGGAAGAGCGGCACGGTCTCACTCTCGGCGAAGCGGTCGCGTGCTTCGGCGATGGCACCCACGGCGCATACTTCATCGCCGATCTCGAGCTGACCTATCCGATCGAAGAGACCGATTCGTACCACATGGCCGCGCTGTTCGTGCCGGCAGCGGTCGGTCTCAACGCCATCGACAAGGCCGGCCTGGAGAGCGGTGACACCGTGCTCGTGCTCGGCCAGGGGCTCATCGGCCAGGCCACCGCGATGCTGGCGCGCGACCGCGGCGCCTACGTGGTCGTGTCTGAGGTGTCTCCCGAGCGGCGCGCCATCTCCGATGCCCATTGCGCCGACCGGGTGATCGACGGCTCGGCCGGGTCTCCCTGGTCGCAGCTGCAATCCGACTTCCCCGATGGTTTCGACATGGTGATCGAGTCGACCGGTGTCGCGGCTCTCATCGACAGCGCGCTGGAATGCCTGCGGTTCGAGGGCACGATGGTCTTCGAGGGCGTGTATCCCGACCAGGTCTCCTTCACCTACGAGCTGGCGCACGAACGGCAGATCAACGCGGTGTTCCCGTGGTTCATCGGCACCTCGGAGGTGCGCCGCACCGTGTTGCGCCGCATCGTCTCCGGCGAGCTGGACATGGATCCGCTCATCACCAACCAGGTCAACTGGACCGAGGCGGATGCCACCTACCGACGGCTCTTCACCTCGGAGCGCGACCATCTCAACGGAATCGTCATCGACTGGCGGGGAGCGGAATAGACATGCCTCTGAACGGGGAGTACGCACCGAGCACGTCGGACTGGGCGCGCGAGCAGGCCGAGCTGTTCGAGGCTACGGATGGTGCGCAGGGCGCAGAACTGCGCGGAATGCCTGTCATCGTGCTGACGTCGGTGGGCGCCAAGTCCGGAATGCTGCGCAAGACCGCCCTCATGCGAGTCGAACACGACGGCGAGTATGCGGTGGTCGCCTCGCTCGGCGGCGCCCCGAAGCATCCGGTCTGGTATTTCAATCTCGTCAAGAACCCCGAGGTCGAGCTGCAGGATGGCGCGGAGAAGGCCGACTATGTCGCCCGTGAGGTCACCAGGGCCGAGAAGGCGGTGTGGTGGGAGCGCGCAGTGGCGGCCTATCCGCCGTACGCCGACTACCAGGAGAAGACCGAGCGGCAGATCCCGGTGTTCGTGCTGAGCCGAGTGCGGGGCTGACGAGCGATGACCGACGCCATCCCGAGCAAGCGCCCCCTCCTCGGCTGGGACATCGCGGTCTCGGTCGCCGTGCTGCTGCTCGGGGGCGGATTCCTCATCGTCGCCGCCGTGATCGACCTGTTCTCGGCCGCTCTCGTGGGCAATTGCCCGGCGCGCACCTGCTCCGCGGGAGCGGCGGTGGCCTCGCTCGGAATCTCGTGGTTCGTCATGTTCCTGCTGGTGATCATCGGCGCCGTGCTCACGATCGTCAGCCTTGCGCGCCGTCGCCAGTCGTGGTGGATCGCCCTCGTCACGCTCGTACTCGAGGTGGCGGTCTGGATCGTCGGATTCGTGCTCTACTCGCAGGCCGTGAACCACGAGCGCGTGGTGATCGACGGCGTGGTCGCGCTGGGAGCGACCCTGCTGGGGTAGTCGCCCCGGGATCGGTCGTCCGCCCGCGAGTTGCACTGTTGTGCGACCTCAGCGAGCGGCCGGGTCGCAAAAGAGTGCAATTCACGAGAGCTAGGCGCCCGACGCTGGACGGCCGGCACGGCGATGCGGTGGTCGCGGGGGTTAATCCGCCCGAGTCCGGGGACGCCGTCGAAGGCGCGGTCGGGAGAGACGATCGTGTCGATGCCGTCGGCGAGTGCGGTCGCGGCCCGCACGGCATCCCGGCCCCGGATTGTCTTCGGAGCCGAAACCCCGGGCGTGGACACTGGAAACAACGCCGCAACATGCGAGGCCTAAGGTAAATCCATGGATGGCCTGTTCGAGGGATACGGCACCCAGGCTGTGAAAGGTCGCAAGACCGGAGCTACGCCGTGGGATGAGATGTTCGACGAGCCGTCAACGGTGCGCACGGCCTATCGAGAGATCCATTCGGCGCTTGCGCAGATGACCCAGGACGAGTTGCGCGGCCGCACCGACGCCCTCGCCAGCTCCTACCTCGCGCAGGGCGTCACCTTCGACTTCGCCGGGGAGGAACGCCCCTTTCCGTTGGATGCCGTGCCGCGGGTGATCGAGCTCGCCGAGTGGGTCACGGTCGAGGCGGGCATCAAGCAACGCGTGCTCGCTCTCGAGGCCTTCCTCGCCGACATCTACGGTGCCCAGAACGCCGTGAAAGACGGGGTGATCCCCGCCTCACTGATCAGCTCTTCGAGTCACTTCCATCGCGAGGCCGCGGGCATCCACCCGGCCAACGGCGTGCGAATCCAGGTGTCCGGCATCGATCTCATCCGCGACGAGCAGGGTGGATGGCGCGTGCTCGAGGACAACGTGCGCGTGCCCTCCGGGGTGAGCTACGTGATCTCGAACCGCCGGGTCATGGCGCAGACGCTGCCGGAGCTTTTCGTCTCCATGCGCGTGCGACCGGTCGGGGACTATCCGCACAAGCTGCTGCAGGCGCTGCGCGCGAGCGCGCCCGAGGGAGTGGACGACCCCACCATCGTGGTGCTCACCCCCGGTGTCTACAACTCCGCCTACTTCGAGCACACCCTCCTCGCCCGCCTGATGGGCGTCGAGCTGGTGGAGGGCCGCGACCTGTTCTGCTCGGGCGGTCGCGTGTGGATGCGCACGACATCCGGTCCCACCCGGGTCGATGTGATCTACCGCCGGGTCGACGACGAGTTCCTCGATCCGCTGCAGTTCCGGGCCGACTCGATGCTCGGAAGCCCCGGCCTCCTGCTCGCCGCCCGACTCGGCAACGTGACCATCGCCAACGCCATCGGCAACGGGGTCGCCGACGACAAGCTGGTCTACACCTACCTGCCCGACCTCATCAGGTACTACCTGAGCGAGGAGGCGATCATCCCCAACGTCGATACCTGGCGCCTCGAAGATCCGGCCTCCCTCGAGGAGGTGCTCGACCGCCTGGACGAGCTCGTCGTCAAGCCGGTGGACGGATCGGGCGGCAAGGGTCTCGTCGTCGGCCCGGCCGCCAGCCCCGCCGAGCTCGAGAAGCTGCGCAAGACGCTGCTCGCCGATCCGCGCGGCTGGATCGCGCAGCCGGTGGTGCAGCTCTCCACGATCCCCACGCTCGTCGAGGACGGCATGCGACCGCGGCACGCCGACCTTCGTCCGTTCGCGGTGAACGACGGCAAGGACGTCTGGGTGTTGCCCGGGGGCCTCACCAGGGTCGCGCTTCCCGAGGGCGAGCTCGTCGTGAACTCCTCGCAGGGCGGCGGATCGAAAGACACCTGGGTCGTCGGCGAACTGCCGCTGCAGGTCTCGCGGCACTCGATCCAGGGCCTCGTCGCCGACCAGGCGACCTCCACGGAGGCGATCCCGATCATCAACTCCGAGGTGCACCACATCGACCAGGCGCCCCGCGACCGCACGCTCGGGCAGGGCCAGCAAGAGCAACAGCAGCAAGCCGCTGGCGAGCGGAGCGAGACCGGACCGACCACGGAGGGGGAACCGCCATGCTGAGCCGCATCGCCGAGAGCCTGTTCTGGATCGGGCGCTACATCGAGCGCTCCGACGGCACCGCGCGCATCCTCGACGTGCACCTCCAGCTGCTTCTCGAAGACCCGTGGATCGAGGAGGACCTGGCCTGCCGGTCCCTCCTCAGCGTGATGGGGAGTGACGTGCCGGAGGACCGGGTGCTCACCCGGCAGAGCGTGCTCGAGATCCTCGCCGTGGACCGTTCGGAGCCGGCATCCATCGCCTATTCGCTCGGCGCGGCCCGGGAGAACGCCCGTCGCGCCCGCGAGATCGTGTCGAGCGAGCTGTGGGAGTGCCTCAACACGACCCGTGCCCGGATGCCGCGCAAGATCGCCACCGACAAGGTGCACGAGTTCTTCGGTTGGGTTCGAGAGCGTTCGGCGCTCGCCGTCGGCATCATCGAGTCGGCGACGAGCCGCGACGAAGCCTGGCAGTTCTTCACTCTCGGTCGTTCGATCGAGCGCGCCGACATGACCGCCCGACTGCTGGCCACCCGCAGTCTCACCGAGGCGAGCGGGCCGTCATGGACCACCATCCTGCGATCCTGCGGAGCGTATGAGGCCTATCTGCGCACCTACCGCGGGGTTCCGAGCGCGCGCAATGCGGCCGAGTTCCTGCTGCTCGACCGGCTGTTCCCCCGCAGCATCCTCTTCTCGGTGCGTCGCGCGGAGATGTGCATGCGTGACATCGAGCCGCGCAACGACCGGGTCGGTGTCTCCGACCAGGCACAGCGCCTGCTCGGACAGATCCGCAGCGAGCTCGAGTACCGTCCCATCGCCGAGATCCTCGAGGACCTCACCCTGCATATGGACAACGTGCAGGCCGCGACGAGTGCGGCCTCGGAGGCGATCCGCCAGCGCTACTTCCCCACGAACGCCGCGCCGAGCTGGGTCGGTGAGAATACGTGAACCGCCTTCGCATCAAGCACATGACCGGGTTCCACTACGGCGGCGAGGTCACCGCGAGCTACAACGAGGCGCGGATGCTTCCCACCAGCGGCGACGGCCAGCTGGTGCTCTACTCCAATCTGGAGATCCTGCCGATCTCCTCGCACCACACCTATGTGGATTACTGGGGAAGCCGGGTCTCGTCGTTCGAGATCCTCACCCCGCACAAGGAGCTTTCGCTGACGGCCACGAGTCTCGTCGAGGTGCGGCCCCGCGATCATCCCGAGCATTCGCTCACGTGGGCAGATCTCGCCGAGGCTGCGGAACGCGCCACGGAGTATGTGGAGCAGCGCAAGCAGACCAAGCGCACCGATCCTCCGGCCGATGTGGTCGCCATCGCGAAGGAGATCGCCGATGGCACGGCTGACCCGTGCGCGGCGGCCCTCGCCATCTGCGTGAAGATCGGCGAGAGCGTCGAGTACATGCAGGGTGTCACGGGCGTCCACACGACGGCCTCCGAGGCGTGGGCCCACCGCAAGGGGGTCTGCCAGGACATCGCGCACCTCGCACTCGGCGCGCTCCGGGCGGTCGGCATTCCGGCCCGCTACGTCTCCGGCTACTTGCATCCGAAGCCCAACGCTGCGATCGGCGAGACTGTCGCGGGGGAATCCCATGCCTGGGTCGAGTGGTTTTGCGGTGACGAGTGGCGTGGATTCGACCCCACCAACCAGATCGACATCGGGGACCGCCACGTGACCGTCGGCCGTGGACGCGACTACAACGACGTGCCCCCGTTGCGCGGCGTCTACGCCGGCCCGTTCAAGTCGGTCCTGTTCGTGAAGGTCGAGATCACCCGCGAGAGTTGATCCGTCCGCGCGAGTGGCACAATGATGGGCAGACCGGGGGGAGAGTCGTGCGATCACGTAAGAATGCAGTGAGACTGGTGCGCGCACTCGGCGCGCCCCAGCGGTTTGCGATCATCGCCGGCCTGCTCGTTCTCACCTATGTGCTCGGCATGGCGGCTGTCGTGCTGACGCCCCCGACCTCCCAGACGGCGGCCTGGTGGCCGGCGGCGGGTGCCGGAGTCGTCGCGGTGCTCTGCGCGCGCAAGCAGAGATGGGCGGTTTCGGCACTCGTCGGGCTGGTCACCATGGGATCGAACTACGCGGCCGGCCGGCCGTTGTCCCTCTCGATCGCCTTCGGGATCGCCAACGCCTGCGAGGCCCTGGTTGTCGGCGCGATAGTCTCCCACGGCACCGGCGCACCGGCACTGGCGCGGATGTCCGATGTCGCGCGGCTGCTGATCGCTACCGTCGCAGGGGCACTGGTGATCGGGGTATTGGCCGGCGCCACGGTCGTGGTGCTTGAGGGTGGACAGTTCGTCGAGACCTTCGTCGCGGTGATGGCGTCCCATGCAGCCGCCGTGATCGTCGTGGTGCCGCCGACACTCGTGGTGTACGGGGGTGATGTCTCGCGCAATCGACTCGAGCTCGCAGTGCAGATCGTCGTCACCTTCGTCGTCGTCGGCTTCGTGTTCTCTCCGGCGAATGCCCTGCCTCTCGCCTTCCTCTCGCTGCCGGTGCTGTCCTGGGCCGCCTTCAACTTCAGCTACGGGTTCGTGATCATCGAGCTGCTCCTGACCGCGGTGCTCACCGTCGAGTTGACGGCGGCCGGGGGTGGGCCGTTCGCCAGGGCGGAGATTGCGGGTGTGAGCGTGACGAACCAGATGCTCCAGGTCTTCCTCATCGCCCAGGCCGGCACGATCATCTTCTTCGGCGCGGGACGCCTCGAACGGGAGCGTCTTGCCGAGCAGGTGCAAACCAGGGGCGAACTGCTGCGCGGCGGCCTCGTCGGGGTGCAGGTGGGGTTGCTCATCATCCAGGCGGTCCGCTTCCCGGAGGTGCGTGTGCTTCTCGGCAACGATGCCGCCTCCGAGATGCTCGAATGGCCCGCGCTCGCCGGCGACGTCGAGGATCTCGGTCCCGGGGGCGTCGTGCGGTTGTCGCGCCGGGATCCGGCAACGCAGATCTTCGACGCCTATCGCAGGAGCGGCCGCTCGGAGCAGCGTGGGGAGTTGACGACCCGGGGCGGTCGTCGCGTGCAGTACTTCCTCAGCACCCGCAACTCCGAGTTCGACCAGGGCGTGATCACCGCGCAGTTCGTCGATATCACGGAGCGCTACGAGGCCCAGCTGGCGAATCAGAAGGCGCTCGAACACGAGCAGGAACTCGTCGACCAGCTGCGCGATCTCAACCGCCAGAAGGACGACTTCGTCTCGTCGGTGAGCCACGAGCTGCGCACACCGATCACGAGCATCCTCGGGTTCTCCGAGGTCATGGAAGACGCGGTCGCCGAACCCGAGCTGCGGGAGTACGTCACGGTGATCCAGCGCAACGCCCGGCGGCTCGCCGACCTGGTCGAGGACCTGCTCGAGCTCGGCAGCATGAGCGCGAGCAGCCCGGTGAAGGCCTCGAAGGCCGTCGACCTCCACGAGGTCATCCGGGACTGTGTGCAGGAGCAGTCCACTACGGCGAAGTCGCGTGGAGTGGTCGTCACGATCTCCCTCGACCGGCAGTCGCCGTGGGTGCAGTCCGTGTCGCACGACCTCACGCGGATCGTCTCGAACATCCTGTCCAATGCGATCAAGTTCTCCCATCCGGGCGGGGAGGTGGATGTCGCGACCTCCTGCACCGACCAGGAGGTGCAGCTCGTGATCAGCGACACCGGACCGGGCATCCCGCCCGAAGACGTGGAGAGGGTGTTCGAGCGGTTCTACCGTTCGCCGGCGGAAGCCCTTCGGGTGATCCCTGGCACCGGTCTTGGCCTGCCGATCGTCAAGTCGCTCGTCGAGCGACACGGCGGTCGCATCACTCTCACGAGCGACCATGTCGCCGGCGGCACCACCGTCACCGTCACCATGCCGCGGATGGCGTCCGCGGCATAATCGGTCGGACGTTCTGTTCCCGTGCCTCGGCGGTGCCGCCAGCCGGGACCACCGGAGGTGGCGTCAGCCCTTCTGAGAGGTGACCTCAGCGGTGACGATCTCCGTCGCTGCGAGATCCTCCGCGGCGAGGTCCGCGGCGCGGCGGCGGCCGTCATGGGAGAGGCTCAGGCGCCGATCCGCGTAGTGCATGCGCAGGTGGCGATACTTCACGAGCCACAACAGGCCGACGAGCGTTGCCGCGATTCCGGATGCCGCACCGACGCCGAGCGCCCAGCGCGGCCCGAATTCGTTCGCGACCCAGCCGACGATCGGGGCGCCGATCGGTGTGCCGCCCATGAAGATCGCCATGTAGATGGCCATCACCCTGCCGCGCAGTCGTTCCGGGGTGGAGAGCTGCACCGCTCCGTTGGCGGTCGTCATCATGGTCTGAGCGGCGAGGCCGACGGCGGCGAGGGCGACGGCGAATCCCCAGTAGGTCGGCATCAGGGCGGCGACGGTGGCCGCGCCGCCGAACACCGCGGATGCCGCGAACAGGAAGCGCAGCCGTGGCTTGTCCCGCCGCGCCGAGAGCAGCGCGCCGATCACGGATCCGATTGCCATCACCGAGGAGAGCACCCCGAATTCCGCGGCCCCCTTGTGGAAGACGGTGGTCGCCATGGTCGAGATGAAGATGGGGAAGTTGAGCCCGAAGGTGCCGATGAGGAAGACCATCACCAGGATCACCAGGATGTCGGGCCGGGACCGCACGTAGCGGAAGCCCTCGAGCAGGTTTCCCTTCTTCGACGACGCCCGCGCCGAGCGCTGCAATTCGCCGACCCTCAGGAACAGCAGCGAGACCAATACAGCGCCGAAGGACGCGCCGTTGATCAGGAAGACCCAGCCCGCGCCGACTGCCGCGGTGAGCAGTCCCGCGACGGCGGGTCCGATCATCCTCGCCGCACTGAAGGATGCCGAGTTGAGCGCGACAGCGTTCGAGAGGTTGGCTCCGCCGACCAGCTGGGATACGAAGGTCTGCCGCGCCGGAGCGTCGAATGCCGCGACGATGCCGAGGAGCGCGGCGAAGACGTAGACGTGCCAGAGCTGCACCGCACCGGTGACGGTGAGGATGCCGAGCCCGAGCCCGAGCACTCCTCCGGCCGCCTGGGTGACCATGAGGATCTTGCGCTGGTCGAAGCGGTCGGCAACGAGTCCGGTGAGCGGCAGCAGCAGCAGCTGGGGTCCGAACTGCAGGGCCATCACGAATCCTACCGCGGCCGCATCGTGATCGGTGAGCTGGGTCAGCACGATCCAGTCCTGGGCCGTGCGCTGCATCCAGGTGCCCACATTGGAGACCAGCGCACCGGCCGCCCAGACGCGGTAATTGAAGCCGCTCAGCGAGCGGAACATCGCGCTCAATTGTCGGCCAGGTCCCGCAGGATCGGGGCGACCTGCCTCAACATTCGCCGCTGCTCTGAAGGCAGGGCATCGAGCCGGGTCGTGAACCAGGCGTCCCGGCGCCGGCGGGTTTCGCTGACGAAGGCCTCCCCGGCCGGCGAGAGGTCCAGGCACACCTTGCGAGCGTCATCCGGCGCGGTTTCCCGCGTCACCAGGCCGAGCTCGACCATTGCATTGATGGTGCGATTCATGCTCGGGGGCGTCACGCGCTCGTGCTCGCTCAGCGAGCCGAGGCTCTGCGTTCCGGACTTCGCCAGCGCGAACAGCACCGCACGCTGGCCCTCGGTCACCTCGTCGTCGGCCTGCATGGAGCGGATGCGGCGGGCGAGTCGCTGGATGGCGAGCCGGAGGTCTTGGTCGTCGCTGGGTTCGTCAGGCATATTTACTTAGCATAGCTTATTAGCCATGCTAAAGATCGCGGGCACGGTCGGTGCTGCGGCGATACCGCCGAAGGCTAGCGATTCTCGGAGCCGCGGTGCAGCATGCGCGGGTCGGCGAAGAGCCGCCGTACCGCGTCCGGCTCGTTTTCCTGGGTGAGGAATGTCGTCCAGGTCATGAACCACGCCCACCCGCTCTGGCTGTCGAGGATCTCGGGGGTGGGAAGCACGCCGACCTCACCGAGGGCGATCGGGCGACCCTCCGCGAGATCCCGCAACTCATCGTGGTGAGACTGCAGATAGTCGTTCGCGTACACATCGGCGGCGAGGATGTCGACGACATCGTGCCCCGGATAGAACCCGGAGTAGGGGGCGGCGTCGCTTCGCGGGGCATTGGTGTTCCACACCCAGACCAGGTTGTCGAGGTGATGCACCGACACGAACCGCTCGTAGAGCTGCCGGTAGAGCGCTGCGTAACCCCGGGGCCCTTCACGGCCGCCCCACCAGAACCAGTCGCCATTCAGCTCGTGGTACGGGCGCCACAATACGGGGATGTCCGCGTCGCGCAGCTGCGCGAGGAAGGCCGCGATCACATCCACCTGGCGAAGCCAACGGGAGTGGATCTGCGTGCCCTCGGTCAGCAGGTCATCCCAATCGTGTTGGTCGAGCATGCCGTTACAGATGCTGTCGAGGAAGGTGACCGGCTCCTCCTCGGTCGGACGCACCGCATGCCACATGAGGGTGATGATCGACCCCGCCGCATGTTGCTTCTTCGCCTCGTCGATCACGGCCTGGCGAAAATTGATGCCGTCCATATCGCCGACTTCAGAGAATCCGAAGTCCTGGCCCCAGATAGCCGGGTAGGAGCCCGTGATCTCCTCTGCCTGGTCGCTGTAGAACGACAGCTCCCGAGGGGTGTTGTGCTGACCGCTCAGGACGCGCTCTCCGCCGAGTGCGGAGATCCGGTCGAGCAGGTGCCGCGCCGCGGGGGTCGAGTTCGGATTGACCGGGAGAAAAGTCACTTCGTCTCCTCAGTGGCGGCCGCGAGCCCCGCTCGAGCGGAGCCCCAGCCGGAGAGAGCCGCCGAGACATCCGCTCGCTTCTCCGCGGCTATGGCGTCGCGATACGACTCTTCGAGCATGGTTTCGATGATGATCCGTTCACCCCTCTCGGCGGACTGCACAGCGGCCTCCACCATCGCGAGGCTCAGGATGTTGGAGTGCACTTCGCCCGACGGCACCCGCCCGGTGCGGATCGATTGCACGAACTCCGCGAGGGAGCCGGCGATGGTCTCGAGCCCCGGCACGGCATCCGCATTCTGGCGCCCCGGTGCCGAATTTTCGGCTTCCACGGTCGGCATCGTCTCGCCGTCCCAGGTCGCCGAGCCCGTCGACCCGCTGATGCGCCAGGAGCCGTTCCAGGATGTCTCCAAGCCCGGACTGCACCAGCTGCCGACGAAGGTGTACCTCACCCCGCCCTCGAATTCGAAGATCGCGGTCGTCGCGGCGTCCCCGGCGTACCAGCTCCACGTCGGATTGAAACTGTCGCAATAGACGGAGACCGGGTCGGAATCCAGAAGGTAGCGGGCGACATCGAACGCGTGGATCGACATGTCGAGCAGGAGCGGATGGTCCATCGAGTCGCGAAAACCGCCGAAGCGCGGAGCCATGAAGAATTCGGTGGTGGCGATACCCACCTCGCCCAACGCTCCAAGGCTGTTCTTGAACTCGGCGAGAACCGGGTAGTAGCGCCGAGATTGGCTCGTCATCAGCAACTGCCCGGATACCTCGGATGCCGCCGCGAGCGACAGCGCCTGGCTCACTGTCGGCGCGATCGGCTTCTCGCACAGCACCGGGAGTCCGGCGAACATGGCCTCGACGTTGACCGGATGGTGGGCTACCGGAACCGTCACGTTCACGACGGCCTGGGCGCCGGTGGACTCGGCGATGTCCGAGAGACCGGTGGCGACCGCGACATCCGGCCGGCCGAGTTCCGCGAGAGCATGCCGAGCAGCGTCGAGGTCGAGGTCGACGAGTCCGACCAGTTCGACCTCGGGTGAGTCATTGAGCAGCTGGAGCCAGACGCGCCCCATTCCCCCGGCTCCTACCTGGATGACACGCACCGGTGAGCTCGCATCGTGGAGCGTCGCGAAGGCCTTCACTTCGCCACAGTTCCCTTGATCGCATTGCCGTCCGCACCGAATTCCGGGAAGAACTCTCCGCTGTAGACACGGCTGAGTCGTGGTGGCTCGCGATCCGGCCGGTCTGTTTTCGCCCACTCGACGCCGTTGGCGATCACGCGACGCACGTCGCCGTGAAAGTACACGGGATATTCCTGGTCGCCCGGGCTGAAGAAGAAGATACGACCGTGGCCGCGCTTCCAGGTGCAGCCGCTGCGAAACACCTCGCCACCGCTGAACGACGAGATGAAGATCAGTTCGTCGGGAGTCGGGATGTCGAAGAACTCACCGTACATCTCCTGTTGCTCGATGATGATCGGCTGGGAGATTCCCTGGGCGATCGGATGGGTCGGGTCGACGGTCCACACCAGCTCGCGGTCGATCTCGCCCCTCCACCGGAGCGAGCACGAGGTGCCCATGAGCTTCTGGAAGATCTTGGAGAAATGGCCGGAGTGCAGCACGATCAGGCCGAGCCCGGACAGCACGTGACGATGAACGCGATCGACGATCTCATCCGACACCTCGCCGTGCGCCGCGTGTCCCCACCAGACCAGTACGTCGGCTGAGGCGAGGCGCTCCTCGGTGAGACCGTGCTCGGGATCATCGAGCGTTGCCGTCGACACCTCCGCGCGGGATCCGAGATTCTCCTCTATCCCCTCCTGGATGGCTCCGTGCATTCCGCGCGGATATCGCGCGGCGATCGAGGGTTCGGTCTGCTCGTGGCGATTCTCCCCCCAGACAATGACGGAGATGGGCGGTTCTTCTCGGAAATCGGGCATGCGTGAACAGTCCTTTCTGCGATGGCAGTGAGCGGCTAGTCGCGGGCGACCACGAGCTCGCCGGAACCGCGCTGGATCAGGTGGGTGGGAATCTCGATCTGCTGGGGCGGGCCGATCGGGTCGTCGAGGCGGGCGACGACGAGACGGGCGGCCTGACGCCCGAGTTCGGCGGGGTCGTACGCGATCACACTGATGCCCGCGGCATCCGCGAGTTCGAAGTCGTCGAAGCCGATGTATGCCACCTGGTCGAAGTGGTTGCGCAGAGCGCGCACCACCCCGGAACTGGCGCGGTTGTTGCCGGCGACTATCGCAGTCGGAGGCTCGGCCATCGAGAGGAGGTCGCGCACCGACTCTTCGGCCGTGGGTCCGTCGGCGTCTTCCAGCCGCTCCCAGGGAGAAGAGTCGAGGATGCCGGCTTCGCGGAGCGCCTGGCGGTATCCGCGCAACCGTTCTTGATGTGTGTAGAGGGATGCCGGGCTGCAGACGAAAGCGATGCGACGATGTCCGGCGCGGATCAGCCCCCGCACCGCGTGGGCGGTGCCCTCGAAGTTCTCGAGCACCACCGAATCGGCGATGAGATTGTGAGCCGGCCGGTCGATGCAGACCACCGGGGTACCGAGCTGCCGCTCGCCTTCGAGGTAGGCCTGGTCTGATGCAATCGGCACCATGAGCAGTGCGCGGACGCGCTGCTTGAGCAGGGTCTCGACGACCCGCTCTTCACTTGCTGGATCATCGTCGGTCGCAGCGAGGATCATCATGAGCCCGTGGCGAGCGAGCTCTCGCTCGATGCCTGCCGCGACCAGGAAGTAGAACGGGTTCGTGAGGTCACCGATGACGAATGCCACCGTGTTCGTCACACTCCCGTGGCGGAGGTTGCGAGCGAGATGATTGGGCCGGAATCTCAAGGAACGGGCCGCCGCCAGTACCTTCTCGCGCGTCTCGTGCGACACGTTGCTGCTCCCCAGAACCACTCGCGAGACCGTCTTGGGGCTCACACCGGCGAGTCGCCCGACATCGGCGAGTGTGGCGCGGGACTGGGCCGCTGACGCGGGTGTCGATGCCGGGATAGAGGGCGTAACAGGAGTGGTGAGGGAGATCGACGCGCGGTCGAGCTCGGGCGTCAGCTCCGCCTGTGTGCTCACCATCGGGTCGATCATGCAGCAACAGTAACACCGCTCGGACTGCCCACCACAAGATGACAGCGTGGACATTTGATAATCGTCCTCTTTGTCTGGAACGAGCTGATCGAGGAGATATTCGCCATAAATCAGCAGATGACCAGCAATATTTCTGCTCAACTGTAAAATTGTGAGTCTGCAACCAATTCATGTCAACGCTGACATTGAGGCTTGACGATGGCGCATTCGTGGCTTAGCGTCGTCCGGGACGGCGTGCACTACACGAACGCAGCGCAACTTGGCGACGGCGCTGTCTCGTCAAGGGCGACACAGATCTGGAGACCAAGAGATGGCAAAGAAGCACATCGCAATCGCGGCAGTGGCGATATCCGCCCTACTGCTTGCCGGATGCTCGGCGGGTGGCGGATCCACCGGAGGAACGCCCTCGGGCGACATCACGGTGCTCACCAACCGCACCGACCTCATCAAAGACAAGACCTTCGCCGGATATACCGCGGCGTTCGAGAAGATCTACCCCAAGGTGAATGTGAAAGTGCAGGGCATCACGGACTACGAAGGCCAGGTGACCACCCGCCTCAGCACCAAGAACTACGGCGACGTGCTCGGCATCCCGGCATCCGTGACCCCCAACCAGCTTCCACAGTTCTTCGAGCCGCTCGGTGACACGGCGAAGCTCAAGGAGAAGTACCGATTCCTCAACGACAAGTCTTACAAGGGCAAGCAGTACGGCATGCCCACCTTCGGCAACGCGAACGGCATCGTCTACAACAAGCGGGTGTGGAAGGAGGCGGGCGTCACCAGCCTGCCGAAGACCCCCGATGAATTCATCGCCGACCTCAAGCTCATCAAGAGCAAGACCGACGCGATCCCGTACTACACCAACTACAAGGACGGCTGGCCTCTCGGCAGCTGGCAGGGCCAGCAGGGCTTCTCCGGCAACGTGAACGTGGTCGCCGATCGCGACAAGGACAAGGCGCCCTGGACCTCGGGAACGGAGCAGTACACCACCGATGCGCTGCTCTACACGGTTGTGCACGACGGCTTGAGCGAGCCCGACCCGACCACCACCGCGTGGGAAGGGTCGAAGGGCATGCTTGCCACAGGCAAAGTGGCAACCGCCGTTCTCGGATCATGGGCGATCGTGCAGTTCCAGCAGGCCGCGAAGGATGCTGGAGCGGATCCGGCCGACATCGGATTCATGCCGATGCCGTACCAGACCGATGGCAAGTTCCACTCGAACATCGGCGGTGACGTCAACGTCGCAGTGAACGTGAACTCCAAGAACAAGCCGGCCGCGCTTGCGTGGGTCAAGTGGTTTACCACGAAGTCGACCTTCGCCGCGGACTCCGGTGCCCTCTCGCCGCTCGTCGGTGCGAAGAACCCGTCCACGCTTCAGGACTTCACCGATGCCGACGTTCAGTACGTCGAGCTGAACGCCGCGAAGAACCCGACTCTCGACTCGGACATCTACAACAAGGCGCAGATCGACCTCTTCGGCATGCTCTACCGCCAGAAGCTGGTGGATATCGCTCGCGGTGCTGCACCCGGTGACATGAAGTCCTACTTCGCGGACCTCAACAAGCAGTGGGCGGATGCGCTCGCTAGCGTGAAGTCGTAACGATCGACGACCCGCAGTAAAGAATTCGACCAACCAACAGAGTAGTTGTGGGGGGATTCCCCCGGAAGGACAGGCACGATGTCCCAAGTGACTGGCACTACCGGGGGAATTCTCCCCACTGCCGGCGCACCCCTTGATTCGGTGGAGCAGCACGCGACTCCACCGCGCAAGGGGGTGCGTCAGCGCAAGATCACGCCGTACCTCTTTCTCATCGCCCCACTCGCCTTCCTGCTCGTATTCACCTACGTTCCCGCGCTGAACCTGTTCTGGTACAGCGTCACGGACTGGGACGGCATCGACCTCACCAAGAACTTCATCGGCCTCCAGAACTACATCGACATCTTCACGAAGCCGGCATTCCTCCAGGTCTTCCTCGTCAGCCTCTACTACATCGTGGCGTCGTTCCTTCAGATGGGATTCGCCCTCTACTTCGCCACAGTTCTGAGTTTCAGCACGCGGTTCCGAAACCTGTTCAAGGGCATCCTGTTCTTCCCGACGCTGCTCAACGGCGTCGCCATCGGGCTCATGTTCCTCTACTTCTTCCAGCCGAACGGCACTCTCGACAGTGTGCTCAAGCTCGTCGGTCTCCAACAGCTCTCGGTGCAGTGGCTGGGTAATCCCGACGTGGTGAACATCTCGCTGGCATCGACGTCGATCTGGCGCTATACCGGGCTCAGTTTCATCCTGTTCCTCGGAGCGATCCAGTCCATCCCCGCGTCCCTCTACGAGGCTGCCGACCTCGACGGTGCGAACAAGACGCAACAGTTCAGGTTCATCATCCTCCCGGGGATCAAGCGCATCATCAGCCTCTCGTTCATCCTCGCGATCTCCGGCAGCCTCTCGGTATTCGAGATCCCCTTCATCGTGACGGGCGGTACGAACGGCAGCAAGACCTTCGTGATCCAGACGATTCAACAGGCCTTCACCTATCGCCAGGTGGGTCTCGCATCTGCGATGGCAGTCGTACTGCTGATCATCGTGCTGATCGTGACCATCATCCAACGAAGACTGGTACCGGACGACGAGGTGAACCTGACATGACGACAACGACAACTCGCGCCAAATCCCGGGGACGGGCGGCGGTGCCGCTGAGATCCCGGCAGGGGCGCGCGGGCATGGTCGGCGGTGCGGTATCGAAATATGTCATCCTCACCGTCGCCAGCGCCGTAACGCTGCTCCCATTGGTCGTACTGGTCATCACCGCGTTCAAGACCAAGCGCGAGTTCGCGACGAGCGGCCCGTTGCAGCTTCCGAAGGACTGGTTCAACTTCAGCAACTTCGTCACAGCCTTCACCGACGGCAATATGGCGGTCGGCTTCCGAAACACCACATTCGTCCTCATCGTCTCGCTGTTCGGAACCATCGTGATCGGCTCCATGACGGCCTACGCGGTCGACCGATTCGAGTTCCGGTTCAAGAAGGTGGTGATCGGGCTCTTCCTCGTCGCGACCCTCGTGCCAAGCGTCACGACCCAGGTCGCGACCTTCCAAATCGTCAATGGTCTCGGCCTCTACGACAGCCTGTGGTCGTTGATCGCGCTGAATCTCGGAACCGACATCATCTCCATCTACATCTTCGTGCAGTTCATGCAGTCGATTCCGAAGGATGTGGATGAAGCGGCGATGCTCGATGGCGCCAACAAGTTCACCATCTACTGGCGGGTCATCCTGCCCCTGCTGAAGCCTGCAATCGCGACCGTCGTCATCATCAAGGGCATCGCGATCTACAACGAGTTCTACCAGGCGTTCCTCTACGCGCCGTCGCCAGAGAATGCGGTGATTTCGACCGCGCTGTTCGCCTTCAAGGGGCCCTATGGCTCGCAATGGCAGATCATCTCGGCCGGGGCATTGCTCGTCATCATCCCGACACTCATTATCTTTCTCGTGCTTCAACGATTCATCTACAACGGCTTCACCCAGGGGGCAACCAAATGACCAGCACCACAACGTCGGTCGTGACGTCGAAGACGATACGACCGCTGCACGATGGATGGGCCGTCGAGGCCGTCGGGGGAGCAATGGACCCCGCCGTCGAAGGCCGATCGATTCGCGCAACCGTACCGGGCAGCATCCACACCGATCTCCTCGCCGCCGGAATCATCGAAGACCCCTACCTCGACGATCACGAACGCCTGCAGGCCTGGATCGGCGCCTCCGATTGGGAGTACAGCACCACATTCCAGTGGAACGACGAGGGGGCGCAGAACGTCGAGCTCGTCTTCGAGGGGCTCGACACCGTGGCGCGCGTCGAACTCAATGGCACGATGATCGCCGAGACCCGTAACATGCACCGCACCTATCGGCTGGATGTTCGCTCATTGCTCGCCGAGGGCGACAACGAGCTCACTGTCAGATTCGAGTCCCCGGTGAGGTATGCGGACCGTGAGAGTCTCGCGCAGGGTTACCGTCCCCACGTCAACCACCACCCCTACAATTCGATCCGCAAGATGGCCTGTAGCTTCGGGTGGGACTGGGGACCGGACACCGCGACGGTCGGCCTCTGGCGTCCGGTCACCCTACAGAGCTGGTCGGGCACGCGGCTCGATTCCGTTCGCCCGGTGGTCTCGGTGGACGGAACCGACGGCGTCGCCACGGTTCGGATCGAGATCGCGGCTTCTGCGACATCCCAGTACTCTGCGCTGGTGACCGTCGGCGCCGTGTCATCCACCGTGGCGTTCGGGCAAGGCGAGACGGTCGCCGAGGCGCGGATCGTGGTGCCGGATGCCGAGCGCTGGTGGCCGATCGGTCACGGCGAGCATCCGCTCTACGACCTCGACGTGGTGCTCCAGGACGGCGAGGTCGACGTCGACTCCTGGCACAGTCGTATCGGATTCCGCACCGTGAGCATCGACACGACACCGGATGAATCGGGCACGCCATTCACGATCCTCATCAACGATCGTCCGATCTACATCAAGGGTGCCAATTGGATTCCGGATGACGCTTTTCCTCACCGGGTGAGCCGGGCGCGGTATGAGGAGCGCATCGCTCAAGCAGCCCACGCCAATATCAACCTGCTGCGGGTCTGGGGTGGGGGAATCTACGAAAGCAACGACTTCTACGACGTCTGCGACGAGAGCGGCATGCTCTCCTGGCAGGACTTCCTCTTCGCCTGTGCGGCCTACAGCGAGGAAGAACCGATGCGCTCCGAGGTCGAGGCCGAGGCACGGGACAACATCGTGCGCCTCATGCCGCATGCGAGCCTGGTCGTCTGGAATGGAAGCAACGAGAACATCTGGGGCTACCAGGAATGGGGCTGGGAGAAGAGGCTCGGCGATCGCAGCTGGGGTCTGGGTTACTACCTCGACCTGCTGCCGTCTCTGCTCGCCGAACTCGATCCCACGCGCGGTTACACGCCGAGCAGTCCGTTCTCTCCGACCGATGAGCACTACCCGAACGACCCGGCACACGGCTCCGTTCACCTGTGGGACCTGTGGAACCGCGAGGATTACCCCAACTATCGCAATCACAGTCCGCGATTCGTCGGCGAGTTCGGCTGGCAGGGTCCGCCGACGTGGTCGACCATGACCCGGTCGATCTCCGACGCTCCACTCACCCCGGAGTCTCCAGGGATGCTGGTGCATCAGAAGGCGCAGGACGGCAACGTCAAGCTCATCGATGGTCTGGTCGCGCACCTTCCGCTGCCCGACGAAATCGATGACTGGCACTGGGCGATGTCGCTCAACCAGGCGGTGGCGGTGCAGACCGGGATTGAGCACTTCCGTTCCCTCGCTCCGAAGTGCATGGGGTCGATCGTCTGGCAGCTCAATGACTGTTGGCCCGTCACCTCGTGGGCGGCCGTCGACGGGGATGGTCGCCCGAAGCCCTTGCTCTACGCGATCAAGCACGCCTACGAGGATCGGATGCTCAGCTTCCAGCCCCGCGGCGAGGCGATCATCGCCAGCGCGTCCAACGACACCGACGAGCCCTGGTCGGGCAGTGCGGTCGTTCGCCGACTGCGGTTCGATGGCACGGAGCTCGCCTCGACCGCCGTCGCTGTCGACGCGCCGCCGCGCACGACCGCGACGATTCACGTGGATTCCACCGTGACGACTCCGGATGACGTGGCATCCGAGCTGCTCGAAGTGACGCTCGGTGGCCGACGAGCCTTCTGGTTCTTCGCCGAATACCGCGATTCCCGTCTCGAGGCACCGCAGCTCACCGTCGCCGCGACCTCCGTCGCGGGTGGATACGCCGTCACCGTGACCGCCGCGAACCTCGTGCGCGACCTGGCGCTGCTCGTCGACAAGCTCGATGGCGACGCCAGAGTGGACGACCAGCTCATCACCCTTCTCCCCGGGGAGAGCGTGACCGTGGCCGTGACCACCGAAGCCCGGATCGACGATTCCGCCTGGTCCCAGCCGACGGTGCTGCGCAGTGCGAACCAGCTCGTGGCCGCCTCATGACCGAGGTGAAGACGGAGCAGTTCTGCGGCATGACCTGGGGATGGACCGGCGTGCGTGGCACCTGGGCAACGGCGGAGGCAGAGGACTCGCTGTCCAAGCTGGTCGACCTCAACGTCAACTGGGTCGGGATCGCATTCGGTGCGCTGCAGGCGACTGCCCAGTCCACCGAGATCCGCTTCGGAGACGAGCCGACGGTCACCGATGACGAGGTGCGCTGGGCCATCCGCGAGTCGAAGGCCCGCGGACTCAAGGTCTGCCTGAAGCCCGTGGTGAATGTGGCCGATGGCACCTGGCGTGCCTTCATCGGTTTCTTCGATGAGGAAGTGCCGGGCGAGCCGAGCTGGGCCGAGTGGTTCGCCTCCTTCACCCGGTTCGTGGTGCACTACGCCCGCATCGCCGAAGAGGAGGGCTGCGAGATGCTCTGCGTCGGCTGCGAGATGGTGCAGACCGATAAAAGGGAATCCGAGTGGCGTGCCCTCATCGCGGCCGTACGCGCCGTCTACGGCGGACTCGTCACCTACAACTGCGACAAGTACCAGGAAGACAGGGTGACCTGGTGGGACGCCGTCGACATCATCTCGTCGAGCGGCTACTACCCGCTCGGCGATTGGGATGCCCAGCTCGACCGCATCGCACCCGTCGTCGAGAGTGCCGGTAAGCCGTTCTTCTTCATGGAATCCGGATGCCCGAGCAGGGTCGGATCAGCCGCCCGGCCGAACGACTGGACGCTCGAGGGCGCCGTCTCCGGTGCGGAGCAGGCCGAGTGGTACCGTGACGCCTTCGACACCTGCGCGAAGCGTCCCTGGGTGCAGGGCTTCATGCTCTGGGACTGGCCACCGCGCCTCTACGCCCTCGAAGACGCGGCGAGCGACGACGACTACTGCGTCTACGGCAAGCCGGCGGAAGACGTCGTGCGCGAGCACTACGCGCTGCGGCGCCAATGATCACCGCGTCGCCGTGACCGAGCGGCGCACTACCGGGGCCGATGCCGCGCGCCCCGGCCGCACCCTGCTCGGGTGGTTGAGACCGTTCCGTCTGCGCATCCTGCTGTCGATGCTCGTCTTCGGCATCAAAGACAGCCCGCAGTGGGTGCTTCCCGTGATCACCGCCTCGGTGATCGACATCGTGGTGTCTCACGGCCGCCCGCAGCAGCTGTTCTGGCTGTTGGGGGTTGCGTTGGTGATCCTCGTGCAGAATTTCCCGACCAATATCGTCTTCGTCACGCTCTACATGGGCAGCGTTCGACAGCTCGCCGTGGACATCCGCAACCGCCTGACCCACCAGTTGCAGGAGCTCACGATCGGGTATCACTCCCGCGCGAGTTCGTCGATCATCCAGACCAAGATCATCCGGGATGTGGAGAACATCGAGTTGATGATGCAGCAGACGGCTCAGACGGGGTTCTCCGCATTCTTCGTACTCGCCGGCGCGATCGTGGTCACGGCCCTGCGGGTTCCGGCATTCGTGCCGGTCTTCTTCATCGCGGTGCCGGTCGCGGCGCTGCTCGTGAGGGGGCTGCGACGCCGGTCGAATGCGCGGAACGAGCAGTTCCGCCACACGGTCGAACACCTCTCGGCGCGGGTGGGGGAGATGTCGACCCTGATGCCCATCACCCGCGCGCACGGTCTCGAATCGGATGCCGCGGATCGTGTCGGTCGTAGTGCGGAGGGCGTGCGGGATGCCGGCCTGAAGCTCGACAGGCTGAACGGGTCGTTCGGTGCCCTCAGCTGGATCTCGTATCAGTCGCTCGGCGTGCTGTGCCTCACCGGTGCCGCGCTCGCCTCCCTCACCGGTTTCATCCCGATCACGCCGGGCGAGGTGGTGCTGCTCAGCACCTACTTCACGATCCTCACCGGCAGCATCGTTGCGCTGTTGTCGCTGGCACCGATCATCACCCGAGGGATCGAGTCGGTGAAGTCCATCTGCGAGGTGCTCGAGGAGCCGGACGTCGAGGCGAACAACGGCAAGGCGGCGGTGTCGTCCCTCGACGGTGACCTGCGCCTGGAGAACGTGGGATTCGAGCATTCGGACGGTGTGCGCCCAGTGCTCTCCGGCATCGATCTCCACATCCGACGCGGGGAGACCATCGCCTTCGTGGGTCCGTCCGGTTCGGGCAAGTCGACGCTGCTAAACCTCGTGCTGGGCTTTTTGCGCCCGACCGAGGGCCGCATCCTCTTCGACGGCCGTGACATGGCCGAAATCGACATGCGCACCTTGCGGGCTTTCGTGGCGGTGGTGCCCCAGGAATCGGTGCTCTTCGAGGGCTCCGTGCGTGAGAACATCACCCACGGCCTGGTGGGAGCCAGTGACGAGGAGGTGCGTCAGGCCCTCGCCGACGCGAATGCGACCGAGATCGTGGCAGACATGCCCGAGGGCTGGGACACGATCGTCGGTGAGCGCGGATCCCGGCTCTCGGGCGGCCAGCGCCAGCGCTTCGCGATCGCGCGTGCTCTCATCCGCGACCCGCGCATCCTGCTGCTGGACGAGGCGACATCCGCCCTCGACGGCGAGTCGGAGCGGCTCGTGCAGCAGGCGCTCCAGCGGCTGATCGGGGGTCGGACCACCCTCATCGTCGCGCACCGGCTCTCGACCATCCGCTCTGCCGACCGCATCGTGGTGCTCGACCACGGTCACATCGCCGAGGTGGGTTCGCACGACGAGTTGCTCGCCCTGGATGGCCGGTATCGGCAGCTGGTCGAGGCGCAGGCCCAGTAGGCCCGCGGCGTCCCATCGCGCCGCCGTGTCCGCGCTCGCGTCCCGCGCTCGCGTCCCGCACTCCGCGCCCTCGAGTGACGCCCGCGTCGTAACCTTCGGGCGCGCGTGGTACCAACGGCAGCGGAGACTGGCGTGGCCGTTTCCCCATGTCCGGTCACCCTGCGCTCTACACTGGAGCACCCGAGAATCGCTCGCTGCAAGGAGTTCCGATGGTCCAGTTCACCGCCACGCGACAGGAACGCACATTCGTCGACTCGGACGGGGTGACGATCCACTTCTTCCACTGGAAGGTGGGCAAACCGATCGGCGTCGTGCAGATCGCGCATGGGCTCGGGGAGTACGCGGCGCGATACGAGCAGCTCGCACAGCGACTCGTCGCTGCCGGCTATTCCGTCTACGCGGACGACCACCGCGGACACGGTCAGACCGGCCTCGAGCAGTGGGGCGGGGATCACTCCCAGCTCGGCAAGCTCGGACCGGGGGGCATCCGCTCCACGATCCGTTCGGTACGCGAGCTGCTTCCGATCATCAGGCACGAGAACGAGGGACTGCCGCTCGCGCTGCTCGGGCACAGCTGGGGCTCGCTCATCGCGCAGTCGATCGTCAATGAGCACGCGGATGACTACGAGGCACTGATTCTCACGGGCACCGCCTACCGCACCCTCATCCACATGAACGGCGGCGACCTGGCGAAGAAGCACGCCCATCTGGGCAGCACCGGTTACGAATGGCTGAGCCGGGATCAGTCGGTCGGACAGGCCTTCCTCGACGATCCCCTCACGTTCAAGGCCAACGGAATGAAGCTCTTCGGAGTGATGGACAGCCTTCGCCTGCTCGGCCGCCCGGCGAAGAATCTGGCGCGGGACATCCCGGTGCTCATCATGATCGGCAGCGAAGACACCCTCGGCGGAGCGAAGAGCGTCGAATTGCTGGCTCACGAATACCTCACCCGGTCGAAGCTCAGCGACGTGAAGCTGATCATCTACACGGATGCCCGGCACGAGGTCTTCAACGAGATCAACCGCGAAGAGGTGTTCGCCGACACCATCGAGTGGCTCTCGACCCACCTGGCACCCGCGGTCGAGTAGTGCCCTCCGGGGCGCGTATCGGGACCCGCTGACACGGGCCCCGATACGCCCAGTCGCGAGGCCTACTTGCCCAGGAATCCCAGCAGGGCGGCGTTCACCTCTGCATAGTGGGACCACAGCATGCCGTGCGGCGCGCCTTCGATCTCCACGTATTCGGCCGACGGAAGGGACTTGGCGAACACGCGACCCGTCGCATCGATCGGCAGCACGCGGTCTGCGGTGCCGTGGACGATCAGCGTCGGCACGTCGATCTTGGGGATGTCTCCCCGGAAGTCCGTGAGCCAGGTGGGCTGAGCTGCGACCGAGGCGAAGAACGAAGAGCCACCGGCGATCGCCTGGCTCACGTCGACGACGTCCTGGCTCACGCGGCTGCCGAGGTTCTCGTCGAGGTTGTAGAAGTTCTGGTAGAAGGCGGTGAAGAACGCGAAGCGGTCGGCTGTGACGGCGTTGAGCAGGCCATCGAAGACCTCCTGGGGAACACCGGTCGGGTTGTCGTCGGTCTTCAGCAGGAATGGCTCGAGCGATCCGAGGAACACGGCCTTCGCGATGCGGCCGGATCCGTAGGTGCCGAGGTAGCGGGCGACCTCTCCGGTGCCCATCGAGAATCCGACGAGAACGACGTCGTTGAGGTCCAGGGCGTCGAGCACGGCCTTGAGGTCGGCGGCGAAGGTGTCGTAGTCGTAGCCGACGGTCGGCTGGCTCGACTTGCCGAATCCGCGACGGTCGTAGGTGATGACACGGTATCCGGCGTCGAGCAGCACCGTGCTCTGCTTCTCCCACGACGAGCCGTCCAGCGGGTAGCCGTGGATCAGCACGACCGGCTGGCCCGAACCGTGGTCTTCGTAGTACAGCTCGATGTCAGTGCTGTTCTCGGTTCCAACGGTGATTGTCGACATGGCGAATTCCTCTCCTCAGCTGAGAACGATCGTTCTCAATACTCCGAGCCTAGAGAACGTACGTTCTCAAAGCAACTAGAGTGGGTGAATGGCCGATGAACAGGTGAGGGAGCGGGTGCTGGAAGCAGCCGACCGCCTGTACTACGGCCGGGGCATCCATTCCGTGGGGATGGACGAGCTGAGGCTCGCTTCCGGCGTCTCGTTGAAGAGCCTCTACGGCATCTTCCCCTCCAAGGCCGCAATCGTGCTCGAGGTGCTCGACCGGCGCCATGCCCTGTGGACGGATGGCGTCACCGAGCGGGTCGCGGAGGCCACGACGCCCCGCGACAAGCTGCTTGCGATCTACGACTACCTCGCGGACTGGTTTTTGGACGACACCTTCCGAGGTTGCGGTTTCATCAACGCCTTCGCGGAGCTCGGCTCGATCTCCCCGGAGGTCGCCCAGCGCGCACGGGAGCACAAGGCGGGGTTCCAGGCCTACGTCGCCCGGCTGGTCGCCGGTGCGGGGGCGGACCCGTCCCTCGCTCCGCAACTCTCCATCCTGGCCGAGGGCGCCCAGACCACCGCGGCCATCGCGGGCACCGGCGAGGCAGCCGGCCACGCCCGCCGCGCTGCCGGCATCCTCATCGATGCCGCGATGCCCGCAGCCCTAGGCTGGAATCCGCGCGAAGAAAGGCACAGCAATGCACGGTGAGTACAAGGTCCCCGGCGGAAAGCTCGTGGTCGTCGACCTCGACGTGATCGACCACCGCATCGCCAACTTCCGGCTCGCCGGCGACTTCTTCCTCGAGCCGGATGATGCGCTCGCCCTGATCAACGACGCCGTCAACGGTCTCGCCGAAGACAGCGACGCCTCCACCATCTCGTTCGCAGTGCAGGGCGCCCTGCCCGACGACGTGATGATGCTCGGATTCTCGCCGGATGCGGTGGCGGTGGCAGTTCGCCGTTCGCTCGCACGGGCCACGAGCTGGACCGACTACGACTGGCAGCTCATCCACGGAGCCGCCTACCCGCCCGTGCTGCAGATGGCGATCGACCAGGTGCTCTCGGAGGAGGTCGGCGCCGGTCGCCGCAAGCCCACGCTGCGCATCTGGGAGTGGAACGAGCCCGGGGTGGTGATCGGCAGCTTCCAGTCGGTGAAGAACGAGGTCGATCTCGAGAACGCCGCGAAGTACGGCTTCCAGGTGGTGCGTCGCGTGAGCGGCGGGGGCGCCATGTTCATGGAGGCCGGATCGGTCATCACCTATTCCATCTATGCACCGACGGACCTCGTGCACGGCATGACCTTCGCCGACTCCTATGCCTTTCTCGACGAGTGGGTCATCACCGCGCTCAAATCGTTGGGGATCGACGCCTCCTACCAGCCGCTCAACGACATCACGAGCCCGAGCGGCAAGATCGGGGGAGCCGCGCAGAAGCGACTCGGCACCGGAGCCGTGCTCCACCACGTGACCATGAGCTACGACATGGATGGCGACCGCATGGTGGAGGTGCTGCGCATCGGCCGCGAGAAGATGAGCGACAAGGGCACGAAGAGCGCCAACAAGCGCGTCGATCCGCTGCGCAGCCAGACCGGACTGAGCCGGGCCGAGATCATCGAGCGCATGGAGCAGACCTTCACGAGGCTGTACGGCGCGACTGCGGATGACGTCACTGCCGACGAGCTCGCCCGCGCGAAGCAGCTCGTGGAGGAGAAGTTCGCGACAGAAGACTGGCTCTACCGGGTGCCGTGATTCGGCGATATCCGCCGAAAGGATGACTCCATCCGCCGGAGCGTCCCGTAACCTTGACAGGTGAACTGGTGGATCTTCGGGGGTGTGGTCGTCGGCCTTGTGCTGTTCGGCATCCTCGGCCAGCGCTTCGGGCTCATCGACATCGTCGGGAAGAGCAAGGCGCGAAGCGCCGGAAACGGCGCCGGACTGATGGGCATCGGAGACGAGATCTTCGCACCGGCCCGACACGAGGCGGCGATCGAAATGGATCGCCAGACCATCCTGCCCGCCCCTGCTCCGGTTGCCGGCGATCCGGTGCGCCCCTCAGAGGAGGCCGGAATCTACCGTGGGCGCGTCACGATCGACCTCGGCCGCGCGCCGCGCGAGTAGCCGCAGCCGCACTTCAGCCCGCGGTCGTTCCCTCTCGTCAGGTCTGGTCGTTCTCGCCGAGGCACAAACCTGACGAGAGGAAACACAGCGTTCGTGGACGTCGTTGGGAGGGTCGCCCAGCGTGACAAAACGTCGCCACCAGAGGCTGCCGAGTGGTGGGCGGTCGCAAGGTTGGCCGCCCGCGAGCCGTCCCCGCAACGCGAATCCCCTGCGGCAGCGAGCGGCCGGGAGCGGATGACACCGCCGACACGCTCGTCGCCGGAAGCAACGCTCCGCCTCCGCACCCGAACATCCGCCCTCAGCACGGTGATGCCCGGCCATCCGGGCGTCGGGACATCAGCGCGTCGGCCCGGCACCGTTCATGTTCACGATCGAGCATGGTCATCCCGACATCCGCCGCCGCCGACATCGGCCGAAAATCCGGTGTCGAACAGGCCTTTCGCCGAGAATCTGCTGTCGAACGAACTGCCCTGGCTGCCGTCAGACCCTCAGACGCGCTGCTCGAGCTCCTGGTATTCCGGGTGACGGCTCAACCACGTCACGACGTAGGGGCAGTCGGCCACCACGCGGTAGTCGGTATCGGTGCGGATGTGATCGAGCACCGATTGCACCATCTCCGAGGCGAGACCGGCACCGCGCATCGACGGATCGATCTCGGTATGGGTGATGTGGATGTCGCGGTCCAGAAGTTGATAGTCGGTGAGTCCGACCTCGACGCCGTCTTTGGTGAAGACGTAACGGTTCTGGGCTGGGAGGTGCTGCACGGCAGTGGACATCACACGAGACTACGTTCGGCGACCGGGCAGCGCAAAGGGATTGACTTGCGGGTGCGGGAGAATAAGAGGATGCCCGCCGCCTGGACGCCCGAATCGCCCGATCGCGTGATCCACGACGACAACCTCGCGGCTGTCGCGGGGCTTCCCGACGGAGCTTTCACCCTCGTCTACCTCGACCCGCCCTTCAACACCGGGCGCTCGCAGGCCCGGCAGTCCACGACGAGCGTGCGCTCCGCATCGGGCCCGATCCGCGGGTTCAAGGGGCAGCAGTACGAGCGCATCCGCGGTGACCTGATGAGCTACGACGACCATTTCGAGGACTACTGGACCTTTCTCGAGCCGCGGCTCGCCGAGGCCTGGCGGTTGCTCGCCGATGACGGCACGCTCTACCTCCACCTCGACTATCGCGAGGCCCACTACGCCAAGGTGTTGCTCGACGCGCTCTTCGGGCGGGAGAGCTTTCTCAACGAGATCATCTGGGCCTACGACTACGGCGCCAAGTCAAAGAATCGCTGGCCGACGAAGCACGACACGATCCTCGTCTATGTGAAGAATCCGAAGGGGTACTACTTCGACTCGACCACCGTCGACCGCGAGCCCTACATGGCACCGGGGCTTGTCACACCAGAGAAGGTCGCGCTCGGCAAGCTGCCGACCGATGTCTGGTGGCACACCATCGTCTCGCCGACCGGTCGGGAGAAGACCGGCTATCCCACGCAGAAGCCGGAGGGCATCCTGCGCCGCATCATCCAGGCCTCGACCCGCGAGGGTGACTGGGTGCTGGACTTCTTCGCCGGCTCAGGCACGACCGGCGCGGTCGCCGCATCCCTGGGCCGCCGTTTCGTGCTCGTCGATGAGAGTGCGGATGCGCTCGCCGTGATCCGTGCGCGGCTCACAAAAGCAGGCGTCGCCTTCGAATAGTCGCGGTACTGGGTGTGCCGCTACGACAGCACACTCACCCTCACCAGCGGCCGTGGTTCGTGCTGCTCCGGCCAGGTGCCGGCCAGTGATTCCTGTTCGAGACCCTCCGGGCTCGTCGCCGCGTCGAGCACGCGGGCCACGACCACCCGGACGCCGCCGGCCTCGACCGCCGTGGATGCGGCTTCGTGCCGCGTGGAGATCGTGCCGGCCGAGGACGGCACGGTAGCGCCGGGATTCCCGCTTCCGGTTACTCGGGCGGAGGAATCGCGCGCGACTCTCTCGCCGTCCACCTCGAAGTATTCGTCGGCCTGCACCCCGCCGGTGAACGCCGCCGCGGTGACCGCGGCGAGGTAGACGGGGTCCGCGGTGGCGTCGTACACCCACCGCGTGCCCAGTACCGAATGCTCCATGGTGCCGATCAGGGATTCGGTGGCGCTGGCGAGAGGTGCTGCACGGTAGGTGAGAGGCAACTGCAGCAACGGCCCGCCTTCGACCCTCACGAGGAGGGTCTCGATGCCGACTTCCCCATCCGGATCATCGAATCGGTAGGACGCGACGCTCGTCAGAACCGCCGGAGCGCTGCCGGGGAACCACGGCTGGGTCGGAGCCCAGGCCGACACGAGTTCGATCTTCGACGGAGTCAGCTGGGCACGGTGGAGGAGAGCCATGTGATCGATGCTAGGCGCCCCCGGTGGGCCCGTCCACCGCCGGTGGCACTGCCGGAAGGCGGACTCGAGCCGCGATCACCCGCCGATCGAATCGAGTTCCTCGATCGCGTCCGCCGGTAGTTCCAGCCCAGCTCCAGTCACATTGTCGTGAAGGTGCGCGAGGGAGGAGGTGCCCGGAATGAGCAGGATGTTGGGCGAGCGCTGGAGCAGCCACGCCAGCGCCACCGCCATCGGGGAGGCCTCGAGGCGCAGTGCGACGGCGCTGAGCACGTGCGACTGAAGGGGGGTGAATCCGCCGAGCGGGAAGTAGGGCACGTAAGAGATGCCCTGGGCGGCGAGCGAGTCGATGAGAGCGTCATCCCGGCGGTGAGCAATGTTGTACATGTTCTGCACTGTCACGATCGGCGCGATGGACTGCGCCTCCGCGACTTGTTCGGCGTTGACCGTGCTGACCCCGAGGTGCCTGATCAGACCCTCCTGCTGCAGTTCGGCCAGGGCAGTGAACGGCTCCGCGATGGATCCGGCGCTCGGCCCGTCGACGGCACCGACGCGGAGGTTCACCACCTCGAGCGTGTCGAGGCCGAGGCGCGAGAGGTTGTCGTGCACGGCCTGCCGCAGTTGGTCGCGAGAGCGCGCCGGCGGCCAGTTGCCTTCGGCGTCACGCAGCGAGCCGACTTTGGTGACGAGGTGAAGGTCATCGGCGTAGGGGTGCAGCGCCTCCCTGATGATCTCGTTGGTCACGTACGGGCCGTAGAAATCGGAGGTGTCGATGTGGTTGATTCCGAGTTCGGCGACAGCCTGGAGTACCGCGACGGCTCCGGGGCGGTCGGCGGGGGGACCGAAGACATGGGGGCCGGCGAGTTGCATCGCTCCGTAGCCCATGCGGGTGAGGGTCGGGCCTCCGGCAAGGGTGAAGATTCCTCCGGGAAGTGTGGTGCTCGTCATGACAGTCCTTTCGGTGGTGCGTCACTCCACTGTGCGCTGTGATCGTCGGCGCAGCCCTGGTTCCCGGCGTGTTCGGAGCGGGAGCCCCTCCCGAGAGTGAAGGTCCGTCGCGGGAGTCGTAGGCCGCCCGCGCCGCGGTGATGTGCTCAGAGCTCTCCATCGCCCAGCATGCGAAGCCGAGGGCGGGTTCGAGCAGCGTTCGGCCGAGCTCCGTGAGGCTGTATTCGACGCGCGATGGCACCTCGGCGAAGCTCTGTCGGCTCACGAGTCCGTCGCGCTCGAGCTTCTTCAGGGTGAGCGTCAGCATGCGCTGGGAAATGCCGGGAACGCGATTCTTGAGCTCGGGGCGATCCTGCCCCTCGCCACCAAACATCGCCCCCGTCGTCCCGGCGATCGCCACGTGCAGCCTCGGGGCTAGGCGCTGTCACGCTCGACGATGTGCGTCTCCATGATGCACTGGTGTTCCACGGGCTCGCCCCGCAGAAGGCTGAGCATCATCTGCGCCATCTTCGCACCCATCGCCTCTGCGGGCTGGTGAACCGTCGTGAGCTGGATGGACCCGTTCGAAGCCGCCGGCGAATCATCGAAGCCCACCACCGCGACATCCTCCGGCACACTGCGACCGCGCTCGCTCAGCACGGAGACCGCACCCGTCGCCATCAGGTCACTCGCCACGAACACCGAGTCGGTGTCGGGAAAGCGGTCGAGGAGCTCGCGCATGGCGCGGGCGCCACTCAGCTGGGTGAAGTCGCCATAGGCGACCCGGTCGACGGCGAGCCCCGCCGCCGAGAGTGCCCGCAGGGAGCCCCCAGCCCGGTCCGCCCCGGCCGGCATGTCGGGCGGGCCGGCGATGATGCCGATGTGCTTCCGCCCGCGATCGATCAGGTATTGGGTGCCCCGGGCCGCGGCGGTGGCGTTGTCGACATCCACGAAATACGCCGGCGGATCGTCGAACCGCATCGGACGTCCGTTGTAGACCACCGGAATCGTGTCTTGCAGCGTCGCGAGAAACTCGTTGCCGGAGTGGTGGGACACCACGAAAGCCCCGTCGACGTTGCCCCCGGTGAGGTAGCGGATGGTCTTCTCACTCGGTCGGGACTGGGCGAGCTGCAGGGTGAGAACGTAGTCGCTCCTGTCGAGCTCGCGCGTGATCCCCTGCACGATCGCCGCGAAGTAGGGGTCTCCGAAGAAGCGGCTGGTCTCCTCGGGGATCACCAGCGCGATCGCGAGGGTGCGATGGTTGGCGAGCGAGCGCGCCGCCCGGTTGGGACTGTAGTTGAGAGCGCGGATCGCCTCCTGCACCGCCTCGAGCACCTCGGGGCTCACCTGGCTCGACCCATTGACCACCCGCGACACCGTGGATCGAGACACGCCGGCGGCTGCCGCCACGGCCTCAAGGGTCGGCACGACTCGTCTTGCCGAGGGCGCGATACTCATCTGCCCGAAGTCTAACCAGAGCCGGCGGACCGTCGGGATGCGCTACAGCGCGCGTTCGCCGATGATCCGCGAGTACTCGATGGCGCTGGCCTTCGGAGTGCGGGCCTGGGTCTCGTAGTCCACCCGCACGATCCCGAACCGCTTGTCGTATCCCCATGCCCACTCGAAGTTGTCGAGTAGCGACCAGTAGAAGTAGCCCTTCACCGGCACGCCGTCGTCGACGGCATCGAGGATCGCACCGAGGTGCGCGGTGAGGAAGCTTCGGCGGTCGACATCGTCGACCGAACCATCCGCGAGTACGACGTCGTCGTAGGCCGCGCCGTTCTCGGTGACCGCGAGGGCGACGCCGGCCGGGCCGCTGTATTCGTCGTGCACACGACGAAGGAGGCGGGTGAGTCCCTCCGGCTGCACATCCCAGTCCATGGCGGTCTGCGGAAGTCCGCGCGAGTGCCAGTACACGCCGTCGGCGGCGGGGAATGGTGACCGTTTGGGACGCTCGGATGGCGCGGCGGTGGTGGTCTCCTGCAGTCCCGGCTTCGCGCTCACGAATTCGCCGTGGTAGTAGTTGACGCCGAGGGCATCGATCGGCGTCGAGATGATGCCGAGGTCCCCGGGCTGCACGACGGTCTCGAAGCCGTTGCCCGCGACATCCCGGATCACGTCCTCCGGATACTCGCCCCGGAAGATCGGATCGAGGAAGAACCGGTTGAACTGGCCGTCGATGCGCCGGGCGGCATCGAGATCCTCGGCGTCGTCGGGGTCCACCGGGTCGGCCACGGTGAGGTTGAGCGTGATGCCGAGCTGCAACGCGGGGTCGCGCTTGCGCAGCTCCTGGACGACCAGGCCGTGGCCGAGCAGCAGGTGGTGTGCTGCAGCGAGGCCGGCGGGCACGTCCTGGCGGCCAGGGGCGTGCTCTCCGCCGATGTAGCTGAGGAAGGAGGCGCACCACGGTTCATTGAGGGTGGTCCAGGCATCCACCCGGTCCCCGAGCACGTCGTGCACCGTCGCCGCGTATTCGGCGAACCGGCAGGCGGTGTCGCGATTCGCCCAACCCCCCTTCTCCTCGAGGGCCTGCGGCAGGTCCCAGTGGTACAGGGTGAGCCACGGTTTGATGTTCTTCTCGAGCAACTGGTCCACCAGCTTGGAGTAGAACGCAAGTCCCTGCTTGTTGACCTGCCCTCCGTCCGGGCGCACGCGCGACCAGGAGGTGGAGAAGCGGTAGGTCTGCAGTCCGAGGTCGGCCATGAGCGCGACGTCGTCCGCAGAGCGGTGGTAGTGATCGCAGGCGACTTCGCCGTTGTCGCCGTGCACGACGGCACCGGGAACCCGGCAGAAGACGTCCCAGATGGAGTCCGTGCGGCCGTCTTCGTGGGCCGCTCCCTCGATCTGGTACGCCGCGGTCGCGGCGCCGAAGAGGAAGTCCTGCGGAAATGCGCGCGCGGTCGTGGGCTCTGCAGCGGGGTTGATGGTCACGGGGGCCATCCTCTCGGTGATCGTCGTCTCGAAGCTCGTCATCCCTTTACGGCTCCCTGCATTATGCCCGCGACCAGTTGCTTTCCGGCGATCAGGAAGAGGGCGATGAGGGGGAGTGTCGCCAGCAGCACGCCGGCGAGCACGATGGAGTAGTCGATGAAGTAGTTGGCCTGCAGCGTCGCGAGTGACACCGGCAGGGTCGGATTGTCCGCGTTCAGCACGATGAATGGCCAGAAGAAGTTGGTCCAGGTGGTGATGAAGGTGAAGAGCGCGAGCATCGCCGCGGCCGGTCGGGCGGAGGGCAGGCCGATGTACCAGAAGGTCTGGAACATGCTGGCACCATCGATCCGTCCCGCCTCCACGAGCTCGTCGGGGAGCGCCTGTCCGATGTACTGCGTCATCCAAAACACGCCGAAGGCGCTCACCAGCGCCGGCACGATCACCGCGCCGAGGGTGCCGGTCCAGCCGAAGGCCGACATGGCGATGAAGAGGGGCACGACGCCGAGCTGGGTCGGCACCGCGGTCGTGGCGATCACGAACACCAGCAGGCCCTTCTTGGCGCGAAACCGCAGCTTCGCAAAGGAATAGCCGGCGAGGGTGGAGAAGAAGACGACGGATGCCGAGACAACAGTCGAGACGATCACGCTGTTGCCGAGCGACTTCCAGAAGTTGACGCTCTGATTGTCGATCACCGATGCAGCGTTGGCGAAGAAGTTGCCGCCCGGCCACCACGACATGTTCGGGTCGTTGATCGTGGACGAGTCCCCGCTGCCGATGAGGAACGACCAGTAGAGCGGAAAGACGGATGCGACCATCACGATCGCGAGGAACACATAGACGATCGGGCTCGGGCGTCCGATCGCGATGGGGCGGACGCGGCGCCGGAGGGGGGAGATGGTCATGAGTTGCGTCCTTCGTTGCTGGCGATCCGGCGCGTGATTGCGAGGTTGATGAGCCCGATCAGCACGATCACCAGGAACAGGAGCCAGGCGACCGCAGCGGCGCGGCCGAAGTTGAGTTGGCCCCAGCCCAGGTTGTAGAGGTAGATGGTGAGGGTGAGCCACTGGCTGTTGGCACCCCCGGTGCCGTACTGGTCGAAGAGCCGAGGCTCGTCGAAGATCTGGAGACCGCCGATCGTCGCGGTGATGATCACGAAGATGAGCGTCGGCCGCAACTGCGGGATGGTGATCGAGAAGAACCGCCGCAGGGCGCCGGCCCCGTCGATGGTCGCCGCCTCGTAGTAGTCGCGCGGGATGGCCTGCATGCCGGCGAGCAGGATCAGGGCGTTGTAGCCGGTCCAGCGGAAGTTCACCATGGAGGCGATGGCGAACTGGCTGGCGAGCGGGTTCGAATGCCAGGGGATGCCCTGGATCCCGACGTGTGAGAGCAGGGTGTTCACGAGCCCGTACTTGTCGCCGTACATGTTGCTGAAGATGAGGGAGACCGCCACCGGCATCACGACGTAGGGCAGCAGCACCCCCATGCGCCAGAAGGTCTTGCCGCGCAGGTTGGTGTCGAGCACCGCGGCGATCACGAGAGCGACCACGATCTGCGGCACCGCTGACAGCAGGAAGATGCTGAAGGTGTTGCGCAGGGCGATCCAGAATTTCTGCTGCTGGAGCACCCAGACGAAGTTGTCCCCGCCCACGAAATCGCCCTGGCCGCCGATGAGATCCCAGGCGTGAAGCGACACCCAACCGGTGTAGAGCAGCGGGAACAGGCCGACCACCGAGAACAGCAGGAAGAAGGGCGAGATGTAGAGATAGGGCGAGAAGCGGATGTCCCAGCGGCCGAGCCTCTGGCTGAAGGCGATCCTGCGGGGGGTGCGTTGCGCCGCCCGGAGCGTCGAGGTTGTCATGGAGCGAGTCCTAGCTGCGTGTGCGGTGGCGAACGAGGCCGGGTCGCCCGCGGAGGCGAGCGACCCGGGTGATGCTCGACGGACTAGCCGAGAGCCTTGATGTCGGTGACGACCTGGTTCCAGGAGTCATCGACGGACTGGGTGCCGGTCTCGACTCGCGTGAGACCGTTCTGCACGGCGGTCATGATCGATCCGTACGTGGCGCCCTTGAACGGGGTCACTTTCACCGCGTTGGCGCGATCGATGTAGATCTTGCCGATCTGCGCATCGTTGAAGAACGCGTTCGTCGCTCCCGTGAGGGTCGGGTCGGTGTACGCCGCGACCTGGCTGGGGAAGGTACCGGCGACCTTGAATGCCTTGATCTGCTGGGCGGGAGCGGTGATCCAGTCGGCGAGAGCCTTGGCCTCGGCGGTGTGCTTTCCCTGCGTCGGAACGAGCAGGTACGAGCCGCCCCAGTTTCCTCCCCCGTTCGGAAACACGTTGGCGATCTTCCAGTCGGTCAGCTTCGGGGTGTCGCCCTGGATCACTCCGAGCATCCACGCCGGGCAGAGCATCGTCGCGTAGGCACCGTTGGCCATGCCGGCCGTCCAGTCGTCGCTCCACTGGGTGAGGTGCGATGACTCGGTCGAGCTCGCCTTCAGCACCGACTCGAAAGCCGCCTTCACGTCGGGGTTGGTGGCGGCGATGACCGTGCCGTCGTTCTTCTCGTAGAAGTTCTTGTACTGGTTGGCGAGACCCTGGAAGGTGGCCCCGGCCGAGTCGAACCAGGCGGCACCGGTCTTGGCGTCGGCGAAGGTCTTGCCGACGGAGTAATACGTGTTCCAGTCGCCCGTGAGGAGCTTGGCGACCGCATCGGGATCGGTCGGCAGGCCGGCCTTCGCGAAGAGGTCCGAGCGGTAGCAGATGGCCTCGGGACCGATGTCTGTGCCGAGTCCGATCTGCTTTCCGTCGGCGACGCCGCCGGCGGTCTTCCAGCTCGAGTAGCGGTCCTTGTTGTCGCTCGAGGCGAGGTCGACGAACTTGTTGCCGTACTTGCGTACCTTGGGCATCCAGTCGCCGTCGACGGCCTCCACGTCACCGAGGCCGGATCCGGCGGCGAGCTTGGTGAACAGGTTGGTCTGCGCAGCATCCGAGGTCGCCGCCTTGTTCTGCACGACCGTGATGTTCGGGTGGAGCTTGTGGTATTCGGCGAGGAGCGCGTCGTTGTAGCCGAAGTTGTTGAAGGTGGCGAGGGTCAGCGTGATCGGCTTGCTCGAGTCGGCTGCCGGGGTGCCGCCGGCCGAGCATCCGGTGGCGATGAGGGCGAATGCTGCTGCGCCAGCGATGGCGGCAACGGCTGTTGTGCGTCGTGAGAGTTTCACGGTCACTCCTTTGTGTGCGTGGGAAGGGGTTGCGGGAGACGCGTGGGAGCGCTCCCACATTGCGGCGTGGGAGCGCTCCCACGCGAACGCGCTAACCATACGCAGGAAGTGGGTGGGCTGTCAACAACGGAAATCCGGCCCGCCGGAAATGCTGGTGGAAGGACCATTTGCGCTGGGTCTTCGTGGCAGCCCTCGAAGCGCGCACGACGAAAGGGCGGTATCCAGCGACTGCCGGATACCGCCCTTTCGTCGGAAGCGGGGTCTTAGACCTTCGGAGCGGATCCGACTCGGTCTTCGGCCGATCCGTCACCCGGTCGACCACCGTCGCTGTCACGCGAGCTGGTGTCGGGCTCGAGCGGCGCGCCCATCATCTCGGCCGCCTGGGTGGCGAGGATCGCGGCATCCTGATCGGCGACCTCCTGGATGGCCGACTTCTGGCGAAGCGGTGTGGCCTTGAGGAAGAAGCTGAGGATGAACGCGGCGAGAACGACGACAAGGCTCACCCAGAAGCCGCGGACCATCGCGTCGGAGAAGCCGTTGAGGAACGGTGCCGCGAGCGCGTGGTTGGCGTTGTTGAGGAATGAGGTGTTGCCGTCGAGAGACGTGGTGGCGCCTCCGCCACCGGCGCTGCCCGGCGTGATCTTCGTCAGCACGCTGTCAACGATCTGGTGACGCTGGGTCGCGTTCGACAGGTCGACCTGCGCGGGCAGGTTCTGCTTGATCGGACCGACGATCGAGTCGTAGATCTTCGACATGATGCCCTTGTTGGCCGGTGCGTTGGCGATAGCCGGGTTGAGGGCCGCATCCAGGGCAGAGCGCAGGATGCCTTTGTTGGTGAAGTTGGCCTTGATGGCCCCACCGACGACGCTGAAGACCACCGAGAAGATCACGGCGACACCGAGCGTTCCGCCGACCTGGCGGAAGAAGGTGGATGACGAGGTCGCCACACCGATATCGCGCGGTCCCACCGAGTTCTGGCTTGCGATGGTGAGCGTCTGCATCAGCTGGCCGAGGCCGAGACCCACCAGCAGCATCGCGCTGGCCAGCACGAGATAGTTCGTGTCGGCCTTGATGGTGGTGAAGAGCAGGAAGCCGAGCACCATGAATCCGGTGCCGATGATCGGGAAGATCTTGTAGCGGCCCGTGCGGGAGATGAGCTGGCCGCTCACGATCGAGGAGATCATCAGACCGAGGATCATCGGAAGCAGCTGGAAGCCACTTTCGGTCGGGGTCGACCCCTTCACGAGCTGGAGGTAGAGCGGCACCGTGGAGATCGCACCGAACATACCGAAACCGACGAGCACACCCAGGATCGTGGCGACCGAGAAGGTCGGCGACCTGAACAACTTGAGCGGGATGAGGGCGTCATCCCCCATCATCCGCTCGGCGACGATGAAGGCGATGATTCCGAGCCCGCCGACGATGTAGCAGGCGATCGCCCCTCCGGAGGCCCAGCCCCAGTCGCGGCCCTGCTCGGCGACGAGCAGCAGGGGAGCGACGGCCATGATCACGGTCGTGGCGCCCCACCAGTCGATGCGCACGCGGCGATTGATGCTGCGCTTCGGCAGGTGAAGGAACCGCAGCACCATTCCGAGGGCGATGATGCCGATCGGGATGTTGATCAGGAAGACCCAGCGCCATCCGTCGATGAAGAGGATGTAGGGAGCCCCGGCGAACAGTCCGCCGATGAGCGGGCCGATGACGCTCGAGATGCCGAACACGGCGAGGAAGTAGCCCTGGTACTTTGCTCGCTCGCGGGGGGCGAGCATGTCGCCCATGATGGCGAGCGGCAGCGCCATGAGGCCACCGGCACCGATGCCCTGGATCGCCCGGAATCCGGCGAGCTCGAGGATGGAGGTCGAGAAGCCCGAGGCCACGGAGCCGACGATGAACACAGAGATCGCGAAGATGAACAACGGCCGGCGTCCGAAGATGTCGGAGAGCTTGCCGTAGATCGGGGTCGCGATCGTCGAGACGATCAGGTAGGCGGTGGTCACCCACGCCTGCTGGCTCAGGCCATCGAGGTCATCCGCGATGGTGCGGATGGAGGTGCCGACCACGGTCTGGTCGAGGGCGGACAAGAACATGCCGGCCATGAGGCCGTAGAGCACGAAGAGGATCTGGCGGTGAGTCATGATCCCCCCAGACTCGTGGACCTCTTTGGCCCGGGTTGCTGCGTCGACGCGTGACATGGATCCTCGATCTTTAAGGCGGTGGGTGAGTTAACGAAAATGGCCACTGAGGAACACGCGTCCAACAGTGGCAGAAAATCTTGCGTGGTCTGCAAAGTTACACCCACGGCAAGCCTCATGCAAGTCATCCGCGTCCCCATTCCGCGGGGGGAGCGCGGTTACTATCGGAATCGTGACTTCTCGTCGGGTGCGCCCACTACTCGTGGTGCTGGTCGCGCTCTCGATCGCCGGGATACTCGGGGCCTGCGCGAGCGAATCGCCGGCGGTTTCGACCACTCCGCCGTCGGTTCTCCCCGCGTCACCCGAACCGAGCGTCACGACGACGCCGCCGACCCCCACCCCGACTCCTCCGGGTTTCGACAAGACCGCGCTCTCGATCGACGACCCGAGCAGCATCTGGGTGGTGGCGGACAAGCTGCGGCCGCTGAATCCCCTGACATTCGTGCCGCCGGACCTCATCGAGACCCCGGTGCAGCACCTGAATCCGCCCACCCTTCGCGCCGAAGCCGCCAACGCCATCGTCACCATGTTCGCCGCGGCGAAAGCAGAGGGCGCCGGAGGGATGCAGCTGCAGAGCGCCTACCGCTCCTACACCGTGCAGGTGAAGGTCTACAACGGCTACGTGGCCAGCGCGGGCAAGGCCGGCGCGGATTCGCAGAGTGCCCGGCCCGGCTTCAGTGAGCACCAGACGGGGCTGGCTGCCGACATCAGCGCCGTGCCGCTCACCTGCGCACTCGCAGCCTGCTTCGGCCAGACTCCCCAGGGAGCCTGGCTCGCGGCCAACGCCTATCGGTTCGGCTTCGTGCTGCGGTACCCCGCAGACAAGACGGCGGTGACCGGATACATCTACGAACCGTGGCATTTCCGCTACGTCGGTGTCGCGCTCGCGACAGAGATGAAGCGCACCGGTGTCACCACGCTCGAGGAGTTCTTCGCACTGCCGGCCGCCCCGACCTACGCGCCGTAGGTCTCGCTGGTCGAGTGAGCTCCGCTGGTCGAGTGAGCTCCGCTGGTCGACTGAGCCGCCCGCGGCCGCATCGAGACCCGGCTTCGCCCCGGCTCCGGCTCGGGCTCAGACCCGAGTCCGGGCCCAGGCCCCAGCCGCGACACCGGGTGGTCTGGAATCAGCCGCCCAGCGCCGCATCCACGATGGTCTTCGCCTCGGCCTGCACCCGCTTGAGGTGCTCTGCTCCGAGGAACGACTCGGCATAGATCTTGTACACGTCCTCCGTGCCGCTCGGCCGGGCGGCGAACCACGCGTGCTCCGTCACGACCTTGACCCCACCGATCGCGGCACCATTGCCCGGAGCCTCGCTGAGCTTCGCGATGATCGGCTCGCCGGCGAGTTCCGTCGCCTCGATCGCAGAGCCGTTCAGCTTGCCGAGCGCGGCCTTCTGCGCCTTGCTGGCCACGGCATCCACCCGCTCGTAGGCGGGCGAACCGTACTTCTCGGTGAGCTCGGTATAGAGCTGGCTCGGGGACTTGCCGGTGACGGCGATGATCTCGCTCGCGAGAAGCGCGAGCAGGATGCCGTCCTTGTCAGTGGTCCACACCGTGCCGTCCTTGCGCAGGAAGCTCGCCCCGGCCGACTCCTCGCCGCCGAAGGCGACGGATCCGTCGACGAGTCCGGGCACGAACCACTTGAAGCCCACCGGCACCTCCCAGAGGCGGCGACCGATCGAGTCGGCGACGAGGTCGATCATCGAGCTCGAGACCAGGGTCTTGCCGATCGCGGCATCCGGACTCCACTGTGGCCGGTGGCTGTAGAGATACTGGATCGCGACGGCCAGGTAGTGGTTGGGGTTCATGAGCCCGCCATCCGGGGTCACGATGCCGTGCCGGTCGGCGTCGGCGTCGTTGCCGGTGACCACGTCGTAGTCGTCCTTGTGCACGAGCACGCTCGCCATCACGGATGCCGAGGACGGGTCCATGCGGATCTTGCCATCCCAGTCCAGGGTCATGAATCCCCACTGCGGGTCGACCCCGGGATTGACCACCGTGAGGTCCAGTCCGTAGCGTTCGGCGATCGCGCTCCAGTAATGCACGCTCGCGCCCCCGAGCGGATCCGCACCGATGTGCACCCCCGCCTTCTTGATCGCTTCGACATCGATGATGTTCTCGAGGTCGTTCACGTAGTTGCCGCGGTAGTCGTAAGTGCCGACGCCGGATGGCTCGGCTCGCTTCACGGCGTGGCTGCCCTCGGCGATGATCTCGTTGGCGCGGTTCGCGATCCAGTTGGTGGCGTCGCTGTCGGCCGGTCCGCCGTGGGGCGGGTTGTACTTGAAGCCGCCGTCGCGGGGCGGGTTGTGACTCGGGGTCACGACGATGCCATCGGCCTTGGCGGCCGGTCCGGAGGCGTTGTACTTGATGATCGCGTGGCTGAGCGCAGGCGTCGGCACGAAGTCGTCGAACTCGTCGACGAGCGCGTCGATGCCATTGGCGACCAGTACCTCGAGGGCGGTCGTCTGAGCCGGGCGGCTGAGCGCGTGGGTGTCCCCGCCGATGAAGAGCGGCCCGGTGATGCCCTGGCCGGCACGGTACTCAACGATCGCCTGGGTGATCGCCGCGATGTGCGTCTCGTTGAACGCGCTGTCGAGACTGGAGCCGCGATGCCCGGAGGTGCCGAACACCACCTTCTGCTCGGCGATGCTCACATCCGGCACGAGTTCGTAATACGCCGCGTGAAGCGCGGTGAGGTCGACGAGATCGGATTCCTGGGCGGGCTGGCCGGCGCGTGCATTCATGCGCCAAGTCTGTCATCCGGCGGCCTTCTGGTCAGATTCTCTTCGCATAACTCCGGCAATATTTGTGGCGCCCGGCGGCTCGCCCCCTATCGCGAGGCTGACTCGCCGTCATCCCTCAGGCCGCAGGAGTCACGCCCGGGGGCGAGCCAATAAGCTCGGCGCTATGCCGCATCCGACGAACGCCGACGACACCTACTCGTACCTTGGCCCCGCTGGCACCTTCACCGAGGCCGCGCTCGCCCAGGTTGTGGATGCCGCGGGCAAGACCTGGCAGCCGGTCAACAACGTCGGCCAGGCCCTCGACGACGTCGTCTCGGGGCGCAGTACCGCGGCGATGATCGCGATCGAGAACTCGATCGAAGGCGGGGTGAGTGCGAGTCAGGATGCGCTCGCCAGCATCCCCAACCTGCGCATCATCGGCGAGTACCTCGTGCCGGTGAATTTCGTGCTCGTGGCGCGGCCCGGCACCCGCTTGCAGGATGTGCGGGTCGTCAACGCGCATCCGGTCGCCTACGCACAGTGCCACCTCTGGCTCGACGCGACCCTGCCGGAGCACGGTCACCTTCCGGCCACCTCCAACGTCGCCGCTGCGGCCTCCCTGCTGTCGGACACGACGGCGGATGCCGCGATCGCGCCTCCCGGGATCACCGACCACTACCCGCTCGAGGTTCTCGCCCGCGAGATCGGCGACAACCCCCATGCCGTCACCCGCTTCGTGCTCGTGAGCCGCACGACCCGGCTGCCGGCGCCCACCGGCTCGGACAAGACCAGCGTGATCGTGGAGTTGCCGGATGACACGGCCGGGCGGTTGCTCGAGATGCTCGAGCAGTTCGCCACCCGCGGGGTCAACATGAGCCTGCTCGCCTCCCGCCCGATCGGCGACGCCCTCGGGCGCTACCGTTTCGTGATCGACCTCGACGGCCACCTCCATGACGAACGGGTGGCGGATGCCCTGCTCGGGCTCAAACGATTCAGCCCGAACGTGACCTTCCTCGGGTCGTATCCCCGCGCCGACAAACTGGCCATCACGGTGACTCCGCGCTACGACGATCGGGCCTTCACCGCCGCCCGCGAGTGGCTCGAGTCGCTCGAGTCCTAAGCCATCCGGGTATCTTCGGCGGCGAGGTATCTCACCGCCGGTTTCGTCCTCTTGTACTGGTAGCGACTCCAACCCGTGGGGCCGCCCGTATGGAGGAGTGACTCATGGCGCCCGAGCCAGAGAACGAAGCCCGAGCGGCCATCCGCCCGGTGAAGGAGCGAGTCGAAGACGCGCTGATCGCCCAGCCGGGTGTCGTCGCCGTCGACATCGGCCACAAGGTGTCGAAAGGGGTGAACACCGGCGAGCTCAGCATCGTCGTCTACGTCGACAGGAAGAAGCCGAAGAGCTCGCTGCCCAAGGACCAGCTCATTCCCTCCGAGATCGACGGCATCAAGACGGATGTCAAGGAGCTGACAATTGAACTGCAGCCCGCCCGCGAGCTCGCGGACGGATCCGCGTTCGTGGATGCCACGGTCTATCCGACGCTTACCGGTGGCATCAGCATGGGGCCGGTGCGCAGCATCAACCTCGACCCACCGGATGTGCCGACGAGCGGACAGTACGTCTTCTCCGGCACCCTTGGCGCACTCGTGCGCGACCGCGCATCGGGGGCCACCATGGCGCTCACCAACTTCCACGTGGCCTGTCTCGACAACACCTGGACCGCCGGGGACCGGATGGTGCAGCCCTCCATCCCGGACGGGGGAGGATCCGCGGTGCAGTTCGGCAGCCTCGCCCGCGGCTCGCTCACGGACCAGGTGGATGCCGCGGTCGTCGCCCTCGACGCCGGGAAGGCCTGGGAGCCGAGCATCCGAGACATCGGAAACGTGGCAGGGCAGGCGACCGCCATCGTCGGGCAGCCGGTGCGCAAGCGCGGCCGCACGACCGAGCTCACCTACGGCAGTGTCGCATCGACCGACTTCACCGCGAGCGTCAACTACGGCGGAGCTATCGGTGTGCGAACGCTGAAGCACCAGCTGCGAATCAACACGGACACGACCAAATCGACGCGGTTTTCGGACCACGGCGACTCCGGATCGATGGTCGTGAACGCGAGCCGGCATGTCGTGGGCCTGCTCTTCGCGGGCTCCAACGATGGCTCGATGACCTTCGCGAACCCGATCGCGACGGCGCTCGACACGATGGGCGTCGACCTGATCGTGCGCATCATCTCCCTGCCGCCGACCCGGATCCCGGTGCTCTGCCCGACCCGGGTGATCACCACCTGCCTCACTCGGTCACCGCTGCTGTGCCGGGTCACGCGGTCCGTGATCTGCCTCCCGACGAGGCCGATCACCTGCCGGATCACCCGCACCCCGATCTGCGAGGTGGTTTATAGCCGCCCGGCCTGCCCGCCCGGCCCGATCTTCTCGCGGGCGTGCAACGATCCCTTCGATCCGTTCAACCCCGGTGGGCCGATCGAGATCCCGGGGGGACGGATTCCCGGCTTCCAGGCCGACTACTCCGACCCCGATGCCGGGCAGTACTCGACCGGGGAGTTCCCGGACGACACCACCTATTGGGCCGGGTACCTCGCGGCACTCGAGGACCTGTCGGACGAGGGCACGGAATGACCACCGCTCCGGGACTCGCGGCCGCGGCGATCCGATCCGGGCTCCTCCACGCCTCAGACGTGCTGGACGGATCGGTCACCGTCGTGCCCCAGTCCCGGAGCAACGTCGTTCACCGGTTCGACAGGCACGACGTCCCGGTCGTCTTCGTCAAGCAGCGCGGCCTCGCCTCGCAGCTCGACGGCGACGACGCGATCGAAAACGAACGGGCGGTGCTGCGGATGCTGCAGGGTCGCCGGTTCGCGCCCCGCCTGCTCGCCGTGCTCGGTCCGGGCCTCTGGACGGTCGCCGTGCCCGGCACCGACCTCGCCGGATTCGCCCAGGACCCGTTGTCGCTGATCGCCGCGGCTCGGGCGACCGGCGCGGCGCTCGCCGAGCTGCACCTGACCGCCCTGGCCGAGGGGTGCCCGAACGCCCCTCGGCCGTGGGCCCTCGAACCGGACTCGCTTCCGCCGTCGATGGCGACGGATGGCTCGGCCACCCTTCACTCCGTGCTCGCCGCGCTGGCCGAGCCGGTGATCCGCGGAGCTCTCCGCGTCGCCGCGGCGAACTGGACGCGCGACCACCTCATCCATGGCGACCTGTCGGCCGGCAATCTCGTCGTCGCGTCTCCCGCGGGCGACGAGATCGGTCTGACTCTCATCGACTTCGAAGCCGGGGGGCGGGGGGATCCGTCCTGGGATCTCGTCTGCGCCGTCACGATGGTGCAGTCGCTCGCGTACGACGAGGCGACCGCGTCCGCCGCGGGTGATGCCCTGGCCGGGGCCTACCGCGCCGGCGGAGGGAGTGGGCTGATCGATCCGGCGCTCGCCTGCGTCCGCGCCCTTCTCACCGCGTGGCAGGTGGCCATGGCCCCGGGGTGGGCCGCACGACACCCCGCGATGCCCCAGCCCCACGACGACGTCTCCGCAGAGGTCGACGCCTGGCTCGACCGGGCGCGGGCACACGCCGCCGACTTGCCGATAGGCGCGGCGGCAGCCTCGAGCACGGCGCTACCCTCGAGTACGGCGGCGGTGGCGCCGTGACCGCGTCGTTCCCACCCGACCTTCGCGCCCGGCTGGAGCGGGGCATCCGACTCGGCCTCGACCTCCTCGTCGAGACTCCGAGCCTCTCCGCCGAAGACCTGGCGGGGGCTCTCTACGGCGGTTGGTACGCGGCGCCGGTCGGTGAGACGCAAGTGGTCGATCCGAGCTGGCCACCCCTCGCCGGAATGCTGAGGGAGGCGCACGCCGGCACCCGACTGGTCACCGACTCCACGGTCGTCCGCCGCGGAGCCGCCGGAATCGCGGTGGTGCGTCGCGACGATGGGTCCCTGCACGCGGCGACCCGGGGCGAATACCTCCACGCCGACGGGTCACCGGACTTCGGCCTGATCCCGACGGTCGGCGAACACCTCACGGTGCTGTCCCGGTTCGGCGCCGCCGTCGCGAACGGGTGGTGGCGCACCTGGGGCGGGGGCTGGGATCCGCGCACCGTCGGCCCCGGGCTGTCCCGGCTGTATCTCGCACCTCAGCTCGAGCTCCTCCCCGACCTTGTCGCCGCACTGTCCGGAGTGCTCGCGACCGCGCGCACCCCCTGGATGTTCAAGGCGGGCATCGACCCGTACTCGATCAACCGCGCGGATGCCGTGGTCGTCTATCTCGGAGACGCGGAAGTCGACCTGCGCTCCTTGCTCGCCGAGCGGGCGCAGGGCCTCGTGCGCTGGGTGCCCGGACCTCCCTTCACCGAGTGGATCGCCCCGGGCATCAGCTGGTCGGAGGATCCGGCGAACGGCCTCAGCTTCGGGGAGGAGCGGTGTGCGCTGGTGGCCCGTGCCCTCATCGACGCGGTGGACTACCCGCTCGCCGCGGTCGAGACAGCCTTCGTGCGGGCGGGCCTGGATCCGTCGCATCCGCATCGCCGGGCCGTTCCTGCTGCGGTTGTCGCCGAAGAGGTGGGACCGTGAGCGCGATTCTGGAGGCGGCTCTCGACGGCTGCATCGACGCCCTCCTCTCGACCGTGATCGACGACGGCACCCGGGTCGGGTGGCTCAGCTGGGAGCTGGATACGCAGGGAAGTCCCGCCCACCTCGTCGGCGGCCGCACGAACCTCTATGACGGGGATGCCGGGGTGGCGTGGGCGCTGGCCCAGCTCGCCAGAGCGACCGACCGCAGTGACCTCGCCGACCTCGCGCACCGAGCCGCGGCCTCGGCGCTGCGTGCGGTCGACGGGCAGCCGTTCGGCGGACTGCTCGACAGTGCGACCGGCGTGGTGCTGGCGGCGGAGAGTGCCGGTGGGGCCGGTGGTGCTGGCAACGCCCTCGCGAAGGCGAGCACCGACGTGCCGGCGACCGACCTGACGAGCGGACTCGCCGGGCTCCTTCTCGCTCAGTCCCGTAGTCTCGGATCTCGCACCTCCGATGCCGTCACCCTTCTCGCCGCCCGCGCCACCCGGCATCCGGTGGGCGTGTGCTGGGCGGATCCGCTCGCGATCGACGACCGCGCCGCCCGCCCGCTGCTCGGTCTCGCGCACGGCAACAGCGGCATCGCGCTCGCGCTCGCCGAGGCCGCGTTCAGCGACGAACGCACTGCGGATGTCGCCCTCCCACTGTTGCGGGACACCCTGCGCTGGGAGGCCGCATGGTTCGACCCGATCGCCGGGGGCTGGCCGGACCTTCGCAGCGACGAGGCCGGCTTCCCGACGATGTGGTGCCACGGTGGCGCCGGCATCGGCGCGACGCGACTGCGGTTGTTGCAGCTCGAAGACGCCGGGCTCGACCTCGGCTCGGTCGCGACCTCCGTGCGTGCGGAGGCGGAGGCTGCGGTGCAGGCCTGCGGAACGGAGCTGGCCCGGGCAGCGGCATCAGTCCCGCGATTCGGGGATGCCGCACTGCTCGGCGGCCTTACCCTCTGCCACGGGCTCGGCGCCTCGCTCGACGTGCTCGTGCTCGCCGCGGAGCGCGGAGCGCCCCGGCACCTCGAGGCCGCCCGTCGATTCGCCGAGACGATCGTCGGCGCCCTTCCGGCCGATCCGCTCGAGTGGCCGTCCGGGGTGCGCGCGGAGGGGAGTGTGTCGCTGTTCCTCGGGGTGGCCGGGGCGGCCGTCGTGCTGGCGCGTCTGCTGCATCCGGAGCGGGTGGCGAGCCCATCGCTGCTCGCCTAGGCCGGACGGCGCAGTAGTCACGGCACGGCGTAGTGACGAACTCTCGAGAATCGAGCATGATGGGGGCATGGAGAGCGAATCACCGTCGATGGACCCTCGCTACCGGGCGGAGTTCCAGCGCGGCTATCGCGGGGCAGCGGCGCCGGTCCCTCTCGTCGCTACACCGCGAGTGGATGAGCCGGACAAGGTCGGGATGCCGCCCATCGCGACCATGCCGGTCGAATCCGGGGTCGCGCCCGACGCGCCGGTCTCCGCTCCGGACATCGCCGAGCCGGAGGAGGCTCAGCGGCGTCGAAACCCCTACGTGCTCGCGATCCCGGTTGTTGCGATCGGGTTCATCGGGTTCGGCGCCTGGCTGCTTGTCTCCCAGTTCGTCTGGTCGTACTCCGGCGCCTTGGCGCCCGACAATTCCGTCGAGAGGCGACTCACCGTCGTGTTGTCCTACGTCTTTGGTCCTCCGCTCATCACTGTCGGCTTGGCCTCCCTGGTCGGCTACGCATTCTGGCTCGCGGTGCGGAGGCACCGGCGCCCATGAGAGGCGGGGAACGCGTGCTCATCGTGAGCATCGGGATCCTCTTTGTGGCCGCCATCGCACTGTGCTGGTACAACGCCGATTCTCCGCAGAGCTTCAGCAACACCGACTCCGCGGTGCCCTGGCCGGTGGTCTTGGCGCAGATCGCGTCCTCGGCGGCGTCGATCTTCGCTCTCGTCTGCCTGGCCTCGACCGCCGGACTCCTCTTCGTGCGAGCCGTTCGATGGACCGGAGCATCCCCCGACGACGAAGAATCTACGCCGGAACCTTCACCGTGAGCGCTCCCGGGTCCACCCACGCGTGCACGGACTTCGCCTCGCCGAACTCGTCGCCGTCGAGCTGGAACTCCTGGGGCTGCTCCACCGTCATCCGCAGGTCTTTGCCGGTCGCGTAGAGCACGTCTTTCACATCCGTGGTCAGGTCGATGATCGACCGGCCGAGCGCGCTCTTGCGCAGCACGCCGTTCTCCCAGGCCACCTTGTTCCACACCTTGACCCAGCCGAATGGCCCGCTCGGCTTGAGCGCGGCGATGTCGAGCACGCCGTCGTCGGGCTTCGCCTCCGGCATCAGAAGGATGCCTCCGGGCAGGGCGCCGCAATTGCCGACGATGATCGTGTGAACGCTCGTCGTGCGCTCCGGCGCCCCGTCGATGCTGAAGCGCAACTTCACGGGCTTGAGGTCGGGCAGGGCGCGCACTCCGGCATCGATGTAGGCGAGCCATCCGACCGCCTTCTTGAGCTTGGGGTTCGTGAGCGCGATCATCTTCGCATCGAGGCCGAGGCCCGCCATCACGAGGAAGGCGTGCTCTTCCGAAGTGCCGTCGGCCCGTTTGATCTCGGCGATCCCGAGGTCGATCTGGCGGTCGATCCCGGTGAACGCGGCACTGATCGACGCCGCCTGGTCGGTGAGGGTCAGCTCGAGGTTGCGGGCGAGTAGATTGCCGGTGCCAGAGGGGATGAGAGCGATCGGTACCCCCGAGTCACGCAGGGCCTCGGCCACTGCGCGGACGGTGCCGTCCCCGCCGGCGGCGAGCACGACGGCGGCGCCCTGGTCGAGCGCCGTCTTCGTCACGCTCTGCCCGGCATCCTCAACCGAAGTGGAGTACCACTGGGTCGTGCCCCAGCCGGCAGCCGCCTCGGCCTCGGCGACATGCGCTTCCAGCTTCGCCAGGTCCACCTTGATCGGGTTGTAGATGACGGCGGCGTGGTGGTCTTCGGGCTGCGGGGCGGCGGTCACGTGCTCTACGGTACGGCATTGCTCAATAGACTGGAGGGGTGATTGATCCGCAGCTTCTCCGTGACAATCCCGAGGTTTTCAAGGCATCGCAACGGGCGCGAGGTGAGTCCGACGGGCTCGTCGACGTGGCCGTGGACGCCGATGTGAAGCGACGGTCCGCCATCTCCGAGTCGGAGAGCCTTCGGGCGACTCAGAAGACCCTGGGCAAGCAGGTCGCCCAGGCGACAGGGGAGGAGAAGACCCGGCTGCTTGGCGAGGCCCAGGGGCTCGCCGCCCGCGTGAAGGAACTCGCCCAGGTGGCGGCGGATGCCGAAGCGGAATTCACCCGCTCGGTTCGCGGCATCGCCAACCCCATCATCGACGGCGTACCGGCCGGTGGCGAAGAGAACTTCGTCACCCTTCGGGAGGTCGGCGACAAGCCGGTGTTCGACTTCGAGCCGCGGGATCACCTCGAGCTCGGTGAGAAGCTCCGCGCCATCGACATGACTCGCGGCGCCAAGGTCTCGGGCAGCCGCTTCTACTTCCTGCGCGGCATCGGCGCGCGCCTCGAGATCGCGCTGATGAACCTGGCCCTCGACAAGGCGCTGTCCGAGGGCTTCGAGCCGCTCATCACCCCGACTCTGGTGCGGCCGGAGATCATGGACGGCACCGGATTCCTCGGCGCCCACTCCGACGAGATCTACTACCTCCCCGCCGACGACCTCTATCTCACCGGAACCAGCGAGGTGGCGCTCGCCGGATTCCACTCCGATGAGATCGTCGACCTCTCCGCCGGCCCCGCCCGCTACGCCGGCTGGTCCACCTGTTATCGCCGCGAAGCCGGTTCGGGCGGCCGCGATACCCGCGGCATCCTGCGCGTGCACCAGTTCAACAAGCTCGAGATGTTCAGTTACGTGCTGCCGGAGAATGCCGAAGCCGAGCACGAGAGGCTCGTCTCGTTCCAGGAGTCCATGCTGCAGGCGTGCGGCCTCAGCTATCGGGTGATCGATGTGGCTGCCGGGGATCTCGGATCCAGCGCCGCCCGCAAGTTCGACATCGAAGCCTGGGTGCCCACTCAGGGCGAGTATCGGGAACTCACGTCCACGAGCAACTGCACCACCTTCCAGGCCAGGCGCCTCGACATCCGTTACCGCCTCGAATCGGGCAAGACCACGCCGGTCGCCACCCTCAATGGCACGCTGGCCACCACCCGCTGGCTCGTCGCCATTCTCGAGACCCACCAGCAGTCGGATGGCTCGGTGCGCGTGCCGCCCGCCCTCCAGCCGTACCTCGGCGGCCTCGAATTGATGGAGCCGGTCGCGTGACGGAGCCCTGGCTGGTCGCGCTCGACATCGACGGCACCCTGATGCGCGAGGACGGCGTCGTCTCCGAGGAGGTGATCGCCGAGGTTCAGCGCGTGCGCGATGCCGGCCACGAGGTGATGCTCGCCACCGGACGATCGGTGTCGATGACCCTTCCGGTGCTGGAGCAGTTCCAGCTGACCCCCCACTACGTGGTCTGCTCCAACGGCGCGATCACCCTCGGACGCGATGCCGAGGCCCCCAGCGGCTATTCCCGCATCGCCGTCGACGCGTTCGATCCGACCGAGGTGCTCGCCACCATCCGCGAGAGCCTCGGAGGTGCGAGCTACGCGGTGGAAGACGAGGAGGGCTTCTACCGCTACACCGGCTCTTTTCCCGACTCGGCCCTCGGGGCCACGAGCGAGCAGGTGCCGTTCGAGCAGCTCGGCGCACACCTGGCGACACGCGTCGTCGTCATTTCGCCAGAGCACCAGATCGAGGACTTCCTCTCCATCGTGGAGAAGATGGGGCTGCACAAGGTCACCTACAACGTGGGCTGGACGGCCTGGCTCGACATCGCTCCGGACGGCGTCAACAAGGCGACCGCCCTGGAGCGGGTGCGCGAGTGGCTCGACATCCCGCGCTCGCGGGTGATCGCGGTGGGCGATGGACGCAACGACATCGACATGCTGCGCTGGGCTTCCGGCGAGGGCCGCGGGGTCGCGATGGGCCAGGCCCCGGACGAGGTGCTCGCCGTCGCGAATGAGGTCACTCTCTCGGATCTCGACGACGGCATCGCGGAGCTGTTCCGGACGTTCTGAGTCTCGCCCCGGTGTGGGCGCGCGGGCGCATTCTTCTTTAGGCGCCCTCTCGTAAACGAGTCGGGAGTAGATGCGACCTGTGAGCCTCGAAACCGGCATCGTCTCCCGAGTCGAATGGATACCGGATGCCGTGCTGAGCCGCGTCGTGCTGAGCCAGCCGCGCCGGGCCGCGCCGGTCGGCCTGTCGGCTAAGCTCGATCCGTACTTCAGGAGGGCTGTCCGAGCGGCCGATGGAGCCAGTCTTGAAAACTGGTGGGCAGAAATGTCTCTAGGGTTCGAATCCCTAGCCCTCCGCACTAAAAATGCTGATCAAAGCCTATATCGCATTAATTTGTTGGCGCATTTGCCCACAATTGCCCACAATTCGCACGTAATCCGCTCAGTCAGCGCTACCGGGCACGGGAATGCTTGCAGTGACGCGAGTACCTCTACCCGCTGGGCTGGTGATGGTTAGTACGCCGTGACTAGCTTCGATCCGATCGCTAAGTCCTAAGAGCCCGGTTCCTCGCAGAAGTTCGGCGCCGCCGACACCATCGTCTTCGACGATCAGGATCAGTTCGTTGAAGTCCGAGATTTTTCCAGACACTCGAATCCGACTTGCGTGAGCATGCTTGGTCGCATTCGTGATCGCCTCAGCGACGGTGAAGTAGCCCGTGGTTTCGATGCTGGTCGGCAGACGAGGGATGTTGAGGTCCAGATCAACGCATAGTCCGGTGTCGACGGCGAGCGAGCGTATTCCGGCCGCGAGCCCGCCGCGAGTGAGTGACGCGGGCAGGATCCCACGGACCACGTCTCGGAGCTGTCGGTTGGCTTCTTCGGCGTTCGCCAGCGCCTCGGTGAGAAGTTCGCTGAGGTCTTCTTCAGCGGCGTCCCGGGCGAGCTTGAGGGTGATGATGGCATGGATCAGGCGCTGCTGGGCGCCGTCGTGGACGTCGCGTTGCAGTCGCCGCCGGGCTTCGTCCGCTGCTGCGATGACGCGGGCGCGAGACTCTGTGAGTTTCTCCCGATGGTCGGCGTTCGAGATTGCCGCCGCGGCGAGGTCAGCGAATGCCTTGAGATGTTCCTCCGTTATATGCCCGAACGAAGCGGGCAATGTCACCTGAAGTGTTCCCCATGCTTCGTCGTCGATCAGGATTGGGACTCGAGCGATGCGGGATTCGGTCTCGGGGGAATTCCCTGCATGTGCGAGCGTTCGTTGTCCGGTCGGTTGCTTCTCATCTCCTTCGGCGAGTAGAACCTCAGCCTCGTAGACCCGGGCAGCCGCTTCGACGACGGCCTGGAATACATTCGGGAGGGGAGATTCGCGAGCCACCAGCTCAGCAACACCCCGGAGCGCAGCTTGTTCATCCGCCAGTCGCCTCAGGCTCTCGCGAGCCTCAGTGTGAGCGACTGCCGCCCATGTCAGTTGCGCGAAACCGGCCAACCGGGCTTCGGTGCGAGGGGAGAGCGGTCCGGTTTGCGAACTCGCCGAGCACATTCCCCAGACCGCACCCTCGACGAAAACTGGGACAGCGACGACGGCCCGGATGCCGAAGGGGCGAACCAGATCTTTATCCGACCACTCCTCCATGTCGTCGGCACGCACCGGCGCTCTGGTCGTTCCCACCCGTTCAGGGACTGAACCCGGGCCGTAAGTTGCTCGAACGCCGGGTGGTATCGGGCCGTTATGGGTGGCGACGCAGACCACAGTGTCGTCTTCTTCAAACCGGAGCAGGCTGACTTCCTGGCCATCGAGCAAGGCCGAGGCCTCGCGGCAGATGGTGGTGAGGATGTCTTCGGTGGGCCCGGAGGCGGCAAGGAGCGTTGCGACATTCCGGAGTGATTGCTCTTCGTCTACGAGTCGTCGAAGCTCGAGCTCTCTCAGCGGGGTGAGGGGGGTCACGTGACCGACGGAAGGCGGCATCCTGTCGGCAGAATCCACTGGCTAAGTCCCTTGAGTAGTGAAGAAGCGTAAGACTGCCTGCACCCGTCGATGGCCAGTCGCCTCCGGGGCGAGGTCCAGCTTTCGGAAGATCGACGTGACGTGCTTTTCGACCGCCGCGTTGCTGACGAGGAGGGTTTTTGCGATGCCGAAATTCGACTGGCCCCCAGCCATCGCTTTCAGGACGGCAAGTTCGCGGTCGGTAAGACGCGCGAGCGACTCCGGAACTCTGCGCGGACGCATCATTCGGGCGACTATGGCGGGGTCGAGAGCACTTCCCCCGTGCGCCACGCGGATGACCGCTTCCGTGAATTCATGGACGTCTCCGACGCGCTCCTTCAGAAGGTAGCCGGCACCCTCCGCTCGGTCGTTGATCAGGGCAAGTGCATACTCGGGGTCGTCGTATTGAGTCAGGACCATCACCCCCATCTCCGGAAGTCGATGTCGGAGTTCGATCGCAGCCCTGAGTCCGTCATCTCCGTGATCATGAGGAGGCATTCTGATGTCGACGACGGCCACGTCCGGACGGTAGGCCAGTGTGACGTTGAGCAGCTCGGCCGCGTCTCCAGTTTCCGCAACTACTTCGAGTCCAGCGTCGCCGAGAACGCGAACTATACCCTTTCGGAGAAGTAGGTCGTCTTCCCCTACCGAGACCCGTATCGGGTGAGCCACCGAAGTGTCCATCGCACCTCAGCCGGTGTGAAGTAAGGCGGTAAGAACTCCGCACGACAGCTCGCTCTTGGGGACGAAACCGGTCGCTCCCGCGTCGGTCGCGTCGTGCGCGGATGTGGCATCGCAGTCAGCCGAGACGAGGACGACGCGGACGGTCGAGGGCGGTGTGGTGATCAGCCTGCTCAACTCGAGTCCGTCTCCGTCGGGCAACCCGACATCGAGGAGGACGACGTCCGTCCTGTGGCGCGCCATTTGCGTGAGCGCATCCGATACATTACGCGCCTCGCCCTCGACGCGATAGCCGCATTCGGTCAGGATTCTTCTCGCCAATCCGCGGAACCCTTCATCATCGTCGACAACCAATACTGAAAGGCCCATCACCACGGTGTGCTTTGAGCGACGCTCAAAAATCGTATGGTTCGCCGGAATTCGACGCCCGGGCGGATGGACAGATCCCTCGATCATCGGCGGGCCTGAGCCGTTTCGCATTGGATTCGGGACTCTTTCATGACGTCGCTCTCGGCTTTTGCGCGGGCCCATCCGCGCAAAGCAGCACCGGGGGCAGCTTCATTCCAGGGCCAGCGTTGCAGAGTCAGCGATCTGCGCCTCCAGTGCGTGGATGCGTTCCCGGAATGGAGCGATCAGTTTCTCAACCTGTTCTGTGGTGAATCGTTGTGGGATGTGTTGAGGGCAATTCCAGTCGAACGCGGTCACAGCGACGACAATGCCGGCTTCTATGAGAGCGTCGTAACCCGGGGTTCTGAGCGACGAGATGAGGGCAGGGTCATCTTCTGCCCGGACAACTCGCGCCATCCCGAATAGTTTCAGTCTCCGCCGATCCGGGTAGTCGACGGCGATAAGAGCGACACGATCGCCACCGGCCAGATTGCCGGTGGAGACGTGTTGCAGATTGCCTCTGTACTCGGGCCATGCAATCGTGTGTTCGTCCAGAACGGAAACGAATCCGGGTGGCCCTCCCCGGAACTGCACATAAGGCCAACCCGTCTGGCTCACTGTCGACACGTAAAACCCGTCGCGTTCCTCCAGGAAGCTCACTTCTCGTGCTCCTAGCGCATCGACCTGGGCGTTGTTGTGCCCTTCGCGGGCCATCCGAGCGTAGAACTCGGCGCTGCCGTAGTCCTTCTGCACTCGGCGGACATCATTGGTGAAAGCGATACAGCCGTACTGACGACTCATCGGTCGACTCCTTCCGATCGTGACCGTTTCGGACCACTGCGGCCTCGACGACGAGGCATCCGCTCACCCCAATCTGAACGGGGAGATCTTTCGATTTCGTCGAGCACAGGCGCGGCGCGCAAGGACAGCTCCTCGATGTCGATGGACCGCAGCGCCGCGGCGACCACACTCTCTGGGAACAGGTGTTGCCTCCTCGCTGAGATGACGTACTGGCGTTCCGCCCGAATCATGACCTGCCGAAGCCGCTGATAGGTCATCAGCAATTTTTCGTTCTGATCGGTCTCGAGGAGTATCGAGTCTGTGATGAGGGTTGCGTTGACGCGCAACTGATCCACAACGCGGGCATGGTCGCGGTCAGTTACCTCGACCTCGAGACGTTCGAGCCCGCGGGCCTGGGCCTGAGCCATCAATTCCTCCCAGGCGGAGTGCTCCCTCATGTCGTCCGGAGGGGCCAGGTTCAGTAACGTGACGAGCCGGGGGAGCAGCAGACCGGTGAATAGTGATATTACGACCACGACGAATGCCATCAGTTGCAATAGTGATCGGCCCGGGGTCTCTGGTGGCAAGAGGAACGCTGCGGCGAGGGTGATGACGCCGCGCACATTTGCGGCGGAGATGATCGTGGCGTTCTTCCAGCGCAGGTCCTGCGTTCGCATGTACTTCGTACCGTGCTTGAAGATGCCGACCATCGCGAAAATGAATGCGAATCTGGCGCTGAAGAGTGTTCCGATCACCGCCGCACAGACGCCTACTGTGCCCCACCCGGTAAGTTCTGTCGCCGCTCCACGGACTATGGCTGCCGTGTTCAAGCCGATGAACAGGAAGACGGCGTTTTCGATCAGGAACGACGCAGTGCGCCAATTGACGGCTTCAGCGACGCGTGCCTCTGCCGACTGCACCTCCGGAGATCTGAATCCGAGGTAGAGCGCAGAGGTGACGACGGCGAGCACACCGGACCCGTGGATGGCGTCGGCGGCGATGAATGCGAAGTAGGGGGTGATCAGAGTGAGGCTGGTGTCGAGGACGGGGGCTCGAAGCCGGCTTCGGATCGTGGCCATCAGCCACCCGACTGCCAAGCCGACTCCTACGCCTCCCACGATGGCGAGCGCGAGGTCCGCCGCGACGTGCCCGGGGCTGGTGACCGAGACTATCGAGGCGATGCCGGTGTTCAGAAGTACGAGCGCAGTTGCATCGTTGAGGAGGCTCTCTCCTTCGAGAACGGTCACAACGCGGCGGGGTAGCTTGAGCCGGCCGGCTATCGCTGTGACTGCGCTGGCATCGGTGGGAGACACGACTGCGGCGAACGCGAAGGCGGCCGCAAGCCCTATCGTCGGCAGCAATAGGTGGGTGACCCACCCGACGGTGATAACGGTGAAAACGACTAGCCCGACGGACAGTTGCACGATGGGGTCACGTCGCGCGCGCACATCCACGACAGAGGTCCCGAAGGCAGCGGCGAACAGCAGCGCTGGCACGACTCCATACAAAACGAATTCCGGCTCAAGCTGCACTGTCGGCACGCCAGGGATAAAGGAGATACCCGCGCCGATTGCCACGAGAAGCACTGGCGCTGACCAACTAAAACGTCTGGCAAGCCCCGCGACCGTGACGGCGAGCAAGACGAAGACCACAACCCACCCAACGATCGCTTCTGGATTCATGGTGCCTCTCCGCAGTCAGTGGTTCGTCTTCCTGCTTGTGATCAGTCGGCTGACGCGATGGCCTCTCGCACGATCTTCACCACTTCCGCCGGGTGGGAGATCCCGACGACGTGGGACGCGCCCGGGAACTGCACAATTCTGCGTGCGCCAGCACGGTCGGCCATGGCATGGTGCGCTCCGGCGGGAATGTTGCGGTCTTCTTCGCCGAAGACGAACCAGCTCGGAACTGACTTCCAGATAGGTTCGCCAATCAGCGGATCGTTCAACGCAGCGACGGTCACAGGGCGCTGGGTGACGGACATCATCGCAGCCTGATCTTCCGGCAGGTCCGCGCAGAACTGTTGCCAGTACTTGTCCTGATCGATGTACAGGTCGGCGCCACCTGACATCAACGGAACCTCGACCAGGGTGTCGGCCAGGGTAGATCCGGGTACGAGCGCCGATGCCGTCGCCGGACTCTCGCCGGATTGCAGGGCAAAACCGGCGACGTAGACCGCGCCAATGATGTCACCTGCCCCGGCGTCGACTCCGGTGATAACGGCACCGCCGTAGGAATGCCCGACGAGCAGGACCGGGCCATCCAGCGTCGTGATGAGGTCGACCAGTGGAGCGGCGTCGCTGACGATACCGCGGAGGGGGTTGGCGTAAGCGATGATGCGATGGCCGTCGTCACTCAGCGGGGTGATTACGCCGTTCCAGCTGTCGGAATCGGCGAATGCACCATGGACGAGGATCACAGTAACCATGAGAATTCCGTTCGATTGAGGGTAGTTCGAAGTTGAGAAGTGATGGGGAGTTCTGGACCAGGCCGGGTCAGGTGGCCGATCCGGACCGAAAGGGTCATTCCGCTACGACGGGTCCACCAGGAACCGGAGCAGTTCCTGATTCACTTCCGCCGTGTGAGTGACAGGGTTGATGTGCGGCCCTCCGTCGATCTCCACGTAGCGGGCCGCCGGCAGCGCCTCGTGGGCGCGCAGTCCCTGCCCGTCGATGGACAGGATGCGGTCCGCGGTTCCGTGAAGGATCAGCGTCGGCACGTCGAATCGTTCGAGATCGGCATCGAAGTCCTCCAGCCACGTCTGCGGGCAGGCCCAGGTCGCGTAGGGGGATGCGTCGGCGCCGGCAGACCACATCGCCCGCACGGTATCCTCGCTGACGCGGTTCCCCTGATATTCATCGAGATTCAGAAAATTCCCCATCATGCCCGTCAGCCATGCGAATCGGTCTTCAACGATGGCCTGCTGTACGCCCTGGACTCCTGCCTCGTCGACACCCTTGGGATTGTCAGGGCTCTGCGCGAACGTCGGCGTCAGGCTTTCGATGAGCACCACGCTGCGCAGCCGATCTGTGCCGAAACGACCGATGTATCTCGCGACCTCACCCGTGCCAAGCGAGAATCCCACAAGGCTGGCATCGTGCACATCCAGGGTCCGGATAAGCACCTCGACATCGGCGCTGAGTGTGTCGAAGTCATACCCCGTGGTCGGTGCACTGGATCGGCCGAACCCGCGCCGGTCGATGGTAATGACGCGGTAGCCTGCAGCGAGCAGGGGGTGCAGTTGCGGCTCCCACGATCGGGCGTCGAACGGCCAGCCCGCAAGCAGCACTACCGCGCGGCCGCTGCCGTGGTCTTCGTAGTACAACTCGATCGGTGCCGAGTTCTCTTCGCCCACGGTGATGGTGGCCATTGCAGCTCCCTTGCTCGATAGTTGATGTCCCTACTGACACTCCGCCTTCGACGCGACCGCTGCACTCCGGTCAACCGGACGATTCTTCCGGCAAACCCCACCGTTTCCCGATTTCGCACGCCCCAGAATGAGCAGACAGTTCGGCGCACGGGCTGAAGTGAGAAGGAGGAGCCGACGATGCCAATAGTCACCACACCGGACGGGGTGGACATCTTCTTCAAGGACTGGGGAGCTGGTACTCCGGTCGTATTCAGCCACGGGTGGCCGCTCACCTCCGATGTATGGGATGGGTCGGCGAAGTTCGTGGCAGACCACGGCTTCCGCGCCATCGCACACGATCGGCGCGGCGGGGGCCGATCCAGTCAGCCCTGGGACGGCAACGACCTCGACCATTACGCCGACGACCTCGCCGCGGTCATCGAGTCTCTCGATCTTCACGACGCGGTGCTCGTCGGGCACTCAACGGGCGGTGGAGAAGTGACCCGCTACATCGGGCGCCACGGTACCGGCCGCGTCTCCAAGGTCGTGTTGCTCGGGGCGATTCCGCCGCTGATGCTGAAGACCGACGAGAACCCGGAAGGGTTGCCCATCGAACCTTTCGACCAGTTGAGGGAGAGCGTCCTGGCTGACCGATCTCAGTTCTACCGGGAATTGGCCTTCCCGTTCTATGGGGCCAACCGGGATCTCTCCACCGTGTCTGAAGGCGCCCGAGAGGCGTTCTGGCTCATGTCCATGACCGTCGGCATCAAGGGAGCGTTCGATTGCATCAGGGCTTTTTCCGAGACCGACCTCACCGAGGACCTGAAGAAGATCGACGTGCCGACGCTCATCTTGCATGGGGACGATGACCAGATCGTGCCGATCCAAGCGTCAGCCCTCAAGTCGTCGAAGATCGTGCCAAATGCGACGCTGAAGATCTATCCGGGTGCCCCCCACGGGTTGACCGGCCCGCACGAGCAGGAGTTCAACAACGACTTGCTTGAATTCCTGAACAGCTAAAGATCAACCCCCGACCCCCGCGCAAGGAGGTCACCCTCACGCAATAAAGGCGGTCCTTCGATGTCTGAAAGCACAACACCCCCGGCCGATGATCTCGCAAAGACCCTCAAGCGGACCGAGATCCAACACGTCAGCTCCTCCATTCCGGGGCGCGATATCGTGCAGGTCCTCACTGAGATCCCCGCTGGCGTCGAATCGGGTTGGCACACCCACCCCGGTGAAGAAGTCGGATACCTCCTCGCTGGCCGGGTGCAGATGAGCATCAAAGATACGCCGACCCTCATCTTGGACGCCGGAGACGGATTCCTGATCCCGCCCGGGACACCGCACAACGCCCTCGATCTCGGTCCCGAAACCGGGCGAATGCTCTCCTGTTACATCGTGGAAGCGGGCGCGCCCGTCGCCTCCTTCGTCGACGCCCCGACAGCGTCATGACGAGTCTGCTCGACGGACTCCTCCTGCAACATGCGGTGACCGGGCCGCTGGAGGTGTCCTACATGGACACCGGGCCACAGGATGGCGACCCGGTCATCCTCTTGCACGGCTGGCCTTACGACATCCACAGCTACGGTCGAGTCGCATCACTTCTCGCCGACGAGCGCCGGCGCATCATCATCCCCTATCTCCGGGGCCACGGCGGGACCGTGAGTCTCGAAGATGCAGGACGATCCGGGCAACAGGCCGCCATCGGTGCCGATGTCATCGAGCTAATGGACATGCTGGATATCGAACGTGCAGTCTTGGCCGGCTTCGACTGGGGAGGGCGCGCCGCATGCGTCGCGGCTGCGCTCTGGCCAGAGCGATGTTCGGGCCTGGTCTCCGTGACCGGGTACCTGATTCAAAACATCTCCGCATCACGGAGCCCTCTGCCCCCGGCGACCGAAGCTGGGCTCTGGTATTTCTTCTATTTCGCGACCGAACGGGGTCGGGCCGGTCTGGAAGCGAACCGTCGCGAAATCGCCCGCGTTGTCTGGACACGCAATTCGCCCGAGTGGGCCTTCACCGACGACGATCTCAACCTTGCGGCAGCCGCATTCGACAACCCTGCCTACGTGGATGTGGTCATCCACTCCTACCGGCATCGCCTCGGATTGGCGGCGGGGCATCAGCGATACGCCGAGCTCGAGCGGCGACTTGAATCTGCTCCCGCCATCACCGTGCCCACGGTCTCCCTCGATGGAGGTGCCGACGGGAACTTCCCGGCCACGGACGGCCGCGGATATTCCCAACACTTCACCGGCGCACACCGGCACCACGTCATCCAGGGAGCCGGACACAACCTCCCTCAGGAGAAGCCCGAGGCGTTCGCCGATGCGATTCTCGAGGCCGAGCTCCTGGCGAAGCGAGAACGTACGTGACTGAACGCACCCCGACCATGACGACCACGCCGCACGTCCTCCCTACCCCCTTCGGAGTCAGCTTGGGACTGAGCCACCTGTGGTCAGTGGTGACTGCTGCCATGGACGATCTAAATGTGCACGTCACAGGAGAGCCACGATGCCACTAATTACTTCTGATTTCGGATTCACCTCTACCGCCGCCGAGGTCGCCGAGGGCGTGGACCTCACCGGCAAGCGCGCGATCGTTACCGGCGCTGCGTCCGGAATAGGGATCGAAACGGCCAAGACTCTTGCTGCCCTCGGAGCCGAGGTCACGCTGGCAGTGAGGAATTTGGAAGCCGGGGAACGCACTGCCGAGACCATTTCTGCGGATACCGGCAACCAGGCCGTCCGCGCCGCAGTGCTCGACGTAGCCGACCTCGCCACCGTGCGACTTTTCGCATCCTCTTGGACCGGTCCGCTGCACATCCTGATCAACAATGCAGGAATCATGGCCACCCCCGAGACGCGGACGGAGGCGGGAATAGAGCTGCAGTTTGCGACAAACTATCTGGGGCATTTTGCACTCACGATTGGGCTGTACGACGCCTTGGCAGAGGCCGAAAACGCGCGCGTTGTGGCCCTGAGCTCAAGTGGGCATCTGATCTCCCCGGTCGTGTTCGACGACATCAATTTCCGATTCCGTCCTTACGATCCACTGCTCGCGTACGGACAATCGAAAACCGCGTCGGTGCTGTTTGCCGTCGGCGCTGCCGAGCGCTGGTCGGAAGACGGCATCGCAGTCAATGCTGTGATGCCAGGAGCGATCGCCACCGGCCTTCAAAAACACACCGGCGGATTGAAAACACCTCCGGAGCGGCGGAAGACCGTCGAGCAGGGGGCCTCGACCAGCATATTTGCGGCCATCTCCCCGCAACTCGAAGGAGTTAGCGGACGCTATTTCGAAAACAACAATGAGGCAGAAGTGGTGTATGACGGCAACGGATGGAGTTCGGGGGTCGCCTACTATGCACTCGACAACGACAACGCCAATCGCCTGTGGGAATTGGCCTTGACCTACATCGCCTGAGGCGTAGCGAAGACCCAGCAAGAAAGCAGTCAGGAAATCGGCATGGATATTTCTTCCCCCGTTCAATCCGTAGGGTTTATCGGGTTAGGCGATCAGGGTGCACCCATGGCACGCGCTGTTGCCGAATCGCCATTCCATCTGCGCGTGTGGGCTCGCCGCGCAGCGTCACTGGGGGCGCTGCACGGCCGACCGCACACCGCAGAGGCATCAGTCCGCGCTCTCGCAGCGGAAAGCGACATCGTGCTACTTGTACTACGAGACGATTCGGACGTCGAGGACGTACTATTCGACAAGGGACTGCTGGCGTCAATGCAACGTGGATCCATAATCGTGAATCACGGGACTGGTGACCCCGAGACTGCCGTTCGTTTTGCCGAACTCGCGGAGTTGCGCGGCATCAGTGTTCTCGACGCGCCCGTCAGCGGGGGCGGGCCCGGAGCTGAGCTCCGAAAGCTAACGACGATCGTTGGCGGCGACGCTGCTGCGTTCGAGCGGGCGCAGCCGGTGTTCGAAACGTTCTCCGCATCCACCGTCTACATGGGGGGGCCGGGTTCAGGGCAGGTAGCGAAGTTGCTCAACAATGCCCTCACGATGACGAATTTGAAGAACGCGGAAGATGTCCTTGGCATGGCGGATTCGATGGGGGTGAATGTGGCTGCTTTTCGGCATCTCCTTGCCTCCAGCAGCGGCGGCAGCTTCGTAATTCAGGCACTGGGAGACCAGATCACTCCGGAAATCGCCCCCCATTTGCAAGCTTTGATGGTGAGAGACATCGAACATTTCGCTGAAGGAGTCGGTCGCCTCGGAATCGACACATCAGAAGTTCGTGATCGCGGTCGCGCCGGGGCCGAGGGGCTGATTGAGGTAACCGAGCTTGTAGAGCGTCACCTGCGATGACAGCAGCGACATCTGGCGAACCTCGCCGGTGGGCAGTGCTCATCGCAATCGGCATCGTGGGAGGCGTGCTATCCGGAGTTTTTGCGATAGGCGGCGGGATCATCATGGTGCCGCTGTTGACCACGTTTGCGAAGCTGAATCAGCGAGTGGCCGCCGCCACCTCGCTCGCCGCGATTGTTCCAACCGCTATCGTCGGCTCGATCGCCTACCTTGTCGCGGGCGAGATAGATCTTGTCGCTGGCCTGTTCATCTCCATTGGTGCAGTGGTCGGGGCCATCGCCGGCAGCGCTCTGCTCAAGCGGATACCACTGTTTTGGCTGAGATGGATGTTCATAGCTTTCATTCTGTTGGTCGCCGTCAGGCTGATACTGGTGGCACCCGAGCGGGGCAACTCCCTCCAGTTCAGCGCACTGGTGGCGCTCGGATATGTCGGGCTTGGCCTCGGCATGGGTGTGCTGTCGGGGCTTTTCGGCATCGGCGGCGGTATCGTCGCCGTCCCGGCCCTGGTCGGGCTATTTGCCATCAGCGACCTGGTTGCGAAAGGGACATCGCTTGTCGTGATGATCCCCACAAGCGCCATCGGCACTGTCGCCAATTGGCGGGCCAGCACAGTCGATGTGCGAGCCGGCTTGCTTATAGGGGTTGCCGCAACTGCGGCTAGCATTCCGGGTGCCGCGTTATCGCTAGCTCTCCCCGCCAGACTTTCCGGGATCCTCTTCGCGCTCCTGCTCGTCGCGGTTGCTGCGCAACTCACCTATAAGGCGGTCAAGGCGCCCAAGAACGCACGCCAAATCGGTGCGGGAACGAACCTGGCGGGGAAGGAATGAGACTGTGGGTCATCACACCCCGCCTTCACTGCACCGCTCGGGGCAACCCCGGATACCGCTGAACACCCTGGCCATTGGGTTCGGTGCGGCCGGGCTCGCCAGCTTATGGACGACGGTTACATCTGCATTGAGGACGTCGCCCATCCCTTCCGAACTTCTTTGGATTTCCGCATCGATCGTTTGGGCGTGGCTGATCTTCGCCCACCTTTATCGAGGGAGGCACAGTGATGAGACTCTTCGATCACAACTGCGCCACCCCGCCCAGGGACCGATCGCCGCGATAGTGCCCGTGATTGGGATGCTGATCGGAGCGCACCTGCATCAGAGTTGGCCTGTAGGCGGAACGATATTAGTCCTCGCCTCGATCGTGACCGCCGCACTTTTTGCCGGGTGGATCCTGGCGTACTGGCACACCGGACGACTCACCCCGGAGGTAATCCACGGCGGATATTTCCTTCCCACCGTGGCCGCGGCCCTCGTCGGGGCGACAACGTCCTACAAGGTGGGTTTCCCCATGATCGCCTTTGGAGCCTTTGCTGTGGGCATCATTTTTTGGGTTGTTATCCTCACGGTACTGCTGGCGCGGCTTGCCTTCTTCCCGCCGCTACCGGGGCCGTTGACCCCAACGCTGGCGATCATCCTCGCCCCGCCGGCAGTCGCGGGCACGGCCTGGTTCGCTCTTCATGGGGAGAGGGCCGATGGAGTATCGCAAGGCTTGCTCGGGGTCACGGTCCTGATGCTGTTGCTTCAACTGTTCTTGGTGCCCGTCTATCGCAGAGTCCCGTTCAATCTGGGGTTCTGGTCGGTCACATTCCCTGTCGGGGCCGCCGCAACGTACCTGATTCAATGGCTCTCCATGGCATCATTCGCGGGATGGCAGATCGTCGCGTTGACTGTGGCCGGGGTAGCTTCCGCGTTGACTCTGGCCATTGTGATCCGCTCGTTGGTGCTTGTGTCCGCGGCGGGCCGCAGAGGGCGTTTCGCAGAAAACACGTTGCGTCAAGCGGATGACAAGGCCGAAGGCAGCTGAGAGGTGCAAGCCCCTACTAGGCAGCCGAAACGCTCGCGCGAAAAAGCCAGCGGTACATTCCGGACTGCATTCGACCGACCGACCGAACCCTTCGACTCGCGGATGAAGCTGCCCGGAGTCACTTCCGCCCGGCACGGCCCTTCACCAGGACGAGCTCGACCCCCGGCGCCTGGTCGCCAACGATGAGCGAGACAGGGTTACCCATAAACCAGGAAGAGTGACATGACCACACAATGAAAGACCTCATCGCCGCGTGACCCTACCGCGTGTTCGGCGAACGTGACGACGGTAAACGCGCTTTGGCGATTGCCGAAATCTTCACGAAAATATTGCGATCTCCGACCCGGGCGGGGTCTGCGTCGGCCCCAAAGACCAACCACCCGTTGTGACCGGAACGGACATCATCACTGTCGTAGGCGTGCGTACCACGGCGCTCCACACACTGCTTACATCACCGGCGGCGTCGAATGATCGCCCACACTGAGGCTGCCGGCCCGGCCGCACCAGGGGCGCACGAACTTTCAGATCACGAAAATACTTCGCTGACGGCCCAAGAGTCCTCATCCGGATGCATCCTGGCGATCTTGCGGGTGTGAACGAGGAACTGAATGGGCACTGGGATCTCGAAAGACCTTCCGATACCGGCGGACGAGTTGCCGATGGTGGCGAGAACGACAACGATTCCCCATCGATGAGGATGTTGTGTACGGTCGCCGATCCAGGTCCTGCGAATTGCGACCACATGGTGCGGAAGTGTTCCGCTACCCGCGATTTTTCCGTGCGAGGGCCGATCCAGGGGCGCGCGACCGCGAAGTGGTCGGCCACTTCATCGGCGTCTCCCGCCCCGACCTGCTCCAAGAAGCTGATGATTGGAGACCTGGTGTCAGGCTTATCGCGTTCCACGACTTCGTTCACCTTTCAGAGTTATCGCGAGTTCAGCCAGCTCGTCGAGCAGCTTGGCGAGGATCGCGTCTTCTTTGTCGTTCGGGACAAATGCTCCGCTCGCGAACCGAGGGCCGTTCAGGAGTGAAATCTCGACTTCCGCTGCCACCCGAACGATTCCGAGCACAGATAGCACCGGTTCGAGCGCCACGACACCTCGTGTTCCGGCCGAGATGCCTCGATAGCTGACGACCCCTGCCGACTTACGCCACTATTCGGCGGCGAGAAAGTCAAGCGCGTTCTTCAGTGCTGGCGGGTGACTGTAGTTTTTTCCCGCGTCACGAGAATGAACCCATCCGCAGCCGAGACGCGGGCACTCCAGTCACGTGTGTGCTGCTGGGTGTATTGCTGCATCCGCGGATGGTTCGGCTCGTCCATCAGCGGCAATCGGAGTTCACCGAGGTCGACGAAGTCGAGCTCGAACCGGCCGTCGGCCCGCGCGGTTCTCTCGACCCACTTTCCGATGGGAAGGCCCACCCGGCCGGGGCGGACGCTTCCAACGATGAGCATCACGTGTGTCATGAGTCGTGCCTGTCCTAGTGGTTTGTTACGCCGACGGACCTGTACTCCAGACTTGCAACAGCCTCCGTCCTGCGGGTTGCCGGAGAATTGTTCCGGCAAACCCCCCGACTACTTCACGCCGCCTTACATTACGTGGCTCTCGTGTGGAGATAAACGTGCCCACATCGTGCCCACAACTCATCAATATGTGGGCAAATTCAAGCGATCACAAGGCGTTCCGAAGTCTGTATTCACGAGGATATTCGCTGCCATCACGGGCTAAGGGTAGGGTTCGAATCCCTAGCCCTCCGCAGACCCCGAGCAGTCGCGTCTCCGACCTCGACCGAAGCGACTACAGCGGATCCGGCGGAGTCGGCGGATCGATGAAGTCTCCGGCCTGTCGGCGGAAGCGGGCGAGGATCCGCACCAGCTCGGTAAGGTCCTGCTCCGATATCCCCGGCTGTTCGAAGACCGCAGCGTTGAGAGCGGGGGATGCGCCGGAGACGATCTCGCGCCCGGCGGGCGTGATCGTGACGATGGTGGCACGGCCGTCGGTGGGATGAGCGGACCGGGTCACCAGGCCGTCACGCTCGAGCCGGTCCACCGTGTTCGTGACGCTCGTCGGATGCACCTGCAGACGCGCGCCGGCGCTGGCCATCGGTAGTTGGCCGTCCTTGGTGAAACTGAGAAGGGTGAGCATCTCGAATCGGGCGAAGGACAACCCGAAGGGCTTCAGGGTGCTCTCGACCCGGCCGAGCATGAGTTGCTGGGCGCGCATCAGGGAGGTGACGGCGGCCATGCCGTCGGCGGCCTGCGACCACCCGTGGCTGAGCCACTGGCGCTTCGCTTCGGCGATGGGATCGCTGGAGAGTGGGTTCGCAGGTGGCACCGGTCGGATCCTCCCCTCCACTGGATCCACCTCCCGTACCGGCACCGCCGGAGTCGCCGGCAGGCGGTCGGACCAGTGGTCCCAGACAAAGAAATATACTAGGAACTAGTTGTATTTGGTCGGAATCGCAATGAAATCACACGGACGGTATTCGCCCCGTAAGATCGCTTGGTATTCGAGGAATGGGCGTATCAATGAAGATCATCGTGCTGGTGAAGCAGGTGCCCGATACCTGGGGCGAGCGCAGGCTCGACACCTCGACGGGTCAATTGGATCGCTCGGCGAGTGACGCCGTGATCGACGAGATCGACGAGCGAGCGCTCGAAGTCGCCCTCCAGTACAAGGATTCTCACGATGCCGAGGTCATCGCGCTCTCGATGGGCCCCTCGACCGTCACCGAAATCCTTCGCAAGTCCTTGGCGATGGGAGCGGATGCCGCGCTCCACGTGAAGGACGAAGCCCTGTCCGGCTCCGACCTGTCCCGCACGGCCGCGGTGCTCGCCGCCGCCATCACCAAGAGCGGTTTCGACCTCGTGATCGCCGGGAACGAAGCGACGGATGGTCGCGGCGGTGTCATCCCGGCCATGATCGCCGAGCACCTCCGGGTGCCGAGCATGACCTATCTCGATTCGGTGGAATTCGCGGCGGACGGTATCAGCGGAGTGCGGGGCGATGAGCACGGCACCGTGGCCGTGCATGCCTCGCTGCCCGCGGTGATCTCGGTCACCGAGGCATCCGCGGAGGCGCGCTTTCCCAACTTCAAGGGCATCATGAAGGCGAAGAAGAAGCCGCTGGATGTCTGGACTCTCGCCGACCTCGAGCTCGACTCTTCCGGACTCGCGCCGAGCACCGAAGTCACCAGTACGACCGAGCGCCCGGCGCGCACCGCCGGAAAGAAGATCGTCGATGAAGGGAACGCGGGCAACGAGCTCGCAGAGTTCCTCGCCGCCGGACGCCTGATCTGAGCCGGGGAATCACCATGTCACTTGCACTCGCCTTCATCGAGACCTCCGCCACCGGCGAGATCCGAAACACCGCAGCCATGCTGATCGCCGCGGCAGCCAAACTCGGCACGCCCGTCGCGGTGGTCGTGGCAGCTCCCGGCCGGGGGGATTCGCTGTCCTCGCAGCTCGGCGCGTTGGGTGCGGCACAGGTCTACGTTGCGGAGACCGACCAGGTCGGCAGCCTGCTCATCACCCCACACATCGCCGCGCTCGAAGCGGCGGCTGCAGCGCTTCAGCCGTCAGCGATCGTGCTCGCCCACTCGATCGACGGTCGAGAGATCGCCGGACGACTCGCCGTTCGCCTTGCGACGGGCCTGCTGGTGGATGTCGTCGACGTGCGCGCCGACGGCGACGCCGTCATCGCCACCCATTCCGTGTTCGGCGGGGCGTACACCGTCGAGGCCACGGTGCCCGGAGGGGGACCCGCGATCGTCACCGTGCGCCAGGGCGCTATCGATGCCCGTGCCGAAGCCGCATCACCCACTCTCACGACGGAGTCGATCACGGTCGACGCCGCTCCCGCCGCTGTCATCGATGCCGTGCACGCCGCCGTCGTCGCGACGGACCGTCCCGAGCTGAGAGGCGCGACCCGCGTGGTCTCCGGAGGTCGCGGACTCGGTTCGCAGGCCAACTTCGTGCTGGTCGAGCAACTCGCCGATGCGCTCGGCGCCGCGGTCGGCGCATCCCGGGCCGCAGTCGACGCCGGCTACGTGCCGCAGACCAGCCAGGTCGGCCAGACCGGCATCACGGTCTCGCCCCAGCTCTACGTCGCGCTGGGAATCTCGGGGGCGATCCAGCACCGGGCGGGGATGCAGACCGCCAAGACGATCGTGGCCATCAACAAGGATGCCGACGCGCCGATCTTCGACATCGCAGACTTCGGTATCGTCGGCGACGTGTTCACCGTGGTGCCGCAGCTCATCGACGCCCTCGGCAAACGCGCAGAGTGATGGCACTCGCAGAGACGATGTCCGGCTTCCGCGAAAGCCGGTGGTTCAAACTGGTCTGGATCGTGCCAGTGGTGCTGGTCGGACTCTTCCTGCTGGTGCTCGCCGCCCGGGGCATCCGGGCCTCGGATGGTGGCCAGTCGTTCCTCAGGTCGTTCCCGGGAGCCTCGCAACTTCCGACTTTCGCCCCGGTCGGATTCCCGGCCTGGCTGGCCTGGCAGCACGGGCTCAATGCCTTCTTCCTGCTCTTCATCATCCGCAGCGGCTGGCTCGTGCGCACGACCAAACGACCGGATGCCTATTGGACCCGCAACAACTCCGGCCTGATCAAGACCCCGGGACAGCCCGTGCGCATCAGCCTCAACCTGTGGATGCACATCTCGATCGACACGCTGTGGCTGCTCAACGGCGTGTTGTTCTACGTGCTCATCTTCTCCACCGGGCAGTGGACCCGCATCATCCCCACCCGCTGGGATGTCTTCCCCAACGCCATCTCCGCAGGCCTCCAGTACGCCTCCCTCAGCTGGCCGGTCGAGAACGGCTGGGTGAACTACAACGCGCTGCAGGTGCTCAGCTACTTCCTCGTCGTCTTCATCGCCGCGCCGCTCGCGCTGGTGACGGGGATCCGCATGTCACCGGGACTCGCCGTCCGCTTCAAGCCGATCGACCGGATCTTCCCGCTCCCGGTCGCCCGCGCTATCCACTATCCCGTCATGGTGTTTTTCGTGGCCTTCATCGTGGTGCACGTGACCCTCGTGCTCGCCACGGGCGCGATCAACAACCTCAATCACATGTACGCCGTCAACAACGGCTACAGCTGGGCCGGATTCTGGATCTTCGCCGCGTCGATCGTGCTGATGGTCGCCGCGTGGATCGGGGCGAAACCGATCGTGCTGCGCTCGATCGCGGGCAACTTCGGACGCGTGGGTCGCTAGAACCGCCAGCCCGCTAGAACTTCCAGCCCGCTAGAACTTCCAGCCCGCTAGAACTGCCAGGGGTAGGGCGACCAGTCGGGATCGCGTTTCTCCAGGAAGGCGTCCCTGCCCTCCACCGCCTCGTCCGTGCCGTAGGCGAGACGTGTGGCCTCGCCGACGAGCACCTGCTGGCCGGCGAGTCCGTCGTCGACCGCATTGAAGGAGAACTTGAGCATGCGGATGGAGGTGGGCGATTTGCCGAGGATGGTGCGCGCCCACTCCACGGCGGTGGTCTCGAGCTGGGCGTGCGGCACGACGGCGTTGATGGCTCCCATGTCGTAGGCGCGCTGTGCGGAATACTCCTTGCCGAGGAAGAAGATCTCACGGGCGAACTTCTGCCCGACCTGCCGGGCGAGGTAGGCGCTGCCGTAGCCGCCGTCGAACGAGCCGACGTCGGCATCCGTCTGCTTGAAGCGGCCGTGCTCCGCGCTCGCGATCGTGAGGTCGCAGACCACGTGGAGTGAGTGACCGCCGCCGGCAGCCCAGCCCGGCACGACCGCGATCACGACTTTGGGCATGGTGCGGATGAGGCGTTGCACTTCGAGGATGTGGAGGCGACCGGTGGACGCGGTGCCGTCCGCATACTGGTAGCCGTCCCGGCCACGGATGCGCTGGTCGCCGCCGGAACAGAATGCCCAACCGCCGTCCTTATGGCTCGGACCATTGCCGGTGAGGAGAACGACACCGACCCCCGTGTTCTGCCGGGCGTGGTCGAGTGCGCGGTAGAGCTCGTCAACAGTCTGCGGCCGGAACGCGTTGCGTACCTCGGGGCGGTTGAACGCGATGCGCGCGATCTGGCCTTTGGGGTCGAGATGGTAGGTGATGTCGGTGAGTTCGCCGAAGCCGTCGACCTCGCGCCAGACGGTGGGATCGAACAATTCTGAGACGAAAGCCATGTCCCCACAATAACCAGAACCGCTGGGCCGGGGCCCCGGTCAGAGCAGCGCCACCCGGCGACTCACCCAGAGCGCATACTGTGCCCAGGGGTCATCCACCCCGGCGCGCAGCTCGTTGGTGTGCTGCAGCAGCGCGTCATGTTGCTCGAACCATTCGGTGCGGGGGATGCGGTGGCCCGCGAACTGCGCGTGCCTCCGCTGTTCGACCAGACGGTCGCCCCGCTCGAAGGCCAGCAGCTCCTCCCAGGGCAGGCTTGCGAGGCGGCTTCGCGGATTGCCAGAGGTGCCGATCTTGATACGGCCACGAAACAGGATGTAGTAGACGACATCCACACGCAGAGTCGACGCGTCGTGGTCGGGGATGTCGCCGACCTTCCACTCGCAGATGGCGCAGAGCCAGCCCGAGGGGTATCGCACGCCGAGCCGTGATCCGCAGGCGAGGCAGGGTGACGGCAGCCTGTCCGTCATGCCGACGCCCTGCACAACCCAGTCGTGGGCCACGAGCAGGTGCTGACGGCACAGGCCGAGAGGGGCGCCCGGATCCGCCTCGGCGCGGCACGGGCCGCGGTCATCCGCCACGCACTGGGTCATGTCGGAAGGGTAACCGCCGCCGCCGACCTCCTGCCGGGGCTACTTCCAGAGCACGGCCACGAGATCGGAGAGCAGGTTCGGGGAGGCGAAATTGGCTTCTGAAATGGAGAGGTACACATCGTCACGGACGAAACTGGTGTAGCCCTCATCCACCGGGTATTGCTCGTTCGGCTTCACCAGGGTGCAGGATCGGCCGCCCAGCGCGTCGGCGCAGCTGTAGTTCTTAGCGGCCAACTCGGCGAGGTAGCCGAGTGCGAGGCTGTGATCGGCGTGGGCCATGGTCACCTCGAGGTAGGTGATGTCTGCGCCGGGATCGCGCCACACACAGTGCAGCTCGACGGCATTGGCGAGAACGGCGCCGGCCGGAGCACCGGGAGGCGATGGCGTCGGGGTGACGGTATCGGCGTCCGCCGCGTCGATGACCCCGGGATCGTTGAGCGGGGTGTCCCCGAAGGTCGCGGTGTAGGCCGCTTTCGGGACGATCGAGGCGCATTCCCGGGGAAAGCCGACGACCACCCCGGGCGTGGTCGAGGGCGATGGTTTCGCCGGGGGCACTATCGACATCGAGGCCGGGGGCGGGACTGGCGAACCGCCGGTGCAGCCGCTGAGTGCCGCGACGCCGAGCAGGAGCACGGTAAGGGTTGCGGCGGCTCGGGTGGGTGGAACGATCATGGTGCTCCCGGCGGGTAGACGGCGGCAGTTGGGTCGCCCCAGCATAGGGGTGGCGGGTGCGAACTGTCGCGCGGATATCGGACGGACCGGCGCGGGAAATAGCGCCTCCACCATCGAGTAGTTCGCAAATTGAACTAAACTGCGCTGGAGCCGGAGAACGAGTCCGGTACACCGGACGATTCATCGATGAAGCGGAGCGGAGCCATGCGGCGTTTCCCGGCGCACTCTCCGCGGTGGTCGTGCGCGGGGGCGTCATGAACGACCCGGTTTCGCGCCGAGTCCTCCGGGAATCCGTCGCTGTCACCCTCACCAACCTCGTGGCCATGCGCCAAGGAAGTTTCGGCTCGCTCCCCTCGCCCGCGGATTCTCCGAGGATCGTCATCGAGGGCCCGGACCCGGACCGGATCCTGCTCGCGGGATCCGGTGTCGTCACCGGTTACGGCATAGCCAGTCACTCACTCGGGGTCGGCGGGCATCTCGCGCGCTATCTGGGGGCGGCTACTGGGCATGGGGTCGTGCTGGACGTCGTACCGCTCCCCTCCCTCCTGCTCAGATTCGCTCCCGCCCACTTCGGCACCATCGATCTGAGCGGCTACGCGGCGGTCATCCTCGCCGTCGGGGTCAACGACTCCTTCGGATTCACGACCCTGAGTTCCTGGAGACGGAGCCTCACTACGATCCTCGGGCTGCTGAAGGATCGCATGTCGCCCGGCGGTCAGATCTTTCTCGTCGCAATCGCGGATCCGACCTCCTCGCCCCTCTTCCGCGATCGCCCGGCCCGCCGGGCGGGTGCGCGGGCGCACGTCCTCAACCAGGAAACCAGGCGAGTCGTGCGGAATGAACCGAACGTCACCACACTCGAGTTCGAGATCGGGGATGTCTCGCACGAGCCCCGACTGTACGACGCGTCGTCGTACCAGCGCTGGGCACGCCAATTGAGCCCTCCTGTCGTCGAGGGACTTCTGCGCCGGCGATCTCTCAGCTGAACCGCCGACCCAGCCGCGCAAACCCGGCATAAATGGTGCCCATGTAAACTCCTCCAGTCTCGATTCCCCTGCCCCGCGCCCAGCGCGGCCTTGCCGAAAGGATCCGCTATGAGCGACCTACGTCCTCGTTCCCGCTCGATCGACGGCATCGCCCGGCACGGCCAGCTTCGGCGCTCCCGCCCGGCCGCGACGGTGCTCAAGTTCGTGGGAGCGGCGCTCGCGGTGGTCGCTGTGAGCGCGGCATCCGTCGCCGGAATCGCCGTCACCCAGATCACGAACAACATCAAGTCCGTCGCCCTGCCCGGAGAGACGCAGGGTCCGCCGCCAGACCTCGGGTCGTTCGACGGCGGATTCAACATGCTGATCGTCGGAAGCGACACCCGCGCGGGCCAGGGCGCACAGTTCGGCAAGGACGACGGGGTGCTCAACGACGTCACCATGCTGGTGCACGTATCAGAGGACCAGTCCAACGCTGTCGCCGTGAGCATTCCGCGCGACATGGTGGTGCCGATCCCCGCCTGCCCCCGTGAGGACGGCAAGGGCAACTACAACTCGATGACGGCCCAGCCGATCAACAACACCCTCGCTTACGGCGGGCTGGCCTGCACCGTGCTCACCGTCGAGACCCTCACCGGCCTCGACATCCCGTTCGCCGCGCTCATCACGTTCCAGGGTGTCATCCAGATGTCGACAGCGGTGGGTGGTGTGCCCGTATGCATCAACGGTCCACTCACCGACAAGTACAGCGGCATCAGTCTGCCGAAGGCCGGCACCTACACCCTGGCTGGAGCGGACGCCCTCGCCTTCCTGCGCAGTCGCCACGGGGTCGGAGACGGCAGCGACCTCGGCCGCATCAGCTCGCAGCAGGTGTTCCTCTCCTCCCTCGTGCGCACTGTGAAGAGCAACGACACCCTCACCAATTTCACGAAGCTGTATGGCATCGCTACGGCGGCCAGCCAGAACATGACGCTGTCCAACAGCCTGAAGAATGTGAACACGATGGCATCGCTCGCGCTCGTGTTGAAGGGCATCCCGCTCGACCGCATCACGTTCGTGCAGTATCCGAGCACGACCGGCGTCGGCGGGGTCTACTCGGGCAAGGTGGCTCCGCTGAAGGACATCGCGACGGCACTCTTCGCCAAGATCAAAGCCGATGAACCGTTCTCGCTCGACTCCGGCACGGGTCGCGGATCCGTCACAGACCCGAGCGCCGCTCCCGCACCTTCGGCTTCTGCGGCCCCGGCACCATCGGCTTCTGCGAGTGCCTCGACCCCGCCGGTCGATGCGCTGACGGGTGTGCTCGGACAAACCGCTGCCGACTACACCTGCTCCAAGGTGAACAACTAGGGCGTTACCTGTCTTCGCGGCCGAGATAGCGCAGCAGCAGAACGGCGGCGACCAGCAACACGATACCGATCGCGATGATCAGGATGCCGATGGCCGGTCCGGCCTCGGCGAGGGACGGGGAAAACATGATGGTCCCCCTCGTCTGCTCTCGGAGCGCAGTGATGCGGGCTCTGGACCTCACTCTAGGTCTGCGTCGGGTACCGCGGAGCGTGGAACGGCTCCCCAGTCCGGGGGTGGATGCTTCCCCAGTTCAGGGGGTCGAATGGGCCCTCGCTCCCAGTGCCGCTATGATTGCAGTCGACTACATGGAGCTGTCGCATAGTTCGGCCTAGTGCACCACCCTGCTAAGGTGGAGTACCCGTAAGGGTACCGTGGGTTCAAATCCCACCGGCTCCGCACTTCGAAATAGCCCTGAAATCTTCGTGATTTCGGGGCTATTTTTCTGTGGCCGCCCGGTCATCGCTGAGCCGGGATGAGGGTGGCTACGATCAGTAGGTGACCCCTGCGCGCCGTCCTTCCGTCGCCTGGATGTTCCGCCTGATCGTTGTGACGGCGCTGGTCGGCATCGGCGCCGGAGTGAGCGGCCTGCTCGTGAGCCTCGCCCTGCGGGGGATCGAACATCTGGCCTACGGCTATTCGTCCGGCACCTTCCTGGACGGCGTCAGCCAGGCGTCTCCCGGACTGCGGGTCGCAGCGCTCGCGGTCGCCGGACTGATCGGGGGTGTGGGGTGGTGGGCGCTTCGCCGCTGGGGTGCTGCGGTCGTCTCTGTCGAGCAGAGCATCGACGGCAGACGGATGCCAGCGCTCTCAACCCTCGCGAATGCCGGTCTCCAGGTGATCATCGTCGGCCTCGGTGCTTCGATCGGTCGGGAGGTGGCACCGCGAGAACTCGGCGCCGCCATCGCGGGGTGGCTGAGCGAGAGGACGGGAGTCACCTCCCGTGAACGTCGCATCCTGATCGCCTGCGGTGCCGGAGCCGGGCTCGCCGCGGTGTACAGCGTTCCGCTCGGTGGTGCGCTGTTCGCCGTGGAGATACTGCTGGCAGAGATCAGTTTCGCCACCGCCCTGCCTGCCCTGGCGACGGCCGCCATCGCGACCATCGTCGCCCGGATCGCGGTTCCCACCACACCGCTCTACGTGATGCCCCGGTTCGACCTGACCCCGTCGCTGTTCGTCTGGGCGCTGATCGCCGGCCCGCTGCTCGGGTTCGCCGCCGTGGGATTCGTTCGGTTGGTGCGAGTGGCGGAACGGGTGCGGCCGCGATCCTGGTGGATCCTCCTGGTGATGCCGGCCGTGTTCACCATCGTCGGGCTGATCGCCCTGCCCTTCCCCGAAGTGCTGGGCAACGGGCGAGCGCTCGGCCAGACGGCATTCTCTGGCCTGGCGCCATTCGGCATTCTCGGCGTGCTGGCCCTGGTCAAGCTCGTCACCACCACCGCGACCATCGGCAGCGGCGCTGCCGGTGGCACGCTGACCCCGTCGCTCGCCATCGGTGCCAGCCTCGGTGCCGCCCTCGGTGGACTGTGGGAGCTAGTCTGGCCGGGCGGCCCGGTTGCGGCATTCGCGTTCGTCGCAGCGGCGGCCTTTCTCGCCTCCACCATGCGGGCGCCCTTCACCGCGATCGTGCTCGTGATCGAGTTCACGAACCAGGGTCCAGCCCTCCTGGTGCCGACCATGCTGTGTGTGGCCGGCGCCGTCACGGTGAGCTACCTCTTGGCGCGGTGGAGGATCACCGGAGTCGCCTGACCGTCACCGCCGAGAGGTGGGCTCCACGGATTCTTCGGATGTGCTCGGTCCGTGTGCTTCGGCGGGCGGGGCGCCACGCATCGCGCGAGGGATCCACCCGTCGCGGATGACCGAGGGTTCGGGTTCGGGGTGGCGTCGGTTCTGGATGACGAAGAGCGCGATGCCGAGGGCGACCGCGACGAAGGATGCCCAGACATTGGCGGGGATCCCGAGGAATCCGTCGCTCGTCGGGTCGATGCGAATCGCCTCGAGCCAGCTGCGGCCGAGTCCGTACCAGATGAGGTAGACGGCGAAGGCCCGGCCCCAACGCAGGTGCAGCTTGCGCTCGACCAGCAGGATGATCCCGACACCGATGAGGTTCCAGATGATCTCGTACAGGAAGAGCGGGTGGAACAGGGTGCCGGCGGCGAGCCCGGGCGGGAACTTGGCATTGGTCGCTTCGATCTGAAGTCCCCACGGAAGCGTTGTCGGCAGCCCGAAGAGTTCGTGGTTGAAGTAGTTGCCGAAGCGGCCGAGGGACTGGGCGACAAGCATCGCCGGGGCGAGAGCATCGGCGAACGACCAGAAGCGGATGCCGTGGCGCCGGCAGCCGATGTAGGCGCCGAGGGCGCCGCCGAGCAGCGAACCGTAGAGCGCGTTACCGCCGTCCCAGATCGCGAATACGTTCCACAGGTTCGCGCCAGGGAAGAAGTAATCGCCGATGTGGGTGAACACGTGATAGAAACGCGCTCCCACGATGCCGATCGGCACCGCCCAGATGATGATGTCGAGCACGACCCCCGGCTCCGCACCCCGGCTGCTCAGCCGGCGCTGGGTGATGATGACTGCCGCGACGATGCCGGTCAGGATGCAGATCGCGTAGGTGTGAACCGTGAGCGGCCCCAGGTGGAACTGGGACCACGCATAGGGGGGACTGGGGATGCTGGTCAGTACCGTCATCGGGACGCCTTTCGAGAAGTGCTGGGATCAGTCTCCCTCACCCTGCCGGCTCCATCATCTCTCATCGGCTCTTTCCGGCCCGGGACTCAGGCGAGCGTGAGGAAGAGCTTCTCGAGTTCATCGACGGTGAGCGTGTTGTCCGGATCATCCGGGGTGGCGACGCATCGGCGCATCGCGGACGACACGATGGTGAATCCGGCTTTGTCGAGCGCGCTGGATACCGCCGCGAGTTGGGTGACGACCGTCTTGCAGTCACCACCGTTTTCGACGGCAGCGATCACCGCGGTGAGCTGTCCCTGCGCCCTCCGCAATCGATTGAGGATCTTCTTGGTCTCTGCGGCGGACTCCGCCGACCCGGCCTCGGGCAAGGGGGCAGTTGCGTTCATTCGGTATCTCCTAGGGGGGTCTTCACACGAGTGTCGATTCGGGTTGACGATCGAACGTGGACATGCCTGCGACCCAGGTCTTGCAGCCGCCGTCGAGATTTCTGACGTCATGCCCGAGCTGGGTCAGTAGCCGAGTCGCGGTGTGTCCGCGCTGGCCGACCTGGCAGTGCACGACGAGAGGGCGACCCTCCAATTCGACGTGACGCAGCCGAAGCTCGTCCAGCGGGACGTTGACCGCGCCCGGGATCGAGCCCGCGGCGAATTCCGCTGCGGTCCGCACATCCACGAGCACCGTGCCGGTGCCGCGCGCCGCGTCCAGTTCGTGCCACTGCACCGATCTCGTCGTTCCGGTCGCCAGATTGTCCGCCACATAGCCGGCCATGTTCACGGCATCTTTCGCGGAGCCGTACTGCGGTGCGTAGGCGAGTTCGAGGTGGGCGAGGGAGGATGCGGTGAGCCCGCCGGCCATGGCCGTCGCGATCACGTCGATCCGTTTGTCCACCCCCGAACCGCCCACGATCTGCGCTCCGAGGATCGAATCGTCTTCCGGGTCGACGAGGAGCTTGAGGGCCATGGTCTCGGCGCCGGGATAGTAGGTGGCGTGGGATGCGGGATGCGTGTGGATGACCCGGTGTGCACGGCCCGCGGCGGTGAGTCGCTTCTCGCTCCAGCCGACCATGGCGATGGTCAGTTCGAAGACCCCGACGATCGAGGTGCCGAGGGCCGGCCAGGCCGGCTCTGGGTGGCCCGCGATGGCATCGGCAGCCGCCCGCCCATGACGATTCGCCAGCCCGGCCATCGTGACGAGGGTGGGGGAGGCGTCGACGGCGTCGATCTTCTCGACACCGTCGCCCACGGCGAAGATCGCCGGGTCGCTTGTGCGCTGCCGCCGGTCGACGGCGATGCCCCCGGTCGGTCCGATGGTGAGGCCGGCGCTGCGGGCGACGGACACCTCGGGTCGAACACCGCTTGCTTCGATCACGAGGTCTGCCCGCACCCGGGATCCGTCATCCAACAGCACGAAGCCGTCGGAAGCGGACACCACGGTCGTGCCCGTGCGCACGTCGACACCGTGCTGGCGGAGCACCGCGAGAACGGGCGCCGCCATCTCGCGATCGAGGGGCGACAGGACGTGAGCGCCCCGCTGGATGAGAGTGACCCCCACCCCGCGCCCGATCAGGTTCTCGACAGCTTCGAGGCCGATGAACCCGCCGCCGATGACCACGGCCTGAGCCTGCCCGGCGATGGTCGCGAGGGTGGCGGTGATGTGATCGACGTCGTCGACGCTCCGGAGGGTGTAGCTCGGAATAGCTGAGGCCGCATCGACGGCTGAGGCGGTGGCGCCACCGGCGAGCACGACGAAGTCGTAGGCCTGTTCGCGGGACGTGCCGTTGCGTAGGTCCGTGACGTGCACGATCTTGCGGTCGGGGTCGATCGACGTGACCTCGTGTTCCACTCGCACGTCCAGCGCGAAACGCGAAGCGAGCGACTCCGGCGTCTGGAGCAGCAACGAGTCCCGGTCGCCGATCACCCCGCCGACGTAGTACGGCAGCCCGCAATTGGCGAACGAGACGTATCGTCCGCGTTCGAACACCACGATCTCCATGCTCTCGTCGAGCCGACGCAACCGCGTAGCCGCAGACATCCCGCCTGCCACTCCACCGACAATCACTGTTTTCATGTGAGCCTCCGAGGTTCAGCTTATACCCCCGGGGGTATAGTGTGCGCAGCGGGTCATTCGCATCGAAAGGAAAATGAAATGTGCAGAGCTGTCACCTGCCGTGTCTGCGGCAAGACGACTTGGGCGGGCTGTGGCCAGCATGTCGACGAGGTCATGAAGAATGTGCCGAAGAGCCAACAGTGCCAGGGTCACGAGAAGCAGCCGGCGGGCGGGGGCTTCCTGTCGAAGCTGTTCGGGCGGTAGGTCGAGGCTGGCGCGAGCCGCATCGCCTTGCGCATCACGCCACGATCGGTGGCCCTTGGGGCGCAGTGGCCGCTTCGAGTCTTCCCCGCCGCCACGGGAGCTGACCGCTCACTTCGATCTGCAGCGTCATGCTCAGAATTGTGCGCACGAGCACGATGATCGCGAGAACCAGAGCGTCAGTCAGGGATGGGGTCGAGGTGACGGTTCGTACCAGGTCCGCGGCGACCAGCACTTCGAGCCCGAGAAGAATTGCCTTCCCGATCATGTCGCGAAGCCTCCGGTAGGCGAGGCCTGCGCTCCGACTGCGCCTCCACTCTCGACCGGCGAAAATCACCGCAACGACCACGCCGAGAGCCATGGATGATGCTCCGAGATAGTCGAAAACCGTGGCGATGATGGTGAAGATCATGGGGGCCTCCTCCATCGATCTTGACCTTCGGATCCACCCGGTGCATCTGTCGAGCGACCGTATCGCCGGTTCACCAGTAACAGTGGAAACAGTCGGATGACCGATACCGTGCACCGAAGTGCGAGTCCTACGCTCATTCGCATTCAGCCAAACGAAAGTGATGGAGGTTCGTCGTGACTCGTGTTCCCGAAGCGGAATTGGTGGGAGTGCCCGGAGGCACGCTCATTACCGCAACGCCCGAAGAAGGTCGGACGCTGGCCATCGTTATGGCGCGTCACTCCATTCACAACATCCAACCTGAACTGGACGATTTGAAGGCGGGCCGGCCGGTCTACTCCGTCAACCCGGACAGCCTCATCGCCGCGAGCCAGGTCATCGCGATCGAATTCCAGACCATCGCGGCCGCAAACAACTACTGGCGCTGATAGGCGGCTGCGCCGTATCGCTCACGATGTCCCCCCTGTTGGTGGCGGTTCGTCCGTTTCATAATGGACGCATGCTCGAGCGTGCGGAGGTGCCAGCCCAGCAGCTGAGAGGTCGAGAAGCGGAGCTAGGGATAGTCGCCGCTCTCTTCGAGAGTGTCGCGCCGTCCGGGCAGCTCGTTGTTCTCGAGGGAGATCCCGGGATCGGCAAGACGGCATTGTTGAGCGCCGCCGAGCAGTACGCTCAGGCGGAAGGATTCTCCACGAGCCGCGTGGTCGCAATCGAGACCGAAACGGCACTCCCTTTTGCCGGGCTCGAACAGGCGCTTCGGCAGTATCTGATCTGCTTGCCCCAGCTGACGGAGGGGCGTCAGGCTGCGCTCCGCTCCGCTCTCGGTATAGCGGCGGCGGCCACGCCCCAACCATTTCTCGTCGGCCTCGCGGCACTGGATCTGCTCGTGGCAGCGTCAGAGCAGAAGCCCATTGCGCTTTTTCTCGATGATGTGCAGTGGCTCGACCAGCTCTCACACGATGCATTCACCTTCGTGGCACGGCGGGCCAGCGCCGAGCGGATCACCCTGGTCTGCAGCGCACGAACCGGGACCCGGGGCGCCCTGATTGAGAGCATGGAACGCCGGATCGAAGTGCGGCCCGTCGATGAGGCGGCGGCGGCCCTCATCCTGAGTGATCACACGTCAGGGATGAGCGAGCGAGTTATCTCCACCGTTCTGCACCAGGCGGCCGGCAACCCGCTGGCTCTTATCGAGCTCCCGGCCTCTTTTCCCGGCGACAGGCAGAGTGAGCCTGACCGGGAGCACACCCTGCCTCTGACGGGACGGCTGGAACAGTCATTCGCCGGTCGACTCAGCACCCTTCCCCGAGAGTCCCGTGCGGTGGCGATCATCGCGGCAATTCATCAGGGCTCCGGTCTGGATGTCATCCTCACGGCAGCAGCTTCCTATCTCGGGCAACCGGTGACGCGTGGGGCGCTTGATTCTCTGACGTCGCGCGGCCTCGTAAAGGTGCAGTCAGGCGAGCTGTGGTTTCGGCATTCGCTCGCCCGTTCGGCAGTGATTCAGGCCTCTTCGCCCGGGCAACGAGAACGAGCGCATCGGTCGCTAGCCGAGACCTTGCGTGAAGATCCTCTGCACCGTGCCTGGCACCAGGCGAACTCGATCAGCGGTATCGATGACGACATAGCCGACGAGTTGGAATTCGCCGTGGCTTTGTCGGTCTCACGTGGGGCTATCGGGCGGGCAACCTGGTATCTCGAGCGGGCTGCAGACATGACCTCGGATCCTGCGCGTCGGGCGCACCGGCTCCTTCTCGCCTCGCTTCAGGCCTGCGACATGGGTCGTCCGGACATCGTCGAGCGCCTCGTCCAGCGCACGGCGTTCCTGCCTCTCTCCAGCACCGACACTGCTCGGGTCGAGCTGGTCCGTGAGACCTACGCAAGCGATGTTCCCGGGGATGCGACCAGAATCAGGCAGCTCTGCGTGTTGGCCGCAGGTGTGGCATCCGAAGATCTGGACCTGGCGTTGGATCTGCTCTTCAGCGCGGCAACCCGTTGCTGGTGGGGACGTACCGGTCCCACCGAGCGTGGACTGGTGGTGGATTGTGCGCTGGCTCTTCACGCGCGCGCGCGCTCGGATGCACGATTTGTGGGCGCTCTCGCACTTTCCGAGCCGGTGCTCGAGACGACCCGAGTGAACGGCCTCCTCGAACAGTTCGCACCGGCATCCGTGCAGGATGCCGAGCAGCTGAGGGTATTGGGGCTCGCCGCCTTCGCGGTCGGTGATTCTCCGCTGGCGGGCGACTACCTCGATCGGGCCGAAGCGAGACTTCGATCCGAGGGAAGGGTCGGGCTTCTGCTTCAGGTGCTCGGCATCCAAATGGCCGTTCACTATTACACGGGCGAATGGTGGCAATCGACAGCAGCCATGCACGAATCGACCGCCCTCTCGAGTGAGACGGGTCAACCCATCTGGGACACGGCGCTCATGCTGGGTCGCGCCCAACAGGCCGCACTGTGTGGTGAACTCGAGCAGGCGCTGCGACTGGCCAGCGAGGTAGAGATCTCCGCGCAGCGGCGACGGATGAGCAATGTCCTTTCCGGTGTTCAGCTCGCTCGGGGAAGTGCGTGGTGCAACGCGGGAAATTACAGTGAGGCATTCGTCGACCTGCTGCAGCTCTTCGACACGAACAGCTCCAGCCATCACCTCCGCAAGAGCTATACCCCGCTGCTCTTCCTCGCGGATGCCGCGGTACATTGTGCTCGGATCGAGGACGCGCGAAAGATCGTGGCGCAGTACGAGGAGCTAGCCGCCACAACTCCGTCCGCAGACTTGCACGCTCACCTCGCCTACGCCCGTGCAGTGCTCGCCCCGGGAGAAGCAGAACAGCTCTTCCGTGATGCTCTGGGCAGCGGTGTCACCCGCTTTCCGTTCGTGAGGGCGATGACGGAACAGGCATACGGTTCGTGGCTTCGAAGACGACGACGCATCGTCGAATCGAGGCGCTACACGCGCTCAGCGCTCGGTACCTTCGAACTGATCGGCGCCGCCGGGTGGGCGAAGCGAGCGAGGGCCGAACTGGCGGCTTCCGGGGAGGCGCCGACTTCGCGCAGCGATGTCACGGACGCCGATCTACAACTCACCCCTCAGCAAGCGCAGATTGCTCGACTCGCGGCTCAGGGTCTGTCCAATCGAGAAATCGGCGAGCGTCTTTTCCTCTCTCCCCGGACCGTGGGCTCCCATCTCTACCGGATCTACCCGAAGGTGGGGGTCAGTTCGCGAATCCATCTCGCGGGACGCATCGACCCCCACTGACGACGTAATGCAGTCACGCGACGCATGCGTGAACGGCAGACTCGCGGGCACGATGGGGAGCACGCAGTCTCCCTCTCTCGATTGGATGCACAATGGCCCCCACCGGCACTCCCGTTGTCTTCATTCATGGCCTCTGGCTCGGGGCTTCCTCCTGGCAGCCATGGGTGGATCTGTTCACCGCGCGGGGATATTCACCCATGGCGCCGACGTGGCCCGGCGAAAGCGAGTCGATTGAACTTGCACGGTCGCATCCCGAGGATGCCGCAGGGTTCGGCATCGATGAGGTCGCCGGGCATTTCGCGGCGATCATCGAGAAGCTCGATCGACCGCCCATCATCATCGGACATTCTTTTGGGGGGATGATCGCAGAAAAGTTGCTCGGTGAGAACTACGGCATCGCCGCCATCGCCATCGACGCCGCTCAGATTAAGGGGGTGCTGCCTCTTCCGGTATTCAAGAATCCCGCGAATGCCCATCGTGCAGTATCGCTCTCGGCGGACGAATTCCACTACGGGTTCGGCAACGCGGTCAGCCCGGAGGAATCCGAAGCGCTTTGGGAAGCATGGAACATCCCTTCGCCCGGAAAACCATTGTTCGAAGCGGCAGGTGCGAATTTTTCGCACAATTCACCGGCGAAAGTGAATACCGAGAATCAGGCGCGAGGGCCACTCTTGCTGATCATGGGCGGCAAGGACCACACGGTTCCGGAGGCGATTACCAAGGCGACCCTGAAGCAATACAAGGACTCTTCCGCCATCACGGATCTCGTCGAATTCGCCGATCGGGGGCACTCGCTCACCATCGACAGCGGTTGGCGTGAAGTGGCGGAGGAGTGCCTGACTTGGCTCGATTCACAAACACTCACCGCGTAGCCACGAAGGAAGTGTGAGGCCAAGAATGCAGAGAGAAATGGCGGACACGATGATGGCTCTGCGGTCTCACCGCAGAGGGGGACCGGAGACCCTGGTCTACGAATCTGCGCCAGTGCCGGTGGCAGCGCTCGGCGAAGTGCTCATCGAGGTACACGCCGCGGCCATCACCCCGGCGGAGCTCGGGTGGGACGAGACGTGGCGAAGCGAAGACGGAAGCGACAGGACCCCGACGATTCCTTCACATGAGGTTTCTGGCGTCGTGGTCGGTCTGGGCGAGGGAGTGGACAGGTTCTCGATCGGGGACCAGGTCTATGGGCGGATCGGCTTCAACAGGGACGGCGCGGCGGCGGAGTACGCCGCAGTGCCCGTGTCAGACCTTGCCCTCCGCCCGCTGTCGGTGAGTCACGTCGAGAGCGCGACGCTTCCGCTCGCCGCCCTCACGGCGTGGCAAGCGCTCGCCGACCACGCTCGGCTGCAACCCGGCGAACATGTCGTCGTGCTGGGTGGAGCCGGTGGCGTCGGCGCATTCGCAGTGCAATTGGCACGCTATTTCGGCGCAGCGGTCAGCTCCACGGCGCGGGGAGCCGACCTCGACTTCGTACTCGCAATCGGAGCGGATGTCGCGCTGGATTACACCAATGCGAACGACAACAATGTGCTCGACCAGGCGGATGTCGTCATCGATGCCGTCGGTGGCCCGACGAGCGAGCGAGCCGTTCGCCTCGTTCGAGCCGGCGGTCGGCTGGTCACCTTCAGCCAACCCGTGGATGCCGCTCTCACCGGGGACCGCGACCTCCAGACCTTCTTCTTCATCGTGGAAGCGAACGAAGCCGAACTCTCCGCGATCGCATCCCTGGTGGACTCCGGCGCCCTCCGTCCGACCGTCGCCCGGGTCTATGGACTGCCCGAGGGGCGCGCGGCGTATGCCGAAAGTTCGGTGTTGCACGGCCCGGGCAAGACCGTGCTCGCTGTGCGCGACGAACACGGGAATCTGTACGCGGAAGAGCGACTCCCGCAGCCCGCCATCTAGCGACTTCTACCGTTCGGCTCGGCGGCGGATCGAATAGCGGTGCTCAGGACGGCCGGTTCGGCCGTATCGCAACTCGAGCGCGATCGCGCCGCTTTGTTCGAGCTGGGTGAGGGAACGCTGAGCGGTGGCTCGGCTCATCCCCAGATCCTCAGCGACCTCGCTGGCCGACAGCGCTGTCGTGCTGGCATCGAGAGCGTCGTACACGCCCTTGAGAGTCGGGGCGAGTCTGCTGAGCTCCGGCCGCAAGGGTGCTGTGGTGGGCCGCATCAGGTCGAAGATGTGGTTGATGTCACCCTGGGTCGCCTCCTCGGGTAGCTCGTCGATCTGCGTGGACGTGGCGCGAAAGGCACCGAGCCGTTCCGCGAGCTGCGCGAAATTGAACGGTTTGACCAGGTAGTGGGTGACCCCGAGCCTCAGGGCAGAGCGCACATTGCCCACGTCGTTCGCTGCCGAGATCACCATCGCAGCGGGTGGGGACGGCCACTGGAGCATCTCTTGAAGAGTGCTCAGGCCGTCCACATCGGGGAGGTAGATGTCCATGAGCACGAGATCGGGTTTCAGGGCCGACGCGAGCTCGAGCGCCTCAGCCGAGGTGTGAGCCTTGCCCACCACGGTGAATCCCTCGACCCGCTGCACGAATGCTTCGTGAAGGGAGGCGACACGGAAATCATCGTCGACAACGAGGACCGTCACGGGATTGTTCGTCACGAGTGCACCTGCGGCGCGGGGACCGCTGTCAACGGCAGAACGACAGTGAAAGTGGCACCCGGCCCCTCTGACACGGTGATCGACCCGTCGAACCGGCCAACCGTTTTCTCGACCAGAGACAGGCCAAGGCCGATATGCCGAACCACCGAGCCCCGTTTCGTGGTGTACCCGTTGCTGAAGATCTGGGGGATCGCACCGTCGGGCAAGCCCGGCCCGTTGTCGCTCACCGAGATCACCAGCGATTCTGGTGCCTCCACAACGCGCACCCCGACTCGGCGGGGCGGCCGGCTCTCCGCGAGCGCATCGAATGCGTTGTCGATGAGATTGCCGAGAATGGTTGTGAGCGCCTGCACGTGGCCCGGAGCCTCGCTCAGCCGGGTTTCGGGTGAAATGGTGAAGTCGATGCCACGTTCGTGGGCTTCGGCCGCCTTGCCCAACAACAGGCCGACGATCTGGGGTGCCTCGATGTAGCTGCGCAGGTTCTGGTCGAAGTCGGCGGTGCTGCCGCGGATCTCCTCGATGTAGTCGAACGCTTCCTCCGGCCGTCCGAGTTCCAGTAGGCCCGCAATCGCATGCAGGCGATTGGAGAACTCATGTTGCTGCGCACGAATCGACTCGGTGAAACTGCGCTCGCCATCCAACTCGCGGGTGAGCGCCTCCAGGTTCGTTCGATTCTGAAGTGTGACCACGGACCCGTGTGGTCGTCCGGCCAGGATCACGGGCATCCGATTGATGACCAGGCAGTGGTCGTCGGTAATGACGATCGCGTCTGTTACCACGGAGTCGCCTGCGAGAGCTTCCGCGAGCGGCCCAGCACCGAGCACCTCGTCGAGGCGACGGTCGAGGGCATCCGATTGCAGGCCGAGTAGGCGCCGGGCCTCATCATTGATGACGGTGATCCGGCCCGCTGCATCACTGGCGATCACCCCCTCCCGGATGCCGTGGAGAGTCGCCTCGCGCTCCTGGAACAGTCTCGCCACCTCATCGATCTCCAGTCCGAAAGTTCGGCGCTTCAGGAGCGTGGCGAGAGCGAATGATGCCAGCGCGCCGATGATGAGCACGGCGGCGACCCAGACGGCGTAGGAGGGCAGTTGCGCCACGAGTTCGCTTGAGACCGAGCTCTCGCGGATGCCGACTGAGACCTCACCGATCATGGTTCGGGCCTCGGAATACAGGGGCACGCGAGCGCTGGCGTTGATGCCGGTTGCCCCAACATTCACCCCCAGGTGCACCTTTCCGTCGAGCGCGACGATGGGCTCGGATACCGCTTTTCCGATGAGCTCGGGATCAGGGTGGCTGTGTCGCACTCGTTGCATGTCGATGAGCACGACGTACGAGGCGCCGGTGCGGCGAGCTGTTGCTGAGGCGACGTCCTGAAGCATCGGCTGGCAGGCAGGATCCTCGTTCGCCATGCAGTCCTTCACCGAGGGGTTCTCGGCGAACGTCTGCGCGATCGCGGCCGCTCTTGACTGGTATTCATGATCCAGGTTGGCACGAGCAGCATTGGCGAAAAGGGCGAAGCCCACGGCGAGCGAGACGACGAGGATCACCAACTGCGCCAGAAAAATCTGGCTCGAGAGTCGTCGGATCCGTCGTCGCATCACGCTCCATTATCGCCGCGACCGAGGCGCCCCGCGTGTGAGCAGAATGCGTGAAACTCCGGGCAACGCGCAGAACAGGCGATTGGTGCACAAGCGCGACAGGGGGAGACGGAGGGCGGCAGGCTTCCTGACACACGCACCACACAGACAGAGAGGTCTTATGCGCATGGGCACACCGCCATCCCCCGCAACAGCGAGCACCAGTACAGGCGGAATGGATGATGCGGCGCGCATCGATATCGTCGGCCTGACCAAGCGCTACCTGACCCCCAAGGGCGAAACCTTCACTGCCATCGATGACGTGACGTTCGCCGTCGAGCCAGGGCAATTCTGCGCGATCGTCGGCCCGACCGGCTGTGGCAAATCCACCACCCTGGCGCAGGTCTCAGGACTGGAACGCCCGAGCGAGGGTCATGTTCTGGTCGGCGGCCAGCGTGTCGATGGCATCACGAGTGGTGTGAGCTACATGTTCCAAGCGGATTCGCTCTTTCCCTGGAAGACGGTGCTCGGCAACGTGATGATGGGCCCGATCCTGCTGGGCACGTCGAAGGCCGCAGCCACGAAGATAGCGCTGGATTGGGTGCGGCGAGTCGGCCTCTCTGGCTTCGAGGACCGCTACCCCCACCAACTTTCCGGCGGCATGCGCAAGCGAGTCGCAATGGCAGCCGCCCTGATCAACCGGCCCCGCATCCTGCTCATGGACGAGCCTTTCGGAGCACTCGATGTGCAGACGAAGGCAATCATGCAGGGCGAACTCCTGCAGCTCTGGGAGGAGTTGCGCCCCTCTGTGCTCTTCATCACCCATGACCTGGATGAGGCAGTGACGCTGTCGGACCGCGTGGTCATCATGACCAGCAGCCCCGGCACCGTGAAGGATACTTTCGAGATCGATCTGCCCCGCCCCCGCGGCGACGTGCAGACACTGCGCCACGAGCGGCAGTTCCAGGAGATCCAGGGTCAGATCTGGGCCTCGTTGAAAGACGAAGTCTCCCGGGCGTATGAACTGTCGTCGGCGGTGGCAGCATGAGCGTGCTCAGGCAGCAGAACGAGATACAGGCGGAAGCCTCCGCGATCCCGCTGCTCCCATTGCAGTCGACACTGCAGGAGACGGCGCGTCGTGCCCGCGCACGCAGGACGGGGTGGGTGTGGACCGGGCGCGCTCTGGTTATCGTCGTCGTGATCGGCGGATGGCAGTGGTTCACCGCCGTCGGCTGGGTCGACAAATTCTTCTACGGCCGCCCGAGCGACATCTGGAACAGTCTTGTGACCCTGTTCACGGAAGGCACCGCATTCGGCACGATCTGGGCAAATCTGTGGGTGACAGTCCAGGAGGCGCTCTACGGCTTCCTGGTCGGCACGTTTGCGGGCGTCATCATCGGCATCCTGCTCGGATCCAACCGGTACCTGTCCGATGTGCTCAACCCGTACATCAAGATCCTCAACTCGATCCCCCGTATCGTGCTCGGCTCGATCTTCATCGTCGCCTTCGGCCTAGGGATCCTTCCCAAGATCCTGCTGGCGGCTGTCCTGGTCTTTTTCGCGGTCTTCTTCAACGCCTACCAGGGCGTTCGCGAGGTCGACCAGAACCTGGTCGCCAACGTGCGTGTGCTTGGCGCGTCTCCCCTTCAGATTGCCCGGCACGTGACCATCCCCTCGGCGATGACGTGGATCATCGCCAGCCTTCACACCGCATTCGGCTTCGCGATCATCGGCGCGCTGGTTGCCGAGGTCCTCGGAGCCCAGAAGGGAATCGGTCTGCTCATCAGCCAGGCCCAGGGGCATTTCGACCCGAACACGGTGTTCGCCTGCATGGTCATCATCGCGGTCGTCACGCTCGGCGCCGAGTACCTCATCACCCTCCTCGAAAAGGTCGTGCTCAAGTGGCGCCCGCCGTCGCGCTACGAGGCGCAGGCGATCTGAGTTTCCCCGCTCCACACCAGTCCGCCGGAATCCCTCCGGCACCATGAAAGGAATCACTCAACATGAACAAGCGCAGCATCGTCGCTGTCGTCGCAGCCACAGCAGCAGTAGTGTCGCTGGGGCTCGCCGGGTGCAGTGGCAGCCCGTCCACCGCGAGCTCGGCTTCGAGCGCCACTCTCCCAGTCGTAAAAATGATGGTCGGAGGCATCGACAAGCAGATCTACCTCCCGTATCAATTGGCGGAAAGCCTCGGCTACTACAAGAAGTACGGCGTCGATATGCAACTCTCGACCGAGCAGAACGGCGGCGTCGGCGCAGAGGAGGCGATGGTCTCCGGCCAAGTGGATCTCTCTGGAGCGTGGTACATCCACTCGGTCGACTTCCAGGCCAAAGGCAAGAAGGTCATCAACCTGATCCAGCTCTCGGGAGCACCGGGAGAGCGGATCATGTGCACCCCGAAGTCGAACGTGACCTCCGGCGCGGATCTTAAGGGCAAGACCGTCGGGGTGACCGACCTCGGCTCCGGCACCGATGAGCTGACTCAGTTCATCGCCTCGAAGGCTGGAGTCAAGAAGACCGAATACCAGACCATCGCGGTACACGCCGGAGCTACCGCGATCGCGGCAATCCAGCGCGGAAGCGCTGACTGCGTCATGACCACTCAGCCGACCGTCGGCGCCCTCGAATCACAGAAGCTGGCGACATCGGCGATCGATCTCGCGAGCACAAAGGGTGCCCATGCCGCCCTCGGCGGTGCTTGGCCCGCCGCGGGCCTGCTGGCCCAGGAGTCGTGGGTCAACTCGCATAAGGCAGTCGTGCAAAAGGTCGTTACGGCACTCACCGCGACAATGCACTGGATGAGCACCCACACTGCCCAGGATGTCGCGGACAAGCTGCCGAAGTCGTTCGTGCAAAACGCGACGATCTCCAAGGCGGACTATGTCAAGGCGCTCAAGCAGGACTACGGCCAGTTCCTCCCCGACGGCCTCATGCCCGCCGGCGGACCGAAGACCGTCTTCCAAATGGAGAATGCGATCGGCGTCGACACCTCCAGCATCACGTACAGCGACACATTCACCAACAGTTTCGTAGATGTGGCGCTCAAGCAGTTGGGCATCACGCCAGTGACGACCCCCGCGGGAGCCAAGGGCTGATTCATCGTAGAAAGGCGGCCCCTCGACACCACCCGTCCGGGTGGTTCGGGGGGCCCTTGTCGTGGCACATCCTTACGCCATCGGTGAACCGCCAGCTAGATTTGCTCCATGTCCGGCAACCGCTCCGAGGACCACCGCACGGTTGCCGAGAAGGTGTTCGCGATCGCGGATGTGTTCGGGGGCGCGTCGGAGCTGAGCCTCACCGAGATCGCACACCGGGCCAAACTCCCCTTGTCGACCGCGCATCGACTTGTCGCGGAATGGGTGGCCTGGGGCGGCATCGTGCGCGGCGACGACGGCCTCTACCGCGTGGGCATGCGGCTGTGGAAGCTCGGCGTGCGCGCGCCGACCGCGCGCCGACTTCGCACGGTTGCGAGTCCCTTTCTCGAGGACCTCTACGACCTCACCCGGGAGAACGTGCACCTCGCCGTGCGTGACGGTCTCGGGGTGCTCTACCTCGAACGCGTCTCGGGGCGCTCGGCTGTTCCCGTCATTTCTGATGTCGGCACCCGGCTGCCGCTGCACGCCACCGGCGTTGGACTGGTGCTCCTCGCCTGGGCGCCCTCGGAGCTGCTCGACGAGCTGGTGGCATCCGCTCCTCGCAAATATCTGCCTAACACCATGACGACCGCCGCCGAACTGCGACCGCGTCTCGCCGGGATCCGGGCATCCGGCGTCGCCGTCTCGATCAACGAGATGACCGCAGACTCGTTCTCCGCCGCTGCGCCGATCCGCGACCATACCGACGCCGTGATCGCGTCGGTCTCGATCGTGGCGCATGCCGAGCTCAGCGCCGATCCGCAGTTCCCGCTCGCAGTGAGTGTGGCCGCGCGCGGGATATCGCGGGCGCTGGGATGGCGTTCCTGACTTCCGCTGGGCGGAAGTATTTTCCCGAGCCGGTCGGAGACGGACCAGAGTGAGCGTACCGATCCCGACGTTGCGAAAGGCCAGTATGAAGATCCGCACCACCGTAGCCATCGTGGGGGCTGGACCAGCCGGCCTGCTTCTCGGGCACCTGCTCGCCGCCTCAGGAATCGACTTCGTGATCATCGAGGCACGATCTCGCGAGTACATCCTGTCTCGCATCCGCGCGGGGGTGCTGGAGGAGTCATCGGTCGACGTGCTGGCCTCCCTCGGCCTCGACGGCCGTCTTCGCGAGCACGGACTCGTGCACGACGGCATCTACCTGCAGTATGAGGGCGCCCGTCACCACGTCGATTTCTCCGAGCTGATCGGGCGCACGGTCACGGTCTACGGCCAGCAACAGGTGGTCAACGACCTCATGCTCGCCCATGACGAGGCCGGTTCGGCCGTGTACTTCGAGTCGAGCGATGTGCTCCCGCAGGGCATCGAGACCCCCCGCCCCTCGGTGGACTTCGTGCACGGCGGCCGGAGCTACTCCGTCGACGCCGACTTCGTCATCGGGGCGGATGGATTCCACGGGGTCTGCCGCTCGATCATCCCGTCCGGTGCGATCACGAGCTACCAGCGGGAGTACCCATTCGCCTGGCTCGGAATCCTCGCGGATGTCCCGCCCTCGACGGACGAGCTGATCTACGCGCTGCATCCCGAAGGCTTCGCCATGCATTCGATGCGCTCACCCGCCGTCTCGCGCCTCTACCTGCAGGTCGAACCTGATGACGATATCGCCAATTGGAGCGACGAACGCATCTGGGAAGGACTGCACGAACGGCTCGGAGTGGCGGGCTGGACCCTTCGCGAGGGCGAGATCACCGAGAAGTCGATCACGCCCATGCGGAGCTTCGTCGCCTCGACCCTCAATCACGGGGCACTCTTCCTGGTCGGCGACGCCGGCCACATCGTGCCGCCGACGGGCGCGAAGGGGCTCAACGCCGCCATTTCCGACGTGGCGATGCTCGGCGCGGCCCTCAGCTCCTACTACGCGGGGGATGCCGGACCGCTCGCGGGCTACAGCGAACGCGCGCTCTCGCGCCAGTGGAAGACGCAGTATTTCTCCCGCTGGATGACCGAGATGCTGCACACGACGGGCACCGGTGCCGAGGCGCAGAGCCGGTACCGTGGCCAGGTCGGTCAGCTCGACTACGTCACTGGCTCGCGCTTCGCCCTCCAGGCCCTTGCCGAGCAGTACACCGGCCTTCCGATCGAAGGGATCTGATCGTGGAACTCCCCACCCAGTCGCAGATCTCGGCCGAGATCGCGGCGGCCCACGAGGCCGGCGACGCCTCGCGCGGTCATCCGGAACGCGGTTTCACGCCGTATCGGAGCAGCATGCTGAGGCATCCGCTCAATGATCTCGTGCGGGCCGACCCCGAGGAGATCGAACTCGTGTCTCCCGTCTACGGCCACAGTGACGTCACCGCCCAGGAGGCCGACCTCACCATCCAGCACTCCGGTGAACCCCTCGGTGAGCGGATCATCGTCACCGGGCATGTGCTCGACGGCGAGGGCCGTCCCGTGCGCAACCAGCTTGTCGAGGTGTGGCAGGCCAACTCGGGAGGGCGGTATGTGCACAAGCGCGACCAGCATCCGGCTCCGCTCGATCCCAATTTCACGGGTACCGGCCGACTGGTCACCGGTGATGACGGGAGCTACCGTTTCGTCACGATCAAGCCGGGTCCGTACCCGTGGAAGAACCACCGCAACGCCTGGCGGCCGGCGCACATCCACTTCTCGTTGTTCGGCGACCAGTTCGTGCAACGGCTCGTGACGCAGATGTACTTCCCGGGGGATCCGCTCTTCGCGCTCGACCCGATCCTCCAGTCCATCACGCAGCAGTCCGCGCGCGACCGCCTCGTTGCCACCTACGACCACGAGGTGACGCAGCCCGAGTGGGCGACAGGCTACCGTTGGAACATCGCGCTGACCGGATCGAAGGCGACCCGGATGGAGCAGGAGGGAGACGATCGATGACTGACCTGCATCAGACTCCATCGCAGACCGTCGGACCGTTCTTCGGCTACGCGCTCCCGTACGACGGGGGAGACCGACTGCTGCCTCCCCACGCTCCCGGCACGATCCGGCTGCACGGAACCGTCTTCGACGGAGCCGGCGAGGTGGTGCCCGATGCCGTCGTGGAGATCTGGCAGGCGGATGCCGCGGGATCGGTGGTCTCCGAACGCGGCAGTCTTCACCGCGACGGCTACACCTTCACCGGGTTCGGCCGCGCCGCGGTCGACGGGTGGGGCCACTACTCCTTCACCACCGTCAAGCCCGGTCCGATGCGAGCCGGATCATCGCCCTATGTGATGGTCACGATCTTCGCTCGTGGGCTTCTCCACCACCTGTTCACCCGCGCCTATTTCGGAGACGATGCCCCCGATCCCCTACTGCAGGAGCTCGGTGAGCGCGCGGCGACGCTCGTAGCCCAGTCGGACGGCGAAGCGAGCTACCGGTTCGACATCCGCCTCCAGGGGGCTGAGGAGACGGTGTTCTTCGACTACGGAGTGGATGCGGGTGCGTGACTGGGGCCTGCTCGACCCGCTGGCGACACCGGGCGTCGACGACGACGCCGTGCTCGCGGCGCTGGTGGAGGTCGAGCGGGCGCTGATGCTCGCCTGGCACGATATCGGGGGCGCACCCCACTGGGTCGCCGATATTTCATTCGAGGTGTCGCACCTCGACCTCGAGCAGATCTCCCGCGGCAACCGGGACGGGGGGAATCCCGTCATCCCCCTCGTGGCCCAGCTGCGCGCCCAGGCCGAGGCGAGCCACGCCGGCGCCGGGGACTGGGTGCATCGCGGCGCGACGAGCCAGGACATCCTCGACACCGGCCTCATGCTCGTCGCGACGCGGGCCCTCGGGCTCGTCTCCGGTTCGCTCGCCGACGCGGCGGCCCGTCTCGCTGCCCTCGCTGAGACCCATCGGCACAGCCTGATGGTCGGCCGCACCCTCACCCAGCATGCCGCCCCCATTACCTTCGGTGTGAAGGCCGCCTCCTGGCTGGATGGCGTCGAGGCGGCGCGGTCCTCCCTCGACTCACTCGCCCTGCCCGTGCAGCTCGCCGGGGCCGTCGGTACCGGGACCGCGTTCGCCGATCTCGGCGGGTCGGCGGAGAGCGGTCCGCGCCTCCGTGCGGCGCTCGCCGCGAGGCTCGGTCTCGCCGACCCTGAGCGAAGTTGGCAGGCGGAGCGCAGCATCGTCGCCCGCCTTGCGGCCTCCCTCTCTCTCGAGATCGGCGCTCTCGGCCGCGTAGCGACCGATGTGCTCGTGCTCGCTCGCACCGAGATCGGTGAGCTGTCGGAGGGCTCCGGCGGGTCGTCATCGGCCATGCCCCAGAAGCGCAACCCGACAGCGGCGGTGCTCGTGAGGTCGGCAGCCCTTCAGGCGCCCGGTCACCTCTCGACGGTGTTCTCGAGCCTCGCGGCGGAAGACGAGCGGCCCGCCGGCGCCTGGCACGCAGAATGGCTCGCGCTCCGATCGCTGCTGCGACTGGCGGTGCAGAGCAGCGAGACGACGGCGACCTTCCTCTCGGCACTCTCGGTGGACACGGAGCGGATGCGCGCCACCGTCGACTCCGATGGCGGGATCGCCTGGGCCGAACACGCCATCTCCCAGCTCGTCCCTGATCTCGGTCGCGCCGCGGCGGGCACCGTCGTCACCCGCGCGATCGAGCTGAGCACCGCCGACCTGTCGTTCGGGGCCGCTCTCGCGGCAGAACTCGAGGGCAGGGTCGTCGACCTCTCTCCTGGGTCGGTCTACGCCACTGCCGACCTCATAGTCGACGCCGCCCTTTCCCGATATCACGCGTCACCACACCACACGAGGAGCGCCCGATGACTGTTCCCCTCATCCGCTGCACGATCGATCCGGCAGACCCCTCGAGTACCTCGAGCGAGCTGCTCGTGCTCGGCCCGTCGCTCGGCACGACCAGCTCGCTCTGGAGTCCGGCCGTCGCCGCGCTCACCGCGAGCGGTGGACGCCGGGCGACCCGCGTCCTGCGATTCGACCTGCCAGGGCACGGAGCCAGCCCGGCAGCGACGGAGCCGTTCACGATGGCGGAACTCGCCGATTCCGTGCTGAGGCTCGTCGATGAGGCGGGCGGAGGTCGCTTCCACTACGCGGGCGTCTCCCTCGGCGGCGCCATCGGCATCGAGCTGGCCCTCCGCCATCCGGATCGCCTGCTCAGTCTCGGGATCTTCTGTTCGGATGCGAAGATCGGCACCGAGCAGACCTGGATCGATCGCCTCGCCCAGGTGACCAGCCAGGGCACCCCCTCGCTCGTCTCCGGCACGCCGGCACGCTGGTTCGCCGCCGATTTCATCGCACGGCAACCGGCTGTCGCATCCGCGATCCTGAAGGATCTCTCCGAGACCGATGACGCCTCCTATGCGTTCTGCTGCGGAGCGCTCGCCCACTTCGACCGCACCGCCGACGTCGGGACGATCTCGGTGCCGACCATCGCAGTGAGCGGCAGCGAGGATCCGGTCACCACACCGGAGGCGGTCGCGCATCTCGCTGTGGGGATACCGGGGGCGCATTACGTGGAGATCCCGAACGCATCCCACCTCGCCGCCATTGAGAGGCCCGTCGAGGCCGCCGGTATCCTCGCCGACCTGCTCGCCTCCGGCGGTGACCTGCACTCCCGCGGGGTGCGCACCCGGCGCGCTGTGCTCGGTGACGCCCACGTCGACGCCGCGGACGCGAAGATCACCGCCGAGACGGCCGGATTCCAGGAATTCATCACCCGGTACGCCTGGGGAGACGTGTGGAGTCGACCGGAGCTGTCCCGACGGGATCGCAGCATCGCCACCCTGGCCAGCCTCGTGACCGGCAGCCATGAGCACGAGATCGCGATGCATGTTCGGGCAGCGCTCACCAACGGCCTCACCCGCAGCGAGATCGCCGAGGTGATGCTTCACACCGCGCTCTACGCCGGGCTTCCTCCGGCCAACCGCGCGCTGGCGATCGCCCGAGACATCTTTGCCGAAATCGATACGAAGGAGACCCATGGATAAGACCTACGAATCGGCGGCCGCTGCGGTTGCCGACATCCCGAGCGGATCGATGATCGCGGTCGGCGGATTCGGACTCGTCGGCGTCCCGATCGTGCTGATCCGGGCGCTACTCGCGCAGGGAACCGATCATCTCGAGGTCATCTCCAACAACTGCGGCGTGGATGGCTGGGGGCTCGGCGAGATCCTCTCGGCTGGGCGCATCGACCGGGTGATCGCCTCGTACATCGGTGAGAACAAGGAGTTTGCGCGCCAGTACCTCGGGGGCGAGCTCGAGGTGGAGCTGACACCGCAGGGAACCCTCGCCGAGCGGCTGCGGGCCGGCGGCGTCGGCATCCCCGGATTCTTCACCGCGACCGGGGTCGGCACGATGGTCTCCGAGGGCGGACTGCCGTGGAGGTATGCGGCGGATGGCTCGGTAGCGGTGCAGTCCCCGGCGAAGGAGACCCGCGTGCTCGGTGCCCTCGGCGAGCAGCGCGAGTACGTCTTCGAGGAGGCCATCCGAGCGGATTTCGCGTTCGTACGGGCCGCGAAGGGCGACCGTCACGGCAACCTCGTATTCGAGAAATCGGCCCGCAACTTCAATCCTCTCGCCGCGATGTCGGGTCGGATCACCCTGGCAGAGGTCGACGAGATCGTCGAGCCGGGCGAACTCGACCCGGACCAGGTGCATCTGCCCGGTATCTATGTCGACCGCGTCGTGCAGCTCACCCACGAGCAGGCGACCGAGCTGCCGATCGAAAAAACCACAGTCCGGCAGCGAGGAGACAACTGATGGCACTCACCCGCGACGAAATGGCGGCAAGGGCAGCCCTCGAGCTGCACGACGGCAGCTACGTGAACCTCGGGATCGGGCTTCCGACGCTCATCCCGAACTTCATCCCGGAGGGGGTGACCGTTGTGCTGCATTCGGAGAACGGCATCCTCGGGGTCGGGCCGTATCCGTGGGAGGGCGAGGCGGATCCGAAGCTCATCAACGCGGGCAAGGAGACGGTGACCGTGCTCGCCGGCTCGTCCTACTTCGATTCCGCCGCGAGCTTCGGAATGATCCGCGGCGGCCGCATCGCGACGGCCGTACTCGGCGCCATGCAGGTCTCGGTCGCCGGCGACATCGCGAATTGGGCGGTACCGGGCAAGCTCATCAAGGGCATGGGCGGCGCGATGGACCTGGTCAACGGCGCCGACCGCGTGATCGTGCTCATGGAGCATGTGGCAAAAGACGGCTCGGCGAAGATCGTGGAGACGTGCAGCCTCCCGCTCACCGGCGTGCGCTGCGTTGACCGCATCATCACCGAGCTCGCGGTCATCGACGTCACCGCCGACGGGCTCGTGCTCGTCGAGACGTCACCGGGGGTCACCGTCGATGAGGTTGTCGCGGCGACCGGCGCACCCCTCACGATCGCACTAGAGCGATGACCGAACTGCGGGAGGTGGTGATCTGCGAGCCGCTGCGTACCCCGGTCGGGAGGTTCGGAGGCTCCCTGGCATCCGTCTCCGCTCTCTCGCTTGCGACCCGCGTGCTCGAGGAGCTCGTCGCCCGCAGCGGACTCGACGGCGCCCACGTCGACGACGTGATCTTCGGGCAGGGGTATCCCTCCTCAGAGGCCCCTCCCATCGCGCGAGTGGCCGCGCTCGATGCGGGACTCCCGGTGACCGTCGGCGGCTACCAGCTGGATCGGCGCTGCGGCTCTGGCCTGCAGGCCGTGCTGGATGCCGCGATGCAGATCCAGGTCGGCGCGAGCGAACTCGTCATCGCCGGCGGCGTCGAATCGATGAGCAATGCCCCCCTCTACACGGTCGATGCCAGGCGCGGATTCTCCGGGGCTGGCCTCATGCTGCACGACGCGCTCAGTCGCGGACGCGTGACAGCAGGGGGGAAGTACCACCCCACGCCGGGCGGCATGGTCGAGACGGCGGAGAACCTGCGGCGCGACTACGGCATCCCGCGCGAAGAGCAGGATGCCCTCGCGCTGCGGTCCCACCAGCGTGCCGTCGCGGCGCAGCGGGCCGGGCTCTTCGACGACGAGATCGTGCCCGTGACGGTGCCGGGTCGAAAGGGCGATGTGGTGGTGGATGTCGACGAGCATCCCCGCGCCGACTCGACAATCGAAGCGCTCGCCGCTCTGCGACCCGTGATGAAAGGTGATGCGGATGCCACCGTCACCGCGGGCAATTCCAGTGGCCAGAATGACGCTGCGGCAGCCTGCATCGTGACCACGCCACGGCGTGCGGCGGAACTGGGACTCGTGCCGCTCATTCGCCTGGTTTCCTGGGCGAGGGCGGGAGTCGATCCGACCCGAATGGGAATCGGTCCGGTCCCGTCGACCGCGCTCGCGTTGGAGCGGGCCGGGCTGACGCTCGCGGATCTCGACCTCATCGAGCTGAACGAGGCCTTCGCGGCGCAGGTGCTCGCCGTCACGCGCGAGTGGGGATTCGGGGATGCCGACTGGGAGCGCGTCAACGTGAACGGCGGCGGTATCTCGCTCGGGCATCCGATCGGTGCAACGGGGGTGCGCATCCTCGCCGGACTCGCGCGCCAGCTTCAGCGCAGCGGCGGTCGGTATGCGCTCGAGACCATGTGTATCGGCGGCGGACAGGGGCTTGCGGCGGTCTTCGAGCGGGTCTGACGCTCACCGAGCCCAGGTCCCTGGGGTGGCACGAATGACCGTCGACGGAATGCAGCGAACCCCTTCCGAGACTACGGCAGAACCGGGCCGGAGGACGAGAACGGGCGGATCGTGTAGCGCGTGACATCCCCGTTGAGGATACGCCCGTGGAACTCGATCAGGTTGGCGGTGCGGAGGTTGTCGGGTGAGGGCGCGAGCACCACGGTGTAGTTGGGCACGAGTCGCGTCTGCACGACGGGGCACCAGCGGTAGATCTTCTTGCCTCTGGGCCAGTCCAGATCGGTCGCGGGAGAGTTGCCGATCAGGATGCTGTACGAGCCGGCCGGGTCGAGGTCGAGGGCCTGGTCGATCATCCGGTCTATCAGTAGCTGGAGTTGCATGGGGTTCCTATCGTGGCCGATCGTCGTCGGAGAATTGGGCCATGCGCACCGTCGACGCCAGCTGCTGTTGTGTCGTCTGCAGGATCTCGACCAGCAGCGCCCGCGAAATGGAGAGCAGGTCGGCGACCTTCGGATAGGCCAGCCGATAGAAGACCTGGCTGGCACGCCGCTCTGCGACGACCAGATTGTGCCGGCGAAGCACCGACAGGTGCTGGGACAGGTGGGATGCCTCGAGGCCGGTGTCGGCGAGGAGATCCGCCACCGACACGTCGTCGCCCCCGGCGAGGACTTCCAGCACGCGCACTCGCACCGGGTGGGCGAGCCCCTTGAAGAGGTTGGCCTTCACCTCATAGAGCGGGCGATGGGCGTCGGTGTATTCAGACATGCCCTCACGATTCCATGAGTTGACAGCTTCATCAAGCCGCGCGATCGTCCCCTCGTCGACAGTCATCGCGCGAAGTTGCCGCGGTAGTACTCGTAGACCCAACCGATGACACAGACCACGAGCAGCGGCACGGCGATCAGCACGATCCAGGCGCTGATCGCGAGTCCCAGCACGACGAGGGAACTTGCGGCGCCGAGCAGCACGGGCCACCAGCTCCACGGACTGAAGAAGCCGACCTCGGGATCCCCGTCGTCGATCTCGGCATCCTCGCGGTCTTCGGCCCAGACGTTCACCCCGGCGGACTTGACGACCTGGCCGAAGTAGAACGCCAGCAGGAGGCAGAGCGCGCCGGAGAGTCCGATGGTGAGAAGGCCGATGAGTTCGAAGTTCTCCGCCCGCAGGCTCCAGAAGAGGTACACCCCGTCGACGGTGACGAAACTGGCCCCGAGGAGCCACATCAGTCGACTGACTGTGCGCATGAATCATCCCTTGTTTATGGATTAATAAAATGATCATATCGCAAAGCGGACGGGCAGGCATTCGAGAGTGTCCACCCCGTCAGGCCGGCCGGGCAGAACCGGCACGGTGTCAGACCGCCTTCGAGTTGCCTGAAATCGTCGCTATCCCACCGAATTGCAGCGATTTCGGGCAACTCGACGGCAGTGGGCGATGAGGCGGACCGGGGATGAGGCGAGTCGGTGAGGTGGGTCGGTGAGGCGGGCCGGGCATGTGGCGGGTTGCGGGATGAGGCGGCTGCGCAGTCAGCGGGAGGAAACCCGCCGATCAGTTCGGGGCGACGCGCGCCAACACGTGCGCGAGCGCCGGCTCGGCCAACCGCGCGCCGAGTCTGGCGAAGAGTTGCTCGCTATGATCGCCCGCCCAGTGCGCCGGCAGCAGCTCGACGCCGAGTCCGGGGTCGAGATACGGGATCGGGCGCCAGCTGTCGATGCCGCGCACGTAACGGCTGAAGGCATCGGCGCCGTCGGTCGGTGACGTTGACAGCAGGCCGGATGATTCGGCGATGAATCCCTCGTGCAGGGCGGCGATTCGCGGGAGGTCCCACCAGGTCGCCACCGAATCGCGCAAGGATGCCGCCCCGCGGGCATCCGTGGCGATGAAAACGGTGGAGTGCTCTCGCAGCGCGAGCTCGTCGAGGATCTCCTCGACCTCCCCAGCGAGGAATGCGGGGCAGATCCACAGTGCGGGCGAGACGGTCCCGCAGCCGATCCAGCGCAAGCGGCGCCGCAGCTGGTGCCGCAGGGCGCGATCGTGCTCGGGGATCGAGAACGAGAGAAGGCACCACGAGTCGCCGGCCGCCATTCGCCGAGGTGCGAAGATGCGCCGATCCCCGGCCCGCAGCATGGCGGCGGCGTCCTCACCCAGTCGATAGCCCGCAGCGCCGGAATTGCGCTCCGAGACCAGCAGATTCTTCTGCTTGACCCGGGCGATCGCCGTGCGACCGAGAGCCGCGGGCACCCCGAGATCCTCGAGCAGTGCAATCAGGTCGGCCGACGCGATCCACCCGTCGAGGCGCCGCAGATAGAGACCGATGACGGACCGCACAAGCGAGGTCGCGCTGCCCGGTCGCGACTCCGCATCGTCGGGCATCCGGCTCATGGCACCAGGTGCCGCAGGATGTCCCGCACGCTCTCCAGCCCGAGCTCCACCTCGGCAAAGCTCGTGCTGAGCGGCGAAAGCCCGATGCGGAGCCCGGTGGGAAAGCGGAAGTCCGGGATCACATCCCGCTCCCAGAGCAGCCCGGTGACCTTCTGGAATTGCGGATGCAGCAGAGTCACGTGGCTTCCCCTCTCGGAGTCGGCTCGCGGTCCGCCGACGGTCACGCCGAATTCGGCGAGATGCTCTTCTGCCCACCGGATCACGAAGTCGGTGAGGCGAAGGGACTTCGCGCGGATCGCGTCGATCCCGACCTCTTCGATCAGCTCGAGCATGTCGTGCATCGGCACCATGCCGAGCACCGGAGGGGTGCCGCTCAGAAACCGTCGCATGCCCGACGCCGGCGTGAAGCCGTCGGCCATCGCGAATACGTTGTCGGCGCCCATCCATCCCCAGATCGGCTGGCGAAGCGAGTCTTGCAGTGCCGAGGTCACGTAGGCGAAAGCGGGCGCTCCGGGCCCGCCGTTGAGGTACTTGTAGCTGCACCCCACCGCGAGGTCGACGCCCCACTCGTCCAGTTTCACCGGCACGGACCCGGCCGAGTGGCACAGATCCCAGAGAACAAGCGCGCCGGCCGAGTGAATCACCTCGGTGATTGCCGGCACGTCGGCGACGTAACCCGAGCGGTAGGCGATCTGACTCAGGACCACGAGCGCGGTGCGCTCGCTGACGACGGCACGCACGAGCTCTGCCGTCACCCCGCCCTGCGGGTCGGCCTCGATCCAGCGAAGGGTGAGCCCGCGCTCGGCGGCGACTCCTTCGAGGATGTAGCGATCCGTCGGAAAGTTGTCGGTGTCGATGACGATCTCCGTGCGCTCCGGGTGCAGGTCAACCGCCGCCCGGATGAGCTTGTAGAGCAGCACCGTCGTCGAATCGCCGACCAGGGTCTGGCCCGCGGCGGCGCCGAGGGTCACTCTGCCGATGAAGTCTCCGAGGCTGAAGGGGAGCTCCATCCACTGCTCATCCCACGACCGGATGAGTCGCGAGCCCCATGCGCCGGTGATGAATTCCGAGACCCGGTCGACGGTCACCGAGAGGGGGCGCCCGAGAGAGTTGCCGTCGAGGTAGGCCACGACCTCGTCGCTCGGGATGAAGCGACGCGTGAATTCGGCCAGCGGATCCGTCTCGTCGAGTTCACGGCCGGTGGGCAGGGGAGTGTCGATGGTCATGCGGGGGTCTCCTCGAGGTGGGTGATGGGTACGACCGTGCTGGTGCGGAGCCAGTCGATGAGGTCGGCGGATTGGTCGTATGCCGGCCCGGGAATGAAGGATGCGGTGAGGGGCGGTGAGAGCGGCGGAAGGAATCCGGCGAGAGATTCGATCACCGATTCGGCGCTCGGAAGCGCCGCAGCGAGAACCGCGAGCTCGCGGTGGTTCAGTCCGGTCGGCAGGGGGCCGTTGCCGAGATCGGTGCCGTAGTGCACGCGTCCCCCGGCGGCGGCGAACCTCTCGAGGTTGCCCATCGCACGGTCGAAGTCGGTGCCGCGGGAGCCGTAGCCGTGGATGTCGACAGTCGAGATCCACGACATCCGTTCGGCCATGCTGCGCAGCAGCTCGTCGTCGAGCTCCTCGGTCCACGGGGTGTGGGCGAGGGCGTCGACGCCCGCGGTGAGAGCCCGCGCCGCCTGACCGGCGCCCTCCGCGTGAGCGACGACGGGCAGCCCGGATCGGTGTGCGATGGACACGACCGCCTCGAGCAGGTCGTCCCTCCACACGGGGCCGGCCGCGCTGTTGAGGGCGATCTTCGCCACCCGGCCGCCGATGGCACGGACATCGGCGATCGCGGACTCTGCCTCCAGCGCGGTGCTGATCTCCCGTGCTGCCTCGGAAGGAGCCCATCCGGAGGATCCCGGATATCCTCCCCGGGAGGTGAGGATCGCCCCGGCGATATCGACGCCGGGGCCGCCGGACTCTGCCAGCGCGGGCCAGTGGCGCCCGACATCCGGGTCCCAGCCGAGGTCGATCACCCGGGCGATGCCCCGGGGCATCAGCTCTGCGGCATCGACGAGTGCGAGGTGCACATGGCTGTCGCAGAATCCGGGAAGGATCGTCCCGTCGATCCAGCGCTCGTCGATCAGTGCGCGTCCGGCGCGCATCGAGGCCATCACGCGCCGATCTCGTTGCGCACGGCGAAGAGCTCGGGGAAGAACGTGAGGCTGAGGGCGCGCTCGAGAAACTGCACCCCACTCGAGCCGCCCGTGCCGCTCTTGATGCCGATCGTGCGAGACACGGTGCGCAGGTGGCGGAAGCGCCACAGTTGGAAGTTGTCTTCGAGATCGACGAACTCCTCGCACGCCTCGTAGACGCGCCAGTTGTCACTCGAAGACTGGTAGATCGACACGAATAGCGGCACGAGTTCCGGCGTGAAGACATGGGCGAGGGTCACATCGCGCTCCAGCACCGCGAGGGGAACCGGAAAACCGGCGCGGGCCAGAAAGTGCAGGAACTCGTCGTACAGCGTCGGCTCCTCCAACAGTTGACCGAGGATGGCCTGCGCTTCCGGTTCGGCGGCGAAGACGTCGAGCATCTTCGCGTTCTTGTTGCCGAGCAGAAACTCGACGGCGCGGTACTGGTAGGACTGGAATCCGGATGACGTCGCAAGGAAGCGGCGGAACTCGACGTATTCCGAGGGCGTGAGGGTGGCGAGAACGGACCACTGCTCGGTCATCGACACCTGGATGTGCTTGACCCGCGCGATGCGCTTCAGCGCGGTGCCGAGGTCGTCCCGCTGCAGAGCCGCTCGCGCCGACCTCAGCTCATGGATCATGAGCTTCAACCAGAGCTCGCTGGTCTGGTGCTGGATGATGAACAGCATCTCGTCGTGGTGAGCCGGCTTCGATCGCAGGTGCTGGGCGTTCAGCACCTCGTCGAGCGCGAGGTATTCGCCGTAACTCAGCTGCTCCGAGAAGTCGGTGACGATGTTCGTCTCGAGCTCGCGGGTGTTGGCGATGATCTCCGCCGGGTCGCGTTCACTGGTCATCGCGCCACGATAGCAGTCTGCATCTCAATAACTAGACGAACGTCACGAATCTGACATGACCTTCATCGAGCAGCTTTCTCTCTCGCCTCGATCACGCTGTCATGTGCGGCGACCCCGATCATGATCGCGGTGGCGAGGGACGCGGCGAGGAGTGTCGGCAGCCACAGCGACGCCACCCCTCCGGCCGCGAACGCGACGAGGGCAATCGGGCGAGAGGAGACCGCGCGCCCCTTTGTGCGCTTCTGGAAGACGGCCTGGGCCAACACGTAGAGCGCCGGCCCGCCGAACAGCGTGATGCTGGCGGCAAGCGACGGCTCGCCATCCGGATGCGCGATGCTCAGTTCGTCACCGACGGCGGCGAGCACCAGCCCGGCCAGCATGACCGCGATGGCATAGATCGCATTCCGGCCGATCTTCGCTTCGTCATCGGTCTCCTCGAGCACGTCGAGAGCCTCTTCCTCCGAGCGCACGAAATAGCTCCACCAGATCGCTGCAGTTCCGGTTATCGCCACGAGTAGGGCGACCAGTCGGATCGGGGTGAGGGGCTCCTGCGTGAAGACCCCCGCCGACGTCAGAACTGTCTCTCCGAGCGCGATCAGGAAGAAGAGCCGACACCTCTCGAGAAGGTATTCCCCGGCGAACTCGTAGTTGCGGGTTTCCGTGCGGCGGCGGAGTCCGGGATGGGACAACAGGGTCGCGATCACATCCACCATCGCCGCGATCCCCCAGAGGATGAGGCGGGGCTGGCCCTCCACGAGAGCTCCGATGATCCAGAACGGCGCCGTGATCACGGTCCATCCGAGCATCCGGAAGAAATGGTCCTGCATGATCGTGTCGACGCCGGCGAACACGACGAAGATGCTCCGCGACACCTGGCAGGCGAGATAGATGCCGACGAACAGCCCGCCTCGGTCGCCGAAAGCCTCGCCGATAGTGGTGTTCATCAGTAGTCCGAGGAAGAGGGTGCCGATGACGAACGCGCGCACGGGCAGGCGCGACGTGTCCAGCAGGCTGCCCGCCCAACTGGTGAATGCCCAGACCGCGAAGACGCCCACGAGCAGGATTCCGGTCTCTGCGGCGCCCTTCCAATCCAGGTTGGTCAGCAGGTGATGCGAGAGCTGGCCCACGGCGAAGATATAGACGAGGTCGTAGAAGAGCTCGAGGGGCGTCACCGCCTGGGACTGGTCGTCGGTGCGCCCGACTCCCATCGTCGGCAGACGGGAAATCACACTCTGGTCCATCGGCAAACTCCGCTCAAAAAGTTTTGCGATTCGGCGTGACGAATCGGCGTCGACGTACGTCTCCTCTATGAATACAACGAAATGGCCCGAATGCCACCCGTATTCCGGGCTTTCACATCTAGAGGAGACACCCCCATGGCCAACACGACCAGCCCCCAGAACGTCTCGACCCCCTCGGTCACGACCGCAGCCACGAGCACCGGCAAGACCGTCATCAACGACGCCGTCATCGCCAAGGTCGCGGGCATCGCGGCCCGCGATGTCAGCGGAGTCTACGGACTCGGTGGCGGAGCGGCCCGTGCCCTCGGCGCCATCCGCGAGGCCATGAACAACACCGACCTCACCCAGGGTGTCAAGGTCGAGGTCGGCGAGACCCAGGTCGCCGTCGACGTGAGCATCGTCGCCGAGTACCCGGTTCCGCTGCAGACCGTTGCCGCCGGTGTGCGTTCCGCCGTCATCAGCGCGATCGAGACCCTCGTCGGCATGGAGGTCACCGAGGTCAACGTGACCGTCAACGACGTGCACCTGCCTTCGGATGACGCTGACGACCAGGTCGAGGCACGAGTCCTGTGACCTCGACCAAGAGCGGCATCCTGATCGGAGCGGTGCTCGTCCTCACCTGGGCGATCGTCGGCTTCTGGGCGTTCTTCTTCGTCGCCGTCGCCATGGCGATCGGCGCCGTGGTCGGTCGCGTGGTCGACGGAAGGCTCGACCTCAGCAGTCTCGTCGAAGTCTTTCGAGGCAAGCGCTCCTCGTCATGACGACAGTGGAGACCGCTGACCGCGCCCGCGGTCGCACCAGAGTGAGCGCGCGAGCCCTCGGCCGGGTCGCCTCGGCCGTGAGCGCCTCGGCGCTGGGGGTGGATGCCGAGAACGTGGGTGTCGACCTCTCGGACGAGCGCGGCGAGCTGGTGCTGACCGTGCGCAGCGCTATCCGCTCCGTCTCCCTCGATCGGGTGACCGCCGATGCCGAGGTGGTCGCGCGCACCGGAGGAAGCATCCTCGAGCGCGCCTCTCGCGCTCAGGGGCAGATCCGTTCGCGAGTGAATGATCTCACCGGCTATCGCGTCGCCCGCGTGGTTGTTCGGTTGCAGAGTGCCGACATCCGGCAGGAAGACAGGGTTCGATGAGCAACCAGAGCAGTCTCTATCGCCGCATCACCCGGCGCGAGACCCATTCGCCGCGCTCGGCCCTCGCCATCGCGCTTGCCGTGATCGTGATCTTGGCCTGCGTGCTGGTCGGCACCGAGATCGTGCTCGCCCTCGCCTCGCAACCGCCGTTGCTCGCCGACCCGCGGTCCGCGGCGGACTTCCTCGTGGACGTTCCCGGATACCCCGTGGCGACGGTGATCGGAGTGGGAGCGATCGTCGCCCTCATCGGACTCGCGCTCGTGATCTCGGCCCTCGCTCCAGGCCGCACCGCCCGGCACGTGCTCGTGACCGAGCGCAGTGCCGCAATCGTCGACAACGAGGTGATCGCGTCCGCGCTCGCCCGGCACGCCGCCCGCGCCGGCAACGTGGACCCCGACAGCGTGCGCGTGAGCGTCTCGCATCGGGAGGCGGTGGTGCGGTTGACTCCGACCTCCGGACTGCCTGTCGACCGGGCATCCGTCATCGCCGCGGTCGACGAACAGTTGCACGGGTACAGCCTGCGGCGGAGCATCCGCGCCAAGATCATCGTCGCCGAATCCGGAAAGGTCGGAGCATGAACAACACCAATCGCGCACTCAACCGCGTGGTCATCGTGCTTGTGGGCGTGCTGCTCCTCGCCGTCGGCGGCGCGGCCATCGCGGTCGGCAGCATCCCGACCGTGAGCGGCGCCTGGAAGGATCTCGCTCCCGGGGTCCGCGCGAACCTCTCGTCTTTCTTCGCCTCCGCTCCGCTCGCGGGCACGACCATCGACTGGTGGTGGATCGCCGTGCTGGCAGCCCTCGCCGTGATCGTGATCCTGTTGCTGGCCTTCATCTTCCGGCAGGGACACGGTCATACGGGGCGCTTCGTGGACGATGCGCCGACCTCAGAGGGGTCGACGATCGTGGACTCGAAGGTCGCCGAACAGCTCGTGCAGGATGCGCTCGACGGGCATCCGGAGCTCGTCTCCTCGCATGTCTCCACCTACCGGGTGCGTCGCACGCCGGTGCTCAAGGTGTCGGCCACCGCCCGTCGAGGGGTGTCACCGAAAGACATCGTGGACACCGTGGAAACAGCACTGGATTCGCTCGAGACGCTGCTCGGCCATCCCGTGCTCGCATCGGTGCAGGTGAGCGGCGGCTTCCGCGCCCGTATCAGTTCGACCACGCGCCTCCAGTAGCGCGCCGCGCCGTCGGCACTGACCTCATGCCGGCGGTGCTGTGGCTCCGGCGTCGTTGCTCTGCCAGGGTCCCTTGACCAGCAGTGACAGAACGCCGACAAGCGCCACGACCGCGAGGAAGATCGAAGCGAGGTGCACGCGGAGGGGGCTGCCGAGATACATCGTGAGACCGACTGCGACCAGAGCCAGCGTCATCACCGTCAGTGCGATCCAGTGCTGGCGCCGAAGGCCGATGAGTACCAGCACGGCAGGCACGACATAGAGCGCGATGCTGGCGGCACCCATGCCGTTCACCGCGTCGACGAGGGGAAGCGCGAGGGGGATTCCGCCGAAGAGTTGCCGGGAGAACATCGCGGTGCAGTGAAACGTGAGGCCGAGGATGCCCACGCCGAGGAGTGCCACTTCTGCGCCGGTGATTCGCACGCCAGCGCGGTCCAGTGGCAGTTGGGGAAGCGCGAACCGCGCGACCACGACGAGCGCGCAGATCACGGCGAGGCTGATCGAGAATCCGGCGGTCATGGTCGGACAGCCCCCCGCGGACGCGCCTCGACAAACGGTGTCTCGATCTCCATGGCAGAAGTCTCCTGCACCGGACTGGGGGAATGCTTGCGAACGCGAAACCCCGGCCGGGAATCGTGCCGGTCGAATCGGCTGGTATAGTCGTCAGGTTGGGTTTTGCGCCCAGCGCATGCGCCCGTAGCTCAGCGGATAGAGCAATTGACTACGGATCAATAGGTCGGGGGTTCAAATCCCTCCGGGCGCACCACGAAACACGGGTCTGATCGGCAACTCCTTTGGAGTGCGGTCGGGCCCGTTGTGGTTTCTGCGCACGTTCTGCCCACACGTTAAAAACGTTTGAGACCGTTTTCGGGCCGAGAATCGCCCTATCCGGAACAGCTGACCCGAGTGTTTGTCTGGGTTTTCACCCTCAGGGCGAACGTGACCAATTGACCTCTGAAAAAGAGGTCAGACTTCACATCTCGCCAACGGAATCAACTCCGGGAGGCGGACGCCACCCGTGGAACTCTCGGTGCATCGGGTCGACCTCCTGCGGGTTCAGTCCGAGTTGGTCAGGAGCGCGACGCCGAGGGCATCCGTCGCGGGATTGGCGACATCGGAGAGCACGATGGCGGCGGTCCCTGCTGTCCGGTCGAGGCCGAAGTAGGTGGTGTAGCCGCCGGTTTGCCCGCCATGCCAGGTGATGTTTGTGCCCGACTGCAGGGTCGAGGTGTGCCAGAAGGCCCCCACCCGCGTGTCCGCCTGCGTGGTCGGGGTGGTGGGGTCAAGGGCGGAAACGCCGGGTGCTGAGCCGTCGAGGAGAGCAGTGGCGAGTTTCGCGAGATCTCGCGTTGTGGATACTCCGCCGCCACCGGGGGCATACGCGCCAAGGAGCCAGGGCCGGACAGGCAGGCCCGACTTCGACCATCCGCCTGGAACTAGAGCGTGCGCGCCCTGGATGAACGTGTGCGTCATGCCGAGCGGACCAAAGAGACGGGCCTGCATGAGATCGGGGTAGGTCATACCGGCTGCTGCAGCGACAGCTTGCCCGGCGATTGCGGCTCCCAAGGTCGAATAGGAATAGTTCCCGCGTGTCTCGAGCGTTCCCTGTCTGGCGTCCCCGTAGAGCTCACCGAGATCGCCGTCGAGGAAGTTTCGGCCGAACGGCGCGCTCCAGGTTGCCCGCCGCAGCGCGGCCGGCCCAAAGGCGGCATAACCAGCAGTATGGGTAACGAGTTCATGCATCGTCACAGTGCCAGCAGGGGAGCCCGCCATGTGAGGAAGGTAGGTGGAAATCGGCGTGTCCATTCGGATCTCGCCTCGGCCCACCGAATCGGCGATGACCAACCCGGTCATCGCCTTGGTCAGCGATCCGATCTCCATGGGTGAGGTGTCCGATGCGCCGACGCCCGCGAACCTCGCAGTCACGCCGCTATGCAGGGACAACAACACGACCGCGATGTCGCGCTGCCGCGTGAGCAATCCGGACTCTCGCGCCTGATCGATCTTGGCGAGAACGACGGAGTCGCCGGTGGGGGAACCCACTGCGGACGGAGTGACAGCCCAAACCGTAAGGCCAACGACGAGCGCTGCAACGGGCAGCGTCAGCGCCAGCCGCCTGGTCGTGACAAACAGGACGATGAGCACGGCCGCCATGAGCATGCCAGCCCAGCTGTCGTCCGCATAGTGGCCGCTTCGCAGGGATTGAAACAGCATCGCCACCGGGACGAGCACCAGAACGACAGCGGAAGCCACGCGTCGGAACCAGAAGCGGGATCCGCGCGGGCGAGTTGGTCGGATGGTGAAGCGATGATTCACGGTGGACATCTCGATTCCTTTTCCAGTCGCGGCGGGCGAAAGACGTCTCACCGGGTGGAGGAGAGCTGGAGCTTTGGCCGACGAATGGCTGTCCATAGCAGCCAGCCGATGAGTGCGACCTCTCCGATGAAGGTGACGGTCGAGATCGACGGAACATAGTCGGGCTGGAGGATTGTGCCGGCGCCGTCGACGAAGTATCCCGCGCCGGCGATGCCGACCAGGATGCCGAGCCAACGAGGCAGGATGCGAGTCCGGACGGCCACGTACCCCACTAGCACGAGGTGCATCGCGAACAGCATGAGCCCGACGCGCCATATGACGTTGTACGAGTCGATCGCGTCGAGGGCGCGGTCCGGGTTCGGAAGCAAATTCGGGACGCTTGCGAGTTGGCTGAGGGCTACGACGAAAACTGCGGCGTACGCGATGCGGAACCAGGCCGCGGTGAGGGCGACCATCCGGTTCGCTTGCTCAAGAATGCGGAGCAGTGCCGCAGCTACTACTACGTCGAGGATCGCCGCGAGGATCATGCAGAGCACTCCGATGCGGAATTGGAGTCCCGAACCGCTGATGGCGGCTGCGGTCTTTGCTGCGTCGCCCGCGGTGATGAGAGGGGCGAGGGCGCCGAAGTTGCCAGCGGCGGCGAGCACTGCGATGAGGAGAAGGCTGACCCCTCCGACCCAGGCAGCACTGCGGGAAATGGGCGGGATGTGCGTTGCATATGTCATGGCTGTTCTCCGTATTGATGGGGTTGGGTGAGGCATCGTCGGACGGTGCCCGGTCACTTGCGTCGCCGGAGCCGGCGCGCGAGAAGTGGAAGGGTGCCGAGGCCAGCGGCAAGCAGAACGGCGAGCCCGAGAAGGGCCGGCGCGCGCCATTGGTCGGTCGTCTGTGAGGAGGCGCGGGTGACTCGGTCCAGTGGGTACTCGAGCATCTTCCCTACGGACACGACGAGTGCCGGGCTGACGGAGCGACCGAGCTGTTCGAACGCGGCGTCGAGACCGCCGAATCCGCTGCTGCTCTCCAAGTCGCCGGCGACGAGCGTCTGCCCGCCGGCATCGCGTTTCAGTTCCGTGCGCAACATGAGTCCGTGTTTCGTGCGGACCGATCCGGTCGAGGACACGGCACGCGTGAGGGCCGACTGGGAATAGGAGTAGACCTCGAAAAGAGCGGAGGCATCTATCTCGCCCACTCCATCAGTCAGCTCAATGGTGAAGCTCGGACGACCCCACGGGAATGCCGTGTTCAGCAGAACGGCAGCATCCGCAAGGCCGAACGATGCCTTGGGGATTCTCGTAGTGCTACTGAGGGTCCAGCCAGGGTAGGCGATCTCGCCACCCACTCGTTTGGCTTCCGCGCTGCCGACCATGTCGGCCATCACTTTGAGCGCCCCAGAAATGCTGGAGGTGACTCCGCCCGTGGTGGTCACTCGGCCATCCTGCACATAGCGTTGCCCCCGGATCCACGAAACTTCCGGGTTGGATTTCTCGAGTGCGGCGATTCGGGACCAGTGCGAGGTGGCCGTAAGCCCGTTGAGGATCCCCGTTGCGGAGAGTAGGCGTGATCCGGCGCAGATCCCGAGGATGCGCGCACCTGCGCCGTAGCGCTCGACAACGAAATCGCGTGCGGCCTGCTCTTCCGGGCCGTCAGGGAGGTTGACGGCCGGAACGACGATCAAATCCGGTGCTGGAGCGGCTCCGGAAGCGACATCCGCGAACGTGTAGTCGGGATCAACAGCCATGCCGCCGTCCAGGGCAGCAGGCTTGGTAGATGCTGCAATCGTGTAGACGGCGAAGTCGGGCGAGCTCGCGAGCACCTCATAGGGAGCGAGCACGTCAGCCGCGTCTGACCCTGATTGGCCGAGAACCACTGCAACGGTGAAGCGGGCTTTCGCGCTGCGCGGTATGGGTTGATGGGCGCTCGGGGTACCCGCGACTTTCGATGTCGACGATTGGCTGGAGTGCGCGATCCCGGCCGCGGCTGTCGCCGCGAAGGCGACAAGGGCGATGGTGGCTGAGAGGGCGATGGTGCCTAGGCGGCGCAGTACGGACGACATGGTTCTCCTGGATTTGATGCTTCGATCGATCGGACGCCTCACGTTGCGGCGTCGGGGCCTTGCTGACTGTGGTGGTGGGTCAGGGGAGTGCCACCACGAGCGACAACTCCGCCAACGAGGCGCTCGCTGGAACCCTGGCGAATCGCTCGAGCCGGCTAGGGCTCGTGTAGTCGAGGCGGATGCGGTGCTCGCCTCGCCAGGCAAACCGGCCGAGAGGCGCGCCTGCCACCAGGGCGATCTGGAACAGGGGAAGAGGTGCGAGGACGGCGACCAGCGCGCTCGCTGACCCCTGAACAACGCTGCTTGCGATCATCATTTCGTGCCTCCCTGATTCCGAATGCGGTTAGTCGGCGACGTGTGCGGCGACGAAGTTGGAGATGATCCGGGCCAATGCCGCGGACTGCGTCCAGTGGAGGTAGTGGGATCCCTCAACCACCTCGAGCTGATGCGTCGCCACTCCCTTGAGTTCCGCTTCATGGTTGGGGAGCCATTCAGGCATCGTCGTGACGCTCTCGCTCGACAGGATCTCCAGGACGGGGAGGTCGGCGGCGAACGGGCGCGCATTGGCTTTAGTGGAGTTGGCGCCGATTCGGCTCCATTCATCGGAGATCGAGACGTTGCCATAGTTCCAATTCGTCATGGCAGCGGTGCGGCGGCGGTCGTCTGGCGTGTAGGCGGTCCCGGGAGGCTGGATGAGGTCGGGCGCAATCGCCGTGACCAGTCGGAACAGACCGGTTTTGGCCTGGATGCCTTCCACGACCGATGGTGCCCCGACTTTCAGCGACGAGGTCGCGGCCGCCATGGGGTCGATGCCGACGATGGCGGAGACTTCCTTCGGGTATGCGTTCGCGTAGTAGCGGGCATAGATACCCCCGACGGAGTGGCCGACCAGGATCACCGGCTCGTTCACCTGCAGCTTGGCCAGAACCTGGTGGAGTTCACTCGTGATGTTCTCGATGGTGCGATCGGCGACATCCAGATCGCTGTAGCCGTAGCCGAAGCCCTCGACGACGATCACGTTGAACGCGTCGAGCTTGCGGATGAGCGGCGCGAAGTCGATCGCCGGTGCCGGGGTGCCGAAGCCGCTGAGAAGAACCATCGTCGGCCCGGTTCCGCCATTGCGGTACACGTTGATTGCGCCTGCGTCGACCGAAACCCTCTGGCCGTACGGGGTGATGGCCGTTCTTTCCGATGCCGTGATGGAAGCGTTCGCCAAAGCCGAAACTGCGGTGAGGAGGAGAAGGATCACCGAGACGATGCCGAATACTCGCGCGATTCGCGTCAGGCGACGGGGTCGGGACTGCTGGAAGGGTTTTGTCGTGGTCATGTCGGGCTCGATTCGTGGGTGTGTCTGGTGTCAATGGGAAGTGCGGACGCGGTGGGCTCGTCGCGACGGCGGATTACTCCGGCCGCGATTGCTTGTGCGATTCGCTCGTTGCTTGTGAAGCGGCCGAATGCGATCACGACCGCCGTGATGGCGACTGTCGTCGCGAGCCACATCCACGGAATCTGGGCCTTGCGTGCGATACGCATGTGGTCTCGATTCCTGTCTGTGGGTATGCATTCACGGTAGAGTTCGCTCGCCGACCCGCCTAGGACACGATGTTGACGATCTCGGCCACGCGTTCGACTGAAAATGATTTCTGTAACGGAGGGCCGTGCCTGAACCACGCATCGTCATCGTCGGATTCCCTGGCGCACAGATCCTCGATATAGCCGGCCCGCTCGAAGTGTTTTCGACCGCCTCCAGGTTCCTTTCCATACCGCCGTACTCGACGCAGGTGGTGAGCATCGGCGGTGGTCCCGTGCTCTCAACGAGTGGGTTGGAGTACGCAACCACCCCGATCGAGAAGGTCGTCGGAGATGTCGACACGCTCGTTGTGGCTGGCGGGCGCGACTTCGATCAGGCGACCGACGATGCCGAGCTGGTTGGCCACATCCGGCGTGTGGCCGGGAGATCGCGACGCGTGACATCCGTGTGCTCCGGAGCGTTCTTGCTCGCCGCTGCGGGGCTCCTCGATGGCAGACAGGCGACCACCCACTGGGCGGATTGCGCGCAACTCGAACTGGACTATCCCGACGTATCGGTCGACCCCGACGCGATCTATGTTCATGACGGCGACGTGTGGACATCCGCCGGTGTCACCGCCGGTATCGACCTTTCGCTGGCGTTGGTGGCGGATGATTACGGTAGGCAGGCCGCGGCGCTGGTTGCCAAGCAACTGGTCGTCTACCTGCGTCGATCCGGTGGCCAGGGCCAGTTTTCGGCGATGTTGGCGGCCCAGTCGGCCAACGAGGAGCCGATTCGCGACCTTCTCGCCTGGCTGCCCGAGCACTTGGCCGACGATCTGTCGATCCCGGTCATGGCAGCGCGCACCCACCTTTCGGAGCGCCAGTTCAGCCGCCTATTCAAGCTGGAGGTCGGGATCACGCCCGCCGAACATGTCGAAGCGGTGCGGATGGAAGCGGCATGCCGTCTACTCGAGACCACTCTCTTCACCATCGAACAGATCGCTCGCGCGTGTGGCTTCGGGGCCCCCGAGACCATGAACCGAGCATTTCGCCGACGCCTGAACACGACCCCGTCGGATCACCGCCATCATTTTGGGCCGGCATAGGGAGTTCGGTTGAGCGGTCGACCGATGACCTGGAAGATCACACATCACAACCCGACCGCTCGCCGTGCCCGCATTCCCGGCTCCGGATGCACCACGTAAAACGGGTTTGACCGGCACTTCTTGTAGAAGCTCCGCGCGCGCGGAGGGAACTCTGGGCTCGAGGGCGGTGATGCCGTCCGCGAGGGCTGGCTACCTGGGCCCTACGATTCTTCGTCCTGGTGCCGCACGCCCTCGCGGGTGAGCCGGGGCACGCTCTCACCATCTACACCGCCGAGCCGGGCAGCTCATCGGCAGACCGTCTTCGACTGCTCGCCAGCTGGGGAGCGAAGACCGCGGTCAAGAGAGGGCTGTGGCCTGAAGCCGCAGACCGGATGATCTGGACCGCAAGACCGAGGAGAGCGTCCGCTGATCGCGCTCCAGACGATGTCGATCAAGGCTCCTACCTTCGGCTCAGGACTCAGGTTGCTGGTCTCGACCGAAGTGGAGGCCATGAAGCCTCGCCGGGGCGGATTCCCAGCACTTCCGTAGGTCAGGAGGCGCAGCGTTCGACTCCGGGTCAATACGCTGAGAGGCCGGATCGGTGCACGCTGCCACACCCTCGGCCGGCCGCTGCTCGAGACGGCTGGCGTGAGCCGTCCACCTCTAGGAAGGCATGGCTCCCGCATGGAATTCACCGGCTTCACCGCCGCGGCCGGCGATTTCTTCACCGAACTGGCCGCCAACAACAATCGCGAGTTCTTCACCGCGCACCGGGATGTCTACGACCGTGTGGTGAGGCATCCGCTGGACCTGCTGCTGGGTGAAGCGGAAGGCGAATACGGGCCCGGACGGGTGATGCGCCCGAACCGGGATGTGCGATTCAGCGCAGACAAGAGCCCGTACCGGATCGGCGCGAGCATGTGGGCCGGCACGGTCGGCGGCGTCTACCTGAACCTCCAACCCGGAGGCATCGATGCCGGCGGCGGTCTCTACGGCCCGAGCCGGGACCAGCTCGAGCGGGGGCGGCGAGCGATCGATGCCAAGCCGACGGCGGCAGCGGAACTGGCCGGGATCGTCCGGCAACTCGAGACCGACGGATTCGAGCTCGCAGGCCCGTCGCTCACCACCAGCCCCAAGGGATTCGCGCGGGACCATCCGCATATCGCGCTGCTGCGGCTGCGCCACTACGCCGCGGTGACACAGCTCCCGATCGACGCCTCCGCTGACGCCATCTACGACGTCTGGTCACGGGTGAAGCCACTCATCGAGTGGACGGACACGCACGTCGGCGCGGCGACCTCCCGGCCGTAGGCGGCCGCGTCCCGCACTTCAGACGGCGGGCCTTGTCCGAGGGTGTACCGATCTGTACAGTCGGTAATCCGAGACTCACCCGGAGGGTCGACCATTCAGCCTCGGATGTCCGCGGCGCCGACGATACGGGCCCTCATGACACGACGACTCTCCCTGGCTGCACTCACTGTTGCCGTCGCTCTCGTTTTCAGCGGTGCCTCCCTGCCCGCTCACGCGGCGGGACCGGGCACCGGCAGCATCCGCGTCCAACTCGTCGACCTCACCGGGGCGCCCCTGGCCCTCGCGGGAGCGGTGGCGCATGTCTACGTCTCGACAACCGACGGTGGAGGCTTCCGGTACGGCACGACGGATGCGACGGGGCAGGCGGTGCTCCCCGAACTTCCCCCCTCGGCCTATTACGAAGTGAAGGTCGAGACTCCGCAGGCGGGTTTCGCCACCTACGCACCGATCGAGGTCGACAGCGTGAACGTCACGGCCGGCGCCGCCACCCCGATCACGATGACCCTGGCGGTGGGAGCGACAGTCACCGGGCGACTGACGAAACCGGACGGATCTCCGCTCGCGCAGCGGGAGGTATCGCTCGAGGGAATGGGCGAGATGTTCCAGGATGCCTCCGTGACCACCGACGACTCGGGGCGTTACACCTTTGTCGGGCTCAAGACCGCTGTCGTCGAGATCTTCGTCGGGCCGCGCGGGGCCGCGTCGTCGCTCAGCTGGTACACCAGCGTCTTTGCCGAACGTCCCGGTCGACTGCCCAGCCACATCAGTCTCTCCACCCGGCTCGTGCACAGTTCCTACGATCTCCAGATCGGGGTGGGCGTGCCGTCCGACCCCCGGTCGGTTCTCGGCGCGACGGTTCGAGTGACGAACACGACGACCGGCGCAACCTTCGACCAGCGCACCGGCGGAGTGCCGGGCATCGTGCAGCCGACGAAGTTCGTCGTGCCGAGTGGCGACTACAGCATTCGAGTGCTGACGGTCGCAACGCCGGCCACGCCCGCGCAGACCTGGTGGTGGACGGGTCAGACGAGCCCGATGTCGACGAACCCCGCCGTCGCCGCCACCCTGTCCGTGGACTATCTGCACCCGGTCGGAGCCTTCGCTCAGATCCCCCAGGGTAAGCCGTGACGCGGCGAGGCAACCGCATGCTCGCGGACGCCGTGGCACTCTTCGGCGACGCGCCCTGAGACGCCGCGCGCGAAGGCTGCCGCCGCACGCCCAGAAGGCCCGGCATTGACATTGAGCCTCGTGGCGACAATCATTTGTACTGTCAGTTTGTCTATGAGGCATCATTCGTTGCACAGCAGTAATTTCAGATTGCCGCTGACGAGGGCGTCCGAGGCCGACTTCGCCGACAACTCCCGAAAGGACAAAGATGTCTGACCCTGTGGCTGCGCAGACTCGCGACAGCATGATCGAACAGCACTCGATCGACTACATCCCCAACTCCGAACGGCACGGAAAGGTGTGGCACCAGGGACCGTTCTGGTTCACCGGCAACTTCGTGCTGCCCACCCTGGTGACCGGATTCATCGGACCGGCCATGGGCTTGAGCGTCGGCTTCAGTGTGCTCGCGGTGATCCTCGGAGCCTGCTTCGGCACCTTCTTCATGGCCTTCCATGCCAACCAGGGACCACGGATGGGCCTGCCCCAGATGATCCAGTCGCGCGCCCAGTTCGGTAGTCGTGGCGCCATCGTCCCGTTCGCCGCGACGGTGTTCGTCTACGTCGGCTTCCTGGTGTTCGACACCATCCTCGCGACGCAGGGCATCGGACTGGTCGCTCCGGGGGGCAAGTTCCTCTGGTACCCGGTGCTGATCGCGCTCTCGATCGTCATCGCGGTCATCGGTCACGACCTTCTGCACTTCGTGCAGCGGTGGCTCACCTACGTGCTCGTTGCGGTTTTCGCGATCATCACCATCATCGCGGTGGTGCACTTCTCCTCCGTGCCGGTGGTTCCCGAGGCCGCGGTGGCGACATCCGGGTGGAACACCGTCGCGTTCCTCGTGCAGTTGTCGATCGCCGCCGGGTACAACATCAGCTACGCCGTCTACGTATCGGACTACACCCGCTACCTTCCGGCGAATGTCTCGGCGCCGAAGCTGATCACGTCCGTCTACGCGGGGGCAGCCCTCTCCGCGGTGTGGCTCATGTCGCTCGGGGCGATTCTGGCCAGCTACATTCCGAATGCCGATCCGATCCTCGCCCTCAAGCAGGTCGGCGACCTGCTCTTCCCGGGCTTCGGCACGATAACGGTGCTCGTGTCGGTACTCGCCCTGATCTCGATCATGGGAGTCAACGCCTATGGCGCCATGCTCACCGGGTCGAGTGCGGTCGACGGATTCCGGGCGGTACGGCCAACGGTGAAGCTGCGGGTGATCGGCCTGGTCGTTGTCGGAGTGGCCTCACTCATAATCGCGCTCGTCATCCCCGACAACTACGTCGCGAGCTTCAACAGCTTCGTGCTGCTCATGCTGTACTTCCTCGTGCCGTGGACGGCCGTCAACCTCGTCGACTTCTACTTCGTTCGACGCGGAAAATACGCGATCGCCGAGATCCTGAAACCGAACGGACTCTACGGTCGATGGGCCTGGCGCGGCGTGGTCGCCTACCTGGTGGGATTCATCGTCATGATTCCGTTCTTCTCGGTGAGCTTTTTCGTCGGACCCGTCGCACAGCTGCTCGGCGGTGCCGACTTCTCGTTCGCGATCGGGCTCGTCGTCTCCGGCGGTCTCTACCTGCTCTTCTCGCGCAGCCTCGACCACGCGGCTGAGGGGAAGGCGCAGGCAGCAAGCGACCTCGAGCTCGAGGGCGCGTCGCGGTGACGGATGGCGCACCGGTGATCGTCGCCTGCGTGCAGCTGGCGCCGGTGATCGGTGACGCGGCTGAGTCACTGGCCCGCATTCACGCCGGGCTGCAGGAGGCGGCCCGACGGCACGCGAAGATCGTAGTTCTTCCTGAGTTGGCGAACTGCGGATACGTGTTCGCCGACAGGGCTGAGCTGCTGAGGGCGGCCGAGCCCCTCGACGGACCCTTCGTCCGTTCCCTGGTGGAGGCGGCATCCTCCCTCGGGATGGTGATCGCCGGCGGCTTCGCCGAGATCGACGACGGAATCATCTACAACTCGAGTGTGATCGTCGATCGCACCGGCGTCGTGGCGTCGTACCGGAAAGCCCACCTCTGGAACACCGAGAAGACCTGCGGTTTCGTGGCGGGCAGCGGGCATCCGCCGGTCGTCGACACCGATTACGGGCGCCTCGGCCTGGTGGTCTGCTATGACCTGGAGTTTCCCGAATGGGTGCGGATGGCTGCCCTCGACGGTGCAGAGTTGCTCTGCGCCCCGGTCAACTGGCCGCTCTATCCCCGCCCGGCCGGCGAACGACCGGGGGAGATCGTGCGCGTACAGGCGGACGCCGCGGTCAACCGCATGTTCATCGCCGTCGCCGACAGGGTGGGGCTCGAGCGCGGACAGGACTGGATCGGAGGCACGGTCATCGTCGACGCCGACGGGTATCCGCTCACGTCGATCGAGTTGGGGACTCCGCAGGTGGTGACCGCATCCGTCGACCTCGCGCTGGCTCGCGACAAGTCGATCAGTCCCCTCAATGACGTGCACGCCGACCGGCGCCCGGAATTGTACTGAGACTTGGTCCGCCGCCCGATCGGACGCCGAGCAGGGACTCTGCACCCCCGACCGGACCGCCGATCAGCCCGCCAAGCAAGTGGCTAGTGGACGAAGCGGGGCGAGCGTCACAATTGCGCAGGCCGACACGCGGGGGTGGGGTTCTTGCGCTGGCTTGCACCCCGCGCCGGGCCTACATTGAGAGAGCCCCGCGCGCAGAAGACCCCAGAGGAATGAGAACCACAGCATGACGATTGCTGCCCCGACCGAGACCCTCCCCACCGTGCCGCACTGGATCGACGGCGCCGAGTTCCCGTCGAGTTCAGGGCGCACAGCCCCCGTCTTCGATCCCGCTCGCGGCGTCGCGACGAAGAATGTCTCGCTCGCGGACAGCGCCGATATCGAGGCCGCGATCTCCTCGGCCAAGGCCGCATTCCCCGAGTGGCGCGACCTGTCGCTTGCGCGACGCCAGGCGGTGCTCTTTAAGTTCCGGGAACTGCTGGAGGCGAAGAAGGGGGAGCTGGCCGAGATCATCACCTTCGAGCACGGCAAGGTGCTCTCTGACGCGCTCGGTGAGATCAGCCGCGGCCAGGAGGTCGTCGAGTTCGCGACCGGACTCGCGCACCACCTCAAGGGCGAGTATTCGGAGCAGGTGTCGACCGGTATCGACGTGTATTCCACGAAGCAACCGCTCGGCGTGGTCGGCGTCATCTCGCCGTTCAACTTTCCGGCGATGGTGCCCATGTGGTTCTTCCCCATCGCGATCGCGGCGGGCAACGCCGTCATCCTCAAGCCATCGGAGAAAGACCCGAGCGCGGCGATCTGGCTGGCCAAACTCTGGAAGGAGGCCGGACTGCCCGACGGCGTCTTCACCGTGCTGAACGGCGACAAGGAGGCCGTCGACGGACTTCTGCTGAGTCCGGATGTCGCGGCGATCTCCTTCGTCGGATCGACGCCGATCGCGCGCTACGTCTACGAGACCGGCACCGCGAACGGCAAAAGGGTGCAGGCTCTCGGCGGGGCGAAGAATCACATGCTCGTTCTTCCGGATGCCGATCTCGATCTCACTGCCGACGCGGCGATCAACGCGGGATTCGGTTCGGCTGGTGAGCGTTGCATGGCGATCTCGGTCGTCGTCGCCGTGGAGCCGGTCGCCGACGAGCTGATCGAGAAGATCACCCAGCGGATGCACACCCTGGTCACCGGGGATGGGCGTCGCAACTGCGACATGGGTCCCCTGGTCACGGAGGTCCACCGCGACAAGGTGGCCTCGTACATCGAGGTGGCCGAGCAGGACGGCGCGACGATCGTGGTGGATGGTCGCGGCGTGCAGCCCGACGGCGACCCGAACGGATTCTGGCTCGGCCCGACTCTCGTCGACCGCGTGCCCACCACCAGCCGGGTCTACACCGAGGAGATCTTCGGCCCGGTGCTCTCGGTGGTGCGCGTCTCCAGTTACCAGGAGGGTGTGGCGTTGATCAATGCCGGGGCTTTCGGCAACGGCACCGCGATCTTCACCAACGATGGCGGAGCGGCGCGTCGCTTCCAGAACGAGGTGCAGGTGGGAATGATCGGCATCAACGTGCCGATCCCGGTGCCCGCGGCCACCTTCTCGTTCGGCGGCTGGAAAGCCTCCCTGTTCGGTGACACGAAGGCACACGGCGCCGAGGGCGTGCGGTTCTACACGCAGCAGAAGGCGATCACGAGTCGATGGCTCGACCCCTCGCACGGGGGAATCAATTTGGGGTTCCCGCAGAACTGAGCGCGGGCGGGTCAGCCGCGCACGACCCGCAATCGCAGCCACGACGCGAACGACTCGATCTCTGCCTCGACCGCTGAGCGGGTCACCCTGTCGAAGGGTTCGTCCTCGTGCACGCGGTGGACGAGGAACCGCCCGGTGTCACGCTCGGACCGGGCATCCACTTTGCCCACCAACCGGTCGCCGTGCAGGATCGGCAGCGCGAACTGGCCCCAGATGCGGGTCTCTGCCGGCTTGTACATCTCGAGCGCGTAGTCGAATTCGAACAGTCGGACCACCCGCTGCGGATCGGTCATCAGCCGGTCGAATGGCGAGAGCAGCACGGTGCGTCCCTCGAACGGTCGGTCGAGCTGGGCGGGATCGACCCGCCACTTGCCCGGGACCCCGTCGATGGTGGCCGGCTCGCCCACCGGCACGGTGCCGTGAAGTTCGGTCGGCGACACGGCGATGCTGTCCCGCATGATTCCGCAGGCCGTGAGCAGCCGCTCACTGCGGATGCGGCGGGCCTCGAGGGCCGGCACTTCGGGCACCGCCGCGAACACCCGCTCGGCGAGGTCCCAGATGCGTAGCCTGCCGGCCCGGCCCACCACCGCGAGCTCGCCGGCCATGTGCAGGCATTCGAGCATCTGGGTCACGTTGCGGTTGTTGGTCCAGCCGGTCGACGGCCAGGGCGCGACCGCCTCATCCGGGATGTCGCGTGAGGTCTTCGGCCCCTCGTCGGCGATGCGATCGAGGATGCTTCGGGCGAAGGCGGCGTTGTCGTCCATCCAGCCGCGGGTCTTGGTGCGATCGGCCCAGGTGCGCATGCCCGCGAGGTACAGCCCCAGGTCGGACATGGGCCGAAGCATCCATCCGCGCTCGAACAGCGCTCCCTCGCTGAGCGCTCGCTCCGTGTCGACGGGGCGGTAGGACGATCCGAGACGCGACCAGCAACTGTGATCGGCGGCCGGGGCGATCGTGGTGGTGAGCTCGACCCTCAGCATGGCGATGCCCTGCACCAGCTCGAGAAGGTCTTTGGGCACGGTGGCGTCCAGAAGGGCGGCGCGCACGGCGATCCGCCGGGCTTCCGGTCTCGTGAGGGTGATGACTGCCACCGGTCAACGGTAGTCCGAGGCATCCGGATCCGGCCAGCAGTTGCGAGTATCGGGTTGGTCGGCGCAGTTAAGAACCCTCTCATGCAAGCCTCCCCTCCGTCTCATCCGAGGCTCTCAGACTCGACCTGTGGCCGACGAGCCACACAGCCGCACCGCCTGAAGCGGTGATTCTGAGAGGCCAGACAATGTTCACCACCAAGAAGACAGTCACCATCGTGGCGCTCGCCCTCGCCGGCGCCCTGTCGGTCGGCGCGGTCGCGTCGGCGCAGGCCCAGAGCGGCCCGGCGGGTCGTGCCGAGGACCGCACCCCAGCCACCTCCGTGTCTCCCGCCCCGGTCAGCGACGACAACGGCCTTCGCGGCGATGGCACGGCCGACGACTCGGGGATCGCAGCGACACCGGGCACCACCCCGGCACCGGTGCCGTCGTCCGGTTTGCCGACGGATGCCGATCACCCCCAGGGTGACGACAGCATCGGTCGGGTCGACGACGCCGACAGCGACGAGGCCGACAGCGACGAGGTGGCTGAAGACGTCGGCGAGGACAGCCACTCCGGTGCCTCGGATGACGGCGTCGGACACGACATCGGCGACGATCATGGCGATGCCTCGGGTCACGACTCGGGTAACAACTCGGGTCACGACGCGAGCCACAGCGGATCCCGCCACTAACCGCACAATCACCGCCAGCAGCGCCACACAGCAGCGCCACAGCAACGGGCTATCGACTCTCCAGAGCCGGTAGCCCGTTGTGCCGATCCCGGAGACTGTCTCCGCCAGTACTACGTTGCATGACAGCGAAGATCGCGTCGGCCCGCCGAAGGCTGGATGCTGGAGCGATGACACTCGAGGCGGCCTTCTCCCTCGACATCAGCCGCGCCGGAAGATCCTCCGTCAAGTGGACACGGTACGCGCCGGATGTCATCCCCCTCTCGGTCGCGGAGATGGACTTCAGCGTGGCCGCCCCCATCACCGAGGCGATCGTCGAGCGCGTGCGGGCCTCCGACTTCGGCTACATCGATGCACCCGGCCCCCTCGCCGGCACCTTCGCCCGGTTCGCGCGCGAACGGTGGGGCTGGCGGGTGGATCCCGATCGTGTGCGCGTGACCACGGATGTGAGTGCCGCGATCGTCGAGACGTTGCGCTACGGCATCCCTCGCGGTGGTCGGGTCGTGATCAACCCTCCCGTCTACACGGCCTTCTATGACCTCGTGGAGGAGGCCGATGCGGTGCGCGTCGACGTGCCGCTGCTCCAGAGTGGACCGGCATGGACCCTCGACCTCGCCGGCCTCGAGCGTGCCTTCGCCGACGGGGCTGATGCCTTCCTGCTCTGCAACCCGCAGAATCCGCTCGGTCTCGTGTTCGACCGGGAAACGCTCGCCGCGGTCGCGGAGCTTGCCGCCCGGTACGACGTGCTGGTGATCAGCGACGAGGTGCACGCGCCGCTAGCGCATCCCGGGCAGGTGTTCGTGCCGTTCCTGGAGGTGGGCACAGCGTTCGGAGTGCGATGTATCTGCGTCACCTCAGCAAGCAAGGGCTGGAACCTGGCCGGTGCGAAGTGTGCGCTCCTGGTCGCGGGCGATGATCGATCGCTCGCCGTGCTCGACCGTTTTCCCGAAGAGGTGACCTGCCGCACCAGCATCCTCGGCCTCCACGCCAACATCGCCGCCTTCACCTGCACCGACTGGCTCGACGACACCATTCGAATCATCGTCGACAACGACTCTCTTCTGGCCGGGCTGATCGAGCAGCAGTTGCCGGGAGCGGTATACCACCGCCCGAGGGCGAGCTATCTCGGCTGGATCGACCTGCGCGCCTTCCGCCTCGGTGCCGACCCGGCAGCGCTGCTCATCGACAGTGCCCGCGTCGCCCTCAACTCCGGTCACAGCTACGGCGAGGCCTACGACGGCTACGTGCGCATCAACCTGGCCTGCGATCCACAGCTGCTCATCGAGGCGGTGCGCCGTATCGGCGCGACGCTCCGCGACCTCAGGACCCGGGGCTGAGCACCGTCGCCACCCGGTCCCACCAGGCGGCGCTCGCCGCGCGCTGGGTGTCGGCGATGGTGCGGCCGGCCGACGTCATCTCCACCCGATCGGCCCAGACCCGGGCCAGCAGCTCCGGACCGTCCCCGGCGAGCAGTGCCGCGACGGGCAGGATGCCGTGCTGCCCGAAGTTCTCCAGCGCGCCGGTGAGCTTCACCCGGGTGTACTCGTCCACCGTGATGCCGATGGTCGAGACGCCCGCCGGCACGGCGAAGACCGCCGGGTGGTAGCGGCTGGTGACCACGAGCGAGGCCGAGCGGGCGATCCGGGCGGCGCCCGGCGCATCCGGAGGCACGACCGCCAGCACGCGCTGCGAGATCATCTGCGCCATCACCCGCTGGTGAACCACCGAGTCGCCACGTACCCGGGCCTCATCGAGCGAACCGAAGTGGGCGAGGAAGACGATGTCGAGGTCCGTGGTCTCGACGATCTCGTCCAGGAGGTCGGCGATGGCTGCGGTCACGGCGTCGCGATCCGCATCCCCCACATGGTTGGCGAGCGTGACGACGCAGATGGGCAGTGCAGGAAGCGTCTCGTCGAATAGGAAGCTGGCGTCATCCGCGCCGAGTCGCAGCCGGTCGGCGGGCACGTCGAGGCTCTGCGCCACCGCGAGCGAGGCGGACTCCCGCACGCTCACCAGCTGAGCGAGACCGAGCAGGCGTGCAACGAGCGCAGAGTCCTCCTCAGAGAGCTGCGGCCCGAGGGTCTGGCCGCTCACGACGAACGGTTTGCCGAGGGCCTCCGCGATGCCGGCGATCGCCAGGCGTTCGAAGATGTGGGACGGCCAGGTGGAGGCGAGGTTGCCGCCGCCGGTGACCGCGACACCATCGCTGTCCCGGATGGCGTCGATCACGGCGAGCGCGGAGTCGTCGTCGGCGAGCAGGTCGGTCTCGCCCGCGGCGGTGCGCAGCACGCGGTCGAGGCGGTCTTGCTGAGCGGCGCGGCCTCCCGCGGAGGGCGCGAATCCGATGCCGCGGATGGCTTCGATCCCGAACCCGTCAGCGCTGTAGCGCGCGATCGTCTCTGACGGGTTCGCGGAGATGGCCACGAGGGAATCGAGCCCGCGTGCGCGTATCGCGTCGACGAATGCCTCGAACATCGCTTCATCGCCGATGTGGATCATCTCGTCGATCACTCCGACGTCTCCGATTGCTACTACGCGCACCTGTGTCTCCGAATGTCTTGAGGGGCGTCGCACCGCGCGAGCCCTCACCACGCTAGCCGAAACGACGCCGGTTGCCGCACGGTGGCCTCGGCTACCACGCGTCGAATACCCAGCACAAGCCCATCGTTCTATCAGCCGGATCACGCTTATCATCAGGGTTGTGGGCATCCAGACATCTTTAGACGCAGTGCTACGGGCGGACCGGGTCGTCGACTCGATGCGCCTCGCCGACGACCTCGCGTTCGAGGCCAGTCGCGACGGTGGTGCCCGCACGGTTCGAGTGCTCACGTCCGCACTGAACAGCGAGGACCAGCTCGCCGCCATCGCCGCGACCCACGCCCTCGCGCAGATCTTCGACGAGCAGGCGGACATCGCCCTGTCGCGGCTGCTGTCGAGCAGCCGTGGATTCATGCGCGAGCACGCCGCTTGGGCTCTGAGCCTGCGACTTCCGCGCTTCGACACCGTCGGTCGGCTCATCGGACTGGTGTCCGCCGGTGGATTCGGCGGGATGCTCGCCCAGCGCACCCTCGAACAGTGGGGATCCCCGGTCGCGGAGCATGTGGCCATCGGGCTCGAGTCCGCGTTGCTCGGAGTTGAGGAGCCCGGCGCGCGATACCGGCTGGTGGAGACTCTCGGCCTGGTGCGCAAGTCCGTCGCGACCCCGGCACTTCTGCGCATCGCCACCGACATCTTCGAAGAGGAATCGGTGCGCGTCGCGGCGGTCTCCGCCCTCGGCCAGCGAAACGGGGATCGCGAGATCCTCGCGGTGCTCGACGAGCTGGCGCGGTCGGAGGGGTATCTCGCCGATGTCGCGCGCCTCTCCCTCGTCGACCTCTCCGCGGAGTCAGCCCCTGTCGACACCGAACGTCGTGGCCTCACGATCGCCCAGCTCTTCCTGCACGCCGACCTCGACGCCGGTCTGACCCAGGCCGGCAGCGGGGACAACGGCGGCATCGCCACCCTGCTCGTGCGCCTCGGGGATGCCCTGGTCGCCAACGAGGACGAGTCCCCCCGGGTCGAGCGTGTCATCACCCTGTCACGCGGATCGGTCGACGAAGCGCTGAAGAGCGTCGTCGACATGGGTGCCGGTGCGTGGGGTCACGATTACGGACGGGTGCCCCTGCTGAGCGAACCGGTGCAGTCCGCCAGCGCCTGGCCGCTGCGTGTGGCCGCGCGCCGGGGCATCCGGCGCATGTTGCGTGCCGCGGGCGGAGTCGACCTGCTGCATCTGCGGATGGCAGACGTCGGCAGCCTCGCCGCCGCCGATGTCGCCCGCGAGCTCGACATCCCCGTCGTCTTCACTGTCGCGCCCGACCCGCACGCGGTCATCCACTCCCTCGACCTCTCCGGTCGTCTCACCCGGCAGAATTTCGGGGAAGTGGACGAGGTCGAACACTTCTGGTTCCGTACGCACCTGGTGCAGCAGCTCGCCGCGAACGCCGCCCACACCGTGCTGTTTCCGCGTCCCTCGCTCGAGCTCGACATGCGCGAGCTCGTGGGGATCGACATCACGGCGCATCCGGAACGCCACACTATCGTGCCGGAGGGCATCGACCTCGAGGTCGTGGACCGGGCCGTGGTCGAGAGTGCTGGCCATGCGGCCGGCCAGCCCGCGAGCCCTGCCCTTCAGGAGCTGCGCGAGCTGCTCGCCGACCTGCCCGAGCATCGGCGCGACCTCCCGCTTCTCGTCAGTGTCGGTCGCTTCCACCGGGTGAAGGGCATGGCCACGATCGTGGATGCCTGGGCCGACGGTCCGCTCGCCGATCGGGCGAACCTGCTGCTGATCGGCGGAAACCTGGTGGATCCGTCTGCCGACGAACGTGAACAGCTCGAGCTGATGGACGCCATCGTCGCGCCGGAGGACCGGTCGGCCGCGGGACTGGTGCTTTCGGGCCATCGCCGCAACGACACCGTCGCCCGGTGGGTCGCCGCCGCCCGTTTCGGGCTGCCCGGACTCGCCGCCCCGCGGGGGATCTACGTCTGCGGAAGCCTCAAGGAGGAGTTCGGCATCGCGCTCCTCGAGGCGATGGGTTCCGGACTCCTCGTCGTGGCCCCGGACGGCGGCGGCCCGGCCACCTACGTCGAGCGCGGTGTCACCGGCTTTTTGACCCCGACCTGGGATGTCGCGCTGCTTCGCTCGGCGATGGTCGAGGCCCTCGATGCCTCCATCGCCGAAGAGACCGTCGACCGCGCCGCGGCCTCCCGGGACACGGTGGAGCGGAGCTTCACGATCCAGGCGATGGCGCGTGCGCTGTCGAATGTGTACCAGGGAGTGCACGACGAGGAGAGTGAATCGCGGGGCTGGTCGTTCGCGGCACTGTGAACGGGATGACGCTGTGAAGGGAACGACGCTGTGAGGGGAACGACGCTGTGACGCTCCTCATCATCAGTCCCGACTACGCCTCGCACCTTCTTCCCCTCGCCACCCTCGGCACCGCGTGGCGTGATGCCGGCGAGCGGGTGGTGGTGGCCACCGGCCCCGCCACCGCAGACATCGTCGAATCCTTCGGCTTCGAACGCGTGAACCTCCAGCTCGGCAAGGGCTCGAACCCCGGAGTGATCCGGGCCGAACAGCAACCCACCGGGGAGGACGACGCCCTGCGCGGCTTCTTCGACGCGACCCGGCGCGGAATGGTGGAGACACTGGCCTTCCAGGCCGAGGCGCGACTCAGCGATCTCATGTGGGAGCCGGTGCGCGTGGCCCGGGAGGTGCAGGCCGTTGTCGCACAGATCCAGCCCGACGCGATCATCGTTGACCACCTGGCCTTCAGCGCGCGGCTGGCCCTGGTCGCCGCGGGTGTCGCCTATGCGGATGTCGTGCTCGGGCATCCATCCGCCCTTCCCGTCGGCGATGAGGTCTACGGCTTCCCACCGGCCTGGCCCGCGGTGTTCGACCCGACGGCCGAGGAACTGCGGATGCTGCGCGACCTCTGCGACCGGGTGAGCGAGTCCTTCACCGCCGAGTGGAACGCCGCCCTTGCCGAGCTGGCGCCGGATGCGCCACCTTCGGCAAGCGCCTTCGGCGAGCACGGAGAGCTTCTGCTGCTCAACTATCCGGCCGAGCTCTCTCCGCCCGCCCGCACGGCGATCCTTCCGCCACACCGCTTCCTGGGTTCCGCGGTGCGCGAGGAGGCGCGAGATCCCGAGGTCGACGCCTGGCTCGCGGGGAGCGATGAACCCTTCGTCTACGTGAGCTTCGGCAGCTTCCTCTCGGTGCGCGCGGATGTACTCGCCCGCGTGTGCGACGCTCTCCAGCAGGTGGGCGTCCGTGGTGCGATCGCCATCGGGTCCGCCGACCGCTCCGAGTTCGGGAATTTGCCGGCGGAGTGGCTCGTGCGCGAGTTCCTTCCCCAGGTGACCCTGCTCGAACGGGCCGCCGCCGCCGTCACCCATGGCGGCAACAACAGCGTCACCGAGTCGATGACGGCGGGGGTGCCGCTGGTGGTGCTGCCGTTCTCGACCGACCAGTTCGCCGGGGCGGCAGCCCTCGAGGATGCGGGATTCGGCATCGCCCTCGCCCCGAACACCGCGACGGTGGACGAGCTGGCGGCAGCCGTGCGTGACGCACTAGAGCTCCCTGCCCGTGCGGCGCTAGCGTCGCTTTCTGCGGGATTGCGTCAGGAGGCGGGAAGCCGCCGGGCCTTCTCTGCGGTGGCGTCGGTTCCAACGAGCTGACGCATCGCGGCCCGACTGGACCGGGCCTCGCGGTACTGCTCCATGAGGGCGGCGTTCGCGTCGTACTGGTCGCCCTCACGCGCCTGTGCCGCATGGTGAAGCGCGTAGACGACTCCCTCATGGCGGCGAGGCGCCTCGTCGAGAAGGGTCTCGTGCGCCACATACCAGGCCGCATCTTCGAAGCCCCACCCGCGGAATCTCTCGTCCTGGCCGCCGTGGCTCCACCAGCTCTGCGGTGTCGTGATGTAGACCCCGGAGCACGCGCCGTTCACGAGCTCGAATTCACACTGGTCCAGCGGGATGCCCTCGGTGAACTGTGCGGTACCGGCTGTCCCGAGCCAGTGGTAGCGGGTGTAGGGAAGGTGTACGAGGCCGGAGGTGGATGCCGCGGCGATCGCCTCGAGCAGGGGTTCGAGCTGGGGAATCGTATCGGCGTCGTTGATCACGACGACCTCGCCAGCATCCTCGATCGAGTTCATTCCGAGGTTGCGGCACCTCGCCAGATTGAAGATCTCGTCGTCGGAATCGATAGTGCGGATGTCGACGTCACCGAGGTTGCGCACGTACCAGTCCACGACCGCGTCGATGGCCGCAAGCCGCGAGGGCTGGGGACGCCAGGGGATCAGAACAGTGAGCACAATCAAGCATAAGTGTGCCGCGATGCGCGTGTGTACAGTCCGCCCCTTAGTCCCCTGAGGGCTGGCAATCAAGGGTGCTTCGAGAACCCATCCCCACCCTTCTTTTCCCTCATCATGGAACTCATACGCGAATGAGGAGAAGGGGTGCCGGATGTCGGTCAACGTGCGCGAGATGGCTTGCAGCCCAGAGGACGTCTTCGCGGTGCTCGCCGACGGATGGGTGTTCACGACCTGGGTGGTGGGTGCCGCCCGCATGCGGGACGTCGACGAGAACTGGCCCGCCGTCGGTTCTGCCCTCCAGCATTCCTTCGGAGTCTGGCCGGCGCTCATCAATGACGAGACAACGGTGCTGGAATGCGACTCGCCCCGCCACCTGGTGATGCAGCCGAAGGGATGGCCGCTGGGGGAGGCGCGGGTGGTGATCGATGTGAAGCCCCGCGGGCGCGGATGCGTCGTGCGCATCGAGGAGTACGCCGTCGCGGGCCCGGCCTCGTGGGTGCCGCGCCCCCTGCTCGACGTGGCGCTGCATCGGCGGAACGCCGAGACACTGCAGCGTCTGGCTTTCATCGCCGAGGGTAGGTCCGACAACGGGGCCCCGATGGGGGAGAGGGCGAAGGAGCACTGACGCGGCAGCCGTTATCGGCGGCATCGAGGCCCCGCCGGCCGCTTCCGAGCACACGAAAGCCCCCGGCGCCGGAGCGTCGGGGGCTTTCGCGATGCGGGCTGGCGCCTGAGTTCTAGCGGCCCAGGATCGAGCCGAGGTCGACGCTCTGGGTGACCCCATCGATGATTCCGGTGGTGTCGACGAGGTCGCTCAGGGAGTTGCTGGCCGAGGTGCCGTTGCCGCTGCCGTTGGCGACAGGGGTGTCATTGCCGGAGGCAACCGGAGCGGTGACCGGAGCGCTGATCGGAGCGGAGACGGTGTTGCCCGAGGCGACCGGCGCGGCGACATCGTTGCCAGAGGCCACGGCGTTGCCGCTGAGCACATCGCCGACCTGGGGTGCGACGACGACGGGGGACTCGTTCGATACGTTGCCGGCAGTCGCGCCGTTGACGATGTTGTCCAGCGCATCGTTGAGGCTGCTGAGGCTGGTCGCGCTCCAGAGGCTCGTCGTCGAGTTCGACGACTCGGTGGAGGTCGAGTCGTGCGAGGTGCTCGCCATGGCGGGGCCAGCGGCTCCGATGGCGAGAGCCGCAGCGGCAGCGATACCGGCGGTGGCGAACATGGTCTTCTTCGTGAATGCGTTCATGGTGATGAACTCCTCTATCGAATCGGTGGACCGGATATTTCCCGGCCGCAGTGGTGATCCGGCACCACCCCCGAAACGGATTGTCGATGACCTCTCGACACCCGTTTTTAAGGGGCGTCTCGAGTTCTGTCTGGGACTTGCTGGGAGCCCGCTGGCCCATATCGGCGGCGACCACGCCGCCAGAGCGGCGCAAAGCTCCGCAAACGCTGAGAGCGTCGTCGCGTGGCTCGTGATACAGGCGCCGATAGTCTGAAGTCCTATGACAACCGCATCCGCCAGCCCTGCGTTCACCGTCTCCACCGAAGTCGCCGAGGCCCTGGAGAATGGGCGCCCCGTTGTGGCTCTAGAGTCGACGATCATCTCCCACGGGCTTCCCCGTCCGCGTAATCACGAAGCAGCCCAGGAGTTCGAGCAGATCCTGCGGGATGCCGGGGTGACGCCGGCGACCATCGCGGTGCTCGACGGGGTGCCGCAGATCGGGCTGGATGCCGAGGGCGTGCGCCGCATCGCCGAAGAGGATCTCACCAAAGCGAGCGTGCGGGACCTTCCCGTGCTCGCCGCGGCGGGGGCATCCGGGGCGACCACCGTCGCTGCCACCGCGCACCTCGCCGCTCTGGCCGGAGTGCGGGTCTTCGCCACCGGTGGTCTCGGCGGGGTGCACCGCGGAGCCAGCGCCACCTTCGACGAATCGGCCGACCTCTCCACACTCGCCGTCACCCCGGTCACGGTGGTGAGTGCCGGCGTGAAGTCGGTGCTCGACATCGCCGCGACCCTCGAGCGGCTCGAGACCCTCAGCGTGCCGGTGGTGGGCTACCGCACCACCATCTTCCCGAGCTTCTGGCTCACCGAGTCTGCGTACACGATCGACTGGTCGGTCGATTCCGCCGCCCAGGTCGCCGCGATCATGCGCAGCCAGGATGCCCTCGGCCACGGCCAGGGGATCGTGGTCGCCAACCCGATCCCGCGCGAGCAGCAGTGGGATCCCACTGAGCACGACCGGGTGCTGATCGAGGCGCTCGCCGCCGCCGATGAAGCCGGAATGCACGGCAAGGCCGTTACCCCGTTCCTGCTCGGGTACATCGTCAACGCCTCGGAGGGCCGCAGCCTCGAGGTCAACCTCGATCTCGCCCGCAACAACGTGCGATTGGCCGCGCAGATCGCGATCGAATGGTCGGCGCTTGTCTGATCTCCTCGCCAACTCTCGCCGAATCGTCGTTTTCGGCGATGTGGTGGACGACGTGGTGGTGGTGCCGGATGGCGCCATTCGCGACGACACGGACACGCCGGCATCCATCCGCAACCGGGCGGGCGGATCCGCAGCGAACGCGGCAGCGTGGATGGGCTCGCTCGGGGCATCCGTCGACTTCATCGGCCTGGTCGGAGCGGATGATGTCGCGCGGCACAGCGCGCTCCTCGCCGACAGCGGCGTCACCCCGCACCTCTCGGGGCACGACGAGCTGCCGACGGGCGCCATCATCGTGATCGTCGCGGGGGAGCGGCGCACCATGCTCACCGAGAAGGGTGCCAACGCGGAGCTGTCCCCGGACTCCGTGCCCAATCGCTTGCTCGCCGGCGCCGCTGTGCTGCACTTCACCGGCTACAGCGTGTTCTCCCAGTCCGACCAGGCCGCGCTCCGCGGCCTGCTGCAGCGCGCGAGCGCTCTGGGAGTGAGGGTCTCGGTCGACCCGGCCTCCGCGGGGTTCATCACCGACTTCGGGGTGGAACGGTTCCTCGACACCATCGATGGCGCCCACCTGTTCTTCCCCAACCTCGAAGAGGGCAGGGTGCTCACGGGCCTCGACGATCCGATCGAGATCGCCGAGCGGCTCGGCGAGCGCTTCGAGATCGTCGCCCTCACCCTCGACACGGCCGGCGTCGTGGTGGCCGAACGCGGCATGCCGACGACGATGGTCGCTGCCATCCCGGTGACCGTCGTCGATCCGATCGGGGCGGGGGATGCGTTCGCGGCCGGATTCCTCGCGGCCTGGGTGTCCGGAGCCGGGGCGATGGCCGCGGCGGCGGCCGGCGCGCGCGCCGGGGCCATCGCCGTGGCGACGATCGGCGGGCGTCCGAGGAGCTAGCCCGACTCTCCTGCCCGTTTCACCTGCTCGTACGCCGCGAGCGCGAGGTCCCGCGACTTCTTCAGGTCGACGATCGGCTGCGGGTAGTCGTCGGTTCCGAGCTCCGGAAGGTACCGGCGCTGATAGGCCCCGTCGCGATCGAATTTCTCCGCCTGCAACAGGGGATTGAAGATGCGGAAGTAGGGTGCGGCATCCGCCCCCGATCCGGCGACCCATTGCCAGTTGCCCGGATTGCTGGCTTCGTCGGCGTCGACCAGGGTGTCCCAGAACCACTGTTCGCCGATGCGCCAGTCCACGAGCAGGTTCTTGATGAGGAAGGATGCCACGACCATGCGCACCCGGTTGTGCATGTAGCCGGTCTGCCAGAGTTCGCGCATCCCGGCGTCGACGAAGGGGATGCCCGTGCGGCCCTGCTGCCAGGCCTCGAGGTCACGCGGGTCGGGAGCCTGCCACGGGAAGGCGTCGAAGTCGGCACGGAAGTTCTTCTCGTGCAGGTCCGGCGCATGGAAGAGGATGTTCCAGTTGAACTCGCGCCAGCCGATCTCGCTGAGGAATTTGGGTGCGTTGCGACGGGCCGCGGCGTCGAGCTCGCCCCGCTGGGTGCGCTGCCAGACCTGGAACGGACTGATCTCGCCGAACCGCAGGTAGGGCGAGAGGCGGGAGGTCGCCTCGCCCCCCGGGGCATCCCGAGCGGTGTCGTAGTGGGCGAGGTCGTGGGCGGCGAAGCGCTCGAGCTGTGCGAGGGCGCCGCGTTCGCCGGGAGTCCAGGCCTCCCGGATGCCGCCCGCCCAGTCCGGCCGGGTGGGCAGCAGTGCCCAGTCGCCAACGGAATCACTGTCGACGCCTTCCACCCCGTCGAGGGACGTGGGCTCGGGCAACGGCTCTCGCGGAGGAGCGGCGGCGAGGCAGGACTTCCAGAACGGGGTGAACACGCGAAACGGGGTACCTGATCCGGTGGTCACCGTCCACGGTTCGTGCAACAGGTTCGCCTGGAAGCTCTGCACGGTGAGACCGAGATCGCGAAGGCTCGACTTCAGTGCGGCATCTACCTCCCGCTGCGGGCCACCGTAGCGGCGGTTCCAGAAGACCGCTCCCGCAGCGATGTCCGACACCAGACGGGGCAGCTCGACGGCGGCAGCGCCCCGTCGCAGCACGAAGGTCGCTCCGATCTCGCTCACGGAGGCCGCGAGAGCCTCGAGGCTGTGATGCAGCCACCATCGGCTCGCCGAACCGAGGGGACGGATGCCGCGGCTCTGCTCATCCAGCAGGTAGAGCACCACGACCGGCGCCCCCCGCTCGGCCGCTGCCGTGAGGGCGGGATTGTCGGCGACCCGGAGGTCATCGCGCAGCCAGACGATCGTCGGTGAAGTGGCGGGATCTCGCGGCGGTGTCATGCCCTCCACAGTACGAGATACCGGGCCGGCGGCCGGTATTCCACTACGGTGTGCAGGAGGGGGTGTCATGACGACGATGCCGACACCGGGCGAACCCGACGCGTCGACGAGCGCGTCGGATCAGGCGCGCCTCCGCCGAGACAAGGTGCGCGTCGCGGTGCTCGTCTGGCAGCTCTGCGAGCAGCACAGCATCCGGGCCCTCGCCGCCGGCGGCACCATCTTCGCGCAGCTCGGCCTCGTCTCCCCCCGCGTTTCTCCGACCGCGACCGTGATCGTGGAGCCGATTCACCAGCTCCACCTCATCCTCGCTCTCGAGGGGGTCGGCTGGTCACGAAGCTCCCCGGGTTACACCAGGGGCTTTCTTCCTCCGGTCTTCGTGCGACTGGTCCATCCCGCGGTGGTCTGCCCGATAGACGTGTACGACATCTTTCCGGGCTTCTATGTGCCACCGGCGGAGGCATTCGAGCAACTCTGGACGAGAAGAGTCGAGCTTCCCATGGGAGGCATCGGTGTGCCATCACTCGACCGGGTGAGCACGATGCTCGTTGCCGGTCACGACCAGCTCGGCACCCTCGCGCGCGATCGTCGTGCCGTATCGCACATCGACTACTTCGTCTCGATGTTCCGCAACAGCCTCACCCCGGAGGAGCAGGACGAGGTCGTCGCGCTCGTGGACGCGGTGCAGGGCCATGAGCCCCTTCGGCCCTTCCTCACCGCGATCGGCCGGGCGCACAGGGAGATCACCCTTCCCTCCGAGATCTACTGCCAGGTGCGGCTCGTCGTGGACCGGGTGAGCGACCCGATCATCTTCGCGGTCGCCCTGTTCGAGTCTCCGCCCGGCCACCGGGGAGGGCCCTTCTGGAGCATCACGAGACGGCATCCCGCGAGAGTCATCCGGGCGCTGCTCGCGGCTCCGCGGTCGATCGCCATCATCGTCGGGTCGAGGGCTCGACAGCGGCGTCAGCTGGAGGCCCGACCCGCGCACGAATAGGTCTCCACGCTCCGGCGGGACAATCTCCGGCGCAGCTGATGGTTCCGCTCGCGTCACGGCGGAGAGCCGTGAAGAGACTCTCTCCGTGCTTCTTGAAGCCGGGGAGGGGCCGCCGATGACGGGCTCGCTCGACATCTGCCAAGGGGTCCACACTTCCGCCCCAGGTTTGACTCCCCGACTGCCGTCTGTCTAATGTAAGTACATCGTGTACGTATAAATTGCAGGTCAAGACGTGAGGAGATTCGCCATGGCAGCCGAATCGCAGTTCAGGCCGCACCTCCCCCTGGTCGCGGAAACGGATTCTCCTGATGCGTGTGCCTCCCGTCGCGACGCTGCCGCAGAATGAGGCCGTGACCTTGCTTTCTGCCGGAATCGTTGCCGACGACCTCACCGGCGCTGGCGACTCCGCGGTGCAGTTCGCCTCCCTCGGCTGGCAAACGCGGCTCACACTCGGCGAACCAGTTGCGATCACGGCGACACCCGGATCGGTGGTCGCGGTGGTCACGGACTCCCGTGCCATGCGAGCGGATGCGGCGCGAACCTGCACCACGGATGCCGTGATGGCCCTGATCGGTGCGGGCATCGACCGTCTCTTCGTCAAGATCGACTCGACCATGCGCGGCTCGGTCGACAGCCAGGTGCGTGGCGCCCTCGATGCCTGGACACATCGGCATCCAGACTCCGTCGCCGTCGTCTGCCCCGCCTACCCGGGGATGGGGCGAACAGTGGAGGGCGGTCTCCTCCTGGTGGATGGCGCAGGAGTCGAGACGACCTCCGTCGGCCACGACCCGGTGACCCCCGTGGCCACGAGTGCCCTCGCCGACCTTCTCCCCGGCGCGGTAGCCATCCAACTCGCGCAGGGGGGAGCCTCGCAGCTCGCCCTCCTCATCGCTGCCGCCGAAGCGCGCGTGGTCACCGTCGACGCTTCGACCGATGCTGACCTCGCACTGCTCGCCGCGGCCGTCGAGTTGCTGGGAGCACGGGCGGTTCCGGTCGGCTCGGCCGGCCTCGCGACCCAGATGGCGAAGGTCTGGAGAAGAGGGGCGGTGGAGGCAGGCCGCGGGGCGGCGTCAACCTCGCGGGTTTCCGCCGGTCCGGCCGTGGTCGTCATCAGCTCGCTGCACGATGTCTCCCGCGCCCAGCACGCACACTTGCTCGAAACCTCAACCGGCGTGCTCTCCCTCACCCCGGGACTCGAGGAAATACTCAGCCCCGACGGCGACGACGGGATGACGGCGTGGATTCGGGCGAACGTCAAGCACGGATCGTCCGCTGCGGTCGTCGTCATTCTCAGCCCCTCCGCGCAGACGGCCCAGTCAGAACTCGCTCCCGTGCGCATCGCGGCGGCGCTCGCCGCGATCACCGACGCCGTCGTAACCCGCTTCGGCGTTGGATCGCTGGTGCTGATGGGCGGCGAGGGTGCGCGCGCGGTGCTCGACCGTTTCGATGCCGAGTCCCTGGTCGTCTCCCGCTCGATCGGGGAGGGAACCCCCGTCTCCGTCATCGACGGAGGGCGCCTGCACGGCCTCACTGTCGTGACCAAGGCTGGCGGCTTCGGCTCGACATCCGCTCTCACAGATCTTCTTCCCGAACTGCTCAAACAACCCAAGCAAGGAGCATCGTCATGACTATTCCCCGCCTCGCCCTCACTCTCGGTGACGTCGCCGGAATCGGCCCCGAGATCACCGCGAAGACCCTTCTCGGCCACGACGACCTGCGCTCCCGGTGCATCCCCGTCGTGATCGGCGACGAAGCGGCCATGCGTCGAGGCGTCGTCAACGTGGGCGGCGACCCCGAGAAGGTCATCGTCATCCCAGCGGTCTCCGAGGCGCTCAACCTCCCGGGCACGATCGAACTCATCCAGACCGGGCCCTCTCTCGCAGATGTCCCGCTCGGCGAACTCAGCCCGGTCGCCGGTGACGGCTCCTACCGCTTCGTCGTCGAGGCCTGCCGCCTCGCCCGCGAAGGACAGGTCGACGGGATCGTCACAGCGCCCCTCAACAAGGCGGCGATGCACGCCGGCGGGCACAATTGGCCCGGGCACACGGAACTGCTAGCCCACGAGTTCGGCGTGCAGAACTTCTCGCTTGTACTCTCGGCCGGCGAGCTGTACTTCTTCCACCTCACCACTCACGTGTCGATGCGCACCGCAATCGAGAACATCACGGTCGAACGGACTCTCAACGTGCTCGAGCTCGCTGGCGCGTTCGCCAAGTCGATGGGAACCCCGGACGAGCTCATCGGCCTCGCAGGCTTAAACCCACACGCCGGTGAGAATCGGCTTTTCGGTGATGAGGATGCCGACATCCTGGCCCCCGCTGTCGCGACCGCTCGTGAACGCGGACTCAACGTCGTGGGCCCCCTGCCCGGAGACGCGCTGATCCCCGCAGCCGTCCGAGGCAAGTACAAGCTCGTCGTCGTCTGCTACCACGACCAGGGGCACGCGCCATTCAAGGCCGTCTACGGGGATGACGGGGTCAACATCACCGTTGGACTGCCGGTAGTCCGCGTATCGGTCGACCACGGAACAGCATTCGACATCGCGGGCAAGGGAATCGCCCGGGAGGCCAGTCTTGTACTGTCGTTGGAGCGAGCGGCTCAGCTGGCACCCGGGTGGGACCACGTCTGGCGCACCGCGCAGAAGATGGACGTTCCCGCCTAAGGAGTTTGTGCATGTGGCTTGACGAGCTCGCCGATGACGCGGTCGACCCCACTCGGAGAGTACCGCTGCACGCGCAGCTAAGTGCTGTGTTGCGATCTCGGATCACCGACGGATCGCTGCCCGCGGGCTCGATGCTGCCGACCGAGGCTGAGCTCACGGAGAAGTTCGGGATCTCCCGCTCTGTCGTTCGTCAAGCGCTACTCGCCCTCACCGGCGACGGCCTGGTGCTGCGAAGCCGCGGCCGCGGCAGTGTCGTCGCTCCGCCCGGGGAGCACCATCGCCTGGTGCAGCGGATGTCTGGGCTCTCGACGCAACTCGACGAAGTCACCACCGAGGTGCTGTCCCTCGCCCCTGAGCGGGACGCTCTTGCGGAATCCACGCTCGGAGTCCGCGAGGTCGTCGCTCTCCATCGACTACGCTCGGCCGCCGGCTCACCTATCGCCCTCATCCACACCTGGTTGCCCTCTACCCTTGCGCTATCCCCGGAGGAGCTCACCAACGCATCGCTGCACTCACTGCTGCGACGCAAGCACGGCATCTCCATCGTGACGGGCCGACGGCAGGTGCGCGCGGTCGCAGCATCCCCGTCCCAGGCTGAAAGCCTGCGGGTGGCGGTCGGGTCGCCGTTGCTGCTTCTTGAAGGCACCAGCTTCGATGCGGCGGGCCTCCCGGTCGAGATGTTCCGCACCTGGCATCGGGCGGACAGGGTCGTGTTCGACCTCGATGTGGTGAAAGGCGATATCGCGGAGCCTTCGACGATGACCGGCTCTCCTCAGTCCCATCCGGGCATGACGTCGAATCTGGGCGTCGCCGACCGCGCCCGCGCGCTTGCGCTCGACCTCCAGGTTCTCGCCGAGGACCTGGGTTCGCACGCCCCCGGGATGCGCCCCGGCGACTAGTTACCGGAGAGCCTCAGCCGGTCGCACAGCTCGGTGAGCGTCTCGAGCTCGGTCACGGTGAGGCTGCCTCCCACCCGCTCGGCGATGGATTCGATGTGGCTTCGCGCCACCCGCCGGAAGAGTTCGAAACCGGCCGGGGTGAGGGCCACGTTCACCCCGCGCGCGTCGTCCTGGTCGTGGGACTTCGCCAGCAGTCCGCGTGCGGTCAGCCGGTCCACGAGACGGCTCACGCTCGGCTGGGTGAGAAGCAGGTGTCGGTTGAGATCCTTCATGCGCAACTGCTGTCCGGGCTGGCGGGACAGGTTGAACAACACGTCGTACTCGTTGAGCGAGAGTTCCCCGCTGGGGAACTCCGCGTTCAGGTACCGCATCACCGACACCTGGGCGCGGAACAGCGCTTCCCAGGCGGTGACCGCCGTCGTCTTGTCGCTCACGGGCCTCCTCTCAACCCGAGTGCAACTCTACGGAAGGGGAGTGCTCATGACCGGGAGGCGGAGGTGCGAATCGGGCCTTAAACAGGATTGAGGGTCGGTTTCAGAGGCGAGAAACCGACCCTCTCCCTTGCACCAAGAGTGTCCTGCAATCACATTCCGCAGAAGCTGCCACAGCAAACAACTTCTGCTCTTGAACTGTATAACAGCACGGTAACGAAGCGCTAGTTATCGAACCGTTATTTTTCTGGGAGATTGCCAAGTCGCTCCGCTGACTGGCCGCCGTCGAACTGGCCCCGACATCATTCGGCACCCCACGAACTCGAAACCCCCGGCGGGTAGGGTGAAATTGATCGCCGCACCACCCCCAGCCCCCGAAGGAGTCCTCTCGTGCCCACAACAGTGACCGGAGTCATTGCCCGATCCCAGGGTGCGCCCGTCGAACCCGTCAGCATCATCGTCCCGGATCCTGGGCCGGGCGAAGCCGTCGTCGACATCGAGACCTGCGGGGTCTGCCACACCGACTATCACTACCGCGAGGGAGGAATCAGCGATGACTTCCCCTTCCTGCTCGGCCACGAGGCCGCCGGCCGGGTCAGCGCCATCGGTGAGGGTGTCACGAACGTCAAGGTGGGCGATTTCGTCGTGCTCAACTGGCGCGCGGTCTGCGGCGAGTGCCGCGCCTGCGTGCGCGCGGAACCCTGGTATTGCTTCAACACCTTCAACGCGAGCCAGAAGATGACCCTCGAGGATGGCACCGAGCTCAGTCCGGCTCTGGGAATCGGCGCGTTCGCCGAAAAGACACTCGTGCATGCGAAGCAGTGCACGAAGGTCAACCCGGATGCCGATGCCGCCGCGGTCGGTTTGCTCGGCTGCGGCATCATGGCCGGCCTTGGCGCCGCCATGAACACCGGCAATGTCGGACGCGGGGACTCGGTAGCCGTGATCGGCTGCGGCGGTGTCGGCACCGCCGCGATCGTCGGTGCGCAGTTGGCCGGTGCGAGCACCATCATCGCCATCGACCGCGACCCCAAGAAGCTCATCACGGCGCAGAGACTCGGTGCCACCCATGTGATCGACTCGAGCGGTCTCGACGAGCACGGCGTCCTCGCCGCCGTGCAGGCGCTCACCGACACCTTCGGCGCCGATGTCGTGATCGACGCCGTCGGGCGCCCCGAGACGTGGCGCCAGGCGTTCTACGCCCGCGATCTGGCCGGAACCGTCGTGCTCGTCGGCGTGCCCACCCCCGACATGATGCTCGAGATCCCGCTGCTCGACGTGTTCGGTCGCGGTGGCTCGCTCAAGTCCAGCTGGTACGGCGACTGCCTGCCCGAACGTGATTTCCCCATGCTCACCGACCTCTTCCTTCAGGGGCGCCTGCCGCTGGATGAATTCGTGACCGAGCGCATCGGCATCCGGGACATCGAGCGGGCCTTCACCACCATGGCCAGCGGCGATGTGCTGCGCTCCGTGGTGGTGCTGTGATGACCGCTCACATCGAGAACCTGGTCACGAGTGGCACCTTCAGCCTCGATGGGGGCACGTGGGAGGTCGACAACAACGTCTGGATCGTCGGAGACGACACGGAATGCATCGTCATCGACGCCGCTCATGACGCCGACGCGATCCTCGCGGCCGTCGGTCACCGCACACTGAGGGCCATTCTGCTCACCCACGCCCATGACGACCACATCGACGCAGTGGCTGCGCTGCGGTCCGCCACCGGCGCCCCGGTTCTGCTCAACGACGGTGACCGGATGCTCTGGGATGCCGTGTACCCCGACACCGCTCCCAGCGGGGGCCTGGTCGACGGCCAGGTCGTCACGATCGCCGGCGTCGAACTCCGGGTCTTGCAGACCCCGGGGCACTCGCCCGGCGCGGTCTGCTTCTTCGCCCCGCACCTCGGCACCGTCTTCACCGGTGACACCCTCTTCAATGGCGGGCCGGGGGCGACCGGCCGCTCCTACAGCGACTTCGGGACGATCGTCGAGTCGATCACCACGAAGTTGCTCACCCTGCCGGCCGACACGGTTGTGCTCACCGGGCACGGTGAATCGACCACGATCGGCGCGGAGGCCCCCCAGCTCGAGGAGTGGATCGCGCGCGGCCACTGAGCTCGTCGCCGGGCCACCGGACGGAACGCTCCCGCACCTGGTGCAGAACTGGGGGTGCCGCCCGTGAAGCCCCCCGCGCTCAGCTTGAGATGTTCTTGCGCCGGAACCACCAGACCGCGACCGCGGTGAAGATGAGCGCGTAGATGAGCGCGGAGAGCACCGAGTCGACGACCGGTCCGTAGTCGATGCGCGCCGCGAAGAACTCGCGGAAGGCGTCGGTGTTCCAGGTCGGCAGATAGTTGCGCACGATGCCGAGATCAGGGATCCGTTCGAGGATGCTCGACAGGATCGACGTGATCACCACCCCACCCGCCGCCGCGAGCGGCGCCTCCGCCAGCACCGTGAACATCGTGCCGAGCGCGGCAGCCCACGACAGGTGGAGGCAGATGACCGCCACGGCGGCGAGGATTCGCAGAAGCGACTCCCCCATGCCCAGCTGAGGTCCGACCGGAATCTGGATGCCCCCGCTGCCGTAGGAGATCGTGCCGACCAGCAGCGACATCCCGGTGAGGATCAGGATGCCGACCACGAGCACCGTCGATGCCACCAGCACCTTGACGAACAGCAGGCGGGTTCGGCCGACCGGGATGGTCAGGAGGTACTTCAGAGTCGACCGGGATGCCTCGCCCGCGATCATGTCGCCGAACAGCAGCGCCACGACGAGCGTCAGCAGGAAACCCGCGGTGATCACGAGGATGAAGGCCGTGAAGGTCGTGCCACTGGCCTGCGCGAACGCCGCGAGATCCGTCCGCCCGGCCGCAGGCCCGCCCGCCCCGCCGATGAGGAAGGCGAGCCGCACGACGACTGGCAGCACGCCGAAGATGATGAGCACCACCCGTACGCGCCACTGGCTGATCTGCCGGGCGAACTCGACCCGGATCGGCAGCGTGCGTCGCACTGTCACGGCGCTCTCACGAATCGGTCCGGGAGTCCAGGGTGCGGTCGTGGCCATCAGACGATCCCTTCCGAGCCGACCATCGCGAGGAACGTCTCCTCGAGGTGCCGGCCGCGCGTGACGGAGCGGATGCCGACACCGGCAGCGGCGATCGCGGCGACGACAGACTCGGCGCTGTGCTGCGAGGGAAATACGCGGAGGGTCCCCTCGGTGAGGATCGAGGCTTCCACCCCGTCGAGCCCGAGCAGCGCGGTTACGGCGCTGTCGACATCCGTCACCTCGAGGGTGAGCTCGTTGTTGTCGCCCGCCAGCTCGGCGACGGGCCCGGCCGCGATGAGGCGCCCGCGCGCCATCACCACGACGTCGGAGCAGGTCTGTTCGACCTCGCCGAGAAGGTGCGACGACACGATCACCGTGCGGCCGGTCTCCGCGTAGCGACGGAGCACGCCGCGCAGGGCGAAGATCTGGGGCGGGTCGAGTCCGTTGGTCGGCTCGTCGAGGATGAGGAGTTCGGGCATCCCGAGCATCGCCTGCGCGATGGCGAGCCGCTGTTTCATGCCCTGGCTGTAGCCGCCGACGCGACGATTGACCGCGGTGCCGAGGTCCGCGATCGCGAGTGCCTCATCGAGACGAGACTCGGAGCGGGGGCGCCCCGATGCCGCCCAGAACAGCTGGAGATTGCGGCGGCCGGAGAGGTGGGAGAGAAAGCCGGGTCCCTCGATGAAACAGCCGACCCTGGTGAGCACGCGGGAGCCCGGCGACACCCTCTCGCCGAAGATCTCTATCTCGCCGGCATCCGGCCGCAGCAGTCCAGTGACCATGCGAAGAGCGGTCGTCTTGCCCGCACCGTTCGGCCCGAGCAGCCCAAGCACCTGGCCGCGCTCGACGGTGAACGTGAGGTCGTCGACCGCGCGGAATCCGGCGCGATAGTCCTTGGTGAGTCCGCGGATGACGAGCGGCGGCGCGTCATCCGGTCGCACCCCCGCTGGCGCGGGTGCGGGCGCGACCCGATCGCGACGCCGATCGGCGAGAGCCGCGATCACGGCGAGGATCAGCCCCAGCAGCACCACGATCGGGATGCCGATGAGGGCAGCCGCCGACGGAGCTCCACCGCCGACGGCCGGGGCGGTCGCGACGACGGTCGGCAGAGAGAGCGTGCCCTCGGTGTTCACCACAAAGGAGGCGGCGGTGGGGGAGCCCTGGTAGCCCGCATCCGTCGTGCGCAGCGAGAGGGCGATCGTGTCGCCCTTCTCGAACTGCCAGGTCGTCGCGGGAAGGCGCACCTGCACCCGGGTCGCCGAACCGTCCGCCGGGAGGGAAACGCGGATCGGTGCGACCCCTCCGCCGACGGCCACGTCGGAGCCCCCCGACGAGACCCTCAGTTGGGCGAAGAGCAGCACCTCGACCGGGGCGGTGGCGGGCGAGGGAGCGCGGTCCCGGAAGCGGGGCAACCGCACATCCACGGTCACGGTGGGAGAGCCGGCGAGGACGAAGGGCGCGCTGACGGCCCCGGTTGCGAATGTCGCCTGTTGCGCCGGCTGCACCGCCGTGCCGGCGATCCCGCTGCCGATGCCGCCGATGACCGAGTCGACCGAGCCGATGCCGGGGAGCGACGAGATCGTCGCGGGCAGGCCTCCGGGCGGATTGATGACGATGCCGAACCGACCCTTCAGCGGCAGCGTCTTCGTGCCGGTGCCGTCGAGCCCCGGGTAGCGTGCGGCGACGCGGGTCTCGGCGAACCCGCGGGCCGAGGCGGGCACGGTGAACGAGAAGGGCTCCGAACCGGAGCGGGGGGATGACCTGCCCCGCAGGTGGGCAGAGAGCCATCTGTCGACGGCGGCCGTCGTGCCGGCGATCTGCCCCCCGTCGTGCCCTCCCGCGAACCAGGAGACCTGGACCTCTGCCCCCGCCGCTGCGATCTGGCGCGCGTTCGCGTCCGCCTGGTCGAAGCCGAAGAGCGTGTCCTGTCTTCCCTGCAGCAGCAGGGTGGGCGCGGTCATCCCGGAGAGAACCGAGGCGGGGGAGGATGCCTCGAGCAGCGTGCGATCGGCGGCATCGAGCTGCCCGCCACCCACGAGCTTGGTGTACAGAGTGCAGAGCTCGGCGGTGAACCGTCCACAGGCTCCCTCGAAGGGCGATGCGGCGGCACCGAAGAGCTGGGTGGCCCACGCCTGTTTGAACACCCCGGGCGTCGCGCTGTCCGCCTGCGGAACGAGAGCCTGTGCGAGGTCGTTCCAGGTGATGGCCGCGACCACCGTGTCGATGCGGGGATCCGTGGCACCGAGCATGAGGGCGAGCGCGCCTCCGTAAGACGCGCCGACCACACCGACGACCGGATCGCCGTTGCGCTTCTCGACCTGTGGGCGGCTGGCGAGCACGTCGACAAGTCGCTTCGCATCCGAGACCTCGTAGTCGAGGGCGTCGAGCGAGATCCGGCCCCCGGACCGGCCGAATCCCCGGGCGGAGTAGGCCATCACGACATAGCCCTCGCGGCGCAGGCGCTCGGCGTCCTTGGTGAGTGAGCGTTTGGACCCACCGAAACCGTGAGCCAGGAGCACCGCCGGGGCGGGCCGGGATGTCGCGGGCAGGTACAGGTCGACGTCGATGCCGACAGTCGCCGTCGATCCCGGTGCCGACGGCACGGCGACCTTGAAGCTCTCCGACGCACCCTCCGGCTGTGCGGCCGCTGCGACCGGCACGGCCCCACCGATCGAGAGGATGAAAAGCAGCATCGCTCCGATCGCCGTTCGCCACCCGCGGGAGTGGGATCGGCTCATGGATTCGTCCTTCGGACATCGGGTGACGACGAGGAATTGAGCATACGTGATGACGCTAGAAATTGACCTTGCGGTCTGTTTACCTTCATGCGCGACAATGAGGCCATGTCCAAGAAAATCGATGCATCGCTGAAGGACCTGATCAAGGCCTTGCGCAAGCACGCTGAGGCCGTTGGCGGCAGCCGTGTCTCCCTCAAGAAGTCACAGCGGACAGCGGCGAAACTGCAGTCCACCGCCTCGGCCTACGCGGCAGCGGTGTATGCCAAGACGGGGCTGGACAGCCCGTTCAACGACGTCACGAGTCCCGGGCTCGAGAATGTCACGCTCAATTCGCTGCTCGCCGAGCGCGACGCCCTGGCGAGCCACTCGAAGAAGACCGAGCCGGACGCGGCGACTACCGCTCTCTGAACCTCTAGAACAGATCCGGGCTCGGGGTGCTGGTGTGGCGGATGGCCACATCCGCGTGTCGATCGAAACGGTAGCCGACACCGCGCACGGTGCGCACGATGTCTTCGTACGATCCGAGCTTTGAGCGCAGTCGGCGAACGTGGACGTCGATCGTGCGCTCGTTGGGGGCATCATCATCGCCCGCAGACCACAGTGACGAGATGAGTTCGGCGCGATCGATCGTGCGTCCCTCGCGGAGAACGAGGTACTGCAGCAGCTCGAACTCCTTGTAGGTGAGGGCGGCGGTCTCGTCATCCAGAACGACACGCTTGCGGGACAGGTCGACCACGACCCCCCCGCGCGGCTTCTCCTCCTCGGGCTGCTGGCGGTGCTTCGCCAGGGCCGAAGGGTCTTGCAGCGCGAGCCGGACGACCTCGACGTCACGCCCGCCGGCGCCCTGCGGCGCGAGGGCGACCGCGGCATAGGTCTCAGACGTGGGCACCAGTTGCTTGGTGAGGGCACGCAGCGCCTCGACTATCGATCCGAGGTCGGTTCCGGCGGCGGCGGCCTTCAGCTCGTCGACGCCGACGTACAGCACGAAGCCGCGTGCTTCGGTGCCTCCGGGAACGGCGCGGATGTGCGCGGGCGCCTCGGTGGGCGGAGTGCTTTCGGGTGCCGGCTCGACCGGCGCGAGGCGACGGGCGGTGGAGGGGCGGACGCGATCGATGGTTGCTAGAGACATGTGTCGAGAATCCTTGAGAGGGGTGAAGGGCCTCTAATGATGAGGGTGTGATCCTTCGGGATACTTCAGGTGGTGCGATGCGGGATGCCGCTCGTTATGAGGGGCGGACACCCGGGGATTCTCGACTCGTCACGAGCGGAATCCGACTCAGGAGTGGACCGTTAGGCACACATTCGACAACACATGACCACGCTGTGCGTTCCGGATGCCGCGGGGGCGATCGGAGCAGGCGTGGAAACAGTCATGCCACAACTATCTTGCAGCGGCTGGCACAAAGTCAAGCCAGCGCGCAGGATCTGCGCCTAGACCAGCCCGTAGAGGCGATCTCCTGCGTCTCCGAGCCCCGGCACGATGTATCCCACCTCGTTGAGCCTCTCGTCGACGGCGCCGAGCACGATGGTCACCTCGCGGCCTTCCATCGCCGCCTCGACGGCGGCGAGGCCCTCCGGCGCCGCGATGAGGCAGACGGCCGTGACATCCACCGCACCGCGGGCGAGAAGGAAGTCGATGGCCGCGATGAGCGAACCTCCGGTGGCCAGCATCGGGTCGAGCACGAAGCACTGACGGTTGGAGAGATCGTCGGGCAGGCGCTCGGCGTAGGTGGTGGGTTGAAGTGTCTCTTCGTCACGCACCATTCCGAGGAAGCCGACTTCGGCCGTGGGGATGAGTTTGACCATGCCTTCGAGCATGCCGAGTCCGGCGCGGAGGATCGGAACGACGAGGGGACGCGGCTGGCTGATGGCGAGGCCGGTGGCGCTGGCCACGGGCGTCTGCACGGTGACGGGCTCCACTCGCACATTGCGGGTCGCCTCGTAGGCCAGGAGTGTCATGAGCTCTTCCGCCAGGGCACGGAATGTCGGCGACGGCGTGTTCTTGTCCCGCAGCACGGTGAGCTTGTGGGTGATGAGCGGGTGGTCGGCTACGTGGACTCGCATAGGCTCAATCTAGCCGAGAGGAGGGGGCGTGTTGACAGTCGTACCGCCGCTCTACACCCAGCGGATGCTCGAGGCCATCGCGAGCGCAAAGCTGGCCCTGGGGCACGCTGACGTTCCCGTGGCCGCGCTCTTGCTCGATGCATCCGGCGCCGTCATCGGAGCGGGGCGAAACGAGCGCGAGCTTCGCCAAGACCCGACCGCTCACGCCGAGATCCTCGCGCTGCGGGCCGCCGCGGCAGTCACCGGCGACTGGCACCTCACCGACACGACCCTCGTGGTGACCCTCGAGCCCTGCGCGATGTGCGCCGGGGCGATTCTGGCCGCGAGGGTTCCCGTGGTGGTCTTCGGCGCCTGGGACCCCAAGGCCGGTGCGGCCGGTTCGGTCTACGACCTGCTGCGCGACCGGCGGATGCCGCACCGCGTGGAGGTCTACGCGGGTGTCGAAGAGGCGGAGTGCGCCGAGCTGCTGCTCGACTTCTTCGAGAGCAAGCGCTGAGAGCGCCCCGCCACCCAGAGGGCGTTAGAGCGCCCCGAGCCACTCGCTGAACATCGCGACGGACGCGGCCTGCATCGCGGGAGCCTTGGCGAGGGCATCCCGCCGCAGGTCGTCCGCTTCGATCTCGAGGGAGGCGAGTTCGGAGGCGCCGTCCAGGACCCACCGCTCGTGCATGTCGGCGGTGAGCTCCGGGTGGAACTGCACGGCGAGCACGTAATCCCCGAGAGCGAAAGCCTCATTGGTATAGGCGCTCGAGCTCGCCAGCCGCACCGCTCCACTCGGCAACCCGAAGGTATCGCCGTGCCACTGCATCATCGGCACGCCGGACACGTGTTTCAGGGGCGAGTCGAGACCCGCTTCGGTCGGCGTCACCTCGCGAAAACCGATCTCCACGGTCTTGCCCTTGCGCACGGTCTCGCCGAGCGCCTCGGCGATCAGCTGCGCGCCAAGGCAGATGCCGAGGGTGGGGCGTTCCTGAGCGAGGCGTTCGCGCAGGAAGTCGAGCTCATCGATGAGATAGGGATGCGCCTCCTTCTCGTAGGCGCCCATGTCACCACCGAGCACCACGACGAGGTCGGGATCCGGCTGGTCGTGCGGGGATTCCACGGCGACATCCACATAGCGGATCTCGTAGCCGTGATCGCGCAATACCGCCTCGAGATTGCCCAGGTGGGCGATCTCGGCGTGCCGAAGTACCAGGGCGACAGGCATGATCAGTCCGCCGCTCGAATGATGATGGCCTCAGTCGAGGGATTGCCCTCGCCGGGCGCCACGTAGACATCTGGCTCGATGTAGATCACCCGGGCGATGGGAACCTCCGCGCGCACGCGCGCCTCGAGGTTGTTGATCGCGGCGGCGACCTCGGCCAGCTTCATCTTGGTGGGGAACGCGACCTTCGCCGCGACCAGAAGCTCATCCGGTCCGAGATAGAGGGTCTTCATGTGGATGAGGGACTCGACGTCCGAGTCGGCGTTGATCGCATCACGGATCCGCACGGTGTCGTCGGCAGATGCGCCCTCGCCCACCAGCAGGCTCTTGGTCTCGATGCCGAGCACGATGGCCACGAGCACGAGCAGCACCCCGATGAAGATGGTGCCGATGGCATCCCACACCCCGTCACCGGTGATGATCGTCAGCACCACGCCGACGAAAGCGAACAACAGGCCGGTGAGGGCGGCGACATCCTCGAGGAGCACGACCGGCAGTTCCGGTGCCTTGGCGTGGCGGATGAACGCGAACCAGCTGTCCGTACCTCGAATGTGGTTGGACTCCCGCACGGCGGTGCGAAGCGAGAAGCCCTCGAGCACCATGGCGATGAGCAGCACAGCGATGGGGATCCACGCGTTCTCGAGGGGATGCGGATGCTGGATCTTGTTGATTCCCTCGTACAGCGAGAAGACCCCGCCGACGCTGAACAGGATGATCGAGACCACGAAGGCGTAGACGTAGCGCTCCCGTCCGAAGCCGAAGGGATGCTCGGCATCCGCCTCCTTCTTCGCGACGGAGCCACCGCGCAGAAGCAGCAGCTGGTTGCCGGTGTCGGCGAGGGAATGTACGCCCTCGCCGAGCATCGAGCTGGATCCGGAAACCCCCCACGCGATGAACTTGGCCACGGCGATGCCGAGGTTCGCGGACATCGCCGCGATGATCGCGCGTTTGCTGCCTTCGGTGCTCATGCGGTCAATCCTAGGATGAGGTGATGAGCACCCTTCCGACCATCGCCATTCTCGGAGCCGGTTCGATGGGGGGAGCGATCCTCAGCGGACTGCTCGCCCCGTCGATCACCGTCGAGGGCGGCATCCGCGTCACCAATCGCACGGAGGCCAAGGCCGCTGGCCTGCGGTCGGAGGTCGTCACCTCCTACGCCCTCGAAACCGATCCGGCCGCGAATGTGACAGCGGTGACCGGAGCCCGCATCGTGCTCGTCGGGGTCAAACCCGCGATGGTGCCCGACCTGCTTCGCGAGATCGCCCCCGCGCTCGCCGAGGACGCCATCGTCGTGAGCGTGGCTGCGGGAGTGACGACGGCCACCATGGAGGCTCTGGTGTCGCAGGTGGTGCTGCGGGCGATGCCCAACACGCCCGCGCTCGTCGGCAGGGGAGTAACCGGCGTCAGCGCCGGTTCGCGGGCGACGCCGGAGGATGTCGCGCTCGCGCTCACGCTGTTCGACACGGTCGGGCAGGTGCTCGAGATCCCCGAGTCGAAGATCGACGCGCTCAGCACGATCTCGGGATCCGGCCCGGCCTACGTCTTCTACCTGATCGAGCAGCTCACCAAGACTGCCGTGGCGCTCGGATTCACCTGGCAGGAGGCCGCGACGATGGTGAACGGCACCTTCCTCGGCGCGGCGGAGCTCCTCGAGGCCTCCGGCGAGGACCCCTCGGAGCTGCGTCGCCGGGTCACCAGTCCAAAGGGCACGACGGAGCGAGCGATCTGGGAGCTGGAGAAGGCCGACCTGTCGTCGGTGTTCGACCGCGCTACCGCCGCGGCGCTCGCCCGCGCGCACGAGCTAGCGGCCCCGCCGGTCGAGTAGCGCGGTCCGCCGCGCGTATCGAGGGGTCGCCGGCGCTCGCCACTCGACCAGCGCCGCTACTTCTCCAGGTTCGCGAATCTCTCGATGTCCGCGGAGTTGCCGCTCACGATGATCAGGTCCCGGTCGGAGACCACCGTCTCTGCCGTGGCGTGGGTGAATTCCTGGCCGGGCGTCTTCACCCCGACGACGGTGATCCGGAACTTGCGGCGCACCCCCGACTCGGACAGCGGCACGCCGCGAATCGGCTTCGGGGGGTGCATTTTCACCATCACGAAGTCGTCATCGAACTCGATGAAGTCGAGCATCCGTCCGGAGACGAGGTGGGCGGCTCGCTCGCCCGCCTCGAGTTCGGGGAAGATCACGTGATTCGCGCCGATGCGTTCCAGGATTGTGCCGTGGGACTTGCTGATCGCCTTCGCCCAGATCTGGGGCACACCGAGATCCACGAGGTTCGCGGTGATCAGCACGCTGGCTTCGATGGACGACCCCACCGCGACCACCGCGATGGAGAAGTCCTGCGCGCCGATCTGCCGCAGGGCGTCGATGTTGCGGGCATCCGCCTGCACGGCGTGCGTCACGACCTCCGACCAGGTCTGCACGAGCTGCGGATCGGTGTCGATCACGAGCACATCGCGGTCGAGTCGGATCAGCTCACCGGCCGCGGCCGTGCCGAACCGCCCGAGTCCGATCACGAGTACGGCGGCATTGGCCGGAATGGAATCAACCAACGATGGGCCTCTCTTCCGCTCGGTGGAACAGCTGTCGCCGGGTACTCGCCGCCAGGGCGGCGGCGAGTGTCACTGTACCAACGCGTCCGAGGAACATCGTGGTCGCTAGCACGTACTTCGCGGAGTCCGGAAGGTTCTCGGTGAGGCCGGCGGAGAGCCCGCAGGTCGCGAACGCCGAGATCACATCGAAGAGCACGAAGTCGAGCCGTTCGCCGGTGAGCTGGAGAACGACGATCGTCGACACGGCCACCGTGGTCGCCCCCCAGATCACCACGCTGACGGCGATCCGCACGACATCGGTGGGGATGCGGCGCTCGAAGGCCTCGACCTCGCTGTTGCCGCGGGCTTCCGCGACGGCGGCGAGGAACAGCACCGCGAGGGTCGTCACCTTGATGCCGCCTGCGGTGGAGGCCGAGCCTCCGCCGATGAACATGAGCATGTCGGTGACGAGCAGGCTCGATCCGTTGAGCTGGCTGACGTCGATGGTCGCGAAGCCGCCCGAACGGGTCATCACCGACAGGAAGAACGACTGGAGCACCCGCTGGCTTCCGTCGAGGCCGCCGAAGGTGTGCGGATTGGCGAACTCGAGTCCGAAATAGGCGAGGGCGCCGATCACGAGGAGGATTCCGCTCGTGACGAGCGTCAGTTTGGTGTGGAGGGACCAGCGCCGGGGCTTACGAAGGGTGCGGGAGAGCACGTAGATCACCGGAAAGCCGATGCTGCCGAGCAGCACCCCGAGCATGAGCACCCCGAGAAACCAGAGATCGTGGGCATACGGGGCGAGCCCCGTGGTGATGGGCACGAAGCCGGTATTGGTGAAGGCCATCGCCGCGAAGTAGATGGACTGCCAGATCGCGTCGGGAAGGTCGACTCCGCCGAGAAGGATTCGAGGGAGCAGCGCAACGGCGATCACCGCCTCGATGACGAGAGTGCTGATGGCGACTGTGGCGAGCAGGCCGCCGATCTCCCCGAGCCTCACCGCCTGGCCCTCCGCGATCGGGCCGCGCTGGATCCGCAGCGGGTTGCTGTCGCTCGCGACCATCAATTTCGCCCTCAGGCCGAGCTTGCGCGAGATGACGAGCCCGAGGATCGACGCGAGGGTCAGTGCCCCGACCCCGCCGATCTCCACACCGACGAGGATGACGCCATTGCCGAAGGCGCTCCAGTTCGTCGCCATATCCACGGTCGTGAGCCCGGTGACGCAGACCACCGAGACCGCGGTGAAGAGGGCGTCGGCGAAGCTGGTTCCGGATGGCGCGGCCGTCGCGGCCGGCACCGAGAGCAGTGCGGTGAAGACGACGATCAGGGCGATGAACACGCCGACGGCGAACCGGGCCGGTGATGCCGAGGCGAGATCTGTGAACGAATCCCGTGCCCGACCGAGGATCCCGGCGCGCACGAACGGTCTGGTGGCCATCAGTCCCCTCGCGACAGGTTGTCATGGTACCCCCGTGTCGTGCCCGGTAGCCTGTCGGAATGGCTGACATCTTTGACGTGGTTGCCGATGCGACCCGACGCGACCTCCTGCGGGTGCTGCTCGACCGGTACACGGCATCCGACACCGCGCACGGTCGAGCGAGCGCGGGTGAGATCAGCGTCGGTGAGATCGTCGAGAAGCTCGGGCTGAGCCAGCCGACCGTGTCGAAGCATCTGAAGGTGTTGCGGGATCACGACCTGGTGACCGTGCGGGAAGAGGGTCAGCACCGCTATTACAGTCTCGACACGAGCCCGCTTGAAGACCTCGAGGATTGGCTCATCCCCTTTTTGAGTGCGGACTTCGATGGAGGCATCGACGAGGGCTCGACGGTGTTCGCGGCGTGGTCGGGCGTTCAGGTGCCCGAGCCGTTCCGGCGTGCGGCTGAGACGCTGCAGCATCCCACGGATGCGGGCACTGCGATCGGCCGCCGGGCCGCCGAGGCGAGCATCCGGCTGCAGGATGCCCAGCACGATCTGGAGCGCCGGGTGATCGAACCGATCAAGAAGAAGCTCGGTCGCTAGGGCGATCGTTGGTCCGTTCGGCCGCGCAGCGCGTCTCGCCCGAACTGGGCTGTTGCCAGCGAGTCACATTAGCCCCTACAGTTACCGATTAGCACTCCAGTACCACAGGCGATCGAGTGTGTCTGTTCCCAATATCGCTGGAACCTGACAAGGGGCACCCGACATGGCACGCGATCTCTCCGAGGTGCGCTTTCTCACGGTGGCGGAAGTCGCCGACATGATGCGGGTATCGAAGATGACGGTCTACCGTCTCGTTCACGCCGGCGAGTTGCCCGCGATCCGCTTCGGCCGGTCCTTCCGGGTGCCGGAGTCCGCGGTAGTCGCGGCCATCGACACGCCGATCTCCGACGTCGGTTAGCCCGGCCCCTCCCGCCGTCGGCAGGCACGAGGTCGCGCACGTGGTGTCGCCGTCCCGTGGCGGGGGATACGCCGGTTCGCGGCGGTCCCGCTGCGTCCCGGCGGGAGTTACGACTCCCACCGCGAGGTGTTTTCCGCGCCGCGATGCTCGTGCCGGGTACCGGATGCCCCGCCGCGACGCCCCCCGGTTAGCACGTCGACAGCCGGACGGCTAAGATAGCCCGAGGCAATTTTTCCGTGGTTCTGATCGAATCCGGTCGTCTTCCGAACAACAGTTGAGGTCTTTATGGGTTCCGTAATCAAGAAGCGTCGCAAGCGCATGGCGAAGAAGAAGCACCGCAAGCTGCTTCGCAAGACTCGTCACCAGCGTCGCAACAAGAAGTAGCGTCGTGTGAGGGGTCGCGCCCCGTGCGCGGCCCGACTACCGAGCGCCAGGCCTATCCGGCTTGGCGCTTTGTGTTTTCCGTGCGCACGGCACGGCCCTCGCGACGAACCCGTCGCACCGCCGCCCGGATGCTCGCGGGGTCGAGCCGCATGATCGGCCAGTCGTGCGTTCGCGCGTGCGCGGCGAGCGCGGCATCCGGGTTCACTACTATGCGGTTGCCCACCAGCTCGAGCAGGGGGATGTCGTTGCGGGAATCCGAATAGGCCCAGCAGTCCGCGAGATCCGCTCCGAGAGAGGTCGCAAGCTCCTCGGCCGCGATCGCCTTGCGGGCGCCGTGCAGCACGGGACCGTCGAATTCGCCGGTGAGTTTGCCGTCCTGGGCCCGCAGCATCGTTCCGAGGGCGCCGGTGAGGCCGAGCCGACGGGCGATCACCGCAGCGATGTCCACGGGCGCGGCCGTGATCAGCCAGACCTCGTGTCCCTTACGCAGGTGCTCGCGCGCGAGTTCGACCGTCTCCGGCCAGAGCCGCGACTCGATCTCGCGCTCGTACACATCATCGGCGAGCGTGGTGAGTTCGTCGGCGGGAAGCCCCTTCGCGAGTCCCAGGGCACGTTCCTGCGCGCTGGCGAAGTGCTTGACGTTCTCCCCGACCGTCACGAATCGCAGCTGGTGCCATCCGAAACTGAGCAGGTCGCGCACTCCGACATGACCGCGCTTCCAGGCGGCACGGCTCACGTGGTACGCGCTGGCGCCGTGAAGCAGGGTGTTGTCGACGTCGAAGAACGCGACGATCGGGCGCGCGGACGCCGAGTCGGGCTGTGAGGCTGGCATGTCGCACCATGCTACGCGGGAGTTCTGGGCCATTCGCCGCACGGCCCCGCGCAACGCCGATACTGTTGTTTCGTGTCCACGGCAGCCATCACCCTCATCGGCAAGCCGGGGTGTCACATGTGCGACGCCGCCCGCGAGACGATCGGCACCGTCATCGACCAACTGCGGTCTGACGCCTCCGCTCCTGTCATCACCATGGAGGAGTTGTCGATCTTCGATGACGAGGCCCTGCTCGATCGCTATGCGGACGAGATCCCGGTCGTGCTGATCAACGGGCGCGTGCACAACATCTGGCGCGTGGATCCCGAGCGGTTGCGCGCCGCCCTATTGGAGGTCTAGAAGATGCTCAAACACGTCGTGTCCTGGAAGGTCGCGGATGCCGCGAGCCCGGAAGGCCAGCAGAAGATCGCCTCGATCGTCGCGGGCCTCGAATCGCTCGTGGGCGTCGTGCCGTCGATCCGCGCGCTGAGCGCGGGGCCGACGGTGGTGACCGGCCCCAACCACTGGGATCTCGCTCTCATCGTGGACTTCGACGACGAGGTCGGCCTCGAGGCCTACCAGGTGCACCCGGAGCATCAGAAGGTCGGAGCCTTCATCCGCTCCCAGGTCACCGCGCAGGCTTCGGTCGACTTCCTGGTCTGAGAACGCAGGGTCTAGCGGTTCTTGGCGGCGGCTTCCGCTTCGGCGCGAGAGTCGTAGACGGGCTCGTCGAGCACGTACACCAGGTCTTCGTTGGGAGCCACGAGCAGCAGGTCGGTTTCTTCGTCGGCGGCCTGGAAGTCCGCGGACACCAGCAGCTCGTTGTTGAGATGCACCGTGAGGATGCCGCTGCCGGTCTCGAGCGAGGCCACCTCGAGCGCGCTCACCGGTTTGCCGCCGGCCCGTTCGAGCAGCGTGGAGACCGCCGCCCCCACTCCCGTGCCCGCCGCGAGGAACGCCTTCTCGTCGATGACGGTGTAGTCGTAGCGGGTGCGCACGGTGAAGGTGAGCTCCTCCGCTTCTTCGTCCGCTTCTTCGTCCTCATCGTCGTAGAGATCGTCGAGCGCCTCGCCATAGGCACCCACCGCCTCCCACAGCTCGCGGTCGACCTCGACCGCGGCGTCGTCCTGATCCGTGCCGGAGGCAAGGAGGGCGATGTGGGTCTCGAGGATCGTCTGCAGGTCGCGGCCCGCCTCGATGGCGGCCTGGCGGGGGTCGGGGGCGTCGTTGTTCATGCAGGTCACGGTAGCAGGCACGCCCCCGTACAGCACGGATGCCCACGGCCTTAGCCGCGGGCATCCATCATGAATCGGGGGCGGGCGCTACTCGATCTCGACGACCGGGGCGTCTGCCGCGTTCTTCTTGATCGACTCGATGCCGTTCTTCGCGCCAGCCTTGGAGGAGTAGCCCTCCGAGGACAGCGCGATGACCTCACCGTTGCCGGCCTTGAGGCGGAAACGGTATTCGCCGCCCTTGTCGGTGTAGAGCTCGAACTTTCCAGCCATCAGGATGCCTGCTTTCTCGTCGGGACGGGCGACCTTGCCCATGTCAGGACCAACTCTAGGGACGGGGTCGAATTCGGTCCAGAGCCGAATTCTCGGCACAGCGCGACTCGTCGAGCCGACCCGACCGTTGTGAGGCGGTGGACCGGATTGTGGCGGAACGGACGCGCTGTCCGGCATCGTTCACGGGAATCCCGCAGCAGCGCAAAACGTAGACTGGGCGAGTGGCTGCATCCCTGATCCACCTCGTCCGGCACGGAGAGGTCTATAACCCGGAGGGCATCCTTTATGGGCGGCTGCCGGGCTACCACCTTTCGGAGCTCGGGCAGCGGATGGCGACGGCCGCAGCGGGTCAACTCGCCGGTCATCCGATCACGGCGCTGTATGCCAGCCCGTTGCAGCGCGCGCAGGAATCCGCGGCGCCCTGGGGAGTGAGGTTCGGCCTCGACATCGTGACCGATGAGCGACTGATCGAGCCGACCAACCGGTTCGAGGGAAAGAAGTTCGAGTTCGGCCCGGCGGTGCTCACCAAGCCCAGCATGTGGCGATGGGTAATCAACCCCTGGAAGCCGAGCTGGGGTGAGCCCTATGTGAGCGTCATCGATCGGATGATGTCCGCGATCGGCGACGCCTGGGATAGGGCGGACGGCGGCGAGGTCGTGATGGTGAGCCATCAGATGCCCATCGTGATGGTGCAGCGATTCGTCGCCCGAAAGCGACCGTTCCACGACCCGCGCGAACGACGCTGTCATCTGTCGAGCATCACGACCCTGCGCAAAGACGGCGACTCCTTCGTCGAGGTCGGTTATCAGGACCCCGCGGCAGAGCTGTTGGCCGGATCGATCGACACGGGTGCGGTGTGAGAGCGCGCCTCACGGTGGCCGCGGCACTCGTGGTCGGAGCCCTCGCTCTCAGCGGCTGCAGTTCCGACTCGCTCGCCAAGGACTACGGCAACGGCGGCGCCAACTACACGGATGACTCCGGTCTGCCCGTGCAGATCCCTGCCGCCAAACGCACGACACCGATCGACTTCACCGGAACCACCGTCGACGGCAAGACGCTCACCGTCTCCGACGACCGCGCCCCGGTGACCGTCGTCAACTTCTGGTACGCGAACTGCGCGCCCTGTCGAGCAGAGGCGCCCTTCCTGCAGGGGCTCTACGAGAAGTACCAGTCCGACGGGGTCAAGTTCGTCGGCGTCAACATCTTCGACCAGTCACCTGGCGCCCTCTCCTTCGAGAAGACCTACAAGATCACCTATCCCTCGGTGATGGATGTCGACAGCGGCGCCGCGAGGATCGCGTTTGCCGGAGCCGTCGCCCCCACCGCCACCCCCACCACCTTCGTGCTGGATGCCAAGGGCCGCATCGCCGCCCGCATCGTCGGCCAGCTCGAGTCCCAGTCCATCCTGAATACCCTCATTTCCGACACGCTGGCCGAGAGCAAGTAGTGGACATCAGGAATCTGATCCTGGAGGGCAACCTCGGATTGGCGCTGCCCATCGCGCTGCTGGCCGGTCTCGTCGCCTTCGCTTCTCCGTGCGTGCTTCCGCTTCTGCCGGGCTACCTCGCCTACATCGGGGGATTCGCCGGCAGCGCGGAGAAGAACGTACAGGGCGCCCGGCAGCGCGGACGTCTTCTGCTCGGCGTGGCGCTCTTCGTGCTCGGATTCAGCGTCGTGTTCATCACCCTGAACCTGCTTGCGGCTGCCGCCGGCGCTCTGCTGATCCCCTGGCTCGGACTCATCACCCGCATCGCCGGCGTGGTCCTCATCCTGATGGGGCTCGTCTTCGTGGGGCAGTTCACCTTCCTCCAGCGCGAGTTCAAGCCCCGGTGGCGCACCACCACCGGCCTTGCCGGCGCGCCCCTGCTCGGTATCGTCTTCGGCCTCGGCTGGGTGCCGTGCATCGGGCCGACCCTGGCAGCGGTCCTCTCGTTCAGCATGGGCAGCGGCAACGCCTGGCGCGGGGTGCTCCTCGGCGTCGTCTACTGTCTCGGTCTCGGCATCCCCTTCCTGCTCGTGGCACTCGGCCTCAACTGGGTCACCGGCTCGGTGGCCTGGCTCAAGCGCCACATCCGCGTGATCAACATCGTCGGCGGATCGCTGCTCATCCTGATCGGACTGCTCATGGTCTCCGGTCTCTGGCAGCTCATCGTCAACCAGCTGCAGGGGGTGATCGTTGGAAACTATGAGTCGCCCCTCTGATCACATCGATTCCCCCGCACCCGCACCTCGCGACGGCATAACCCAGCCGAAGCTCGGCCCGATCGGGTATGTCCGCTTCTTCTGGCGGCAGCTCACCAGCATGCGCACCGCGCTCTTCCTGCTGTTGCTGCTGGCAATCGCCGCGGTGCCCGGATCCGTCTTCCCCCAGCGCAGCTCCGACCCCAACGGGGTGACGCAGTACTTCACGAACAACCCCTCGGCAGCGCCGGTGCTCGACAAACTGCAGCTCTTCGACGTCTACACCTCGGCGTGGTTCTCGGCGATCTACCTTCTGTTGTTCATCTCGCTGATCGGATGCGTCATCCCGCGCACGATCCACCACGCCAAGGCCCTCGCCTCTCCGCCGCCGAAGACCCCCGCACGACTCGAGCGCCTCGGCGCCTTCAGCGCATTCGAGATCGAACCGGATGCCACCGGCCCCACACTCACGGCGGCCTCCGCCGTCGATTCCGGCCGCGCCGTGCTGCGCAAGGCGGGGTATCGCGTCAAGCTGTTCGACGGTCGCGGACCCGATGGCCCCGAGTTCTCCGCCTCAGCCGAGCGCGGTTACCTGCGGGAGACCGGCAACCTGGTCTTCCACATCTCCCTCATCGGCATCCTCCTCGCCGTGGGAGTCGGCGGCGGTGTCGGCTACACCGGCCAGAAGGTGCTGGTGGTCGGGCAGGCCTTCGCCAACGTGCGCCTCACCTTCGACTCCTTCACCAAGGGGCGCTTCTTCTCGGACAGTGACCTGCAGCCCTACCGGCTGCGCCTCGACAAGTTCGCCGTGAAGTACGAGGAGAAGAACGACAACGCCCTCGGCCAGCCGATCGACTACACCGCGGATGTCACGACCTTCGACTCCACGGGCAAGGCCACGAAGGCCGTGGTCAAGGTGAACGACCCGCTGCGCCTCGGCGGCAACGACATCTACCTGCTGGGCAACGGTTACGCCCCCTGGGTCACCGTGAAGAATCCGGCGGGCAAGGTCGTCTATTCGGAGCCCGTGCCGTTCCTCGCGCAAGACGCCAACCTCACCTCGCTCGGCATCATCAAGGTGCCGGACGGACTCGCCTCGCAGCTCGGCATGCGGGCGTTCTTCTACCCGACGGCCGCCGAGAGCACGGATGGGGTACTGGGCTCGGTCTATCCCGACCTGCGCAACCCCGTGCTCTCCCTCGTCGTCTTCAAGGGCGACCTGGGCATCAACAAGGGCGTTCCCAAGTCGGTGTTCGTGCTCGACACGGACAAGATGACCCCGCTCGCGGGACCGGGAACCGCCGATGGCACCTCGGCTCTTCGGCTGAAGCCGGGGGAGACCGCGCAGATCCCGGGCGGCCTCGGATCCATCACCTTCGAGAACAAGGCGCCCGTCGCAGACAAGGCCGACCTGTCGAAGAGTGTGCAGCGCTTCGTCTCGTTCGACGTGCACCGCGACCCCACCCAGGGCTGGGTGCTGTTCTTCGCCATCTGCGTGCTCGCCGGCCTGCTGACCTCGCTGTTCATCCCGCGTCGTCGCCTCTGGATCAAGGTGATCGAGCTCTCGGGTGGCCGCATGAGGATCGAATACGCCGGCCTTGCGCGCGGTGAGGACCCGACGCTGGAGGCCGCGGTCACAGCCATCGCCCAGCGTCACTCCCAGCAACTCGGGCTTAGGCTGGATCCGTGACCTCTGCTGCCCTCGCGTCGTACTCCCTCACCGCGGTCTACTCCGCAATGGGCGTGTACCTCTTCGCCTTCATCGCCTTCACTCTCGACCTGGCGAAGCGTTCCGCCGAGTCCCCGGTGGCCGTCGTCGCGTCATCGGTGCGCGTGGGCCAGATGTCGCGCGTGGGAGGCACGGCGGTTCTGGATCGCGCCCCGGTCGCGACGGCTCCCGTTCGTCGGTCGAACCGCTTCGAGCGCGCCGCTTTCGCCCTGACCATCCTGGCGTGGGTCCTGCACGTCGTCGGGACCGTGCTGCGCGGTGTGGCCGCCCACCGGGTGCCCTGGGCCAACATGTTCGAGTTCAGCCTCACGGCATCCGCCATCATCGTCGGTGTGTTCATCGCCGTGCAGGCGTGGCAGAACCTGCGCTTCCTCGGGGCGTACATCACCGGCTTCTCCCTCATCGTGCTCGGCTTCGGCACCGTCGGTTTCTACGTGAACGTCGTTCCGCTTCCGCCGGCGCTTCAGTCGTACTGGCTCGTGATCCACGTCTTCGTCGCGACCCTCGGCACCGCGTTCTTCGCCATCGGCGCCGGCCTCTCGCTGGTGCAGCTGATCCAGACCCGGCGCGAGGCGAAGCAGTTCTCCGGTCTCAAGTTCCTCGACACGATGCCGGATGCCGAGAAGCTCGAGACCCTCGCCTACCGCGTGATCGTGGTCGGCTTCGTCTTCTGGACCTTCACCCTCATGGCCGGCGCGATCTGGGCCGAGCACGCCTGGGGACGCTACTGGGGCTGGGACACGAAGGAGGTCTGGACCTTCATCATCTGGACCATCTTCGCCGGCTACATTCACGCCCGGGCGACCCGCGGCTGGCGCGGCTCCCGATCCGCTTACCTCGCGATCGTCGGCTTCGCCGCGGTGATGTTCAACTTCACCATCGTGAACCTGTTCTTCAAGGGCCTGCACGCCTACAGCGGCTTGTAACCACGGGCGGGCCGTCGATGTCACTGCTGCACATCGCGCACGTCGCGGACTGGAGTGCTGCGGCCGTCACAGGAGAGTACCGCGTGTCCACTCGCGGTGCCTTGCTCGAACAGGTCGGCTTCATTCACGCCTCCACCTCAGCGCAGGTCGCCGGGGTGGCGGGCTTCGCCTACCGGGATGATCCGGAGGGGCTCGTCGTGTTGGTGATCGATGAGGAGGCGCTTCGTCAGGCCGACATCCCCGTGCGGTACCAGGACGGCGGGAACGGCACCCTCTTTCCCCACATCTTCGGGGCCCTCAGGTCCGAATTCGTGACAGAGGTGCGCCCGGCGGGCTTCGTCGACGGTGTGTTCCGCTGGCTGCGGGACGGCCGCGCCGAGGGCTTCGAGGGCACGATCGCCGAGACGGATGTCGCGGGCGCCGTCGCCGCGGAACACCGGCTGCTCGACCCGGCGGTGCGTCGCGACCGCGCCGCCGTCGCCAGCCTGCTCTCCCCGGAGTTCACCGAGATCGGACAGTCGGGGCGACTGTGGGGGCGCACGGAGCTCCTCGCCGCGATCGGCGAGTTCGAGTCATCCGCGGGCCTTCTCGTGACCGAGCTCGAGGCGCGTGTTCCTGCACCGGGGCTGGTGCTGCTCAGCTACGTGTCGACCGTCGGCGATTCGCGTGCCCGCCGATCGTCGTTGTGGCGGAACACGGCGGCCCGATGGCGAGTGGAATTCCACCAGGGCACCCCGCTCGGCTCTTCAATCTAGGGGCGCTGCCCGAGCGTGTCGGGCGATTTGTGAGATCTCCGGAGTTGCCTGAGGTCGCCGAAGGTGGACCGCGGCACGGACGTCGTCGCCTGTGCTGGCCCCATCGGCCTGGGAGGCACACCTTGTAGGAGCGCTCAGAGTCGCAGAACAGACGCCGCTCTCGCCTACGCTGAGGCACATGAGGCGCCTTCTTCTCGTGACCGCGGTATCCGCAGCAATCGCGCTCGGGCCGATCGCAGCGGTGAGCCACGGGCCCGCACAGCCCGCACCGGACGGGGCCTCCGTCGGCATCAGTGCGGGAGTCGACGATTTCGCGTTCGACAGTTTCGACGGCGACTACACGCTCGCTCGCGACTCTGCCGGCCGCTCCACCCTGACGACCGTCGAGACGCTGGTCGCCCGGTTTCCGGAGTCCGATCAGAACCACGGGATCCGCCGCGAGCTCATCGACGAATTCGACGGGCATCCCACCGACCTCACGGTGACAGCGGTGACCGATGAGCAGGGCCGAGCACGCGCCTACGAGACCTCCTCGAATGACGGCGTGCTGTCGCTGACCGTGGCGGACCCCGGCTACGTGTATGGGGTGCAGACCTACGTCATCAGCTACACCTCGCACAACGTGACCCGGTATTTCGCGAACACGAAGGCCGACGAGTTCTACTGGGACACCAACGGCACCGGATGGAAGCAGCCCTTCGCGAAGGTCTCGGCCGAGGTTCATCTGCCGGCGGACCTCGAGACCCGGCTCTCGGGGCGAGCGGATGCGGCATCCGGGCTCGAGGGCACGAACGGCCCGGCAACCATGACGAAGACCGAGGACGGCTTCGCGGCATCGGCGACCGACCTCGGGCCGGGGGAGAACCTCAGCTTTGCGATCGGCTTTGACCCCGGCACCTTCATCCCGCGAGACGACTCGTTTCTGTCGGCTCCGTGGCCGAGCCTGTCGCTTCTCGGCACGCTACTCGCACTGATCGTGGCGGCACGGGCTCTGTTCATTCGTCGGAGCCGGCTGAGGGATGCTCCCGGTCGCGGCATCATCGTGCCCGAATACCTGCCGCCGAAGGGCGCGAGCCTGCTCCTGTCTTCGCTGATCACGGCAACAACGGGGAAGTCCACGCCGGCGCAGATTCTCGCGCTCGCCGTGTCGGGCAACCTGCGAATCGTCGAGGTCGAAGCATCCGGGTTCAGCCGTAAACCGGGCTACGAGTTGGAGTTCTCGACGGCAGAGGGGGCGGATGCCGACGCCACGGAATTCCTGCACGCCATCTTCGGGGACACTCTGACCGAGGGCGAGCAGCGCAACCTCAAAAAGAACGACCAGAAGGCGGTCAAGCGGCTCGCGCTCCTGATGAAGCGAGTCACGGCGGATGCCACGACCAACGGATACCGGCGGCGACGGCCCGCCGGCCTCATCGGGCTGCTGGTGCTCGGGTCAGTGCTCGTGTCGAGTGCGGGAATCGCATTCGCCATCGCCTCCCTGGCCTCGGTGCACGGCAACCCGGTCTTATTGGCTGTCTTCGCCGCCGCCTCGGTTGTTGCCTTCGCCACCACCGTCGTACTGGTCTCGCACGTGCCGGTGGAGGCCAAAGGGGCCGAGCTGCGGGAGTATCTTGCGGGGCTGCGGGAGTACATCTCGCTCGCGGAGGCGGACCGTCTCCGTTTTCTCCAGTCGCCGACCGGCGCCGAGCGCACTCCCGTCCGCAGCGACGATCGACGGCAGGTGGTCACGATCAACGAGAGGCTGCTGCCGTACGCGGTGCTCTTCGGGATCGAGAAGGCCTGGGCGGCCGAACTCGGTCGATATTACGAAGAGACGGGCCAGCATCCGTCGTGGTACGTCGGCACGGGCACCTTCAACGCCGCGGCCTTCGCCAGCAGCATCGGTTCGGTGTCTCTGAGCGCGTCGTCTGCCTACAGCAGCACCAGCGGCGGCTCCGGTGGTGGGGCGGTGTCCGGCGGAGGCGGCGGCGGAGGCGGAGGCGGCGGCGTATAGTCGCCGCACGGTCGCCCTGCGTATCCGAGCGTCAAATTGTCCGAGTGTCCGAGTGTCCGAGCGTCAAAGTGTCCGAGCGTCCGAGCGCTCGGGCTCTGCGGCTCAGTCGGCCGGCGTGAGCACCGCGGCGCACGCCGCGAGATCGGCACGGAAACGGGCTCGACGCTTCTCGGGCACGGCGGCGAGCATCTGCTTCTCCACCGATCGAGCGACGGTATTCGCCGCATTGAGGCGTTGGCGGCCCTCTGCGGTGAGGGTCGTGGGCAGTGCCCTGCCCTGCGGCGCGGTGTCGGGCCTGGTGACCAGGCCGCGATCCTGGAGGCCGCGGAGCACGAGGTTCATCGACTGGCGGCTCACGAAGGCGCCCCGGGCGAGGTCGGAGCTCGACATGCCGGGGCTGCGCCCGAGCAACTCGAGGCAGGAGTGCTGCGCCGCCGAGAGGTCGAGGGGGCGCAGCGCCTCGGCCATCGTGCCGCGGAGCGCCGCTGCGGCATGACGAAGCACGTAGGTGAGCGCTTCGTCGAGCACGCCGGTCAGCGCGGCATCCGCCTCGGCCTTCTTGTGCGCGGCCTTCTTGGGCTCGGGGGCTGACTTGCCGGTCGGCTCGGACTTGGACTTCTTGCCGTGTTTCGCCATGTCAGTAGTGTGACACCACGGCCCGCTGACGGCTAGAGGTCGGCGGACTCCCGGTCAGGCCTCTTCGGCGAGGAGCTCGCGCACCCGCGGGGCCACCACGGTGCCGAAGAGCTGGATGCTCGACATCAGCTTCTCGTGGGCCAGGGTGCCGTTGGAGTACTTGAGGTCGAAACGGTCGAGACCGAGCACGCGGGCAGTCGACGCGATCTTCTGCGCGACGGTCTCCGGCGATCCGACGTAGAGCGAGCCGGTATCGGCCTCGTTCTCGAAGGACTCACGACTCATCGGGCCCCAGCCTCGCTCCTTGCCGATGCGGCTCATCATCTCCGAGTGGTGCGGCCAGAGTTCCTCGCGGGCCTGCTCGTCCGTCTCCGCGATGTGCCCGGGCGAATGCACCCCGATCTTCGGTGTCGGCAGTTCGAACTGGGCGAGGGCGCGGTGGAACAGGTCGACATAGGGGGCGAAGCGGGCGGGTTCCCCGCCGATGATCGCGAGCATGAGATTGAAGCCGTAGCGTGCCGTGCGCACGACGGATTCGGGGCTGCCTCCCACGCCGATCCAGGCGGGGAGCAGGCCGTTCTCGACCACGGGATACACGGACTTGTCGACCACCGGAGCGCGGGTCGTTCCGGTCCAATTCACCGGGTTCTGCTGGCGAACGGCCGCGAAGAGCTCGAGCTTCTCCTCGAACAGGCGCTCGTAATCGGCGAGGTCCAGCCCGAACAGCGGAAAGGATTCGGTGAACGAGCCGCGCCCCAGGATGACCTCGGCGCGCCCGTTCGAGATGCCGTCGAGGGTGGCGAAGCGCTGGAAGACCCGGATGGGGTCATCCGATGACAGCACGGTGACAGCGGTGCCGACATGGATGCGTTCGGTCTGGGCCGCGATCGCCGCCAGCACGACCTCTGGCGCGGAGACGGCGAAGTCCTTGCGGTGATGTTCGCCGACGCCGATGTAGTCCAGTCCGACCCGGTCGGCGAGCACACCCTGGGCGACCAGGTTTCGCAACACCTGGGCGTACGGCACCGGCGTGCCATCCGCCTCGTTGGTGACGTCACCGAAGGTGTCGAGTCCCAGTTCCAGTTGCGTTGCCATCAGTGTCTCTTCCCGTCAATGTGTATGCGTGTGCATAGATCGACAACGATGCAAGGGTCGCCGATATTCCGAAGCTGCCCACACTGGCACGATGACAGGGTATTCGCGCAGGGCGGTGCCTGTCGCCCCGGCTCGCGACGACGCCGGCGAGCAGACCCCGTATGGATCCCGATTGTCCGACGGCAGACCGCCCGTCAGGACGGGAGCAGCGCCAGACAGCGTTCCAGTCGGGCGTTCCACCACTCCACCCGGTCCGCCTCCGCCGTGTACCGGTCGAGCAGGTCCGCATCCGGCGTCACCCGGCGAACACTCACCAGCCCCCGCTCGGCGACGAGCGAGTCGGCGGTGATGTCCGAGGCGAGCAGGCTCACGGTCGCAAGCCCGCAGTCGTAGGCGAGTTCGGGAATCGCGGCCGCGAGGTGCGCTCCCATCGAGATGCCGACGGAGGTCTCCAGCGCGCTCGAGACGACGACGGGAAGCCGGGCGGCATCCACGATCCGCAGGGCGGCGCGAATGCCCCCGAGCGGCTGCGCCTTGATGACGAGCAGATCGGCAGCCCCGGCCTTCGCGACCTCCAGCGGATCCTCCGCCTTGCGGACGCTCTCATCGGCGGCGATCGGAAGGCCCATGTACTTAACCCTCTTGCGGATGTCGGCCAGCTCGTCCACGGTCGCACAGGGCTGCTCCACATACTCGAGATCGCTTGGCGCGAGGGCGTGGATGGCGTGCTCCGCCTCATCCACGTTCCAGCCGCCATTGGCATCCAGCCGGATGCGACCCTCCGGCCCGAGGTATTCGCGAACGGCGACGACGCGCGCCACATCGTCGGCGAGCTGCTGCCCGGGTTCTGCGACCTTGACCTTCACCGTTCGGCACCCGGGGAAGCTGTCGAGAATCTCCCGCACGGCGGCCGGCGCAACGGCGGGAAGCGTGGCGTTCACCCGGATCTGGCTGCGGAAGAGCGCGGGTGCCTGCTGCCAGCCGAAATCGATGGCCGCGGCAAGCCATGCGGATGCTTCGTCGTCGCCGTACTCGAGGAAGGGCGAGAACTCTGTCCACCCCGCGGGCCCTTCGAACAGCATCACCTCTCGACAGTCGATGCCGCGGAATCGCTGACGAAGCGGCAGCGTCACGACGCGTGCGGAGGAGAGCATGTCAGGCAGCGATGGCAACATGAGCCCAGTCTGTCGCACTGCGGCTGAATGAGGCGCCTGTGAAGTGCCCGGAGGTGGGAGAACCCTCCGTGTCTGCTGTCGGGGCTTGCGCGGGCTGCCCGACTGCGGAAGCGTAGCCACCTTCCATTCGCCCCATCGAAAGGACCAATCATGCTGACACTCACCGACTCCGCCTCCACCGTCGTGAAGACGATCATCGAACCCACCCCCGATGTCACGGATGCCGCGCTGCGCATCAGCGCCTCAGAGGCCGGTGCCACAGACCTCTCGCTCGCCCTCGCCACACAGGCCGAGCCGAATGACACCGTGATCGTCAGCTCCGGTGCGAAGGTCTTCGTCGAGCAGAACGCCGCGCTCGTGCTCGACGATAAGGTGCTCGACGCCCAGGTCGATGACGAGGGCGGAGTCCGCTTCTCCATCGACGTTCGGAAGTAACACCGGGCGCTCCCGCCCCAGCGGGCTCGATTACCCTGAACTCATGTCTCTCGACCCGGTTCAGGTCTCCGCTTCGGATCGCGCGGAGCCGGGCCCGCTGGCGGTACCGCTGCGGGCCGTGAGCTGGCGCGTCCGTCGGCTGGGCCCGATAGCCCTCGCTCTCGCGGTGCTTGCGGCGGGCCTGGAATGGGTGGCGATCGCCACCGGAAGCGGGGGCGCCTGGGGTGCAGCCACTGTACTCGCCTGGTTCGTCATCGGCCTCTTCGCCCTGGCGCCGGTCCTCGGGATAGTGGCAGTACTCGCCCGGCAGGGCAGGTCTCTCGGGCTCGCAGCGATCATCCTGAGCCTCCTCGCCAATCCGCTCACGCTGGTCGGTATCTTCAGCGTGCTGGGATCGAAAGCATGACCCGGCCACTGCGCGCCACGGCCGCGGACAATCCCGCGGCGGTGTTCGTCGCCCTGCGCGACGCGCTGGCCGGCGGGGCCGCGATCCTGCCGGGGACTCCACGCACCGGGATGCCCGACAGCGTGGACCAGCGGGTGGCGGTCGTCATCGAGACGAGCGGGTCCACCGGCGTGCCGAAGCGTGTCGCGCTCAGTGCCGACGCCCTGCTCGCGGGTGCAGCGGCATCCGAATCGTCCCTCGGCGGTCCCGGCCAGTGGATGCTCGCGCTGCCGACCCACTACATCGCCGGCATCAATGTGCTCGTGCGCTCGCTGGCCAGCGGGTTCGCACCGGTGTATTTCGGCAGTGGGCATTTCGACGCCGCTGAGTTCGCCGCAGCCTCCCGCGCGCTGGACGCGGAGCTGCGCTTCACCTCGCTCGTGCCGGCCCAGCTCGCCCGACTGGTGGATGCGGCGGACGACGACCTCGACCTCCTCTCGACCGTGCGTCGATTCGACCGCATCCTCGTGGGCGGCCAGGCCACGCCTCCCGCCTTGCTCGCGCGGGCCATCGAACTCGGTCTCAACGTCACGAGGACCTACGGTTCGAGCGAGACCTCCGGAGGCTGCATCTACGACGGCATCCCGATCGGCGCGGTCGAGGCGCGCATTGTCGACGGACAGGTCGAGCTCGCCGGCCCCGTGCTGGCCGAAGGCTACCTCGGCGATCCCGCCGCGACGGATGCCGCCTTCGTCAACCGCGCCGGCGAACGCTGGTACCGCACGGGCGACACCGGCGAGATCGTCGACGGAGTACTCCGGGTGACCGGGCGACTCGACAGCGTGATCATCTCCGGCGGCGAGAAAGTGTCCCTCGACGCGATCGAACGGGTGGTGCACGCGATGCCCGGGCTCGCGGATGCCGTTGCCGTGAGATCCCCGAGCGCCGAGTGGGGCGAAGTGCCCGTGATCTTCACCTCCGCGACCGCGACGCTCGCCGAGGTGAAGGCGGCGGTGGTCGCCGCCCTCGGGCGGGCATCCGCGCCGGTCGCCGTGGTGAGGGTGGAGAGCGTGCCCCAACTGCCGAACGGTAAGCCGGACCGCCGGTCCCTCACCGCTTTCGCAGCGTCGCGGGGCGGTCGCCCCGGCCCCGGTCGGTAGAATTCGACCCGTGGCTAACGCAGGCAGACCCGTCCAGAAGCGCATCGATCCCCGCAGCGTCAATTCGAGCTCCGCGGGCTCCCGCAACAGCGTGGGCAAGAAGGGCGGCCGGCCGGGTGGGAAAGCTCCCCGGGTCGTCATCCACAAGGCTACGGCTGGCGACTGGATCGGCGGAGCGCGACTTCGCACCCTCCCTCTCGCGATCGCCCCGGTGGCGCTCGGCACTGGCGCGGCTCATCTGCTCTCCGACGGCGGCTGGCACTGGGTGCGCGCGCTTCTCGCCCTGGCGGTGGCCGTCTTCCTGCAGGTCGGCGTCAATTTCGCCAATGACTACTCCGATGGCGTGCGCGGCACGGATAAGAACCGTGTCGGGCCGTCGAGGCTCACCGGTTCCGGTGCGGCGAAGCCGCGAACGGTGCTCACCGTCGCGCTCGTGTTCTTCGGGCTCGGCGGCCTGGCCGGGCTCGCTCTCACCATCACGAGCGGCTATTACTGGCTGCTCGCGATCGGCGCCCTCAGTATCGTTGCCGCGTACTTCTACACCGGCGGCAAGCGGCCCTATGGCTACAACGGTCTGGGTGAACTCTTCGTCTTCGTCTTCTTCGGACTCGTCGCCACTGCTGGAACGACCTTCACCCAGGTCGGCACGGTGAACATCGAGAGTTGGCTCGGTGGCGTGGCGGCGGGACTCTTCGCCTGCGCGGTGCTCATGGTCAACAACATCCGCGATATCGCTCAGGACACACTGTCGGGCAAACGCACGCTCGCGGTGCTCGTCGGCACCCGGGCCGCGCGCATCCTGTTCGCGATCTTCGTTGCGGTGCCGTACTTGATCCTGATCTTCTTCTCGATCTTCTACGTGAAGGCGCCGCTGGTGTACTTCTCGCTGCTGTCGGGGCTGCCCGCCGTCGTGATCACGCTCACCGGCAAGACAGCTCCGGAGTTCATCCTCGCTCTCAAACTGACGAGTTTCACGGCCCTGGTGTTCGGCGTCGCGCTTGCTGCCGCGATCGCCTTCTGACCGAGGCCAGTGCCGATGGGATCAGCGCGGCTCTTCGAAACGATCGAGCGCCTCGTTCTCGAGTTCGTTGTCGCGATCCCGATCCTTGTTGTCACGCAGGTGACCGATGCTGGAAGACACCGCCTCGCGCTGCTTGCGAAGGAAGATGTAGGACACGCAGAATCCGATGATCGCCGCGCCGATGGCGGCGACGAAGACGTTGATGCCCAGCAGCAGGAGGATCGCGAGCGCCGCGGCGAAAGTGCCTACCCTGATGAGGGAGAAGACGATCCACTGGCGCGAGTACACGCCGATCAGTCTAGGCACGTGCGCCTGAAAGCTCGTGCTCTCTGTGCAGGATCCCGGCCTAGAATCTGCACATGGCTCGGCTCTCAGTGATACTCGCAGTGCTTTTCGTGGCATTCACGATCTTCTCGTTCATCGACTGCATTCGCACGGAGGAGTCGCGTGTTCGAGCGCTGCCGAAGATCCTCTGGGCCGTCCTCATCGTGATCGTCACCCCCTTCGGCGGCATCCTCTGGTTCGCACTCGGCAAGGAGCGCTCGGGTGGCGCGAGCGTTGCGGCCACCGGCGGCGGAGGCTCGAAGGCTCCGGATGACGATCCGGAATTCCTGCGACGGCTCGGTGCCGACAAACAGCGCGACGAGCGGATCCGTGAGCTCGAAGCGCGGCTCGCCGAGCTCGACGACGACCAGAACAACACGTCCGAGAAGTGAGCACCCCGGTAACGGGTCCGGTGGCGGCAGGCAGCCCGGCGACGACGTTCTCCGTTGCGCTGATCGGGGAGCTCATCGGCCGTGGGGTGCGTGACATCGTGCTGTGCCCTGGCTCACGGTCGCAGGCCCTCGCCCTGGCCGCAGCGGCGTGGGAGCGGGACGGGAAGCTGCGCCTCCGGGTGCGCATCGATGAACGGGTCGCGGGCTTCCTCGCCCTTGGCATCGCGGTGGAGACCGGTCGCCCGGTCGCGATCATCACGACCTCTGGCACGGCCGTGGCCAATCTCCACCCCGCTGTGCTCGAGGCTCACCATTCCGGTGTTCCCCTCATTCTCCTGACTGCCGATCGCCCGGCGGAGCTCCGTGGCATCGGGGGCAACCAGACCACGGACCAGGTCGGGATTTTCGGCAGCGCCGTCGGCTGGGTGCGGGATGTCGCGCCGCCCTCCGACGTCTCGCAGGCGGCAGCCCTGGCCGGCGAGGCCTACGCCGCAGCGGCGCGGACGCCGGGGCCGGTGCAGCTCAACCTCTCGTTCCGGGAGCCGCTGTCCCGGCCCGTCCAGGAACTGCCGGAAGTCCGCGAGCAGGGATCCGTCGACGAGCCGCCGGATGAGCCGCGCCGGATTGCGGATGCCGCCCACACCGTCGTCATCGCCGGGCACGGCGCCGGGCCCGATGCCGAGGCCTTCGCAAGGTCCCTCGGGGTGCCGTTGCTCGCAGAGGTGTCGAGCGGTTCGCATTTCGGGCCGAACCTCGTCGTCGCCTACCGGGGGCTGCTCGACGACCCAGAGTTCGGCGGCCGTGTCGAACGTGCCGTCGTCTTCGGGCATCCCACCCTCAGTCGTCAGGTGCCGACGCTCCTCAACCGCCCGGATGTTCTCGTCCACGTCGTTCGCGGGGTCACCGCTGATGCCTACAACCCGGGCCATCGCGCGGCCACGATCGACACGTCGGTCACCCATGATGGACTGCCGGACGAGACCACGGAGGGACGGGGCTGGCTGGGCAGCTGGGTTCATGCCGGTCGGAGCATGCTCGCCGTCGATCCCACCCGCGCTCCGGCGTCGGACGAGCGCGCCGGTGAATTCGCGCGGGAGCAGCTTGCGGTCTTCCGACAGCCGGTGACCCGCCGGATGCTCGTGGAGTCGGTGTGGCGCGTCACCTGGCCGCACGACCGGCTCGTGCTCGGGGCATCCCGGCTCATCCGCGAAGCAGACATGTTCGTGCCGGGCAAGCGCATTCCGGTGCATGCCAACCGGGGGCTCGCCGGCATCGACGGCACGATCGCCACGGGCATCGGCATCGCACTCTCGAGCCAGGATTCCGACGGCGGCAGCGCATCCGGAATCACCCGCGTGCTCGTGGGCGACCTGACCGCGCTCTACGACGTTGGCGCACTCCTGTTCGGTGGCGGAGAAGTGCGACCGCGCATCCAGGTGATCGTCGGCAATGACGGGGGCGGCACCATCTTCGACGGGCTCGAGGTGGCCGCGACGGCTCCCGCCGACGCCTTCGACCGGGTGCAGTACACGCCGCAGGCGGTGGACCTCCGCGCCCTCGCGACCGCCTATGGGTGGGACTACCGGGTGGCGCGAAACCGAGGCGAATTGGATGAGGCGCTCGCGGCATCCGAAACGCCGACTCTCGTCGAGGTGCCGCTGCCGCGCTGATCGGAACCTCTCCTCGCAGAATGGGTAGTCGCGCGCACCGCGGCGCGAGCGCGCACACCGCCGCGCGTCGACGTCCCCGGTCGCGATATCTCCGGTGGTGATATCCCCTGTCGCGAGTAGCATCTGGCCTATGGCGAAAACTGTATGGACCGAAGACCCCGGCGCGGTGCTCAAAGTGGGTGCGGGATTCTCCCTTGCCGAGGTCGATCCATCGTCGACGCCCGGGATGGAGGGCGGCAAGTCCGCAGGCAAGGCCCTGCTCGAAAAGGGCCGTGCTGAGCTCGGCGACCTGCAGGAGCGGCTGTGGGCGGAGAGCCGCTTCGGCGGCACCCGCTCGGTACTCCTCGTGCTTCAGGCTATGGATACCGCGGGCAAGGGCGGAATCGTGGAACACGTCGTCGGCGGGGTCGACCCCCAGGGCGTCACGATCTACGGCTTCAAGAAGCCCACCGAGGAGGAGCTCTCGCACGACTTCCTCTGGCGCGTGCGCAACCAGTTGCCGCCGGCGGGACACCTCGGCGTCTTCGATCGCTCCCACTACGAAGACGTGCTCATCGCGCGGGTTCGCAACCTGGCAGAGCCCGCGGTGATCGAAGAGCGCTACGGCGCGATCAACGAGTTCGAGAAGCAGGTGGTCGACAGCGGCACCACCATCGTCAAGGTCATGCTGCACATCAGCGCTGACGAGCAGAAAGACCGACTCGAGGCGCGCCTCGACGACCCGGAGAAGAACTGGAAGTTCAACCCCGGTGACCTCGACGAGCGGGCGCTATGGCCCCAATACCAGGAGGCTTACCAGGTCGCCTTCGAGAAGACTTCGACGGTGGATGTCCCGTGGTTCGTGATCCCCGCGAACCACAAGTGGTACGCGAGGGTGGCGGTGCAACACCTGCTGCTCGACGCGCTTCGGGGACTGCACCTCACCTGGCCGGTCGCCGAGTACGACGTGGCCGAACAGAAGGCGCGACTGGCCGACGCATAGCCGGCGGTCGAGCCCTCAGTGTCCGCTGGTCGAGTAGCGAGCGCCAGCGAGCGTATCGAGACCGCGGCGCCCGCCTCGGGCACCGCCTCAGTCCAGCGCCTCCACGATGGGCCGGAACTTCATGCGAGTCTCGAGAAGCTCCCGCTCTGGCACCGACTCGGCGACGATGCCCGCACCGGCATAGGCCGTGACCCGGCCGTCCTGATCGAACTGCGCGCTGCGCACCGCGACCGCCCACTCGCCGTCGCCATCCGCTCCCACCCAACCGACGGGGCCGGCATACCGGCCGCGGTCGAAGGGCTCGAGCTCCCCGATGATCCGCAGGGCATCCGGTGTCGGAGTCCCCGCCACGGCGGCCGTCGGATGCAGCGAACCGATCAGGTCGAGCGACGTCGACCCGTCGGTGAGGTCCCCTTCGATGTCACTTGCGAGGTGCCAGACGTTCGGCAGCTTCAGGGTGAAGGGCATTTCGCTCGCCATCACATTCGGACTGTGTGACCGAAGCGACGCGAGCACGTTCTGCACCGCGTACCGGTGCTCGTCCTGGTCTTTGGTCGAGGTGGCGAGCGCGCTCGCCGCTTGCTCATCGGACGCGGCGTCCAGCCCGCGCGCGGCGCTGCCGGCCAAGACCCGGGCGGTCACCGACCCGGCATCGACGGTGACGAGTGTCTCCGGGCTCGACCCGATGAAGCCGTCGACGGCGAAAGTCCAGCAGTCGGGATAGCCTGCGGCGAGCACATCGATCATGCGACGGATGTCCGCGCCATCCGGCAGCTGGCCCACCAGTTCGCGGGCGAGCACCACCTTGCTCACCTCGTGGGAGCGGATGCGCTGCACGGCGGTCGCCACCGCATCCCGATAGTCCGCGCCGGGCACCGTGCCCGGGTGGAAGTCGACGTGGAACCGTTGGCCGTAGGGTTCGAGCGGCGGCACGACGAGGGGTTCGAGCTCACCGACCGCGATTCGGGTGATCCAGCTCTGGCCCTTGTCCCGTCCGATGATCATCGACGGCACGAGGAGAACACTCGTCGTGGCCGAGCTGTCGGAGAACGCGAAACTCCCGAAGGCGAGCAGCCCGGTGCCCGTTCGCGCCAACGGATCGGTGACCGTCGCGGCAGCGGAGATCCGTTGCCAGGCGATGGCGGCGTCACGCACGCGATCGGGGCCGCAGAACTCGAGCCGAAGCGCTTCGCCGTGCCCGACGAGACCGAAACCGCGTCGCATCCAGAGCAGCGGATGCCGCGCTTCGAGCAGCGGCACGAGCGGGCCGAGATCCGCCGTCGGGGTGGTCTCGACCGTGAGGGACGGCACCGCGGCACCATCGTCGAAGGGCGCGGATGCGGTCACCCGGCCAACACTAGCCGGGCCTCGCTGGGAGCCGCGGATGCACAGGAAGGCTGAACTAGACTTGTGCGCGTGGCAAAGGCAGATCTGACCAAGCAACCCAAAGAGGTTGCCGAGATGTTCGACGGTGTAGCTAAGCACTACGACCGCACGAACGATGTCCTGTCCATGGGCAACTCGTTCATCTGGCGTATCGCCACCACGCGGGCCGTCGCGCCCGTCGCGGGCGAACGCATCCTCGACATCGCGGCCGGCACCGGAACCAGTTCCGTGGCGCTCGCGAAGAGTGGTGCCGAGGTCGTCGCCGCCGATTTCTCGGCGGGCATGATCGAGGTCGGCCGGCAGAAACATCCGTCCATTACCTTCGTCGAAGCGGATGCGACCGACCTGCCGTTCGCTGACGGTGAGTTCGACGCGGTCACCGCCTCGTTCGGGCTGCGCAACGTCGAGGACCCGAAGAAGGCCCTCGCCGAGATGTACCGGGTGCTCAAGCCCGGTGGTCGACTCGTGATCTGCGAGTTCAGCACCCCGTCTCGCGCGATCTTCCGTGCAGGCTATGGCGCCTACATGCGCTACCTGATGCCCTCGATCGTCGGGGCGGCGAGCTCCAACCCCGAGGCGTACACCTACCTCGCCGATTCGATCCGCGACTGGCCGGACCAGGTCACCCTCAGCCAGTGGATCCGCGGCGCCGGCTTCACCCGCGTGGCCTATCGCAACCTCACCGCCGGTGTCGTGGCGCTGCACCGCGGGCACAAGCCCGCCCGCGTGGTCACCCGTCGCGCACCCCGCAAAACCGCTGCGCCGAAGAAGCCCGTGATCGAAACCGTCGTCGACAATGATGTCGCCACCAACCCGGACAGCCCGGCGGCTCCGAAGCCCTAGGGCTTCGTTTCCGCCCTCGACGGTTAGGCCGACCTCGTGACTCCCAGCGCGCCCCTCGCCCGCCGCCGCAATTCGCTCAACTCCGCGCTCGGACTCGGTGAGAAGCTCTTCTCCTCCGCGAGCGAACGACGGTTCGCCGCGGCGATCGAAGACGGTCTCGACCAGGTCGAGACCGGCCTCCTCGGCCAGGTCTCCTTCGCCGACGACATCGCGGATGCCACCACCCGCTACCTGCTCGACGCCGGGGGAAAGCGGGTGCGTCCCACCCTCGCGCTTCTCACGGCCCAACTCGGGACCGGCAACACCCCTGAGGTCGTGATCGCGGCGGAGGCCCTCGAGATCACCCATCTGGCATCGCTCTATCACGATGATGTGATGGATGAGGCCGGCATGCGCCGCGGAGTGCCCAGCGCCCAGAGCGTATGGGGCAATTCGGTGGCCATCCTCACCGGTGATCTGCTGTTTGCGCGGGCATCCAAGCTCATGTCGGGCCTGGGGGAACGCGCGATCATGCTGCAGGCCAATACCTTCGAGCGACTCTGTCTCGGCCAGCTGCACGAGACCATCGGGCCGCGTGACGACGAAGACCCGATCGACCACTACATCCAGGTGCTCGCCGACAAGACCGGCTCTCTCATCGCCGCAGCGGCGGAGATGGGAGTGATCTTCGGCAATGCGCCAGAGGAATACCGCATCCCGGTGAAGGTCTTCGGCGAGAAGATCGGTGTCGCCTTCCAGCTCATCGACGACGTGATCGACCTGGCCGCGGGAGAAGAGGAGACGGGCAAGACCCCCGGAACCGACCTGCGCTCGGGTGTCGCCACCCTCCCGCTGCTGTATTTGCGCGACCTCGCGAAAACCGACGGGGATGCTGCGGATCTGCTCACTCGCATCGAACGCGACGTGAACGCGGCGCACTACTCTGCGGAACAGCCGGATGAGGCAGAGCTCGCGCTCGCGATCGCCGAATTGCGCGCCCACAGCGTGACCCAGAAGACCCTCGACGAAGCGCACCGCTGGGCACGCGAGGCCGTCGAGGCACTCGGGCCGCTTCCCGACGGTCCGGTGAAGAAGGCGCTCACCCGCTTCGCCGAGAGCGTCGTCGAACGCTCCAACTGACCGAACCGATGCTGCCGGCCGGCGAGCCCATCGAGAGCCGCCGCAAACCAACAAGGAACCCATGACGAAACTGAGACTCGCCATCGTCGGCGCCGGTCCCGCCGGAATCTACGCGGCGGACATCCTGCTCAAGGCGGAGAAGAACTTCGACGTGTCGATCGACCTCTTCGAGCAGCTTCCCGCACCGTATGGGCTGGTGCGCTATGGCGTAGCTCCGGACCACCCACGCATCAAGGGCATCATCACCGCGCTGCGGGAGGTGCTCGACACCGGTCGCATCCGGCTGTTCGGAAACGTTCTCTACGGCCGGGACATCACGCTCGATGACCTGAAGAAGCACTACAACGCGGTGATCTTCTCGACCGGTGCGGCGCGGGATGCCGACCTCGACATCCCCGGGATCGATCTCGAGGGCAGCTACGGTGCGGCCGAATTCGTGAGCTGGTACGACGGTCATCCTGATGTTCCGCGCGCCTGGCCGCTCGAGGCGAAGGAGGTCGCGGTGATCGGCAACGGCAACGTCGCTCTCGACGTTGCTCGGATCCTCGCCAAGCACGCGGACGACCTGCTTCCCACCGAGATCCCGTCGAACGTCTACGACGCCCTTCTCGCGTCACCGGTCACCGACGTTCATGTCTTCGGCCGTCGCGGTCCGATGCAGGTGAAGTTCACGCCGCTCGAACTGCGCGAGCTCGGCGAGTTGCGCGACGTCGACATGATCGTGCACGACGAGGATTTCGACTACGACGAGGCCTCGAAGACGGCTATCGCCAGCAACAAGCAGGTATTGGTCATCGACAAAGTCTTCACGCAGTGGCGCGCACGCGAGGCCGGCACCGCATCCCGTCGGTTGCACTTGCACTTTCATGCGAAGCCGGTGGAAGTGACCGGAGACGGCCGGGTCGAAGGCTTCCGCTACGAACGCACCGCACCCGATGGACAGGGCGGCGTGATCGGCACCGGCGAGATCCGGGAGCTGCCGGTGCAGGCTGTCTATCGAGCGGTCGGCTACTTCGGGTCGCCGCTCGACGAGATCCCCTTCGATGAGAAGCGCGGGGTGATCCCCAATCGTGAGGGCCAGGTTCTGGATGACTCTGACCACCCCCTGCCGGGCGTCTACGCCACCGGGTGGATAAAGCGCGGACCGGTCGGCCTGATCGGTCACACCAAGAGTGACGCGATGGAGACCATCAAGCACGTCGTGAACGACCAGGCGAACTGGTGGGCGCCGACGCATCCCGACGAGCAGTCCGTCGTCGACCTGCTCGTGGAACGCGGGGTCGAATTCACCGATCTCAGTGGCTGGCACCGGCTGGACGAGCACGAGAAGGCCCTCGGGGAGCCGACCGGACGCGCCAGGATCAAGGTCGTGCCCCGTGACGAGATGGTGACCGTCTCGCGCGCCTCGCACTGAGTCGCGTTCGGGAACGGGAGACCGAACTCCCGACTGATCCGATCTACTGCACGGCCGCCGTCAGTCGCGCCGTGTTGTCGAGCACCTTCGAACGCAGGGGGCGAGTGAGCCAGTCATCGAGCGTGAGTTCCGTGCACTGCTGGCGGTAGGACTCCTCCACCTCGCGAAGCTGCGCCACGATATGACGTCCGTGGAGCATGACGGAGATCTCGTAGTTGAGGCTGAAGGAGCGCATATCCATGTTGCTCGAGCCGATCACGGCGACCTCCTCGTCGATCGTGAAGTGCTTGGCGTGCAGCACTGTCGGCGACTTGTAGAGCCAGATGCGCACGCCGGCTCGCAGCAGGGCCTCGTAGTAGCTCCGCTGCGCGTGGAACACCACGGGCTGGTCCGCGACTGCTGAGCAGAATAGCTGCACATCCAGTCCGCGATACGCCGCATTGGTGATGGCGTAGAGCATCGAGTCATCCGGCACGAAATACGGGCTTGTGATGATCACCCGGCGCTGCGCGCTGTACACGAGCGAGTCGAACAGTCGCAGGTTGTTCTCCAGATCGAATCCGGGGCCACTCGGCACGACCTGGGCGTCGATCGCATCCCTGATCTTCTCGTCCGGAATGCGGTCGGTCTCTCGCATGAGCAACTCGTCGGTCTCGCTGTACCAGTCTGTGACGAAGAGGGCGTTGATGCCCGCGACGATCGGTCCCTCGAACCGCACCATCAGGTCTTTCCACTTGAGGCCGCGGCGAATGTTTCCGCGCTTGTTGTAGCTGCGGTCGATCATGTTCTGCGAGCCGGTGAAGGCGAGGGTGCGATCGATCACTAGCAGCTTGCGGTGGTTGCGCAGGTCGGGCCGTTGCCAGCGACCACGCCAGGGCTGGATCGGCAGCATCAGGTGCCAGGTCGCGCCAATGTGCTTCAGGCGGCGGATGGTCCGCAGGTAACCGGGGGAGCGGATGGATGCCACGTGGTCGAGCAGCACCCGAACGGTCACCCCTCGCGCCACCGCCGCTTCGAGAGCGTCGAAGAACGGCTTCGTCGTCGGGTCGTACGACAGGATGTAGAACTCCGCGTGCACGAAGCGTTTGGCCGTGCCCACGGCCTCGGTCATGGCGGCGAGGGACTCCGAATACTCGGTGTAGAGCTTCGCCGTGTTGCCTCCCACGAGAGGCATCGAGCCGAGGGTGCGGTTCTGCTCCACGATCGGCTCCAGCCAACCGGGGAAGTCGACTTCCTTCTCGACCCGATCCATCCCCTCGGTGGTTTCGAGGATGAAGGAATTGATCTCCACCTGCTTCTCTCGTCGCCGTTTCGGGAGTTTTCTGCTGCCGAACAGCAGGAAGAGCACGATGCCGATGTACGGGATCAGGAAGATCGCGAGCAGCCAGGCCATCGCGGTCTGCGGCTTGCGATTCTGGGGAACGATGATCACCGCGAGCACACGGATCACGATGTCGATCACCAGCGCGATCGTCGCAAAGACCGAGCTCGCGAAGAAGTTGACGATGAATGAGACCACTGGTTCGGGTGCGCGGAGGGCTTAGCGGAAGTTGACGAACTGCAGGTCGATATCGAGATCCGCGCCCTTGAGAAGCGCCATCGTCGATTGCAGGTCGTCGCGGCTCTTCGACGTGACGCGCAACTCATCGCCCTGGATCTGCGCCTTCACGCTCTTGGGGCCCTCGTCGCGGATGAGCTTCGAGACCTTCTTCGCGTCCTCACTGGAGATGCCGTTCTTGAGCGAGACGTCGATGCGGTATTCCTTGCCGGAAGCGTAGGGATCCCCGGTGTCGAGACTGCGCAGGGAGATGCCGCGCTTGATGAACTTCGCCTCGAGCACCTCGAGCACCGCCTTCACGCGATCTTCGGAGGAGGCCTTGAGCAACAGCTTCTCGCCGCTCCAGTCCACCTCTGCCCCCACATTCTTGAAGTCGTACCGCTGGGCGATCTCCTTCTGTGCCTGATGGAGCGCGTTATCGGCCTCCATTTTGTCGACCTTGCTCACGATGTCAAAAGTTGGGTCAGCCATGCCAGCAGTTTAACGGGCGTGTCGGACGAAGATAGGAGCCGATGTCGATTCTGCGCGTGATCCTGATCTCCGCGGCTGGCCTGGTGGTCACCGTGGCCGTGATCGGCGCCATCGTGGTGTTCGCACTGCCGGGAGGCATCGCGATTCATCGGCTTCCGGATGCCGCGGGCCCGTCGACCCCGCTCGCGCGGTTCGCGACGGCCGCGCCCGTGACCGCCGCAGCGGTGCCAGCCGGCCCTGCCCTGTCGGCGCTCGCCGATCCGGCCTGGGTCGCAACCACCGCGAAGAAGACCGGCATTCCGTCGCGGGCACTCGCCGCCTACGCCGGCGTGGCGATCTCGTTCGAGAGTCGTGAGTGCGGAATCGGCTGGAACACGCTTGCAGGCATCGGTGACATCGAGTCGCGCCACGGCACGATCTTCGGCGGGCACATCGCCGCGGATGGCACGGCCACCCCCGCGATCTTCGGGGTGCCGCTCGACGGGGGAGCCGTCGCGAACATCCCCGATTCCGATAAGGGGACGATCGACGGAGATGCGAGCATCGACCGGGCCGTCGGACCGATGCAGCTCATCCCGGAGGCCTGGCGCAACTGGCACGCGGATGGCAACGCCGATGGGGTACAGGATCCGCAGAACATCGATGACGCGACCCTCGCCGCGGCGGGCTACCTGTGCCGCGCCGGCGGCAAGGCATTGAATACGGAAAGCGGCTGGCGGCAGGCGGTGCTCGCCTACAACGGGTCACAGCGGTACCTGGATGACGTCATCCGCTATTCCACCGGCTACGCAGCCGACGTGGCGCCGTCGCCCTAGGCGATCACCGCGGAGATCACCGCGCCGATGGACGCGCCGTCGTCGAGCGCACCATGAGTTCGAAGGGGAGCGGCGTGTTCGACGAACCGAGGGTTCGGCGATCGGGGTGCAGCTCGTCCATGAGCAACTCGACCGCAAGCCGGCCCTGCAGTTCGGGAAATTGCGCGATCGTCGTGAGTCCGAAGAAGTCGCTGAGTTCGTGGCCGTCGATGCCGATCACCGAGATATCGGCGGGCACCCGCAGTCCGAGGTCGCGCGCTGCGAGGATGGTGCCGATGGCCATCTCATCGGACGCGGCGAACACGGCAGTCGGCCGGGTCCGCGGGTTGCCGAACAGTTGCTTCGCCGCAGCGTACCCACCCGGAATGGTGAAATCCGCCGACCGGAACAGCGACGGATCCGGCGAGATCCCCGCGGCTTCCAGGGCGGCCTCGTATCCGACCCGCCTGTTGGTGGGCAGGTGGAAGTCCCGCTCCGACTCCTGGTCGCCGCCGATGTGGGCGATCGACACATGTCCGAGGGCGAGCAGATGCTCTGTCGCGAGGCGAGCGACCGCCACATCGTCGATGCTGAAGGTACGCACGCCCACCAGCGGTCCGCCGACCCCCACGATCGGCTTGCCGAGGGCGAGCAGGCCGGCGAGCTCGACCGGGGTGAGTTCAAGGGAGATCGCGACGACAGCATCCACCCGCTTGCGCAGCAGAAAGTGCTCGAAAACGCTGCGTCGCTCTTCCCCGCCCCCACCGAGGTTGTAGAGGGTGAGGTCGTAGCCATTGCTCAACAGCGAACGTTCGGCCCCCTCGAGCACCGAGCTGTAGAACCACCGGTTGAGAAAGGGGATGACGACCCCGATGTTCTTGGTGCGCCCGCTTGCGAGGCTCGAGGCGTTCGAGCTCACGACGTAGCCGAGGTCCGCGGCTGCGGCTGTCACGCGGGCCTTCGTGATGTCGGAGACGTGGCCGTTGCCGCTCAGGGCCCGGGACACCGTCGCGGTGGACACACCGGCGGCATCCGCGACCTCCTGGATGCCAGCCATCCACCCGTCCTCTCACTCATCGTCGTGCGACCGACTGAATCCTATGGCCTCGCTCGCCGTGCCCTCGATTTCGCGGAAGCCATTCACCCTGTATCCTTTATTTGCGCGTTCGGCCCGTGGTCGATGCGCATGGCAAGTTACCCAAGTGGCCAAAGGGATCTGACTGTAAATCAGCCGTCTACGACTTCGTGAGTTCGAATCTCGCACTTGCCACAGCGGCTCATTCCGGAAATGTAGAAAGAAGAATCCGGATATCAGCTATCAAAGGGATCGGGATGATTGAAAAATCATCCCGATCCCTTTTGGTTTGCTTAGAGCCCGTTGATACAGGTCTCGTTTCGACGCTTGGCCGGTTAAATAGAGAATCGGCCCGCTTTTGGGCGGGCCGAATTGTTTGCTGAAACGGGAATTTAGCGGAGGCTCGATCTAGGAATTCAACCCTGGGGGGCCGTCATCGACAGATGCAGCGAGCGGCCTCCCGAGGTTATCGATCCGTCGTCTGGTGCGGTGCTTGACCTTTGAGTGTTCTATTCGCAGCGCTTCGTTTGCGAAGAACGTAGCTATTCTTTTCAGGTTCGAAGCCACCGCCGAATAGGCGAGCGCGAGATAAGTGGCGGCATAGCCCCGTCCAGAACGTTTTGAAGGGCTTTCAATGTCTCCGTGATCTTTGGTCTTCAAGAGAGAATTCGATGCCTCGACCAAGCTCCGCATGCCGTAATAACTGCGCCACTCTGGACGCTTATACGCGTAGTTCTGCCAGTGCTTGATGGGCTGTTGTTTTTCTTTGGTGGTTTCGCCTCGTTCGGCCCGCGGCTTTCGTCCTGACAGTTGACCCGCTTCGGCTTTAGCATCGAAGGGCAGGGTTGGAGGGATCGTGATCGTCCCTTTTTTCTTGTATGAAGCCGGGGGACCGACGAGCATCTTGCTGAACGGTGGGTAGCTGAATCGCTGAAAACCGTCAGAGTCTCGCCGGCCTTTCGGGATCATCTGATACGGAACGCGCATGTCGATTTGATCTTGCTGCGTTGCGAGCGCAGTGACGTTCTCTTCGAGGAATCTGACGGCCGTTTGTTTTGCTTCGGCCATGGCCTCCATTCGAGATGGAGAAGTCTTGGCTCGCTTTGAGACGTGCTCGGCTTCGTAGATGGCGCGTTTCGCGGCGCTGATCTCATCTTCCAGTTTTCGAAAGTCGGCGGTCACTGAAATAAGCCTTTTGGGCATCCAGTTGACGTACCAAGAACCGTCGACCTGGATCAAATCATCGAAATGCGATTGGAGCCCGAGGTCGCCCTTCTGGTAGTCAAATACCAGATCGAGACCCAGGCGGGCGGCGGGGAAGTGAAACTCTTCGATTTTCCCCCCGTTGTAGGCGCGGTCACCGATGAACGTGAAGTGCTCGAACCCGAGGTTTTTCTGTCGTTGCATGTGTGCGGCGGCGTGCCCGATCAGCCTCCCCGGGTTGTGGCAACTGATTACGGTGATCAAGGATGGGAACATGGTGCTTTCACCGGGTTTGTTCCAGATCATTACGGATGTCTCAAGCTCGTACGCAGCAATGTCGGTTTTCGCACCCTCTCCGTCGTGGTTTCCCGCGCGTCTGTACCGGCCGGCCAACGGATCGGGATTTGAGCGTCTACCTATCTCGCTCGAACTATTGAGTGCGCCCCTGATGTGGACCTTGGTTGCGTCAATTGCGATGTTGCCGCGGTATCGGTCCCATATGTCTCTAGGGAGTTGACGTAAAGATGCTTCGACAAGCAGGTTGCAGTATTGATCGATCCGGTCCTGGTTTCGTGCTCTAAGTTCTAGCGCCGATGCTGTCTCCATCGAAGCAATAAGTTTTTCGAATGCCTCTGCGTCGAGGATTGCCCGCAGCGGCGATGGGGTCGGGTTCATGAGCGCGATAAGGCGATATGACGTCTCGGACACTCGGCGATACCAGAGATAGGAATCTTCCGACTCTGATCGGATATTGAGCGCAGCGCGGTGCTCGGGTGAGAGGCGGTGCGCGATCGTTCGAGCTAACTCGGCGTAGGTAACGCCCAGACCCATCTGCGCGTTCAAGAGGTACAGCACGATTAGCGCTCTGAGGGGAAGGATGGCCTTTTTGCCCGCGCGGCTCTTGCGTCGTTGTGCATCCCACGCGGCAACCAACTCCAAAATCCCGGAGGTATCGGCGATTCTCGTGGATAGGGTGAAATAAGCCGCTGGGATTAGACGCTTCGCCGTTCCGGCGTAGTACTCGTCATATCCAACGCCGAACGTTTCGGTCATGCGCCGTTCAAGCTTGGCAACGGCGTCCGCGTCTTTGAGCCTGATCATTTTGCGCTCTCACCGCGCAATTGGGATCGGGCTTCATGGCTTCCCTCTTTAGTGAGAAACGGGAGGTACTGATGCAGGTTGTCGAAGTGTGTGAAACCTGCGGCTTCGAGAATCGTGGCTATGTGAACGCGGCGGTCCAGGAGTGTGACAATCCACGACCCTCGCAACCTCGTCGGAAGAGGGGCTACGCCGACGCAACGATGCGTGAAGCTTGCGATGTAGTTTCGGTCTTTCGTTCGGGTGGCGGTCTCTCCCCACACAAACGTCATGGGATCAGCGACAGCGATCCCATCCAGAAACATGGATTCCCACTCAGCGAGCAAAGTCACCTTTCGGGGGTGTGCCCCCTGCACCGATATCGTGATCCCGGATTCGCTGATGTCGACATCGATCGGTCGGATCGTGCCGAGCTCTCCAGGGTTCAAGCCGGCTCCGGCGCAGGCCGACAGCAGCAGCTTCGCTCGGCGTGTCTGGAGATCGTTTGATTGACCGTTGGCCCAGGCGCGGAACTTATCGAGTTCAGATCGGACATACGGGTCCATGATCCGTCTGCGCGAATAGGCGCGGGTAGGTTCAGGGTTGGTTTCCGGAGCGATTCGGTCCGAAACCCTGCGCAGGACGGCTCGGTAAGAGGCGACAGACCCTTCAGTGAGTGAGTCCTTCTCAATACGCCAGAGGCAGTATTGCTCGATAGCCCGCGTTGTGAAAATGGCACTTGCCTCTTGCGGCAATCCCTGCTTCAGGACCGCCCATCGGACGAACGGCGCCGTGATTACTAGAGCCCGGTCGGAGTCAAGCGATGTTCCAATTGATGAGCCCGCCACAGCGTCCAGCACGAAGGAGCGAATCTTGGCCCACTCGGCTTTAGGCATCTGCGGCACATAGTCCATAAGCGATGCACGTGCCTCCTTCCCAAGTCTTCGGAGGTTTTGTCCGTCGAGCGTCGCTGGCAGGGGCTTGATGTCGGATGATGATGGGGTTGGGACAGAGCTGGTCGGGATCCTTCCAGTGGACACCTGCCTGGTAGGGGAAATACTTCGTGAGACGGTCATGCCTGGTACCTATGCAGTACACGAAGCGGGCCCGGCACTTCCGCAAAGACTGTTTGGTGCTATAACACGTTACCGACGGTTCTATTGCTCATATGAGTGGATTAGACTCATTCAGTGAATGAATCGCCATCGCTTCCGACCACCGGGCCGATACACGACACTCGCGCATTCAAATTTCAACCTCGCAACTTCGTCCAAGAATCGAAGCAATTCGGCCAGTCCAGCCGAGCGCTCACGGCGGCCAAGGGCGTGGGAAAGGACGATCCACGATTCTTGGCAGCTCAGCTGCAGCACCATGTAGCTAACGCGGCGCGGGAATCCATGCTGGCGCAGGGCTACTCGCTTCGAAGCTACGTTGACCAGCTCCACAACGTCCCCGGAATGTCTTACGAACGCCTCGTGCGGATCCAGCGCGGCGAGACGCTGATGCAGTTCGCTGACTTGATGGCCTGGGCGAGTCGCTTTGGCGCGGTAAAGCACCTGCTTACTGCCTCCACTACTTGGCCAGAGCCGACTTGAACTTTAAATCGGCGGACTTTTCGACAGCACCCGTGGGGACCGTGCTGATCGCGACCAGTTCTGCTCGCAGATCACGGAGCAAGTTGGTGAGGCTCGAACCGGCCGAAGAAGCCATGGCGCTAACTTTTGATTAGCTGAGGACCAATCCGAGCCCCAGTAGCTACGGAAGCGCCATAAATCGAAATGTCTTCTCATCGGGGTTGGGCCGCCCCGAGGCCTCGGAGGGGCGGTCTTAAGGAGCCGCGCCATTCCTGCTACGACGTGACTAATCACCGTCCTGCAGATGTTCCATGAATTGGCCGAAAGGTACATCAAGTGCCCGGGCGAGCGCGAACCACGTTCCCAGGCTGCCACGCCTGTTGCCGAGTTCCAAATTTATGACCCCTGTTCGACTCAGCCCCGCAGCTTCGGCCAGAGCCTCGTAAGTCAATCCCAGCTCTGCCCGACGGTGAGACAGCGCATGTCGGAGCGCGCTGTAGTTCGGGGTGACTGAATGCACCTAACCAGTTCACGGTCAACATTTGATGACTACAGTACACACTCGTTGACTATCTAGCTAGGCAGGAATTCGCTAAGGCGCACCGTCCGGTGAAGGGAAACTAAAGCTCCATTAGATATGCGCGACGAGGTGGATGCATACCGGCAAATCTTCCGCAAGTCATTCGACTATTTGGCGGCAGCTCTATCCGTCGCGAGGCCGCCGATATTGCCTCTAACCTAAATCAGCTATCCCGACTAGTCATGGGTACGTCGATCTTCACTCGTTTGGCTTCGGATGTGGCTGAGGCGAAGCAGGCGGGGGACTAATACTTCGGACGCCCTCCGCCTGAGCGCATCACGGAGGGCGTCCAAACGCTATCGCCAACGAGCCAACGCCCCAAACCTGCTGCGGATTGGAAGCCGTCCTATCCCGCCGGATGGTTGACGGCGTGGGGAGGCTATCCTGAGGCTGGACGAATTACTCTCATCAACACCACGCAAGGGGACATTTTGCCGTCTGCAGCCCGCACAAACTCGGGCGACCCGCGGTCTGATGTGACAGAGCCCCTCCCGCTCGAGCTACCTACTGTGTCAGTCGGCGATGCCTTCGATCGAGCAAGTCGCCTCCCGCTGGCCTGAGTCGATTGTGTAGTGACGAGCCCACCCTATTGGGGGCTTCGGTCATAAGGACACGATCACAACGCCGAGCTGCTCACGGAATGGACTGCGGCTCACCCGCAGCTGTCAAAAGAGGCGTTTGCTTTGCATCCGCCTGGCTATGACTGGTACAGAAAACACGGTGGAGTGCTGGGACCTGAGCCTTACCCCGAGTGGTTGGTCGGCCATCTGGTTGAGGTCTTTCAGGCGATCAAGCCCTCGTTGAAGCCGGTTGACGTTCCCTTAGGCGATGGCCGCGTGGCGTCTCCGCCCATCCTTCATCGGTAGATGAAGGTCTAGGGCAAGTCACCAAATTACTGACATCGACAGCGGAGTCCCGGCTGCCACATCCGGGTTATTGCGCGGCTCAGTTGATGAGGCTGACTGCGCGGGCTATGACGAGGGCGAGGATGACGAAGCCGCCGAAGGACTGTAACGACATGAGCAGCTTTGCTCGTGCGGTGAGTGGCATAGTGTCGGTAGGGCTGAAAGCCATCGAGTTGGATAACGAGAAGTAGAAGTAGTCGACGAAGCCTGCGGTCCAGTCTGATTTCAGCGACGAGCCGGCAGCCACTTCGACAATGGTGTCGTCATCCTCGTCCTGGGGGAAGCGGAAGTCAGCTCGAGGGAGATCGGAGCGTTTCACCAGGGTACGAATCACCGGTCCGCCACGATCGATCTCCCAATAGAGCAGAGCGAAGCCGATGACGTTGGCCACCCATACCTGCAGCGCTGATTGCAGCAACGATGGTCCGTTGCTCTGCCCGGTGACAAGGACCGCGACGAGGGAAACAAGGGTGACTTGGTTGGAGACCACCACGATTATCGCCAGCGACAGCGAGGCGACCCGGGACCAGGCGGTCTGTCGGTTGAACCGGTGCGGGTTGATGATGATGAGCGGGATCAGCAGCAGGATGCCGATCGCCACGGTGATGTAACGCTGAACGGTGATGAGGTCATTCGGCAGTGCCCCGTACAGGGCGAGTGCGAAGACGAGGGCCGCGACGGCTGGCCAGCGATGTTCGATGCGAGCGCTTCGGGACTCGTGCTGTTCCATGGTCGGAGTTTAGGTCGCAGATTCGCTCCGAACAGCTTTCCACGGCAACGGTTTCGGGAGGGGGCAACAGCGTCGGGGTTGAAAGACCTAGTTTCTGCAGAGTAGGCGGTGCAGAGAGCGCCGAAACAGGCATCGTCGACGCCCGGTAACCCTCATTTTCAAGAAGTCGTCCGTCGCGGACTCAACGCCGTGCTCTCAACACCTTGGGGCAAGTTGACCACCCTGCGAATGGCGTTGCAGGTCGACAACTTTATTTCGGTAGAAACCCTCCCCGAAGACGTCGCAGGTGCGACGCGGTTTCCGTCGGGGACTCCAGCTGAGATGTCGAAGCTACGGCGCGAGCGCGTCTGAGAGGCGTGGTCTCACGCTCGGGAGGCACGGGTGCGCTGGAACCGTTCAACGCCGGGGCATTTTTCGTCTGGGATGACCTGGCCCAGCTCTTGGCTCACTACTCCGAGACCTTCGAGTGAACTAGGGTCGCACCCGAATCGCAGAAGTCGCTTTCGGCATCACGTCAACCCCTGCCCGGGCGAGGAGACCGAGCTTACTGTCGCAGTATGACCAGCGAAGCGACAAACCCTGACGAAATACCTAACGGCACTGGGGACGGCTACACAGATTCTGACGCGCCGGACACCGCCTCCGGTGGATCCGCTGATGATCGGACGGACCGACCACTTGTCACGGAACAGCCCGACGGAACTCCTGTGGACAATGTCTCAGGCGGCTGACGATCGCCCATTACTCACCGACCTTAAGCGAAAGGATTGATGATGACTACCGCCGATTCGGGCGCTGATTCTCCCGACGACGCCCACCGCAGACCGGACGGGGTTTCTGACGCGACGGTGGAGGCGTTGGGGAAATTGTCCGAGGCGCTCGAAGTCGTCGAGCACGCCCGCGGGCTGCTGTACGGCTTCCACCGTCTGACCGGAAAAGCTGACCTGGCATTGGGAGAGGCCGTCGAACTGATGCGCGCCGCCGGACATACCCACATCGCCGATCGTATTGATGAGCTCATTGTCGGCCGGAATGTCATCGATGGGCGGTGGACCTTTCAGATCGTCGAGGAGTACGAGACGAACTACTATTCCGCATTCGTGAACGAGGAACGAGCTGCTCGGCAGACCCTTGTCGAGGGGAAGAAGCATCTTTTCGAGGCGGAGATGAAAGAAGCACGCCGAACCAACGGAATGCCCCACCATGAAGCTCTTCCGCCTGACCTGTGGGTCGGATAACCGCGTCCGGAGACGCATGCCGGAAAGTTCTACAGGGGCACTTCGCCGGTAAACACGAGCCCGCCGCCGCTGTTCGCCGACGCCGCCAAAGCGTCGATCCATGACCGGTTGATCAGAATAGGTCGATTGCCGCTATAGCGGAATAGCAGGCTGCTTCCCGGAGACAACCAAATGCTGTTGCGACCGCCCCCTCTAGCCTGTGAGTTCGTCCAGGAGAATTGGAACGACTCGTGTCGCCGCAGTTTGGCAACGATGACGACCTGAAGGTGGGCAAGCGCACGGTCATCGAACGCAATTTCACCATTTACCGCGCCGTAATGGAGGCTACCCATGGGGACTCCTAGAGCCGGGGTCTGGGGCTCACCTCATAATAATCTTCAGCATCTTCCGTACTCAAGGCCGCGACCCGGGGGACGGGCGAACACTCGGACGCACCGGCACCGCCACGCCGCCCAACGATCGAGTCAGAAGCGGTAGTTGCCAGAGAGGGAACTGGCGCTCAGCAACGCCCGACTGTCATTACGCGGGGTCTGTGAACAGATCAACCCCTGCCTGCAGTCCCCGGAGGTTTCTAGATTGGTAGTGAGTGAAAGGAGACAGGCACATGGGTGCTGACGAGAAAGCGAACAATGCCGCCAAGGATGTGGGCGGGAAGATCAAGGAGGGTGTCGGTAAAGCCACCGGCAACGACAGCAAAGTCGCTGAAGGAAAAGCCGACCAGTCTTCCGCGAAGATCAAGAAGGCTGGCGAGAACATCAAGGACGCGATCAAAAATTGATCCGCGCCACCTCGGCGCCCCGTTCGGATCAAACCCTGATCCGGGCGGGGCGTTTCTGTGCAGAGGGGAACCCGGACGGTGGTCGCCGAACGCGCTCTCGCGCGCCCCGACCCCGCACGCCCCGCATCCTGGCGGCCCGCTCCTGCGGCGTTGCGCGCGCTAGTTGCTACACCGGTGCCGCCTCGTGCGCAGCCCCTTTTGGGACCGGTTGCTGCGGCGTACAAATACGAATCGTTCGGACCGAAAGTTTTCGATCGAAGGGAAGACGATGTCTAACAGCTATCTACAAGATCCGGTCGGTGCGCCCGAGTACCAGTCGGAGGACTCGGCAGGCACTATGCACGCCGTCAAACGTGAGGCAACCGAGTTGAAAGACAGCACCGCAACTCAGGTGGGTCATGTTGCCGATACCGCCAAATCTGAAGCCGCTGAGGTCGTGAACGAGGCCAAAACGCAGGTCAAAGATCTGTACGCCACGACGCAGCGCGAGTTGAAGGAGCAGGCCGGGCTTCAGCAGGAACGGGTCGCCTCAGGGCTTCGTTCCATCGGGGAGGAGCTGGGCAGTATGGCTGCCCAGGCGCAGCAGCCCTCCGTGGCATCGGATTTAGTCCGGCAGGCGTCGGAGCGGATGGGCCGCGCCGCGTCGTGGCTAGACGCGAGAGACCCCGGGTCGCTGCTGTCGGAGGTGACCGGGTACGCCCGCCGAAACCCGGGAACGTTCATAGCGGTGGCGGCGGTAGCCGGTGCTGTTGCTGGTCGACTCACCCGCGCCCTGGCCACGAACGCCGCCGACCAGAAAGACACCTCAGCGTCCAGCAGCACCAACGTCCAACCGTCGGGGTCCGCTGCGCCGAGCTCGTCGCCGACGGTCGTCAATCCTCTGGGCACGTCGGAGGCGACGCCGCGGTTCGATGACACACCGCTGTACACGCAGGAATCCCACGTGCACGGAGAGGACGTGTTGGGACAGGAGGGACGGCTGTGACCGACTCAACACCCTCAGAGCAGAAAGCGGCATCCACGTCCCTGGGAGAGTTGTTCTCCGAAGTGACGGGGGATCTGTCCACTTTGATGCGGCAAGAGATCGAGTTGGCGAAAGCGGAGTTGAAGGAATCCGCCGCCCGCGCCGGCAAAGGTGCCGGGCTCCTGGGTGGTGCCGGTTACGCCGGGATCATGGCGGTGTTGTTCCTGTCCATCGCGTTGTGGTGGGCGATCGGCACCCAGATCGGCAACGGCTGGTCCGGGGTCATCGTTGCAGTGATCTGGGCGATCGTTGCCCTCGTCCTGTTCCTGACCGGACGCGGTCAAGTCCCGTGGTGTGGTGTAACTGCTGATCCTTCGTTTTAGGCGCTGAGGGCCATGATCGTGTCGGTGTTCACCTCGCTTCCGGTATCGGGCAGGGCTCGCATGCGGGAGCGGGCGAGGATGT
>NZ_JAYLVL010000003.1:0-762557 GCF_046156175.1 Lacisediminihabitans sp. H27-G8
CTCCACTCCGAGCTCGATTACCGGACCCCGATCGAAGCCGAAACCGAGTATTACGCTGAAACCGAATCACTCTTGAAAGCGACCGCTTCCCAAGAGAACACCTAGGAACGAAACCCAGGGCTATTCACAGGGGAACCGTGCGGTTGTCATGAGCGGCGGTCATGCTTCCTCGACCCGGGAGACGCTTCCACGTGATGCGGCCAGCACGTTCGGTTATGTGCACCGTGCCCGAGATTGTCTCGACCCGATGCGCGCCGCGCTCTGTCGGGAGCTTGTCGTATCCGTCGGACGGATGATTCTTGACCATAGGTGACGGTATCCAGCGATCTGCAGGCTGCCAATCGAATGAGAACTCCTTGTCGAAGAGTCGGTCTAATCCGTCAGCGCTCACGGATCTGCGTCTGGCTTCGATCCGCAAGCAACTCACGAAGCAACCGAGCTCGGCGGTGCGATAGGGCGCCTGCCCGCAACTGTCCCAGTTGCCGGTCGAGCCATCGGGCAAGCACGAACTGATCGCGATCCGCCGAAGTCAGCCGTGGCAGGGAGCCGTTCATCCTCTTGTGCCGGCTGCAGGCTTCGTAGTTGGCGATCCAGGCGGACTGTTGCGGATCCCAGGAGAAGCTCGGTGATACGTCGAGCCTGATTATCTGATAACGGACCAATAGAGTGGAGCGGCGCTGGTACCGGCTCCACTCCCCCAGCCACCGTTCCTCGTCCGGGAGCGTGGAAGCGTTGCGGGTCTTTTCCCGAGGGCTGCGCTCTTGGTCGCGCCAGAACTGCTCATGCCGGTGCAAGGTGCCAATCCAGTTCGCGGCGCGACGACCGTCTTTCGGATGCAGTTCGGCGACACCTGTGACGACCGCGGCTTCGACCGAACTCCGAAGCGACGAGCGCGCATCCCATTCCGAATCAGCCGGCCAGAGTGCCAGGACACGCTGATGGAGCTGTGCCGGGGTGGGGTATTCGTGCATGGAGTGCCCTTCTGGAGGCCACGTCGATCGCGGCTCCCACAGACACATGCGCGGGGGAATTCGGCTCTGCACCCTTTGGTGCGCTGTTATTTGTCAATGACTCGGCGACATAGCGGGAACGTCAGTGCTTAGCGTGGGATCAGGGCCGAGTTAGGGCTGGTGGAGTGATGATCGCTATTCGGAGGAGCCGTGGTTGACGCACTAGAAGACGACTTCGCTGGGAGATTTCGGATCACGACTCGAACCGGCACCAGATACGTGATCGACCTCGACCGACGACTCGTCCGCCGGGAACCGGCCTTCACCGGAGGCTCGGTCATGATGCGCAGGGACGGGCAGGACCTGGATCTGGTCTTTCTCCGCGAGTGCCGACTGGGCGCACCGTTGATCGTGCTCGTTGACCTGGATGTTCGCGGTGCCTGTTGGACTCAACGAACGAGCGCTGAGGTCACGCGCATCCGGCTCGACCGGAGCGCACTGTGACAGGAACCGACCCTGCCAGGCCCGCCTATCTGCCCATTGTGGCGCTGCCCTATTGGCTGACACTAGGCCCGTTTGTTGAAGCAGCAGTCCGCGACAGCGCGGCGGGCTGTGGGCGAAGCGAACGGGACCTGTTCGCCGCGGCGACCCCGATGGTGTTGTGGGCCTGGCAGGCACGAGGTGTACCTCTGGAACGGGAACGAGTGTTCCGCAATTCGCTCGTGGAGCAGTTCGTGCACCTGGGTATGCCGGGCGCGGCCCGAGGTAGCCGGGCGACGTTGCGTTCGACGCTGTGGAGGATGACCGAGATCCTCAACCCGGCAGACGCCGGTGGCCGCCACCGCCCGATCCCCCGCTCGATCCCGACGGCCGCATATCCGAAGACAGAGATCGTGGAACTCTTCTCGTGGGCGAACGCCCAGGGCACTCCCGCCCGGAGCCGCAGTGCGCTGGCCCTGCTCTGCCTCGGCTTCGGCGCGGGGCTGGCCACGCGCGAACTACTCGACGTGCGGGTCAGCGATATCAGCACCAACACCGACGAGCGCCTCGTCGGTTCTGCGACGGCGACGGTCGTTGTGTGGAGTGACCGGCCCCGGGTCGTGCCATTCCGTCACGAATGGGTCCCCACCCTGCTCACCGTCGTGAGCGACTTGGACGACGACTGTTGGTTGTTCCGACCCGGGCGCACCGGAACTTCCCCGGGACAGGTCACCGACTTCCTCACCCGGTCGCGCACTCACCTTGATGTGCGTCCATCCCGAATGCGAACCACCTGGCTCCTCCAACATCTGGCCGAGGGAATGCCTGCTGCCGAGCTACTACACATCTCCGGGCTGAGAAATTATGCCGCCCTCGACAAACTGGTGCCCTTCATACCTCCTGCAGCCGGTCGCGAAACCTCCTTAAGGAACTCGTAACGGCCGCTGATCTGGGGAAACGAAGAATGTCGAGGCGGCGGAGTCCGATAGTCAGCGAAGGGGTGGGTGAGGCCCGAAATGAGCCGCACACATACTCTTCATGCAAAAAATTCACCGACTCAACGACAACCTTCCCTACTCCTTCGCGGCAGTTCAGGCTCTTCGAGAAATCGACCAGCAGCTGCCAGATCATCTGTGGCGGATTCTCTCCGGCTACTCTCCGAACCGTCCAACCACGGCCTGGGATGTGGTTCGACCATTTGTCATCGAGTGCGTGATCAGCATGAAGCCTCGCACCTACTCCAACGCCCGCCGGTCAATGACAATGACCGCCCTCTACGTCGCTTGGGTGTGGACAGTTACCGGGTGCGAACTGACCGCCGGTCATGTGTTCAGCGACGCGCTCATCCGCCGCTACCTGTCCGAGCGGCTCGCGAAGCACTCGGACGTGTACCGGTTCGACACCGCCCGGCAGCTGGCCGCGACCGCCGAGGCGCTCACCGCCAATAACATCCACCGGCTGCCCACTCCCCCTCATGGCGGGCGCGTGCGCCCTTACTCCGCAACGGAGCAAGCGACTCTCTACTCGTGGGCCAACACCCTCACCACTGCCCAGAAACGTCAAAATGCGCGGGCGCTCCTCAGCCTCGCCGGAGGTGCAGGCCTGACTGCCCTGGAACTCATGGCAGTCCAAGTCGAAGATGTTGAACTGGTGGGCGACCGCGCGGTCGTGAACGTCACTGGCGAGCGGCCGCGGCGCGTTCGCATTCGCGCAAACTGGGTGCGCACCCTCACCCACAGCGTCGGCCCGCGCACCGACGGGAACCTGTTCCAGGCTTACAGGCTGGAGGAGTACCCACCGCACGAGCTCCAACGATTCCTTTGCGACAACCCGTGCTCGCCCCGCCCGTCCGCAGCCAAGCTGCACTCCGGCTGGGTCGTCTCCCAGATCGACGCGGGGCTGCCGCTCGGCGTGCTGCTGGAAATCACCGGGTTCACTTCTGCTCAGTCTCTGCAGCCCTACCTGAAATATGCCAAGACGCATCGTCTCGACCCCTACATCGCCCGCATCACCGGCGAAGAGGCGGTCTGATCATGGCGACCGACATCGACTGTGTCGACAACCTCCAGGAATACGACTCGGAGAAATTCGGCGGATTCTCGCTCCTCGAAGTCGACCGGGCCGGCCGCGCGGATCTCATGTTCGAAGACGATCAGGTGAAAGCCGCCTCAGACAGGGTGAAGAAATCCGGGGCCCTAGAACTTCTCACAAAGTGGGAGGCAGAAGACCGCCCCGATTACAGCCAAGGCGGACGCCCACGAATCATCTCTGCTCACGCGATCCTCGTCGGCTTGATTCTGCTCGAGCAAGAGTTCTCTTCCCTATTTTTGCGCGGACTGTCCGTGACATTCCAAACCAGGATCAGCCCAGCGGGACGGGCAATGCTTGACCTGCCCGAACCAGGCCGAAACCGACTGGATGCCCGCAAAGAACGGCAACGCTGGGAAAAGAACACCAACAACGCCTTCCATCGCATCAGTGACCTGATCGATCCGTTTCCGATGAAGCGCCACTCGGCACTCACCTACACGCAGGTAGGCGAAGTACTCGCAGCCCATGACGAGGAACACGAGAGGGTGATGAAGCTTCGGCTGGACGAATTCACCAATGCGCTCCTGCTGATGACCTACAACGAGCAGCCGCGCCGACTTCGCCGCGCAAGTAAGAAGATCGATGCCTCAATCGACCAAAGCTCAATCTCGCCGCCCAACAAGAAGGGCTACTCGAAGAAAACGTTGGGAAATCGCATCCACCAGGAATCCACACGAACTGTCGAAAAGCTCAGCCCCGGACCGGTCGATATCTTCGCCGGCTGGTACGCAAAACACGACGATGACGCCCGCCTCGATCTCAAACCAGGGACGAATGACCCGACGAGCCCAGGGAAGCGCGGAAGCGGTCCTGCTCTGGTGTGGGCGTGGACCCTCAACACCATGGTGCGGGTGGACTCGGAGCCTGGCGGTGTCAAACGGTTTCCGAAACTCGCTCTCGCCCTGTCGATGAGCCTGCCGAATGTCGGGGTGTCCGAAGAGGCCGTCAACCTGATGAAATTCGCGCTGAAGACGGGGCTTCAGCCCGGGATCATCGATGCCGACAAACAGTACTTCGCGAACGCCACCGTGGACAGACTTCATCAACCCACGTCCGAGCTGGGATTCACACCGTCCACGGAATATCGAGTCGACAGGCTCGGCGTCCAAGGCGGCAAAGGCGGAGCCGAGTTCATCGAGGGCGGTGTGTACTGCCCCGGCACCCCCGCCGCCCTGAAGAGCGCGACGAAAGACAAACACGACGGAATCATCGACGTGCAGACCTATCTCGCGAGAATTGCCGAGCGTCGCGCCTTTGAACTCCACGCGAAAGAGCGCCCCGACGCATCCGGCAAACAACCGCTGCGCTGCCCGGCACTCGGGGACAGCCCCACCGTCACCTGCCCGCTCCGCGAGCTCTCGAAGAAGGCCGCCCACGTGGAACGCCCCGGCGTCGACCAGGCAGATATTCCCGAGTTTCTCGACCGCATCTGCAAGCAACATTCCGTGTCATTCACCAAGGAAGACACCCTGCGGCAGAAGCAAGCCTTCCCCTTCATGAGCGAGGAATGGGACGAGTTCCACGACCACGCCCGCCAATCGATCGAGTCTCTGCACAGCGGCTTCAAGGACGAAGGCAAGGAGCTCGTCGCCTCCTCCGGACGCCGCAGGGTTCGGGGATTCGCCGCCGGACAAATCCTGGTGACAGTCATGATCCTCAACTTCAACCTGCGCACCATCGCGAAGTTCCTGCGCGATGAAGTCGAAGCCGAAGCCGAGCCAGACCGCGTTCGAGCGGACCCTATCGTCAGACGCCGAGACCGCGTCTGGGACAACCTCTATACAAAGACCACCGCCCGCGATTCAATTCTGGACATCCAAGAACGCGGCGAGCTGGAATCACCGCTCCGAACCTAGGGCACGCACTTTATCTAACTCCGCCGTCAGGCACCCACCACCGCAGACCGAAGAATCCAACGCGCCCAAAACAGGGCGCGTTCGTCAGTTAACGCACCAACGCACCAATCGGTGCTCCCACAGTCAGATTCACACCGGCGACAGAGCCATAAAAGACGAAACGCTCCCGAGAATCCTCAGGAGCGTTTCACTTTCAGGCAGTTCTTAGAACAGTTCTTAGAACAGACCTTTAGTCGGGCTGACAGGATTTGAACCTGCGACCCCCTGACCCCCAGTCAGGTGCGCTACCAAGCTGCGCTACAGCCCGATGTCGATCGAAGGCGAACCTGTCGAAGACAACCTGTCCATACTAGCGCGACGGAGATGGTCGCTCGAACGGGCAGCGACTCAGGAGCGGAAGACTTCGAGGATGGTCGGGGCATCGGCCGGCGACGCGAGCACTTCGATCTCGTCCCCGGCCGCAATCGGACCGGTGCGGATGACGCGCAGGTAGGCCCCGAGGCGGCCTTCGGTGGCGAAGCACTTGACCCAGCCCCGCTCATCCGCTCCCCCGACCCAGCGGGCGAAAGTGGCGCAGGGAGAGCGCGGCATGGTCACCTCGACCTCGACGGTGCCGCCGATCCTCCAGCGTTCGCCGACCCGGGCATTGGAGACGTCGAGGCCCGATACGCGCAGGTTCTCGCCGAACCAGCCTGGTGTCAACACGCGGCCGAGCTCTGCGGCCCAGAACTCCGCATCCTCCTGCGCGTAGACATAGAGAGCCTTGTCGTGACCCCCGTGGTTCTTACGGTCGGCCTGCACGTCGGCGTAGAGGCCGAGGCGGCCAACCTTGATCGGGCCGACGGTGGGGTGCTTGTCGATGGCGGTGATGCCGACGCTGCCGGCGTCGGGACGCAGGGCGCTGACGACACAGGCGGCGAGGAGGGTTGGCATGAGGGGAGTTTACTCAGGGCGGTCTCGCTCCCCACCGGCACGGCCGCCCGATTCTGGCGAATCGTTCGGAACCGGCGGCGTTGGCCCACAGTCGCTGGCGTTCCCTACTCGACCAGCAGCGAGGGTTACTCCGCGAGGTAGGTACGGAGATCGGACCAGGCGGCGCCGAAGCCCGGGTGGAGGGGCAGCACGTCGACCTCGGTGAGCGGCACCCAGCGCAGCTCGGCGCTCTCGGCGTCCGCGATCACCGGCTCGAAGATCTCCAGCGCCTCGGCCACAACGGTCGTGTACGACCAGTAGCCGAGGTCGAGCACCGAGGTATGGATGATGCGCAGCAGCTCAGCCGGCACGGTCGCCTCCTCGGCGGCCTCGCGAAGCGCTCCGTCGACGGCGCTCTCACCCTGCTTGCGCGCGCCACCGGGAAGGCCCCAGGTGCCACCGAAGTGGCTCCAGCCGACGCGGTGCTGCAACAGGATTCCGACCGACGGATGCCACACCAGGAGACCGGCGGCCCCGAAACGTCCCCAGAACTTCGCGCCATCGGGCCCGTAGACCCAGGCGTCACCAGGGTCGCGGATGTGGCCCGGTGGGAGGGGCGGGGGGCGATCGGACACAGGTTAAGTCTGCACTACCGAAGGTCTCGCTCCCCACGAAGCCGCCGCCCGATCCAAAAGCGGGATCGTTCGGACTGCGTCGTGTGCGCCCACGTCGCTGGCGCTCCCTACCCGACCAGCAGAAGGCGCTACTCGACCAGCGGACGGGGCTAGGTGCGCTTGCGGCGCTCGCGCACACGCATGTTCACGTTGATCGGGCTGCCCTCGAAGCCGAAGATCTCGCGCAGGCGGCGCGTGATGAAGCGACGGTAGCCCGGATCGAGGAATCCGGTGGTGAACAGCACGAACGTCGGCGGACGCGTCGCGGCCTGGGTTCCGAACAGGATTCGCGGCTGCTTTCCGCCACGAACGGGGTGCGGATGTTCTGCCGCGAGCTCGGCGACGAGGGCGTTGAACTTGCCGGTGGCGATGCGGGTGTCCCACGAGGCGAGCGCGAGTTCGAGCGCGGGAACCAGCTTCTCGAGGTGACGACCGGTCTTCGCGGAGATGTTGACACGGGGGGCCCAGGCCACGTGCGCGAGGTCCTGCTCGATCTCGCGCTCGAGGTACCGACGGCGGTCGTCATCCATCAGGTCCCACTTGTTGAAAGCGAGCACCAGGGCGCGACCGGATTCGAGCACGAGGTCGATGATGCGCACGTCCTGCTCGCTGATCACGTCGCTCACATCGAGCACGACGACGGCCACTTCGGCCTTCTCGAGGGCGGCGCTTGTGCGCAGCGAGGCGTAGAAGTCGGCGCCCTGGGCGAGATTCATGCGACGACGGATGCCGGCGGTGTCGACGAAGCGCCACACCTTTCCGCCGAGTTCGACCTGCTCGTCGACCGGGTCGCGCGTTGTTCCGGCGAGCTCGTTGACGACGACACGCTCTTCGCCGACGGCCTTGTTGAGCAGGCTGGACTTTCCGACGTTCGGGCGACCGAGGATCGCGACGCGGCGCGGTCCGCCGACCTCTTCCTTGGCGACGGCCGAGACCTCGGGAAGGATCGTGAGAACGTGGTCGAGCAAGTCGGCGACCCCACGACCGTGGAGCGCGGAGACCGGCCACGGTTCGCCGAGGCCGAGGCTCCAGAGGCCGGCGGCCTCCGGCTCCTGGCGCGCGTCGTCCACCTTGTTGGCGGCGAGGATCACGGGCTTGCTGGTGGAGCGGAGCATGCGCACGACGTGCTCGTCGGTGCTGGTGGCGCCGACGGTGGCGTCGACGACGAAGAGCACGGCGTCGGCGAGGTCGATAGCGATCTCGGCCTGGGCGGCGACGGAGGCGTTGATGCCCTTGGCATCGGGCTCCCAGCCACCGGTGTCGACGAGGGTGAACTTGCGTCCGGCCCACTCGCCCTTGTAGGTGACGCGGTCACGGGTGACGCCCGGGGTGTCCTGCACCACGGCCTCACGACGCCCGAGGATGCGGTTGACCAGCGCCGACTTGCCCACGTTGGGGCGGCCGACGATCGCGAGCACGGGAAGCGCCGGAAGGTAGGTGATGGCATCCGGATCATCCGACGCGGAGTCGAGGATGTCGCGGTCTTCCTCGTCGAGGTCGTAGTCCTCGAGGCCCGCACGCAGCGCATTGGCTCGCATGAGCGCGTCGGACTCGTCGAGCACCGCGAGCTTCTCGCTCAGCTTCGGGTCGAGATCGCCGTATTCGTCGTGCTCTTGGTCGTTGTTGTCTGGCATGGGGATTTCCTGGTCTGTGGTCTCGACACGGCCTAGCGGCCTACTCGACCGACAAGTGCTACGACCGCCTGCACGGTCTGGTCGAAGTCGAGATCTGTTGAATCGAGGGTGGTCACACCCTCGGCGGCGTTCATGAAGTCGACAACCCGGGAGTCCTGGGCATCTCGAGAACTGAGCTTTTCGGCAACGGCCGCAGCCGACTCCGTCGGTAACTCAGCGGAACGCCTCGCCATTCTAGCTTCTTCGGAGGCCGTGAGCAGTATCCGGGTGTCGGCGTCCGGGCAGACCACGGTCGTGATGTCGCGTCCCTCGGTGATGATGCCGGGCCGTTCGCTGCGATCGATGACCCCTCGGAACAGGTCCACGAGGTAGGCGCGCACCACGGGAACCCGCGCGACCTGGCTCACCACTGCTGAGATGCGGGGGTCACGGATGGCGTCCGTGACATCCACTCCCCCGACTCGCACAAAATAGTCGTCGGGATCGATGCCGATCTCGTAGGCGAACGCGGGCAGCGACGCGATCACGGCGTCGGCATCCGCGGTGTCGACGCCGTTCTCGAGCGCGAACCACGCGAGCGCCCGGTAGGCGGCGCCGCTGTCCTGGTAGTCGAAACCGAGGGCGCGAGCGGATGCCCGGCTCACGCTCGACTTGCCGCTTCCGGCCGGACCATCGATGGCCACGACCACGCGCCCGCCGCTCACGCGTTCACCTGGGCGATGCGCCACCCGCGTGCCTCGAGGTCGGCGACGAGTCCCGACTCGGCTTCGGGCACGACGGAGATCTCGGCGAGCCCGATCTGCTGGCCCGGTGAGTGCTCCAGCCTCAGGTCTTCCATGTTCACTCCGATGTCTCCGATCTCTGTCAGCAGGCGCGCCAACTCACCCGGCTTGTCATCGACCATGACGATGATCTGGTTGAAGCGCCGATCCTGGCCGTGTTTTCCGGGGATGCGCGCCACCCCGGTGTTGCCGCCCGCGAGAAGCTCCGCGAGGGCGCGACGGGCGCCGGGCAGCTGCGGGGCGTCGAGCGTGTCGATGGCCCGGTCGAGGTCTGCGCGGTACTCCCGCAGCACTGCCGTGACCGCGGCGGCGTTCGCTCCGAGTATCTGCACCCACAGCTCGGCATCGCTCGAGGCGATGCGGGTGGTGTCACGCAACCCCTGCCCGGAGAGGGAGAGGGCGGATTCGGTGCCGCCACTGAGGCGCCGGGCCAGCAGGGAGGCGATCACCTGGGGCACGTGGGAGACGAGGGCGACACTGGTGTCGTGCTGCTCGGCCGTCATGATCACGGGAACCGCGCCGAGATCGAGCACGAGGTCTTCGATGACCCCCACCTGCGCGGCCGGCATCCCGTCGTGCGGGGTGATGACCCAGGGGCGTCCGAGGAACAGATCGCCCCTGGCCGAGATCGGCCCACCCCGCTCGCGACCGGCAAGGGGATGCGATCCCACATAGCGGTTCACGTCAGCTCCGGAGTCCCGCACCCCGGCCAGCACCGCCACCTTCACGCTCGAGACATCGGTGACCAGGGCATCGGGGAACGCGGCGAGCTCATCGGCGATCACCCGTGCCGTGACATCCGGGGGCACCGCCACGACCACCAGACGCGGATTATCGGTGTCGCGGGCGGCACGGCCCGCCCCGTAGTCGATGGCGAGGCTCAGGTTCGCTGGCGAGGAGTCGTGCACGATCACGTCGACGCCGAGGGCACGGAGCCCGAGGCCGACGCTCGCGCCGAGGAGTCCGGTGCCGACGACGCGCACCTGGCCGATCATGCGGCTTCCGTTCATGGTCTGGTTTCCGTTGCTCTAGAGGCGAGGGGTTTATTGGGCGAGGTCGAGCCGCAGCGCGACCGCTCCCCGCAGGTAGGTGTGGACGATGTATTTGCGCGGGGTGTCCGACTCCACCAGGGCCATCAGCCGGATGACGAGCGGCATCGAGCCAACGACATCCATCTCCACCGCGCACATCAGGGGCACGTCGCCGAGCCCGAGTTCCCGCGCCGCGAGGGCGGGGAACTCGCTCGTGATGTCGGGCGTCGCGGTGAACATCACCGAGATCAGGGCGTCGGTGTCGATCTCGTTGGCGTGCAGGGTCTTCGACAGCAGCTCGGCGGTGGCGTGCATCACCTCGGCACGGTCGTCCCGATCGAGCTGGATGGCTCCGCGAACGGCGCGTACCGCCATCAGTCCGTCTCCTCGGCGTCGGCGTCTCCGGGGCTGCCGGAGGTCGCGTCGCGCGAGATCGTGAGCAGCGCGCCGAGCTCGGCCTTGGTGAGGTCACGGATGTCGCCGGCCCCGAGCGACCCGAGGTGCAGCGGACCGAACTGGCGTCGCACCAGATCGATCACCGGGTGGCCGACCTCCTCGAGCATCCGTCGCACGATGCGGTTGCGCCCGGAGTGCAGAGTGATCTCCACCATCGTCTCGCGGGCGCCCGCCTGGCCGACGATGCGGGCCTTGTCGGCCGCGATCGGCCCGTCTTCGAGGTCGATGCCGCTGGTGAGCTTCGCGACGGTCTGGGGCGACACCCGGCCCTCCACCTTGGCGATGTAGGTCTTCATCACCCCGAACGACGGATGCGCGAGCACGTGGGCGAGCTCGCCATCGTTGGTGAGGATGAGCAATCCGGAGGTCTGCGCGTCCAGCCTGCCCACGTTGAAGAGCCGCTCGTCGAAACGCGACACGAAGCGCTGGAGGTCGGGGCGGCCGCGGTCATCCTGAAGCGAGGAGACGATGCCGACGGGCTTGTTGAGCATGAGGTAGCGGCGCGAGGTGTCCAGTTGGATGGCGACCCCGTCGACCGAGACGAGATCCGTGCCGAGCACCCGGCGGCCGAGTTCGGTGACCACCTCGCCGTTCACCTCGACGCGCCCGGCCTCGATCATGTTCTCCGAGACGCGACGGGAGGCGACACCGGCGGCGGCCATGAGCTTCTGCAGGCGCACACCGTCATCGGAGGCTGCGCCGGAGGGCAGGTCAGAAACCATCGGAGAAACCGTCCGATCCGTCGGAGAGCAGGGGCGAGATCGCCGGCAGCTCGTCGATCGAGTTGATGCCCAGCTGGGCGAGGGTGAGATCGGTGGTCGCGTAGTGGATGGCGCCGGTCTCGCTGTCGGTGAAGGCCTCGGTGATGAGGCCGCGACCCAGCAGCGTGCGCACGACGGAATCCACATTCACGGCCCGGATCGACGCGATGGCGCCCCGGCTGATCGGCTGCTTGTAGGCGATCACGGCGAGCGTCTCCAGAGCGGCCTGCGACAGGCGCGTGGGGTTCTGCGTGAGCACGAAGTCGCGCACGACATCGTCATACTCGCCGCGCACGTAGATGCGCCATCCGCCCCCCACCTCTCGAAGCTCGAACCCGCGACGGATGCCCCCGGCCTCACCCTCACCGTGGCCATCGAAGTCGGCGACGAGTCGCTCGATCGACTGCCTCACGGCAGCGACGGGCACGCCGAGAGCGGTAGCGAGGGAGACGAGCGTCTGCGGTTCGTCGGCGATCATGAGGATCGCCTCGAGGCTTCGCTCGACGTTCACCGGCGGGGTCGCCGTCTCGGGGGTCTCATCCATCAGGTCAATTTCCATAGTCTGATCCCAGGCTCGCGAGGTTCTCTTCCGACCAGTGTTCGGCGGTCCAGCGTACGGTGAGTTCGCCGAGCGGTTCCAGCTGCTCGAAGGCGAGTGAGGCCCCGCGGTACAGCTCGAGAATCGCGAGAAAGCGCGCCACGATCACGCCCTTCTGCTCGACACCGGCGATCAGCTGGCGAAACGTCATCGGCTCGCCGCGGCGCAGCAGCGCGACGACGTGAGCCGCCTGCTCCCGGATGCTCACCAGCGGCGCGTGCAGGTGGTCGAGACCGACTGTCGGCAGCTCGCGCGGCGCGAACGCCAGCGCGGCAATAGCGGCGAAGTCCTCGAGGCTGAGGGTCCAGACGAGCTCCGGCGTCTGCTTGCGGAACTTCTCCTCCAGTCGAACCGTGCGCACATGCCGGGTCGATTCGGCGTCGAGCTGGGCGGAGAACCAGGTCGTCGCCTCCTTGAAGGCCCGATACTGCAGCAGGCGCGCGAACAGCAGGTCGCGAGCTTCGAGCAGCGCCACGTCCTCGGCATCCACCAACTCGCCCTGTGGGAGCAGCCCCGCCACCTTGAGGTCGAGCAGGGTCGCGGCGACGACCAGGAACTCGCTTGCCTGGTCGAGTTCCGTCGCGGTGTCGAGCTGCTTGAGGTAGGCGATGAACTCGCCCGTGACGATGCTGAGGGAGATCTCGGTGATGTCCAACTCGTGTTTGCCGATCAGCGACAGCAACAGATCGAACGGACCGTTGAAGTTGCTGAGGCTCACCGAGAAGCCGGTGGCCTCCGGATGCTCGACCGTCGCGTCAGGCGACCGCGCCACGGGCGATCAACTCTCTGGCCAACTGGCGGTAGGCCCCGGCTGCCGCGTGATCGGGAGCGAACTGAGTGATCGGGGTGCCGGAGACGCTCGCATCCGGGAACTTCACGGTGCGCCCGATCACGGTCTCGAAGACGCGGTCTCCGAAGGTCTCGACGACCCGCTCGAGCACCTCACGCGAGTGCAGGGTGCGGGAGTCGTACATGGTCGCCAGAATGCCGTCGAGCTGCAGGGCGGGATTGAGGCGGTCCTTGACCTTGTCGATGGTCTCGACCAGCAGCGCCACCCCGCGAAGGGCGAAGAACTCGCACTCGAGCGGGATGAGCACACCGTGGGCGGCTGTCAGGGCATTGACAGTGAGCAAACCGAGCGAGGGCTGGCAGTCGATGAGGATCACGTCGTACTCCCCGCTCACCTGGCGGAGCACTCGCGCCAGGATCTGCTCACGCGCCACCTCGTTCACGAGGTGCACCTCGGCCGCGGAGAGGTCGATGTTGGCCGGGATGACGTCGAGGCCCGGGGTGGACGTCGTGCGGATGGCCTGATGGGCATCCTTCACGGTTCCGAGCATGAGGTCGTAGATGTTCGAGCCCTCGTGGGAGGCCACGCCGAGGCCGGCCGACAGGGCCCCCTGCGGATCGAAGTCGATGGCGAGCACCCGGCGGCCATAGCCGGCCAGCGCGGCGCCGAGGCTGATGGCGGTCGTTGTCTTACCGACACCGCCCTTCTGATTGCAGAGGGCGATGATTCGCGCGGGACCGTTGGACGCCAGAACCGGAGGCTCCGCGAAGACGGTGAGCGGGCGACCGGTCGGGCCGGTGGCGACGCGATCGAAACCGGGGAGTTCCTCAGCCGATTTGTCCCGCTTCGCTGTCATCCCGACATTCCTTACCGTTGATCACCGGCCGCTGCCGATTAGGACGATTCTATCGATGGCGTGTGCGCCGCCCCGTCAGACTCGCCACGCGCGGTGTGCCGGGGTAGGGGGCATTGGTGGCGTCGCCGTCGGTCGCAGTCGGCGCTTGCGGGGCAGCACGCGCCGATCCGTCAGAAAGTGCTCGTTCGCGGAGCCGAAAGCGCACTTTGTGGCGGATGGTGCGGGGAGCGGCATGTGCCGCGTCGATGTTGTCGTCGCCGCGCTACACGGCCGACCACGACACCTGGCGGGCGGCACCCGCTGATCCGTCGCGAACTGCGCCACTCGTGGCAGCGCGCAAGCAGTTTGTGACAGTTCGGCGGTCGACCGGGCGGGTTCGACAGGGCGCCCCCTTGGTGTGACAAGTGAACCGTCACGAACTGCTCCCTCTCGGACCCGGGCCATCAGTTTGTGACGGGTGGGCGGCGGAACGGGCGATTTCCGCCGGGTTCTCACTCGGCATACCTGGCGATGGGGATCCCGTGCGCTGGACGACCCTGGCGCTGGACAGGCGAGATCCGCCGATCCGTCACGAAACGCTCTCGCGCAGCAGTGGGCCAGCAGTTTGTGACGGGTGGAGGGCGGAACGGGCGATTTCCGCCGGGTTCTCACTCGGCATACCTGGCGATGGGGATCCCGTGCGCTGGACGACCCTGGCGCTGGACAGGCGGGATCCGCCGATCCGTCACGAAACGCTCTCGCGCAGCAGTGGGCCAGCAGTTTGTGACGGGTAGGCGGCGGACCTGGCCTTCTCGGCCAGGCACGCCCGGTCGCGGCAGCGGAAGGACCGTCAGCGGCAGCGGAAGGACCGTCAGCGGCACCGGAAGAACCGTCAGCGGCACCGGAAGAACCGTCAGCGGCACCGGGAGAACGGTCAGCGGCACCGGGAGAACCGTCAGGGGCACCGGGAGAACCGCCAGGGGCCCCGGGGCATCATGTTGCGACGGTTGAGGCGCGCTGGGGAGCGCGCACGCCATGTCCGCCGGGCTCAGCGAGCTCGCGGATGCGCCGTCGTGTACATGTCGCGCAGGGTGTCCGCCGTCACCAGGGTGTAGATCTGCGTGGTGGCGACAGAGGAATGCCCGAGCAGCTCCTGCACGACGCGCACATCGGCGCCGCCGGCGAGCAGGTGCGTCGCGAACGAGTGTCGGAAGGTGTGGGGCGAGATCTCGAAACCGAGCTTCGCCTGCTCCGCCCGCGCGCGGATGATCAGCCACGCGTTCTGCCGCGACACCCGCTGACCGCGGATGCCGAGAAAGAGGGCCGGGGTCGACTTGCCCCGGGTGGAGAGCTGTGGCCGCGCTCTCACCAGGTACGCGTCGATGGCGGCCTGAGCGTAGGACCCGAGCGGCACGATCCGCTGCTTTCCCCCCTTGCCGAACAGTCGGACGACGTCGACGCTGTGCCCTTCCGTGCCGATCACGTCGTCCACGTTCAGGTCGACGGCCTCGGAGATGCGAGCGCCCGTTGCATAGAGCAGCTCCAGGAGGGCGCGGTCGCGCAGCGACTGGAGGTCATCCCCCGAGGCGGCATCGAGCACCGCCGTCACCTGCTCGATGGTGATCGCCTTCGGGAGCCGGCTCGCGAGTTTCGGCGGGGTGACGTCGGCGGCGACATCCACCGTCACCAGACCCTCCTCCAGCAGGAAGCGGTGCAGGCTGCGCACCGAGGACAGCATCCGCGCCATCGAGGATGCCGTGAGCGGATTCTCGGAACGGGTGCGCAGGTGGAGCGCGAAGGCCGAGACGTGTGCAACAGTGATCTGATCCGGCGCGATCACACCAGTGTCAGCAAGCTGACGACCGTACGCCGAAAGATCACGACGGTAGGCGGCCACGGTGTTCAACGACAGGCCACGCTCGATCGAGACATGTCGCAGGTACCTGTCGACAGCACGTTCGAAAGGCGAATCGTCAGTCACGGCTGCGGAACTTCGGATGGCGCGGCCACGGTGCATCGGCAGCCCCGAGACTGACCCACCCTGCCGCTCGTGAGACGTGGGCCGTGAGCACGGCGATGGAGAGGATCGAGTTGCCGATCGTTCGGCCGAGAACGGCGGCGACGACCTCATCGAGCGGTACCCACCGCTTCTCGATGTCAGACTCCTCGTCGGTGCGCTCGAACGCGCTGTGGGCGTCGGTCAATCCGCGGGCGAGGTAGATGCGGATCGCCTCGTTGCTGCCGCCGGGCGTGGAGTAGAAGTCACTCAACAGGTGCCACTCGCTCGCGACGACATCCGCTTCCTCGGCGAGTTCGCGCTGCGCACCCAGCACGGGAGATTCGCCGTCGATGTCGAGCAGCCCGGCGGGGATCTCCCACTCGCGCGCACCGACGGGCTGCCGGTACTGCTTGATCAGGAGCACCCGATCCTGGTCATCGAGGGCGAGGATAGCGACTGCGCCGGTGTGGTCCACGTATTCGCGGCTGATGGTCTGCACCGCGACCTCGTCTCCGTATTCGAAGACATCCCGCCGGATGTCCCAGACGATGCCCCCGTAGACCACCTCGCTCGACACCACGCTGACGGGGAACACCTCGTCGGAGAGCGGCTGTGACATGCTCACGCGTCCTGCACGGTGAACAGGCGCGTGGCCTCCTGCCGCTCGAGCGCCGCGGCGACGAGACCCTGGAAGAGCGGATGTGCGCGGTCGGGTCGCGATCGCAGCTCCGGATGCGCCTGGGTGCCGACGTAGTAGGGGTGGACGTCTCGCGGCAGCTCCACGAATTCCACCAGGTGGCCGTCGGGCGAGACGCCGGAGAAGTCGAGTCCCGCCGCGGCGATCTCGGCGCGGTAGGCGTTGTTGACCTCGTAGCGGTGTCGGTGGCGCTCCTCCACGCGGTTCGATCCGTAGACCCCGGCGACGATCGATCCCTCGGTGAGATCGGCGGGGTAGAGGCCGAGACGCATCGTGCCGCCGAGGTCTCCCCCGGCGATGATCTCCACCTGCTCGGCCATGGTCGCGATCACCGGGAATTCGGTCTCCGGGTCGAACTCCGAAGAGGATGCCCCGGTGAGACCCACGACATTGCGCGCGTACTCGATCACCATGCACTGGAGTCCGAGGCAGAGCCCCAGCACAGGAATGCCGTTCTCTCGTGCGAATTTGAGCGCGCCGAGCTTGCCTTCGATGCCGCGGACGCCGAAGCCTCCCGGCACGCAGATGCCGTCGACATCCGAGAGCAGTCGCGCCGCGCCGTCCGGCGTCTCGCACTCGTCCGACGGGATCCAGCGCACGAGGACCTTCGTCTGCTGGGCGAAACCACCGGCCCGAAGTGCCTCGGTCACGGAGAGATAGGCGTCGGGAAGGTCGATGTATTTGCCGACGAGACCGATCGTGACCTCGTGCTTCGGCTGGTGCACCGCGGCCAGCAGGTCTTTCCAGCCCGACCAGTCCACCTCTGCAGCCTCGAGCCCGAAGTGGTCGATGATGTAGGCGTCGAGTCCCTGGTCGTGGAGCATGGTCGGGATGTCGTAGATCGAGGGCACGTCGATGGCGTTGACCACAGCCTGCTCGTCCACGTCACACATGAGCGCGATCTTGCGCTTATTGGACTCGGAGACCGGGCGGTCGGAGCGAAGCACGAGGGCATCCGGCTGGATTCCGATGGAGCGCAGGGCCGCGACGGAATGCTGGGTCGGCTTGGTCTTCTGCTCCCCGGAGGCACCGAGGTACGGCACGAGGGAGACGTGCACGAAGAACACATTGCTTCGGCCCAGTTCGTGGCGCACCTGGCGGGCGGCTTCGATGAAGGGTTGGGATTCGATGTCGCCTACGGTGCCGCCGACCTCCGTGATGATGACATCCGGCCGGGACCCGTCCGCGGCGACCTCGGCCTGCAGGCGCATCCGCCGCTTGATCTCGTCGGTGATGTGCGGAATCACCTGCACAGTGTCGCCAAGATATTCGCCGCGGCGTTCCTTCGCGATGACGGTGGAGTAGATCTGGCCCGTGGTGACATTCGCGGCCTGATTGAGATTGATGTCGAGGAAGCGCTCGTAGTGGCCGATGTCGAGGTCGGTCTCGGCCCCGTCGTCGGTCACGAAGACCTCGCCGTGCTGGAAGGGGTTCATGGTGCCCGGATCCACGTTGAGATACGGGTCGAGCTTCTGCATGACGACGCGGAGTCCGCGGGCCGTGAGGAGGTTTCCGAGACTGGCTGCCGTGAGTCCCTTACCGAGACTCGAAACGACTCCACCAGTGACGAAAATGTGCTTGGTTGTGTCCGCGTTTTGTTTGTTCACCACGGGGTTACAGCTTATCAGTGGCTCGGCGTCGAAAACGGTGCGGGGCTCGCCCCAGTTCCGGCATTCTCACGCCCCTGCCGTGCCGAGTCGCACCGCGAGCGAGTCGACCCCGGCGGCGATCGCTTCGCTCGCACTCCAGCGGGCCTGCAGTCGCGCAAGCACGGCATCCAGCTCGACCCGGTCGAGACCGGGCACCAGGGCGAGGTTCACCACCAGTTCGGGACCGGCGAGCCGGGCATCCGGGTCTCCGGGTTCGAGACTGAGGGATGCCACGGCGGGTTCCCTCTCGATCGAGAGGCGGAACTCGTCGAGCACTCCGGCATCGAGATGGCTCGGGGACCAGGGCTGGGACTGCGCGATCGCCCAGAGCGCCGGGCGTCGGATCACGAACTCGGTCGGCGAGGTCGGGTCGAGCACCACGAGTTCTGTGCCTTCACTCGCGGCGGCGAGGGCCACGCGCACGGCATCGGCCGGCACGGGACGCGCCAACGGTTTCCAGCGTCGCATCGCCTCCACCGAGCTGAAGACGGGCATCACGTTGCGCCCGTCGGGGCCAGCGACGGTCACGATCGACAACTCGGCACTCTTGTCGACGGGGTGCTCGTGATCGCCGATCGCCGATTCGCCGAGTTGCGCCACCAGCGGAATCAGCAGGCGCGAGCCGCGAACGGCGTCGACGACCCCGGCGGATCCGATCTCTCCGGCCGCGAACTGTGCGAGCGCGAGTGAAAGCGCGGCAGGCGCCGAGCCGTCGTCATCCGAGGAGGCGCCATGCTCGAAGCGGCGCCCCTCCCAGGGCATCCCGGCGGAATCGGACACCGGATGCTCAGTCGGACGCGACCGCGAGGGCCTCGGCGAGGGTGAAGGCCTTGGCGTAGAGCGCCTTGCCCACGATCGCCCCCTCGACTCCGAGCGGCACGAGTGCGCGGAGCGCGGCGATGTCATCGAGGTTCGAGATGCCGCCGGATGCGACGACGGGCCGGTCGGTGCGCTCGGCGACCGAGCGCAACAGCTCGAGGTTCGGACCCTGCAGTGTGCCGTCCTTGGTCACATCCGTCACGACATACCGCGCGCAGCCCGCCGCCTCCAGTCGGTCGAGCACCTCGAACAGGTCACCGCCGTCCTTCGTCCAGCCGCGCGCCGCGAGGGTCGTGCCGCGCACGTCGAGCCCCACCGCGATCAGCTCGCCGAACTTGGCGATCACCGTCGCCGCCCAGTCCGGATTCTCCAGCGCCGCCGTGCCGAGGTTGATGCGCTTCGCCCCGGTGTCGAGGGCAGCTTCGAGGCTGGCGTCATCACGGATTCCGCCAGACAGCTCGATGAGGGCGTCCCCGCCGACCCGCTTGATCACCGAACGGATGGCATCGTGGTTGTTGCCCCGACCGAAGGCGGCATCGAGGTCCACCAGGTGGATCCACTCGGCCCCCTGCGAGGTCCAGTCCGCCGCGGCATCCACCGGGTCGCCGTAGCTCGTCTCGCTGCCGGCCTCACCCTGGGTCAGGCGCACCGCTTGGCCATCGGCGACGTCGATCGCGGGCAGCAGCACGAGTTTGGGGGTGCAGTCGAGGGCGCTCATCGGATCTTTTCTCTTCGGGACGGCTGGGGGCTGAGACGGCTGGGACTGTGCAGTGTTTCGGGGCGTTACAGGGTTTCGAGCCAATTCGCGAGCAACCGGATGCCCGGCTCCCCCGACTTCTCGGGGTGGAACTGGGTGGCGCTGAGCGGTCCGTTCTCCACCGCGGCGAGAAAACGGGTGCCATGCTCGGCCCAGGTGAGCTTCGGCTCGGGGAAGGGCGGCATCACGTCGAGAGTCCACTCGGTCGCGGCGTAAGAGTGCACGAAATAGAAGCGCTCATCGGCGATTCCTTCGAAGAGCACGGAGTCGCTCGGCGCTTCGAGGGTGTTCCACCCCATGTGCGGAAGGATCGGGGCGTCGAGCTCTGTGATGACCCCTGGCCACTGGTCGAGGCCCTCGGTCTCCTCCCCGCGCTCCACTCCCCGACCGAACAGAACCTGCATTCCCACACAGATACCGAGCACGGGCTTACCTCCGGCCAACCGGAGGTCCACGAGATCTCCGCCGTGAACCGAGTCGAGCGCAGCCATGACCGCGGAGAACGCGCCGACCCCGGGCACGAGGAGCCCGTCGGCAGCAAGCACCCGGGACCGGTCGGCCGTGAGGTCGACATCGGCTCCCGCAGCCTCGAGAGCTTTCGCGGCAGAGTGCACGTTGCCGCTGCCGTAGTCGAGCACGACGACGGAGGGGCGACTCATGGTCAGAGCGCGCCCTTGGTGGAGGGGATGCCCGTGACCCGGGCATCCGGCTCAACGGCCGTGCGCAGGGCGCGCGCGAATGCCTTGAACTCGGCCTCCGCGATGTGGTGCGGATCGCGGCCGCCCAGCACGGTGATGTGCACGGTGAGGCCGGCATTGAAGGAGATCGCCTCGAAGACGTGGCGCACCATGGAGCCGGTGAAGTGTCCTCCGATGAGGTGGAACTCGAACCCGGCGGGCTCGCCGGTGTGCACGAGGTAGGGTCGCCCCGAGACATCCACGACGGCCTGCACGAGCGCCTCGTCGAGCGGCACGAGCGCGTCGCCGTAGCGGGCGATTCCCGACTTGTCGCCGAGTGCATCCTTGATCGCTTTGCCGAGCACGATCCCGATGTCCTCGACGGTGTGGTGCACGTCGATCTCGGTGTCACCGCTCGCGCGCACCTTCAGGTCGATGAGCGAGTGCTTGGAGAACGCGGTGAGCAGGTGATCGTAGAAGGGCACCGAGGTTTGGATATCGGATACGCCGGTGCCGTCGAGATCGAGTGACAGGTCGATGCTCGACTCGCTCGTCTCGCGCTGGAGGTGCGCGACGCGCTGGGGACTCATGAACCAATCCTACCGAGCGCGTTCGAACCGTTACCCGCAGTGTCGAGCGCAGCGAGAGCGTGGAGGAAGGCGGTGGTCTCCGCCGCCGTGCCCGCCGTCACCCGCAGGTGATTCGGGATGCCGATGTCGCGGATGATGATGTCTTGTTCGAGCAGCGCCTCGAATACCGCGTGGGGGTCTTCGACTCCCCCGAACAGCACGAAGTTGGCCCAGCTGCGCCAGACCGGGTAGCCCAGCCTGGGCAGTTCCTCGAGCAGGCGATCGCGCTGCGCCTTGATGTCATCGACCATCGCGAGCATCTCGCCACTGTGAGCGAGGGCGGCGATCGCCGCCGCCTGGGTGAGGGCCGAGAGGTGGTACGGAAGTCGCACGAGTCGAAGTGCATCCGTGATCGCGGGATCGGCGGCGAGGTAGCCGAGTCGGGCCCCCGCGAAGGCGAATGCCTTGCTCATCGTGCGCGAGACGATGAGTCGCTCGCGACCCTCGAGCAGACTCAGGGCGGTCGGCAGGCCCGTCGGCGCGAACTCGGCGTAGGCCTCGTCGACCACGACGATGCCGTCGGTCGCGTCGTAGGCCGCGACGATCGTCTCGAGGGAGAGCGGTGTGCCGGTCGGATTGTTCGGCGAGCAGAAGAACACGATGTCCGGTGTCGTCTTCTCGATCCACTCGACTGCGGTCTGCGGCGAGATCTCGAAGGCATCGTCCCGCTCGCCTGCAATCCACGTGGTGCCCGTGCCCGACGCGATGATCGAATGCATCGAGTAGGTGGGAGGGAATCCCAGCACACTGCGGCCCGGGCCTCCGAACGCCTGCAGGATCTGCTGCAGCACCTCATTGGAGCCGTTCGCCGCCCAGATGTTGTCTCGGGTCAGGCCGGATCCGAGGTAACCGGCAAGGCTGTCGCGCAGTTCCGTGAACTCGCGATCGGGATACCGGTTCACGCCGAGAACGGCCGCGGCCAGCGCGGTCACGATATCCGTGGCGACTGCCTCGGGGATCGGATGGGTGTTCTCGTTGACATTGAGTCGGATTCGCACCTGCTCCTGGGGTGCACCGTAGGGCGTGAGGCCACGGAGGTCGTCACGGATGGGCAGATCGTCTAGGGAAACCACGTATCAATGCTAGAGGGCGCTAGGTGTCCGGAAGCGAGGCGGGAACCCCGGCGATCGTGCCCAGTGGACGGGCGGCTCGGTCTGATCAGTTTCAGCGCGAACAGTTTCGTACGAGCAGTTTCCGTGCGATTAGTTTCAGTGCGATCAGTTTCAGTGTGAGTACTTGAGCGGTACGGCAAGGCTCTGGCCTGGCTGCACCTCTGTGCTGCCCAGCTGGTTGAGCTGCACGATGTCGGACACGACGTCCCGGGGGTCCGATGACGGGGCGATCTCTCCCGCCAGCTGCCAGAGGCTCTCGCCCGGTTGCACGGTGACATGCGCGAAGGTGACCGACGAGGCATCCACACCAGCTGAGGCACCGCCACCGTTGAGGGCGAGACCGAAGGCGGCGATAACGAGGGGTGCGGCGACCAGGATCGTCAGCAGCGCATACCCGCGGCGCGTGATGCGCAGTCGCGGGGTGTGCTGCAGCGGCGTGCCGTTCGTCGCCGGCCGGGCCACGCTCATCCGTGCCGCGCTGCTGGGGCCTGCTGGCCTGCTCAGTAGCGGTGTGGCCAGCGGTGATGTGGCCAGCGGTGATGTGGCCAGCCTTGATGTGGCCAGCCTTGATGTGGCCAGCGGAGATGTGATCAGGAGTGCTGTGGTCATCGTCGTGCCTTCCTCTGCCTACCTCGGAGCGCTTACTGGAACGGAGCGCTTACAGGGTTTTCGTATCCGACACTCGGCCGGGAGTGCCGGATACGAAGCTTTGTTCCGAACATACATTCGATTTCTACGGAATTCAAGCGTTGTCTTCGACATTTCCCGAAATTGAGCCGCAACACACTCGAACAGGTGTTTGTTTCGAGGGTGAAACGCGGATACAGTTTCGATTGTCTGGGGATGAGACAACCAGCGACCACTGACATTGCCGAAATGGTGCGTCATCCGCGCCGGATTCGACGACTAGCCAGACAGAGCAGCACCCAGACAGAGCAGCACCCAGACAGAGCAGCACCCAGACAGACGAATGCCCAGACAGCAGGAGTGACATGAGCGAGATGGATTCAGGCGACAGCCGCGGGGCCGGGCGCGGACCGCGCGAGGCCGGACCTGTGCAGGAGAAGCCGGGGACCCGCCGACGTAAGAGCCTGAGCGATAAGCAGCTCGCGATCCTCGACTTCATCCAGCGCGCTGTGGCGTCGAGAGGCTATCCGCCGAGCATGCGGGAGATCGGGGATGCGGTCGGCCTGTCGTCGTTGTCGAGTGTCACCCACCAGCTCAACCAACTCGAGCTCAGTGGCTACCTGCGCCGCGACCCCAACCGGCCGCGCGCGCTCGAGGTGCTCATCGACATCCAGCAGGAGGAAGGCGCTGTCGTCTCCGACAACCCGACGCCGATCGGTGACGCGGCGATGGTGCCGCTCGTCGGTCGCATCGCTGCCGGTATCCCCATCACCGCAGAGGAGATGGTGGACGAGGTCTTCCCTCTCCCCCGCCAGCTCGTGGGCAAGGGCGAGCTCTTCATGCTCAAAGTCGTCGGGGATTCCATGATCGACGCGGCCATCTGCGACGGCGACTGGATCGTGGTGCGCCAGCAGAAGTCTGCGGAGAACGGAGACATCGTCGCGGCCATGCTCGACGAAGAGGCGACCGTCAAGGTCTTCCAGCAGCGTGATGGCCACACCTGGCTGCTTCCGCGCAACAGCGCGTTCGCGCCGATCCTCGGTGACTACGCCGAGCTGCTCGGCAAGGTCGTCGCGGTGCTTCGATCGGTATAAGCGAGAACGCGGCGCCATTGCTCTGGTGAAGTATGAGCTCGGCGCCGTGCTGTGCTGCTCGAGTGGCGAGTGGACAAATCAGTCGATGCGCCACCCCGCCAACGGCGGCCCGGTCAGGCCAGCTCGCTGACCCAGAGCGTCGTCGACGAACCGGTATCGCTGCACGTCGGTGCCTGGGTAGGGATCACTGCACCATCCGGGCCGCGCTGCGCGCCCCCTTCGGTAAGACGTACCACCCGAGGCAGGCAAGAACAGCCAGCAACCCGCTGAACGCGATAGAGATAGTGGCGGTGCGATAGAGCACGGTGCGATCGAAGAGGTCGGCACCGGCGGCGACTCCGCCAATCCAGATCGCGAGAGCGACCGCCGCCAGCACCACTCCGATGGTCACCCACACTGCGATCCTCACTCGCGAGTCCAACCGCGTGGAATCGGTGCCGGATGCTCGCGTGCCTACCGATGGCATGCGCCGCACCCAGCCAACGGCCCAGATCGCGACAATGACGAGCCCGCCGACGCTGCTTGCGTATTGCGCCCAGCGATAGGCTGCGAACGGTCCGAGTTGCGCGCGAAACCCAGCCACGTGCAGCACCACCCAGCCGTCCGGATGGGTGAAGGAATCCCACGCGAGATGGGTGGCGATTCCCACCAGCAACGACACCAGGATCATCGCGACCCGGCTGAACCTCGGTAGTCGGGGAGGTCCCTCGGGCGGCCGCAAGCGGGCGCGCACCCAGTCGGGAGCGAAGTCACCGATGGGTGCTCGGAAGACGAATATCCACAGCACCAGAACAACGATCCCCATCGGCAGATCGGCCAGCGGCACCCCGGGAATCGAGTGCGTCAGCCCCCTCGGGATACCGAGCGGCAGAAAGTACGGCAGATCCGGCACCATGCTGCCGATCACCAACGCCGCCGGAGCGAGTGGCGACCGCACGAACGGCAGAATCGCGGCGATGTGACTCGGAGTGAACGGCATCCGCTCACCCTAGCCGCGGCCCCGCATTGCCCTGAGCGACACGCACACCCGATTGTCCGGGCACGCGGGTCACTCAGGGCAGCACAGCGACCTGCTACTGCGCGCTCACCCGCTCACGCACGGCACGCGTTGCGGCGACGACGTTGGTGAGGGATGCCACGGTCTCGTCGTAGCCGCGGGTCTTCAAGCCGCAGTCGGGGTTCACCCATACCTGGCGGTTGGGGATCGATCCGAGTGCGATCTCGATGAGGTCGGTGACCTCCTCGATCGAGGGCACGCGCGGGGAGTGGATGTCGTACACGCCCGGGCCGATGCCGCGACCGAAGCCGCTGCGCTGGATGTCGGGAACGACCTCCATCTTCGACCGGGCGGCCTCGATGGACGTCACATCGGCATCCAGGTTGTTGATGGCGTCGATGACCACACCGAACTCGGAGTAGCAGAGGTGGGTGTGGATCTGGGTCTTGGCCTCGACCCCCGCTGTCGCCAGGCGGAAGGATCGCACGGACCAGTCGAGGTAGGCGGCCTGGTCTGCCTTCTTGAGAGGCAGCAGCTCGCGCAGCGCGGGCTCATCCACCTGGATGATTCCGATGCCTGCCTCCTCGAGGTCTTCGATCTCGTCGCGGAGCGCGAGCGCGACCTGATTGGCCGTCTCCCCCAGCGGCTGATCGTCGCGCACGAAGCTCCAGGCCAGGATGGTGACCGGGCCGGTGAGCATGCCCTTGACCGGCTTCTCGGTGAGACTCTGCGTGTACGACGACCACTCCACGGTGATGGGCGCCTCGCGCGCGACATCCCCCCACAGGATCGACGGACGCGTACAGCGGCTGCCGTAGGACTGCACCCAGCCGTTCTGCGTCACCGCGAAGCCGTCGAGGTGTTCGGCGAAGTACTGCACCATGTCGTTGCGCTCGGGCTCGCCGTGCACGATCACGTCGATTCCGATCTCCTCCTGCAGATCGACGACGCTCTTGATCTCCGCCTTCAGGAAGTCGATGTACTCGTTCTCGCTGATCTCGCCCTTCGCATTGGCCGCGCGGGCCTTGCGGATGTTGCCGGTCTGCGGAAACGATCCGATCGTCGTCGTGGGAAGGAACGGCAGGTTGAGGGCGGCATCCTGCGCGGCAAGGCGCTCGGAGTAGTCGCCGCGCCCGAAGTCGGCCTCCGTGAGAGCGGCCGCTCGCGCACGCACGTCTCCGTCGCGAACTCCGGGGGCGATCCGGCGGTCGGCAAGAGCGGCCGAAGCGGCATCGAGGTCTCCCTGGATAGCGGATGCACCGCCCGCGAGTCCCGCCGCGAGGACCGCGATCTGCGCCACCTTCTGGTCCGCGAAGGCGAGCCAGCTCTTCAGGCGGTCGTCGAGAAATGGCTCGTCCGCGACGTCGTGCGGGGTGTGGAAGAGGCTCGTGGACGATGTGACGGCCACGTTGGGCGATAGCGCCTTCAACGACTCGAGGGTGTCGAAAGCGGCGGCGAGGTCTCCGCGCCAGATGTTGTGACCGTCGATCACGCCACCGACCAGCGTCTTCTCGGTGTGGAAGTCCTCCGGGATGGACCCCTTCACGAGGTCGAGCCCGATGGCCTCGATCGAGGTCGAGTCGAGCACCGGGAGCGCGTCGTCGAGGCTGCCGTAGGGCGCGGCGACGAAGATCTGCGGGCGCACGTCCAGGGCACCGAGGGCGTCATAGGCACGCTTGGTGGCGGCCAGCACCTCGGCGCGGGGAACCTCGATGCTCTCGCTGACGAGCGCGGGCTCGTCCAGCTGCACCCACTCGGCACCGACGGCGGTCAGAGCGGCGAGCAGTTCGGCGTAGACCGGCAGGAGGTCGTCGAGGCGATCGAGGGGCTGGTAGCCCTCCGGAGCGTCCTCACTCGCCTTGCTGAGCAGCAGGAAGGTGACCGGGCCGACGATGACGGGGCGGGTGCGGAAGCCGCTGGTGGTGGCCTCTGCGACCTCGCGAACCAAGCGGTCGGAGGCGAGGTGGAAGTCGGTCTCCGGACCGATCTCCGGCACGAGGTAGTGGTAGTTGGAGTCGAACCACTTGGTCATCTCGGCGGGGGTGTTGTTGCCTTCGCCACGGGCGATGGTGAAATATCCGGCGAGGTCGACGGTGCCGTCGGCGGCGACGAGTGAGGCGAAACGAGTGGGCACGGCGCCGACGGCGACCGCGGCATCCAGCATCTGGTCGTAGAAGGAGAAGGCCTCGGGGATCGAAGAATCGGACTTGCCGAGACCGAGGGAGACCAGGCGCTCACGGGTGACAGCCCGCAACTCGGCGGCGGTCGCCTCGAGCTCATCGGCCGTGATGCGGCCGGCCCAGAATGACTCGACGGCCTTCTTGAGCTCGCGGCGACGGCCGATCCGGGGGTAGCCCAGGATGCTGCCGGTGGGGAATGAGGGGGTCGTCATACGGATTCCTTGTGGTTGGGTGATTCTGGTGAGGTCAGCCCGGCGATGAGACCGACTCCGTTGAGAACGGACAGTACGGCCCGGTGCTGGTTGAAAGTGTAGAGGTGGAGGCCCGGCGCTCCTCCCGCGAGGATCTCGAGCGAGAGCGAGACGGCGTGCTCGATTCCGATCTCGGCCTGTTCGTCCGCGGAATCGCTGGCGTGCAGGCGCCGCGACAGCTCTTCGGGACGACGCTCACCGGTGAGTTCGAGAATTCGCTCGAGCCGGGTGGGGGCCGTGGCGGGCATCACGCCCGGCAGGATCGGGATCGTGACCCCCGCGGTGCGGGCCTCATCGACGAAGCCGAGGTAGTCCTCGGCGTGGAAGAACAGCTGCGTGATCGCGACGGTCGCGCCGGAGACCTGCTTGGCGAGCAGGGTGTCGATGTCCTGGTTCGACCGCTTCGACCGCGGATGCCCGTTGGGGAAGGCGGCCACGGCCACCCGCACCTTCTGGCGGGTCGAGGGGATCGCGCCGCCGCCGGAAGCGCTCCGCGACGGCAGAGTCGCATACTGCGCCCGCTCCGTCTGCACCCGGTGGATGAGCTGCACGAGTTCGGAAGCACTGCCGAGGTCGCCGAGGAACTGGTCGCCCTCGACCGCACCGCGCGGGGGATCGCCGCGGAGGGCGAGGAAGCTCGTGATGCCGGCATCGAGGAACTCGCGCACCAGACGGTTCGCTTCGTAGTGCGATGACCCGACGCAGGTCAGGTGGGCGAGGGGATGCACGGAGGTCTGCTCCCGGATGTACCGCAGCACCTCGAGCGAACTCTCGCGGGATGAGCCGTTGGCCCCGTAGGTGACCGACATGAAGTCGGGACCCACCGCGGCCAATTGCTGGATCGTGTCCCAGAGAGTGTGCGCCGCCGCCTCGTTACGGGGCGGAAACAGCTCGAACGAGAACGGGATGCGCGCGCTCGGCAGGCTGTTTTCGCCGGGGCTGTCGGGAGCGGGCACGGGTCTTGGTCCTCGGTGCATAGCGCCGGCTGTCGAGTGGACCACTAGGCCCACTGCATCGCCGTTCTGGTGGGATGCGGAGCCGATCGGCTCCTGTGGGCGGGTGCCGGGCTCGGCTGTCGCTCCTCGGCTCGCAACACTCGCGAACCTCAGTCCAGCCAGACTAGCAAGCAGAGCTGCTGCCGGCAGAAGTGTTACGCAATCAGACGACGACGGCGGGAACCGGTGTCGCGAACGGGCGCAGCGCGGCCGCATGCTCCTCGGTGACGAGCACCGAAATCCGCGTTCCGCCCTCTTCATACTCGGTCGAGACGATCCGGGCGTGGTCGTGAAGCGACGAAATGACGTCCCCCCGGTCGTAGGGCACGAGAAGGTCGAGTTCGATCGACGGGGCGGGCAGGGTGCGCGCGATCGCGGCGAGGATCTCCTCGATGCCCTCGCCGGTGCGAGCGGAGGCGAAGATCGCTTTCGGTTCGAGCCCCCGCAGCACGAGCCGCTGGCTGTCGTCGATGAGGTCGCTCTTGTTGAAGACCACGATCTCGGGGATATGCCGCGCCTCGACCTCGCCGATCACGTCCCGTACGGTCGCCAGTTGGCTGCCGGGGTCCGGGTGCGATCCGTCGACGACATGAAGGATCACATCCGAATCGGCGATCTCCTCGAAGGTGGAGCGGAACGCCTCGACCAGCTGGTGGGGCAGGTTGCGCACGAAACCGACAGTGTCGGTGAGGGTGTAGGCCTGGCCCTCCTCGGTCTCGTTCTTGCGCACCGCGGTGTCGAGGGTGGCGAACAGGGCGTTCTCCACGAGCGCTCCCGCTCGCGTGATGCGATTCAGAAGCGAAGACTTTCCGGCATTGGTATAGCCGGCGATGGCGACGGATGGCACGGAGTTGCGGTTGCGGTTCGCGCGCTTCGCCTCGCGGGCAGGCTTGAAGGCGAGGATCTGCTTCTTCAGCCGGGACATACGGGTGTGGATGCGGCGACGATCGAGCTCGATCTTCGTCTCACCCGGACCGCGGCTTCCCATTCCGTTGCCGGCGCCTACCTGGCCACCGGCCTGGCGTGACATCGACTCGCCCCAGCCTCGGAGTCGGGGAAGCAGGTATTCGAGCTGGGCGAGCTCGACCTGGGCCTTGCCCTCCCGGCTCTTGGCGTGCTGGCTGAAGATGTCGAGGATCACCGCCGTGCGGTCGATGACCTTCACCTTCACGACGTCCTCGAGCGCTCGGCGCTGGCTGGGGGCGAGCTCGCTGTCGACGATCACGGTGTCGGCGCCGACGCTGGCGACCACATCCCGGAGCTCGATCGCCTTTCCCTTGCCGAAGAAGGTACTGGGATCGGGGGTCGCCCGCCGCTGGAGGAGCCCGTCGAGCACGGTGGCCCCGGCCGTCTCGGCAAGCGCGAAGAGCTCGCGCATCGAGTTCTCGGCCTCTTCGGTGTTGCCCTGGCTGTAGATGCCGATGAGCACGACGCGTTCGATACGCAGCTGCCGGTATTCGACCTCTGTGACGTCTTCGAGCTCGGTGGACAGACCGGCCACTCGACGGAGGGCCTGGCGGTCTTCGCGGTCGAACTGGTCCCCGTCGGAATCCGACTCGACCCCGCGGCTCTGGAGGGCCTGGGCGTTGCCGGACCCGAACAGTGTGTACCCGGCCGACTTGCTCGCGGCTTTCGCCAGCACGCGGCTGACGGCGTCGTCATCCTCGCGTGCGTCTGTCTCAGGTTCAATCATCTGGTTAACCCTAGCTCCTCGTATTTCGATAGGTTTCTCTGCATGGCCTCTGAGCATTACTTCTCCGAAATGCCCGAGAGTGAGCTCAAGTTCCGCCAGATCCGCGTTCCGCTGGCCGATCAGACTTTCGAACTGACCACCTCCAACGGCATCTTCAGCCCCGAACGCATCGACGCCGGAACCCAGGTGCTCCTCGCCAACACGCCCCCGGCGCCTCCCGGAGGAAATCTGCTCGACCTCGGCTGCGGGTGGGGACCGATCGCCCTCACTCTCGCCCTGCAATCGCCTCACGCCACCGTGTGGGCTGTGGATGTGAACTCCCGCGCCCTCGACCTCGTGCGCCGCAACGCCGAAGCCGTCGGCGTCACCAATATCAACGCCGTGACCCCGGAAGATGTTCCCGCGGACCTGAGTTTCCTGTCTATCCGCTCGAATCCGCCGATCCGAGTCGGAAAGAACGAACTCCACGGGATGCTGGAGTTCTGGCTGCCACGGCTCGACCCGGAGTCCGATGCCTGGCTCGTCGTGCAGCGCAACCTCGGATCCGATTCCTTGCATCGCTGGCTCGAAGGCTGGCTCCCCGCGGACTTCGCCGTCTCGCGCGCGGCGACCAACAAGGGCTATCGGGTGCTGAGGGTCCGCCGCAAGTGACCCGCACGGATCCTCCACACGATGGATCCGACCGGAAGACCTTCGAGAGTTTCTCCCGTACCAGCGAGCCACGGTGGCTCTGAAGGCTCGCGACCTCGACGACGCGGAGGGGGCGAAGAGGCCGTTCCCCTCCCCCGGGACGGTCTCGGGGGTGGTTCGACACCGCACTGGCGTGGAACGCCACCGGTTCAGGGCGGCCAGCGAGTCATCCGGACACAAGTCACGCGCTCGCGGCGGGAGAAACTGCCGCTCGCAGCGGGAGAGACTCCTTCGCGGGAGGGCGCCTGCCTCCCTCCGCGACGCCATATTGCCGCCGCCACTGAACCGGGCCGCGCTTCATCGACCGCAAGGCCCCAGCCCCTCGGCGTGGGTCAGTAGGTGAGGTCGCCCTCGAAGACGAGCTCGGCGGGTCCACTCAACGAGACGTGCTCGCCGTCTTCCGCGGCCCACATCCGCACGCCGAGGGTGCCGCCCGGCACCTCGACGCGCCACTGGTTCGGAGCACCGGCCCCGGCCCAGTGCCGGGTCGCGAGGGCCGCCGCAGCCGCGCCGGTGCCACAGGAGAGGGTTTCACCGCTGCCGCGCTCGTGCACGCGCATACGGATGCGTCCGACGCCGTCTTTCACCAGCGGGTCCATCGGCACGACGAACTCGACGTTCGCGCCCTCGGTCGCCTCCGGGTCGAGCACGGGGATGAAGGTCAGGTCGGCGCTCTCGAGCTCCTCATCGCTCGACAACGCGACGACGACGTGGGGGTTGCCGATGTTGATTCCGAGACCCGGGCGCGCCACAGACAGGTTCTTCGCGCGCACGAGCGGTTCGCCACCCTCGAGCGACCAGCGCCCCAGGTCGACCTGGAATCCGGAACTGTTCCGCTGCAGGTCGCGCACACCGCTCCGTGTGCCGATGGGAAGGGTCTCCCCCTGTCCCAGCGTCGCCAGCCCGTTCTGGATCAGGAACTTTGCGAAGACGCGGATGCCATTGCCACACATCTCCGACACCGATCCGTCGGCGTTGTGATAGTCCATGAACCACTCCGCGGCATCGTCCTCGGCGAGGGCAGCAGCACCCGCAGGCAGGTTCTGGGAACGCACCGCTCGGATGACGCCGTCGCCTCCCACGCCGAAGTGGCGGTCGGCGATCGCGGCGATCTGTGCGGGTGTGAGATCGATGAGGCCGTCGGGATCGGCGAAGAAGACGAAGTCGTTGCCGGTTCCGTGGCCCTTGGTGAAATGCAGGTCAGGCATGGTCCAAGAGTATCCGGCGGGCGGACGACACCCGGTCAGGGTCGTCCGAGTCCAGCCAGACCGTCTGGGGGTACCGCCGAAACCATCCCACCTGACGTCGGGCGTATTTGCGCGTGAGCACCCTGGTCTGCTCGATAGCCTCTGCCTCCGTGAGGTCTCCCCTGATCTGCCCGAGGGCCTGGGCATAACCGATGGCACGAGACGCCGTCACGCCGAGCCCGATGGTTTCGAGCGCTCGCGCCTCGTCGACGAGCCCGTCGCTCCACATCCCGGCCACCCGGTCGTCCAGCCGCGGCACCAGGATGTCCCGCGGAGTGGTGAGTCCGAGCGAGGTTGTCGGCATCCAGTAGTCGGACTCGGCGGGCAGGCCCGATCCGAATGGCCGGCCGGTGAGCTCCACGACCTCGAGAGCACGCACCAGACGCCGGCCGTTGTGCGGACCGATCGCCGCCGCTGCATCCTCGTCGACCGCACGGAGATCGCGGTAGAGCAGGCCAGGACCTCTGTCGAGGAGTTCATGCTCCAGCCGCTCGCGAACCACCGGGTCGGTGGGGGGAAACTGGAAGTCGTAGACGACCGAAGAGACGTAGAGCCCGGACCCGCCGACCAGGATCGGAACGGCACCGCGATCGAGGATGCCCGCTATCGTGCCTCGGGCATCCGCCTGGAACGCCGAGACGCTGGCCTCGTCGCGGGGGTCGAGCACATCGAACAGGTGGTGCGGGATGCCGCGACGCTCGTCGACCGGGAGCTTGGCCGTGCCGATATCCATGCCTCGATAGAGCTGCATGGCATCGGCATTGACGATCTCGGCCGCCTGGCCCTCGGAACAGAACCTGTCCGCGAGGTCGAGCGACAGGGCCGACTTGCCGGTGCCGGTCGCACCGACGATGACGACGAGCATTGCCGCTAGCGCTGCCCGTCGTGCAGGTCGTAGATCGGTGACGTGGCGATCCGCAATGTCGGCAGTCCGAGCGAAACCCGTGCCGGAGAGGATGCGGCAGCCCCCGCAGAGGGGATCGCGCACGAGTCGGCCTCGGCCCGATCCCAGGCGTCCCCGGCGCTCGTTCGCCGGATCAGCAGGGGGGCACCGTCGGCGGAGTCGGCGAGCAGATAGAACGGCTTCGCTTCGGAGACACACACGGTGACGACATCCCCCGGGCGCGGAAGCTCGCTGTGAGGCGGGACTTCGAAGTGCACGAGGCGGCTGTCTTCGGCGCGGCCGGACAGCCGGTGGGTGTCGGCATCCTTGGATCCCTCGGCGCCGACCAGGACCCGCACCTCCGTGCCGATCAGCTTCTGGTTCTCTTCCCAGGAGATGCGGTCTTGCAGTGCCACCAGTCGCTCGTAACGCTCTTGCACCACGGCCTTCGGCACTTGCTCGTCCATGGTCGCCGCTGGCGTGCCAGGACGGATCGAATACTGGAACGTGAAGGCGGTGGCGAACCGGGCGAGCTCGACCACGCGGAGGGTCTCCTGGAAGTCTTCTTCGGTCTCGCCGGGGAAGCCGACGATGATGTCGGTGGAGATCGCCGCGTTCGGGATGCGGGCCCGCACCCGGTCGAGGATGCCCAGGAACTTGTCGGACCGGTAGCTGCGGCGCATCGACTTGAGGATCCGGTCCGACCCGGACTGGAGCGGCATGTGCAACTGCGGCATGACGGCGCCGGTCTCCGCCATCGCGTCGATCACGTCGTCGGTGAAGGCAGCCGGATGCGGACTGGTGAAACGGATGCGCTCGAGCCCGCGGATTTCGCCGGCCGAACGGAGGAGCTTGCCGAACGCCTGCCGATCTCCGAACTCGACCCCGTAGGAATTGACGTTCTGGCCGAGAAGGGTGACCTCGATGGCCCCGTCATCCACGATCGCCTGGATCTCGGAGAGGATGTCGCCGGGCCGGCGGTCTTTCTCCTTGCCACGCAGAGCGGGGACGATGCAGAACGTGCAGGTGTTGTTACAGCCGACCGAGATCGACACCCAGCCGGAATAGGTCGACTCCCGCTTGGTCGGAAGGGTCGAGGGGAAGACGTCGAGCGACTCGAGGATCTCCAACTGCGCCTCACCGTTGTGGCGTGCCCGCTCGAGAAGGGTGGGCAGCGATCCCATGTTGTGGGTGCCGAACACCACGTCGACCCAGGGCGCCTTCTCGAGGATGACGTTCTTGTCCTTCTGGGCCAGGCAGCCGCCGACGGCGATCTGCATCCCCTCGTGCTTCTGCTTGACCGAGGCGAGATAGCCGAGGTTTCCGTACAGCTTGTTGTCGGCGTTCTCCCGCACCGCGCAGGTGTTGATCACCACGACATCCGCGATGCCGCCCTCCGCGCGCACATAACCCGCCGCCTCAAGCGAACCACTCAGTCGTTCGGAGTCGTGCACGTTCATCTGGCAGCCGAAGGTGCGCACCTCGTAGGTGCGCGGGGAATCAGTTGCGGCAGGGGTGGTGCCGGCAGGAGCGGTGAGGGTCATGATCCCCCAATCTTAACCGTTGCCCCTAACCGTCGCCGCGCGCGCATCCGCTCAGCGAGCCTGCCGGCCGGCCATCGGTGAAGCCCCTAACGGAATCGCACGCCGCTCGAGCGAGCCGACAGCGCCTCATCGATCGCCGCGCGCACGACGCCCGACGAATAACCCTTGCGGGACAGGAACCCGTGCAGCCGGCGCTTGGCGGTTTCGAGATCGTAGGAACTCAACTGCCCGGCACGTTTGATCGCCAGCTCGGTGGCCCGGTCTTGCTCGTCGTCGTCGTCGACCCGTTCCAGCGCGGCGTCGATGTGCTCCTGGTCCACGTGGCGGCGACGCAACTCGGCGGTGATCGCACCGCGCCCCAAACCCTTGCGATCGTGTTGCGTGCGCACGAATGTCTCGGCAAGCGCCGCATCGTCGATGAGGCCGACTCCCTCGAGACGGTCGAGCTCGGCCTCGACGACGTCTTCGTCTAGTTCGCGGGAGAGAAGGGTCTTCTCGAGCTCCCAGCGCGACATACCGCGACGGGTGAGAGCATGCATGCTCACATTCTCGGCACGCACCTCTCGGCGGGTGTTGCTCCGTGTCGCGGATTCCGGCTCGGCGGAGGTTGCCAGAACTTCGGAGTCGGTGGAATCCTCGGAATCGGTGGAATCCTCGGAGTCGGTGGAATCCTCGGACTCCCCGTGCGCCTTCCCTCCGAAGAAGGAGACGAAGTCGGGAAGGGCCGCATTCGCGGCGTTCTCTGTCGGGTCGCTCTCCGATGACGGCCCCTGCTGCGTCGAGGCAGGAGTCACCCCGGGCAGGTAGGTCACCCGGGCGAGCTTCGGGCCGTCACCGGAGGCCACGGTCTACGCGCCGATCGCGGTGCGGCTCTCGGCCGCCGCGAAACTCGCATTGGCTGCGGCCTTGGCTTCCGCGGCGCTGGCGCGGGCTCCCTTCGCCGGGGTGGACGCCGCCGTCAGCGTTCCGGCCGACTTTGCAGCAGCCAGTTCTGCGTTCGCGTCCGCTTTCGCCTGCGACGCGGCTGCCGCGGCCGCCTTCGCGTCGACGATGATGCCGAGCTTCGCCTTGATCTTCTGCTCGATCTCGTTCGCGGTGGCCGCGTGCTCGATCAGGTATTTGCGCGAGTTCTCCTTGCCCTGCCCGAGCTGGTCACCGTCGTAGGTGTACCAGGCCCCGGACTTGCGGACGATCTCGTGCTCGACACCGAAGTCGATGAGGCTTCCCTCGCGGGAGATGCCGGTGCCGTAGAGGATGTCGAACTCGGCCTGCTTGAACGGCGGAGCCATCTTGTTCTTCACCACCTTGACCCGGGTGCGGTTACCGACGGCATCCGTTCCCTCCTTGAGGGTCTCGATGCGGCGGATGTCGAGGCGCACGGACGCGTAGAACTTGAGCGCCTTGCCTCCCGCGGTCGTCTCGGGCGAGCCGAAGAACACACCGATCTTCTCGCGCAGCTGATTGATGAAGATCATCGTGGTGTTGGTCTGGCTGAGCCCACCGGTGAGCTTGCGGAGGGCCTGCGACATGAGCCGCGCCTGGAGACCGACGTGCGAATCGCCCATCTCGCCCTCGATCTCGGCGCGGGGCACCAGCGCCGCCACGGAGTCGATCACGACGAGGTCGATCGAGCCGGATCGGATGAGCATGTCCGCGATCTCGAGCGCCTGCTCCCCCGTGTCGGGCTGCGAGACGAGAAGAGCATCGATGTCCACCCCGAGCGCCTTGGCGTATTCGGGGTCGAGGGCGTGCTCCGCATCGATGAAGGCAGCGATTCCGCCGGCCTTCTGCGCATTGGCGATGGCGTGGAGGGTGAGCGTGGTCTTTCCCGAGGATTCCGGGCCGTAGATCTCCACGATGCGACCGCGCGGGAGCCCGCCGATGCCGAGGGCGACGTCCAGCGCGATGGAACCGGTCGGGATCACCGCGACGGGAGCTCGCTCATCACTGCCGAGGCGCATGACGGAGCCCTTGCCGAACTGGCGGTCGATCTGGGCGAGGGCGGTCTCCAGGGACTTTTCGCGATCTGCAACTGATGGCATTGTGGTGCTCCTTCTAGCGTCGAGGTGATGCGCCTATAGGCTGCCGTTTCGTCGAGAGCACCGATCCTGCAAGGTGTTCACGACCTGCGACAAGGCTGTTGTTGGTGGCTTCGTCCAACGAATCGAACGGTACGCGAGACCGGGGACATTGCTGTCTGGCCTGGGGCATACGGTGAACAATTCGCGGATTTCGGCCGCTGTGAAGGAGACTACGCCACACCGAAGACATGTTCGAATGTTCCGCTCCGGCGTGTCGCGTGGATTCGAAGCCGATCGATGGACTCCCCCACTCCCCGAGGCGGCTTCGGCGAGAATGGGACCATGTCACCCACCCCAGGAAGAGGCTCCTCCCGCGCGATCCGCATCGAGAGAGCCTGGGGCACCGCTCCGCAACGCGGGATCGGGATCCTCGTCGCCGTCGTGGCTCTCGCCCTCTGCGTGGCGGGTGGGGCGATCATCTCCGCCGCGCTCTCAGGACGCCCCACCACGGTGGACGAGGTGCTCTATCGGGCGATCGCGGGCTTCCGAGCCCCGTGGCTCGAGGGTCCCTCCCTCGCTCTCAACCAGCTCGGAGGGGGCAGCATCGCCCTGTTCGTTGTTCCCGCGATAGCCGCGGCCGCGCTGCTGTTGACCCGGGGAGTCTGGGCTGCCCTGGTGGTGCTGCCGCTACGCCCGATCGCCCAGTGGGCCGTCGAAGCCCTCAAGGCGACATTCGAAAGGCCGCGCCCGCCTCATCGGGAAATCGCCGTCAGCCTGTCGGCTTATCCCTCGGGCCATTCCGCGGTCGCCGCATCCCTGATCGTGGTGTTCGCACTCTTGGTGCGTCACCGCTGGTTCACCGTCTTCGGGGTGGTCTACGTCGTGGCAATGGGATACAGCCGCCTGTACTTGAACGTGCACTGGTTCACCGACACCGTCGGCGGCACCGCCCTGGGGATCGCGATCGGACTCGCCGTCTGGGCAGCCGCGGGAGGCATCCGCTCCCTGGTGAGTCGCCGCGCGGACTAGCCTGTCGGCTCAGGCCCCCGCTTTCGGCTCCCGGTTGCCGACACCGTGGCGTCGGGCCTCCGGAACGTCGGTGGCGCGGCAGAGCGCGAGCCAGGTGCCGCGGATGTCGAGTCCCTTTGCGAGGGCCTGTTCCGCAGTGAGATCGCCGAGTTCGCCGAGCACGAGATCGTGCACGAGGGCGCGACCGAGGGCCGCGCCGAACTCGTCGGAAACGGCGGTCCAGAACTGGCTGAGGCGCATCCGTTAAGCGTATCGGGGTCTCGATACGGTCGCTGCGCACGCTACTCGACCAGGGTTCACCGGGAGGCGAGAAGCCCGGCCAGCGCGCGGATGGAGACCCACTGAAAGACGAATGCCCGGCTCAGGAGAGCCGGGCATTCGTTCCACAAACCGACCACACCGTGCCGGTTCGGTAAGCCTTAGCGCGTGACGAGTCCCGCGTCGAAATCCGCGACGAGGTCGTCGGGGACGGTGTCGGGGATGATGTTGATTCCCTCGATTACTGCAAGGCGGTCGCCCACCTCGCGCATGATGACTGAGATCGGTGTCTCGAGTGCATCCGCGACCGAAGCGAGGATTTCGGAGCTGGCCTCTTTTTGGCCACGCTCCACCTCGCTGAGGTAGCCGAGAGCAACACTTGCTTTGCTCGCGACCTGTCGAAGGGTACGGCCCTTCTGCAGGCGGAAGTCCCGGAGCACGTCACCGATTTCTTGACGAACTAGAACCATTGGACCCTCCTCCTCTAAAACGACTGCGTCGTAAAAACGACTACACGAACGATAACCACGGATGCTGCCGGGTAATTCCGGCCCAGCGGATCAGTAACACTAAACCACCGGTAGGTAAAACACTAACCAGCTACATCTGTATGACGCTTGTGAATCACTGTGATGTAACGAGATCGAAACGAGAAAGATTCCCGGAGCTGTTCACCGGGTTTCGAGGGCGATTCTCAACCGTGTAAGTGATTCGGAGACAGTCTCGTCTCGGATAGCCCCACGGTCTCCCCCCAGTTCGAGTCTCAGCGAACTCACATCCTCGCCGATCGCGAATCCGAGGTAGACGGTGCCCGCCGGCTGCCCGTCTTGGGGCCCGGGGCCGGCGACCCCGGTTGTCGACAATCCGATGTCTGCCGCCGCACCATCCACTGCGAGAACGGTCCTCACCCGGTCTGCCATCTGCCGGGCGACCTCGGGATCCACCGGGCCGTTTTCGGCGAGAAGATCCGCGTCGACACCGAGCACGCTGTGCTTGATCGCGGTGTTGTAGGCGACGACCCCACCGAACACCGTGGCGGACGCCCCGGGCACGTCTACGAGCGCCGAGACGAGAAGTCCCCCGGTGAGCGACTCTGCGACGGCGATGGTGAGGCCGCGCTCGATCAGGATGGCGACGACCTCTGCCGCGACATCCGCAGTGCGCTGCCCGGTCATGCCTCAGGCCGTTGCGACGCGGTTCTGCTGGCGGTACTTCACGACGAAGTCGACACCGGAGACCACGGTCAGCACGAGCGCGACCCCCATGACGATCCAGCCCGCCCAGTGCTCCCAGTCGCCCACGGCTGTCCAGAAGGGGAAGAGCAACAGGGAGATACCCACCGCTTGGAGCACGGTCTTGAGCTTGCCGCTGGCGACGGCGGGGATGACCCGGGTGCGGATCACGGCGAACCGGAAGATCGTGATGCCGAATTCGCGGACCAGGATCACGATCGTGACCCACCACCACAGTTCGCCGAGGATCGACAGCGCGACCAGAGCGCCGCCGATGAGCACTTTGTCGGCGATCGGGTCGAGGATCTTGCCGAAGTCAGTGACCAGGTTCTGGCGACGGGCGAGAATTCCGTCGACGGTGTCCGTGACGATCGCGAGCACGAAGAGTCCGGCGGCGATGTACCTCAGGTAGCCGAGGTCGCCGCCGTCCGTCAGCAGGAGCCAGATGAATACCGGTGCCATGAAGATGCGCACCACGGTGACGATATTGGCGATGTTGCCGGTGCTCGCCGGGGTGTCCCCTGCGCGGGCGACCCGACCGCGCATCGGGTTCGGACGCTTGACGGGAACGACCGGATCGGACTGTTCAGGAGATTCTGGCGATGCCATGATTCTCACTCCCTGCCGGTCAGATTCCAGGCGTCTTCGTCCGCGTTCACGTGCACCTCATCGTATCCGCTCGTCGAGTCACCCACCGGATCGGCCGAGTATCGGTCGTCCGTTGCCGAGGTGGCCGGCCCGTCTTCCCCGCGCAACTTCGCGAGAACTCCCGGCAGTTGCTCAGGCGCGACGAGCACGTCGCGGGCCTTCGATCCCTCCGACGGCCCCACGATCTCCCGCGACTCGAGCAGGTCCATCAGTCGCCCGGCCTTCGCGAAACCCACCCGGAGCTTGCGCTGAAGCATCGAGGTCGAGCCGAACTGCGTGCTCACCACGAGCTCCGCTGCTGCGAGGAGCACCTCGAGGTCGTCGCCGATATCGCCGTCGATCTGCTTCTTCTCGGCGGAGACCGCGACGTCGTTGCGATAGTCGGGTCGAGCCTGGCGCGTCACGTGCTGCACGACGGCGTTGACCTCGCTCTCGGTCACCCACGCCCCCTGCACCCTGATGGCCTTCGAGGCTCCCATCGGAAGGAACAGCGCGTCGCCCTGCCCGATCAGCTTGTCGGCTCCGGGCTGGTCGAGGATCACGCGCGAGTCGGTCATGCTCGACACGGCGAAGGCCAGCCGAGACGGCACGTTGGCCTTGATGAGTCCCGTGACGACGTCGACCGAAGGCCGCTGAGTGGCAAGCACGAGGTGGATGCCGGATGCCCGCGCGAGCTGGGTGATGCGCACGATCGAGTCCTCGACATCCCGCGGCGCCACCATCATGAGGTCGGCGAGCTCGTCGACGACGACCAACAGGTAGGGGTAGGGCTTGAGGGAGCGCTCGCTGCCGGCCGGAAGCACGATCTCGTCGGCGATCACCGCGGCGTTGAAGTCGTCGATGTGACGGAAGCCGAAGCTGGCCAGGTCGTCGTAGCGCATGTCCATCTCCTTCACGACCCAGGCCAGTGCTTCCGCCGCCTTCTTGGGGTTCGTGATGATGGGCGTGATGAGGTGCGGGATGCCGGCGTAGGGCGCGAGCTCCACCCGCTTCGGGTCGATGAGCACCATGCGCACCTGGGCGGGCGTCGCACGCATTAGGAGCGAAGTGATCATCGAGTTGACGAAACTCGACTTGCCGGAGCCGGTGGAGCCGGCGACGAGCAGATGGGGCATCTTCGCCAGGTTGGCGACGACGAATCCGCCCTCGACATCCTTTCCCAGACCGATCGTCATGGGATGCACGCTCGAGGTGCTGGCTTTGGAGCGCAACACGTCGCCGAGGGACACGATCTCACGGTCGGCATTCGGGATCTCGACGCCGATGGCACTCTTGCCGGGGATCGGCGACAGGATGCGAACCTCGTTGCTCGCGACGGCATAGGACAGGTTCTTGGTGAGCGCCGTGACGCGCTCCACCTTGACACCGGGCCCGAGCTCGATCTCATACCGGGTGACCGTCGGCCCACGGCTGAAACCGGTGACACGGGCATCCACCTGGAACTGCTTGAGCACCTCGGTGATCGAGGCGACGATCACGTCGTTGGCCTCGGAGCGCGACTTGGGCGGCGTGCCCGGCACGAGGCTGGATGCGGCGGGCAGACGGTACGGCGCGGTCGGGGCGCTCGGTTTGGGCGCCGCGAACTCGCCGAGGTCTCCCTTCGCCGAGGCCGTCGCCGCGAATCCCGGAAGCAGGTCGGCAACCAACGGACCGTCGTCGCGGATGCCGGTGACCGGAGCTACCTCGCCGGTGAAACGCTTGACCGCCGCTTCGGCCTCGACGAGTTCATCGAGAAGCCCAGCACCGAACTCCTCATCGCGCCGCGTGCGATCGATGACTTCCGTCGCTCCCTGGTCCTTGGGGCTGGAGTCCTTCGGGATGACCGGGCTGTCGAACGCCGGCTCGTCCTCGCGCTTCTTGTTGCGACGCCACCAGGGCAGCGATCCGGAGTCCTCTCCCTCGAGGTCGAGATCGCCGAGCGATCCGAAGTCGCCGGTATCGGCGGTGAGGCCCTTCTGCAGCACCCTGGTCGGGGTCGGCTCAGCGACCTGGGCGCCGAACAGGTAGGCGTAGAGCTCCCGCAGGCGCGCACCGGTGCGATTCGGCGGAGTCTTCGTGATGATGAAGAGCGAGAGCAGCAGCAGCAGCGAGACGAGGGGAACCGCGAGCCAGGCCGTTCCCACGGCGAGCAGCGGACCGGCGAGAACCCAACCGACGACTCCGCCGGCACGGGCGAGCGGCTCGACACCGCCGGAGGGCTGCGGTGCGCCACCGAAGATGTGGCAGATTGCGCTGATCGACGTGAGCATCAGCGCGAGGCCGATACCGATGCGTCCGTTGTCGTGGACCGACGACGGGTGCCGGAACAGCCAGACCGCGAACAGCAGCATGATCACCGGGAGTGCGAACGCGACCCGGCCGAACAACCCGCCGAAGGTGTAGGAGTCGAGCGCGACGGCGATCGGATCAGCGGGGTTGAACCACTCGACGACCGCACCGACAACGGCGAGCAGGAAAATGAAGAACGGCACGCCATCGCGGCGCTCGTCCTTGGCAAGGGTCTCGCGGCCGAGCACTCTGGCAGCGCCTCCCACGGCATGAGCAAGCGCGAGCCACGCGACGGTGATCAGCCCGGGCTGGTCTGACGGGGCCGTCTTCATCACCGGCAGTTTGCGCGTGGTGCCCTTACCCGTTGGGCGGGTCGAGGCGCGCGTAGTGGAGCGCGCGCGCGGGGTCGACCTGGTGCTCGTAGCCATGTTTCTAAGGTAAGGCCGGGGTGACGAAAGCCCGGTCTCGACACACTCGCTGGCGCGGGTGTGCTGGTCGAGTAGGCCGCCCGCGGCCGTGTCGAGACCTCGCAGCGGTCAGTAGCGGATGGCGTCGATCACTTTGAAGCGCACGGCCGCGATCGCGGGCAGCAGACCCGCGAGCGCGCCGACGATCGTCGCCGCCCCCAGCCCGAACAGGGCGGCACCGATCGGGAAGGAGGGAAGCTCGGTGAGCCCCTGTGACAGCTTCTCCTGTACCCAGGGATTCTCCACGATCGCGACGGCCACTCCCACGCCGACCACACCCGCGGCGGCGGTCGCGACCACGCTCTCCATCATCACCGCGAAGAACACTCGCCCAGCGGTTGCGCCGAAACTCCGACGGATGCCGATCTCTCGGATCCTCTGGCGCACGGTCACGAGGGAGATGTTCACCAGCCCGAGTGCGCCGAGAAACAGCACGAGGCCGGCCACTCCCCCGACAGCGATTCTGATCGGACCGAGTGGATCGTCACCGTAGGCGGCATAGTCCTGTCGATTCACCTGCACATCCACCCCGGCGGGAACTGACGCGGAGAGTTCCGACCGGAGACGCGAACTCAGCTTCTTGGCCATCGACGGAGGCACCCAGGCTTCGAACTGCACCTGGCCGGCATAGTCCGCCGGATTGGCGACCGCACGGAAGGCATCCGTCAGCATCATCATGCCGGGCATGTCACCGTCCTGCGCAGCATTCACGCCGATGACCACCGCGGTGACCGGATGCGCTCCGAGCAGGCGTACCGTCGGGTGGGTCCGGAGATCGGGTGACCCCATCAGCGCCCAGAATGGACCATTAACCACGAGGCCCGGTGCGAGGCGATCGACATCCGCATCGACGAACCAACTGCCTTTTTTCACCGACACCCGGTGCATGGTGCCGTAGTCGACGTCGATCGCCATGGTGTTGACGATCGATGCCCCGCCCACGAACTGCACAGAGAGCTGTCCGTTCAGCGAACCGGTGTGATATCGGATCTTGTAACGGTCGATCGCCGAATCGAGCGTCGTCTCGAATTCTGTCGCGTCGAAGGCCGCACCGCTGTTCGAATAGGCCGCTATCCCGAGGGCGGCCGGGCGGCCGCCGTTGCGCTCGTTCGACACCTGAAGCGACTGTTCGACAATCGCTCCAAGGCCGACGACGGACGTGATCGCCGTCACGGCGACCGCGACCCCGATGAGGCTGAGCAGCACCCGGGTGCGATGGATCCGCACCTCCGCCCACGCCTCGGAGAACGATCCGACCAGAGCGGCGAGGGGTGACTGGCGGTTCGACCCGCTCACAGGGTGACCTCGGGCACCGAGAGCGAGAGCACCCTCGCCACGTCGATCGGTGACAGCAGTCCGCTATCGAGTCGATAGTGCCGGCGGGCGAGGGCGGCGACATTCACGTCGTGGGTAATGGTGATCAGGGCGGCACCGGACGACTCGGCCACGTCGTCGAGCAACCCCATGACGCTCGCCCCCGTCTCGATGTCGAGGGCACCGGTCGGCTCGTCGGCGAGGATCAGCCTCGGACGCCGGATCAGCGCCCGGGCGATCGCCGCGCGCTGCTGCTCCCCGCCGGAGAGCTTCTCCGGCATCGAGTTCAGACGGGCACCGAGCCCGACTCTCTCGAGCATCTCGGTCGCGATCTGGCGTCGACGCCAAAATTGCCTGCCGCTCGCGTAGAGCATCGGCGTCATCACGTTCTCGAGGGCAGTGCGGCCGCCGAGCAGGTTGAACTGCTGGAAGATGAAGCCGATGTCGGCCCCCCGAGCCCGGTCGCGCGCGTTGCCCGACAGCTCGCTCGTGAGCCGGTCGTCGAACCAGATGCTCCCCGACGTGGGACTGTCGAGAAGCCCGAGCAGGTTGAGCAGTGTCGACTTGCCCGATCCGCTGCGTCCAACGATCGACACGTGGTCGCCGACCGCCACATCGAGGGTGACCCCCTTGAGGATCTCGAGCGTCTCGTCATCCGGAAGCTGCACCGAACGTGTTACTTCGTCGAGCCGAAGCAGGCTCACCCGCCCACTCCAACGCCCTGGCACTCCGGCGAACCGGCGAACCGAGGATCGGCGCAATCCGGGGACTGTGAGGCACCGGGCACGAACTGCAGGATCAGGTCGCCCTTGGCGAGTCCCGCGGTGATCTCGACGTTGGTGCCGTCGGTCAACCCGATGCTGACCGGATGCTTCTCGGTCGAGCCATCGGTCTTCTGGGTGTAGACCACGCCGCTTTGGGCACTGCCCTCGACGGCCGTGATCGGCACCACCAGCACATCCTTCGCAACGCCTCCCGAGATGGTGAGTTTGGCAGCGAGGCCGCTGAAGACGGTGACTGCGGCGGGCACGGCGCAACGGATGGTGGTGCCGCCCGTCGACGCAGCGCCCGCGCCGCTGTCGGCGGTCGAGGTGTCGGCCGTCGCCCCAGCGAGGGCCGACGAGATCGTGAGACCGGTACAGGTGAACGGCGCCGGGCCCCCCGTGATCGCCACTTGGGCTTCCGTCGGGCGGTTGAGCAGCCGGTACTGCTGCTCGGGCGAGAGTGACCCGCCAACGCTGAATGTGGGCGGGGCCACCTGCCCGATCACGTCTCCGACGGCCACCACCTGGCCGACGATCATCGGAAACGACGAGAGGATGCCGACCGAGCCCGCCGTGACCGTGACGGTCTTCAACACCACCGTTGTGCCATCGGCGGAGGGCACTTCTGAGCGGATAGTGAGCATCGGAGTCGCCGCGACGACGGCCTCGCCCGGCGCCACGAGCACCTTCTTCACTTCACCCGCCAACGTCGCCTTCACCGGCACCGCGGCATCCGCCGACACGGTTGCCTTGAGAGTGACGTCGTTGGTGATCGTGCCGATCTCGACGGTGGCGACCGGCTCTTCGATCTGGGCGGTCGGCACGGTGGGATCCGTCGCGGTGATGGCCCCGGAGAAGAACGCCATCTTCACGAGGGCCGCCGCGATGGCGAGAAAGATGATGATCCGAATGATCGGGAAGACCCATTTGCGCGCAATTCCCACAGCAACCCCAGTGTTCGACCGACAGTTCCACCATCACCCTAGAGGAAGTGGGGTGAGTAAAGATCAGTCGTGAGGATGAGGTCTCGACCGCCAGAGGTGCGCTGGTCGAGTAGGCCGCCTGCGGCCGCGTCGAGACCTCGCGTCGGGTTTCGATACGCTCGCTGGCGCTCGCTACTCGACCAGCACGGCGTTAGGCCTCGACCCGCCCGGTGTCGGGTCTCGACCAGCGCGGAGTCAGGCCTCGATCACCACGGGCACGATCATCGGACGACGGCGGTGTGACGAGTTCACCCAGCGGCCCACCGTGCGGCGGATCACCTGGCTGAAGGCGTGCGTGTCGCGCGTGCCGTTCGCGGCGGCATCCGAAAGCGCCTTGACGATGAGCGGCTTCACCGCGTCGAAGACCGCTTCGTCCTCGGCGAAACCGCGGGCCTGGATCTCCGGCCCGACGATGACCCGACCGGTCTGCGCGTCGATCGCCACGAAGATGGAGACGAAGCCCTCCTCGGCCAGGATTCTGCGGTCCTTGAGGTCGGCATCCGTGATCTCGCCCACCGAGGATCCGTCGACGTACACGAAGCCGAGGTCCAGCTGGCCGACGACTGTCGCCTCGCCGTCCTTGAGGTCGATCACGATACCGTCCTCGCCGATGATCGTATTCGCCTCGGGGATGCCCGTGGCGATCGCCAGCTGCTGGTTGGAGACCAGGTGGCGGTACTCGCCGTGGACCGGAAGCACGTTCTTGGGCTTCAGGATGTTGTAGACGTAGAGCAGCTCGCCGGCCGAGGCATGCCCGGAGACGTGCACCTTGGCGTTGCCCTTGTGCACGACGTTCGCGCCGAGCTTCGTGAGGCCGTTGATCACGCGGTAGACGGCGTTCTCGTTGCCGGGGATGAGGCTCGAGGCGAGGATGATCGTGTCGCCCTTGCCCACCTCGATCTGGTGTTCGAGGTTGGCCATGCGCGCAAGAACGGCCATCGGCTCGCCCTGCGACCCGGTCGACATGTAGACGATCTTGTTGTCGGGAAGGTCCGCGGCCTTCTTGGCGTCGATGAGCACGCCGGCCGGCACCTTGAGGTAGCCGAGGTCGGCGGCGATGGTCATGTTGCGCACCATCGAACGACCCATGAACGCGACACGGCGGCCGTTGGCGTGGGCGGCGTCCAGCACCTGCTGCACACGATGGACGTGACTGGAGAAGCTCGCCACGATCACGCGGCGCGGCGCCTTCGAGATGACGGACTCGAGCACGGGCCCGATGTCGCGCTCCGGGGCGGTGAAGCCGGGGACATCCGCGTTGGTGGAATCGGGGAGGAAAAGGTCGACGCCGATCTCACCGAGGCGAGCGAAGGCGCGCAGGTCGGTGATGCGGTCGTCGAGGGGAAGCTGGTCCATCTTGAAGTCACCCGTGTGGAGCACGACTCCGGCGGCGGTCTTGATGGCCACGGCGAGCGCATCCGGAATCGAGTGGTTCACCGCGATGAACTCTAGGTCGAACGGGCCGATCTTCTCGGACTGACCCTCCGCGACGGTGAGCGTGTACGGGGTGATGCGGTGTTCCTTGAGCTTCGCCTCGATCAGCGCGAGCGTGAGCGTCGAACCGATGAGGGGGATGTCCTGACGCAGCTTGAGCAGGTAGGGCACCGCACCGATGTGGTCCTCATGGCCGTGCGTGAGCACGACACCGAGTACGTCGTCGAGCCGGTCTCTGATGGGACTGAAGTCGGGCAGGATCAGGTCGACCCCCGGCTGGTTCTCCTCTGGGAAGAGCACACCGCAGTCGACGATGAGGATCTTGCCGTCGATCTCATACGAGGTCATGTTGCGGCCGATCTCCCCGAGACCGCCGATGGGGATGACGCGCAGCGTTGCGGGTGCGAGAGGACGTGGTTCGTATACCGGTGAGTTCATGGGATCCAAATTGTTCGGTGATCTTCGGGGTCTTTAGCCCCCTTCTTCAGGCTGTTATCGCGTGGTCCCGGCGACTTTGGGCAAGGCTCCGCCTGCGGCCGCATTGCGGTCCGGGCGGAAGTTCGAGAGGTCGACCCCGGGGATCTCGCCGACGAGAGCGATCTCGTCTTCGATTTGGGCGGCCTCGAAGTCCTCAGGGCCCACGAGCGGCAGCCGCACACGCGGGCTGTCGATGCGGCCGAGGCCGTGCAGGATGTATTTTGCGGCGACGGTGCCGGGCACGTGGGTCATCACTGCGCGCACGAGGGGCTCGAGCTGCTGATGCGCTGCGGTGGCGGTGGCGAGGTCGCCCGCGTTCACCGCATCCACGATCACCCGGTACGGTGCGGCGGCGATATTCGCCGTGACCCCGATGAGACCGGTCGCGCCGATCGCAAGGTGCGGAAGCACGTTGGCGTCATCGCCGGAGAAGTAGAGAAGGTCGGTCTGGTTCAGCACCCGGCTGACCTCGCTGAAGTCGCCCTTCGCATCCTTGATCGCCTTGATGTTGGGATGTTTCGCCGCGCGCAGGATCGTTTCGTAACGGATCGGGATGCCCGTGCGCCCGGGGATGTCATACAGGATCACCGGCAGGTCGGTCGCATCCGCGATCATGCGGAAATGGGTAAGGACACCGGCCTGAGTCGGCTTGTTGTAGTACGGGGTCACGATCATGACGGCGTCGGCGCCGGCCTTCTCGCTGTGCTTGTACAGCTCGATCGCGTGGGCGGTCTCGTTGGATCCGCCGCCGGTGATGATCTTCGCCCGGCCGGCCGCGACTGATTTGCCCACCTCGACGAGCTTGAGCTTTTCCGGGTCGGTGAGAGTGGATGTCTCCCCTGTGGTGCCCGTGACGACGATGCCGTCGGCGCCGGCGTTGATCACATCGTCGATGTGCTTCTCCACGCCCGCCCAGTCGACCTCGCCCTCTGCGGTGAAAGGGGTCACCAGCGCGACGAGCACCTGGCCGAAGGGATTGTGAGACGTGGACACGAGTTACAGGGTATCGCGCTCGCGGGTGCAGCTCGCGATGGACTGCTGTCGCCCAGGGCGGATCTTCGCCGCGAGGAACGGCGTGTCGACCGCCTGGCACAGCGCGCCGCCGGGAAGTCCGCCCTTGGCCGCAGTGACGCGCCGCCAGTTCGATTCCACTCAGAATCTATGCAAACCGAGCTCGACGTACCTGAGAACAGCAGAGACCACGGAGGCTGGCTCGAAGAGGATCTGCCGCCAGTCGAACCTCAGCACAAGGAATCCGAGGCAGGCGAGAGCGGCATCCCGCCGAAGGTCCCGAAGACGTTGCTCGCGACCGCCGTGGTGCTGCTCGCTGTCGCACTCGATGACCAGTCGATCGCCGACAAGGAGATCTATCCGGTCGAGATCCGTGAAGGGGATGCGCACCTGGGGAGTCGCCGCGCACCCCGCTTGAGCCAGAAGCACCCTGACCACGCTCTCCGACCCCGAATCTGCGCGATCGTCGACGAGCGAAAGCAGCGAACGTCCCCTTGCGGACAGCCCGATCGCGGCGGCCTCGAGGTCGAAACGTGAGGTCTCTGTGCGGCGCAGAAGCGAATCCAGGATCGCGACGACGTATTCGTCCGGTTCGGTGTCGACGAGTTGCCTCATCATGTCCGCGATCGAAGCGACACCGATTGAATGGCGCAAAGGCCGCGGCGCGCCGGTCCACAGGATCCGCACGTCCCCGCGATTTCGGTCTAGCGCTCGATGGGGATCATCGGGATCCCGCAGGTGAGTTGCACCCCGGGATACTTCCACTATGAGCCCGCGGTCCGGCGGAACCCACAGTCTCATCGCCCGCGCCGCCGAGGCTCCCGCGAGCCGACCACCGACCCGGGCCGCTCGAACTAGTTCTGTATGGGCGTCGAGAGCGGCATAGACGCCGGGCCGCACTCGCACGACCCTCCCGATGGCAGCCGCGCGCTCGACCTGTGAATGCGGTATTCCGATTTCGCCGAGGGTCCGGACGTGGGCGACGCCACCGAGGGATCGGAGAGAAGATTCGAGCGATGACATGAGCCGATGATGATCGCGGTCCCGGCGACGCGGGGAATTCCGGTCCTCCCGGTGGAGACGATGTGGCTGTCGAGCGCTGTGGAGGAGGCGACATCTCCTGCTGAGAGCGGACCAAACGGGCGACTCGCCGTTTGAGGGATGAGACACGCCGAGGGAAAGCGCCGAGATCCGCTCTGGGCGCCGTATCCGGCCACCGCAGCCGTCGTGGCCGGCCGCCGCAGCTCCCACCAACGCGAGACGCAGAACAGAACCGTGTAACCCCGCGTCACACAGCGGCATCGCGAAGGCCGCGCGGATAGCGTGGAACGCACTATGAACCCCCTCGGAATCGCCGTCGTTCTGGTCGCCCTCGTTGCGGCCTCCACAGTGATCGGCCTCGTCTGGCGCTCGACCACCGGACGCATCCGTACAGTCACCCGAAGCGACGAGCGCATTCACGTCTCAGAACTCTCGGCGGATGCCGTGGCGGGCTCGGGAGCGACGCTGCTGCAGTTCTCCACCGAGTTCTGTTCGCCATGTCGCACCACCAACTCGCTTCTCGGTGCGCTGACGGCCGAACTGCCCGGCATCACCCACGTGGATGTCGATGTCACCACGCGTCCCGATCTCGCGGACCGCTTCAACCTGCTTCAGTCCCCCACCACCTTCATCCTCGATGCGAACGGCGCCGTGCGTGCGCGGATCGGTGGCGCACCCCGCATCGCGGACGTGCGCGCCGAACTCGGCCGAATCCTCGAAGCCGCCTGAGCGAAACCCCGAACGAAAGGGTGCCCATGAGCGCCACGAAACCACTTTCCGCATCGAAGCAGGCACTAGTTGCGAAGCCCGGCACCACGGGCATCGATCCCCGCGGACCGCGCTTCAGCGCGGGCATCACCGCCGTGCTCCTGCTCGTGGTGATCGCCCTCGCCCTCGCCTCGTCCGCTGTTCCCGCTGCGACGGTTGGCGAACGTGCCGGCCAACCCGCGTTCATCCTCTTCGCGATCATCACCGCGCTCTTCGCCTTTGGCGCCTTCGCCGGTGTTTCCCGCCACCCGTACGGCTGGCTGTTCCGCGCCCTGGTTCGCCCCCGGCTCGGTGCACCGACCCACCTCGAAGACCCGAAGCCGCCGACGTTCTCGCAGGGGGTCGGCCTCGTCGTGACCTTGGTCGGAGTCGTGCTGCACCTCGCCGGTGTGCCCTTCGGGCTGGTGATCTTCGCGGCGGCGGCCTTCATCGCGGCATTTCTCAACTCGGTATTCGACTACTGCTTCGGATGCCAGCTCTATCTGCTTCTCGTTCGGGTCGGGCTGACTGGGCCAAAGGCCGACCCCCGCGCGTAGTCTGAAGCCATGGCAGTGACCAGCGAGGCGACGACGCTCTGGAACGGTGACCTGACGAGCGGATCGGGCAGGACGAGGCTCGACTCATCGGCCGCGGCGGACTTCCCCGTGACCTGGGCCGCCAGAGCCAACGGTGAGGCCGCCCACACCAATCCGGAGGAACTGCTGGGCGCTGCACACTCGGCATGCTTCGCGATGGCCTTCGCCAACGCGCTCGCCGGTTTCGGCACCCCGCCGCAGAGCCTCCAGGTGACCGCGGCGGTCACTTTCGATCCCGGCGCCGGGATAACGGGAAGTCACCTGCTGGTCAGCGCAAAGGTGGCGGGCATCAGCGAACAGGATTTCGCGCGGATCGCGGCCAGGGCGAAGGAGACTTGCCCGGTTTCGCGCGCGTTGGCGGGCATCCCGATCACACTCGAAGCTAATCTCGCATAGTGCCCACAACTGACCTGCCCTCGGCCGCCGCCCCCTCCCCTCGTAAGGCCAGAGCGCCAAGGGCCCCGGTGCGCAAGCCCATGCGCATCCTCATCTCGGGTGCGAGCGGATTCATCGGCGCCGAACTCACCCGGCAGTTGCAGGATGACGGGCACGAGGTGCTCTCGCTGGTCCGCCGGCAGCCGAAGTCCCCCCAGGAGATCAACTGGGCTCCCAGTGCCCACATGCTCGACGCGAGCGTGATGGACGGAGTCGACGCGGTGATCAACCTCTCCGGGGCATCCATCGGTCGGCTGCCCTGGACCCGCGGTTACAAGAAGCAGATTCTGGATTCTCGGGTGCAGGCCACCCGCACGCTCGTCGAGGCCATGGCGCGCGCGACGACCCCGCCGAAGGTGTTCCTCAGCGGATCTGCGGTCGGAATCTACGGTGACCGGCCGGGCGAGCGCCTCACCGAAGAGTCCAAGCGCGGGCCGGGATTCCTCGGCGACGTCGTCGAGGCGTGGGAACAGGCCGCGCAGCTGCGGCCGGCGAAGACCCGCTTGGTGACCTTCCGCACCGGAGTGGTGATCGGCAACGGCGGATCGCTGGTGCCCGTGATGGCGCTCACGCGCCTCGGCCTCGGTACCCGTCTCGGCACCGGCGGCGACATCTGGCCCTGGATCAGCCTCTACGACGAGGCGGCCGCCATCCGCTACCTGCTCACATCGAAACTCAGCGGCCCGGTAAACCTCGTCGGCCCCACCCCGGCGACCTCCGATCGCATCTCCCACCACGTGGCGAAGCGGATGCACCGTTGGTATCCCTTTGTCGCGCCGTCCTGGGTGATCGATCTCGCGCTGCAGGATGCCGGACCGGCGCTGCTGCTCAGCAGCCAGCAGATCCTGCCGTCGAAGCTGATCGCTGACGGTTTCGTGTTTCGGGACGAGACCGTCGAGCAGGCGATCGACGCGTTCCTGCCCTAGCGGCGAGAACCCGGGCGATCAGCGGGTCGAGCGCTCCAGGGCGATCGCGCGCCTGAGCGATCGGCGGGCACGGCTGCGATCCCCGCTCGCGTCGTAGGAGAGCCCGAGCCGGAACCAGGCCTTCCAACTGCCGGGGTCGGCTTCGACAGCTGCCTTGTACCGGGGGAACTCGGCGTCCGCGGCGGCACGCTCCGGTCGACCGCTGGTGCGTTTGGGCAGGGAGTCGACGGGCAGCTCGCCCGCCGCATCCAGTTCGCGCACCAGGCGCTGGGTGCGGACGCCGAACAGGATCTCGGCCACGAGGCCCCAGGCGCCGATCAGCGGAAGCACCAGCAGTGCGATCCCCAAGGTCTTCGAGATGCCGTTGTCGACGGCGATGAGGCGGATCGCGAGCTGAAGTACCAAGACCAGGTAGAGCACCAGGAGTGCGGACATCACGATCGCCGCGATTCGACCCTTCATTCGAGATCGCTCGGGATGCCCGCCGGCGGCTCCGGATCGGCGGAACCGAGGTTGATGAGGCGGTCGAGTCCCACGACGACACCGGTAGCGGATCCGAGGGCGCGAAGGGCGAGCATGATGCCCGACTCGTACGAGCTCGGGTCGAGCGTCTCGTGGCTCAGGGTCAGGGTCTCCCCCGTGCCGCCGAAGATCACGTCCTGTTTCGCCACGATGCCCTGCATCCGCAGTGAATGGATCGGCACGCTCGACACCTGCTGGCCTCTGGCGCGCTGGTCGGCATGCGGAGCGATCACCGGCCCGAGGGCGGAACGGGCGTTTCCGATCAGCTCAGCGGTGCGCACAGCGGTGCCGGAGGGGGAGTCCACCTTTGTGGCGTGGTGCGACTCGATGATCTCGATCGAGTCGTAGAAGCGGGCTGCCATCGCCGCGAACGATGTGGCGAGCACTGATCCGATGGAGAAGTTGGGAATGATGATGACCGCGGCGCCGGTCCCCTCGGCGATGAGGCGATTCTCGAGCGAGACGATCCGGGTCGCCGACCAGCCGCTCGTTCCGACCAGCACGCTCTTGCCGTGTCCGACCGCGAAATCCACGATGCCCTGGCTGACGGCCGGCACCGTGACATCCACCACCAGATCGGCCACGAGCATATCGTCGAGAGCGGAGCGCGAATCGAGACTGGCGACGAGCTCGAAGTCTGCGGAGTCGCCGATCAGGCGCGTGATGAGCTGCCCCATGCGCCCGGTCGCGCCGGCGATGGCGACGGTTTTTGTCATGGCTCAAATCTACCAAGCCCGCCCCCATAGGCTGGTCGGATGCTGCGCTGGAGAGAATCGCGGGTCGACGAGCCGGCCGCCCACGAACTGCTGACCGAATACTTCGCCGGCCGAGCCGCCGGATTCCCCGCCACCCAGGGCCTTTATCGCACCACCTTCCCGGTGACCGAGGACTTCATCGAACCGCGGGGAGTGTTCCTCATCGCACTCGATGAGAGCGATTCTCCGCTCGGATGCGGCGGAATCAGGCTGCTCGAGTCCGTGGGCGTCGACGGACTCCGCTACGAGGTGAAACACCTCTACCTGCGCCCGAATGCCCGAGGTCGGGGTCTCGGTCGGGCACTACTCGCCGAACTCGAGTCGAGAGCACGTGCCTTCGGTGCCACGGAGCTCGTCCTGGACACCAACGCGAGCCTTGCGGCGGCCGGAGGCCTCTACCGGTCGAGCGGCTACAGCGACATCCCGCCCTACAACGAGAATCCCAACGCCACGAACTGGTATCGGAAGGTGCTCTAGGAAAGCCCCACCCCAGAGCTTTAGGCAGAAATTCCTGACGATCGCGTTCGTCGGCGAGCCGCGAATGCGTGATGCGAAGGCAGCCTCGTCTTGAGAGGATGACAGTGTGGATTACTCGACTATCGATCTGACCTGTTCCGTCGATGCGGACTACTCGCAGTTCTATCTCCAGGTCGACGATCCGTCATCGACCGAACCGGGAGGAGCAGCGAACCTCGGGCTGTACGACACAGAACTGGGGACCTCCATCGCCTATTTTTTTGGTCCACAGTCGCTTCTCCTCACTTCTGCTCGCCATAGTGGACAGCTTCCCGTCGCTGTGCGGATCCATTCCGCGCGGCCTGCCAGTCTTGACGAGAGTTGGCGTGACGTTGTGGAGGTATCGCTCTTTGCCTCGGGTGAAGTCCGTGTGACGGGATGGGAGGCGCGGGGCGACGAGGCCGCATTGCCCGTCGAGACCGACCGATGGTACCGAGTTCGGTTCGCGATCTCCGACATGGACTGCGCTCACGGGGAGGAGACCGTATTCGAACAGTATCTGGTCGAAATGTGGCCGGAGGAGTCGACTCCTTCCACGATCATCGCGCAGCACACCGAAATGGGTCGGTACTGTCACGAGGCCCGGACACTCGACGTGCTCAGGTGGGAGATTCACCGCCGACCTTTCGAGGTAACGGAACGCGAGCGCGTGACAGAGTTTGCCCGTCGCGCGTTCGACGCGTTCCCGGACCTCCGCACACGAATAATCACCAACCCTGACGCCGCGCGCGAGTTGGCGAGTATTGCTCTACTCGTCAGGTCGATCGACCACGAGGAAGTTCGTCGGTTGAGGAGGGCGGGGCCCGAGGAGCAGGCGACGAATCTTCGAGAGACGTTGTCGCGGATCGAGACCCGGTTGGTGGAGGCGGCGCAGATCATTCAGTGATTCTGCAGCGACATCCCGCCCTACAACGAGAATCCCAACGCCACGAACCGGTATCGGAAGGTGCTCTAGAAGGGCTGCCCCTCTGGCAAGCCGGTGCGCAACTCCGCCGGCAGGTGACCGAGGTCGTTGTGCGTGATCAGCACGGGCGGCTTGGCGGAACGCACCCGGATGATGGTGAGTCCGCAGTTGGCCTGGTTGAGTCCCATCCAGCGCCAGGCCGGCGCGTCGAACACCTCGCGCACGAACCAGGCGATGACGAAGTTGTGGGTGATGAGGAGGTCGTGGCGATCCTCCCTCGCCGGAGTGAGCCATTCGCTGACGGCATCCGCCATCTGTGCCTCGCCGGCGTCGATCTGGTCGCGGGTCACCGAGCCGAAGAAGGAGTCGAAGGCGTGGGGCATGTCGGGAGTCGGCCCGGAGGGAATGCAGTCGAAGAGCAGGGCTGACGGCTTGGAGTCGAGGCTCGGCATACTGGCCGTCATGATGGTGGCGGTCTCTTCCGCGCGCTGCAGGGGTGAATGCCAGGCGCCGGTGAATGGCACACCGCTCAGCCGGTCGGCGAGGAGTTTGGCCTGGCGGATTCCGCGGCCGGACAGCGGGCCATCGGGCATGCCGTGTTCGGCGTCCTGCTGCTCGCCATGGCGCACGAGATAGATGAAGTGGGACATCGTTGTTCCTCTTACCGGTCGAAAGGGATGAAGCTGAGGTCAGTCGGATTGGGGCTGGTCGACGATGCCATCGAACACAGAGGCCTCGACGGAGCCGACCGCGGCGATGGACAGCGGCCTCGCAGCAAGCTCGACCGCGAGCTCTCGCACGTCGTCGGGGGTCACGAGCGCGAGTCGACGAAGTGATTCGTCGAGATCCGCGTATTCGCCCAGGGTGATCTCCGAGCGGCCGAGACGTGACATCCGGGTGTCGGAGTCTTCGAGCGCCAGAGCGGATGCTCCGCTCAGCTGGCCGACGGCGCGGCGCATCTCGTCGTCGGTGACGCCGCCGGTGCCGAGGCGACGGAACTCGCCGAGAAGAAGCTCGGCGACCTGTCCGGCCTTTGCCGGAGAACAGCCGGCGTAGAGGCCGAAGACTCCGGCATCCGAATAGCTGGGTGAGAAGGAGTAGACGGAATAGGCCAGGCCGCGCTTCTCGCGGATCTCCTGGAACAGTCGCGACGACATGCCGCCACCGAGAATCGAATTGAGAACGGCCATGGTGGATCTGCGGTCATCGGAGGCCGGGATGCCGGAGACTCCCATGAGGATGTTCGCCTGCTCGATCGGTCGCTGCACGACCACCAGGGGGCTTCCACGCTGGATGACGCCGAGAGTGGCGTCCCTGCGCGGCACCGGCGCCTCTTCGGTCTCCAGGTGCCAGCCAGCCGCGGTCAGGGCACGCTGCACGCTGGTGACGAGTTCATCGTGGTCGACGGCCCCGGCGACGGTGATCACGAGGTCGCGAGCGCGGTAGTTCGCTCGGTAGTGGTTCCACACCGAGTCTCGGGTGGCCGCACGGATCGTCTCCGGGCTCCCCCCGATGGGACGGCCGAGCGGATGGTCTCCCAGCACAGCCTCGAAGAATCGCTCACTCGTGACATCCGAGGGATCGTCGTCGGCCATGGCGAGTTCTTCGAGGATCACGTCGCGTTCGGTTTCGAACTCCTCTGCATCGATGAGAGAAGAGGTGACCATGTCCGACAGCACCTCGACGGCCATCGGCAGGTCCCGGTCCTGCACTTTCGCGTAGTAACAGGTGTACTCCTTCGCGGTCATGGCGTTGTGTTCGCCACCGACCGCGTCGAAGCTCACCGCGATGTCGAGTGCGGAGCGCGCCGCAGTGCCCTTGAAGAGCAGGTGCTCCAGAAAGTGGGTGCTGCCGAAGGTCTGTGGCAGCTCGTCCCGGGAACCCACCGCGACCCAGTAACCGACGGTGGCGCTGCGGGCTCCGGGGACGTGCTCGGTGAGAATACGCACGCCGCTCGGCAGCACGCTGCGTCGCACGAGCGAGTCTCCCGAGGAATCGATGCTGAGTTCAGCGAGGTCGAGGGGAAGCGGGACAGCACCGGTCATTGAACCGAGCCTACGTCACCACACCGCGCTCAAGCTGAAGGACTGACCCCCGTATTGGGGGATAGAACGAGCGGAATAAAGAGGACAAACAGAGTTGTCTGTCCTCAACTCCGTGTTACTGTTTTGACGTCGAGCAAACCACCCGAAGGTTTCTCGATACCCTGCACCCGAGCAGAGTGACCGTATTTACTAAAGAACCGCAAACCCGAAATTTGCGGGGCAACAACACCGGACATCCCCCCAACGTCCGGTTAGCTGCCGAACGGCTTCGAGGACACCTAGCCGACTAGCCCAAGGGAGCCACGCTGTGCCGATTGTTGATACGCATCCGATCGGCCAGCGTGCCCCCTGGGGCTCCGGCACACACCACGCCTCGGTGGCCCCGGCGAAACGCCGCATCCTCGAGACGGCCAACCGGCTCTTCTACGACGACGGCATCCGCAGTGTGGGAATCGACCGTCTGATCAGCGAATCCGGCGTGACGAAGGCCACCTTCTACAAGCATTACGGGTCGAAAGACCGGCTCATCGTGGAGTACATCACCCAGCGACACAGCCTGGCTCAGGAGCAGGTGGAGGAGCTCATCCGCGAGAAGGGTGATCCGCAGTCGGCTCTTCGTGCCCTCATCGACCTGACCGTCGCCGATGTCATCTCCCCCGGTTTTCGCGGGTGCGCCTTCATCAACGCGGCGACGGAGTTCACCGACTCACGTCACGCCGTTCGCGTGATCGTCTCCGATCACCGTGAGTGGTACGCAGAGACGCTCAGCGACCTGCTCAAGCAGCTGGGACATCCGCTGCCCGGTGACGGTGGAGACGAACTCGTTCTCGCTCGCGACGGCGTGATGACCGGCGGCTACGCGGGAGACCCCATCGCCGCGACGACCGCCTACGTGCGGGTCGTCAACCGCGTTCTCGAACGCACCACGGCTTAGTCACGGCCGGTCGCCCCGGCGCTCGATCAGTCTGAGTGTGATCAGGCGCGGATCTGTCGCGTGCAGATTTGATCGGTGAAGGTTTGCCAGGTGCGAACCTCTCGAGCGCAAACGGGTCAGGCGGAGACCCTGTCGAGTGCAGCGACCTGGTGTCGGCCGAGCTGCACCTTCGCGGCAGCCACGAGCTCGAGCACCTGTTCCGGATGGCTCGCGCTCGCCACCGGGGCGACGATGCCGGGCTTCGAAAGCAACCACGCGAGAGCGATGGTCGCCACGCTGGACGATTGCTCCCGCGCGACCTGGTCGAGCACCGCGAGCACCCGTTGACCGCGCTTGGAGAGATGATTGGCCAGCTCGGTGCCGCGGTTGTTCTTGCCGAGATCGGCCTTGGTGCGGTACTTGCCGGTGAGGAATCCGCTCGCGAGAGCGAACCGGGGCATGACCGCGAGGCGTTGCTGGGACGCGACGCGCGCGAGGTCGCCCTCGAAACCTGTGCGGTGCATCAGGTTGTAGTGGTTCTGCACCGCGAGCATCGGAGCGACTCCGAGCTGCGCGGCGATCACCCGCGCTTCGACCAGACGGTTGCTCGAGTGGTCGGACGCGCCGAAGTGGCGCACTTTGCCCGCCCGGATCAGGTCGTCCACCGCGAGGAGCGTCTCTTCGAACGGCACCTCCGCGTCGTCGACATGCAGATAGAGCAGGTCGATGTAGTCGGTCTGAAGTCGCTCGAGTGACGCATTGACCGATCGGCTGATCGCCTTCGCTGTGACACCCGGATTGTCCGCGCTCTTGCCGACCTTCGTCGCGACGACGATGCCCGAACGAAGTCGGCGATCACGCATCCAGTTGCCGATCATGATCTCGCTTCGCCCGGCAGCATAGGAATCGGCAGTGTCGATGAAGTTGCCGCCGTGATCGAAATAGGTATCGAGGATGTCGTTGGTGGCGCCGCCGTCAGCGGTCCACCCGAAGACGTTGCCGCCGATCGCGAGCGGGAAGACTCTCAGTGCGGACTGCCCCAGCGGCCGCCGGATCGGCAGGGACACCTCGAGTGTCGGGAGATCTGCCGATGTGGCCGGTGCCGATGTGGCCGGTGCCGATGTTATCGGTGACGATGTGGCCGGGACTGACGGGACCGAGTCGGGCGGCAATAGCTGCACCATGACCATCCCTTGAACTCTCTCTCGCCTCACGTTCGCGACATCGGACGCAGGAGCACCGCGCGCGGATTCGAACGACGCCCCCGTGATCTCGACAATAGATGTCGATGGTGACAAATCAAGGTCGACGGTGTTAAATCTGGCCCGCGTCGGCCGAATTGTTACCTGCTCGAGACCGGATGTGCCCGCCTGTGAATTCACTCGATGGACATCTGTTTTTCGGGTCGCCCACTGGTGGCACCGAGGTGCGATGTCTACATTCGAATCGTGCAGGAGCCAACCACTCCTGAGTAGCCTCCGTCCACAGCGTACGGTGGTGACGACACAGTCTCGCCAGGACTCAAACCGGCGACAGAAGGGCCGTCTCCGCCGTCACTATCGGCGGGCGGCCCTTCGCCAATGGAAAGGACACCACAATGACGAACGACCCCAACTGGCGACTGCCCGAGGTGCCGAGCTTCGTGCTCGAGAGCTCCGATTTCGCAGAGGGCGACAGATTGCCCGAGTGGGTGCGAGGCGACAGCGGCAACCGCTCGCCATCCCTCCGCTGGAGTGGCGCTCCCGACAGCACGAAGAGCTATGCGCTCACCGTCTACGACCCCGACGCGCCCACCGGGAGCGGATTCTGGCACTGGGCCGTGCGCGACATCCCGGCCTCGACCACCGAACTCGCCGCGGGTGGCTCCCTGCCGCAGCAGGCCGTCGTGATGGCCAATGAACTCGGCGCAGAGGAGTTCACCGGCGCCGCTCCCCCGCCCGGGGACGGTGAGCACCGATATTTCTTCACGGTGAGCGCCCTGGATGTCGAGCACCTCGACATCCCCGCCGGCGCGACGCCCGCGGTGCTGGGGTTCATGCTGCGCGGCCACATCGTCGGCCGGGCGCAGCTGATGGGCACGGCGGAGACCCCCGCCGACTGACTCCGGAGGTCCAGCAGCTCGCACCTCGACGGTCTCGGAATCCGTCATCCCCGTGCGTGACTCCTGCACTTCAGGTCGGGTCCAGCGTTGGGGAGCTTTTCCGACGGTCGCGGCTCGATGCTGCAGGAGTTACGCAGGTCGGCTGGGCGCGCGTTCCCCGCGGCTGGGCACGCGTTTCAGACCTACACCCTCACCGACTCGGGAATCGTTGCGACGTGGCGCCGCTGCAGCCCGCATCGGCTCCCGAGTGGATGGTGAGGGCGAGAGAATGGGCGGCCCAGCCCTCGGCGAACACTGGCGCCAGCCCAGTGCCGGTGCTGTTTACTGGTCAGCATGCGACGTGTGCTGGTGTTGGGCGGTACGGCATGGCTCGGGCGAGAAATCGCTCGGAAAGCCAGTTCGAGTGGCGCTGAGGTGTCCTGCTTCGCCCGCGGTAGATCCGGCGCTGTGCCGGAAGGGGTCCGGTTCATCCGGGCCGACCGGAGCGCCCCGGGTGCCTACGACCGACTCGACGGGGAGTGGGACGAGGTCATTGAACTGTCGTATGAACCGGACCTCGTCGAGTCCGCACTCCACGCGCTCGCCCACCGTGCGCGGCACTGGACCCTGATATCGACTGTGTCGGTATATCGGCGCAACGACGAGCCCGGAGCGGATGAGATGGCCGAGCTGGTCGACCCCACCGACCTCACCGAATACGCCGATGCGAAGGTCGCCGCGGAACGTGCCACGACGGCCCGGGTGTGTGAGAAGCTGCTCATCGTGCGGCCTGGACTGATCGCGGGCCCCGGAGACCCGAGCGACCGCTTCGGGTACTGGATGGCCCGGCTGAGCCGCGGAGGTCGAGCCCTCGTTCCGGCCGCTACGGGCCGTTTCGTGCAGGCAATCGACGTCGACGATCTGGCCGCCTGGATCGTGACCGCCGGTCACAACCGGGTGGTCGGCACTGTGAACGCTGTCGGCCAGAGCCATTCACTGGCCGGGTTCCTGTCCGAGGCGACAGATATCGTGGGATTCACCGGCCGATTCGCGACCATCGATGATGCCCGACTGCTCGCCCAGGACGTGCGGTACTGGTCTGGACCACGGTCCCTGCCCCTGTGGCTGCCCCTCTCCGACTCCGGCTTCGCCACGCGCAGCAACGCCGCCTTCTTGGCGGCCGGTGGCGCCATCCGTCCGCTCGGAGAGACGATCTCCCGGGTGCTGGATGACGAAATGGTTCGAGGGCTCGATCGCCCACGACGCGCTGGGCTCACTCTGGACGAAGAGATCGAGATTCTGGGGCTCGCTGGGTAGCAGTCGCTGCCTGAGGCGGGGAGTAGCTCTCGGTCCGAGTAGCACAGACGAGAAAAGCCCGCCCCGACAGTGATGTCGGGGCGGGCTTCGGTCTCGATACGGCCGCGGACGGCCTACTCGACCAGCGAGGGGCTAGACCTCGGTCGATCCACCCTCGGACGAGGTGTCGACGTTTTCGGCGCCGGCATCGCTGCCCTGGGTGTCTGCGGCCTCGGCTTCGTCAGCCTCGACCGGAGCGAGCGACAGCTTTCCGCGGTCGTCGATCTTGGTGATCTCCACCTGGATCTTCTGGCCGACCGCGAGCACGTCTTCGACGTTCTCGACGCGCTTTCCACCGGCGAGCTTGCGGACTTCGCTGATGTGCAGCAGTCCGTCCTTGCCGGGGGTGAGCGACACGAAGGCGCCGAAGGTCGCGATCTTGACGACGGTTCCGAGGAACCGCTCGCCGACCTCGGGGTTCAGCGGGTTCGCGATGGCGTTGACCGCCGCGCGAGCCGCCTCGGCGGAAGGACCATCGACAGCGCCGATGTAGACGGTTCCGTCATCCTCGATCGAGATGTCGGCTCCGGTGTCATCCTGGATCTGGTTGATCGTCTTGCCCTTCGGGCCGATCAGCTCGCCGATCTTGTCGATCGGGATCTGCACCGAGATCACGCGGGGCGCGGTCGGGGCCATCTCGTCCGGGGCGTCGATCGCCGCGTTCAGCACGGAGAGGATCGCGGTGCGAGCCTCCTTGGCCTGCTTCAGCGCGCCATCGAGCACGGATGACGGGAGTCCGGCGAGCTTGGTGTCGAGCTGGATCGCGGTGATGAACTCGCTCGTTCCGGCCACCTTGAAGTCCATGTCGCCGAGAGCGTCTTCCGCACCGAGGATGTCGGTGAGAGCCGCGTAGCGGGTCTGGCCGTCGACCTCGTCGGAGACGAGTCCCATCGCGATACCGGCGACCGGTGCGCGCAGCGGCACTCCGGCGTTCAGCAGCGACAGAGTCGAGGCGCAGACCGAGCCCATGGAGGTGGAGCCGTTGGACGACAGCGCCTCGGAGACCTGGCGGATCGCGTAGGGGAACTCCTCGCGGGGCGGCAGCACCGGCACGAGGGCGCGCTCGGCGAGGAAGCCGTGCCCGATCTCGCGACGCTTCGGCGACCCGACGCGGCCGGTCTCACCGGTCGAGTAGGGCGGGAAGTTGTAGTGGTGCAGGTAACGCTTCTTCTTCACCGGGGCGAGGGAGTCGATCTGCTGCTCCATCTTGAGCATGTTCAGCGTGGTGACACCCAGGATCTGGGTCTCGCCGCGCTGGAAGATCGCCGAACCGTGAACGCGCGGGATGACCTGCACCTCGGCGTCAAGGGCACGGATGTCCGAGAGGCCACGGCCGTCGATGCGCACACCGTCGGTGAGGATGCGGCCGCGGACGATCTTCTTGGTGACCGACTTGTAGGCGGCTCCGACCTGGCCGCGAGCGGACTCGGGAAGGTTGCCGGACTCGATGAGACCGTCGACGTGACCCTTTGCGCGGTCCTTGAGGGCGTCATCCGCGTTCTGCCGCTCGACCTTGTCGGCGATCTGGTAGATGCCCTTGAGCTCGTCGTAGGTGAATCCGGCGACGGCGTCGTAGGTGGCCTGCTCGTAGGGCGGGAAGACCGGGTAGTCCGCGATCGGCTTCGCAGCCTGTGCGGCCAGCTCGAGCTGCGCCTTGATGAGCTGCTTGAGGAAGGGCTTCGATGCCTCGAGGCCCTGGGCCACGACGGTCTCGTCCGGCTTGATGGCTCCACCCTTGATGAGGTCCCAGCTGCCTTCTGTGGCTTCGGCTTCGACCATCATGATCGCGACGTCTTCGTTACCGTCGTTGTCCGTGGTGAGACGGCCGGCGACGGTGAGGTCGAAGACGGCCTCTTCGAGCTGCGAATACTTGGGGAAGGCGACCCACTGGTCTGCCCCATTCGAGCCGGGGATGAGGGCGAGGCGGATGCCCGCGACCGGTCCGTAGAACGGCAGGCCGGAGATCTGGGTCGACGCGGAGGCCGCGTTGATCGCCAGGGCGTCGTAGAACTCGTCCGGCGCGATGGCGAGGACGGTGATCACGATCTGGACCTCGTTGCGCAGGCCTTCGACGAAGGTCGGACGCAGCGGGCGGTCGATCAGGCGGCAGACGAGGATGGCCTCGGTCGACGGACGTCCTTCACGACGGAAGAACGAGCCGGGGATCTTGCCGGCAGCGTAGGAACGCTCTTCGACATCCACCGTGAGCGGGAAGAAGTCGAAGCCGTCGCGGGGGTGCTTGCCCGCCGAGGTGGCGGACAGGATCATGGTTTCTTCATCGAGGTACGCGGCGACGGCACCCTGTGCCTGCTGCGCGAGGCGACCGGTCTCGAAACGGACCGTCCGCGTGCCGAACTTGCCATTATCGATGACGGTTTCGGCGAATTTGATTTCTGGACCCTCCATAGGGGGGTGTCTCCTTTGTTTTATGTCGTAACCCCGTGTGGGTCGCGACTCATCGGGGAGCAGGAGTCTCAGCAGAAAGGGGCGCACGACATAGTTGCGGCGCTTTGGCGATGGTGTCGTCTGCGGGTAGTCCACAGCGACACACAGCTCTGGCCAACAGTAGAAAAGCACTGAATCCGTCGAGACTCAGGAGTTCACCACTACTGACCAGCTTCGTGCCAGCCTGCTCCAGTGGCCGCCGGGCGACTGCCGCACGCGACAGACCGATCCAGACAACCTCGTATACCTTACCAGCCGCCCCTGTTCGCACCTAGGGCATGGCGGACTCCCGGCGCGGCGGATGCCCGCACAGCTGCCGCACCGGCGTAAATCCGCGGCGTGCGAAACTAGAGCGACGACAGGGCGGGGGCCACACTCGTGACCGACAGTGAGACACGAAGCACGGGGATGACGCCCGCGCAGCGAACCAGGCTCCGTTTCGGCGGACTGGCGCTCTCCGCACTCCTGATGCTGGCGACGGCCGGGTGCACAGCATCCCCTCCCCCGCTTCCCTCCCCGTCCGTCACCGCGGCCGCCCCGGGCATCCGTGACGCCGAGAGTTCGCTCACGAGTACTCAGGTCTTCGCTGGCGGCCTCTTCGTCGATCCGCACAATCACGCCAGCAGCGCGACCGCCCGGCTGAAGTCTTCCCGGGATGCGGATGCGGCAGCCATCGCGAAGATCAGCTCGCAGCCCACCGCGGTCTGGCTCGGCGACCAGTACAGTGCGGCCCAGCTCGGCCCCCTGCTCGCCGGCTACGTCTCCTCGGCGAAAACGGCCGGGCGCACCCTCGTCTTCGTGACCTACGCGATCCCGAATCGCGACTGTGGCGGACTCTCGGCCGGGGGGCTCTCCGCCAGCGCCTACGCCACCTGGAATCGCGCCATCGCCACCGCGCTGCGCGGTTCGAACGCCGTGATTCTGGTCGAACCCGACTCGCTTGCCATGCTCACCGAGAAGAAGTGCGCCGCCGAAGTCGGTTCCCGGCCCGCCGTGATCCGTAGTGCCGTGCACGACCTCGTGAATGCCGGGCTCACCGTCTACCTCGATGCGGGCAACTCGCACTGGGTGAAGACGGAGACGATGGCCGGCCTCCTCGAGGCGGCGGGCGTGGCCGATACCCGCGGGTTCTTCACCAACGTCTCCAACTTCTACCGGGTCGACCAGGAGCGCGCCTACGCGGAATCACTCTCCGCGCTCATCGGCAAGAAACACTTCGTCGTGGATGTCTCCCGCAACGGCAACGGGTGGAAGGGCACCTGGTGCAACCCCTCCGGTGCCGCGCTCGGCCAGGATCCCCACGTGAGTGCCGGCACGACGAGTCTCGACGCGCTGCTCTGGGTGAAGCATCCGGGCGACAGCGACGGCACGTGCAACGGCGGCCCGAAGGCCGGAGTGTGGTGGGAGCAGTATGCGCTCGACCTGGTGCGGAACGGCTCGGGCGGCTAGCGGCGGTCAGGCGCGCTGGGTGCGCAGTCGCCGGGCTTTCGCCTGGGTGAGCACCAGGGCGACGAGCACGCCAACGACCGTGCCGAGGCTGTTGGCCACGAGGTCGCGCACGTCGCTGACCCGGCCGGGGATGAATCGCTGCGCGAACTCGATGGCGACGGTGAGCAGGACTCCGCTGATCACGCTCATGAACCAGAGCCGGCGCCCGAACAACAGGACGAAGAAGATGCCGATCGGCACGAACATCGCGACGTTTGCGAGGAACTCAACGCGGTCGTAGGTGAGCCAGCGGGTCGAGTCGTGGTTGGAAAAGAAGCGCAGGGCCCTCCAGAGCCAGTAGCCGTTGCCCGTGTTGATGGGCTGCGGGCCGAGCGTGATCCATCCGACGATCGCGAGGTACGCAACGGTCGCGAGACTGAGGATGGGGTGACGTCGGAACATCGGTTCATCATGCCCGGCGATCCTGAGCGTTCGGCCGTTCTGGGCGTCCGACTGCAAGCGCGAGTGAGGCGGGGGCGGGACCCTCAGTTCCTGATCCAGCCCGGGCTGGAGGGGCAGCGCTGCAGGATGTCGCGATCTCCGGGCCGCGCAGTGACGAACGAGACTCCGAGATAGGGGTTCCAGCGTTTCGCCGTGTAGAACGTCGAGATGAATCGCGCGCGAGTGGGCGCATCCGAGACGGCATGGCCGGAGAGACTGAGGCAGGGTTGCAGGAATCCCACGTAGTAGTCCCACAGCGCGCCGAGCTGCGAATCGCTCAGGAACGAGTCGTAGAGATCTCGCCTGGGGTATTCGACAGTGCAGGTGAAGAGCGCGATGTCCTGGTTCTCGAGCTGGGCGGTCGTCAACACCGTGGCGGAGCGATCCACCCCGATCGTGCCATCCGCGGAGACCGACACCCCGGTCGCACCCTGCCGCCTGAGGCAGGCGCGCAGCACCGCCGCGAGGTTCCCTCCTTCCTGGATCTGCAGGATGGACACCTCGGGCCGCACGGCACCGGGATACCGGTCGGCGATGGTCCTCCAGTACCGGTCGAAACCCTGCTGGAGGCGCTCGGTGCGCTGAGCGGTCGTGAGGGGCACGACCGCCGGCGGCGAGGCACACGAGGACACCGTCAGCGCGACACACACGGCGATGGCGACGGCAAGCTTCCGAGCGGATGCCGGGAGCCTGTGCATGCCCGAAATTCTCGCACCGTGGGCTGGGAGTGATAACGCGGGTCGATCCGAATCGGATCAGGGCGCGGACGCGGCCTCCGGGAACCCACCCGAGCCGGGACTCGCCCGCCATCCCGCGGCGATCAGCCCGGCGTGTGGGCGGCGGGAAGGGTATCCGTGAGGTCCAGCCAGGCGGGAAGCGGAGGGCACCGCTTCTCGAGGTAGGCGACGGTGTCGGCGCGAGGTTTGGACGCGAGCACCTCAGCGAAGGGACTCCACGCGGCCAGCGCGGCGGAGAGGTAATAGGCCGGCCCTCCGTCGGGCGGTGCAGACGACCGCGCGCCGGCGGCAAGGAGACACGGCCTCACGATCTTGCGCTGGTAGTCGAACAGCGCTGCACGGGAACTTCCGCTGAGGTAGGACACCACCTCCGACTCGCTCGGAGCGCTCGACTCGCAGACGTACCGCACCGAATTGAACTCGAGCAGCGACTGGCCGAGACTCGAGTTGTAGCGAAAGCCGTTGTCGCTGGGAGATGCCGGCACTCCGCTCTCCCGCATACAGCCGAAGAACACCGCAGAATGATCGTTGTCGGGAACCGGGCGCACGGTGGGCACCTCCGGTCGCAGTGCATCGGGGTAGTCCCTGACCACATCCGCCCAGTGCGCATCGAGGATGGCCTGGCGGATCTGCTGCCTCCGTTGGGGGCCGAGTGGATCGGTGGGCGGCGCCGCCGCGCATCCCGCGAGCATGAGAGCGGTGAGCCCGGCCGCGATGACGGCGACTGTGCGGCGACCCATCGGCGTCACGGCTCCAGGTTGAGCCAGGACGGCGTCGGCGGGCACCGGCGCTGGAGGTAGGCGAGGGTCGTGGTGGGCATACTGCTCGTCCAGATGACCTGGTACGGGTTCCAACCGGCCAGACCGGCGAGGCCCTCCGCCGCAGATCTGTCGGGTGAGGCCGGCGAAGGGGCCCCCGCCGTGAGCAGGCAGGGGCGCACCACCTGCAGGTAGTAGTCGTAGAGAGCCACCGATTGTGCGGGGGTGAAATACGACGCGACCTGCGATTCAGAGGGATGCGCCCCTTCGCACCCGTAGTACCGCACCGCCACCTCGAGCGGGGTCTGGCCCGCGCTGCCGAAGGTAGGAACGCCGTTGGTGACGTAGGCCACGATTCCGCTGGATTTCAGGCACGCGACCATGGCTGCCGGCCAGTCGTGGTCGGGAACTGTCGGCGCCATCGTCACTTTCGGGCGGATGGCCTCGGGGTACTCCGCGGCGACCTGAGACCACTTCGCGTCGAGGATCGTGGTGCGGATGCTGGCGCGCTGCCGATCCGTCAGCGGAGCGGCACCCGAATCACCGTCCGTCGGCGCGCACCCGCTGAGTGCGGCGGCGGCCACGAGCACCGCAGCAGTCAGCGCAACCGGGCGGAGTCGGACCATGGCGTGAGTGTGCCAGCGCAATCTGGTGATTGGTCGGGCGACCGAATCGCGCCTTATCACTCGGCCACGTCCAACCAGGCGGGCCGCGAGGGACAGAGCTGCTCGAGGAAGGCAAGCCGTGAGGCCGGAACGGGGCTGCTCCAGGCCAGCCGATAGGGGTTCCAGCTGGTGCGCGCGTCGACTCCCCTCAGATACACCGACAGGGAGGGAGGAGGCTCCGACGGCACGCCCGAGAGCAACAGGCAGGGTCGCACCGTTCCGACGAGGTAGTGGAAAAGTGCTTCGAGCCGATCGCGGTCGAGGTACCGCATGACATCGTCGACCCGGGGATAGCGGGAACTGCAGAGGTAGGTGCCGATGGCGAAGTCCTCGGTGGATCGCCCTGCGGTGCTGCCGAACTGGAAATAGCGTCCGTCGACGTAGACGGTGAACCCGGCCGCGCGCAAGCAGCCCACCATCGATCCCGGCCAACTGCCGTCATCCGTCGTGTAGACGACGTTCACCTCTGGACGAGTCGCGAACGGGAACCGCGCGGTCACGAGCTTCCAATTCTGCGCCAGCAGTTTCTCGCGGATGACTGATCGCTCTGCCGGCGTGAGCTCGGCCACGGCCGCGGACGGTGAACAGCCGGAGAGGATGCCGAAGGCGACCACGACCACGGCGACACAGCGCATGACGCGGCCGCTGCCGCGCCCCTCGGTGAGCGCCGATGCCCGACCGCTTCTCGAAGAGATGGCCATGAACTATTTTCCCACGACAATTTTCGAAGTGGAGCAAACCGAAACCGCGAGAGCCACGAATCACTTGTAGAAAGAGGGCAGAAGTCATCGGGGGATTATTTCTGTTCGTTCACTGGGGGGAAATACAAGAAGGCCGGACGGGGTGGGACCCGATCCGGCCTTCTTTATGCCTCGGCGGGGTCAGCGCGTCTGGCCGTCAGCGCGTCTGGCCGATGAGCAGATCGACGCGCCATCCGTTCTTCGTCTTCTGCACGGATGCCGGGATGCGCGCCTTCTTGCCCGCACGGTCGAGGCGACCGAGAGCCTCGTCGATCACAGGTTCCAGCCCGCGAGGGATCGTGCCGACCACACCGGTCACCCGGGAGCCCGAGAAGAGTCGGATGTCCATCGGAGCATCGGTGCGCTCTTCCTCGATGCTCCGGCGCGAAATGGCGGTCTCGAGCTCAGACTCACCACTGTCGACGATGCGCTGAATCTCTTCCTGGCACGGGGCGCTGTTCGCGAGGCGCACGGTCGTGCGAGCGTTGCTGGGAAGCAGGTCGTATTTGTAGTCGTCGAAGGAGCCAGAGCCACGATCATCCTTGGGGAGGGACCGGTCGACGGGCGCACGATTCCAGAAAGCCATGCGTGAATGCTATCGAGCATCGGCTGGGATGCGACTCCGACGGAGCCGCCGGGTCAGCTCACCCAGCGGTACTCGAATTCCGGTCGACCCGGGGCGCCGTATCTCGGTGTGCGAGTGGCTCGCTGTTCGTCGGCGAGGTGCTCGAGATAGCGCCGGGCCGTGACCCGGGAGAGGTCGAGCGCGGCCGCTGCCTGCACCGCCGACACCGGCACCTGGGCTTCCTTCAGATAGCCGATGACGACCGCAAGGGTGGATGCCGCGAGGCCTTTGGGCAGGGAGGCGGGAGCCGAAGGCCGAAGGGAGGCGAGCATCCCGTCGATGTCCGCTTGAGTGGTCGACGAGCCGGAGAATTCGAGCTGGCGGCGATAGGCGAGGTAGGACTGGAGGCGATCACGGAAGACGGCGAAGGAGAACGGTTTGATCAGGTACTGCACGATGCCGACGTTGATGGCCGTGCGCACCACATCCGTCTCCCGCACGGCGGTGATGGCGATGATGTCGACCGCGATACCCGACGACCGGATGCGACGGGCGAGTTCGAGGCCGTGGCCGTCGGGCAGGTTCATGTCGAGGAGCACGAGGTCGATTCCGCCGTGATCCTCGGGCGCGCGGATCGCCGCCTGGGCCGCCGCCGCGGTGCGCGCGATGCCCGCAAGCTCGAAGCCCTCGAGCCGACCGAGATACTCGGCGTGCGCCTCGGCGGTGAGCGGGTCGTCTTCCACGACCAGGGTGCGGATCACCGGGCCACCGCGCCGACGGTCGGCCACTCGGCCACGAACCGGGTGCCCTCCGCGCCGGTGGACTCCATCGAGACGCGGCCGCCGCGGCGGGAGAGGATGTCTCGGACGACAGCGAGACCGAACCCCCGACCGGACAGGTCAGCCGGTTTGGTGGTGAACCCGCGGGTGAAGATCTTCCCGACGGATTCCGGATCGATGCCGCCACCGCTGTCGGTCACCACGAGTTCGAAGACGCCGCGGTCGGTATCGGTGGCGAGACGCACCCAGACCGTCGGGGTGGCGCTGCCGCTCGCGGCATCCACGGCGTTGTCCACGAGGTTGCCGACGACCGATACCAGTTCGGACGTCGTGAGGACGGATGCCGCGAGCTCGTCTTCCAGTGCCAGGCGAAGTTGCACGCCGCGCTCTGCAGCCTGGGCGACCTTGCCGAGGAGCAAGGCGGCGAGCGCCGGCTCGGAGGAGGCGCCGACCATATCGTCGGCGAGGGACTGGCTGGTCTCGGTCTCCTGGGCGATCAACTCGATAGCCTCCCGGGTGCGGCCGAGCTCGATGAGCGACACGACGGTGTGCAGGCGATTGGCGTACTCGTGGGTCTGGGAGCGCAGCGCTTCACTGAGGGTGCGCACTGATTCGAGCTCTCCCGAGAGCCGCTGCACTTCGGTGAGGTCACGGAGTGTGGTGAGGCTTCCGAGCGGAGCACCTGGGCGGGAGCCCGTGGGGCTCGCCGGCTCCTGATTGACGAGGAGCACCCGATCCCCGGCGAGATGCGACTCTTCCACGATGCGATCCCGGCTCTCGATCAGGGCCGCGATCGTGGGCGGCAATCCGAGCTCCGACACCGTCGATGGGGGTCGATCGTTCACGCTCGGCGGGAGGCCGAGCAGGTCAGCCGCCTCGTCGTTGTAGAGCACCACCCGTCCCCGGTCATCGGTGAGGATCAGGCCCTCCCGCACCGAGTGCAGCACTGATTCGTAATAACCCACCATTCGAGACAGCTCCCCTGGTCGCATCGATCCGGTCACCCGGCTGAGCGATCGGCGAGCGATGAATGCGCCGGCGGTGCCGAGGGCGACCAGCAGCACCGCCGCGCCGATCACGAAGGGAATGCGCGGAGCGAGCGAGGCGAGGACCCTCTGCACGGTGACACCGGCCGAGACGATGGCGATCACCCTTCCCCCCTGCATGACGGGTACGACCGCCCGCACCGAGGGACCGAGAGTGCCGGTATAGGTCTCGGTGAGACTCTTACCCTCGAGCGCCCTGTCGATCGTGCCGAGGAATCGACCGCCGATCTGCGAACGGTCGGGGTGCGTGTAGCGGATGCCGGAGGTATCCATGATCGTCACGAAGTCGACCCCGGTCGAGCCCACGATGCGGAGCGCATAGGGCTCCAGCTTCGCTGAAGGGTCGGGAGACTGAACCTCGGCGATGACGAAAGGGTCACGGGCGAGCGTCGTGGAGATGCCGAGGCTGAGCCGCGCCGCGGTGTCGTCAGCGGACTGGCGGGACACCAGCCAGAGGGCGAGCGTGAGGCATCCGCTCAGCACGATCACGGCGACCAGCTGCACCGCGAAGACCCTGCTCGCGATGCTCCACCGTTCTTCTGGTCGTGCCATGAATCCCACCCTCCTCGTGATCAGTATGACCACAAGTAGTGCCGCCGCGCTCGATCGAACAGGCTGCTGGCACGCCTCATCCGTAGGCCGGGCACAATGACGTTCCGAGACAAAGGACACCCCATGGCAGTGACGCCGGGCACGACAAAGCGCGGGATGCTTCGCCGCATCGACCGCAACCACTACCTCTACATCGCGGTGATCGTGGCGGTGGCCGCGGGTGCGATCCTCGGGCTCGCCGCCCCCGAATTCGCCAAGACCCTCGACCCGGTCGGCAAGGGGTTCGTCGCGCTGATCAAGATGATGATCGCCCCGGTGATCTTCTGCACGATCGTGATCGGCGTCGGGTCGATCGCGAAGGCGGCGACCGTCGGCAAGATCGGTGGACTCGCGATCGGCTACTTCCTGATCATGTCCACCTTCGCGCTCGGGATCGGGCTGGTGGTCGGCAACCTGCTCCACCCCGGAACCGGGCTCAACATCGCCACCTCGACCTACCAGGCCGTCGGCGAGCCGGTCAGCGGCACGGACTTCATCCTCGGCATCATTCCGGCGACCCTCTTCTCGTCGTTCACCTCCGGCAGCATTCTCCAGGTGCTGCTCGTCGCACTGCTCGTCGGCTTTGCGCTCCAGGGCCTCGGGGAGAAGGGCACCAGCATCCTGGAAGCGGTGAAGAAGCTGCAGGCGCTGGTGTTCCGCATCCTGAGCATGGTGCTCTGGCTCGCCCCGATCGGCGCATTCGGAGCGATCGCCGCGGTGGTCGGCAACACCGGCGCGGGCGCACTGCTCAGCCTCGCGACGCTGCTCGTCGGGTTCTACATCACCTGTGCGGTCTTCATCATCGTGATCCTCGGCACCCTGCTGCGGCTGGTCACCGGGGTGAACATCTTCAGCCTGATGAAGTACCTCGGCCGCGAATACCTGCTCATCGTTGGTACCTCATCGTCAGAGGCTGCACTGCCCCGCCTCATCTCCAAGATGGAACACCTCGGTGTGTCCAAGTCGGTGGTGGGCATCACGGTGCCCACCGGCTATTCATTCAACCTCGACGGCACAGCGATCTATCTCACGATGGCCTCGCTCTTCATCGCCAACGCGATGGGCAAGCCCTTGGAGATCGGGGCGCAGATCGGCCTTCTCGCCTTCATGATCATCGCCTCGAAGGGCGCCGCCGGCGTCACCGGTGCGGGACTGGCGACCCTGGCTGGTGGGCTTCAGACCTACCGACCGGACCTGGTCAACGGGGTGGGAGTGATCGTGGGCATCGACCGCTTCATGTCCGAAGCCCGTGCGGTGACGAACTTCACCGGGAACGCGGTGGCCACTCTCCTCATCGGCCGCTGGACCCGCCAGATCGATAAAGCCCAGGTGCGTGCCGTCTTGTCTGGTGAGCGCCCGTACCAGGAGTCGATGCTGGCGGAGACTGACGGCCACGGAACGGACACCGTGCCGACGACCGCGGCGATCACCGTGATCGTCGAGGGCCCCGAACGCGAGTCGGTGAAGACCCGCTGACAGAAAGAAGAGGCCGACCCCGTGGGGACGGCCTCTTCTGTCGATCAAGCGGGTCTAGGCGGCGCGGTCCGAGACATAGCTGCTGACCTGCCCGGCCGGGCGCTTCACCGGCATCGCCGATTCGCGCGGGGTGCCGAGCACCGAGGAATCCGGCACCTGGGCGTCTGCGTCGATACGCATTCCCCCGGCGATCCGCACATTCGCGCCGATGCGCGAGTGACTGCCGAGTCGCACATCGTTACCGACGACACTGTCGCGGCCGATATGCACGTTTTGTCCGATGAAGACGCGCTCACCGAGGATTACCCCCTGGTCGATCCAGCTGCCGGAGCCGATCGTGCCGCTGTCGCCGATGCGGGCATCCGCCTCGATGTAGGCCGTCGCCGCCACAAAGGTGCTCGGTTGTACTCGCGCTTTCGGTGAGACGAAACCACGACCGTTTGCATGGTGCTGGTATTTGAGAACGGTGCCGTTCTCGGCTTCTACTTCTTCGTTCACTCTTCCCATGGGCGACCTTTCTGTGCTGTTACTTAACTAGTAAACACAAAAAGGCATCGGATGATTCCTTCTAGCTGCTTCCCAGCCAACTGACAGCGAAGGGCGGCTTTGGAGCGGACGCGAACAGCGAAAAGCCCGCCCTGCGAACAGGACGGGCTTTCGACCAAGAAACGAAACTAGCGACGCAGTCCGAGACGCTCGATCAGCGTGCGGTAGCGCGAGATGTCGATGTCCTGCAGGTAGCCCAGCAGGCGACGACGCTGGCCAACGAGCAGCAGCAGGCCACGACGGGAGTGGTGGTCGTGCTTGTGCTCTTTCAGGTGCTCGGTGAGATCCTTGATGCGGGCGGTCAGCATCGCGACCTGCACCTCGGGGCTACCGGTATCACCAGGATGGGTGGCGTACTCGTCGATAATCGTCTTCTTGGCATCTGGTGCTAATGGCATAGATGGCCCCTCTCACTCGTTGCGCGGTGCCCGTCACTGAGTGTGCGAGCTCTCTTTATCCGCGGCCGTTGGACGGCAACCTTGCAAGTTTAGCACTCCGATGACACCCCATCACCGCCGAGCGGGCCTGATGTTCTCCCCGGCGCTCCTGGACAGGAGGAGTGCCTCCACCGTCGCGAGGGCCGTGAGAGCCGCGAGTACCGCGAAGGCGAACGCGAAACTGCCCGATCCGCTCGCGAAGGAGTCCCCCAGCCTCAGTGCCACTGCCCCGACGGCGATACCGAAGCCGGCGGCGACCTGTTGCAGCGTGGAAGCGAGGGTGTTCGCATCCGTCATCTCGACCCGCTCGACATCGGCGAAGGCGATCGTGTTGTAGGCGGTGAACCCGGTGGAGCGGGCCACTCCGCTGGCAGTGAGAAGCACAATCACGAGCCACAGTGGAGTCGCGTTCGACAGCAGCGCCATCAGGACCATGGTCAGGGCCGCCGCGGCACTGGCCGCCATGATCACCGCCCGGAATCCGAAGCGGCGGAGCAGTGCGCTCGTCGCCGGCTTGATCGCGATGTTGCCCACGAACACGAAGAGCACCAGCGCGCCAGAGAGTAGCGGCGAGTAGCCGAAGACATCCTGAAAGAGGAGCGGCAAAAGGAACGGCACCGCGTTCACGGTCAGTCGGAACAGCGATCCGCCCGCGTGGGCGAGGCGGAACGTCTCGATGCGCAGCGGCCGAAGGTCGAGCAGCGGATGCCGCGCGCGCAGCTGGTGCGCGATGGCGAGCCCGATCAGGCCGGCTCCGACCACCGCCCAGCCGATCGTCGCGAGCACACCGGGGTCACGCTCGGCCAGCAGCGATCCGAGGTAGACCAGCGAGCCCAGCCCGGTGCAGGTGAGCGCAAGGCCAAGCCAGTCCAGCGGTGGCGGAGTCTCTCGCTCCTCGGACGGAATCAGCCGCAGTGCCGCGACGAAGGCGACGATGCCGAGCGGCACGTTGATGAGGAAGATCCAGTGCCAGGTGGCGTAGGTCGTGATGATGCCGCCGGCGAGGGGTGCGACGACGGGCGCGACAAGTGCCGGCCAGGTGAGCAGCGCGATCGCGCGGATGAGATCGGCCCGGTCGGTGACGCGAAGCACGGCGAGGCGCCCGACCGGCACCATCATCGCTCCCCCGACACCCTGCAGCACCCTCATGACGGTGAGTTCGGGCAGGCTGGTGCTGAGCGCGCAGAGCACCGAGGCGAGGGTGAAGATCACGATCGCGGAGAGGAAGACCCGACGCGAACCGAGGCGCCGGGTGACCCATCCACTCAGCGGGATGAGGACGGCGAGCGTCAGCAGGTAGGCCGTGATCGTGATGCCGATCGCCACCGACGGCACTCCGAAGGACCGACCGATGCTCGGCGCCGCGGTGGTGAGGATCGTGCCGTCGAGGTTCTCCATGAAGAACGTGCCCGCCACCAGCAGAGCGATGTTCCTCTGCCGGTTGTGCCCCATGACTCCCGAACCTAGCGCGTGGACGACGCCTACCCGTGCACCCGCACCAGTGCCTCGTTGTGTTTGAGGAAGCCGGGCTTCCACGGTGGGTCGTAACGCGCGAAGTAGAGGTTGCCTTCCGGCACCAGTCCGGCGCCCTCCACAGCAGCGAGCAACATCTCGCCGTTCTGCTCGAAACGGGCATCGGTCCATCCCCCGCCGAAACGGCGGGCGGCTACGCGGCTGGCCGGGACGGTGACCGTCGCGACGGCGGCATCCGTCGGCACGGGAACTGTCGACGGGTCGGTGCCCTCTGGCAGCACGAAACTCACGGTGTGGCTATGGTCGCCGAGCGGCTCCTGCGTCACGGGGGCCGTCATCGGGATGCGAAGGGCCTGGGCGTTCCGACCGCTGATGTAGCTGATCAGCGGGCGGAATCCGAGATTGCCGGCACGCAGGAAATCGCCATCCACGGTCACCTGCACGAGAACATGCTCGGGATAACGCCTCAGTTCGAACTCGTCGAAAGTGCGCTCGATCTCGAAGGGCTGCTGTTCGGTCATGGAATGAACCGTACGCCGCCCAGGGTGCGTGCGTCCTCCTCAGACTGCGGGAACGACCATGAACGAGAGCACCAGGCGCACGATCTCGGCGATGGCGACGGGCGTGATGAGGATGGCCGCCACCCCGAGGGTGAGCAACCACAGGCGGGAACGCTGGCGGGCGGCATCCACTTCGAGCCGGAGCAGTTCGAAGCGGGCGAGCTGATCGGAGGTGTCATCCACTGCCACCGGCTCCTGCTGCCAGGTGCTGCGCTCCTCGGCGAACATGGAGAAGTGGGCGACGGCGCGCTCCGACATCACCCGGGGACGTTTCAGCAGCCAGCGCAGGAGCGTGTTGCTGGACACGACGGCGACTCGCGGGCGCTTGCGGCCGGTCGCGATCGATGCCGGATTCACCACCACGATGAGCGGGGTCACGGTGACCGGGCGCCCGGTCACGCTGCTGAGCAGCCGGGCTGCCCTCTCGGCCTCATGTGCCGAGGTGCGCATGTGCTCCTGCTTGTAGCCGTTGACGAGGAACGTGCTGCCGCCGATCCAGATCTTCTTGCCCGAGTGGTTGTGGGTGGTGATCGTGAAGATGCCTGCGGGGCCGAGGACCACGTGGTCGATGTCGGGAGCGCCGGAGCCGACGGGCACAGAGTGCAGTACCGTCCACGCCTCGCCGAGCTGGGCGAGTGCGTTGGCGACTACGATTTCGCCGAGTGCGCCGCTGTACCAGCTGCGGGCATCCGGATGCAGTGGGTTGTTGCCGAGCGCCCGGGCGAGTCGCCCCCGCGCCGTCGCCGACTCCTGCCGCACGAGGCATTCCTGGAGCACGGCGTAGGCCGGGCCGCGCGCCCGCAGGTTCGGCTCGATGGACCAGGGGCCCGATTCCGCCGGGATGGATGATGCCGCAGATGACGGAGCGGCAGAAGCACCTGCCGCAGTCGTCGGAATCGCCGTAGTGTCCGGTTTGACGAGAAGCGGGTCGAAATCCACTCTCGTTTCCACGGCCGGCGCCGCGAGGTGTGCGGAGGCGTCGAAGGGTTCGCTGCCGAAAGCACCGCTGAGCGAGAATCCGGGGTGGATCGGACCGGTGGTGATGGGGCCGGAGAACGGGGACTCGTCGACCGGGGGCGAGAACGTGCCCGATGTGTCGGTCTTCAGCGCAGTCGCGGTGCGTTGTGTTCCGCCCGCATCCCTGTTGTCCATCGGCTCCCCCAAGCTCTGATGCTCTTCAGGCTAGACGCGACGCGAAAGGCTGTGCAGCCCCAGAACGGGCAGCCCCAGAAAGGGTGCCAGCGCCGCAGTCAGTGCGCTCAGCGCACCCGTGACAGCAGGCCGGAGCCGTTCGGCAGCGAACCCCACGTGGCGCGTTCTTCCGCGACCAGTGAAAGGGAGGCGACAGCGCTATCCGAGAGCGTTCGGGAACACTCGGAGAGCCACTGCGCCACCAGGTCAGCGGGCAGGGTGACGACGCGACGCGCAGGGTCGCCGCCGAACGACAGTGAGAGAGGGTCCATGACCGCGATGACCGGAGTCGCTCGAACGGACTGGCCCATGATTGCGCTCAGCCGAGCGGATGCCCGGTCGGCAGCGCGGCGAGCATCGCGCACCTGGTCGGTCGGCCGTCCATTCAGCCAGAGCATGTCTTCGTCGACCCAGACCTTCGCGCCACTTCGTGAGCGCGTGGTGATGAGGAAGATCCCTGCCGGCCCGACGACGACGAAGTCGGCATCGAGCTCGCCGAAGACATCGAATGCCCGGAGCACGGTGAACCGCTCGTCGAGCGACATCAGTTGGCGCCCGAGTTCGAACTCGGTGGGTGCCTCTGAGCGCCAACCCCGTGTGGTGTCCGGTGCGCCCCCGCGACCGAACAGACCACGGAAGCTGAACCCGGCGCGCTGCGCCGACTCGGTTGTGAGATCTTGCGCGCGACCGTGCCGCCTCGATTCGGCCCCTCTGCGCGCTACAAGATCTGTCACTGCTTCCCCCAGGTTTGGATGACCTCACGCTAACCGGGGGGCTCGAACGGTCGACAGTCCCCAGTAAAGGGCACGCCTGAACGGGGGTGGCTCTCGTGGCGTATTCCCGGCGGCGCATGTTCGGCCAGTGACACCGCGAACACGCAGCATTCGGCTCTACGCTTGCCGCATGCCTTCTGCCCGCCGTGCCCGTCCGGAGCCGATCTATCGCTCCGCGATCACGCTTGGGCGCGGTCTCTTCGGGTTCTGGCGTCTTCGCCGCCGTGAGAACGGGCTCGACAATCTTCCGGACACCGGCGGCGCCGTGCTGGCTATGACCCACTTCGGTTATCTCGAATTCGCGCTCATCGAGTGGGCGACCTGGATGCACAACCGGAGGCGCATCCGTTTTCTCGCCACCAAACGCGCATTCGACAAGCCCGGCATCGGTTGGCTGCTGCGGGGAATGCACCACATCCCGGTCGACATGGAACGCGGCGCGGAGGCCTATGCCGAGGCCGTTGCCGCGCTGCGGGCCGGCGAACTCATCGGGGTGTTTCCCGAGGCGGGGGTCAGTGCATCATTCGAGGTGCGCGAGCTCAAGACCGGCGCCGTACGGCTCGCCGCCGAGGCCGGAGTGCCGGTGATCCCGGTCGCCGTCTGGGGCGGCCAGCGCCTGATGACCAAGAACCACCCAGTGGCTTTCCGGGAACGTTTCGGGGTCGAAATCTCCTTCGCCTTCGGTACGCCGATCACCGTCGGGTCCGGCGACGATACCCAGTCCGTCACGGAAGGCCTGCGGAAGACCATGCAGTCGATGGTGGATTCGCTGCAGTCCGACTATCCCGTCGACGGCGCGGGGCAGTGGTGGCAGCCGCGATCCCGGGGAGGCACCGCACCGACGCCCGCCGAAGCCGCGGCATCCGATGCCGAACGCGCACGGAGGCGGGAACAGGCAAGACCGACCGCTACAGGTGCACCATGATCCAGGCCAGCAGGTAGGAGCGGCTGTTGCCGTCGTCGATGCGGTCCTCGTTGAGCACCGACGTCGCCTCGAGAGCGGATGCCGCGGCATCCGGCCCCTCGAGTGCCCGGTACATCAGCAGGAAGTCACCGAAGACCACGTCGTAGCCGTTGGGCACGGAGTCGGCCAGATTCGCGGCGATTCGCCCCGGGTCGCCGCCCAGATAGTCGGCCACGGGGCTCATCGGCAACACCACGATGCCCAGCTTCGTGCTCGGATCGGCGCTGAAGAAGGTGGCGTAGTCGCGCTTGCCTCCCCAGACGAGTGATGTGACGGTGTGGTCGAAACCCCGGTAGACACTCGCATCGAGGGGGAAATCGGTCCAGTAGGCCTTGGAGGAGGCGACCTCGGCCGACAGCATCCACCGGGCTTCGGTCTCGAGCGCGGACTGCGAGCTGGCGGCGGCCCAGAGCGCCAGGCCGTTCCAGGCGGAGACGGCCTCAGAGCTGGACTCCTGATTGTTGCCGTCACCGAAGATCGAGGTTCCGCTCGCCCAGGAGTGGCCCGCATAGGCGTCGAACACCCGCTGCACGGGGAAGTAGCTGCTCTTCGCCGTGGTGGCGAGGTCTGCGGCGAGGAGGTTGATGACGGGAGCCCAGCGGGCGGCGAGTTCTGGATTGTCGGCCGCGAGCACTCCGGCCGCGTAGAAGAAGTATCCGTAGTGGAAGTGGTGATCGTTGAACTCGTCGGAGCCGAACGAGGGCTGCAGGCCGACGATCCCCTTCGCCGAGGCGTCGTAGACGAAGCAGTGGGAGTCTCGGGTGCTGCAGCCCTTCGGGTCGGTCCAGTCGTCGATGGCGGCGACGAGCTTCGTCGTGATGGCGGCGGCCGCATCATCCGCCCCCACCTGTTTGGCGATCTCGAGCAGATTGACCAGGCGGTAGAGCCACTTGCCGCCGTAGTAGGTGTCGGCTGGTTCGTCACGGGTCGAGACGACGTCCGCGGTCACCTGGGCGGCCAGCCTGGCCTTCTGCGATGCACTGAGCTTCGAGAGGTCGAGCGAGCCGCGCGGAGCGATGGCGGGAGTCATCCAGCCGAGGGTCGTGACAGTGCATGCGCTGAGCGTTCCATAGATGCTCGGATAGGTGCCGGCGGCGCAGGAGGTGCCCGGGGCGAGGGCCGCGGCCTGGTGGGGCATCGCGGCAACGATCGTCGGGGCATCGCCGACCGTGGCATAAGAGAGGGCCGTGGTGGCCTTCGAGCCGCCCGATGCCCACGTCAGCGTCGTGCCGGTGACCGGATGCCGGGCCGCGGTGACGAAGTCGGCCACCGATCCGCCCGTCGACAGAACGAACCAGGTCGCCGACTGCCCGTGGGAGAGCCGCAGCGATCCGCCCCCCTCGGCGAGGGCCCCCGCGGAGACCAGACCGTAGGTGACTCCCCCGATCTCGGTCGTCCAGGCACCGGTTCCCGCGGCCTTCGTGAACGGCTGCCCGAACGTGACCGACATCGTCTTCTCCGCGGTGAAGCTCACGAACGGTGAGCCCTCCGCGATGACGGTATGCCCGAGTCGGGTACTTCCGTCTCGCTGCTCGATGGTGACGGATGCGGTGTCGTAGGCCGTGACGACCTGGGAGTCGGCGCCGAGGTCGGCGCTGATGATCGGCGCGAAGCCACCCGTGATGACGGCGGGCTGCGTCGAAACGGTGGGGACCCCGAAGGCGAAGCCTCCCGCGGAGAGCTGGAATCCCAGGGGAAGCGGGAAGACGGGCATCGACGGGGTGCCGAAGACCAGCCCGCTGAACCAGCGATTGGTCGGCGGCAGGAGTCCCGCGTCCAGACGCGCGTGCGGGAGAGCCTTCATCGTGCGCTCGGGCACCGCGGCGACGAGGGGCGCGATACTCGAGGTGGGAAAGACCGTGGAGCTCGGTCCCGTCGGAACAGCCGACGATGTCGACGACGGACCCGTCGGTGTGCATCCGCTCACCAGCGCCGCCATGGCGAGGAGGGCGGCGACGAACCCCACAGCTGCGGAGCCCCTGGCTCTCATGCCCGGTTCCCGCCGGCCCGACCGGTCAGAGTCCGATCTTGTGGATGAAGGCGAAGAAGCCGTCGCTGACCCCCGAGAGGATCCCGTCGTCACGCAGGGCGAGAGAGGCCGACACCGGCGTGCCCCGTTTCACGAGCCCGTTGTAGGCGCCATCCACGAGTCCATCGCTCGACACCTTCACCGTGGTCTGGGCATCACCCTGCACGGTCTCGACATCGATGGACTCGACGGTGCCCTCGATGACGGTCTGATTGGGCAGCAGGATCTTGACCGCGGCGCCGTCTTCCACCCGCGAATACTCGCGACCCGTGAGCCGGAATTCGGCGGTGACGAAGAGGGAGCCCGCCCGGTCGATGGTCGCGAGCACCTGGCCGGCTTGCACGAAGGATCCGGCTTCCGTCGTCACCTCCGCCACCGTTCCCGCAACGGCCGCCGTGAGCGTGATGATGCCGTCATCGGTCACCGTGTAGGTGATGGTCTCGGGTTTGAGCAGCCCTTTGGCCAGGTCGGCCTGCAGGGAGGGACTCTGCAGGGTGAAGAGCGTCTCGCCCTTCGTGACCCGGTCTCCGTCTTTCACGAGGCTCGTGATGACGGTGCCGCCGTAGTCGATGCCGACGGGATAGCGCTCGGCTTCGAGGGAGGCGGACGTGCTGGTGGTCTGGGACTGCCGCTGGTTGAACACCAGGGTGAGGCCGGCGGCGATGACGAGCACACCGATGATTCCGGTGAAGAGTTTGAGACGGCTGGCCCAGGTCATGCGGAGACCTCCTTCGGAGAGCGGATGGTCGTGTTGGCAGTCTCGACCCGGCGCGCGGCCCGAGCGGCCACCTTCGCCGATCGGCTCTCACCCATCGCGGCGATCACGAAGCTGCCGAGGATCACCGTGTTGGTGACGTTCCATGCCGTGGCGAGGGTGAGAAATCCGTTGTCGAGGTCGCGGTAGATCGCGACGACGGAGGTCAGGGCGAGAAAGATGAAGAAGAGCACCTGGGGGATCATGAAGTTGAACGGCGAGCTGACCTTGGTTCGGTCGCCGGTGGCGCTCCACTTCTGTTCCTTGCCGACGAGCACGTTCACCAACGCGGCGACATAGATCGGGAACGACGCTGTCGCGAGCATCAGGGTCTCCCAGCGGAAGGATCCCATCGTGTAGAACGCGAGCACGATCTGCATCACGTAGAAGCCGCTGTAGTAGAGCAACCAGGTGAAGACCGTGGTGGAGAGATTCATCGGCCTCAGGTCGAAGTAGATCTCGAGCGGCGGCACCAGCAGGAGCAGCAGTGGGCAGATCCCGGTGAGGTAGAAGGACGCCGTCACGAGGTACTGCAGTCGCTGGTCGAGGGTGAGCTTGCGGCCCCGGGCGAGCGGGTTGCGGCGGAACAGGATCTCGAAACCGCCGGTCGCCCACCGCAACTGCTGCTTCGTGTAGGCCTCGACCGTGTCGGGCGCATGGCCGACGGCGAGGGTCATGGGGATGAAGACCGTGTTCCAGCCCCGCTCGTGCAGCATGAGGGAGGTCCAGACGTCTTCGGACTTCGAGTCCGTGTAGAGGCCACCGACATCATCGATCGCAGTGCGGCGGAAGATCACGTTGGTGCCGACGCAGAATGCCGCATTGAAGCGGTTGCGGCCCGGCTGGATGAACCGGTAGAACACCGACTGCATATAGCCGGCGCCACGGGAGATCACGTTGTGCAGGTTGCCGTAGGTCTGCGGAGTCTGCACGAAGGCGACATTCGCATTCGCGAAGAAGGGCACGGTCTCGACGAGGAATTCGGGGTCGGCAACGAAGTCCGCATCGAAGATGGCGAAGAACTGGCCGGAACTGATGGCGAGGGCGTGGTTGACGTTTCCGGCCTTGGCTCCGCCGGAGGTGAGCCGCCGCACGTAGCGCGCACCGAGCGACTCGGCGAGATCCCGCACCTCATCGGATCGACCGTCGTCGAGCACCCAGGTCACGTGGGAGCCGCGGATGGCGAGAGCGGCCGTGACGGTTTCGCGGATGACCGCGAGTGGCTCGCCGTAGGTGGTGATGAAGACGTCGACCGAGACCCGTTCGCCGTCGAGGTACATGCGGCGGCGGTCGTAGACCCGCATGCTGCCCCGGCCGATGGGCTCGGCATCGTGGAAGAGCGCAGCCCTGGCATTGTGGAAGGCGAAGTCCCGGGGATCCTGCGACCCGGAGAGGATGGTCCACATGGAGAGCAGTGCCTGGGCGATGAGAATCGACTCGGCGAGGATCACCATCGAGTAGGGCAACCAGTCGCCCCGGCTCGCGGGGTTGAGCAGGAACCAGGCGTAAGCGAGGATGCCGACCGTCGCGATCAGGACGAGCATGACGAGCGACGGAGACTGCGACTTCGTCGTCTCGACGGAGCGTTCGACCGGTTCGGGTTCGACATAGTCCGGCGGCGCGACCAGGCGTTGACGAGGAGAATTGAGCGTTGTCATTGTGCACTCTTTCGGGTGAGGACTCATGAACTGCTGAAGTACGGGTGGGGCTGTGGGTATGGCCGAGCGCGACGCTGCAATCGTCGCCGGGAGCGCGAAAGAGAGGGCCTCTGACGCTGGCGGAAATCGCAACGGCGTCGTTGACGGCACACTGGCTTCACCGGGGTAGCGGTGAAGCCATGGGACGCGATACGGATCCGGACTAGGGACAGACAAGTCGTACGCGGTATATCGGGTATTGCAATTCAAGAATATCGGATGCCCCGTGCTTCTGCGACCACACGCCGAATTCGGGTCGCAATGTTCACCTTTCTGAAACCTCGGTGAAACCCGGCTGCCGACCGTGGGGCAGACTGGTGTGCGACATCCGAGGGCGTCTTTCGGGACTCCTCACCGCCAGACATCCACACCGCTGGGAGCCAGAATGACGATCCGTGCCGCTGCCGACGGCTCCGCCCTCGGAAACCCCGGCCCGGCCGGCTGGGCCTGGTATGTGGATGACTCGTGCTGGGCCGCCGGCGGCTGGAAACATGCCACCAACAACCAGGCCGAGCTGACGGCGGTGCTCCAGTTCTTCCGCGCGACCGCTCACCTGGATGACGAGTTGCTGATCCTCTGCGACAGCCAGTATGTGATCAACTGCGTGACCAAGTGGATGCCCGGCTGGAAGCGAAAGGGCTGGCGCAAGGCCGACGGCAAACCGGTGATGAACGTCGAGTTGCTGCAGGAGATCGACGCCGAGCTGCCCGGTCGACGCTACCGATTCGAATGGGTGAAGGGTCACGCCAACCATCCGCTGAATGAGGCGGCGGATTCTCGGGCTCGCGCGGTCTCGGAGGCCTACCAGCGCGGCACCGCGATCCCCGCCGGACCCGGCTTCGTGCGCCCGGGAGAGCGTGCGGTCACGCGCCCGTCAGACACTCGACTGGCGCCGGCGGAGGCACCGGAAGTCCCGCCTCCCGCGGTGCTGTTCGACTTCGATGAGCCCGCCGCGACGGAGACGGTCGACGTGGTCGTGACCCTCAGCGCCGCCGAATTCGATCGGCTGTCGGCGCGGGCACGAACTCGCGGGGTGCGCCCGGAACAGGTGTTGCGCGACCTGATCTAGTGCAGCAGGGCTGCCAGTACAGCCGCGGCCGCTCCCCCGGTCGGAGCAGCCGCGGTCATGCCGGGCCGAAAGGTCATGCCAGGCCGAAAGGTCATGCCGGGCCGAAAGGTCATGCGAGGCCGAGATACGGACGGCGGGTGACGCCGAACTCGTCCCGGAGTGCCGTCATCGCGGCGTAGTAGCCGCCGAGGCCGTGCACGGCGGGACCGGGCGGAGTGGACGACGAGCACAGGTAGATGCCGCGCGCCGCAGTGCGCCAGGGGGTCGGGGACAGCACCGGACGGGCGAGCAACTGCGCGATGGTCACATCTCCGCCGGCGATGTCCCCACCGATGTAGTTGGGGTTGTGTCGCTCGACCTCGAGAGCGGTCCGGCTCGACGACGCGATGATCGTGTCTCGGAACCCCGGCGCATAGCGCTCGATCTTCGAAATGATCGCCCCGGCCCGGTCTTCGGTCGACCCGCGCGGAACGTGCGTGTAGGTCCACAGCACATGGGTTCCCTTCGGAGCACGGGAGGGATCGAAGGGTGTCGGTTGCGACACGAGCACATAGGGATCTGCCGGATGACGACCGGCCGCGACATCCGCCTCGGAGATTCCCACCTCCTCGCGGGTGCCGCCGACGTGGAGGGTCGCCGCCTCGGCGAGACGGGGATCCGACCACGGCACGGGCGCGGAGAGCGCGAAGTCCACTTTGGCGACCGCGTTGCCGTACCGGAAGCGCTCGAGCGCGCGACGGTAACTCACGGGAAGGCGGTCGCCCGCGATGCGGGCCAGGGCACGCGGGGTCAGGTCGAACAGCACCACCTTCGCCTTCGGGAGCTCGGCGAGCGAGGTCACTTCGGTGTCCGTGACGATCTCTCCCCCGTGAGCGAGAAGGTCGGCCGCCAGGGCGTTTACGATCGATTGGCTTCCGCCGATCGGGATCGGCCAGCCGCGCGCATGCCCGGTGGTGGCGAGCACCAGGCCGGCCGCCGCCGTCGCGAGGCTCGGGACCGGTCGGATCGCGTGCGCGTTCACGCCGGTGAGCATCGCCGGGGCGAGATCCTCCCGGAACCGCAGGTCCCAACCGCGGGTGCCCTGCTCGAGGATCCGCAGGCCAAGCATGGCGAGAGTGAGCGGATGACGCGGCAGCTGCAGTACCTGGGACCCGGCGAACTGGGCGACCTCGTCCGCCCGCCGCACCAGCGGTTCGAGCAGGTTCTTCCACGCGGCACCATCGACGCCGAGGTCATCCGCGGTGCGGTCGAGGTCGCGCCAGGCGATGCCGGAGCGCCCGTTGTCGAGGGGATTCGCGTAGGAGATCTCGGGGATCACGAAATCGACCCGCTTGTCGAGCTCGAAGGCGCGGAAGAAGGCAGACGAGAGCGCCTGCGGATGGACCGCCGAGCAGACGTCGTGAAGTACACCCGGGAGAGTCAGCTCCTCGGTGCGCGCTCCCCCGCCGATGGTCTTCTCCCGTTCGTAGACCCGAACGGAGAGTCCGGCGCGGGCCAGCACGACGGCGGCGGCGAGACCGTTGGGGCCCGCTCCGACGACGATCGCATCACAGTCATCCATTCCCCCACCCTGTCACAATCGGCGGCTTCGCCCTCAGGACTCGACAGCGGCGGCGATGGGTGTACAGGCAGCCATGGCACACTGGGCGTTGCCCGGGCAGACGGCGTGGGTGGCGAAGGGACAGCGGCATGACCGGCTCCGTGGTGCTCGACCTGCTGCTGGTGCTTCTGCTCATCGCCTACGCGGTCTTCGGATTCCGCCGCGGTTTCATCCTCAGCCTGGGCAGCTTCGCGGGAATCATCGCGGGAGCCGTCGCCTCCTTCTTCGCGATACCGCTCGTCACCGGGTGGGTCACCGCGCCGCAGTTTCGGCTGCCGGTGATCCTGGTCGTGATCGTCGCGCTCATCGCGCTCGGTCAGGCCGCCGGATCCGCCCTCGGCAGAGTCATCCGCCGCCGGGTCGACAAGACTCCGCTCCGGGCAATCGACCGGGTCTTCGGTGCCGCGATCACCCTCATCGGCGCGGCGCTCGTCGTTTCCATGCTCGCCTTCGGGATCGGGTCCCTCGGCGTGCCTGTCGTCTCCCAGGCGATCGGGTCATCGACTGTCGTTTCCGCGATCGACCGGGTCACACCCGATCCGGTGAAAGCTCTCGAGGCGAAGGTGCGCTCCGTCTTCGCCCTCGACGGGCTGCCCCGCCTCTTCGAGTCGCTCGGAACGGGTACACCGCTCGCAGTGCCGGCCTCCGGGGAGACCGCCGCCCAACGGGCTTCCGCGCGATCCGTCGTCAAGATCACCGGCAACGCCTACCAGTGCGGGCAGAACCAGTCCGGCAGCGGCTTCGTCTCCTCTACGGGACGGGTCGTCACCAACGCCCACGTCGTTGCCGGCGTCACCGAACCAGTCGTGCTCACGCCTGCGGGGGGAACCTACACCGGCCGGGTCGTGTACTTCGATGCGGTGCAGGATCTCGCCGTCATCGCCGTCAACGGTCTCCCGACCCCGCCACTTCCTCTCGGTGCGGACCTCACGACAGGCGCCACCGCGGTGTTCGACGGCTATCCGCTCGGTGGCCCGTTCCTCTCCAGTCCTGCGGCCGTGCAGAACGTCGCCACCATCGAATCGCCCGACATCTACGGCGCCAACCCGAGCCCCCGCGAGGTCTACTACCTCGCCGCCGACGTGCAGGAAGGCAATTCCGGAGGGCCGGTGCTCGATGCCGCCGGAAGCGTCACCGGAGTGATCTTCGCGCGCTCGGCGACCACCAGTCACCTCGGATTCGCCATGACGACGAATAAGTTGGCTCCGGTGGTCGCTCAGGCGCAGGGCCTGAGCGCCGCCGTGTCATCCGGAACCTGCACGCGCGGTTAGGCCGCGAGGCGGTCAGCCGGCGAGGGCCCCGTCCAGGAACGCCAGGGTGCGCTGCCAGGAATCCGCCGCGGCATCCGCCCGGTACATGAAGGCGTTCGTGTCGTTGAAGAACGCGTGCCCGGCGTTCTCGTAGACGTGTGAGGTGAAGTCGATGCCTGCAGACTGCATCGCCGCGGTGACCTCGGGAAGCGAGTCGATGAGGTTCGTGTCGGTCCGCCCGTAGAACGCGAGTACCGGTCCAGCGATGTGGGCGACCGTTGCGATCTCCGGCGGAGCGCCGTAGAACGGCACCGCAGCGCGGATGCGACTGTCCGCTGCCGCGAGCGCGAAGCTGTAGCTGCCGCCGAAGCAGAACCCGGTGACCGCGAGACGGCCCTCGATCCCCGGCTGCTGTTCGAGGTAGTCCACAGACTCGCCGAGCGCGGCCAACGCCCAGGCGCCGAACTCCGGAGCGTTCATGCCGGCGAAGGCGGCGCGCAGTCGGGGCTGGCCCTCGGAGCGCACCTTCTCAACGGTGCTGTTCATGATCGCATTGAGCTCGAGACCAACCTGCGCTTCGATGCCGATCGATGACATGAGGTCCGGTGCGATCACGAGATAGCCCTCGGCCGCAAATCGGTCAGCGATGCCGGTGATGTGCTCGACAAGCCCCCAGACCTCGTGGATGACCACAAGGGCACCTTTCGGAGCACCCTCGGGGTGCACGACGTAGGCGGAGAACTCGGTGGCGGTGACTCCCCGCTCGCCGGCGGAGGCCTGGGCCGCGATGGTGGCGGCGGGGATGGGCAGGGTGATGGTTTCGGAATTCATCCTGTGATTTTGCCACCCCTGATCGAGAGTCTTCTGGTTGCCGACCCCGCGCCTCCGCAGCGGCTAGCGTTGACGGATGTCTACGCCGCACTCGTCCACCGCTCGCGCACTCGTCACCGGGGCGACGGCCGGAATCGGCGCCGAGTTCGCCCGACAGCTCGCGGCCTCCGGGCACGACCTCGTGCTCGTCGCCCGCGACGAGGCCCGCCTGCAGGAGCGTGCCGTCGAACTGCGTGCCGCCTACGGGGTGTCGGTCGAGGTACTGCCCGCAGATCTGGTGGATCGCGTCGCACTGGCCACCGTGGAAGCCCGGCTCACAGCATCCGGCGCCGATCGCGTGACGATGCTGGTGAACAACGCGGGCTTCGGCTTGCTGAAGCCCTTCGACGAAAACCCCGCGGATGATGAACAGCGACTTCTCGACCTGCTGGTGACCGCACCGATGCGCCTCTCCCACGCCGCGCTCGGCCAGATGCTCGGATCGGGCTCCGGCACGATCGTGAACATCGCCAGCGTGGCCGGCTACACGCCGCGCGGCACCTATGGCGCGTCGAAGGCGTGGATCCTGAGCTTCAGCCGCTGGGCCAACCTCACGTATCGGCGCCGGGGGGTGAACGTCACAGCAGTCGCCCCCGGGTTCGTGCACACCGAGTTCCACGACCGCATGAACGTGGTGAAGGACGGGGTGCCGGCATTCCTCTGGCTCGACGCTCCGACGCTCGTGCGGCTGGCGCTGCGGGATGTCGCTCGGGGCAAGGCGGTGTCGATCCCGACCATCCGCTACAAGATCGTGGTGTTGCTCTCCGGCCTGCTGCCGAAGCGGATCGTGGCGGCGGGGGCGCTCAGGGGACGCTGATTCGGCCCCCGCTCCCCTGCTGCAGGACGCGGATGCCGCCGCTCTCTCCATCGCTGAGCATCATCGCGCCGCACAGCCCACCACATCCCCGGTGGGCGGATGAGTGATGCCGCTCATTCAGACCGAGCGCTCGTGCTCGTCGTCCGTCCTCCGGGTCGCTGCACGGCCGGCACGCCCGGCGTGGGCCTACCTACCGAGCGCGCTCGTCAGTTCGAGCGCGGTCAGACCGCCGAGGTTGACGATCACCGCGCCATAGCTCACGACCACGCCGAGGCCCGTCCAGAGGAGCCGACGAAGACGAGCCGACGAGACCCGAAGGCGAAGCCTCTCGAACTCGGCTCTCCGCTCGTGAGCGTCGGCCTCGGTGTCGAGGTGGTCGAGCGGACTGCTCGGCCAGCTGGAGGCCGCAACCGCGACGGCCACCACCTCTTCGAGGACTGTCGGAGAGATCAGTCGTGGCAGACCGGTGAGCCACGCGGAAAAAGAACGTGCGGTCACCACCTGAATGCGGCCGGGTCGCTGGCGTACCTCAAGCGTCGCGGGCGCATCGACGACGACACAGGGGGTCACGACGATCTCCAGCGCGACGCCGGCCGCGGCGAGCGCGCTTCCCAGCAGTCGAGTCACCGCGCGGCCGGTCTCGTCGGCCTTGGCGAGGTGATCGAGACGTTCGCCGTCCGCGATGAACGTGCGCTCCCCGACCCAGAGTGCCTGTCCCGCATGGCTCTCGACCGAGAGTGTGAAGATCCCGGCAGGACCGATGACCAGGTGGTCGATCACCCGGTGCTCGACCAGGCGGTGATCGTCCTGCTTGTGCCCGGCTACCGGAACGGAATGCACAACCGTCCACTCGCTGCCGAGGGCCGAGAGGGACTCCATCACAGCCAGCTCCGCCAGTGCACCGCTGAAACTGCGTCGTGCCTCACGAGCGATCGGGTGCACCCCGAAGAGGCGGGAGAGGAAAGACTGAGGGGGTTCATCGGCCTGGAAGGACAGGCACTCGCGAAGGGCAGAGAGTGGGGGCATCCGCTGCGACGGCTGCACCGGATGCCCGGCACGCATCGACTCGCCAGCCGGCGCGGACTGCACCGACGGGATCGACCCTTCGTCCCCTGTGATTACGATGCCGTGCTCCAACTGTAGATTTCGGGTCGACCGCCGGGAGCGGGTCGCGCGTGGCACTCGCATCGAGACTGCTGGACGCTCAGATCGTCGTGCCACTGTGTCGAGGCTAACGACGAGCCGGGCCGGCCGAACTCCCCAGAAGGGGTCATCCCCGAACGGGACACGGAAGGACCTTCGGTTCATCCCCGAGCGAGCCCCTTCTCGGGCAGACTCTGCTCATGCCCGATCACGATCGCACGACGCCCCTGGTCGAGCGGCTCTCCTCGGGGCTGGCCCGTCCATTCGAACGCAGCACGGACGACCGGGTTGTCGCTCTCGTACAGCGCCAGTACGGGATGACCCCCACCCGAGTGCACCGGCTTGCGACAGAGCGGGACGAAACCTTTCGACTCTGGGTGGTGGGGGAACCGATCGGTTTCGTCCTGAAGATCGCGCCTCCCGGTGACGACCCTGCCGAGCTCGACCTCCCGGTCGCGGCCATCGCGCATGCCGCGAGGCGCGACGCTACGCTCCCCCTCCAGCGCTTCATCGCACCCCTGCCCGGCACCAGTCCTCGGGACGGGGCAGGGCTCGATGATCGCGCGACACGGCTGATCCGTTACCTCCCCGGTCGGTTGCTGAGTGACACCCCGACATCCACGGCACAGTGGCGAGCAGTGGGACGGATGCTGGCTCGCGTCGCCCTTGCGCTCGCCGGCTTCGACCACCCGGCGGCAAGTCGCTGGCTGGCCTGGGATCTCGCCAACCTCGACCATGTGGCCGAACTGGTGCCGATGCTGCCGAACGACGAACAGCGCACGGCGGTTGGCCGCCTCCTCGCCGACTTCACGGTGAACACGCTTCCGAGCCTTCGGCTCACGCCACGGCAGGCCGTGCACAACGATTTCCACGGGGGCAACCTCATCGTGGACCCGGACGCGCGAGGCTTCGTCACCGGCATCCTCGATTTCGGGGATGTGGTGCGCACCCACCGGTGTGCCGATCTCGCCATAGCGATGTCGTATGCGATTCCGCCTTCGGCGCGAAGTGGCGACCCCTGGACTGCCGCCTTGGCTCTCGCGGCGGGATATCGAGACGTGTCAGAGCTCTCCGTCGACGAGGTAGCCCTCCTCCCGCACCTCGTGCGCGGTCGCCTCGCCCAGCGCTTGCTGCTGGGGTCGTGGATGTCGGCGACCCGATCCGAGAACGCCGCGTACACGGCACGGAATCTCGAGAGGACCTGGCGACAATTCCTGCGGCTGAGCGACTCTCCCCCGCCCCGCGGCGCTCTCGGCCACTAGGGTCGGACCATGCCTGGTCCGAGCACCTACTTCAGCAATGACCGTCTCGATGAACTCAGCGAACCGACCCGCCTGCTGGTGGAGCGCCGCAATCGCAGCCTCGGGGCGGCCTACCGACTGTTCTACGACGACCCCGTCGAGATCGTGCGCGGCCTCGGAACGAGACTCTGGGATGCCGCGGGCACCGAGTATCTCGATGTGTACAACAACGTGCCGTCGGTGGGCCATTCGCATCCGCGCGTGGTCGAAGCCATCGCAACCCAGGCAGCTCTCGTCAACACGAACACCCGCTACCTCGATCGCCGCCTCGTCGAGTACTCCGAAGAGTTGCTCGGCACGCTTCCCCGGGCGCTCGCCAACGTGCTCTACACCTGCACCGGGTCGGAGGCGAACGACCTTGCGCTGCGGATCGCCAAGACCGTGACCGGCAAGCAGGGCGTGATCGTCACCCGCAACGCCTATCACGGTGTCACTTCGGCGACGGCGCTGATCTCTCCGTCGCTCGGCGGCGAGGAGAGCATCGCCCCCTGGGTTCGCCTGGTCGACCCGCCGACCGGCGATGGAGCAGCGTTCGCGGATGCCGTAACCGCAGCGGCCGCAGAGCTCGCGGCTTCCGAGCACGGCTTCGCCGCACTGGTGGCGGATTCGATCTTCGCTTCGGATGGCGTGCAACCGGGGAGCGCGCCATTCCTCGGCCGAGTCAGCGACATCGTGCACGACGCGGACGGGCTCTATATCGCCGACGAGGTGCAATCCGGCTTCGGTCGGCTCGGCCACGACCTGTGGGGTTTCACCCGTCACGATTCGGCCCTCGGGGCTGTCGTTCCCGACCTCGTCACCGTGGGCAAGCCGATGGGAAACGGTATGCCGATCGGTGCCGTCATCGCCCGCCGCGAGCTGGTGGATGAGTTCGCCGCGCGCGGCCGGTATTTCTCGACCTTCGCCGGAACACCGATTTCCATCGCCGCCGCACGGGCGGTGCTCGATATCATCCGCGAGGAAGGTCTCATCGAGAATGCGCGGATGGTCGGCGAATACCTCGCCGCCGGCCTCGGGATGCTCGCCGACTTCCACGACTCCATCGGAGCCGTGCGGGGGGTCGGCCTCTTCCTCGGCGTAGATCTCGTTCGAGACGGAGCGCCCGACGAGCACAGCACCCTGGTGGTGGTCAATGAGCTCCGTCGTCGCGGTGTCTTGATCGGGGCATCCGGAGCGGCTCGAAACACACTCAAGGTGCGGCCTCCGCTGTGCTTCAGCACCGCCGACGCGGACCGGTTTCTCACCGAACTGGACAGTGCGTTGCGAGTGGCGCGTTCTGCCCGGGCCATCTGAGAATCCGGCCCATCACCGCACAGTTTTCAAACGGGGGTATTGCGCTCACGCCCCCGACGGGAGCATCATGTTATCAGAACAACCCGTCGCCCGGAAGAGCCGCACCAAGTGCCGCACCGGGCGACGAGTCTGTGTGGGGCACCTGTGCGGGGCGGCTGTGCGGGGCGGCTGTGTGAGGCACCGGTATTCGGGCCCATCGGGCGCCGACTCAGTGGCTGAGACTCAGTGGCTGAGACTCAGTGGCTGGAGGCTCAGTGGCTGGAGGCTCAGTGGCTGGAGGCTCAGTGGCTGGAGGCTCAGTGGCTGGAGGCTCAGTGGCTGGAGGCCAGCAGGAACTCGTTCACCTCGGTCAGCTCTTCGCGCGAGATCGAGTGTCCGATCCCGTCATAGTGGCGCACGGTCAGCGTCGAATGGGAAGGCAGCCACTGCGCGGTCCGGGCGATCGCATCGGCAGGAATCACGGGATCCGCCGGGTCGCTTCCCCAGAACACCGCAGGCCGCAACGTCTCGAGTGACCCGTCAGCCGGCGCATCACCCGCGATGGCGAATCCGGCGAGGTTCACGATTGCCGCGAATCGTCGGGGGTCGTGCCTCAGAGCGTGAATGGCCATGGCACCGCCCTGGGAGAAGCCCAGCAGTGAGACGGATGTCGCAACCGGCACCGAATCGAGCCAGGCCAGAAGCGCGGCGACCGCCGAATCCGCGGCGACGATGCTCGGCAGCCCGGGTTCGCCAACGGGAAACCACGAATAAGACCCGGGCGCGAGCTCGAGCGGCGCGCGGAGGGACGCGAGTACGAATCGCGGCGGCAGCAGCGGCGCCAGGGCGACGAGATCCTGTTCGTGAGAGCCGCGGCCGTGCATCAGCACAAGCAGCGGACGTGTCGCGAGTTCGTCGGCAAGCGACGACTCGGGAACAGACCAGACCACTGCGGAGGGGTCGAGAGCGATCGAAGACGTCATGAACTCAGGGTAGGCGACACCGCCTCATCCGGCCCACCTGCCACGGCCGGGCCGAATCGTGATGGGATAGGTAGTGGCGCTGCTGATCCGGCGCCCGTCGGCGGGTCCACGACCCGAGCCCGGCACGCTGTCGGGGGGACAGTTGTGTTTAGCCGTCTCCCCGGCGGTCACAACGGCAGATCTCGGTGCGGCCGGCAGTTCTCGGTGCGCTCAATCGTCGATCGGGCCGAGCAGTGCGGTCGCGACCGTCGAGTGCACCGAGTCTTCGTTGCTCGGGTGAAACCCTCCCGCGAGCACATCCCGGTACAGCCGGGAGAGTTCACTGGTCGCCGAGAATGCGGCGCCGCCCGCGACCGCGACCGCTTGATCGACCACATAGCGGGCCGACCGGGTCGAACGGGACTTGAGTCCGACGAGGTCGCGGAACCACCGTGCGCCGCGATCGACGCCGTCGTCGAGGTCTGAAGCCAGCGCGTCGAGCTGCGGAAGCAGCGCGTCCTGGGCGAGAGCGGCGTCCGCGATCTTCCAGCGCACGTTCGGATCCTGGTCGCGACTGAGCCCGGTGCGCCGTGACCCCCTGGCGTGCGCGGATTCGACGGCGAGCTCCAGGGCGCGCTCGCCGATACCCACGTAGACGGCGGAGATGAGGATCTCGAAGTTGGCGAAGATCGCGAAAATCAGGGCGTCCCGACTCGGCCCCGGATCGAGGCGGCGGAAGACACGGTCGGATGCAGCGGCCACCGAATCGAGGTGGGTGGTGTTGCTCTGGCTCGCCCGCATTCCCAGGGTGTTCCAGTCCTGGGCGACGGTGATGCCCGGCGTCTCCCTGGTGACCACCGCGTGGACCAGTTTCGGGGCATCCACCGAGACTGTGTCCAGTCCGAAGAGGCCGAGGCGGGTCCACGCCGGTGAGAGGCTCGTGAAGATCTTGGTGCCGGTGAACGCGTAGCCGCCGTCGGACAGCGGGCGGGCATCCGTCGTGCTGTCGAACAATACGAGATCGTTGCCTGCTTCGCTGATCGCGAAGGCGTAGATCTCACCCGCCGCGACATCCCGCAGTACGAAGTCGAGGCTGTCATCCCCGCGGTCGTGAAGAGTCTTCGCGACACCGGTCCAAACCAGGTGCATGTTCACGGCGAGCGCCGTGGCCGGAGCTGCCTTCGCGAGCCTCACCTGCTCGTGAGCCATCTGCTGCAGGCTCAGGCCGAGACCGCCGAGATCCCGCGGAACCAGTGAACGAAGATAGCCGGCTTCGGCGAGCTCGGCGAGGTCCTCGGTGAAGAAGGCATTGTCACGGTCGTACCCGGGTGCCCGTTCGTGGATGCGGGCGAGCAGCTCGTCGGTGAGCACGGAATCGGTCGGAGGCGTCACCCGTCAAGCATCCCACCGTCGTCGGGTGAGAATGGTGTGAGTGAGCACTGATCCCGAGGCCCCCACCGAGCACGTCACGAGACGCTCGCACCTCATCGACCTGTCCCCGCTGCGGGAGAGCGCAGCCTTCCGAAAGCTCTGGGCCGGCAACGCGATCTCGGGGATCGGCAGCCAGATGACCATCGTCGCCGTTGGCCTGCATATCTACCAGCTGACACAGTCCACCTTCGCGGTCTCGCTGGTCGGCGCATTCGCCCTGGTTCCCATGATCTTCGCCGGGCTCTATGGCGGGATGCTCGCCGACGCGTTCGATCGTCGGCTCATCCTGCTGCTCGCCGCGATCGTCGCGTGGGGATCGACCATCGCCCTGGCCCTCATCGCCTGGACCGGTGTGGAGATCGTCTGGCCGTTCTACCTGCTCACGACCCTCAATGCCGTCGCGGCAACGGTGATGAACACGGTGCGGTCTGCCGTGTTGCCGCGGCTGCTTCCCGCGCGACTGATGCCCGCGGCATCCGCGCTCACCGGAATGAGTATCGGAGTCATGGTGACCCTCGGTCCGGCCCTCGCGGGAGTGCTCGTGGCGACGGTCGGGTTCGGGTGGACCTACACCACCGACGTCGTGCTGTTCCTCAGCGCGTTCGCCGGAATCGTCTCATTACCGAAGCTCGCTCCCGAGGGGGCGGTGCAGCGGCCGGGACTGGAATCCCTGAAGTACGGGGTCGACTTTCTGCGGTCGGCCCCGAACATCCAGATGACGTTCATCGTCGACATCGTCGCGATGACCTTCGGGCAGCCCCGCGTGCTGTTCCCGGCGGTCGGCGCGCTCGTGCTCGGCGGTGGAGCGGTGACGGTGGGAGTGCTCACGGCCGCCGGCGCGGTCGGCGCCCTGCTCTGCAGCCTCCTCTCCGGGCGCATCGGCGGGGCGCGCTGGCACGGTCGTGCCATCCGCACCTCGATCGTCGTCTACGGCGCTTTCATCGCGGGATTCGGAGCGGTGCTGCTCGCCATGTCCCTCGGCGGCTTCGGACCGGTCTCGCCCACCCGGGCGAACCTGGCGGCCATCGCCATCGCGAGCGTGATGCTCGCCGGGGCGGGGGCGGCCGACAATGTGAGCAGCATCTTCCGCCAGACCATGCTGCAGGTCGCGGTGCCGGATAACATGCGGGGACGACTGCAGGGCGTCTTCACCGTCGTCGTCACGGGAGGGCCACGGGTCGGCGACATCTACGTCGGTATCATCGCGGCCATCGGAGCGATCTGGCTCCCTCCGCTTCTGGGCGGGATCGCGATCATCGTGCTCATCGTCTTTCTCACGCGGCTCCAGCAGGGCTTCCTGCGGTACGACGCGCTGGCGCCGTCTGCCTGAGCGCCGGCTGCGGGTGCCGGAGGGTCTCGATACCCTCGCCGGCGCTCGCTACTCGAGCGACGGCACGGACGGCGCTCGCTACCCGAGCGACGGCACGATGCCGGCGGGCAGCTCCCCCTCGGCGACCAGCGTGAGCCGTTGGGTCGCTCGGGTCATTGCCACGTAGAGCGCTCCGGCCCCGCGCTCTGATGCCCCGAGGATCGCAGCCGGATCCACGACCACGACCGAGTCGAATTCGAGTCCCTTCGCCTCCTGCGGGGTGATCACGGCGATATCGCGGACCAGTCCGATCGAACCGAGTCCCACCGCATCGCCGAACTCGGCCACCAGGCGATCCGTCAGCTCACGGATCCCCGGCTCGAGCACGATCACGGCGAGAGTTCCGCCAGCCCCGTCGGCGGCGCGATCGATCCGCACCGCTTCCACGGCATCCGCGACGACGGTGATCGGCCATTCGCTCGAGCGGACCGCGCGCGACTCGGTCACGTGCAGACCGTTGGCGATGGCCATCGACTCCGCGGCAGCGGCGATCTGGCTCGGCGTGCGGTAGTTGACCGTGAGCTCTTCGAGCCGCCACCGATCGGACTCCGGAGAATCCGCGAGGAGGGGCTCCAGGGCATCCTTCCAGTTGGATGCCGCGGCGGCAGCAGCGGCCTGCGCGATGTCGCCGACGATGGTGAACGAGCGCTGGGGACCCCTCCGCAGCAGCAAACGCCACTGCATCGGCGACAGCTCCTGGGCTTCGTCTACAACCACGTGACCGTAGGTCCAGCTGCGATCTGCGGCAGCCCTCTCGGCCGTGGTCGCCCGATCACCGAGCTCGGCGAAGTTGTCGGCGAGGGACTTGGCGTTGACGAGTCCACCGACCTGCATGTTCTCGATCGCGTGTTCCGCGTTCTCGATGTCGCGCTTGCGCTGCTGTTTGGCTTCGCGCTTCTGGGCGGCATCGGCCACGCTGTATTCGCCCAGGTGCTCCGCTGCCTCGTCGAGCAGCGGAATGTCGGCGATCGTGAACTCGGCATCCCGATCGCGGTGGAGCAGCGCCCGCTCGGACTCGCTCCATCCCGGGGTCAGCTCGGCGAGCCACTGCGGTCGGGCGTAGAGGTCCTGCAGGAGTTTCTGCGGGGTCAACGGCAACCAAGCGGTGTTCAGCGCGACGCGCACGTCTTCGGCCGATCGCAGGTCTTCACGAAGCATCGGAAGGTCGGTGTCATCCATGGAGTTGCCGGCGTCCTGCAGCTGGGTGAGCCACTGGCGGGAGAGCGCACCGAGGGCGTTCTTCACGAAGACCACCCGCGCCTCGTTGTGGGACTTGTTGCTCTCGCGAGCCCGTCCGATCGCGCTGGCGATGAGGCGGGGATCCAGGGTCACCCGATCGCCGTTCACATCGAGATCCTGCGGGGCGGAGGGCACCCGCTGTCGTGAGCGCACCGCGCGCGCGATCACCCCGGCCATCGCCGCCCGTCCCTTGATCGCGGCGGTGGCGGGGGCATCCTCCCGCGTCGCCTCGACATCGGGGTAGAGCTGGCCGACACTCGCGAGCACCACCCCGGTTTCGCCGAGGGAGGGAAGCACCGCCTCGATGTACTGCAGGAACGAACGGGATGGCCCGACGATGAGCACTCCGGAATTTCGCAGCCGATCACGGTGCGAATAGAGCAGGTAGGCCGCGCGATGAAGGGCCACCGCGGTCTTTCCTGTGCCCGGTCCGCCCTGCACCACGAGCACTCCCTTGAGCTCGGAGCGGATGATGCGGTCCTGTTCGCCCTGGATCGTGGCGACGATGTCAGACATGCGTCCGGTGCGCTGCGCGGTGAGCGCCGCGAGGAGGGCACCCTCGCCCTGCAGCTCCGAGTTCGCGCTCTCGAGCAGCTCGGAGTCGAAGATTTCGTCTTCGATCCGGATGATGTTCCGTCCCTTGGAGAGCAGGTGCCGGCGAGCTCGAGCACCGAGCGGCGTCGCGGCGGTGGCCTGGTAGAACGCACTCGCCTGCGGCACCCGCCAGTCGAGCAGGAGGGGTTGGAGGTCTTCGTCACGCAGGCCGATGCGGCCGATGTAGCGGAACACCGAGCCATCCGTGCCGTCGTCCGCTCCCCCGGCAGCCTCGGGTTCGAACTCGAGGCGCCCGAAGGCCAGGCGCTCGTCGACCTCACGGAGCTGCAGGATGCGGTCTTCGTAGATGCGCGCGAAAGTGTCACGCTCTGAGCGACCCTGGTGATTGCCGCCGACGTCGAGAAGGCGCACCGCATCGAGCTGCTGCTCCGCTTCCCGCTGGAGCGCGTCGAGACGCGCGTACAGGCTTGCTACGTACTGCTGCTCATGCTGGAGTTCACGGTCGACCACTGGAAAATTCCCCTCGAACGCCGCGCTGAAATGCGGCAGTCAAGTTTACGCGTCCGCGCGCAGGGAACTTACCGGGGCGGTGCTAGTGCAGCGGCGGCAGCGCGCCAAGTGCACGACGGTCTTCCACGATGGCTGCGAGGAGCGAAGCCTCGTCGAGGCTCGCTCCGATTCCCTGGCGACCGTTGACCAGCCGCTCCCGCGCGAAGGCCAGCTGGGTGGCATCCCGCACGAAACGGCGGTACGGGTGACCGAGCCCATGGCGGTTCGCCCAGTTGATCGCGCGCTGCCGCCCGGCACCGGTTGTCAGCAAGTTGACTTCGGACTCGGTGAACCATCCGACTGCCGCGTACTCGGCGAGCCGCACGTGAGTGAGACGCTGTTCGTGACGACGCAGTCGGGTGACACCGGCGATCGCCAGCACGAACAGTGGCACCTGCACGACGAAGTAGTAGCGGAACCAGTCGGTGGCCCAATAGCTCGCGCTGTTCCAGAACGCGTGAAGCAGCACCGCCGGCACGAGTCCGAGCAGGAAGTATCCGATCGCTCCGAGGCGACCGGTGCGCCGGGCGGCCAGACCGAGCAGCACCCCCGTGCACGCGGTGAACATCACGTGTGCGAACGGCGAGAGGATGGCGCGAAGCAGGAAGGTCTGGGCGACATCGGTGCCCAGTCCGCCGTCCTGGTTGATGGCGAGACCGAAATACTGCAGGTTCTCGGTGAACGCGAACCCGATGGCGATGGTCGCCGCGTAGACGACCCCATCCACCGGCCCGTCGAAGGTGCGGCGCATCACCCACAGGATCAGCAGGATGCCCAGCCCCTTGGCGAATTCCTCGATGACGGGAGCCTGCACGACGGTCTCGAAGAAGGTGGCGACTCCGGATCCGGTGAGGCCCGCGAGTGCCTCGTAGTGCTGGGTGACGCCGGAGAAGGCGAGGGCGATCAGCACGGATGCGCCGGCGCCCCACAGCAGCGCGAATAGCAGCGCCCCCCGCGGTTCCGGTTCCCACCGATCGATCCAGCGGATGAAGAACAGGACCCCCACGAGCGGGATCGCCGCGAGCACCAGCGCCACGAGCAGCGCCGTCGGGCCGAGCACCACCAGGAGATACCAGGCCACGAGCAGGATCACGATTGTGAGCACGACGAATCCGAGCGCCGCAAGCAGGATCGTGCCGGTGCTGCGACGCACCGGCCGGGTGACCCCCGTCCGATCCGTTTGCGACACCGGATCCGTGCTCGGCGCGACCGCGGGCGCCTGCCCGGGGTACGGGCTAGTCATCGACGGGAACCCGCCCGACAGTGTTCACGAGGTTGATGGCCACGACCCGGGCGGCGAAGGAGAGCAGCGCCAGACGGCGCTCTGGCGTGAACGCGCCCTCGAGGCGGGCGTAAAACGCGTCCGGGATGTCCCGCGGGCTCGACACGATGAGCCGGCCCCAGTCGATGATGAGCTGCTCCGTCTCGGTGACCTGGGGGTGATTCGGATCGTCTCCCGCCGCCGTGAGGATGTCGCGGAAGTACCGCGTCGTCACCGCAGACCCGTATTCATCGGAGATCGCGTAAGAGAAGAGCGTGACGGCCCGCTCCCCGATCCAGGGAGCGATCTCATCGCGGAGGGCGTGCCAACCGAGGTCGTCGGCGCGGGTGAGTGGCAGGAAATGCATGCGCTCAGCCTAGAAGACGGCGACCGACGGCGCGGGAAGCCAAGGCGCACGGCGCCATGATCGCCGGCGCGAGTTCCCTAGTAGACCTTGCCGGGATTCAGCAGCCCCATCGGATCGAAGACGGCCTTCACCTGGCGTTGGAGCTCGAACTGGTCGTCGCCGAGTTCGTCCCGCAGCCAGGCACGCTTCAGGATGCCGACCCCGTGCTCGCCGGTGAGGGTGCCGCCGAGGCGCAGCGCGGCGCCGAAGAGCTCGCCGGCCGCCGTCCAGATCACCTCGGGCACGGAGCCATCCGCCGTCGGGGTGTAGACGAAGTTGGGATGGAGGTTGCCGTCACCGGCATGGGCGACTGTCGGGATACTGATGCCATAGCGGTCACCGATCGCGGCGATCTCGGCGAAGATCTGCGGCAGCGCGCTGCGCGGGACCGCGACATCCTCGATCAGCACTGTCCCCTGGGCTTCGAGAGCGGGATGGAATGCGCGTCGGATCGCGAACAGCTCCTCCCCCTCGGCAGGATCGGCCGTGAGCTCGGCATCCCCTCCGCCGCGACGGATGATCTCGAGGGCGTCCGCCGCCTCGGCGGCGCTCCCCGCGCCATCCGTCTGCAGGATCAGGAAGGTGTTGCCGCGCTCGGACAGGTACACGCCGAGGTGGGCGTCGATGGCACGGAGGGCGGCAGCATCCATCAGCTCGAGGGCGGCGGGACGGATGCCGGCGGCAGTGATCGCGGCGCACGCGGCGGCGGCGGTGACCACATCCCCGAACCATGCGCCAATCGTCGCGACCGGTGCTGTCGGCAGCGGCCGCAGCCGGACGGTCGCCTCGACGATGACCCCGAGGGTTCCTTCCGAACCGATCATCAGCGCGGTGAGATCGAGGCCAGTGACGCCCTTGACGCTGCGGTGCCCGAGGCTCAGCAACCGTCCATCGGCGAGCACCACCTTCAGGGCGAGGACGGACTCGCGCGTGACGCCGTACTTGGCACAGAGCAGGCCGCCCGCGTTCGTGGCGATGTTTCCGCCGACCGTGGAGATGGCGCGGCTCGCTGGATCGGGGGTGAACCAGAGGCCGTAGCCCGCGAGCGCGGCGTTCAAATCACCGTTGAGGATGCCCGGCTGCACCACGGCCAGTTCGTCGGCGACCGAGACCTCGAGGATGCGGTTCATCGAGAGCGTCGAGAGCACGACCTCGCCGGCGCTCGCGATCGCCCCGCCGGCCAGACCCGTGCCCGCGCCCCGGGGCACGACCCCCACGCCGAATCGTGAGGCGAGACGGAGCGTGGACTGCACGTCGTCGATCGACCGCGCCGTGACGAGCGCAAGTGGCGTGCTTCGGGAGTCGTGGCCGGACTTGTCGGCGGTGAGGGAACCCAGCACCGCGGCATCCGTCGACACCGCGTCCCCGAGGCCCGCGCGGAGTTCGTCGAGGAAGGTCATGGTGCACTCGCGATCAACGCTTCGTCAATCCGCGCCCTCATCGGCACCGAGGGCACCGCGCCGATCGTCTGCACCGAGAGCGCGGCGGCCGCCGTGGCGAAGCGTGCTGCCGCTTCGAAGCCCTGCCCCTCGGCGATCGCGGCGGCGAATGCGCCGCAGAAGGTATCGCCCGCTCCGGTCGCATCCACCGCCGTGACCCGGGGGGCGGCGATACGAGCGACTTCGGCGCCGTGCTGGTAGAGCGCTGACCCCGCCGAACCGAGGGTCACGATGAGCCGCGGCACGCGGGCCGCGAGCCGGCCGGATGCCTCGGCGAGATCATCCGAGCCCCCGACGAGACAGGCCTCGTGCTCGTTGACGATGAGCACATCGAGGAAGCCGAACACCGCCTCCGAGAGGCTGTGGGCGGGCGCGGCATTGAGCATCACCACGCAGCCGAGCTCGCGGGCGGCCGCCGCCGCTTCGGTGACGACCGAGAAGGGCAGCTCCAGCTGCATGAGCAACACATGGGTTCTCGACAGCAGCTCGATGTCTTGGGGCTCGAGCGCTGTGACACTCGCGTTCGCGCCTGAGGCCACGATGATCGTGTTCTCCCCGGACTGATCCACGACGATGAAGGCCTGCCCGGTCGGCGCGGTCTCCCGCCGCACCCGGGCACCGTCGATCACCGCGTCCGCCATCGTGGCGGCGAGCAACTCGCCCGCGTCATCAGTGCCGAGCGCTCCGATGAAGCTCGTGGATGCCCCGGACCGCGCGGCGGCCACCGCTTGGTTGAGTCCCTTGCCCCCCGGATACCGCTCGGCCGATTCGGCGAGCAGTGTCTCCCCCGGGGACGGAATGCGGTCCACACCGAACACGATGTCGAGATTCGCGCTGCCGAGGATCGTGACGGCACTGCGGGTGATCGTCGATTCGTTCATGAAGCCATGCCGCTCATCTGGCCAGCGTAGACGTTTCGGGCGATGTCCGATTTCCGCTAGCCGAGGTCGGTGGCCGATGGGAGGGTTGGGGAGTGAGCATCGAAACCTCCGCCCGCGTGACCAGCTCCGACCCGGGCTTCGCCGAACGGTATCGCGCCATGTCGTCTCGGGATTCCCGCTTCGACGGGCAGTTCATCACGGGCGTGCACTCCACCGGGATCTACTGCCGACCGAGCTGCCCGGCGATGACGCCGAAACCGTCCAACGTCAGCTTCTACCGCACGGCCGCCGCCGCGCACGAGGCGGGCCTGCGGGCCTGCAAACGGTGCCTTCCCGACGCGGTGCCCGGCTCCCCGGAGTGGAACCTCCGCGATGATGTCGCCTCGCGAGCCATGCGCCTCATCGCCGACGGCATCGTGGAGCGTCATGGCGTGCCCGGACTGGCCCACCGGCTCGGGTATACCCCCCGCCATCTCGGTCGCGTGCTCGTCACCGAGCTCGGGGCTGGGCCGCTGGCCCTTGCGCGCGCTCATCGCGCCCAGACCGCCCGCACCCTCCTCGTCAGCACCGACCTGCCGATCGCCGACGTGGCTTTCGCGGCCGGCTTCTCGAGCATCCGCCAGTTCAATGAGACCGTGCAGGCCGTCTATGAGCTCACGCCGACCGCGCTGCGGCTCGGTGCGCCCCAGACCTCGGCTCGAGCACGGGCGTCTGACGAGACAGCCACCCAGATCTCGCTGCGCCTCCCCGCACGAGCACCGTTCGACGGTGCGGGACTCCTGGCCTTCTTCGATGCTCACGCTATCGCCGGCATCGAGACGGTGGATGCGCACTCCTTCGCTCGTGCCGTTCGACTTCCGCGCGGCGTCGCCCACCTCGAGCTGCGTCTCGACGGCGCCGACGCGGTGCAGTGCACGGCGCGGCTCGAGAACATCGCCGACCTGTCGACCCTGGTCGCCCGGGTTCGACGCCTGCTCGACCTGGATGCCGATTCCGCCGCGATCGACGAATCGCTCTCCGCAGACCCCGCTTTCGCGCCGCTGGTGCAGGTGCGTCCGGGGCTTCGACTTCCCGGCAGTCTCGACAGCGACGAGACACTGTTCCGCACGATGATCGGGCAACAGATCTCCGTCGCTGCTGCCCGCACGGTGTTGGGACGGCTCTCCCGGGAGCTCTCCGCGACTCCCGGACTGTTTCCGACCGCCCTCGAGATCGCGGAGCACGGTGCCGAATTCCTGCGAGGGCCCGCGACGAGAGTGGCGAGCATCCTCGGCGCCGCGCGGGCGATCGCGGACGGCTCGCTCGAGCTCGACCTCGGGACGCCCGTCGACGAGTTCACCGCCCGTCTCACCGCACTGCCGGGCATCGGTCCGTGGACGGCCGGATACCTCGCCATGCGCGTGCTCGGTAACCCGGATGTGCTGCTGTCGAGCGATCTCGTGATGCTCGCCAGTGCCGCGCGCCTCCGCCTGCCCGCGACGGCACGCGCGCTGGCCGTGCACGGCCAGCGGTGGGCACCGTGGCGGAGCTATGCGGGAATGCACCTCTGGGGTGCCGCGGGGCGCTGACAGCGATCGAGGATCGGTTCTCGATACGCGCCCAGCGGGCGTTACTCGACCACCGGGCGCTACTCGGTGTCGGTCTCCACGTGAGGCACCACAGTGATCACGCCGGTCATCGGCACGAGGCCGCTGAGGCGCCCCGGCGAGAGCACATGGGCCACCTGCTCAGCCGACATGAGCCCGGCCGAGACCACGAGGTCCGCAATCGAAGCGTTCGTGGTGAGTGCGGTGTGGGCGAGGGAGGCGGATGCCGCGTAGCCGATGTACGGAGTGAGTGCGGTCACCACGCCAACAGAAGACTCCACCTGCGCCGCAAGCCGAGAGATGTTGGCGCTGATGCCATCGACGCAGTTCACTCGCAGCGTGTAGCAGGCGTTCGTCATCCAGGCCAGGGACTGCAGGATGCTGTGGGCGATCACCGGTTCGAACGCATTCAGCTGCAGTTGACCGCCTTCCGCGGCGGCGGTGACCGTGGCATCCGCTCCGATCACGCTGAAGGCGACCTGGTTCACCACCTCCGGAATCACCGGGTTGACCTTGCCGGGCATGATCGACGATCCGGCCTGCCGCGGCGGCAGGTTGATCTCGCCGAGACCGGCCTGCGGTCCGCTCGAGAGCAGTCGGAGGTCGTTGCAGATCTTCGACAGCTTCACGGCCGCGCGCTTGAGGGTGCCGCTCAGCGTCATGAAGATGCCGGCGTCCGAGGTCGCCTCGATCAGGTCCGCCGCGGTCTCCATCGGGATTCCGGTGATCTCCACCAGGTGGCGGCAGACCGCTTCCGCGTAACGCGGATCGGCGGTGATCCCAGTGCCGATGGCGGTCGCACCCATGTTGATCTCGTTGAGCCACGGGATGATCTCGCCGAGACGGTCGTAGTCTTCGGCGAGGGTGTGGGCGAAGCCGCTGAACTCCTGGCCGAGGGTCATCGGTACGGCATCCTGCATCTGGGTGCGTCCCACCTTGAGCACGTCCGCGAACTCCACTCCCTTGCGGGCGAAGGAATGCGTGAGCAGGCGGTGCTCCTCCAGCAGGCGCTGCACCCCGAAGACCATCGCGAGTTTGATCGCGGTCGGATACACGTCGTTGGTCGACTGGCTGCGGTTCACATCATCGATCGGGTGGAAATGCGAGTAGTCGCCGAACTCGTAGCCGAGGATCTCGAGGCCGCGGTTGGCGATCACCTCGTTGGTGTTCATGTTCGTTGAGGTGCCTGCACCGCCCTGGATCACACCCACCGCGAACTCGTCGTGGAGCGCCCCGCCGACGATCTCCTCGCAGACGCGCTCGATCAGATCGGCCTTCTCGGCATCCAGCACGCCGAGTTCCTTATTGGCACGGGCCGCCGCCTGCTTCACCTGGGCGAGGGCGCGGATCAGGTCGCGGTAGACCGAAATGGGCCGACGCGTGATGGGGAAGTTCTCGAGCGCCCGGGCGGTGTGGATGCCCCAATAGGCATCTGCGGGAATCTCCATGCTGCCGAGGGAGTCGCTTTCGATCCGCGTGCGAATGCGTGTGCCGGGCGGTCCGTCCATTCCCGGGATGGCCGGCAGATCGGCGACGGAATCGTCTCGCCTCGTCTTCTCCGCACCCTGTTCGACGAATTGGTCGCTCAACACATTCCCTGCATTCACTGTGGCTCCATTGCCTCGTGGCTTTTCACCGCGCCGTTGTCCGATGCGGTCCGCGGTCCAGCACCGCGCTGGATATCGCGCTGGCGGCTCGATTGTGGCAATACCGCCGAGACGAGCTTAGCGATTCGTGAAGGGGATGGATGGTCTGTGGCAGGACCCCGCGAATGGCCTGGACTGCGCCCCCAACTGGGGCCAGCAGACGGCCAGAAACCCCCGGTCAGATGCTGTTCCGGGCGATAGGTTTAGCACACCCGAATGTTTAGCGTTACCCCGGAGCGCCCGTACTGGGTATCCATAGTTCCCAGGTAAAAGAGCCGACTTCAGGAGGGCAGATGTTCGAGGACGACGTGACAGTGCCGGCCGGCTGGTATCCGGACCCCATGGGTCTGCCCCAGCTTCGCTGGTGGAACAATCACGCCTGGACCGAACTCACCACAGAGGCCCGCCCGCCACTGGTGGTGCAGACCGCCACTCGCCTCGCCTATGCGGATGACGAACTGCCGACCCGCCGCCAGCAGCGCGAGCAGCGCGAACGCGACGAAGAATACGCCACCCTCGCCACCGACGAGGGCGATGCGAGGGATGCGGCGGCAGCCCACTCTCCGCTCACCGTGACGCTGCGGGAGATCGATCCCCCGGCATCCGCCGAGGCTGATCTCGATCTAGATGACGACGCCGGCTCCGGCTCCGGAACGGCAGCCTTCGATCACACAGAGGACGATGACGACGCTGCCGACCCGGGTGATCGCGCTTCTCCTTCGATTCCGACCCCCTCTGCGGACACGAGACCCGCTGCCGGGCGTCCGACGGGACCGATAGAGAACGTCGACACCATCGACTACGACTCGATCGATTACGACTCGATCGATGCCCAGCCTCTCGACTTCACGCCGAAGCCTTCCGCCCCCACCCATTCCGAGTCTTTCGAGGCGCTGTTCCAGCCTCGTTCGGCCGAACCCGCCCGCGAGGAGTCCACCCCCCAGCGGGAGCGGGCAACCCCCGACTCGCGACCGGAAGAAGACCGGGAGGCGTACACCGATTCCTTCGATGGTCGTCGGTCCGCGTCGAGGTTGCCGATCTACACCGCGCCGGTCTGGATCATCGCCCTCGTCCCCCTGCTCCTCCTCGTCTTCAGCCTCCTGCTCCTCCTCGGCTTCGGCTCCAGCCTCAACATGTGGGTCACCCCCGCAATCTGGGGCATCTCCTACCTCGCCGTCGTCATCCTCGCCATCGCCGACCGCGCCGCCCTCGGACACGCCGGATACGAACACCGCGCCAGCTGGGCCTGGGCCCTGCTCACCGCCCCCGTCTACCTCCTCGCCCGCTCCATGAGCCTCTCCAAAGTCGGCCCCCTCGGATTCGCCCCCGTCCTCGTCTGGGCCGCCCTCGGCATCCTCCAAATCGGATCCGTCCTCGTCGTGCCCGGCCTCATCATCTCCGCACTGCCCAACGTCTTCGCCACCCAAGCCGAACAATCCATCGCCTCCGACGCATCCATCATCGGAGTCGACCTCGCGGTGACATGCTCGCCTGCGCTTCCGGTGCTCGTGGGCCAGACCTTCGACTGCGTGGCGACCAGCGGCAAAGATCACTACGACCTCACCGTGGTGCTGCAACGCACCAACGGATGGATCGATTGGCACGTCAGCGACTGGGGATACCTGCATGGAGCACCGACGACCTGAGCTCGTGTGCGGGGATAGAGCACACGTTGTCGGTCCCGCGTGCACCGAGAAAATACTGCGGGATGCCCCGAAGACCGAATTCCCACTAATCTGGCCATGAAGCCGACTGCGAGAGGGCAGATGTTCGAGGACGATGTGACAGTGCCGGCCGGCTGGTATCCGGACCCCATGGGTCTGCCCCAGCTTCGCTGGTGGAACAATCACGCTTGGACCGAACTCACCACAGAGGCCCGCCCCCCGCTGGTGATGCAGGTTCCGACCCGTCTCGCCTACGCCGACGAGGAACTCCCCACCCGCCGGCAGCAACGCGAACAGCGGGAGCGCGACGAGCAACAGTCGGCACTCGGCACCGACGAAGACGACGTGCGGGATGGCGCGGATCGCCGGGCGCCCGCCAGCGTGACCCTGCGGGAGATCGATGCCCCGGTTTCCGACTCGACCGTCGAGGAACCCGCTGCGGTGGGCACCGGGGATTCCGCCGTCTTCGCCCCCGCAGAGAGCAGCCCCGAGCCCGCGGCAGCTGACGCCCCGATCGCCGTTGCTCCGATCCAGGATCTGGTCGACGATGAGCCGGTCGATGATGAGCCGGTGGATGACTGGGCGCACTCCGACGCCGGCGCCCGGGAAGTGTTCGTGCCCCGCACCGCATTCGGCGCGACCGAGGGCTCTGTCTTCGGAACGCCGGTGACCGCCGAGAGCGCACCGGAAGACCGCGCCGGATTCGACGGGCCCGAAAGCCTGGAAGCGCGCTACAGAGATGATGGTCGCCGTTCTGCGTCGAGGTTGCCGATCTACACCGCGCCGGTCTGGATCATCGCCCTCGTCCCCCTGCTCCTCCTCGTCTTCAGCCTCCTGCTCCTCCTCGGCTTCGGCTCCAGCCTCAACATGTGGGTCACCCCCGCAATCTGGGGCATCTCCTACCTCGCCGTCGTCATCCTCGCCATCGCCGACCGCGCCGCCCTCGGACGCGCCGGATACGAACACCGCGCCAGCTGGGCCTGGGCCCTGCTCACCGCCCCCGTCTACCTCCTCGCCCGCTCCATGAGCCTCTCCAAAGTCGGCCCCCTCGGATTCGCCCCCGTCCTCGTCTGGGCCGCCCTCGGCATCCTCCAAATCGGATCCGTCCTCGTCGTGCCCGGCCTCATCATCTCCGCACTGCCCAACGTCTTCGCCACCCAAGCCGAACAATCCATCGCCTCCGACGCATCCATCATCGGTGCGGACATCGTCGTGGACTGCGCGAAGAACCTGCCGGTCATCATCGGCCAGAGCTTCACCTGTTCTGCGACGAATGCGAAGAACGATCCATTCACGATCGCGGTCTCGTTGCAGCGCACCAACGGGTGGATCGACTGGCACGTGGAGGACTGGGGCATCTACACGCTCTCGCGCTGACTCTCTTCGGGTCCGCCTTCCTCGCTCATCGAGGCGGGAGGATAGCCCGGTGAGGATTAGGGTGAAACGATGCCCCCTTCCCCGGACCGTTCCCTCACGACCGCCGAGCGTGCACGCCTGACCAAGCGGCCGAGCGACCGGGCGATCACCACCACTCTGGCTCTCACCGGCCTCATCGCGGCGTTCATGCAGACTCTCGTCACGCCGATCATCCCGCGCCTGCCAGACTTCCTCGACACGACGACGGCGGATGCCACGTGGGTCCTGACCTCCACGCTCCTCGCCGCCGCGATCTCCACGCCGATCAGCGGACGCCTCGGCGACATGTACGGGAAGCGCCGCGTCGTCATGGTGCTCCTGATGCTCATGGCCGGCGGATCCATCATCTCCGCGCTCTCCAACACGCTGATTCCGATGATCGTCGGGCGGGAGTTCCAAGGCGTCGGGCTGGGGGTGATCGCCCTGGGGATCAGCATCCTGCGGGACGTCATCCACCCCCGCAACCTCGGCGGCGCCGTCGCCCTGGTCAGCGCGACGCTCGGCGTCGGCGGCGCCGTCGGACTTCCGGTAGCCGCCCTGATCGCCCAGAACTTCGACTACCACTACCTGTTCTGGCTGGCCACCGCCCTCGCGATCGTCGCGATCGTGCTTGTCGGCTCCATCGTGCCGGTATCGACGCTGCGGGCGGGCGGGCGGTTCGACTTCCTCGGCGCGGTCGGATTCGGCATCGGTCTCGTCGGTATCCTGCTCGCCATCTCCAAGGGCGGCGAATGGGGATGGACCAGCCCGACGACGCTCGGCCTGCTGATCGGAGGTGTCGTCGTGCTGCTGGTGTGGGGAGTGGTCGAACTGCGCACCACAGATGCACTCGTGGACCTGCGGGTGGCGGCCCGACGGCCGGTGTTGCTCACCAACCTCGCCTCGATCTCGGTGGGCTTCGCCTTCTTCATCACGACCGCGGCGCTGCCCGTGCTGCTCGAAGCTCCGACCAGCACCGGGGTCGGGCTCGGCCAGACGCTCATCGTGTCGAGCCTCTGCCTGATGCCTCTCGGACTGGTGATGTTCGCGATGTCCCCCGTTGCCGCCCGGCTGTCCACCGCCCGCGGTCCTCGCACCAGTCTCATCCTCGGCGGCCTGATCATCACCGTGGCCTTCGCCGTCGCCATCTGGCTGCACAGCGAGATCTGGCACGTCATCCTCGTGTCCACGATCGTCGGCTTCGGCGTCGGCTTCGCCTATTCGGCGATGCCCACGCTCATCATGCGGGTCGTGCCCCCCACCGAGACGGCAGCGGCCAACGGTCTCAATTCGGTGATGCGCACCCTCGGATCGACGATCGCCGCCACCGTGGTCGGCCTCATCATCTCCTCGCACCTGGTCATCTCCGGCGGTACGGCGATCCCGACGAGCGAGGCCTTCCGCATCATCTTCACGATCGGAAGCAGCGTGGCCCTCGTCGGTGCGATCGTGGCATTCTTCATTCCCCGCCGCGGCCGCGAATACGGCAACACCGCCAGCATGCCTATCACCCTCCCCGAGCGCTGAGCGGCAGAATGGCACAGTGCCCTCCTCTGCCCTGATCCTGCTCAACCGGCCGTCGGCGTCGGCCCCTCCGCACCGTGTCGGCGCACCGGATCTCACGGAGTTCGACCCGCTCGATCCGGTGCTCAGTGCGCTGGACCTCGCCGCGACCCGTGGCGATGGCATTTTCGAGACGATCGGCGTCGGCCAGGGCGCACCGCAGGCGCTCGCACACCACCTCCGGCGGTTCGGGGAATCGGCGCGACTGCTCGAGCTGCCGGCACCGGATGTCGCGGCCTGGCGTGACGCGATCACCGCCGCGATCGCCGCGATCGACCCGGTCGAAGAAGCTTCCGTGAAGATCGTGCTGAGCAGAGGGATCGAGGGCGACGACCGCCCCACCGGCTGGGCGTTCGCGAGCGCCTCTCCAGACCACACCGCCGCGCGAGGCGACGGGATCTCCGTGGTCACGCTCGATCGCGGATACCGGCACGACGTGGAGAACACCTCCCCGTGGCTTCTGGCCGGGGCGAAGACGCTCAGCTACGCCGTGAACCGCGCGGTGATGCGGGAGGCCGCCCGGCGCGACGCCGACGACGTCATCTTCGTTTCGAGCGACGGCTACGTGCTCGAGGGGCCGACGTCGACCGTGGTCTACCGGCTGGGCAACCGCATCCTCACCCCGGGGCCGAGGCTCGGCATCCTCGACGGCACGACCCAGTCGAACATCTTCCGGTACGCCGCGAATCAGGGGCTGCAGACGGGTCTCGCACAGCCCTCACCCGCCGACCTCAGAACGGCGGATGCCGTGTGGCTGGCCTCGAGCGTTCGGCTGGCCGCACCGGTGAATCGCCTCGACGGGCTCGACCTTCCCGTCGACCGGGAGTTGACCGCGGGGATGAACGCCTTCCTGCTCGCGGTGCGCGAGTAGACCTCCCGCGATCCGCTCCGCCGACTCTCGCCCGGGATTCCCGTCTCAGACCGCGGCGCGCACCAGCCGCAGGAGTGCAGCGGCATAGGCGTCGGCCGGCTCGGCGGCTTCCCATTCGGTGCGTTCCCCGGTGACGACGACGGCAACGGTGTACCCCGAGGCTGAGCGCGCCAGCGAGTCGAAGGTGCCGCCGAGCAGCTCGCGCAACTGGTCTTCGCGCGGCAGCCACAGGGCATCCTCGATGGCGACCGAGTCCAGGGCCCACTCGGTGGTGCCGTTGAAGCCGAGAATCGTGCCGGTCTCGAACTCGTGGGACTCGATGGTCATATCGCTCACGACGAAGACATCACTCTCGAAGCCTTCACGGGTGATCACGAAGGAGTCCCCGGAGACGGGGCGCCAGCGCACCCCGGCGGAGCGGAGATCATGAGCGAGGGATACGGAGATCATGTGCTCATTATGAGGCAGCGAGTTGGGCGAACGGCGGGTCTTCAGCCTGCTCCCCGGGACGGGTCCATGGGGGCGACGACTTCGTATCTGCGAGGGCCGAAGATCGGGCATACCCCCGTATCCCGCCTTGCGACTCTCGCGAAGTCGCCGCCACCCAGGTGTCCCCCGGTGGTGCTATCTAGAACAATATTGGCTGATGAGACGCGTGTCTCCCCCCAGAGCGGGGTTCACCCGAACAGGGGGCACTACGGTGCCATCGCGTGTCAAGGGGTGCCCGATCCGCTCTGCGCTGCGTAGGGTAAGGAGAGTCCTATCGTCGGCGCTCAGCGCCCCCAAACGCTGGAGGTGCCCGTGGCCGGCGTTCCCGACTATCTCGAATCCTGGATGACGAGGCAGCGCTGGTACGCCGGCAAGTCGCGCGCACCACAGCTGCAGGTCATCGGCGGATTCGGGCTCGCCGCCCCGAACGGTGCAGCGGTGATCCGCGTCTACCTCGTGCTCGATCACGCCGAGCATCCCCTGCTCTACCAGGTGCCGCTCACGGAGCGCAGCGAACCGCTCGAGGGTGCCGAGAACGCGCTGGTGGCCTCCTTCGATGTGGAGAACGGTCGACGCTACATCTACGACGGCCCTCACGACCCGGCATTCGCAGAGGCACTGCTGCGCATGATCCTCGATGACGGTGAGGCTCACGAGACCGATGGCCCGGCGGCCGCCAACAGCGGCGGCCCGCTCGTCGCCCGTGGGCAGCACACGCCCGACTCCGCCCCGGTGCAGTTCGTCTCTTCCCGCGTGTTGGGCGGTGAGCAGTCGAACACCTCCATCATCTTCCAGGTGGCGAGCCCTGACGGCACGTCGTCCACCCCGATCATCTGCAAACTCTTTCGAGCCATCCATCACGGCGAGAATCCGGATGTGACGCTCACCGAAGCGCTCGGCGCCGCGGGGAGCACCGTCGCTCCACGGTCTATCGGGCATGTCACCGGCCTCTGGACCGACAGCGGGATGGCAGAGGGGATCGCTACCGGCCACCTCGCGTTCGCGCAGGAATTCCTGCCAGGGGTCGAAGACGCCTGGAGAGTGGCCGTGCGCGCGGCCGAGGTCGGCGAAGACTTCACCGAGCGTGCCCGCGCCCTCGGCGTGACGACGGCGGAGATGCACGAGACCCTGCATTCGGCGCTGCCCTCCCGGGCCACTACCCCCTCGGACATCGCCACGACGGTCGCGAGCATGCGCTATCGCTTCGAGCTCGCGGCCGCGGAGGTGCCCGGTCTGTCGGAATACCGCCCGGCCCTCGAGCAGGTGTATCACGAGGCCGCAGCCAGCCCCTGGCCGGCCCTTCAGCGCATCCACGGCGACTTCCACCTCGGTCAGGTGCTCGCGGTCCCCGGTCGCGGCTGGGTCGTGCTGGACTTCGAGGGTGAACCGATGCGCCCGATGAGCGAGCGTTCGCTCCCGGACATCCCGCTGAGGGACGTCGCGGGCATGCTGCGATCCTTCGACTACGTCGCCGGATCCTTCGCCCTCTCCCATCCGGGCGAATCCGCGGCGGCCTGGGCATCCGCCTGCCGACGGGCCTTCGTCGACGGCTACATCGAACGGTCCGGCAGGGACCTGCGCGAACACCGGGCCGTACTCGACGCCTTCGAGATTGACAAGGCGCTCTACGAAGCCGTCTACGAAGCCAGAAACCGCCCGGGCTGGCTCGCCATCCCCACCCTCGCGATCACACGCCTCATCGAACGCTCGGCAACGCCCTGACGGTTCGGCCGTCGCGGCTCAGAATCCGCACACGTCCGTGACTCGGGTCAGGTGCGGTCTGCCGCGGCGATCGCGTCTTCCAGGAGGGCGACGAGGGCGTCGAGCTGCACACTGGACTCCCCCGTGACGTCGGAGTCGTCTCCGTCGAGAGCGCGGGCGGCGAGGCCGGCCTTGCTGTCGATCAGCTCGGCGATCTTGGCATCGATGGTCTGCGAGGCGATGATCCGCCAGGCGGTCACCGGCTCGGCCTGGCCGATTCGGTGAACCCGGTCGATCGCCTGGGTCTGCTCGGCGCTCGTCCAGCTCAGTTCCGCGAGCACGACGTTCGACGCTGCCTGCAGGTTCAGGCCGACGCCGGCGGCGGTGAGGGAGGCGACGACGACGGAGACCGCTGGATCGTTGTTGAAGGCATCCACCTGTTTCTGGCGGAAAGCGGCAGTCTGGTCTCCGCGGATCGACACCGTGGTGAGCCCGCGCTTTGCCAGGGTCTCTTCTGCGATGTCCATCACGTCGATGTGCTTCGCGAAGAACACGACCTTGCCGACGGAGCGCGCGAGCTGGGCGGTGTAGTCCGCGGCGAGCACCGCCTTCGCCTGTCCGATCTTCCGCACCATGGTGAAGACGTTCTCGCCGGTCTTCGCGGCCTTCGATTCCTCGAGCTCGGCTTTCGCGACCATCCGCACGAGTTCCGGATAGGGGATGTCCGCAGTCTCGCTGCGTGCCTTGAGCAGGGCGCGGTAGCGCGACAGCAGCCGGAGCCCGAGTTCGCGCTCGGCCTGGCGGATCGACCGGCCGAGGTCGTCGTCGAGTTCCACCGGGAGGTCGGCGATGCGCTTGGAAGGCAGGTCCGCGGCCACATCGATCTTCTTGCGGCGCACGATCCCCATGTCGATCACCGTCTGGCGGGCCTCGGCGAAGAAGCCGAAATCAGCCGGGGTGAGGCCGTTCTCCTCGAGCTCCTGCATCAGCCGTGCCGTCGGTTTCTCGCCGTCGATCCAGCCGAGGAACTGCCAGATCGCCCGGAAGTCCTCGATCGTGTTGATGAGCGGGGTCCCGGTGAGGGCGATCATCAGCGCGCGCGGCGAGCGGGCGCGGACGCTCTTGGCGAGAGCGAGCACGTTCTTCGAGCGCTGCGATTCGCGATTCTTGATGAAGTGGGCCTCGTCCACCACCATGCCCTTGAATCCGAGCGTGCCGAGCCAGCCCATGTGCCGGTCGAGCACGTCGTAGTTCACGATCACCACATCGGCGAAGGCGTCGAGGTTCTCACCCGAACCGTGAATGACCGTTGCGGAGCGTTGCGGTGTCCAGAGTTCAACCTCCCGCGCCCAGTTCATCTTCACGACGTTGGGCACGACCACGAGCAGCGGATAGGAACCCGAGACCTGCGCGGCGAGCAGTGCCTGCGCGGTCTTGCCGAGTCCGGGCTCGTCGGCGAGAAGATAGCTGCGGTGACCCTCGCGGGCGCTCGCGATGAACTCTGCCTGGTGGTGGAAGAGCTCGAGACCCGCTGGCACCCTCAGGTCGGCGGCAGTCGGGTCGGGGAGGTCCATGCTCGCGACCTGTCCACCGGAGCCGTATTCGAATGCCCGGAAGAGGGGCTCGAGCAGCTCCCAGTTGGCCAGTCGGTGCGTGACCGGCGCGACCTTCACGCTCTGGCTGAAGTCGGGGGCGAGGAAGGGGTTGGAGAGCTGACGGGCGATCACCGACTGCGGCACCACCTGCCGTTCGGCCGCCGGCGCCACGGGATCCGGCTCTTTCACGATGATCAGTTCGTCGGGCGAGAGCTCGGTTCCCGCCGCGATCAGCATGTCCCGACGCAGCGTGCGCGCGGCATCCGTGACGGCGGTCTCTTCGGCGAGCAGCTGGATGAGCGAGGTGTCCCGTGCGGCGGTCTTGGCGAGAATCGTGGCGACGCCGTCGAGACGCTTCAGCACCTCGGTACGCTCGGCATCGGTCACCTCACGGTCGGCCTTGGCGCGCGCACGCTCTTCGCGCATCAGCAGGGCGATCACCTGGAACTTGGTGCGGTTGGATGGTCCGACCTTGCCGCGCTCGGCGGCCCCCTCGACCTCGCGCACGGCGCGGGCCAGAACCGGGATGACGCCGGCGTCGTCGGTCCCCCGCGAGCGGCGCTGCTGCGACTTTTGCTGCGCCGGCTTCTTCGCCGAGGAACGGCGAGTCGATTTGCCCGAGCCACCCGTATTCTGGGCGCTCTGGTTCTGGGCGGACTGTCCCTGGCCGGACCGAGCCATGCTTCTCCTGCGTCTCTGAGCACCGTCTGCGCGTCGACCGATCTCCCCCTGGGGAGGTGTCCCTCGAATTCAGGGACCGGCTGGCCGCACGCGAACGTGCCAATGGTGACCGAGCAATCCCGAGTGGAGCCGCCCGAAGCGGGCAACTCAGTCGGACCGGTGAAGAGTCAGACAGTGGTGAATCGGGCCATCGGGTGCCGAGAAGTCTCAGGTACCCGGGGCCGAGGCCACACGCGGGATGAACGGGTGCTGCACTCAGTTTAGGCCGTCCCCAGTCCCATCCGTGTACGACTCTCCCCCGATTTGGGGTAGGGATCGCCGCAGTTTGTTCACCAGCCGGCCAGCTTGGAGTGATGGGATTGGCGCATGTCCGGTTACACGGCCCAATATCCACGGCCCGACCACTTCATCGTCCACCTGAGCGATACCCATTTCGTGGCCGGCGGTGCGGGGCTCTACGGAGGCTCGGTCGACAGCGAGACCCACCTGCGCCAGCTCTTCTGCGAACTCGATGCCTCCGGGGCCACCCCAGAGGCGATCATCATCACCGGGGACCTCGCGGATGTCGGTGATCCGGTGGCCTACGAGGAGCTGAAGGCGATCGTCGAGCTGGCCGCGCTCCGCTATGGCGCACAGGTGGTCTGGGTGATGGGCAATCACGACGACCGCGGTGCCTTCCGCGAGACCCTTCTCGGGCAGCATCCGTCCTCGGCTCCGGTGGACCGGGTGCACTGGGTCGGTGGACTGCGCATCATCGCCCTCGACTCGACCGTTCCTGGCCACCACCATGGTGAGGTGACCGACGCCCAGCTCAACTGGCTCGCCGAGGAGCTCGCCTCCCCCGCGCCTCACGGCACCATCCTTGCAATGCACCACCCGCCCATCCCGAGCGTGCTGGATCTCGCCGTGCTGGTCGAGTTGCGCGACCAGGCCGGGTTGGCCGAGGTGCTTCAGGGATCGGACGTGCGCAGCATCATCGCCGGTCACCTCCACTACTCCACCAACTCGACCTTCGCCGGGATACCCGTCTCGGTCGCCTCTGCCACCTGCTATACTCAGGACCTCAATGTGCCGGTGGGAGGCACCCGCGGCCGCGACGGCGCGCAGGCATTCAACCTCGTGCACGTCTACGAGAACACCGTGCTCCACTCGGTGGTTCCCCTCGGCCAGGATGCCGCAGTGTCCTATGTCGATGCGGCAGAGACCGCCCTGATCCTCGCCCGCCACGGTGTCGAGTTCCCCGCGAGCCGCACGCGTCCGGCACCGGTTGAGGCACCGATCACCGACGAAGAGCTTCACCCACCGACGCGCGAATTGGCCGTCGTCTGACCCGAACCTGCGGTAGGCCGAGCTAGGACTGCGGCTCGACTTCCGGTCCGTCCGCGTCGACGACCGGCCGCTCCCACGGCGCCGCGATCGGGTAATACGAGTCGAGGAACGAGCGGACCGCCGCCGCGCGCTCCTCCGCCGTCAACTCTGGAAAACTGCCGTCATTGAGACAGAACATGTCGATGTTGCGCTTCTTGAGCAGTGTCGTCATCTCGGCGAGCCCCGCACGCATCGTCGTGTCGACGTACCTCACCGTGGCATCCGTCTGGGCGACGGCCCGACCGGTGACCCAGGCGTAGTAGTGGTAGAGCGAGTTGGTGACCGAGATGTCCGTCGCCGAGCGGAAGGTGCTCGCCGCGGTACGCCGGAAATCTTCGGGAAATTCGGCCTCCAGCTGCTGCATGACCGATTTGCGCAGCGGAGTCGGGGTGTGTTCGAGATGACGAGTGATCGTGCGCCCGAACCGCTCCTGGATGAGACGCCGGTTGACCCTCGCGGCGTTCTCGAAGCCGCTGCGAGCCAGATTGGACTCCCCCATGCCGATGCGCGTGGTGGCCTCGATGAACTTGGTCACCCCGCCCGGTGAGAAGAACATGTCGGGCGAGACCGCGCGGCCGAAGAACATGTCGTCGTTGGAATAGAGGAAGTGCTCGCTGAGGCCCGGGATGTTGTGCAGCTGGCTCTCGACAGCCTGGGAGTTGTGGGTGGGGAGCACCGAGGGGTCGGCGAAGAATTCCTCACTCGGCACGATCGTGACCCGCGGATGCTCTGCGAGCCATTCCGGTCGCGGGGAATCCGTGACGATGTAGATGTTTCGCACCCAGGGCGCGAAGAGGTAGACGGAGCGCAGGGCGTACTTCAGTTCGTCGAGCTGGCGGAAACGCGCGTGCGAGTCGTCCCCCTCGCCGACCACGTAGGCCTTCATCCGACGGGCACGGGCTCGCTGCCACTCGATCGCGGCGCCGTCCACCCAGGAGAAGACCAGATCGATGTCGAAGTCGATGTCCTGGGCCTGGGGGGAGAACATCCCCTCGAGGGTCGGCCAGTCCTGTCCGTAGAGGGCGACCGTGCCGCGCACTGCTTCCTCGCGCGGCAGCGTCACGCGCATCAGGGCGTTCTCGTCCGGCGCGAGGTAGGCATCCGCCGTGGACTTCCACAGCTCGAGGCGCACCCCGGTGGCCGCTCCGTAGCGCAGGGCCCCCTCGGCGGTGATGCGCGGACGGAACAGGACGACGGCCCGCGTCTTCGAGTCCTTGGCGAGCCGGCCATCGGCGAGCAACACGGTCTCGCCGCGGGATCCGTCCGCCGGTTTGGAGTAGAAGGGTTCGTCGACACAGGCTCGGGCGAGTGCGGTGCACAGCACCTTTCGGTCCCGCCAGTCGACCGCGAGCACGGGGCGGCTGTCGTTGCCGCGCACCAGCAGGAAGTCGATACCGGCGACATCCAGCACCGAGCGCACGAAGAGCAGGTCTTCGACCATCGCCTCCTGCGGCGTCGCGCCGGTGTTGAGCAGCGCGAGTCGCCCCTTGGCGAGCACCAGGTCGGATCGGAGCGTGAGCGGGGGCAGGGCCGATTCGCCCATCGGAAGCCCGGATGTCTCCGCCCTGGCCTGCGCCGCGAGGTGCGCCGGAACGTGCGGAAGACCCTGGTTCGTCGTCTTTTCGGTCACTGTGAGCCCAATCGTTCGAGCCCGATCCGCTGCCGTCGTGAGGCGCGGATCTCCAGCCTCGCCCATTTTAGCGCGTGCGGAGCGCGCGGGGATCGAGCCGGGCCCCGATGCCGTGCCACCTGACCAGTGGAGCGGGGCCCTAGCCGTTCGATGGGCCCCGAGTTCCGTCGGATCCTCCACGCTGGCCGCCGTCAGGGCGAGTGCCCGAGGGCGGTGTCGCCTTCGTGCCGGTGCCGGGCGCGACCCCGGTTGCCGGGCCATCACCCCGGTCTCCCCGGTGGTCTAAGCCCCCGGGACCCTGCCGGGCGTCGATGATCCCGTGGGTCGCGCCGACAGAGGTGCCGACGAGCACGCCGCCGCCGAAGATTCCGCCGACCACGATGACCGCCGCCACGATGGTGCCGGCCAGAATGAGTCCTCGTTTCGACCGGGGTGCCGCCGCAGCCACAGGCGCGGCGGACGGCGGCACAGTCTCGGCCCCCGGGTGATCAATCGGAGCGGTAGTGCTCTCGGCCGCCGGCGCGCCGCCCTTCGGAGTCTCGTGCTCGGGGTTCTGGCTCTGCGGGCTCGTGTCGACCATGACGTTCTCCTGACGGGTTCTGGGGTGAACGATACTTTTCACCCGGAGCTCCACTGTGGACGCCACGACTATGCGTCTCCACGATGTCGCCCTCCAGGCAGCCCCCAGGGAGCTATGGGTGGGCTGAGAGAGCCCATGTGCCGAGAGGAGAACGACTCAGCGTCGGGCTCCAGCCTTCGACCGGTTGCGATCCTCGGGATTGACCACCTTCACCTGGAGCCCGGTGGCGACGAACAGCAGCGCCGCCACGAACTGCGATGCGACCCAGATCTGCCCGCTGAGGGCGAATGGCCAGATCGGATTCCAGGCCACAGCGATGGCGGCGAGCCCGATGATCCACCACCACTGCCCGGATTGCCAGGCGAAGACGCACATGATCAGCGCGAGAATCGCGACCCCGAACTTGATGAAGAGATACCCGCCGGGGTTGTCGAGGAGCGCGAGCCCCGCGATCAGCACGATCGCCCCGAGGATGCCCGGGGCCAGGGCCGGACGCCGGAATTCGGGTGTCGGGTACGAGGTCATTGGTCCATTCTCTCGCAGGCGACCCGCGCGAACGTGCCCCGTGTTGCAGGATGGACCCATGCCAGATCCCGTCGCCAACCTCCAGGCCCTCGTGCGACTCGCGACGATCTCGAGGCTCGACCCGGCTGACACCGACTGGGCGCCGTTCGACGCCCTCATCGCCCTTCTTCCCGAGCTCTACCCGGCAACCCATTCCGCGCTCAGCCGGGAACTGGTGAACGGACACTCGCTGTTGTATCGCTGGGAGGGGCGCACCGACGCTCCACCGACGGTGCTCATGGCGCACTATGACGTCGTCTCGGCGACGGACGAAGGCTGGACCCATCCGCCCTTCGCCGCGGAACTGGTCGGATCGGGCGTCGATCAGCTGATCTGGGGGCGGGGCACCCTCGACGACAAAGGCTCGCTCGCCTGCATCCTGGAAGGTGTCGAGGCTCAGGTCACCGCCGGACACCAGCCGGAAGCCGACATCTACCTGAGTTTCGGCCACGACGAGGAGACCGAGGGCAGCGGAGCTCGCGCGATCGTTGAGCTCCTCGAGTCCCGCGGCATCCGTCCCTCCCTCGTGATCGACGAAGGCGGTGCCGTTGTGGAAGACATCTTCCCCGGCGTGACCGGCCCGATCGCGGTGGTCGGCGTGAGCGAGAAGGGCATCCTCAGCCTCACCCTCACCGTCGAGCAGCACGGCGGCCATGCCTCAACCCCGCCGCGAATCTCGGCGACCGCGCGTCTCGCCGCGGCCATCGTCCGCCTCAACAACCGGCCATTCCGCGCCGGATTCACGCCGACCACCATCGAGATGATCCGCACGCTCGGCGCCCACGCCTCCTCGCCCCTCCGCTGGATCTTCACGAATCTCTGGCTGACCAAACCGCTGCTGCTCGTGCTGTTCGGACGTCTCGGGCCGGAGACGAGCGCGATGATCCGCACCACGCAGGCCGTGACGATGCTGCAGGCGAGCCAGGCAGCCAATGCGCTCGCCGAACGCGCGGTGGCCACCGTGAACATCCGGGTGGCCATCGACTCCTCGGTGGCGGATGCCGTCGAGCACGTGCGGCGGTCGATCGACGACCCACTGGTGCGCCTCGACGTTCTGCACCCCAACGAGCCCTCCCCGGTGTCACCGACCAGCGGTGCCGCCTGGCAACTCGTGCGATCGACCATCGAACAGGCCTATCCGGGCACGATCGTCACCCCGTACGTGATGATGGCCGCGAGCGACAGCCGTTACTTCGCGCGGATCAGCGAATTCGTCTACCGCTTCAGCCCCTTCGAGATGTCGACGGAGGAACGCGGCACGCTGCACGCGATCGACGAGCGGATGCACGTGTCGACGCTGCTGCGCGGCGTCGACTTCTACACGCGGCTGATCGGCCGACTCTGACTCTCCGGCGCTGGCCGCCCGCGACGACCGCCCGGGTGGCTCTGGTTCAGCCTTGCGGTGTGGGACGCGCGTAGTCGTCGAGCATGATGGCTCGAATCGGGCTGGTCATGGGCGGCAGGTCGCGCAGCCGCACGAGCGCGGGGCGCAGCTCGGACAGCCAGGCCTCGTAGCCCGCGTCGTTGAGGTGCAGCCGGTCGTCCGAGAACGCTGGGTTCAGTTCGCCGTCGTCGAGGGCCATCGCCGGCCAGAGGTCGAGGAACTGCGCGTGCACGGTCGCCGAGAACTGGCGCAGGTGGATGTTCGCGTCGTGGATGCGATCGGAGAACTCGCGCCCCCGCGGCATGATCGACTGCACGAGCATCCTCGACCCGGGAAGGTCGCGGCGCAGCTGCACGAGAATGGACTGGATGTTGCGAACGAGGCTCTCGACGTTGCGTCGCATCCCCAGGTCGTTGGTGCCGATCAGCAGCACGATTTCGTCGGGGTCGAGCTCCACCACGGAGTCAAGTCGACCGAGCACATCATCGGTCGTGTTGCCGCCGATCCCGAGGTTCACCGCGGTCAGATCGGGAAACCATCCGGCCCAATCGCCGCCCTGTGTGAGGCTGTCGCCGAGAAAAACTACGGTGTCTGCAGTCATTGTGTGACCTCCCAAGGTCGCGCCGGATCACCGGCAGGTGCCCTTCCATCATCCCTGCCAGTGCTGGGAAACGCTAGGGAAGCAACCAGTTCGGCGTGTTCCGTCACCGAACGACACGCGCATCGGCGAGCACTTGCGCTTCGGCGGTCTGGGTGATTTTGCTCGCCATACCGGCGAAGATCACGCCGTGGAACGGCAGGATACTGAACCAGTAGAGCCGCCCGCCGAGCCCCTGCGGAAAGAACACCGCCCGCTGGCGATAGTTGGATCCGCCGCTCTCCGCGTTGGGTGTCACGCTCAGTTCGAGCCAGGCGCCGCCGGGCACCTTCATCTCGGCTCGCAACCTCAGGAAACGGCCGCGGTCCAATTCTTCGACCCGCCAGAAGTCGAGGGCATCCCCCGCGTTGAGATGGGCCGCGTTTCGTCGCCCTCGTCGGAGACCCACTCCCCCGACCACCTTGTCCATCCAGCCGCGAACAGCCCACGCCAGGGGGAAGGAGTACCAGCCGTTGTCGCCACCGATGCCCTCGATCACCCTCCAGACCTGGTCGGACGGCGCGGTCGAGTGGAGTTCGCGCAGGTCGGTGTAGACCGTGTGACCGGTCCACTCCGGGTCGCTCGGAAGGCGGTCGCTCGGCGCACCCCGCACGGCGGAATCCTGCCAGCTCGTCTCGACCGCGCCATCCCTCATCTTGCCGAGCGCGAGCCGCACCGATCGCCGATAGGGCGTGAGTCCACCCTCGGGATCGGGGATGAAGTTCTCGATGTCGTGTTCGTGCACCACGCAGTCGTACTGCAGCGAGGCGATGATCGGCACGGCGAGAGCCCGCGGGATCGGGGTGACCAGGTTGACCCATTGCGAAGCCAACCACGGCGTGAGCACCGGTAGGGAGGCGATCGGGCGCTGCTTCAGTCCGGCCTCGAGCGCGTAGCCGTTCATCATCTGACCGTAGCGCAGCACATTCGGCCCGCCGATGTCGAAGCTGCGGTTGACGTCGTCCGGCAGTTCGGCGCACTCAACGAGGTAGTAGAGCACGTCACGGATCGCGATCGGCTGGATGAAGTTGCGCACCCATTTCGGCGCCGGCATGTACGGGAGAACGTCGGTGAGATGGCGAACCATCTCGAACGATGTCGAGCCGGAGCCGATCACGACGCCGGCCTGGAGCGCCGCCGTCGGCACTCCGGAGTCGAGCAGGATGCGGCCCACCTCCGCGCGCGAGCGCAGGTGGGGGGAGAGTTCGCCGTCGGGATGCAAGCCGCCGAGGTAGACGATGCGCGAGACACCCGCCGCCTTCGCCGCCGTTGCGACGGTGGTCGCTGCGGAACGTTCGATCTGCTCGAAGTCCCCCTTCGCCCCCATCGAGTGGACGAGGTAGTAGAGCACGTCGATACCTTCGAGGGCCTTGGCGACACTGCGCGCATCGGCGAGGTCACCGGTCGCGATCTCGACATCGTCGATCCACGGCACGTCGGTGAGTTTCAGAGGACTGCGCACAAACACCCGCACGCGATATCCCGCCTCGAGAAGTCGCGGCACGAGGCGACCTCCGATGTACCCGGTCGCACCGGTGACGAGTACTCTCTTGCCGGTCTGCGCTGCTTCAGCCATGGCACAACCCTAGGGAGACTGGCTGGAAAACCGCAGAAAACACTGGCGGGTTGACTGGCCTGTCGGCGCGCGCTAGGTGTCTGGCGGTTTGCGGCCGCGGATTCGCATCCGCTGACCGTAGATGCCGCCGCCGATGCCGAGGATCACGAGGATGCCCCCGATGACATAACCGATCGGGAACGGCTTCTGGACCGCGGAATCGGACGCACTGAGCAGGAATGACTCGGAACTCCCCGACGCCGAAGGCTGCACGCGTCGCTCGGTCGCTTTCGCACTCGCGGTGGCCCGCGGAGTGGAAGCGACCGAGGGAGTCGATGCCGGAACGGGTGTGGACGCAGTGGTCGGGGTGGCGGTGGCCGGTGCGGCGGCAACCGGAGCGTTAACCACGGGCGCCGCCACCGGTGCGGGAGCCGGCGCGGCGGCCGGAGCCGGCGCTGCTGCTGCCTTTGCCACGGGCGCGGGAGCCGCCGGGGCCGGGGCCGGAGCCGCCGCGGGAGCGGGGGCAGGTGCACCCGCGTGTCCGGCGTATTTGCCGAAGTCCTCCGCACCCCAGGTGGTGCCGTTCACGGTAACGAAGGCGATCCCGATGTCGGTGAAGTCACCCAGAATATTGGCCCGGTGACCGGGTGAGTTCATCCACGCCGTGTGCATGGCCGAGGGGGTGGGCTGGCCCATCGCCACATTCTCGCCGGCACGACTCCAGCCGGACGGAATCTGGGTGCTGTAGTCGGGGTTGTGGGTCATCGAATTGGCGGCACCCATCTGGTTCGCCCACTGCTGCGCCACGGCATCCATCGCCGGATTATGGATGAGGCCGGGAAGTCCCGCGCTCGCCCTGGCCTGGTTCACCAGGGAGGCGATCGTGTCGGCTTCGGAGGCCGATGCGCTGCTCACGCCAATCGAGGTGAGAGCGAATCCCACGATAATGGCGACGGCGAGGGTCGCCCCCACGCGCCGAACAGCCGCTATCCCCCGATGCACCATCAGCCCAGCCTAGACGCGCCCCCCTGCCGGAAGCGCCCCCAAACCGGGGGCAGACAGTCCTCGTCGCCGCTAGATGATCCCCTTCGTGTGCCAGACCGTCTTCGTCTCCGTGAAGAAGGTGATGCGCTCGACGGATGGCGCGGGCACGCCGCTCTCGGGGGGGAGCACCCGCTTCAGTGTTTCGGCACCGGCGATCTGGAGGTCGATCCAACTGAGCTCTCCGGCGAGGTCGCCGGCACCCGCGAGGTCGATCGCATTGACGTCGGCGTGACTCGCGAGCCACGGAGCGATCTCGGCGGCCGACCCGGTCAACACATTGACCACTCCCCCGGGAACATCGCTCGTGGCGAGCACCTCACTCAGGCTGATCGCGGAGAGAGGAGCTCGTTCGCTCGCGACCACCACCACCGTATTGCCGCTGACGAGGGCAGGCGCGATGACACTGACCAGCCCGAGCAGGCTCGACTCCTGCGGGGCGATGATCGCCACCACCCCCGTCGGCTCCGGGGTGGAGATGTTGAAGTACGGTCCGCTCACCGGGTTGCCGTTGCCGGCCACCTGCACGTACTTGTCCGCCCAGCCGGCGTACCAGACCCACACATCGATGGCGGTATCGACCTGCTTCTGGGCCGCTGATTCGGAGAGGCCTTCGCTCTGGCGCAACTCGTCCACGAATTGGGCACGACGACCCTCGAGCAACTCGGCGATGCGGTAGAGCACCTGACCGCGGTTGTAGCCGGTTGCACCGGCCCAGCCGGAGTGCGCGGCGCGGGCCGCGACTACGGCATCCCTGGCATCCTTCCTGGATGCCCGAGCCGCATTGGCGAGGAACTGACCCTTCGCGGTGGTGATCTCGTAGACCCGCCCGGACTCGCTGCGCGGGAACTTGCCGCCGATGTACAGCTTGTAGGTCTTGGGTACGGCGAGGCGGGTCATTTGCTTGCTGCTTTCTTGCTCGAGGAGGTCTCGATACGCTCACGGGGGCTCGCTGCTCGACCACCGGGGGAATCCCAACCGGTCGACTCCAGGTACGCCGCGAGACCGTGGCGACCGCCCTCCCGGCCGTAGCCCGACTCCTTGTAGCCGCCGAAGGGGCTGGCCGGATCGAACTGGTTGAAGGTGTTCGCCCAGACCACTCCGGCCCGCAACTTGTCGGCGACACCGAGCACCCGGCTGCCGTTAGAGCTCCAGATGCCGGCCGAGAGTCCATAGGGCGTGTTGTTCGCCTTCGAGATCGCCTCTGCCGGGGTGCGGAAGCTCAGAACGCTGAGCACCGGTCCGAAGACCTCTTCCCGGGCGATGCGGTGGCTCGTGGACACGTTGGTGAAGATGGTCGGCGCGAACCAGAATCCGTTCTTCGGAATCTCGCAGTCCGCGCTCCACCGCTCGGCGCCCTCCTGTTCCCCGATGTCGGAGAGTTCGCGGATGCGGTCGAGTTGGGCACGGGAATTGATCGCGCCGATGTCGGTGTTCTTGTCGAGCGGGTCGCCGAGCCGCAGCGTCGACAGCCGGGCCTTGAGCCGGTCGACCACCTCGTCCTTCACGTTCTCCTGCACGAGGAGGCGCGATCCGGCGCAGCAGACGTGGCCCTGGTTGAAGAAGATCCCGTTGACGATGCCTTCGATCGCCTGGTCCATCGGCGCGTCGTCGAACACGATGTTCGCCGCCTTGCCGCCGAGCTCCAGGGTCAGCTTCTTGCCAGAGCCGGCGGTGGAACGGGCGATGGCGCGACCGACCGCGGTAGATCCGGTGAAGGCGACCTTGTTGACATCCGGATGATTCACCAGCAGGGAACCGGTGTCCCCTGCTCCCGTGATGATGTTCACGACGCCGGCCGGCAGATCGGCCTGCTGCAGGATCTCCGCGAAGATGAGCGCGGTGAGCGGGGTGGTTTCGGCGGGCTTGATCACGACGGTGTTGCCGGCCGCAAGCGCCGGGGCGATCTTCCACGCCAGCATCAGGAGCGGAAAGTTCCACGGGATCACCTGTGCGGCCACGCCGAGCGAGCGGGGATTCGGGCCGAGGCCGGCGTAGTCGAGCTTGTCGGCCCAGCCGGCGTAGTAGAAGAACCACGCGGCGACGAGAGGCACGTCCACATCGCGAGACTCCCGGATCGGCTTGCCGTTGTCGAGGCTCTCCGCGACGGCGAGTTCGCGCGCCCGCTCCTGCACGAGACGCGCGATCCGGAACAGGTACTTGCCGCGGTCGGCGCCCGAGAGCTTCGACCACGTGCGGCTGTAGGCGCGACGGGCGGCCGCGACGGCGCGGTCGACGTCCGAGACATCCGCGGTGGCGATCCGGGCGATCTTCTGCTCGGTCGCCGGGGAGATCGTGTGGAATGACTCCCCGTGCCCGTCGGAGAATTCGCCGTCGATGAAGAGGCCGTAGCTCTCGCGGAGGTTGAGGATCGCTGTCGATTCGGGCGCCGGAGCGTAGTCGAGAAAGGTCATGGTCTAGTCCACCGTTACGTAGTCGGGGCCGCTGTAGTGGCCGGAGTTGAGTTTCTGGCGCTGAAGCAGCACGTCGTTGAGCAGGCTCGAAGCCCCGAACCGGAAGAGGTGCGGCTGCAGCCACTCCTCACCGACGGTCTCGGCGACGGTCACCAGATACTTGATCGCGTCCTTCGAGGTTCGGATGCCTCCGGCCGGTTTGACGCCGATCCTCTCGCCGGTGAGCCGATACCAGTCGTTCACCACCTGAAGCATGAGGAGCGTGACGGGAAGAGTCGCGGCGGGAGCCACCTTGCCGGTGGAGGTCTTGATGAAGTCCCCTCCGGCCAGGATCGCGAGCCAGGATGCCCGGCGCACATTGTCATAGGTGGTGAGTTCGCCGGTCTCGAGGATCACTTTGAGGTGCGCGAAGGAACCGTCCTCGCGGCGGCAGGCTTCCTTCACCGCCACGATCTGGTCGAAGACGAGTCCATAGCGGCCGGAGAGGAACGCCCCACGGTCGATCACCATGTCGATCTCGTCGGCACCGAAGCGCACGGCATCCTTGGTGTCGGCGATCTTCACCGGAAGGGAGGCGCGCCCGCTCGGGAAGGCCGTCGCAACGGCGGCGACGTGGATGCCCGCCTCTCCCCCGGCGGATCCGAGGGCCTCGACCGCGTAGGGCACCATGTCGCCGTAGACGCAGACCGCAGCCACCCTCGGCGTCGTCAGATCGGAGGAATCCGGGATCATCGCCTTGGCGACGAGCGACTGCACCTTGCCCGGGGTATCCGACCCTTCGAGCGTCGTGAGGTCGATGAGCTCGATGATGCGGTCGAGCGCCCAGGCCTTCGAGGTGGTCTTGATCGAACGGGTACCGAGCGAGGCTGCGCGGGCTTCGAGGCCGACGGCATCCACCCCGGTCAGTCCTTCGAGATGAAGTCGGAGGCTCTTCTCGGTGAGGTCACCGCCGATGAGCTGGATCGCGCGTTCGGCCGGCGCGAGAGGCACGGCGACGAGAGGTGCCGCCTGGTGGATCGTCATGGTTCAGCTTCTTTCCTGGATCGTGGTGCCGGAATCTTCCTGATCGAGCACGGCTCTCGCCGTCGCCTCGTCGGTGATGAGAACGGAGCACAGCGAGCTCGAGACGACGGCGCGGGCGATAGCGTGCTTCGACTCACCCGAAATTACCGCGATCGCGACGGCCGCAGCCCTCAACTGTTCGAGCGAGACGCCCACAGTGCGCCCGTCGAGTTCGTGGTCGACGATGTTGCCATCCCCGTCGATGTAGCGTCCGACGACGTCGCCCACCGCGCCCCGGGCCACCAGCATCGCGATGTCTTCGCGGCTGAGGTAGCCGCTGTCGACCAGTACAGAGCTCGCGTCGGCGACACCGGCGCTGTAGAGATAGGCGGATGCCCCGGCGGCACGCTCGAGCACTCCCGCGACAGTACGGTCTGCTTCGATTGCGAGTCGGGTGTCGCGATGCTCGAGGATCGCCGGGCTCGGCAACAGGGTGGCGTGCCCGCCCCCGGAACGCGCGATCGAGACGGCGGTCGACGCGGCGGTGCCCGAGCGACGATTGAGGCTCACGCCCCCGTTGATCTGCACGACGTCGACGCCGCGGGCCCATCCCTGCGGGAGATGATCGGCAATCGAGTCGACCGTGCGCCCCCAGCTCACTCCGAGCGTCCCCGGCACCGGCCGCAGGGCCCGCAGGTAGTCCGCTGCCGCTTCCGCGACGCGATCGGCCACGCTCGACCCGTCAGAGGGCGACGGCACGACCACCGCATCCGCCAGGGAGAAGCGATCGCGCAGCTCGCGCTCCATCGACAGTTTGCGCGCCCGGGGATGAACGATCTCGATCCGCACGATTCCCAGTTCCCTGGCCTGGGTGAGCAGCCTGCCCACCTTCCAGCGGGTGAGTCCGAGAAGGGAGCCGATCTCGTCCTGGGTCTTGCTCTCCTCGTAGTAGAGCTCGGCCGCGCGCACGGAGAGCATCTCGGTCGATGTCGTCATGCCGCGCTCCCGTCAGTCTCGCTCCCCCCACGTTATGCCCTGGGGCGATGTCCTTCAACATCTGCGCAGCAATTGCTCATGTGAGCACGCCTCCGGCGATGAGTGCTCACCCGAGCAGCGTGTCAGCCCGGGGAATTCACCGAACGGGCCGTCGTGCCGCCGACCCCTGTTGTGCCATCAGAGTGCGATGAGACCTTCGCCCAGTCGACCGGATGCCCATGGAGCAGTCTCTCGAGGCGGTCGAGGCTGGTCTGCCATTCGGAGCGCACCGCGGTGGCGAACGCGGGCTCGATGCCCGAGTCGACCCGGAGTTCGAGTTGGGTGCTCGATCCCCGCAAGCCGCCGGGAATGCTGTCGAGCCTGAATTCGATCCGTCCGCGGTTATCGGTGTCGACCCGAAGCCTCCGGGGTGCCTCGAGCGCCGACACTGTGGCTGTGGTCGACTTGCCCGCACCGGAGCCTGGCCAGAGGAGCTCGAAGGCGGGGGCTCCCCCGTCCGCCCCTTCGGCGCGAGCCGCGGGGAGCATCCGCACCTCACCGAGCCAACCGGCAAGCAGATCCGGGTCGACCAGGGCGTCCCAGACGACGACCGGCGGCAGGTCGATCACGCGCTGAAAGATCAGTTCGGCGGCGGGCACGCCGACAACTTTACGCCGGGAGCCGTCCCATAAGCTGGTGCCATGACGACGAAGACGCCGAATATCCCTGCGGCCGCGACGGGCAGATCCCGGCCGCGAGCCATCGTGATCCTCGACATCGTCGTCGCCATCGCGTTCAGCCTTGTGGGCCTCATCTTCATGCTGGCGCTGGCCAGTTACTACGCGGACCAGTTTCTGCTCCCGGTGTTCGGCATCTTCACGAAGATCCTCGCCGTGGGGTCCTGGTTCGCCGGCACCGCCCTGTTCATCCTCTTCGAGGTGCGGGGGCGCTGGGCGTTCTACTGGCCACTGGTCGGCATAGTCGCGATGTTCGCCTTCTACTATCTCGTGCTCTTCATCGCGTCACGGGTCGCCGCGTGAGCGCGATCTTCGCCCTCGCCGTGGATGTCGGGGGAACCAAGGTCGAAGCCGCCCTCGTCGATCCCGATGGCGTCGTGCTCCCGGGCAGCCGCTTTCGCGCGCCGACCGGGCCGGAGCGGGATTCCGCGGAGCTCGCGCTCTCCGTCGATGAGGTCGTCGGTCTCGCGGCAGCGGCCCTTCCTGTCGGTGCGACTCTCGTGGGCGCGGGGATCGGATCCGCGGGGCCGGTGAACGAGCTCGAGGGGCGCGTCTCCCCCCTCAACCTCGGAGTGTGGCGCGAGTACCCCCTGCGCGACCAGGTCGCGGCCGCCCTTCCCGACATCCCCGTACTGCTGCGCATGGACGGCATCTGCATCGCGCTCGCGGAACACTGGGTGGGCGCGGGTCGCGGCTACGACAACGTGATGGGGATGATCGTCTCGACCGGCATCGGCGGCGGCCTCATCCTGCACGGCAACACGGTCTCCGGCCCCACCGGCAACGCCGGCCACATCGGCCACGTCGAGGTCGCCGGCTTCGACGACCCCTGCCTCTGCGGCGGGATCGGATGCGTCGAAGCCATCGCTTCGGGTCCGAAGACCGTCGCGTGGGCGCGCCGCCAGGGTTGGACGGGCACAACAGGTGAAGAACTCGGAGCGAGTTTCCGGGCCGGCGATCCGATCGCCGCCGCCGCCATCGAACGCTCGGGCCGCGCCATCGGACAGGTGATCGCCTCCGCGACCTCCCTCGTCGACCTCGAGATCGTGGCGATCGGCGGCGGCTTCTCGCAAGTGACGCCGGTGCTGTTCGATCACATGCGCACGGCCATCGCGTCACGCTGGCAGTTCGGCTTCGTGACCAAGGTGAAGGTCGTGCCCTCCGGGCTCTCGAGCGACGGTCCGCTCATCGGGGCCGCAGCGCTCGTGCACCGCCCAGAGGTCGTGGGCTGAACGGTTCCCGCCAGCTCGGGACGGACAGCTACGTTCTCGGGCCGATCGGAGTGGTGCGCTCCGGCATCCCGAGCAACTGGCGCACCCGAGCCTCGTCGTGGGTCATCTGGGTGACCAGCTCCCCCACGCTCGCGAACTTCTCCATGCCACGGATGTAGTCGACGAATGCGATCTCCACGGTCTTGCCGTAGAGATCGAGGTCCTCGTCGAGCAGGTGGGCCTCGATCTGCTTGTCGGGCACCCCGACGAACGTGGGATTGTTGCCGATGGACACGGCGGCGGGCATGGTCCGGCCGTCGACGGTCGCGTAGGCGGCATAGACCCCGTCCGCCGGCACGTAGCCCTCGACGGATCGGGCGAGATTGGCGGTGGGATACCCGAGCTCGCGACCTCGACGCTCCCCCGGCACCACGATCCCGCGCACCGTCGGCAGCCTCTCGAGCAGGGACGCCGCCTCGGCGACCCGGCCTTCGGCAAGCAGGTCGCGAATCCAGGTGGAGGAGATCACCCGGTCACCGAGGGGACGCACTGCCTCGATCATCCTCACCTCGAACCCATGCTCGAGACCGAGCCGTTCGAGCAACTCGATGCTGCCGAGTCCGCGATGTCCGAACTTGAAGTCCGGACCGATGAACACCAGCTTCGCGTGAAGCGTGCCGACGAGCACATCCGTCACGAAGTCCTGCGGCTCCTTGAGGCTGAAGTCGTGGGTGAATTCGATCATGACCAGGGCGTCGATGCCGGTGGTCTCCAGAATCGCACGCTTCTGGTCGTTGCTCGTGAGAGATTCGGGGCGGGCATCCGGGCTCAGCAGGGCGAGCGGATGCCGGTCGAAGGTGAGCACCGTCGACACGAGTCCCTCTTCGGCGGCTTCGAGACGCAGCCGTGCGATCACGCTTCGGTGCCCGGAGTGGACCCCGTCGAACTTTCCGATGGTGACGGCGGAAGGCCCGAAGTCGTGGGGAACGTCAGCGAGGGAGGCAAAGAACTTCATGCCCGCACATCCGCCTCGACGGCCGTCGGGCGCTGGCTGCGCAGATAGAGCAGGCCGAGCACTGGGAGTACGAGCGGGATGAGCAGATAGCCGAGTCCGTAGGCAGACCAGACCGTGGCCTCGCGCCCGAAGGGATTGATGCTGTGGAGGCCGAGCAGGCCGGGGGCGACGAGGCTGATGGTACCGACCACGAGCACCCCGATGAGCTCGAACCCGATGGTGAGGCGCGCGACGCGGTACCACGCGGCGCCCGGGGCGACGAGCGCGATCGTCGCGAGGATGTACACGACCGCCGAGAGCGCCGAGAGCGAGAACGCGAGCGGTGCCTCGGAGAAGCGGTCGATGATCTGGAAGACCGAGCGACCCGTCGCGGCGAGAGCGAGGATGCCGTAGACGGCCACGAGCACCCGTCCGATTCCGAGTGTTTTGGTCCGCGGCGGGCGGGGAGAGGAGTTGGCAGACATCACCTCAAGATTAGGCCACTTGGAAGACCCAGATTTGATACATGCGATAGACCATCACCGCGACGGCGAGGCAGACCACGCCGAGCACGACCGTCGCCCAGCGATTGCGCTCCAGCAGCGCCCAGAATGCGGCGAGAGGGGGCAGCAGAAGGGCCGACACGAGGTAGATGTAGAACTCCGGCAGGCTGCCGCGCGGCGGATTCCCGACGAACGGGGCCACGATCGCCACGACCAGCTGGACGATGAGAAGCACCTCCACGAGCGCTGTCGCGCCGAGCGAGTAGTCGTTGGGCTGTCGGCCGAGCAGGCCGAGCACGAGGCAGAACAGGCCAGCGGCGATGGCGACCCAGACCTGCAGCCAGGTGAACCACTCGATCATGGCGTCACCACCGTGGCGGTGAGGATGTCCGGTGGGAAGTTCACGATCGGTTTGCCCACGCCGTTGGCGAACTCCAGCAGGCCCACCAGTCGTCCGTCCGGCGCGATCGCCGCGACGGGCCCTTGCGGACCCTCCGGACGATCGACGACCAGTCTCTTGCCGTGGCCGAGGTCCACCGCCTGGTCGGAGTCGAGCGCGAGAACCGGGAACAGTGCGGTCGCGATGGTGGCCGGCGAGAGCAGTGACGCGGCCACATCGAGCGACTCGAGCTCCGCGGCATCCGTGACGGCGAATGGGCCGATCATGCTTCGCCGCAACGCGGTCAGGTGACCACCGACCCCGAGCGCGGCACCGAGGTCTCGGGCTATCGCGCGGATGTAGGTGCCCGAACTGCAGCGCACCCTCACGTCGAGATCGTAGTAGCCGTCGTGCCGGCGCGAGTCGAGCACCTCGAGGGCAGAGACTGTCACGGAGCGCGGCGCCAGCTCCACCGTCTCCCCCTCGCGCACGAGGGTGTAAGCCCGTTTGCCGTCGACCCGGATGGCGCTCACACTGCTCGGCACCTGGCTGATCGCACCAGTGAGCGGCCTGAGCGCGGCGGAGATCGTCTCCTCGGTGAGGTTGGCGACCGTCCCGGGCTCGGCCACCTCGGTCTGCTCCCCCTCCGCGTCGTCGGTGTTGGTTGCCGCCCCGAGACGGATGGTGGCGAAGTACTCCTTGTCGAGGCCGACCAGGTAGGTGAGCAGTCGGGTCGAGTTGTTGATGCCGAGCATGAGGAGGCCGGTGGCCATCGGGTCGAGGGTGCCGGCATGACCCACCTTGCGGGTGCCCGCCCGCTTGCGGGTGCGCGCCACGACGTCATGACTGGTGATTCCCGCGGGCTTGTCGATGAGCAGGATGCCGCTGCGACCGAGCGCCTCGGTCACGCGGAAGACTCCCCGGCGGAAGCGGAATCGGCAGCAGGCATCGTGAGACTCCGCATCAGGTCGAGTTTCTCGGGGAAGGCCGCCGTCAGGAGCTCTCGCGCGCTCGGGTCGCGATCGAATTCGTCAGTCATCCGCAGTCCGATCATCGTATTGATCAGCATGCCACCCGAGAGGAAGTTCTGCGATTCGTCGACAGTGAAGCCCGCTTCGTCGCGCAGAAACCGGTAGACCCGGAGAAAGCCCTCGCGGGCCACCGGGCCGACCGCGGAATTCCCGCCGAGCACGAAAGCGTGCATGAGCGAGAGCAGGAGCCCGCGATGCGCCGCGAGTCCCACATAGGCGAGGCCGATCCGGCGCGACATCGGCACCTCGGAGTCCTCGGCGAGCGCCGCCCGAAAGGCGGCAAGCAGTGTGTCCAGCGCGCGATGCAACACCTCGACGAACAGCTTCTCCTTGGTGCCGAACATCTTCACCACGTAGGGCTGGCTGACCGCGGCCGCCCGCGCGATCTCGGCGGTCGTGGTGCCGACATATCCATGGTCGCCGAACACCCGCATCGCCGCGTCGAGGATCAGTTCGCGACGCTCGCCCGACCGCATTCTGGTCAGGGGCGCATCCGTGTCGGTATCTGGGAAGCTCACTCTTCACATGTTATCAGCCGATAACTAGTGTCCTCTTGAGTAATCCCTCGATTCCTTAATCCGGAGGACCTCTGACACCGGAGCGGGTGGCCAGCCCACACCCACCGGCTCCGTGGATGCCGCGATCCGGCCGTCACCGTCGGCGCGGCAGTGCTGCTCGGGTCGGCCTGGTCGCCCTCTTCCTCCCCTCCCGGCGCGCGTCGATTCCGCCCCGGTGAACCGCGGTCGCGCCGATCGCTAGGATCGGGGCATGAGGGTAGCGGTGATCGGGGCCGGCGCAATCGGCGGCACCATCGCCGGTCTTCTCGCGCGGGCAGGGCACGAGGTCCAGGTCGTCGCACGGGGCGAACAACTCGCCGCGCTCGCCAGCACGGGACTACGGCTCACCGGCGGCTGGGGCGACTTCACGGTGCGCGTCGACGCCGTCGAGGCCCTCACGATCTCCCCGGAGATCGCATTCCTCACCACCAAGGCGCAGGATGCAGCGGTCGCGCTGCGTGCGAACGCCGAACTGCTCACCGGCATCCCCGTTGTCGTCGTGCAGAACGGCCTCGAGGCCATCACGACCGCGAAACGAGCGGCTCCCCGATCGGACATCGTCGGCGGGCTGGCGCTCTACGCCGCGTCCTACCTCTCTCCCGGCACGATCACCATCACCACGACCGGTCCGACGTTCCTCGGCGGCCCCGTGCTGCCGGCGCTCTACGCGTCGAAGATCCTCGGTGCTGTGATGCCGGTCGAACTCACCGACAATTTCGAGGGCGCGCAGTGGACGAAGCTCGTCGTCAACCATGTCAATGGGTTGTCAGCCGCCACCGGCCTGAGCGTGCAGGAGGTCATCGGCAATCGTCAGCTGCGCACGATCATGACCGAGACGATGCGCGAAGCCGTGCGGGTCGCGCGGGCGGCCGACATCGAATTCGCTCCCCTTCAGGGACTCTCCCACCCACGGCTCACGGCATTCGCTCGGGTTCCGACCGTCATCGCGCAACTGCTGCCCCTGCTGATGAAGCGGCGGATGGGATCGCGACCGAACCCGGGATCGACGCTCCAGAGCATCCGTCGCGGCCAGCCCACAGAGATCGACTATCTCAACGGAGCCGTTGTGCGTCGCGGGGAAGCCCTGGGAGTGCCGGTGCCGGTGAGCGCAGAGCTCGTGACCATGGTGCACGAAGTAGAGCGTGCCGTGGAGTTCCTCCCGGTGGCCACCGTCGTCGAAAGGATGAAGGGGCCGCTCGCACGGTAGCGGGTGGTGCCCGGAATCTCCGGGCGGCCGCCGTGCTCTAACAGGAGTCGGCGAAGACCCGTCTCGGATGCTCGAAATCCCGGTTGTCGATGATGCCCGACGCCGCGGTCCGCGGGCTGGTCTCTGAGAGATAGAGCTCCTGGCCCCCGCGATACCGTTCGACGTTCTCGGTGGGACCGTCACGGTCGAGCATGCGCTCCTCCGCGAGCTCGCGGGGAACGTCGAGCCAGATCGAGTAGTTCCAGAGCCCGGCGAGCTCCGGTCGGTTGAGGAAGACGCCGTCGACCACAAGGATGGCGTCCTTCGGGCCGGTGCGCCACTTCGACTGCACAGCGAGGTCCCGCACCCGATCGAATGCCGCCGTCACGAAGGCCGTGCTGCCCCCCATACGGAACGGCTCGAGCAGCACGCGCCGGAAGGTCGAATAGTCGAAGGAGTCCCGGTAATAGCCCTCGGGTGAATCGGCACCGCGCGCATGACGTTCGGCCTGGGAGCGGTGGAAGTCGTCGATGGATGCCCGGAATACCGAGCGTCCCGTGGCGGTGAGTGCGACGGCGAGGTCGTCGGCGAAGGGGACTGTGCCCGCGCCATCCATCCCATCGACAGCGACGACGACGCGTCCACCCGCGTAGAGGGAGACGATCTCGGCGGCGAGTGCGTCGAGCACATCCTTTTTTTCGGGCTGCCATCTGGCCATGGCCGCTAGCCTACGCTGCGGCGCTCATCACGAGCTTTGCTTCGTAGAGTGGAGGGGTGAGCATCGCGCCGGCCGTCAACGAGTGGTTCGTCGCCAACCAGCGGGATCTTCCCTGGCGCCGCGCTGGGTTCAGCGCCTGGGGCACCCTGGTGAGCGAGATCATGCTGCAGCAGACGCCGGTGGCGCGGGTGATTCCGCGGCTGGAGGAGTGGTTGCAGCGCTGGCCCGACCCCGCGTCGCTCTCGGCAGTGCCTTCCGGCGAGGCGGTGCGGGCCTGGAACCGGCTCGGCTATCCTCGCCGTGCCCTGTATCTCCACGCCGCGGCGGTGGCCATCACCGAACGTCACGGCGGCATCGTGCCTCGGGATGTCGCAGAGCTCCTCGCGCTGCCCGGAATCGGCGACTACACGGCGCGAGCGGTGGCGGTCTTCGCCTTCGGAGACCGGCATCCCGTGGTCGACACCAATGTGCGCCGGGTGATCGCCCGGGCGATCGATGGCAATGCCGATGCCGGTCCCCCGTCGGCGAAGCGGGACCTCGCCGCCATGGACGCACTGCTGCCGGCAGACGACGAGGGCGCACGGACCTTCAATGCCGGGGCGATGGAACTCGGCGCGATCGTCTGCACCGCTCGCGCGCCCCGGTGCGAGGAGTGCCCCCTTGTCGCGGTGTGTGCCTGGCGAGCGGCCGGCTATCCGGAATACCAGGGCCCGCGAAAGCAGGTGCAGAAGAAGTTCGACGGTTCCGATCGGCAGGTCAGGGGTCTGATCCTCGCCGAGCTGCGGGCCTCGGATGTGCCGGTGCGGGCAGCGGAGATCGACGCGGTCTGGGCGGATGATGCACAGCGTGCCCGGGCGCTCGCCGGCCTTCTCGCTGACGGGCTGGTGGTGGGGTCACCCCTCGACGGCTATGAACTGCCCCAGTAGACGCGGTCGTCTTTGCGGAGTTGACTTGAGCTGTGCCCGAGCTCCCCGAGATCCATGCGATGGTCGCGGATCTGGCCGCCCGCCTGGATGGGCGCACCGTCGACCGCTTCCAGGCCCTGTCGTTCGCGGCGATGAAGACCTTCGACCCGCCCGCGACGGCCGTCTCTGGCGAGGTCGTGCGGGGTGTCAGCAGGCACGGCAAATACCTCGACCTCGAGGTGGGTGACCTCCACCTCGTCATGCATCTCGCTCTGCTCGGCTGGATCCGCTGGCGCGAGGATCCGCCGCCGCCTCCGTCTCGCCTCGGCAAGGGGCCCGTGGCCGCGAGGCTCGTGCTCGATGACGGTTCTGGTCTCGACATCACCGAGTTCGGCACGAAGAAGAGGCTGGCCATCTGGATCGTGCGAGACCCGGCAGAGGTGCCCGGCATCGCGCGACTGGGACCCGATCCGCTCGATCCCGCCTTCACGCTCGAGACCTTCGCGCAGATCCTCGCCGGTGCCAGCCGGGCGCAGATCAAGGGCGTGCTTCGCAGCCAGTCCCTGATCGCGGGCATCGGCAACGCCTACTCAGACGAGATCCTGCATACGGCGAAGATGTCGCCGTTCAAACCGGCGTCGATGTCCGCCGATGAGACATCGCGGCTCTTCACGGCGCTGCAGTCCACGCTGCGCGGCGCGATCGCCCGCGCCGACGGGCTCTCCGCTTCGGAGCTGAAGAAGGAGAAGAAGTCGGGGCTGCAGGTGCACGGGCGCACCGGGCTGCCGTGCCCGGTCTGCGGCGACACCGTGCGTCAGGTGATCTTCGCCGACTCGACGTTCCAGTACTGCCCGACCTGCCAGACCGGCGGCAAGCCTCTAGCAGACCGGGTGCTGTCGCGCCTGCTGAAGTAGTCGGTATCGATACGGCCCTGGAGGGCCTGATCGACCACCGAACCCGCAGGTCGGACGATCAGTCTTCGTCGTCGTCCGCGATAACCCGCGGCTTGACGTAGGGATCCTCGTCGCCGGCGTACTTCGCGGTACTGCGCAGCCCGCCGATCTCGCTGTCGCGGCTGGCCGCTTCGGCGAGCAGCGCCTCGATGTGCTTGGCGTTCTCCGGCACGGCGTCGGCGATGAACTCGAGCGAGGGCGTGAGCCTCGCGGTGATGTTCTTGCCGACCTCGCTGCGCAGCATCCCCGTTGCCGACTTCAGGGCGATCGCGGAATCCGCACGCTCCTCGTCGGTGCCGTAGACCGTGTAGAAGATCGAGGCGTGCTGCAGGTCGCCGGTCACCTTGACATCGGTGATCGTCACGAATCCCAACCGCGGATCCTTGAGCCCACGCTCGAGAGTCTTCGCGATGATCACCTTGATGCGGTCCGCCATCTTGGCGGCGCGAGCCGGGTCAGCCATTTCCTTCATCCCTTTTCTTAAAGCGTCACAGCTGGAGGCCGCCGGAGGAGGCGACCAGGTAAAGAGGCTTGCGGAGCTTGCGGAGCTCCGCCTCTGTCCTGGTTGCCTCCTCCGGAGGCCGATAACGAGCTAGACGCGGATCTTCTCTTTGAGCTCGATCGTCTCGATCTCGTCGCCGATCTGGATGTCGTTGAACTTGCCGAGACCGATACCGGCCTCGAAGTCCGTGCGCACCTCGGTGACGTCGTCCTTGAATCGACGCAGCGACTCGATGGCGAGGTTGTCTCCGACGACGACACCATCGCGGATGACGCGAGCCTTCGCGTTTCGAGTGATGGTTCCACTGCGCACGATGACACCGGCGACGTTTCCGAACTTGGAGGAGCGGAAGATCTCGCGGATCTCGGCGACACCGGACTGCACCTCTTCGAACTCGGGCTTGAGCATTCCCTTGAGGGCGTTCTCCACGTCCTCGAGGGCCGCGTAGATGACCGAGTAGAAGCGCACGTCGACACCCTCACGAGCCGAGCGCTCGCGCGCCTTCGTGTCGGGGCGCACGTTGAATCCGATGATGATCGCGTTGTCGATCGTCGCCAGGTTGACATCGCTCTCGGTGATCGCACCGACACCGCGGTGGATGATGCGCAGCTGCACGCTGTCGTCCACCTCGATCTTGAGCAGCGATTCCTCCAGCGCCTCGACGGCACCGGAGACGTCACCCTTGATGATGAGGTTGAGCGATTCGACCTTGCCGTCTTCGAGGGCCTTGGTGAAGTCCTCGAGGCTGATGCGCTTGCGGCTGCGGGCGAGCAGCGCGTTGCGCTCTGCTGCTTCGCGCTTCTCGGCGATCTGGCGTGCCGTGCGGTCATCGTCCGTGACGAGGAAGGTGTCACCGGCGCGGGGAACGGAGGTGAGTCCAAGCACCGAGACCGGGCGAGCGGGCGTGGCGAACTCGACTGCCGTGCCGTTCTCGTCGAACATCGCGCGAACACGGCCGTAGGCCGTTCCGGCGACGATCGCGTCTCCGACCTCGAGGGTTCCCGACTGGATGAGCACGGTCGCGACCGCACCACGTCCCTTGTCGAGCTTGGCCTCGATGGCGACTCCGCGCGCGTCCTTGTTGGGGTTCGCGCGCATGTCGAGTCCGGCATCCGCGGTGAGCAGTACTGCCTCGAGAAGCTCGGGGATGCCGATCTTGTTGAGGGCAGAGACGTCGATGAACATCGTGTCCCCGCCGTACTCCTCGGCGACCAGGCCGAACTCGGTGAGCTGCTGGCGCACCTTGGCGGGGTTGGCCCCGTCCTTGTCGATCTTGTTGACCGCGACCACGATCGGCACGTTGGCGGCCTGAGCGTGGTTGAGGGCCTCGATGGTCTGCGGCATGATGCCGTCGTCCGCCGCGACCACGAGGATCGCGATGTCCGTGACCTGCGCACCGCGGGCGCGCATGGCGGTGAACGCCTCGTGACCCGGGGTGTCGATGAAGGTGATGGCGCGTTCGATGCCCTCGTGCTCCGTCATGACCTGGTAGGCACCGATGTGCTGGGTGATCCCACCCGCCTCACCGGCGACGACGTTGGCATTGCGGATCGCGTCGAGAAGGCGCGTCTTTCCGTGGTCGACGTGACCCATGACGGTGACCACGGGCGGGCGCGCCTCGAGGTCGTCGTCGGTCTCGTCGTCCAGCTCCTGGTCGAGGTCGATGTCGAAGCCGCTGAGCAGTTCGCGATCCTCGTCCTCCGGAGAGACCATCTCGATCTTGAAACCGAGCTCCTCACCGAGGATGTCGAAGGTCGCCTCGTCGAGGGACTCGGTGGCGGTGGCCATCTGCCCCAGGTGGAACAGCACGGTCACCAGGTTGCCGGGGCTCGTGTCGATCTTGTCGGCGAAGTCGGTGATCGACGCGCCGCGACGAAGGCGGATGGAGGTCTTGCCATCGCCACGGGGAACGCTGACGCCACCGAGCGACGGGGCTTCGCGAAGTTCGAATTCCGCCCTCTTCGTGCGCTTCGACTTGCGTGCCTTGCTCTTGCCGCCACCGCGACCGAAGGCACCAGCGGTGCCACCGCCGGGTCCGCGACCACGGCCGCCACCGCCGGCGGGGCGGTTCGGGCCGAAGTTCGAGCCGGGGGCTCCCGCGGGAGCGCCACCGGGACGGAATCCACCGGCACCGGCGGGACGTGCCCCACCGGCTCCACCGGGACGGAATCCACCGGCACCGGCCGGACGCTGTCCGAATCCACCGGGACGCTGAGCCGCCTGGCCCGGTCCACCGGGACGCGGGGCGCCGGGGCGGGGAGCGGAAGGACGAGGGATGCCGGTCGGCGAGGCCGCCGGACGGGTGTTCATGCCCTGCGTCGACGCATAGGGGTTGTTACCCGGGCGGGGCGCGCCGGGACGCTGCATCCCCTGGGTGCTCGCGAAGGGGTTGTTGCCCGGTCGAGCCGTTCCGGGGCGCGGGATGCTGGATCCCTCGGCCGCGGGAGCGGCTGGGGCGGCCGGTGCGGCTGCCGGAGTCTCGGCCACCGGTGCGGCAGGAGCCGCAGGCGCGGGGCTCGGTGCCGGAGCCGCGGGGGCTTCGGCGACGGGGGTGGGGGCGGGTGCTGGGCGCGCCGGAGCGGCAGGCGCAGCCGGTGCTGCCGCCTTCTCTGGTGCCTTGATGCCATCGGCCTCGAGGGCGGCACGCAGCTTGCGGGCTACCGGAGGTTCGATGCTGGAGGACGGTCCTTTGACGAACTCGCCCATTTCCTTGAGTTTCTCAAGGGCCTTCTTGCTGTCAATGCCGAGTTCTGCTGCGATCTCGTGCACGCGTGGTTTTGCCACAGTGTTCTCCTTGTCGGGCCGACTCCCGATGAGGAGAGGGCCTTAATTGTGGACGGGTCTCATTTCGAGCCGCTCATTAGTTGTCCATTGGTCAATCAGCCTGTTCGTTAGGGCGTTCCGGATGGAACGCCGACTGTGTCATTCATGTGGAGACCGGCAATTTCTGCCAGGAATCCCGTTGTGCCGAGTGCACCATCCGCTCGCAGTCCCCGCGCAATCGCCTTGCGAGCGACCGCGGTTTCAGCACAGCGGGTTGTCGGATGCACCCAGGCGCCTCGACCGGGAAGTGTTGCGGAAACATCCACAACGGCTTCACCATCGCGTGCAACTACCCTCACGAGGAGGGATCTGTCAGCACGTTCGCGGCAGCCGAGACAGGTTCTAACGGGATTCATCTTATCCCCTTCTGCAACAGCGTGCCGAGGCGCGCGATTCGGCGAGCAGTTCGAACGGATATTCCGCGACGCTCCCCCGGCGCGCCGCTGGCCGGGCGCCTGCGGACAACCCGGTCCGGCACGCAGGCCCCGGAAGACCGCAATGGTCCGGAATCGCGAGCCGAGGCATCCGCCCCCACCGCACCAAACGAGATCAGTCCTGGTCGAGGATCGAGTCGGGCTGGATGTCGATGCGGGCGCCGGTGAGCTTTGCGGCGAGACGGGCATTCTGGCCCTCCTTGCCGATGGCGAGGGAGAGCTGGTAGTCCGGCACGAGGGCCCGCACTGCCTTCGTCGACGCGTCGATCACGTACGAGGAGGTGACCTTCGCCGGGGACAGCGCGTTGCCGACGAAGGTCGCCAGGTCTTCGTTGTAGTCGACGATGTCGATCTTCTCGTTGTTGAGTTCCGCCGTGACCGCGCGAACACGCTGCCCGAGTTCGCCGATGCACGCTCCCTTGGCGTTGACCCCGGGCTCGTTGGCCTTCACCGCGATCTTGGTGCGGTGGCCGGCTTCGCGGGCGAGCGAGACGATCTCCACGACCCCGCTGGCGATCTCCGGCACCTCGAGCGCGAACAACTTGCGAACGAGGGACGGATGCGTGCGCGAGACCGTGATCTGAGGACCCTTGAGCCCGCGGCTCACGCTCGTGACATAGACGCGGATGCGCGAACCGTGCGCGTAGACCTCACCGGGCACCTGCTCCTCCGGCGGGAGGATGGCTTCGATCGTGCCGAGGTCCACGTGGATCATGCGCGGGTTGGGACCCTGCTGGATGACTCCGGCGATGATGTCGCCCTCACGGCCCTTGAACTCGCCGAGCACCTTGTCGTCACCGATGTCGCGCAGGCGCTGGTTGATGACCTGCTTGGCGGCGAAGGCGCCGATGCGGCCGAAGTCCTCCGGCACATCCTCGGCCTCGCCGATCACTTCGCCCTCGTCGTTCAGCTCGGGCACGAAGATGCTCACGTGCCCGGACTTGCGGTCGAGCGACACTCGCGCGTGCGCGTTGCCGTCCTTGGTCTCCGGCGTCTCGATGTGCTTGAGGTACGCCGTGAGAATGGCCTGCTCGATGATCACGACGAGTTCGTCGAAGGGAATTTCGCGCTCGCGCTCCATGAGACGCAGCACGCTCAGGTCGATGTCCACTGAGGGCCTCCACTATTTTCGATTGTCAGTTCGTGCGCCGCGATCGCGCACACGAAGTCTTTCTCTAAGTTAGCAGGGTGCGCCGCGAGGCGGTCCGGCACACGGGCATCCGCCGGACGCGGCATCCCCCCGTCCGCGCCGCTGCCGCAGCACGGTCTGCCCACCCGTATCGCTTATCGCGTTCCCCGCGAGTGGGCGAAAGTGCCGCCGCATCCGCTGAACGACGCCGTCGCTGCCCCCGGGCAGTCCGTGGGAGCCCGTTGGCGGGCTCGGCGCAATCGGTGCTCAATCGAGCGCGGCGACCGCCTCGACAACGTCGGCCAGCGCAACCGGGGTCTTCACGCCGGTGCGGCGGTCCCACAGCTCGACCATGCCCTCGGCGAAACCCTTGCCGACGATGACGATGAGCGGAACCCCGATGAGCTCGGCATCGCCGAACTTGACCCCGGGTGAGACCTTGGGGCGCTCGTCGACGAGCACGTCGTAGCCGCGCTTCTCGAGGTCCTCCGCGAGGGAGACGGCGGCATCGAGCACCTCCACCTCTTTGGTCGCGGCGACCACGTGCAGGTCGAAGGGCGCGACATTGCGCGGCCAGATGAGTCCACGGCCGTCGTTGTTGGCCTCAGCGATGACCGCGAGGATGCGCGTGACACCGATGCCGTAGGAGCCCATGGTCACCGTCACCAGCTTGCCGTTGGGGTCGAGCACCTTGAGGCCGAGGGCCTCCGCATACTTGCGCCCGAGCTGGAACACGTGACCGATCTCCATGCCGCGCGCCAGTTCGACCGGCCCCGAACCATCCGGAGCCGGATCGCCCGCGACGACTTCCGCGACCTCGACGGTGCCGTCGGAGACGAAGTCTCGCCCGGCCACCAGGCCGAAGACGTGCTTTCCGTGTTCGTTGGCCCCGGTGATCCAGCCCGACCCGCTGGAGACGCGCGGATCCGTGACGAAGCGGATGCCCGTGGTCGACTCCTCGCCGAGTACCGCTCCCGCGGCGCTCCAGGGGCCGATGTAGCCCTTCACCAGTCCAGCGCGACCCTCCAGCTTGTCGAGGCGCGCAAAGTCGCCCTCGTTGGCGGCCTCGACCGCTGAGGGAGCGAATGCCACCTCGGCGCGCTTGAGGTCGACCTCCCGGTCGCCGGGAAGGCCGACGACCACGAGTTCCCGGGTGCCGTCGAGCGCGGTCAGGGCCAGCACGATGTTCTTGAGGGTGTCGGCGGCGGTCCAGGCGCGACCATCCGGGCGCGGATGCTTGGCGTTCGCGACATCCACCAGGGTCTGGATCGTGGGGGTGTCCGGGGTGTCGAGCACTTCGGCCGGGGTCAGGTTGTCGAAGGACCGCGCCGCCGGTGCGTCGGTGTGGAACGCCTCGACATTGGCGGCATAGCCGCCGTCGGACCGAACGAAGGTGTCTTCGCCCACCGGGGTGGGGTGGAGGAATTCCTCGCTTCGAGATCCCCCCATGGCTCCGGCATCCGCCTGCACGATCACATACTCGAGGCCGAGTCGAGCGAAGATGCGCTCATAGGCGTCGCGCTGGTCCTGGTAGGACTTGTCGAGCCCTTCGTCGGTGTAGTCGAAGGAGTAGGCGTCTTTCATGGTGAACTCGCGGCCACGCAGCAGCCCGGCACGCGGTCGCGCCTCGTCGCGGTACTTGTCCTGGATCTGGTAGATCGACAGCGGAAGGTCCTTGTACGAGGAGTACAGGTCCTTCACGAGAAGGGTGAAGACCTCTTCGTGAGTCGGAGCAAGCAGATAGTCGGCCCCCTTGCGGTCCTTCAGCCGGAAGATGCCATCGCCGTACTCGGTCCAGCGCCCGGTGACCTCATAGGCCTCGCGGGGAAGCAACCCCGGGAAGTGAACTTCCTGGGCGCCGATCTGGTCCATCTCCTCGCGGATGATCGCTTCGATTCGGCGCTTGACCCGGAGTCCGAGCGGAAGCCAGGCGAAGATCCCGGGCCCCTGGCGGCGAATGTAGCCGGCGCGCACGAGCAGGCGGTGGCTCGTCACCTCGGCATCGGAGGGGTCTTCGCGGAGGGTTCGGACAAAGAGTTGGGAGAGTCGTGTGGGCACGTGGACACTTTAGCCGCCGCGCCCGCGACGAAAGATTTCGAGCAAAGACCAATCCGAAAGGACGTCCATTCCGGATGACTTCTCTGGAGGTGGACCCCGACCCGAACGGGGTCCACGTCCACCAGAGCGTGCTCTGCGGGGATGACCCTGAGTGGCCGGAAACCTAGACGGTGACGACCTCGGGCGACCCGACGGCCCCCGGAGGCATCTCGGCCGCGAGGCGATTGGCCTCCTCGATGAGCGTCTGCACGATCTCCGACTCCGGCACCGTCTTGATGACCTCGCCCTTGACGAAGATCTGGCCGCGTCCGTTGCCGCTCGCGACACCGAGGTCGGCCTCGCGGGCCTCCCCCGGTCCGTTCACGACACAGCCCATCACGGCCACGCGAAGGGGCACCGTCATCTTCTCGAGGCCGGCGGTGACGTCGTTGGCGAGCTGGTAGACATCCACCTGGGCGCGTCCACAGCTCGGGCAGGAGACGATCTCGAGCTTGCGCTCGCGCAGGTTGAGCGACTGCAGGATCTGCAGGCCCACCTTGATCTCCGTGACCGGAGGAGCCGAAAGCGAGACCCGGATGGTGTCCCCGATTCCCTCCCCGAGAAGGATTCCAAAGGCGGTCGCCGACTTGATCGTGCCCTGGAATTCCGGGCCCGCCTCGGTCACACCGAGGTGGAGTGGCCAGTCGCCGCGCTCGGCGAGCTGCCGGTAGGCCTTCACCATGACGACGGGGTCGTTGTGCTTGACGGAGATCTTGAAGTCGTGGAAGTCGTGCTCTTCGAACAGCGAAGCCTCCCACACCGCGCTCTCCACGAGCGCCTCCGCGGTGGCCTTGCCGTACTTCTGCAGGATGCTCGGCTCGAGGGAACCCGCGTTCACCCCGATGCGGATGCTCACACCGGCCGCCTTTGCGGCCGCCGCGATCTTGCCGACCTGGTCGTCGAACTTGCGGATGTTGCCGGGATTGACCCGAACGGCGCCGACACCGGCGTCGATGGCGGTGAAGACGTAGCGCGGCTGGAAGTGGATGTCGGCGATCACCGGGATCTGGCTCTTGCCGGCGATGATGTGCAGCACATCCGCGTCATCCTGGTGCGGCACGGCCACACGCACGATGTCGCAGCCGGTCGCGGTGAGCTCGGCGATCTGCTGCAGGGTGGCGTTGATGTTGGTGGTCTGCGTCGTGGTCATCGACTGAACGCTCACCTGTGCGTCACCGCCGACTTTCACCTTGCCGACGGAGATCTGGCGGGTCTTGCGACGCGGGGCCAATACGGGAGGGGCGAGGGGCATACCCAAGTTGATTGCTGGCACGCCAAGAATTGTACGCGAGCCGCGTGAGCGACTTCTGAATGCTCCTACTGCAGCGCGATCGGCTTGACGATGTCGGCGTAGATCAACAGCACGCTCATCGCACCGAGCACCAGAACGACGGCGAAGGTCACCGGCACCATCTTGGCGATGTCGACGGGCCCCGGGTCGGAGCGCTTGAAGAGCTTGGCGAAAGCCCGGCGGATGCCTTCCCACAGGGCTCCCGCCACGTGACCGCCGTCGAGCGGAAGCAGCGGAACCAGGTTGAAGACCAGCAGCGCCACATTGAGCGAGGCGATGAGGCCGAGCAGGAACGAGAAGCGCTCGGCGAGCGGGGAGGTCTGCGTCGCGGTAACCTCACCGGCGATCCGACCGACACCGACGACGCTCACGGGGCCGTTCGGGTCTCGGGCGTCGGTACCGAAGGCCGCCTTCGCCACATCGACCAGGCGCTGCGGGAGGTTGAGGATCAGATGCACGTCGGCGCCGATGTTGGTGCCGAGGGTGGGCAGGACGCGACTGAGCGGCTGGCGGGCGAGCACGACATCCGGTCCGATGCCGAGGAACCCGACCTTCTCTGTGACGGCCTTGCCGTTCGCGTCCTTCACGACCGCGCCCTTTGTGGTCAGCACGTTTCGCACGGTGAGGAGGGGCACGGCAGTGAGAACCCGGGTCTGTCCGGCACGATTCACCGTGATGTCGACGTTCTTGCCCGCGGAGGTGCGGATGACTCCGGTCACCTGGTCCCAGGTCGGGTAGTCGATCGAGGCGATCCTGATGATCTGGTCACCGGGCTTGAGGCCGGCCGCCGATCCCGGTGCATCCGGATCGCTCGGGGAGCAGGTGTCCGCGGTGCTGGATGCCGGAAGCACACAGGCGGAGACACTGCCGACGGCCAGCTGCTGGGTGCCGAATCCGCTCAACACCACGGCGAACAGCACGACGGCGATCACGAGGTTCATGAACGGTCCGCCGAGCATGATGATCACCCGTTTGTAGATCGGGAGCTTGTAGAAGACGCGGTCCTCGTCGCCGGCGGTGATCGTATCGGCGCTCGCGGTGCGGGCATCCTGCACGAGAGTCTGGAAGAATCCGGTGCTCGATGTGCGGCCGGAGGCCTCGTACTCCTCCTCGAGGAAAGACGCGTCGGTGCCGGAGGTGCGGGGGCGACCGCCCTTCTTCGCTGGCGGATACATCCCCGCCATGGAGATGTAACCGCCGAGCGGGATGGCCTTCACCCCGTACTCGGTCTCCCCCTTCTTGCGGGAGAAGATGGTCGGCCCGAACCCGATCATGTATTGCGCGACCTTGACCCCGAAGAGCTTTGCCGGCACGAGATGACCGATCTCGTGAAGACCGATCGACAGGGCGATGCCGATCACGACCACGACGATGCCGAGGATATAGAGCAGGACGGTTTCCACGCTGCACAGCGTATCCGTCCGAGGCTGGAGGTCGTCGGTGGGGCTGCCGGGGATTTCCTATGACGCACAATGGGGTGATGAGCACCGATTCGAACAGTTCCCCCTCCGGGCTCGCTCCGGGCGACCTGGTCGGAGACCGGTTCCGCATCGAATCGACGGTCGGCGTCGGGGGGATGGCCACCGTCTATCGCGCCAGGGACGAGTCCCTCGGTCGCACTGTGGCGCTCAAGGTCTTCCGCTCCGAGCTGGCGGATGCCGACGACGTGCGCCGACAACGCGATGAGGTTCAGCTGCTCGCCTCGCTGAATTCCCCGGGCCTCGTGACCCTCTTCGACGCTGTCGCGGAGGGTGGCGTTGGTGACCACGGGCGTGCCTTCCTCGTGCTCGAATTCGTGGACGGGGTAGACCTGCGCACCCGGCTCCTCGACGGCACCCCCGACCCGGCATTGATCGCCCGCATCGGCTGCGATGTCGCCGGTGCCCTCTCCTACATCCACGGCCGGGGTGTCGTTCACCGAGATGTGAAGCCCGGCAACATCCTTCTCCCCCGAGACCACGCCGCGCCGGGTGCGCCGCTCGCGAAGCTCGCCGACTTCGGCATCGCCCGACTGCTCGATGACGCACGGATGACGGCGACCGGCACCGTGATCGGAACCGCCACCTACCTGAGTCCGGAGCAGGCGGAGGGCGCGACGGTCGGAACCGCCAGCGACGTGTACTCCCTCGGCTTGGTGCTGCTCGAGTGCCTGACCGGGCAACGGGCGTTCCCCGGCACCGCGATCGAGTCCGTCGTCGCGCGGCTTTCCCGCGATCCCGAGATCCCGCCGACACTCGATGGCTCCTGGCGCGATCTCCTCAGCGCGATGACTCAGCGCGAGCCCGGGAACCGCCCGGATGCTGCGAGCGTGGCTGCCGCCCTGCTGCACCACTCCACTACCGATCGCGAGATCGGTCTCGAGGAGACCGTGCCCCTGCAGAGCGAGACCTCGACCGAACGCTCGACCCAACTGTGGGAGCCGACCAAACTGATGCCCGCCCCGGAGCAACCCGCGCCGACGCTGCTCCTCGGCGCGGCGGAAGAGGCTGCCCCCACCGTCGTGCTCGGTGAGCCGGCCGAGAGCCGTGCTGGGGTCGGCTCCGGCGCGGGGCGGCGTTTCGCACTCATCGGCGGCACGGCTGCTGTCGTGCTCGTGGTGATCGTGCTCGCCGTTGGGCTCTCCCGCCCCGGTTCGACCGGCCCCGCGGCATCCAGCACCTCGCCGTCTCCGAAGCCGAGCGCATCGAGCGTCGCGTACCCGGTCGTGCCGGGAACGCTGGGCGAGCACCTCCGCCAACTGCAGCAGAGTGTGGCACCGTGAGGCGCGCGATGGCGCTGGCGACCGGCGCGCTGGCAATCGCGGTCGCGCTCACCGGGTGTGTCGGCACCGGCGCACCGGTTCAGACCCCCAGGGCCTCTGCCTACCCCTCTGCCGTCGCGTCGCGCCTGCAGTCCGCCGTGCTGGCGGTGAGTTCGGCATCCGCCGCCGGCGACCCGACCGCCGCGATCGCGCGACTGGACGAACTGGCCGCAACCCTGGCTGATGCGCGCGCCCGGGGCGAGGTGACCAGTGCCCGCTTCGAGAGCATCACGGCATCCCTGGCGCTCGTGCGCGCCGACCTGGAGGCGGCAGTCGCCGCCCAGACCGACCAGAAACCCGGCAAGACCGAGAAGCCGGGTAAGGGCAACAGCGGCAAGGATCGTTAGCGAAGAGCGATGCGCCGGTCGGCATCCGCACGGGCCGTGAGTTCGGCCTCGGCGAGGGACTCGCGGGTGAGGGAACCGGATGACGAGTGCGCATCCACGACTGCGGCGACCGTGTCGACGATGTCGAGGTAGCCGATCCGTCCCGCGTGGAAGGCGAGGACAGCCTGTTCGTTGGCCGCGTTGAAGACGGCGGGGTAGGTGCCCCCCTCTCGTCCCACCCGCTTGGCCAGCTCGACGGCCGGGAAGGCTTCGGCGTCGAGAGGCTCGAAGGTCCACGTGCTCGAGGTCGTCCAGTCGAGCGGCACACCCACTCCGGCGACCCGGTTCGGCCAGTCGAGGCCGAGGGAGATCGGCAGCCTCATGTCCGGCGGCGAGCACTGGGCGATGGTCGATCCGTCGACGAACTCCACCATCGAGTGCACGATGGACTGCGGATGCACGGTCACGTCGATGCGGTCGTAGGGCACGTCGAACAGGTAGTGCGCCTCGATGATCTCGAGTCCCTTGTTCACCAGGGTCGACGAGTTGGTGGTGACCACGAGCCCCATGTCCCAGGTCGGGTGCGCGAGCGCCTCCCGCGGCGAGACATCCCGTAACGACTCGCGGGTGCGACCCCGGAACGGCCCACCGGATGCCGTGAGCACGAGACGACGCACTTCGGCCGCGGTTCCGCTCATCAGAGCCTGCGCGATCGCCGAGTGCTCGGAGTCGACCGGCACCAGTTGTCCGGGGGCTGCGGCATCCATCACCAGTTCGCCACCGACGATCAGGCTCTCTTTGTTGGCGAGCGCGAGGGTCGCACCCACCTCCAGTGCGGCGAGGGTGGAGCCGAGCCCCACGGATCCGGTGATGCCGTTCAGCACGACATCCGCCTCGACGGATCGCACCAGCTGCTCGGCCTCGATCTCACCGAGGGCGACGTGCTCGACGCCGAACGCGGCCGCCTGGGCTTCCACCGCGGCGCGTCGGGACCCCGCGGCGAGGCCGACTATCTCGAAGCGGTCGCGATTGGCGGCGATCACCTCGAGCGCCTGCACTCCGATCGAGCCCGTGGAACCGAGGATGATGACGCGACGCATGTGGCTACGCTAGCCGTTCCAAGTTGGTCCGCCGACGTCAGGAGGTGGCGAGGATGTCCACGACGAATACGAGGGTGTCCGTGCCGCTGATGCCGGCCGCAGACTGCCCGCCGGTGCCGTATCCGTCAGCCGGCGGGATGACGGCGATGACCTGGGATCCGACCTTCTGGCCGACGAGAGCCTTACCGAAGCCGGGGATGACGCCAGTCGTGGCGAAGCTCGCTGGCGTGCCGCGGGTCCAGCTGGAATCGAACACCTTGCCCGTCGCCCAGATGACGCCCGTGTAGTGGACGGTGACGGTGTCTCCGGACTTGACCGTTGTGCCGGTGCCCTTCTTGAGATCCGCGATCTTCAGGTCGGTCGGCGCATCAGCCTTCGGCACGGTGATGGTCGGCTCGCCGTTGGAGGCGAGCTTCACCGTCGGGAGGCCGGCCACCGGCTTCTGGACGGCACCGTTGGCCTTGGGGAGCACCTTCACCGGGGCTGCCACCTTCACCACGTCGAAGACGAAGACCAGGGAGTCGGTGCCCTTGACGCCGAGACCCTCCGAGCCGGCCGCCTTGAAGGCATCCGCCGGGGGGATCACCGCGACGACGCGGCTGCCCGCGGGCGAGCACTGGAGGCCCTTGATCATGCCGGGCAGGATGCTGGAGTCCTTCAGCTGGAACGACGTGGTCGATCCCTTTTTGTAGGTCGTGGCGTCGATCTTCTTGCCGGATGCGGCATCGTAGGCGGTGTAGTCCACCTCGACGGTGCCGTTCGCCTTGGCGACGGCACCCTTGCCGTCGATAACGACAGAGCGTTCGGTCTTCTTGGTGCTGAGGCCCTTGGTGAACTTCACGGTCGGCGCGGATCCGAACTTGCCGGTGACCTTCACCTTGCTCGAGTTGGAGCCGGATGCCGTCGGGGTGCAACCGTCTGCCGAGGTGGACGAGCTGCAAGCTGCCAGAGAGAAGGCGAGCGCGGCGATGGCCAAGACCGACAGGGATTTCTTCACCGAGAGTGTTTTCTTCACCGATCAAGTGTGGGGGCACACCCCGTGATCAAGCTGACCAAACACTGAATGTCGCGGATTCGCCGCCCTATTCGGCCCGGAACACCACCAGCGGCTCGTGTTCCACCGGAAAGTTCATCGAACTGGCGATGAAACACTTGAGGCTCGCCTCGTGGTGCAGGGAGCGGGCGAGCTCTCGATCACTCGTCGCGATCGTCACGACCGGGCGAAGAGTCACAGAGGTGAAGTGCCCGCCGCCGTCCGCCGTCTGCTCCATGATGCCTGTCGCGGCATCCGTGTAGTCCGTCACGATCACGCCGTTGCTCGCCGCGACGTGGAGGTAGCTGAGCAGGTGACACTGGCTGAGGGCGGCGATGAGCATCTCCTCGGGATTCCAGCGATCGGCGTCGCCGTGGAAGACCCGATCGGATGACCCGCTGATCTCGTGCTTGCCCGCGGCCCGCACGACGTGATCGCGCCCGTACGCCTTGTAGCCGCTCGTTCCGGTACCGCGGTTTCCGGTCCATTCGAGGGACACGGCGAAGTGATGTTCGTGGTTCACCCTCTGAACGCTACGCCCTCCGGCGGTAGGATTTTCAGATGACCGACACCCTCGCCCCCACCCTCGATTCCGCCGAAATCGTTCCGGAGCGCCGCATCGTCACGGCGATTCCGGGGCCGCGTTCGCAGGCGCTGCAGGCGCGACGCCTCGCGGTGATCCCGGTGGGCGTCGCATCCGCCATCCCCGTCTTCATCGATCGCGCCCACGGTGCGATAGTGGTGGATGTCGACGGCAACCAGTTCATCGACCTCGGTGCCGGTATCGGCGTGATGACGATCGGCCACACCGATGCGGCCGTCGTGGCCGCGGCATCGGCCCAGCTCGCGGCTTTCACCCACGTGATGTTCACCGTGACCCCGTATGAGGGCTATGTGCGCGTTGCGGAACTGCTGGCCGAGCACACCCCCGGCGATTTCGCCAAGAAGACGGTGCTGCTCAACTCCGGCGCGGAGGCCGTGGAGAACGCCGTGAAGATCGCCCGCAAGTTCACCGGCCGCACCGGCGTCGCCGTGCTCGACCACGCCTATCATGGCCGCACCAACCTCACCATGGCCATGACCTTCAAGGCGATGCCATACAAGCTCGGCTTCGGACCCTTCGCGAGCGACGTGCACCACGCCCCGAACTCCTACCCCTTCCACGACGGACTGAGCGGAGCGGATGCCGCGGCCCGCACCATCTCGTACCTCGAGAAGTCCGTCGGTGCAAGCGATCTCGCCTGCCTGGTCGTCGAGCCGATCCAGGGTGAGGGCGGTTTCGTCGTCGCCGCGGAGGGGTACTTCAGCGCTCTTCGCGAGTGGTGCACCGCCAACGGCATCGTTTTCGTCGCCGACGAGATCCAGAGCGGCATGGCGCGCACGGGCAAGTACTTCGCCATCGAACACTTCGGTGTGATTCCCGACATGGTGCTGAGCGCCAAGGGCATCGCGGGCGGACTTCCGATCGCCGGGGTGACCGGCAGAGCAGACATCATGGATGCCTCCCATCCCGGTGGCCTCGGCGGCACCTTCGCGGGCAACCCGGTCGCCGCGGCAGCCGCCATCGCCGTCTTCGACGAGATCGAGTCGAAGAACCTCCTCGCCGAGGGGGCGCGCATCGAGGGCGTGCTCAAGCCAGCCCTGCTCGAGATGCAGAAGCGCCATCCGGTGATCGGAGACGTGCGAGGCATCGGAGCGATGATCGCGATCGAACTGGTCGAGCCGGGCACCCACACCCCCAACGCGGCCGCGGTCTCCGCGATCACCGCGTTCGCGGCCCAGAATGGCGTTCTGCTGCTGAGCGCCGGAACCTACGGCAACATCATCCGCTTCCTTCCCTCGCTCGCGATCTCGACTGAGCTGCTGAACGAGGCCCTCCAGGTGCTCGACGACGCCCTCTCGGCCCTGTGAGCCACCCTCTCGACCCCACCGGTGTCGTCGAACTGGCGATCCTCTCGCGATCAGGGCTGGACGAATCGCGCCACCTCGGCGCGGCGGTGGTCGTCTCGCCGGACGGCTCTGTGCTGCGCGCACTCGGAGACGTGGATGCCATCGTCTTCGGCCGCTCGTCGCTCAAGTTCTTCCAAGCCATCGCTGTGCTCCGCTCGGGGGTCTCCCTCGCTGGCGCGCAACTCGTGCTCTCCACGGCCAGTCATGCGGGCACGGCAGCCCACGTGGACGTGGTCCGGTCGATTCTCGAGCGAGCCGGTCTCGACGAGGAGGCACTCCAGTGTCCCGTCGACTGGCCGCTCGACAGTGCATCGCGGTCGGCGGCATCCGCCCCCGCGCGCGTCACGATGAACTGTTCCGGAAAGCACGCCGCTTTCCTGCTGGCCTGTGTGGAGAACGGCTGGGACACCGCGAGCTACCTCGATCCGGAGCATCCGTTGCAGCAGCGGATCCGCGCAACGGTGGAGGAATTCACCGGTGAACCAGTCGGGCACGTCGGTGTCGACGGCTGTGGCGCACCGGTGTTCGCGACCACGCTTCGCGGACTCGCGACCGCTGTCGGGCGAGTCTCGTCATCACGCGATCCCTCCGCTGCGCTCCTCACGGCGGCGGTCCTGGCCGAGCCCTGGGCCATCGATGGGCCGGGTCGTGCCAACACCGTCGTGATCGAACAGCTCGGCCTGCTCACCAAGGGCGGTGCCGAGGGCGTCATCGTGATCGGTACCCCCGACGGCACGGCCGTGGCGCTCAAGATGCTGGACGGCAGCGCTCGCGCGACCTCTGCCGTCGCCCTCGGAATGCTCGCCTCGGTCGGTGCCATTTCGCTTGAGGACGCCGACCGGGTGGGCGCGCTGACCACCGAGAAGGTGCTCGGCGGAGGACTGCCGGTCGGAACCATCCGCGTGTCGGAGGTCGTGCGCGGCATCTGACGTCGCGTGTCGGCGTCTGGCTTAGCGCGATCGCCCTGCGCCCTCGCGTGCCAGCGTCCGGCTAAGCGCGATCGCCCTGCGCCCTCGCGCGGGGCCTTTCCTCGCCGAGTTGCACTCTTTTGTGGGTGCACTTCGGCATTAGGTCGCATAAGAGTGCAACTCGCGGGGAGAATCGCGCGGGGACTCGCGGGGAATCGCGCGCGTTCGGGCTCCTGTGGACGATTCGCGCGCGGAGGAGCGCGAACTGGCACCCTCCACGGATGACCCGCGCCTCTGCCCTTCCGCCTGGGCTTCCTCCGCACGGATTCACTGTCGGCGTCGCACGGGACTTCGGAATCACGCCGAGTCGACTGCGTGCTGGGGACCTCGATCACAGCGTCTGGGGTGTCCGCGCCGCCAGCCCACCGACTGGCCTCCGCGAGAGGTGCGCGCTACTGCAGTTGAGGATTCCCGAACGCGCATTCTTCAGCCATTCGACCGCCGCGCTGATTCACGGCATCCCGCTCCCGTGGGACCTCGAGCACGACGACCAGCTTCACGTGGGGGTCCCGTCACCATCGCGCGCGCTCTCCGCGCGCGGGCTGGTCGGGCATCGGCTGGCAGTGACCCCCTCCGATGTCAACGTGTTGTCGGAGCTTCGGGTTACATCCGCCGTGCGCACGTGGACGGACCTTGCTGACCAGCTCGAGTTCCAGGATCTCGTCGCCGCGGGCGACTTCCTCATCCACTGGCGAAGGCCTTTCACCACCAGGGTCGCCCTCGAGGAAGCGATCCGATTGCGAGGCGGCCGGCGTGGCTCCCGGGCGCTCGACCGAGCGGTTCGGCGTCTCAACGAGCGCGCCGAATCGCCGCCGGAATCACGGCTGCGTCTGATTCTCGAGGACGCCGGATTCCCGCCGCCGCAGATCAATCGTGAAGTGACAGGGCAGTTCGGAGAGTTCCTCGCCCGCACCGATTTCATCTTCGAAGGCCTTCGTCTGGTGCTCGAGTACCAGGGGGACTACCACCGCACGACGAAGGGGCAGTGGCGGGCGGACATGACCCGTCGATCGAAGCTGGAGGCCCATGGTTGGAGGGTGATGGAGTTGAACGCCGACGACCTGAAAGATCCGGCCGAGCTCGTGGTGCGCATCCGTCGGCTGCTCGCACATCGCTGACCTCAGCGGGGTCGACTTGCACTCTTCTGCGGGTGAGAGCGCCCGCGAGGCCGCAAAAGAGTGCAACTCGAGGGCAGAGACTGGGGCGGAAGTCTGGGGAAGCGACTGGGGCAGCGATCCCGGCGCGCTCTCCGGTCCGGCGCATGGCCCGGCCCGGCGCATGGCCCGGCGCGCGCCGCGCACGACGCAGGGCCAGGCGCAGGGCACGGCGCGCGCATGCCCCGGCGCGCTCAGGGCACGGCGCGCGCTCAGGCGAACAGGCTCACTACAGCCTCGCGGAATGCCACGGTATGCCGCTCGACGTCGGCCGCTGTAGTGCTCGGGGCCATCAGCGCCATGTTGTGGAACGGCGTGATGAGGATGCCGCGGTTGAGGGCGTGCAGGTGGAGGTACTGTTGCAGCTCGAAGTCGTCAGCATCCGCGGCCTCCGCACCATCGTGGGGCGCTGTCTGCCGGAAGCTGTATTCCGCCCGGGCGCCGAGTTGTGTGACCTGCCAGGGCACGTGGAATTCGTCGAGAGCCGACTGCACGCCGACCGTCCATTCGGTGGCGCGATCGATCATTGCCGGGAAGGCATCGGCGGTCAACACCTGCGACAGGGTGGCACGGATGCCCGCGAGAGAGAGAGCATTGCCCGCGAGGGTGCCTCCCACTCCCCCGACGTCGATGTCTTCCAGCTCCAGTGACTCGCGCACGAGAGCCGAGAAGGATGCCGTCATTCCATATGCCCCCGCGGGAATGCCTCCACCGATGCTCTTGCCCACGACCACGGCGTCCGGGTCGAGGCCGTCTCGGGAGATCATCCCCCCGGGCCCGGCGGACAGGGTGTGGGTCTCGTCGATGATCAGGATCACGCCGAAGCGGGTGCAGAGCTCACGCACGGCCGCGTGATAACCCGGGTCGGGCAGCACGATTCCGATGTTGGTGAGAGCCGGCTCCATCAGCATTGCGGCGATCTCGCCGGTTGCGAGCACGACCTCGAGGGCCTCGATGTCATTGAAGGGAACAACCGCCGTCGTGAGGCTCGGCGGCACCGGTGCCCCGATAGTGCCCCGTCGTTCGACGACCGCCCCCGAGTCGTCGAGGGTGGCATAGGCCTCGTCGACGGTGCCGTGATAGCAGTAGTCGTGCACCACGATCTTCGGACGGCCGGTCACCTGGCGGGCATAGCGGATGAGGCTGCGGTTGGCGTCGGTCGCGGAGAGGCTGAACTGCCAGGCGGGCACCCCGAAACGCTCGGCGAGGAGTGCGGCCGCAGCCGCCGCATCCGCCGTAGGAAGCATGAAGGTCGAGCCCTTGGCGAGTTGCGCGGAGATCGCGGCCACGGCGGCCGGGGGCGCATGGCCGCACATCGCGCCCGTGTCGCCGAGACACAGGTCGACGTGGTCGATGCCGTCCACGTCGAGAAAGTGCGAACCGGAAGCGCTCTGCACGTACACGGGCCAGGGACCCGGCCACTTGGCCATCCAGAGCATCGGCACGCCGTCCGGCAAGTGGGGCGTGGCCTCGGCGAAGAGTTGCGCCGAACGCGGACGCTGGGCGCGGAACAGGTCGATCTCGGCCTGCCAGAGCCCGGCGAGCCGAGCGCGATCTTCGTAGGGCATCAACCGACCTTGGCCAGTCGCTTTCGGCGGGCCGCAGCACTCACCTGTTGCGACACCACGAGAACGATCGCGATGAGGAATACCGCCGAAGCGATCACGTTCGCTTCCGCCGGGATGCCGCGGGCCGCCGCGATGTAGACGAACTTGGGGAAGGTCGTCGCCGATCCGGAGTTGAAGTTGGTGATGATGAAGTCGTCGAAGCTGAGGGCGAAGGACAGCAGCGCCGCCGCGACGATGCCCGGGAGCAGCAACGGGAACGTGATGCGCCAGAACACCTGGGCCGGAGATCCGTACAGGTCGCGACCCGCCTCCTCGAGCGCAGGATCGAGACTGGACACACGCGCTTTCACCGTCACCACCACGAAGCTGATGCAGAACATCGTGTGGGCGATGATGATCGTGACCAGCCCCTTTTCCACGCCGGCGCCGAGAAACTCTGCCGCGAGGCCTGCCCCGAGAACGACCTCGGGGGTGGCCATCGGCAGAAACAGCAGCAGGCTGATCGCCGAACGGAAGCGGAACCGGTAGCGCACGAGGGCGATTGCGATCATGGTGCCGAGGGTCGTGGCGATCACCGTCGCGGTCACGCCGATCAGGATGCTGTTGCTGAACGCCGCGCAGACATCCTGCGCATCGCAGACATGGGTCCAGTTGTTGAGCGTGAACCCCCGCCAGGAGATGTTCGACTTGATCGAGTCGTTGAACGAGAAGATGAAGGTATAGGCGATGGGGATGAGGAGGAACACGAGCGCGAGCGCCGTGTAGACCGGAAGCAACCAACTGCCTAGGCTGAAGCGAACGCGAGGTCCGCGCGGGGCGGGCGGGGCATCAATTGCCGCCGCGATCGCCCGCGATTCCTGAAGGGTCACAGCAGGTCCTCCGTTCCACTCCGACGCACATAGACGGTGACGATCGCCAGGATCACGACCATGAGGATGATCGACAGCGATGCCGCGGCGGGGTAATTGAGCAGCACGAGGAAGTTGCTCTCGATCACGTTTCCGATCATCGAGGTGCCGGTGCCGCCGAGGAACTCCCGACTGGCGTTCACATAGTCGCCTGCCGCCGGGATGAAGGTGAGCAGCACCCCGGAGACGATGCCCGGCATCGACAGCGGAATCGTCACGGTGCGGAAGACGGTGAACGGATGCGCGTAGAGATCGCTTCCCGCTTCGAGATAGCGGGTGTCGAGCCGTTCGAGCGCCGCGTACAGCGGCAGCGTCATGAAGGGGATGAAGTTGTAGGTGAGCCCGAAGACGACAGCCACCGGGGTGCCGGTGACGTGAGCATCCGGGGCTAGCAGCGACAACGCCTTGAGGCCGGTGACGAAGCCCGACTCATCCGAGAGGAGCGACTTCCAGGCCAGAGTGCGCAAGAGGAAGCTGATGAAGAACGGGGCGATCACCAGCACGAGCATCAGGTTCTGAAGGAGCGGCCAGCGGCGCGCCTTCACCCCGATGAAGTAGGCGAGCGGATAGCTGAACAGCAGCGCGAAGACCGTGGCGAGCACCGCGTAGAAGAACGACCGCACGATCTGGCCGCCGTACTGCGTGATGGAGGTGACGTAGTTCTGCCAGTCGAAGGCGGTCTGGTACGCCCCGATATCGCCGAGCGCAGAGGGAGCCTGCAACGACGTGATGACGAGCGACACCAGCGGCACCAGGAAGAACAGCACCAGGTAGAGGATGCCCGGGAGCAGCAGAAACAGGGCGATGCGACTCTTGCGGCGCGGAGCCTGTTCCTGCGCGGTGCCGGTGGCGAATGCGGAGAATGCCATGGCCTCAGGCTTCCTCGAGCTCCGACATGAGCGCCCGCTTCTTCTGCACGGCGATCGATGCGGTATCCGTGTCGGCCGCGAACCGCGGTGTCGCCGGGGCTTCGTCTTCGAGGCCGAAGCCGTGCTCGACCTTCCACGAGACCCAGGACTCTGCACCCTCGGTGACGACCGGTCCGGCTCCGGTGTTCTGCACGAACACCACGACCGATCCGAGACCGGGGATGGCGATGATGTACTGCGTGCTCACGCCGCTGAACGAGACGTCGATCACGCGACCGGGACCGAGGATGTTGGTGCCTGCCGACTCCGCCGGCTCGCTGAGATGGAGGCTGAGCTTCTCCGGACGAACCCCGACGGTCACGATTCCGGAGTGCCGTTGGGCGCGTGACTTCGGCACGACGATCTTGCAGCCTTCGATGTCGACAGAGATGCTGTCTGCCGTCGTGCCGGCGACTGGGCCGCCGAAGAGGTTCGACTGGCCGAGGAAGTTGGCCACGAATGCCGTGCGCGGAAGCTCGTAGAGCACCTCCGGTGATCCGAGCTGCTCGATGCGTCCCTTGTTCATCACCGCGACGGTATCGGCCATGGTCATGGCCTCCTCCTGGTCGTGGGTGACGTGGAGGAAGGTGAGGCCGACCTCTTCCTGGATGGATTTGAGTTCGAGCTGCATCTGGCGGCGCAGTTTGAGGTCGAGGGCTCCGAGCGGCTCATCGAGCAACAGGAGGGCCGGGCGGTTGACGATCGCTCGGGCGAGGGCCACTCGCTGCTGCTGGCCGCCGGAGAGTTGCGCGGGGCGACGTGCCGCGAGATGGTCGAGCTCGACCAGCCTCAGCGCCTCATGAGCCTTGGTGGAGGCATCCGCGATCTTGCGGCGGCGGAGTCCGAAGGCCACGTTGTCGATGATCGACATGTGCGGGAAGAGCGCATAGCTCTGGAAGACCGTGTTCACCGGGCGCTGGAACGGTTTGGTGTCGGTGACATCCTTCCCGCCGATGAGGATGCGACCGGCGGTGGCCTCCTCGAGGCCCGCGACGAGACGGAGCGTGGTGGTCTTGCCACAGCCGGATGGGCCGAGCAGCGCGAAGAAGGATCCGGCCGGGATGACCAGATTCATCTCCTCGATGGCCGTGAAGCCGGGGAACCGCTTCTGGATGCCGACGAGCTCGAGGTCGGCGCCGGATTCCGCAAATGCACCCGTCGCCATCAGGAGCCCAAGAGGACGGCCTGGAACGCGGCGCCGAATTTGCTTTCCTCTGCTCCGGTGAGAGTGCGGAAGACCTTGGTGTTCGAGAGCGTCTTCTCGTCGGGGAAGATCAGCTGGTTGTCGGCCAGCGTGGGGTCGATGGCCTGCATCGCCTCCTTCGCGCCGACAACCGGGGTGATGTAGTTGACCCAGGCCGCGACCTCTGCGGCGACCTCCGGCTGGTAGTAGTAGTTGATGAGTTCCTCCGAGGCGGACTTCTTCTGCGACCCGATGGGGATCACGAAGTTGTCGTTCCACAGCGTTCCGCCGGCCTCGGGGATGGCGAACTCCCACTTGTCACCGGCCTCGGCATTGATCACCGTGATGTCGCCCGACCAGCAGATCGCGGCGAGCGTGTCCTCACTCTTGAGGTCTTCGAGGTAGGCATTGCCCTTGATATTGCGGATCTGGCCATCGTTGACCTGCTTGCGGAACACGTCGATGGCGTCGTCGAACTTCGAGTCGGCCCACTTCGATGAGATGTCGACCCCGGCCTGCATCATGATGAGGCCGATCGTGTCGCGCATCTCCGAGAGCACTCCGACTCGACCCTTGAGCGACTTGTCCCAGAGGTCGTCGACCGACTTGAGACCGCCCGGCACCTTGTCCTTGTTCCAGCAGATCCCGGCGAAGCCACCCTGCCAGGGCAGGGATTTCTTGCGTCCGGGGTCGAAGTCCACGTCCTGAAGTGACGGGGTCAGATTCTTGGCATTCGGGATCTTCGAGAGGTCGAAGTTCTGCACGTAACCGAAGTTAATGAGGCGGCTGACCATCCAGTCGGTGAGGCAGACGAGGTCGGCTCCGATGTCCTGGCCGAGGGCGAGCTGGTCCTTCACCTTGCCGTAGTAGGTGTTGTTGTCGTCGACCGCGACGTCGTACTTCACGGAGATGCCGGACTGCTTCTCGAAGGCATCGAGCGTCGGGTGGGTCTTGCCGTCCGCATCCTCGTCGAGGTACGCCGCCCAGTTGTCCCACTTGATCTTCTTGTCACTGCTCGACTTGTCTGCCGCGGCGGTGGGCTTTGCAGCCGGCCCTCCGGTCGAACAGGCGGCGAGGGAGAGTGCTGCGGCGCCGATGCCTGCCCCGGTGAGGACGTTGCGACGGGAGAGTGAGGCGGTGCGCGCCTCGCGGATCAGACGTTGGACCATCGGATCCGTTGGTAGTGACCTGGTCATTGAGATGCGACTCCTTCACGACGTATGCAAACGGGACACCGGCGGACCACAAGGCGAACCACAGTGGTCGAGCCGCGTTGGTCGATACTCGCACAGCCGACCGCCCGAGCGCACTCATAAGGGAGCAAAACCACCATCTTGAAACACAATCTTCACGAAATCAGTACCTCGACGCATAATTTCGTTGCGGAATCACGCGTCTCTCGACGCTACGCTGAGGGGTGCGGGACCGATGATCCGGTCGCCCGTCGCCACACCGTCGTGGCACCATCGCACCGACAATCACCCAGGAGTGTCATGAGAGTCGCCGTTCCGTCAGAGGTCAAGAACAACGAGTTCCGGGTGGCGATCACCCCCGCGGGAGTGCATGACCTGGTGGCTCACGGCCACGAGGTGCTCGTGCAGAGCGGAGCCGGCGTCGGGTCATCCATTCCGGACGAGGCCTATGTCGATGCCGGCGCTTCCATCAGCCCGGATGCGGCGTCGACGTGGGCCGCAGCAGACCTGCTGCTCAAGGTGAAGGAGCCCGTCGAGAGCGAATACGGCTACTTCCGTGACGACCTGCTGCTCTTCACCTACCTCCACCTCGCAGCCGAGCGTCGCCTCACCGACGAACTGCTCGCTCGCGGCGTGACCGGCATCGCCTACGAGACCGTGCAGCTCCCCTCCCGTGCGCTCCCACTGCTCGCCCCGATGAGCGAGGTCGCCGGTCGACTCGCCCCCATCGTCGGCGCCAACGCGATGCTCAAGCCCAATGGCGGCCCCGGCCTGCTGGTGCCGGGAGTCCCCGGCACCCATCCGGCCCGGATCGTCGTGCTCGGCGGCGGCGTCGCCGGCACCAACGCGCTGTCGGTGGCGGTCGGGCTCGGTGCCGAGGTCACGGTGCTCGACACGAACCTCCAGCGGCTGCGCGAACTCGATGCTCTCTACGCCGGACGCGTCAAGACCATCGCCTCCAACTCGTTCGAGATCGACCGGGCCTGTGTGGATGCGGACATGGTCATCGGATCCGTGCTCGTACCGGGCGCAAAGGCTCCCAAGCTCGTGAGCAACGAACTCGTGTCGCGGATGAAGCCGGGCAGCGTGCTCGTGGACATCGCCGTCGACCAGGGTGGATGCTTCGCCGATTCCCACGCGACCACCCACGCCGATCCCACCTTCACGGTGCACGGCTCGCTGTTCTACTGCGTCGCCAACATGCCGGGCGCCGTGCCGAACACCTCGACCTATGCGCTCACCAACGCGACGCTGCCCTACGTTCGCGCCATCGCGAACAACGGCTGGATCGAGGCGCTGCGCGCCGATCCGTCCCTCGCCCTCGGGCTCAACACCCATGCGGGCGAGATCATCAGCGAGCCGGTCGCTGCCGCCCACGGACTCGGCTTCCGCACCCTCGCGAGCGTGCTGGCCTAGCGCCCGATCAGCTCGCGCGCCCGGCCGAGGCTCAGGCGGATGGCGCGCGCATCCGCCGCACCGATCCATCCGGCTGCAGAGCCCAGCACTGGTCTGCGCCCGGGCGGATCGGCGGCGGCAGGGCCCGACGACCGCTGATCGCCCGAAATTCGGCGACGCTGCAGCGGTCCACCACCACGAGTCCCTGAGAACGGGCGGCGCCGAGAAGTGCCCAGTTGCCCTGCCAGGTGTCTGGATCACCGATGAGGATCGACGGCGCCCGCGGATCGACCACATCGAGACCGCCAGGCCGTGTCGGTGAGGAGAGAAGCACTACCTCGCCGAGCGGCGGCCGGATCCCGCGAAGACGTCGCGCGAACTCGGCAACCCGAGTCGTCACGATCGCCACGGAGGAGAGGCCCGCGAGATCGAAACCGACAAGTGAGGACTCCCCCGGCCCAGGGACCGCGCGTTCGCCTGCCGCCGGCTCGGAACGGGCGACCTGGATGCGGGACCCGCGCCACTCGCCCGCTCCGGGCGGGGCATTCGCGACATACCCGGGTGAGGTGCCACCGGCCATCAGGTGGTCCTGCCGCGACGCGAGCCGGAGGACGATCCGCTCGTCGCAGAGTGACGCGAGTGTCTGAAGGGCCGGAGGAACGCGGCGCACCGCCAGGCCGAGTTGCAGGCCCACCGCAGATCCGTCGCGCGCGAGCCCGACCAGGCGGTCGACGAAGGCGGGCTGATATTCCTCCCCGAATCTGCCGATGAGCGCGTCGAGGTCGTCGGCGAGCAGCAGTCGCGGCCCCCTCGCTGCGGCTCGAATGCGCTCGCTCGCCGCCTCGACGGCATCCCAGGCCGCGTCCGGGTTCGATGGCAGTCGCTCTACGCCGGATGCGGCGGCAAGGGTCGCGAACAATTCGCTCTTTCCCGAGCCCTGACCTCCGATCACGAGCAGGCTGCCGTGACAGGTGGGGTCGTACCGTGCGGTCTCCTGGCGCTGCTGCTCTGGCAGGTCGACCATGGCGAAGGGAATGCCCGCGCCGTCGCGCTCGAGCGCAGCGAGGGGGATGGAGGAGGCGAGGTCGTCGCACCACGGCCGGCGGATCGCCATCGCGCGATGAGGGTTCTGGCCGATCACCCGGGCGATGTCGGCCTCCGTGGCGCGGGCGACTCGCACCTCCTGCGCGGATCCGCTGGCAATCGAGACGAAGGCCCGCCCGGGATTCTCGCCCGAGAGCTCCGCGGCCTGCCCGGTGCCGAGCACGGCGAGGCTGTCGGCGCGGTTGTTCACCCTGAGCGAGAGGCGCAGGGTCGCGTTGGCGAGCACCCCATCCCGGATGGCGACGGCAGGTCGTTGGGTGCACAGGACGAGATGCAGCCCGAGGGACCTCCCCCGCGCTGCCAGGTCGGCGAATAGGTCGTGCAGCTCGGGGTAGTCGGTGGCCATCGCGGCGAATTCATCGACCACGATCACGAGCCGGGGCAGGTCGACGCCGGGGTCATCCACCGACCGGGCGCCCGCATCGGCGATGGAGCGCTCGCGGAACCTGATCTCCGCCCGCAGGCTCAGCATCGCACGGTGGGCGGTTCTCTCGTCGAGGTCGGTGACGATGCCGACCACATGCGGGAGCTCGCCCAGTGCGGCGAATGTCGCGCCACCCTTGAAGTCGACCAGAAGGAAGGTGACGATCGAGGGCGAGTGGACACGCGCCATCGCCAGTACCCAGCTGATGAGCAGTTCACTCTTTCCACTTCCCGTCGTGCCTCCGACGACCGCGTGCGGCCCCTGCGCCACGAGGTCCACCGTCATCCCTCCCCCGTCGGCGCGCCAGGCGAACACGCAGGCGAGGGTGCCGTGATCGCCGAATGGGCCCTCGGGAGGCGGAAGGGAGTCGAAGTCCCGCTCGATGAGCCGATCCGATTGCGGAGCTCGCCGGGAGAGGATGTGGGCCGCGTCGGCGAGGAAAGCGCCGAGTTGGATGGCTTGCTCCGCCGAGACGAGCTCGACGACCAGATCGACCGGCGGGTCGAGCCCCGCGTCATCCGGAGACCGCACCACCCGTGCACGGCGACCGGCGACGACCCGCACCACCACCCTGCACTCCCGGGGAAGCTCCTCCACCCGCGGAGCGACGGCAAGCACGCCGGACTCGCCCTCACAGCTCCAGCGGATGACGCCGCCAGACAGACCCGGTGCCACCGCCGCCCGATGCGGCAACGACTCCATCCAGTCGAGAGCTGCCGGTCCGGCCGAGAACAGACCGAGGTCCGGCGCGAGACGGTCACCCAGCTGAAGCAGGATGCCGCGAGCGACGGACTGCGCCAGCGCGACCGGCCCGCACACACCGATCCCGAGCCGTGCGTCGACCACGATCGGCACGCCCTCCACAATCGAGGCGAGATCCTGCAGATGGTCGATCGCGGTCTGCACCGGATCGTCGTCCCGCACGGCAGCCACGGCCGTCCCGTCGAGGTGCACCGAACTGTGCGCCCTGCCGAGGCCGAGACGCACGGGTACCCCCGCGCTCGCGGAGACGCGCCATCGTTCTGGGTCGTGGGATGCCCGCGAGGTGATCCCGACCGCACCGGGTGCCCCGCGCAGCAATCGTTCTCGCTCCCGCGCGTGGCGCCTGTCGATCGCGGTGTGCGTGGCCGCGACCTCCTCGGCGAACCGCGCTGATTCCCGCCGCGCCATGCGTCGGGACTGCAGCCGGGCGTCCGCGACGCTGGCCACCGCCACGAGCGGGCCGAGGAGGGCGAAGACCAGGGCGAACGGAGACCGGGTGAGCGCCCAGATGATCACGGAGCCGATGACCGGGGCGAGAACGGCGACGAGGGGAAAACCCTGCGCCCTGGCCTGTTCAGGCTCTCGGGGAGCGGGCAGCGGGCGCAAAACCTCGCCCGGCCGAGCCGAGGTCGAACGCGGAGTCGGGGAAACGGTCATCCTGCAAGCCCAGCATCACGGAGGTGTCTACCCGCGCGAGACCGGACGATCTCGGGACGGTGCTCGCTTCTGGCGGCCGGCCGAGGAGGAGAAGGATCAGCTCACGATGAAGAACTGCTCACCGATGTCCACGCGAGTGCCGCGAGCGATGCGGAAGCGCTTCTCCGGCTGACAGCGCACCGCTTCGGACTCGGGTTCGCGCACGATAGTGCCGTTTCCGGAGTAGCGGTCCATGATCCAGAATCGTCCGGCATCCTGGCCGAATTCCAGGTGGACCTTCGACACCGATCTACTCGGGTCGAGCACTCGCACGAGTTGGTCGAAATACTCGCCGGGCTCCGAGCGCGGGTTGCGGCCGATGAGCCCGCTGCCGTAGACCGTGAAACTCTCGCCCGTGCTGAACTGCAGCACGAATCGCTCTCCCGCCCGACCGGGACGCGAGATGCGGGTGGCCTCGAGATCCGCCGAATCGTCGAACGGCGCGTCTGTTCGTTCTGCTCTCTTCTCCGTCGTCGGCGGCGTGACTCGAGGCGGCTGCGGGGGCATCACGAGGGCGTCCTGGCCCGGTGTCGCAGCGGGTGAAGCAACGGCGGGATCGACGAAGATCGCCGGCGGCGCGACGTCCGGAGCCCTTTCGAAGTCGGGCAGGTGGTCCACGACAGGCACCGGACGCGGCCGCGAGACCGGGGTGTTCGGAGGGCTGAGATTGATGATGGCGGTGTCGCGAGAGCGCCCGAAGTCCTCGCTGGCGGCCCGCGAGACGAAGCCGCACTCACCGCAGAAGATGTCGTCTTCCGACATCGGCGAACCGCACTGCTCGCAGACGACCGTGGCCGCGCCATCCGACCTCGGCACGACCAGCGGTGGAACTGGATTCTGCACGGTCGGCATCGCCGGAGAGTGTGGGTAGTCGACGGTCTGTCGATGCTCGACGGAAGGCGGAGGCGCCGCCGCGAGCGTTGCCGAGACGAGCGGGACGCCGACGACCGCGCGGCCGCATTCGCCGCAGAAGAGGGCCCCCGGAGGCAACGGGGTTCCGCAGAAGGTACACGTCATCTTTCCCGGACCCTCCCCCATTGTTGCCATCCCGCCGCGACCATCCGACTATCGCCTGAACAGTCTCTTGACACTATATCCACCGAGCGATCGCAGCGAGATCGCCGCCCGGATGCGCTGCCAACGCGTGCGACCGTCATTCATGGATGCCCGCAGGTCCTCCACCGCGCGCCAGACCTGGTCTGCCTCTTCGTCCCGCGGCTGGTCCGGAGAGAACACCGCACGGTCGGCGACGGCCGCGAGCACCAGCGACTGCACTCCCCCGACCGTCGATGCGACCTCAGTGCGAGTGGGGGAAACCGGCGGTTCGAGACCGCGATCGATCACCGCATCCTCGAACTCCTGCCACCCTCCGCTGATCCGCTGGATTGCGGTCGGGGCGCGCCGCCGCAGCATACGCCGCCTCAGCTTCGCGACCACGATCGCGAGGAACGGGGCGAGGATGATCGCCGCGCCGAGCACAACCCAGCCGAGCACCTGGAGCACGACGAGAAGCACGGCGAGCAGCGGATTGTCCTTCGCCGAGGAGTCCTGGGTACTCTCCGGGGGCTGCTGGGCGGTGGGTCGGGTCGGGTCCTCGATGGGAGGCTGCACGGGCGACTGGGGGCGGGCGATGGTCGTCGGATCCTTCGGCAGTTCCGCGGGAATGTCACGGACCGGCGGCGTCGGATCCACCGTCACCCACCCATACTGGGCAGTGTCCACCTCGATCCAGGCGGAGATGTTCTTTCCGAGGACCTGGGTCGGGCCCTGGGTGTTGACCTCGGGCACAAAGCCGAAGACTACCCGCGCCGGAAAGCCCAGCTGGCGGGCCATCAGCGCTGCGGTGACGGCGTACTGCTCCTGGTCGCCGATCATGCGCTGGTCGGTGAGCAACTGGGTGATCCGGTCCGCGGCGTGGCCTGAGCGGCTGGCTGGCTGCTCGGGGTCGACGCCGTGGCTGATGTAGCCGGTCTGCTTCATTGCGGTGATCATCGCCGCGAGGCGCGCTCCCGGAGCGGTCTCGGTGCGCGTCCAGTCATCCAGTGTCGACGAGAGCTGGTCCGGGATCTGCGGGGTCGGTGGCACAGCGGCGCCTCCCGGGCGAAGTGCCACGAGTTGCTCGGCCGAGGGCTGGCGGGGCTGCACCGCTGTCAGCGAATAGCTGTCCCCGGTGGCGAGGGGTCTGACGACCGCGGCGGTGCCGCTGTTGTTGTTGTAGAAGAAGGAATTCCGCAGCTCCGGGGCATCCGCTCCCTCGAAGTTCACACTCTTGAACTTGCCGACGGTGGGAAGCCAGATGCCGGAGTAGTCGCCGACCATCACGCGCACGGATACCGGATCGCCGACAGTGCCGGACTGGTCGAAAGTGGAGGGCACCCGCGTGAAGGAACCCGATTCGCTGGAGACCTGGGAACTGCCTACCGAGTAGACGATCCCGTCGTAAGTGTCGAGCGTGGCGATACGGATGCGACCGCCGATCGGCAGGCCAGTGACGGTGAGCATCGTCGTGTTCGCCTCGACGGTCTCCTCGTAGTGCCGGAAGCCGCTCAAGGGGCTCGCGTAGACCCGAGGATCGAAGGGTTTCACGATAGCCGTGCGCAACACGTGACGCTGAACCGTAGGGGGAAGGTAGAGCGTGGCAGCGACCGAGGCACCGGCCGCAAGCAGCACGATGAGCCCCGCACTCATGATGGTTCGAAAGCCGGCGAAGGTGGTGTCGCTGGCTGTCTCGAGCGGTCGGCCATCGCTGTCTAGGGCCTGGGCCGCGAGGAGTCGGATGGAGGCCCTGCGTCGGTACCATCGCCGCCAGACGAGCCACGCCAGCGATGTCGCGAGCAGACCGAGTGAGAGTTCGAGGGGCCAGGTGGCGGTGGCCGCGCCGAACACGATCGCCGTGATGAAGAGCGCAACGGGCGCAAGCACCCCGAGTTCTCCCCAGCGCGCGCGGAGGCCGACCGAGAGACCGACGACGGTCGTGATGAGCACGAGGATGAACGCCGGCACCAGCAGGGACTCGTATGACCCGACGGGAAGGGTGATGGTGAGAAGCTGTTTCCAGCTCAGCGCGGTGGCCTGCAGCAACTCGATCTCGCCCTGGGCTGTGGGGAGGACGCCGTAGAGCGCACGGTCGGGGATGGCGAGAGGCACTCCCACCAGGAGATAGACACCGATCGTGACGAGAGTGATGGTGAGCGTCGACCAGCGGTACAGGGCCCCGGAGACGGCGATGGCCGATCCGATGAGAATGGTCGCTCCGACCACGGCGACCAGTTGCAGGGACTGGTAGATCGGCCAGAGAGCCGCAGAGGCCACGAGCGTGGTGAACCACAGCATCATGATTGTGATCGCCGTGAACGCGAAGGGCAGGCGCACGCGACCGGACGACCGGCGCCGCCCCGGACGCCGCTTCTCCACCCGCGACCGGCGTTTGCTGTCGATGCGGCGGATGCTATCGGATCCGGTACTCACGCGGCCGCCGCCCTCGCGAGGGACTTCTGGAGGTCTTCGAGATAGCCGATGGTCAGCACGCTCAGCCCGGCGACCCGACGGAGTCCGGGGATGGTCTCTGGGTCGCACACGACGGCGACCACCTCCACTCCCGGAGGGAACTTCGTCGAGGCCGCGCGCAGTTCGGTCGGGGTGGCGAGCGATCCGCAGACCAGGAAGGCGACAGAGATCCCGGTGACCTCATCGGCGGCGACCCGGGCGACATCCATGATGCCGAGCGCGGATTCGGCATGCTCGACCACGGCGAGGTCGTCTAGCAGTCGAGTGCGGGTCAGCGTGTTGAGATGCCGCACCGCGAGCACTTTGCGCTTGGCGAATTCTGGTGTCTTCTCACTGACGACGACGGCGACGTTGCGGGCATCCCGGATCGCACGCGCACCGAGGGAGCCCGCCACGCTCACCGCCATCTCGAACTCCTCATCGGTGGCGTAATTGGCGCTCGCGAGGCTGAGGGCGATCACGAGGTGACTTCGACGGGTCTCCTCGAACTGGCGAACCATGTAGGTGCCCGTCTTCGCGGTGCTCTTCCAGTGGATGTAGCGTCGCTCGTCTCCCGGCACGTATTCGCGCAGCGCATGGAAAGACACGTCGCTGTTCGACAGGTCCCTGGTGGGATTCCCCTCGAGGTCACGAACGAACCCGGTGCTGGTGGAGGGGATGCCGATGGTCCGCGGGTGGATGAACAGCTCTTTGGCGGTCGTCCAGACGAGTTCGCGGCGAACCAGGCCCACGGGGTCTGCGCGCACCGTGCGCACCGGACCGATGGCGAGGACACCGCGATGGGTAGTCGGAACGAGGAATTCGTGGCGGAACGCGGCGCCCCGGGGCAACCCGGGCATGGCGATCTCCGCGAGTCCGCGTCCGACGGGCACCTCGACCTTCACCCCGATGAGGCGGCGCCTGGTCGGATTCGTGACGGTGATCAGGCCGGTGGCCCGATCACCCACCACGACCCGGCTGTGGCCGACGGTCAGTTCGATGGCGAAAGCATTGCGGCCGATGAGGTAGGCGGCGGCGATGAGGATGAGCACGGTACCGGCGAAGGCCACGGCGACCAGTTCCACCCAGCCGAGCCCGTAACCGAAGACGAAAGCGGCGGGCACCAGGAAGAGCATCGACCAGCCGAGAGGGGTGACGACCGAGGAGACGCGCCGGAACCAAGCGGAGAGCACCTCGCCGATGGCGCGGAAAAAGCGCACGAGGGTGATGATCGCGTCGGCGAGGAATCCGGTGCGGTTACCGACGATGCGAGTGCGGGCGTTGGTGAGGCCGGCCGTGGCAGTGCTGTGGGAGGAATCGAACTGGGAAGACGACACGGAGGATCGCGATACGTGGCCGGACTGCCCCCGCATCGGCCGACTGCTGGATGCCTGCCGCACCTGCCCCCGATCGCTCACACCGCTTGCCTGTCGCTCGGTGGCGGGGTCTCGATCAGCAGCTGGCTGACGATGCTCGACGCGGTCACCCCGTCGAACTCTGCTTCGGGGTCGAGCACGAGCCGGTGTGCGAGCACGGGCTCGGCGAGGGCCTTCACGTCATCCGGGATCACATAGTGACGCCCATTCGCCGCCGCGAGGGTCTTGGAGGTGCGGATGAGCGCGAGCGCTCCACGAACGCTCGCTCCGAGCCGCACCTCGGTCGCCGATCGGGTCGCATCGACGAGCCGCGAGACATAGTCGTTGATCGTCGCGTCCACATGGACGGTGCGCGCGAGGGCACCCATCTCCACGATGACCTCGTCGGTGGCGATGGGAGGCAGGATCGTCTCGTGAGCCTTGACCCCGGCGCCCTCGAGGATGCGCACCGTCGAGGCATGGTCGGGGTAGCCGATCGATGCCTTCATGATGAACCGGTCGAGCTGGGCCTCCGGCAGCCGATAGGTACCGGCCTGCTCGATGGGGTTCTGGGTGGCGATCACCATGAAGGGAGCCCCGACATCGTGGGAGATACCGTCAACCGTGACGCGGCCCTCCTCCATCACTTCGAGCAGTGCGGCCTGGGTCTTCGGGCTCGCCCGGTTGATCTCATCCGCGAGCACGATGTTGGCGAAGATCGGTCCGCGGTGGAACTCGAACTCGCCGGCACCCTGGTCGTAGATGCTCACCCCGGTGATGTCGCCGGGGAGCAGGTCGGGGGTGAACTGGATGCGGCTGGTCGAGCCTTTCACGCTCTGCGCCATGGCGCGCGCGAGGGAGGTCTTGCCCGTTCCGGGAAAGTCCTCTAGCAGCAGGTGTCCCTCGCTCAGCAGCGCGGTGAATGACAGCTTGATGACGAAGGTCTTGCCGAGAAGTACCTGATCGACATTGGCGACGAGCCGATTGAAGATGTCGGAGAACCAGGTCGCCTGCTCAGGTGTCATCGTCATGCGGGTGCCTCTCGGTTCAGCGGGGGTCTCCGCACGTTATCGGACATTACCGTTACTGTCGTACTGGATCGTGTAGGTGCTGCCGCCATTGGCGATCACCACGATCGTCAGCACGGGGTCCTGTCCGGGTGACACGAGCGCGACGCACTGGCCGCCCTGGCTCGTGTCTCCCGGGAAGAGGGTGTCCCCCGCCCCGTTGCCACAGGAATACTGGATGCCCTCATAGGGTGCGGAGGTCCAGCTGGGCCAGGTGAAGGTGCCGCTCGGATCGTTCGGGTTCACCGGATTCACGACGGGCGTGAAGGTGACCGGGCCGATCCGCGGATCGACGGGAGTACCGACCGCGAAGGACGCCGACCAGTTCTGCTGGCAGACCGCCCCGGCATCCGGGAAATTGCGGCACGCCCGAAGCTGGACAGAGATCGCGTGGCCGTACTGCTGGCCCTCCGCCGTGAGGAGGGCTCCGAACGAGACGGGCCCGTACTCGGTCGCGGGCACCGAGTCGCCCTGCAGCCGGTAATAGAAGCTGTAGTCGCTCGAGAGTGGCGAGCCGATGGAGGCTCCGGTGAGAGCGTAATCGTAGGTCGCGCCGCTCTTGTTCGGGCCGCTCGTAGAGATCGCGGTGACGATCCCCGGGGTGGTGTGCGCCGAGACCGCCGGGCTGGAGGTGCAGCCGATGCTGTTGTCCGCGAGCACTACCAGCGAGTAGCTCGACTCACGCGAGAGCCCGGAGAACGTTGCGGCCGTCGAGGTGCCCGCCGACTGGGTGGTCGACCCCGAAGGGGTGGGCGCCGCGCAGGTGGGGCGCGCACCGGTATAGGCGATAGCCCGATAGGCGATGATCTCTCGCCCGTTGTCGGTGAACGCGCCGCCCCAGGCGAGCGCGATCGAGCTGTCGGTCGCGGTGGCCGTCGGCGAGGAGACGGAGAGGGGCTTGCCGGCGGGGGTGCCGCTCGTGCTTGCGGAGTTCCAGGTCGCCAGGGCGGCGAGAGCCGAGTTACGCGCGCTCAGGGACACGGAGACGTTCTGGCCGTTGGTCAGCCCGGAAACGTCGGCGGAACACGATCCGCCGCTGCAGGCCGAGGGATTGACATCCGTGGTCACGCCGCCGACCACCAGGCGGTAGTTGTTCACCGGACTTCCCCCGGAGGGAGTTGTCACGGCGTTCCAGGTGATCTGCAGACCGCCATCGAGGGGATTCGCGGCAAGGCCGGTCGGAGCGGGAGGGATGATGTCCGACCAGACGGTCGCCCCGAGGTCCGTCGCATCCGAGGATCCGATCGCATTGATGGCCTTGACCGCCACCCGCACCCCGTTCGCCGGGCCGTTGCCCGGCGTGGAGATGTCGCACACCGCGACGGCGCAGGAGGTCGTGGACACCGCCCCTGATGCCGAGGTCACGAGGATGTCGTAGCCGGTGATGGGAGAGTTGTTCGACACCCCGGGGCTCCAGCGCACGGTCAGTACGCGGTCCCCGAAAGAGGTGACCTTGAGCGCGGTCACCGGATCGGGCTTGTCCTGCACCGAGACCGTGATCGAGCCCCAGACATAACGGTCTGGATCCCCGGTCGCATCGGCCACCTCGTACTGCAGGTTGGTGTCGACCGGCTGCGCCGAGGACGACGCCGTGATCGTGAGCTTCCGATTGTCTGCGCTCGGGGAGATGGTGAGTCCGGCCGGCACCGAACCACCGTCGAGACCGCGGATGGCGAGCACCTTGAGCGGCTTTCCCGGGAACGGGTTGGTGGCCTCGTCGTTGGCCAACACGTCAACCGTGGTCGTCTGCCCCCGCGGCGCGAGCACCGAGTCCGGCGCCGGTCGCGCGAGCGGGCGACTGGATGCCACGACATTGAGCTCGATCTGACCCTGCAGCCCGGTCGAGGTGTTGTCTTTCACCCCCAGCAGGATCGCCGTCGAAGTCCCCTTGACCGCACTCTCACTGGCACGAATTACAAGTTTCTGTCCGGTGAGCGTGTAGGTGAAGGAGCTATCCGGCAATGGGCTGAGCACGGAGTAGGCGAGCTCGGGCAGTGCTTTCGGGTAGGGGTAGTTGGTGAGCTTCAGCAGGTCGAGTTCTTTCGACGCGCCCGGCTCGAAGTCGATGACTCCACCGACGAAGACGGGCGGCTGGTTCTGCCGCGGGGTGACCTTGATCGGCAGCACCAGGGTGGCCTTCCGACCGGTCGGATCGGTCGCAGAGGTCCCGTCGGTCACCTCGAAGGAGATCGATGCCGGCCCGAAGTATTTATCGGCGGAGGTGAATTGCAGGGTGTGATCGTTGACCACCAGGTTCGACCCGTCGGAGTGGGTGGCCTGCACGCTGGTCGAGTCCGTGAGGCGCACCTGCTTGCCACCGATCGCGAGCACATAGTCGTTGAGGTCGATCGAGAGCGTCGACTCGCTCGCGATCGTGAGCGGGGGCGCCTTGCGGTTCAGCTGGGGCAGGGCGTCATTCAGTCCGGGCACCCACACGAAGGCGTAGGAGACAACGCTCGCGTCGTCGGGGTTCGCGACGGAGAAGGGGATGATCTGGCTCTTGTTCTTGACGGTCACCTGGATGCGCTTCGTCGGCGTCACCGTCGCATCGCTCGAGTAGCCGGGCAGCACCGAGACCCCGAGCGTCGAGACGTTGCCGTCGGCGAAGAAGACATTCTTCAGCACGTTGACGTCGAGCGAGTCTCGCCCGAGCACATCGGACAGGGTGAGCACGGTGTCATGCACCACGGGGAAGGAGCGCGGGGCATCCGTGCTCACGATGACCGTGATGAACGCGGCACTGGTGCCGCCGAAGCGGTTCTCGATCGTGTAAACGAGACCATAGGTGCCCGGCTTTGTCGGCGGTGTCACCTTCACGATGTCGCCCTCGATGCGGGCGACGATGTCCTTCGAGTTCGGCTCGACCTTCATGATGGTGAGGGTGCCCCCATCGGGGTCCGAGTCGTTCAGGAGCGGCTGCACAGAAACTGTGCCCCCTGGCCGGATGCGCACCTCGTCGGACACGGCGACGGGGTTGCGAGCACCCGGGACCTTCGGGCTGATTCCCACTCGCACGAGGCCGGTCGCCCGGGCGCCGAGGGCGTCGATGACGGTGTAGGTGAAGGTGTCGGTGCCGGCGGAGTAGTCACCGGCGAGGAAGTCGACGTAGTCGGTTCCCACCTCGGTGACCGATCCCTTGGTGGGGTTCGTGGCCTGGCCGAGCAGCTGAACGGAGTCCCCGTCCGGGTCGATACCGGTGAGGGGGATGGAGATTCGAACGGTCTCGCCCGCGATCACTCGGGCGGTCACGGTCTGTGGCACCGGTGGATTGTTGGTCGCCTGGACCGCCTCGCGCACCGAGATCTTCACCTGCGCCTGCGCGCTCTGCCCATTCGGATCGGAGACCGCATACACCGCGGTGAAATCTCCGGTCTTCTGCGGCGCGAGGTAGCGGAGCACATTGCCGGAGGCGAACAGCAGCCCGGAGTTGCCCCCGAGCGTCGTCGACAGCAGCGGGTTGAGCGTGAGTTGTTCCCCATCCGGTTGGACGTCATTGTCGAGCACCGGGATGTCGATGGCATCCCCGACCCGCACCGTCACACTGTCGTCGTTGGCGATCGGTGGCTGGGAGCGGGTGGGGCGGGGAATCTCCACGACGTTCACCACGCCCTCGGCCTCGGCGAGTCCGTTGGTGATGCGGTAGTTGAAGGTCACCGTTCCGGACTCGAGCGGCGCGGTGAGAGTGACGCGGATGGAGCGCTGCTCGATCACTTCCGCCGTCACTCCGGAGTTCGGGGCGAGGTTGTACACGCCCGTCACCAGCAGCACCCCTCCCGCGGGGTCCTTGTCGCTGGATGCGACATCGATGGTCTGGGTGCTCAGGGACTGCACGAAGATGTTCTTCGGAATCGTGATGGGTTTGGTGTTCGCGTCCGGCGGTGCTGCGACGTCGATACGCACGATGCCGTTGGCGGTCTGGTCGCCGTCGTTGACCACGTAGTCGATGTAGTGCGTGCCCACCTGGTCACTCAGGAAGCGGAAGGTGCCTGCCTCGAGACTCGGGGTGATGGTCACCCCGCTCTTCGCCGGCACGCTGGCGAGCCGCAGTGTTCCGGAGCCCCCTCGCACATGATCGAGTGGAGAGAGGGTGATCTCCTGGCCGGCATAGGCCAGCTTCACGTAGGAATCGGCGATGATCGGCACCGAACCGATGGCCTTCACCGTGACCGAGAGTGAACCGGTGCCACTCAGCTTGCCATCGGAGACCACGAGCGGAACCGACCTCAGGCCCGGGCCCGAACCGCCGTCGGTGAAGACGACCGTGCCCTCCGGCTTGTAGGTCACCGTTTCCGGTGCCGCCGTCGCGGCCGAAGTGAGGTAGAAGGCGTCACCGTCCGGGTCCACCCAGTCTCCGAGCACGTCCTGCGTCACTCGACCACCGGCCGCGACGAGGGCCTTGGTCTGCTTCACCTGGAACGGCGGGGAGTTCTCCGAAGGCAGCCGCACGGCCACCTTCACGGTGGCGCTCGCGGTGCCACCCCGGCCGTCGCTGATCGAATAGCCGAAGGTCACCGTTCCGGTGGCCGACGGTGCGAGGGTGATCTGCACCTGCTGGCTGTCGTTGATGAGGTCGAGGTGACCGATCGATTCGTCGAGCGCCGTCACATCCGAGATCACCAGCACGTCACCGTTGGCGTCGTAGTCGTTGAGAAGCACAGGCAGCACGCTCGTGCGCCCGGGCCGTGCGCCGAAGGAGTCGTCCACGGCCACCGGCGGCACCTGGGTCTTCTCGAAATCGGGCGGGGTGTCCTCGTTGTTCTGCTCGACCTGTTGCTGATCCTTCCGCACGGTGATGAGGTCGGCCCAGTTGTCGATGAGCTCTCCTGCCTGCTGCACCGCCCACACGCCGCCACCGCGCGGATCGCTCAGCACCAGCCGGTCCGCATTGGAGACGAAGGCCAGTTCGGAGGCGGATGCCGGCATCGAGTCGAGTGACAGGGTGACGGCGGAGGAACTGCCACACTGCCGCCACGCCGAACCGATCGACCACGCGGCGAAGGTGCAGCCCCCCATCACGCGGGGAGCCGCGGGGATCCCCCCGTCGCTCGTCGTGAGGGTCACCGTGTTCCCCCCGCCGAGAGGCACCTTCAGAAGTCCCGTCGACGAGGCGATCAGCACAGAATCACCCCCGCTGGAGGCCTGCTGGAGCACGGCATTCGCTCCGGAAGAGATCTGCCTCGAGAGGTCGATGGTGCCGTCTGCCGTCAGGATGGTGCGGCTTACCGAGTCGAACAGCACCCACCGTCCGCCGACCGAGGTGACCGAGACATCCCGTCTCGCGCCCCCTAAGCGGGCACGCGTCGACTCGGCGACGGTGTCGGCGTGGGCGGCGTCCAGCTGGTAGACCTGCCGGGTGTCGGCTGAATAGCCGAACAGCATTCCCTCGGGCGTCACACTCGTCACGGCGTTCGCGCCGAGGCTGAGAGTGGCCGGCGACTGGGCGTCGAAAGTGGGGAGCTGGGCGAGCGGCACGATCCAGACCTGGCCCGTGCCGCCGGCGGCGATCACGATGTTGTCTCCCGCGAGCGACAGCTGGGGATCCTGTGGCGGCAGCGGCACGCTGTCCAGCACCTTCGACGTGGCGGGATCGACGATATCCACTTTGCTGTCGGTGCGGTCGAAGAGCAGCACCGTGGACCCGCGCTGGATCGTCTGGATGTCAGCCCCGCTCGAGGCCACAACCGTGTTGAGTGCGAGCACCTGGGTATTCGCGCGTCCGATCACCTGCGAACTCCCGTTGGCCACCCACACGGAGCCGTCGTTGAGGTCTAGGCGCTGCGCCGTGTACCCGGAGGAGACGATCGCGACGGTCGCGACCAGCGCGGCGATCACCGTGCCGCTCGTCGCGGTGGCGACGAGTGAACGGTGGCCCGCAAGCCAATCCCTGAGAGTCATTGCGCTGTCGTCACCTTCCGAAGTCGACGCACTTCTCCGCACTCGGAGGCCCCGTCTTCCCCTGGCGGTTCACCGCTACCGTGATGCAGACCCGATCCCCGGCCTTGGCATCCTGCGCGAAATAGTCTGAAGAGGTCTGCAGCGCCGATCGACCATCGCTCGTGGTCACCTGGTACGAGTCGTCGGTCTTGAGCCCCGGATCGGTCCAGCTGAACTTGATCGAGTCCGTGCCCGCCTTCGCGGCGATGTTCGTCACCTGGGGAATGCTGTCCGAGTTGGCGCGGATGAGCACGAATGTCGCGGTCGCCCCGAGACCGATCACGAGTACGGCACTCACGATGAGTCCCCACGCGAGCACGCGCATGCCTCGGGCGCGCTCGACCGGACGCGTACCGCTGCTCTGGGCCACGCCCTTCTGACGACTGTTCTGGGCGCCGGCGGTCTGGCGCATCATCGTTCCGACCGGGGCGTAGGTTGCGCTGGCCGACCGGCGACGACGCCGTCCGCGCGCCGAGGGCACCACTCCCCCGACACCGCGGATGCGCGTGCGATCCTCGAGGTCGGAGACCGTCGCGAGAGCCCAGTCGTCCATCGCCACCTCGATCGGCGTCTGGGGAACCCCCAGTTCCGTCTCGATCGCCTGCAGTTCGCGCACGAGCTCGAGTACGCTCGCCGGCCGGTTCTCCGGCTTGCGGGCCATCGCCTGGGCGAGCACCCTCTCCAGGCTCGGCGGCACGTCGGACCGGCCGATCGGCTGGGGCCGCGCCCGGTTGATGCGGGAGATGAGGTCGGCGGACTTGTTCGATTCTCCCGGGACCTCGAATGGCGATCGCCCGGCGAGCAGCGAATAGACGGTCGCGGCGAAGGACCAGACCTCGGAGGCGATGCTTCCGGGTGTCTCGTCCATCAGCACCTCCGGCGCTGACCACGGAATCGAGAGACCGACGGATTCGTGAGTGTCTGCCTCGCTGAGGGTCGACGCGATTCCGAAGTCCGAGAGCACCGGATGCCCGTAGGCGGTGAGGAGGATGTTGGACGGTTTGATGTCGCGATGCAGCACGCCCGCCCGGTGCGCGGTCTCGATCGCGCTTCCGATCTTCACCGCGATGCGCAGCACCTCCGGCACCGGAATCCGCTCGCGCCGGTACCGCTCGCTCAAAGCCGATGAACACAGCTCCATCACGAGGTACGGCCGCCCGTCGGAGGAGACGCTCGCCTGGTAGACCGTGAGGATGGAGGGGTGCGAACTCAGTTGCGCCATGAGATTCGCCTCGGCCTGGAACATCTGTCGCACCTGGTCGTTGACGACCTCACTCAGCATCACCTTGACGGCGACCTGGCGGCGCGGCATGTTCTGTTCGTAGAGGAAGACATCGGCGAATCCACCCGAACCGAGCACGTGGATGGTCGAGAATCCGGGCAGCACGGGAGGCGGGGAGGGCAATCGTCGTGCCATCTCTCCTCCTTCGACGACGCTGGCTGAAGGCCGGTCGGTGCTCTGTGCCCGGGAGAGTCCCGGTGTCCTATTGTAGACACGCCTCGATTCGGGCCAGTTGGACAAATCTGCTGGTCAAGAGCCTGTTTTTGTCCCCCCTTTGGGGGTGGTCACTGGAACTTTGGGGGTGGTCACTGGATCGGAGTCGGCGAGGTGCGCGGGATGGTGTTCTCGAACTCGCCGAGACCGGAGCTTTCGAGCACGTCGATCACGATGGTGGTGATGTTGTCTCGACCACCGCCCTCCAGCGCGGCATCGACGAGGGCGATCGCCGTCGCCTCGGCGGAACCGTCTGCCGCGAGGTGACGGCGGATCGCTTCGGCATCCAGTTCCTTCGTGAGGCCGTCCGAACACAGCAGCAGTCGGTCTCCCTCACGCACGGGGACGACCCAGTAGTCCGGGACGGCTTCCACGTTGAATCCGACGGCACGGGTTATCACGTTGCTGTCGGGGTGCGCTTCTGCGTCTTCGGCCCGGATGATGCCCGCGTCGACGAGCTCCTGCACCACGGAGTGATCGACGGTCACCTGCACGAGAGCGTCGCGTTCGTAGAGGTAGACCCGCGAGTCCCCCACATTGAAGACAGTCCAGAACGGCTCATCGTCCTGCAACGAGAGGGCGACCCCGGTAACGGTGGTGCCGACTCCCAGTTCTTTCTCATCGGCCGCCAGTCCGATGTCGACGGTCGCGGCCCGCAGCCCACGCTCGATCGTGTCGGCATCCGTGAATGGTTCGGTGACCGCTTCGGAGAGCCGTGAGACCACGGCGGCGCTGGCGATGTCTCCGGCGGAATGGCCGCCCATGCCATCGGCGACCGCGAAGATCGGCACGCGTGCGAGAAAGCTGTCTTCGTTGTGGGCGCGGCGGCGGCCGGTGTCGGTTGCCGCTCCCCAGGCGAGAACGAGCCGGGCATCCGGATGCTCCGGGATCTGCACGGTGAACCGCTCGCTGCTCGTGCCGATCTCGGTCACTGGAGCCTTTCGCGGGTCATTGGGGGGAGGTCCATCCGTCAGACCAGGCGTTCGATGGGAAGGATCTCGACGGTGTTGCCGTCTCCAATATCCACTACTGTCCCCGCCGAGACAACGAGCGACTCGCCCTGGCGCAGTTTTTGTGACGAGGTTCCGGGGATGGACACCACGGTTCCGTTGGTCGATCGGAGGTCGGTGACGATGACGGATGCCCCCTGCTGCCGCAGTTCCAGGTGGGTGCTCGAGACCTCTCTTCCCGGCGAAGGCACTCGCACGAGGCGTGGCACTCCGCCGATGGCGATACGCGGGGCCACCGGCTTCCTGCCGATCAGCGCGGGAGCATCGAGCGGGATCGGCTCGTGGCGGTTGACCCGGATGCGGTACCAGGGCACCGTGAGGCCCTCTGGATCGGTCGGGAGCCCCTCGCGAGTACGCACGGAGCGCTCGACGACGGGATGCCCGAGCGGGGGCTCGACGAGCGCGGGAGGTTCCCCTGGCGCGGAAGGTTGGGCGGGAGGTTCGACGAGCGCAAGGGGCTCGACGAGCTCAAGCGGCTCGACGAGCTCAAGCGGCTCGACGAGCACAGGGGGCTCGACGCCGGCCTCTGGTTCAACGACCGCGGGCGGCTCTTCCGACACAGGTCGCCCCGGTGAAAGGCCGGTCGGCACCGCGGCCGGCCCGCGAATGACCGTGTCCGCCTCGATATCCTCCGGCTCTCCGCTGCGCCCGCTCCCCCGCGCGGAACCGATTTCCGGGCGCGTCCGGACGACGGTGTGATCGACGTCATCCGGCTGCATGCTGTCTATTCTGTCCCGCGGGCGGAAAGTGTGCGCAGTTTCGGCCCGTGGCGTCAGCGACCGATGTAGCTCATGACGTGCTTGATCCGGGTGTAGTCCTCGAATCCGTAGCTGGAGAGGTCCTTGCCGTAGCCCGAGTGCTTGAAGCCGCCGTGGGGCATCTCCGCGACGATCGGGATGTGGGTGTTGATCCACACGCAGCCGAAGTCGAGGCGCTTGGCACAGCGCATCGCACGACCGTGATTCTGCGTCCACACGCTCGAGGCCAGGCCGTATTGCACGCCGTTCGCCCACTCGAGGGCCTGAGCCTCGTCGGTGAACTTCTGCACGGTGATGACCGGCCCGAAGATCTCGTTCTGCACCGCGTCATCCGTCTGATTCAGTCCCGAGACGATGGTGGCCTCATGGAAGTATCCCGTGGCACCCTGCCGACGCCCGCCGAGCTCGATCGTCGCGTTGTCGGGCAAGCGGTCGATGAATCCCTCGACCTGGGCGAGTTGGTTGGCGTTGTTCACCGGGCCGAAGAATGCCTCGGGGTCGCCGGGCAGCCCCGTCTTCGCGTTCTGGCGGGCATAGGCGGCCAGAGCGGCGACGAATTCGTCATGGATGCCCGCCTGCACCAGCACGCGGGTCGCGGCCGTGCAGTCCTGGCCTGCGTTGAAATACCCGGCGCCGACGATTCCCTCCACCGCGGATTCGATGTCGGCGTCGTCGAACACGATGACCGGCGCTTTGCCCCCGAGTTCGAGGTGCACGCGCTTGAGATCCAGGGCGGCGGCCCTCGCGACCTCCATGCCTGCGCGCACCGATCCGGTGATCGACACCATCTGCGGTGTCTTGTGATCGATCATCGCTCCCCCGGTGGTCCGGTCGCCGGTGATGACATTGAGGACCCCTCGGGGCAGGAACTCCGCTGCGATCTCGGCGAGGAAGAGGGTGGCCGATGGGGTCGTGTCCGAGGGCTTCAGCACCGTGGTGTTGCCTGCCGCGAGCGCGGGAGCGAACTTCCACACCGCCATGTTGAGCGGATAGTTCCACGGGGTGACCTGGCCGATCACGCCGATCGGCTCCCGGCGGATCTGCGACGTATGGTCCTTGAGGTACTCCCCGGAGGCCATGCCACTCAGGTGTCGGGCTTCCCCGGCGAAGAAGCGGATCTGGTCGACCGAGAGCATGATCTCATCGGTCACGAGCGTCGCGCGGGGCTTGCCGGTGTCTTTCGACTCGAGGTCGGCGAACTTCTCCGCGTTCGCTTCCATCGCGTCGGCGATACGGAACAGGGCGAGTTGTCGTTCGCTCGGCGTCGTGTCCCCCCACTCCTCGAATGCCGCCGATGCGGCGCGGTAGGCGGAGTCGACATCCGCTGCGCTGGAGATCGGGGATGTGCCGTACACCTGCTCGGTCGCCGGATCGATCAGGTCGAACGTCGACTCACCGGTCGCCTCCACGTAGTCGCCGTCGATGAAGTTTCGAAGCCGGGGGGTCGTCATAGTCCCAACATAGCGAGCGACCGTGGCCGGCACCATGCACGCCGACTACCGATTCCGCAGCAAAACACCCTTCGAGATGCGGATTCACTTGTCACAAGACCATCGCACTGACAGAATCAGGGCATGAGTCCCAAACCGAAGCCGATGCACCTTGACGAGGTGTCCAAGGCGATCATCGAGCAGTTGCAGGCCGACGGCCGACGCAGCTATGCCGAGATCGGCAAGGCGGTCGGGCTCAGTGAAGCTGCGGTGCGCCAGCGCGTGCAGAAGCTCACCGATTCCGGCGTCATGCAGGTCGTGGCCGTCACCGACCCGATGCAGCTCGGCTTCTATCGCCAGGCGATGATCGGGATCCGCGTGACCGGAGACACCACCACGGTCGCGGAGACCCTCGGCCGCATCACCGCCGTCGACTACGTCGTGCTCACGGCCGGCAGCTTCGACCTCTTGGCCGAGGTCGTCTGTGAGAACGACGAAGACCTGATCGAACTGCTCAACAAGGAGATCCGCGGGATCCCCGGCGTGCAGTCCACCGAGACTTTCGTGTACTTGAGACTGCAGAAGCAGTTTTACAACTGGGGAACGAGATAAGAAAAATGACAATCGACACCATCACACACAGCATTCCTTCGACTGTCGGCTCCTCGAAATTCAGCGAGGCCGAACTGCAGCAGAAGGCGAAGGACCATCTCTGGATGCACTTCTCCCGCCAGTCCGTCATGGAAGACGGCCCGGGGGTTCCGATCATCGTCAAGGGCGAGGGTCACCACATCTGGGACTCCACCGGCAAGAAGTACTTCGACGGCCTGAGCGGCCTGTTCGTGGTGAACGCCGGCCACGGACGCCGTCGTCTCGCCGAGGTCGCGGCGAAGCAGGCAGAGGAACTCGCCTTCTTCCCGCTCTGGTCCTACGCGCATCCGAGCGCCATCGAGCTCGCGGACCGCCTCGCGAACTACGCTCCGGGCGACCTCAACCGAGTGTTCTTCTCCACCGGTGGTGGCGAGGCCGTCGAGACGGCCTTCAAACTCGCCAAGTACTACTGGAAGCTTCAGGGTCGCCCCACGAAGCACAAGGTGATCTCGCGCAACGTCGCTTATCACGGCACCCCCCAGGGCGCTCTCGCGATCACGGGCATCCCGGCCATGAAGGAGATGTTCGAGCCGGTGACCCCCGGTGGTTTCCGCGTGCCGAACACGAACTTCTATCGTGCCGCCGAGATGGGCGCTCCCACCGAAGACCTCGAGACCTTCGGCCTGTGGGCTGCCAACCGCATCGAAGAGATGATCCTCTTCGAAGGCCCAGAGACCGTGGCCGCCGTCTTCCTCGAGCCCGTGCAGAACTCGGGCGGATGCTTCCCCCCGCCTCCCGGCTACTTCAAGCGCGTGCGGGAGATCTGCGACCAGTACGACGTGCTCCTGGTCTCCGATGAGGTCATCTGCGCATTCGGCCGCATCGGCGAGTTCTTCGCCTGCGACGCCTACGACTATGTTCCCGACATGATCACCTGCGCGAAGGGCATGACCAGCGGGTACTCGCCGATCGGCGCAACCATCATCAGCGACCGCATCTACGAGCCGTTCAAGCACGGCAACACGTCGTTCTATCACGGCTACACCTTCGGCGGTCATCCGGTATCCGCGGCCGTCGCGCTGGCGAACCTCGACATCTTCGAAGAGGAGAAGCTGAACGAGAATGTGCGGCTCAACTCCCCCGCCTTCCGGGCGACTCTCGAGAAGCTGAACGACCTGCCGATCGTCGGCGACGTGCGCGGTGCCGGGTACTTCTTCGGAATCGAGCTGGTGAAGGACAAGGCCACCAAGGAGACCTTCAACGACGACGAGTCGGAGCGCCTGCTTCGCGGCTTCCTGTCCAAGGCGCTCTTCGACGCCGGGCTCTACTGCCGCGCGGACGACCGCGGAGACCCCGTGATCCAGCTGGCTCCACCGCTCACCATCGGCCAGCCGGAGTTCGACGAGATCGAGCAGACCCTGCGAAGTGTGCTCACCGAGGCGTGGACCCGGCTGTAGCCCCGTTCCGCGCAGCCCGCAGGCCCTGGGCGGTTCCCCCTTGTCATTTCCGCGTTCGACATGCACACGGGGAACGATCGAGGCACGGAGAAAGACCTGGTGATGAGCGATGGCTGACTTTCGCGCGCTGAGTTTCTGGTTCGACTCCCTGTCGACCGTCGACAGTGGCGAGGCGGGAGCGGATGATCTCCGGCCCCGCCCCGCGCTGCCCGGGGATCTCGGGGTGGACGTGGCCATCGTGGGAGGCGGGCTCACCGGACTCTGGACCGCCTACTACCTCGCTTCCGCGGATCCGAGCCTCCGCATCGCGGTTCTCGAGAAGCACATCGCGGGATTCGGAGCATCCGGACGCAATGGCGGATGGTGCTCCGCCCTGTTTCCCGCATCGACCGCGTCACTAGAGCGCCGTCACGGTCGCGCCGCGGCCCTGGCGATGCGCCAGGCGATGATCGACACCGTCGACGAAGTCGGGCGGGTGACCTCGGCGGAAGGCATCGACTGCGACTTCGTCAAGGGCGGGACGGTGAGCCTCGCGCGCGGTGCCGCCCAGCTCGTCGCAGCACGAAACGAGGTCGCCGAGGCGGCGACGTGGGGAGTGGATGAACTCGAGTTGAGAGATGCCGCCCACTCGCCGCGCGGGGCGACAGGCGCGCTCGGCTCGACCTTCGATCCGGCCTGTGCGCGACTTCACCCGGCGAAACTGGTTCGCGGGCTCGCGAGGACGGTCGAGGGGCTCGGGGTCACGATCTACGAAGAGACCGAGGTGCTCTCCTGGCGGTCCGGGCAAGTGATCACGGAACATGGGACCGTGGATGCCGCGGCCATCGTCATCGCGCTAGAGGGCTATGCGGCATCCCTGCCGCAAACCCATCGCCGGGTGTTGCCGCTCTATTCCCTCATGATCGCCACCGAGCCGCTCAGCGACGAGCTGTGGGACGAGATCGGCATCGAGCACGGCCAGACCTTCGCGGACTTCCGACACCTTCTCGTCTACGGTCAGCGCACGGCAGACAACCGGTTCGCCTTCGGAGGCCGGGGTGCCCGGTACCACTGGGGCAGCAGCATCCGCGCGGAGTACGACCGGGTACCCGGAGTGTTCGATCATCTCGAGCGGACGCTCGGCGACATCTTCCCCGTCGCCCGTCAGGCGGCGATCACGCACCGCTGGGGCGGGCCGCTCGGTGTGCCCCGCGACTGGCACGCCGGGGCGAGCTTCGAGCCCTCGACCGGCATCGCCACCGCGGGCGGCTACGTCGGTGACGGGCTCAGCACCACCAACCTCGCCGGACGCACCCTCACCGACCTCATCCTGAAACGTGACACGCCGATCTCACGACTCCCCTGGGTGAATCACCACTCTCCCCTGTGGGAGCCGGAACCCCTTCGCTTCATCGGCGCGAACCTCGGAACCACCGCGATGAACGTCGCCGATGCCGAGGAGCGGATGACCGGCCGCGCGTCGCTGGCCGCCCGCCTGATGGCTCCCCTCACCGGCCACTGAACTGGGCACTGTGGAGGGCACTGAGGAGGGCACTGGGCAGGGCCACCCCTCGATCAGGGCACTGACCCGCGGGCGACAGCGCTGGTAATATTCTCGAAGCCGGCCGGAGAATTCAGCCGCCCCCGGGCAGGCGATCGGGGGATCATGACGCTGTTCGACCAGGACACCTACGCCCTGCCCTCGACACCGCGTCGCCGGTCGCGTCTCAGGCGCGTGCTTCCCACCGTGCTGGCCCTGATACTCGTGGCCGCCGGCGTGTTGGCCTTTCTCGGTTTCCAGCGCCTGCTCGACCAGTACACGGTCTGGACCTTCCACCCCTCGGCAGAAGTCACCGCACTCATCGCGTCGTCGCACCTCACCGAGGAGGGTCGATTCCAGTTTCTCGCCAGCAAGCCGGTGATCGAATCATCCACGACCTTCGCTTCGAGTTGCGCGAGCAACCAGGAGGGAAGCGGCATCCTGGGCTGTTACCTGCCCCGAAACCGGTCGATCCACCTCTTCGCGGTGACTGACCACCGTCTGCTCGGCCTCACCGACGTCGTCGCCGCCCACGAAATGCTCCACGCGGTCTGGGATCGCCTCAACACCGCCGAGCAGCAGCAGCTCGTTCCGCTGCTCGAACACGAGGCGGCGAAGCTCGCGGGAAACGCCGACTTCCAGGCTCGTCTCGCCTACTACGCGAAGAACGAACCGGGCGAACGCGACAACGAGCTGCACTCGATCATCGGTACCGAGATCTCCTCGATCTCCCCCGAGCTCGAGGCGCACTACGCGAAGTGGCTCGGTAACCGGCAGGCGATCGTCGCCCTCCAGGTCAAGACCGACGCCGTTTTCACCGATCTCGAGAATCGGTCCATCGCTCTGTCGTCTTCGCTCGACTCCCTCCGCTCCACGATCGATGCAGAGTATGCCGCGTACACGAGCGGCTATGCCCAGCTGAACGCCGATATCCGTCGCTTCAATGCGCGGACCGACTTCACCTCCAACCGCCAGATCGACCTCGCCGAAGCCGCTCTCCATTCGCGTCAGGTCGCCCTCGACGCGCAGTACGCGGATGTTCTCGCGAAGACGGCGGAATACAACGCCGACCGTGACGAGCTGAAGGCACTCTCCCAGCAGACGGCGGGACTGAACACCGCGCTCAACCAGGGTCCGGGCACCACCCTCTCGACGCCCGTTCCCGCAGACGGCTCCGGCGGCTAGACCTCTTCGACCGCGGGCTCGGCGAACTGGGAGTTGTAGAGCCGGAAATATGCGCCCTCGCTGGCGAGCAGCTCGGAATGCGTGCCCTGCTCCACGATGCTTCCGGCCTCCATCACCAGGATCAGGTCAGCGTCCCGGATCGTGGAGAGCCGATGGGCGATGACGAAGCTCGTGCGATCGGTGCGCAGGGCGCTCATCGCCTGTTGCACCAGCAGTTCCGTTCGGGTGTCGACCGAGCTCGTGGCCTCGTCGAGGATGAGCACGCTCGGCCGGGCGAGGAAGGCCCGGGCGATCGTGAGCAACTGCTTCTCTCCCGCGCTCACATTCGAGGCCTCATCATCCAGAACCGTGTCGTAGCCGTCAGGAAGGGAGTGCACGAAACGGTCGACATAGGTGGACCGGGCCGCCGCAAGGATCTCCTCCTCGCTCGCCCCCGGCTTTCCGTAGGCGATGTTGTCGCGAATCGTGCCGCCGAACAGCCAGGTGTCCTGCAGCACCATCCCCATGCGCGACCGAAGGTCGTCGCGGGTCATCACCGCGGTGTCGACCCCGTCGAGGGTGATGCGACCGCCATCGAGCTCGTAGAAACGCATCATCAGGTTGACGAGGGTGGTCTTTCCCGCACCGGTGGGGCCGACGATGGCGACCGTCTGACCGGGTTCGGCGGTGAGCGAGAGGTGCTCGATGAGCGGTTTGTCGGCCGTGTACCGGAAAGACACTTCTTCGAAGACGAGCCGGCCGGGGGTTGCCGGGCCGGGGGTCTTAGCGACAGCGGGATCGGCGGACTGCTCCTCGGCATCCAGCAGCTCGAAGACCCGCTCGGCGGAGGCGACACCGGACTGCAGCAGGTTCGCCATGCTGCCGAGCTGCGTGAGCGGCTGGGTGAACTGCCGGGAGTATTGGATGAACGCCGTCACGTCACCGAGTCCCATGCTGCCGGCGGCCACGAACAGTCCGCCGACCACGGCGATCGCCACGTAGACCAGGTTGCCGACGAACATCATGGCTGGCATGATGATGCCGCTGACGAACTGAGCGCCGAAACTCGCCGTGAACAGCTCCTCGTTCTTCGTATCGAAGCGCTGCTCAACCTCGCGCTGGCGGCCGAACACCTTCACGAGGGAGTGCCCGGTGAAGGTCTCCTCGATCTGCCCGTTCAGCTCCCCGGTGTGCTTCCACTGGGCGACGAAGAGCTTCTGCGACCGCCCCGCGATCACCTTGGTGATGCCCAGGGTGAGGGGGATCGTGACGAGGGCGATCAGGGCGAGCACCGGCGAGAGCAGGAACATCATCACCAGCACGCCCACCACGGTCAGCAGCGACGTGAGCAGCTGGCTCAGAGTCTGCTGGAGACTCTGTGAGATGTTGTCGATGTCGTTGGTCACCCGGCTGAGAAGCTCACCCCGCTGCATCCGGTCGAAGTAGGAGAGCGGCAGGCTGTTGATCTTCTCCTCCACCTCGGAGCGTAGGCGATAGACCGTGCGCTGCACCACTCCGTTGAGCACCAGACCCTGCAGGTATCCGAACACCGCCGCGAGCAGGTAGAAGGCGAGCAGCATCATGAGGATGCGGCTGATCGCGCTGAAGTCGATTCCGACGCCGGGGGTGAGATCCATGCCGCTCAGCAGGTCCGCCTGGGCGGTGTTTCCAGAGGCGCGCAGACCGGCGATGATGTCGGCTTTGGTCGACCCGGCCGGCAGCTTCGCAGAGATGAAGCCGTCGAAGACCAGGTTGATCGCCTCTCCGAGCAGTCGCGGCCCGAGGACGGTGAGGAACACGCTGACGACGGTGAGGACGGTGACCACCGTGATACGCATGAGCTCAGGGCGAAGTCTGCCGACGAGCCGCTTGGCCGAGGGACCGAAGTTCAGCGATTTCTCGACCGGCATACCCACTCCGCCGAAGTGCCCGCCGCCACCGGGGCCGCGGCCCATCGGGGGCCGGTTGGGGGTGCGCGTGTCTTTCGAGTCGCTCATGCTGCCGCCTCCACGGTCAGTTGCGATTGCACTATCTCGAGGTAGGTCGGCGAGGACTCGAGAAGCTCCTCATGGGTTCCGAGCCCCACCACCCTTCCGTCGTCGAGCACGACGATCTGGTCGGCATCGATGATGGTCGAGATGCGCTGGGCGACGATCACCATGGTCGCCTCCGGAAGCGAGCGCGCGAGCGCCTGGCGCAGCCGGGCATCCGTCGCCTGGTCGAGAGCGGAGAAGGAGTCGTCGAAGATGTAGATCTCCGGACGCTTCACCAGGGCCCGCGCTATCGCGATCCGTTGGCGTTGTCCGCCGGAGACATTCGTGCCGCCCTGAGCGATCACCGAGTCGAGGCCCTCGGGCATCTCGCGCACGAAATCGCTGGCCTGCGCAATCGCCAGCGCGGCCCACAGCTCCTCATCGGTGGCATCCGGCTTGCCGTAGCGCAGGTTGCTCGCCACGGTGCCGGAGAAGAGGTATGGCTTCTGCGGCACCAGCCCGATGCGGCTCCAGAGCAGGTCGGGGTCGAGCTGCGCGACATCCACACCATCGACCAGAACGGTGCCAGAGGTCGCGTCGAAGAGGCGCGGCAGCAGGTTGATGAGCGTGGTCTTACCCGCCCCGGTGCTGCCGATGATCGCGGTCGTGCACCCGACCGGCACCGAGAAGCGGATGTCGGTGAGCACCGGCTGCTCCGCGCCCGGGTAGGCGAAACCGACATCTCGAAGCTCGACGGTACCGTGTTCGCGCAACTGCGTGACCGGATCGGATGGAGGAACGACCGTCGAATCCGTGCCGAGCACCTCCCCGATGCGGTCTGCGCTCACCGAGGCACGCGGAATCATGATGGCCATGAAGGTGGCCATCATCACCGCCATGAGGATCTGCATGAGGTACTGGAGAAACGCGGTGAGCGTGCCGATCTGCATCGATCCGTCGTCGATGCGGAAGGCTCCGAACCAGATCACCGCGACGCTCGATACGTTGAGCACGAGCATGACGATGGGGAACATCAACGAGGTGAGGCGCCCGACCCGGTACGCGGTGGCGGTCACATCATCGTTGGCACGGCGGAATCGCTCGGTCTCGACATCCTCCCGCACGAACGCGCGAACGACTCTGATGCCCGAAAGCTGCTCGCGAAGCACCCGGTTGATCGTGTCGATGCGCTTCTGCATCAGGCGGAACTGCGGCACCATGCGGGAGATCACGAGACCGATCGCGATGACGAGAACCGGGATGCTGACGGCCATGAGCCAGGAGAGCTGGAGGTCCTGCTGGAGAGCGAGCACGATACCGCCGATGGCGAGGATGGGCGCGGAGACGAGCATCGTGCACGTCATCAGCACCAGCATCTGCACCTGCTGCACGTCGTTGGTCGACCGGGTGATCAGGGAGGCAGCCCCGAAGGTCGTCACCTCACGTTCGGAGAAGCCGCCGACCTGATGGAACACCGCGGCCCTCAGGTCGCGCCCGAGCCCCATGGCCACCCGTGCTCCGAAGTAGACGGCCGTGATCGCACACGCCACCTGGAGAACAGTGATGCCGAGCATCACAGCCCCCGTGCCGAGGATGTAGCCGGTGTTTCCGGTCGCGACGCCCTTGTCGATGATCTCGGCGTTGAGAGTCGGGAGGTAGAGCGAGGCGATCGACTGGAGGAGCTGGAAGAAGACGACCCCGGCGAGCAGTCGGCTGTGTGGGCGCAGGTATTGGCGCAGGAGGCGAAGGAGCATGGTCAGTCTCTTCCTGGGTCGGGCTGGAGAATGCCGTGGAGCACGAGGTCGGTCAGCTCATCGGTGGTGAAGGGTGCAGATTCGGTGAACGGGGGGATCGAGGAGGCGAGGGCGAGAAGGCGGATGAGAGAGGCCGCCCGGCTCGCCTCGACCCGCAGCACGCCGGGACGCTCGGACAGCACAGCGGTCACGAGTTCGGCGAGTTCGGCGCGACCGTCGGAGCCGGGAGGTCGACCGTGCATCCCGACCGCCGCCATGATGCCGAAGATGCCCTCGAAGCGAGTGCGCAGGTGGAAGATCAGGTCGTGCACCTGGCGCTCGAGCGGATCCTCCGGATCGATCCCTCGCAGCATCATGCGCAGGGGCTCCGGGTCGAGGAACTTCTCGACGGCTGCCGCGATGATCGACTCCTTGTCGCCGAAGGCCCGGAACAGGGTGCCCTCGGCGATGCCCGCACTCTCGGCGATCTGCTTCGTCGTGACATCGCGTCCGTATTCGAGCAGCAGCGGGATGACGGCATCCACGATCATCGCTCGGCGGTCGTCCACCGACAATGGGCTCGCGCGGGAACTCCTGAGTAGCGTCATCCGCTCAGAATATCGGAGTGAGTGCTCACTCACAATACGGATCGTAGAATCGGAGCATGTCGCGAATCGTTCAGTACAGCCGCTACGGCGGACCGGAAGTCCTCGACATCGTCGAGGTCGCTGAGCCGCACGCGGGCGCCGGCGAGGTGCGCGTGGCCGTGCGCGCGGCCGGTCTCAACAACTTCGACTCCAAGGTGCGCCGGTCCCCCGACCTCCTCCCCCACCGGGTGCTGCCGAGCGGCCAGGGCTCCGAGTTCGCTGGCGTGATCGACGAACTGGGCGACGGGGTCTCGACCGCCGCCGTGGGCGACGAGGTGCTCGGCTGGAGCAATTTCACCGCGCAGGCCGACTTCGTGGTGGTGCCCGTCGGTCATGTCGCGCCCAAGCCCTCCGGCCTCGGCTGGGCGATCGCCGGCGGGCTCGGCCTCGTGGGCAACACGGCAGAGCGGTCCACTCGAGCGGTCGCGCCCCAGCGCGGGGAGACCGTGCTGGTGAGCGCTGCGGCCGGTGGCGTGGGGCTCTTCGCCGCGCAGCTCGCGATTGCCGAGGGGGCGATCGTCATCGGCACGGCCGGCGCAGACAATCACGACTATCTGCGCGGCCTCGGCATCATCCCGGTGGCCTACGGGCCGGGGATGATCGACCGCCTGCGCGCGGCCGCGCCCCAGGGGATCGACGCGGTGATCGACAACGCGGGCCAGGAGACCGTGGAGGTCGCCATCGAGCTCGGGGTGGATCCGAAACGCATCAACTCGATCGTCTACTTCGAGGGTGCGGCCGAATACGGAATCTCGAACATCGGTGGGGGCGGCAAGAAGTCCGAAGACCTCGGCCGACTTGCTCGGCTCGTTGCCGATGGCACCATCCTGCTCCCGCTCGCGGCAACCTACCCGCTCGCCGAGGTGCGCGGAGCCTACGAGCAGCTCGAATCCCGCCACCTCCGCGGCAAGATCGTGCTCACCCTGCCCTGAACGACCGCCTCCCTCTAGGTCGGGTCGGTGAACATGGTCGAGATCTCCGCGATCTCGTCGCTCGACGGCGTCCACTCGGTGGCTGCCTCGGCGTTCTGGATGATCTGCTCGGGCTTCGTCGCCCCCGCGATCACGCTGCTGAGGCCGGGCTGAGCCAGCAGCCAGGCAAGGGTGGCGGCCAGCATCGTGATGCCCCGCTCCGTGCAGAAGGCCTCGTACCGCTCCAGCGTGTTCCAGGGGGCGCTCTCGAGCAGGTGTGGCCGCAGGTTCACGATCCGGCTGTCCGCCGGCCCGCCGGACCGGCTGAACTTGCCGGTGAACAGGCCGTTGTAGAGCGGGAAGAACGGCAGGAAGCCGAGCCCGTAGTGGTTGACCGCGGGCAGCACCTCGTCTTCGACGTCCCTCACGAGCAGCGAATACTCATTCTGAGCCGAGATGAACTTCGGATGACCGCCGAGGATCGCACGGTACTCGGCATCCGCGATCTGCCAGCCGGTGAGGTTCGAGTGCCCGATGTAGCGCACCTTTCCCTCCATGATGAGGTCGTCGAGCACCGAAAGGGTCTCTTCGATCGGTGTCTGGGGGTCGGGCACGTGCAGCTGATAGAGGTCGATCCAGTCGGTCTGGAGCCGGCGCAAGGATGCTTCCACCGCCAGTCGCACGTAGCGACGCGAGCCGCGTGCTCCCCAGTCCGGCCCGTTGGTGCCGGCCATGTCCATCCCGAACTTCGTGGCGAGCACGATCTCGTGCCGACGAGCCTTGAGCGAATGGCCCATGCGGGTCTCGCTGAGTCCCCGCTCCGAGCCATAGATGTCGGCGGTGTCGAAGAAGGTGACGCCGGCGTCGATCGCCGCGTTTATCACGGCATCGGTGCCCTCCTGGGACTCGCTTGCCGTATTCGCCCGACCGAAGTTGTTGCAGCCGAGGCCGATGGTGGAGACGATGAGCCCGGAGTCGCCGAGTGCGCGATAGTCGATTGCAGCCATATGACCAGCCTAGGCCGGTCCTCTCCTACACATCCCAGAGCGCTTCGCCATTGCGAACCGATGTCCGATTCCCGCGAGAGGACTGACGGATGCCGCAACTACAGTCGAATCATGACCACCCTCTCCCCCGCAACCGCCACTGCTGCTGCCACGGTTGCTCCATCGCTCCCGCTGCGTCGGCTCGACAGTCCCATCGGCCGCATAGAACTGGTCGGAAACGGTGTCGCCGTCGTCTCATTGACCATCGAACGCGGCGGGGTACTGCCTCATGACGAGCAGGAGGAGCACAGCGATGCGGTGCTCGACCGAGCCGCGACTCAGCTCTCCGAATACTTCGCCGGCACACGCACGTCCTTCGACGTGCCGATCGCCCTCAGCGGCACGGATTTCCAGCGCTCGGTGTGGGCACGACTGGCGCAGCTGAAGTTCGGCGAGGTGATCTCCTACGGGGACCTCGGGCTGTTCACCGGCCGCGCCTCGGCCGGCCGGGCGGTCGGCGGCGCGGTCGGAGCCAATCCGGTGCCCATCCTGGTCCCCTGTCATCGGGTGCTCGCCGCCAACAGTCGCATCACCGGCTACAGCGGCGGCAACGGCATCCCGACCAAGGTCTGGTTGCTCGACCACGAGGGCATCGGCCACCGGGGATGAGCGAGCCGAGGAGCGCCGTCCTGCTCGGGGAGGACGGGCTGAGTCGTTGCGCGTGGAGTGCCGGCGACGAGGAGTATCGCCGTTATCACGATGAGGAATGGGGAGTCGAGCTCAGGGGCGATCGGCCGCTCTTCGAGAAAGTGAGCCTCGAGGGGTTCCAGGCCGGTTTGTCCTGGATCACCATCCTGCGTCGGAGGCAGACCTTCCGAGTCGCGTTCCGCGACTTCGACATCGATCGAGTGGCCGAGTTCACCGAGCAGGATGTCGAGCGCCTCGTGCTCGATCCCGGCATCATCCGAAACCGCGCGAAGATCGAGGCCACGATCTCCAACGCGGTCATCGTGCGCCAGCTCGTGCAGGATGACCCCGGCGCCTTCGACCGACTGCTGTGGGGCTTCGCTCCGTCCCGTGGCGCCCGGTCCCGGCCGGCGAGCTTCGGGGATATCCCCGCGGTGACCGCGGAGTCCACCGCGATGAGCGCGGGACTGCGGGCGATCGGGCTTCGATTCGTAGGGCCGACCACCATGTACGCCCTGATGCAGTCATCCGGCATGGTCGACGATCACGTCGAGGGATGCTGGCGCGCGGACTGACGCGCGCGAGCTTCCTGGTCGGAGGAGCCCGGTCAGACGGTCCCTGTCAAAGGTGCCCGGTCAGAAATCCGGTCAGACGCTTCTGGTCAAAGGAGCCCGGTCAGACGACGAGGTCCAGCTCGCCCTCCGCGCCGCGCTCGAGGCGGATGCCCGCGCCGGCTGACCATTCCAGCAGCGAATCGATGCTCGAGTGGTCGATGGCCGCCTCGCAGAGGATGCGCACGAACTCGCCCTTGCCCTTCTTGTTGAAGTGGTTGAGGGCTCGTCGTGGACCGGAACCGGAGTCGGAGACGACACGCACGACGGCGCTCGTGGACCCCAGCGGAGCCGGTCCGAGTTCGACATAGCTCTCCGATCGCAGGTCGAGGATCACTCCGTCGGTGGCGGCGAGCACCGCGGAGATGCGCTCACGCCACAGCTTCTTCAGCTGAAGGTCCGGCAGCTTCGAATCGTGGGACAGCCGGTAGGCGGGAATCGGATCGTCGGCACCGAGCAGCCCGAACAGAGCGGAGTGGATGAGCACATGATCCCGGGCGAAGGCCCGGCCGGCGGTCGAAAGCGTGCCGGCGTCGAGGGCGTCATACAGCACGCCGGTATAGCGGTCGAGGGCGGGAGTGGTGGGCGAGGATCGCAACTGCCGATTGCGAGTCACCTCGAACTGCTGGCTGGCACCGAGCTTCAGAGCGGCAGCCATCGCGGCACGATTGCTCGACAGCGCGCGCGTCGCGGCGAGGGCGGAGCGCCGCTGTGCGGTCAGGGAGGGATGACTCAGCCGCGACAGGTCGAGCCGCGCGTCGTCGTCACCCCCGTCGCGTTTCGTCTCGGAAGGGGGCAGTAGCAACAGCACTAGCCGGTGATGAACGCGAGTGCGGAATCCACGTTCACACCGAGGGGTTGCGCCGAATCCAGCGTGATCCGCGGCACCGCGGCACTGGCACCGGCCCAGGGCAGATACTCGTCGAGACTCTGCTCGACGGCATGCCAGCTCGGCTCGTTCACGTGCGGAAAACGACGCCCGCGAGCTTCCAGGCGTTCGCGGTGCAGTTCGGGATCGGAACAGATGACTTCGATGAAGCGAAGCGTCTCGTCGCGGGACTTGGCCAGCTGCACCCACTGCTCCCGGGCCGGGTCGACTCCGTTGACGGCGTCGACGATCACACTGTGGCCGGACTCGAGAACGAGTGCGGCGATGGTCTCCGCCACCAGGTAGGCGGCGAGTCCCGTCGGCTGGTCGCTGTCGATCCCCGCCTCGAGAATCGCCGACTCGATCGGATCGACCGAGACCACCGACGCGGAGAGCCTTCCGCCGAGAATCTCGGCGATGGTGCTCTTGCCCGCCGCCGGCAGCCCAGCCATCGCGATCAGCATCGGAAGAAGTCAGCCCTGGACGAGCGCGGCGTTGCGGGCGACGATCGTGACGGTGTCGTGCTCCACCGAGAGGAAACCATCCTCGGCATTCGCCCGCACCGCAGCAGATCCCGAGCCTGTGGTGATCCGGACCTCTCCGGCGCTGAGAATCGCCAACAGCGGCTCATGGCCGGGGAGGATACCGATCTCTCCCTCGGTGGTTCGTGCGACCACCATCGTTGCCGTGCCGGTCCAGACCTCGTGGTCGGCCGACACGACACTCACCTGCAGTTGACGAGCATCAGTCTCGGCCATTATTAGCCGTTCTCCTTCTGGATCTTCGCCCACTGCTCTTCGACGTCGTTGATGCCACCGACGTTGAAGAAGGCCTGGGTGGCCACGTGGTCGAAGTCACCCTTCACGATCGCGTCGAACGACTCGATGGTGTCCTTGAGCGGCACGGTCGATCCCTCGACACCGGTGAACTTCTTCGCCATGTAGGTGTTCTGCGAGAGGAACTGCTGGATGCGGCGGGCACGGGAGACGGTGATCTTGTCTTCCTCGGAGAGCTCGTCGACACCCAGGATCGCGATGATCTCCTGGAGTTCTTTGTTCTTCTGCAGGATCGCCTTGACGTTGGTCGCCACGCGGTAGTGGTCTGCACCCAGGTACCGGGGGTCGAGGATGCGGCTGGTCGAGGTGAGCGGGTCGACGGCCGGGTAGAGGCCCTGCGACGCGATCTCGCGGCTGAGTTCGGTCGTCGCATCGAGGTGCGCGAAGGTGGTCGCCGGAGCGGGGTCGGTGTAGTCATCCGCCGGCACGTAGATCGCCTGCAGTGAGGTGATCGAGTGTCCACGGGTCGAGGTGATGCGCTCCTGCAGGATGCCCATCTCGTCGGCGAGGTTCGGCTGGTATCCCACCGCGGACGGCATACGACCGAGCAGCGTCGAGACCTCGGAACCGGCCTGGGTGAACCGGAAGATGTTGTCGATGAAGAGCAACACATCCTGGTTCTGCACATCGCGGAAGTACTCCGCCATGGTGAGTGCCGAAAGGGCGACGCGAAGACGCGTCCCCGGCGGCTCATCCATCTGGCCGAAGACGAGGGCGGTCTTGTCGAAGACGCCCGCCTCTTCCATCTCGGCGATGAGGTCGTTGCCCTCACGGGTGCGCTCGCCGACACCGGCGAACACCGAAACTCCACCGTGATCCTGCGCGACGCGCTGGATCATCTCCTGGATGAGCACGGTCTTGCCGACACCGGCACCTCCGAAGAGGCCGATCTTTCCGCCGAGCACATAGGGGGTGAGCAGGTCGATGACCTTGATGCCGGTCTCGAAGAGTTCGGTCTTCGACTCGAGCTGGTCGAAGGGCGGTGGCTCGCGGTGGATCGACCAGCGGTCGGCCCACTCGTAGGTCTCGCCGGGCTCACCGTTGAGCACCTCGCCGATGACGTTGAAGACCTTGCCCTTGGTGGCGTCTCCGACGGGAACCGTGATCGGTCCGCCGGTGTCGCGCACCTCCTGGCCACGAACGAGGCCGTCGGTGGGCTTCAGAGCGATGGCACGCACGAGGTCGTCGCCGAGGTGCTGTGCCACCTCGAGGGTGATCTCGTTGGAGTCCTCGCCGATGGTGACCGTGGTCTTCAGGGCGTTGTAGATGCCGGGGATGGCATCGTGGGGAAACTCGATGTCGACGACGGGACCGGTGACGCGGGCGATGCGTCCGATTCCGGCGGGCTGAGCCGTGGCCTGGTCAGCAGGGGCTGTGATAGTCATGTGCTTCTCGATTCTCCTGGGCTTCTTCTGAGCGCTTCAGCGCTTACTTCTTGGGCGAGAGTGCATCGGCGCCGCCGACGATCTCGGAAATCTGCTGGGTGATCTCGGACTGGCGCGCGTTGTTCGCCAGGCGGGTGAAGGTGGTGATGAGCTTGTCGGCATTGTCGCTCGCCGACTTCATCGCCCGCTGGCGGGCCGCGTGCTCGGATGCGGCGGACTGCAGCATCGCGTTGAAGATGCGGCTCTCGATATACACCGGAAGCAGGGCATCCAGCACATCATCGACCTCTGGCTCGAACGAGTAGAGCGGCAGCACCTCGTTGTCTTCGGGAGCTTCGACCCCCTCTACGACCTCGAGTGGCAGCAGTCTCACGACCTCGGGCACCTGGGTCACCACGCTGACGAAGCGGTTGTAGACGATGTGGATCTCGTCGACCCCGCCCTCGCTCGCCGGCTGGATGAACTTGGCGACAAGAGTCTCGCCGATCTTCTGCGCGGTCTCGAATTCGGGCTTCTCGGTGCCGCCCGTCCAGATCTGCTCAGCGGGCCGCTTGCGGAAAGCGAAGTACGCCGCCGCCTTGCGCCCGACGAGGTAGTAGACAACCTCTTTGCCCTGGCTCTGCAGCAGGGTGACGAGCTCGTTCGATTCGCGCACGACATTCGTGCTGAACGCACCCGCGAGTCCCCGGTCGGAGGTGAAGAGCACGACAGCGGCGCGCTCGACCTTCTCCGGCTCGGTGGTGAGGAGGTGATCGACGTTGGAGAAGGTGGCCACAGCCGACACGGCACGAGTGACAGCACGCGAATATGGTCCGGATGCCGCGACCCTCGCCTGCGCCTTCTGGATGCGTGAGGCCGAGATCAGCTCCATGGCTCGAGTGATCTTCTTGGTCGTCTGGGCAGACTTGATCTTCTGCCGGTAGACCCGAAGTTGCGCTCCCATGTCCTATTACTTTCTTCTCGTCTTACTTCAGTTTGTGTAGTGGTGGTCGAGTGGGGCTCTCAGCGCCCGTATCGAGACCCGTACGTGTCGAGACCCGTTCGTATCGAGACCGTGATCTCGATGCGAGCCCGGGGCCCTACCCGATCACCGGACTTAGCGCTTCTGCTTGACGATCTGCTCCTGGGCGATGTTCTCGGGCTCGATTGCCTCGAACTCCTCGTGGCCGACCGATGCGAGCGGCTTGCCCTCGCCGGTCTGGAACTCGAGCTTGAACTTGTCCACGCCCTCGTCGAGAGCCTTGACGGTGTCGTCATCCAGCACGTTCGTGGCCTTCAGCTTCGACAGCACCTCGGTGTTGCGACCCAGGTAATCGAGCAGCTCGCGTTCGAAGCGCAGCACGTCTTCGACAGCCACCTCGTCGAGCTTGCCGTTGGTTCCGGCCCAGATCGAGACGACCTGCTCCTCGACGGGGTACGGCGAGTACTGCGGCTGGCGCAGAAGCTCGGTGAGGCGCGCTCCACGGGCGAGCTGGCGGCGGCTGGTCGGGTCGAGGTCGGATGCGAACATCGCGAAGGCCTCGAGCGAGCGGTACTGCGCGAGCTCGAGCTTCAGCGTGCCGGAGACCTTCTTGATCGACTTGACCTGGGCATCACCACCGACTCGCGAGACCGAGATTCCCACGTCGACCGCGGGGCGCTGGTTGGCGTTGAAGAGGTCGGACTGCAGGAAGATCTGTCCGTCGGTGATCGAGATCACGTTGGTCGGGATGTATGCCGAGACGTCGTTGGCCTTGGTCTCGATGATCGGAAGACCGGTCATGGATCCCGCGCCGAGCTCATCGGAGAGCTTGGCGCAACGCTCGAGCAGACGGGAGTGCAGGTAGAACACGTCGCCGGGGTACGCCTCGCGCCCCGGGGGACGACGCAGAAGCAGCGATACGGCGCGGTAGGCCTCGGCCTGCTTGGAGAGGTCGTCGAAGATGATCAGCACGTGCTTGCCGCCGTACATCCAGTGCTGGCCGATGGCCGAGCCGGTGTAGGGGGCGAGGTACTTGAAGCCGGCGGGGTCTGAGGCCGGGGACGCCACGATCGTGGTGTACTCCATGGCTCCGGCATCCTCGAGCGCGCCCTTCACCGAAGCGATGGTCGAGCCCTTCTGCCCGATGGCGACGTAGATGCAGCGAACCTGCTTTGTGGTGTCGCCCGACTCCCAGTTGGCCTTCTGGTTGATGATCGTGTCGATCGCGATGGCCGTCTTACCGGTCTGGCGGTCGCCGATGATGAGCTGGCGCTGGCCGCGACCGATCGGGATCATGGCGTCGATGGCCTTGATGCCGGTCTGCATCGGCTCGTGGACGCTCTTGCGCTGCATGACGCCGGGAGCCTGGAGCTCGAGGGCACGACGGCTCTCGCCCTTGATCTCGCCGAGACCGTCGATCGGGGCGCCGAGGGGGTCGACGACGCGACCGAGGTAGGCATCACCGACGGGGACGGAGAGCACCTCTCCGGTGCGGGTGACCTCGAGGCCCTCGACGATGCCGCCGAACTCGCCGAGCACGATGACACCGATCTCGTTCTCGTCCAGGTTCTGGGCGAGGCCGAGGGTGCCGTCGGCGAACTTGATGAGCTCGTTCGCCATGACGCCGGGAAGACCCTGCACGTGGGCGATCCCATCGGCTGCGTCGATGACGTAACCGACCTCTGTCGTCGAGGCGGACGCGGGGTCGTAGGCCTTGACGAAGTCCTTGAGCGCGTCGCGGATCTCATCCGGGCTGATCGTGAGGTCTGCCATTTCCGTTGTTTCCTTGTCTTCGCGAAGCCCAACGGCTTCGGGGGGTCTGTGTGGGGAGAGGGTTCGCTATCCGGCGAGCTGGAGCCGGAGATCCTTGATCTTCGATGCGACGCTGTCGTCGATGACCGTGTCGCCGACCTGCACGCGGAGCCCGCCGATGAGGGCTGGATCGACGACCAGGTTGAACTTGAGCGCTCGGCCGAACTTGACGGCGAGACCCTTCTGCAGTCGCTCGAGCTGCACCGCCCGAATCGGAGTCGCGCTGGTGATGATGGCGACCGCGAGTCCGGACTGGTCAGCGACGATGGATGCTGCGGTGCGCAGCAACTCGCCGATACGACGGCCACGGGGCTGCTGCATCAGGTGGCGGACGATCGCGAGTGTCTGAGCGGAGACCTTCTTCGCGAGAAGTGCCTCGACGAGCGCCACCTTCGACTCCGGGGTTCCGAGCTTGCTGCTCACCGCGAGTTCGAGCTCGGAGTTCGACGAGACCGCCGTGCCGAATGCGAACAGCTCCGCATCGATGTTCACGGTCGCCGGCGCAGAGTCCGCCGCCGCGCGCAGCCCGAGTTCTTCGATACCCGCGAGCAGGTCCTCCGAGTCGGACCAGCGGTGCGAGACCGCCGTGCCGAGCAGCCGAAGGGTCACCGGACTGAGGTTGGTGCCGAACACCGCCGCGAGGATGGACTGCTTGTCCGCAGCACCCGTCGCCGTGTCCGTGAGCATCGAGATGAGCTGCGCCGAGCCGCCGATGATCCGGCCGGCCGAGAACAGTTCATCGGCAGTGGCCAGGTCGGCCGAGCCCATGGACGAAAGTTCCGCCCGTGAGGCGGCGAGAGCTTCCCTGGTCGCTGATCCCATGCTCAGTTCACCGACTCCGGCTTGGCTGCCGCTTCTGACTTCTCGAGATCTGCGAGGAACTGGTCGACCAGGTTCGCCGCGTTCTTGTCGTCGGACAGGCTCTGCCCGATGACGCCGGAGGCGAGGTCGATCGCGAGGGATCCGACCTCGGAGCGGAGGGAGACGAGCGCAGACTGGCGCTCCGCTTCGATCGTCGCCTGCGCGTTGACCGTGATGCGGGCCGCATCCGCGGATGCCTGCTCCTTGAGCTCGTTCAGGATCTTGGTGCCATCCTGACGGGCCTGGTCGCGGATCTTCGCGGCCTCTGCGCGTGCTTCTGCCAGCTGCTCGTTGTACTTCTCGAGAGCTGCTGCCGCTTCGGCCTGGGCGTTCTCGGCCTTCTTGATGCCACCTTCGATGAGCTCGGCGCGTGCGTCGAGCGTCTTCTGCACGTTCGGCAGGATCTTCTTCCAGAAGAAGATGAACAGCACGATGAAGCAGAGTGCCGACCAGATGATGTCCGGAAGACTCGGAATGAGCGGATTGTGATCCGCCTCCGCAGCCGCCGCGAGAAGAAGGGGTTTCATGACTACTGTCCGGTGGTGAAGATGAAGTACGTTGCGATACCGATGAAGGCGAGTGCCTCGGTGAAGGCGATACCGATGTACATCAGCACGGTCAGGCGACCCTGGAGCTCAGGCTGGCGCGCGACGGACTCGATCGTCTTTCCGACGACGATTCCGACTCCGATTGCCGGGCCGATTGCTGCGAGGCCATAGCCGATCGTCGCGATGTTTCCGCTGAGTGCGGCGACGGTAGTGGTGTCCACGTTGTGTGTTTCCTTCCGTGATGGTGCGAGGGGCGGTTGCCCGACTCGCGTCGTGCTAGGTCGTTACTGGTCAGTCAGGTTGGGTCAGTGCTCATCTGCCAGCGCGAGCTGGAGATAGACGGCCGTCAGGATGGTGAAGACATAGGCCTGCAGCACGATGACCAGGAGTTCGAGCACCGTGAAGGCCAGCCCGAAAGCGATCGTTCCGATGCCGAAGAGCTTGTACAGTCCGTTCGCCTCGAAGAAGAAGAACGAGGTGGCGAGGAAGAACAGAACGAGCAGCAGATGGCCGACGATCATGTTCATCAGGAGTCGAAGGGTGTGGGTGACCGGTCGAACGATGAAGGTCGAGATCAGTTCGATCGGAGTAACGATGATGTACAGCGGCCACGGCACACCGGGCGGGAACAGCGCGTTGCGCAGGAACTTCCCGGGGTGCTTCCTCAGTCCGGCGATTATCCAGGTGAAGTAGGCGATGGCAGCGAGCAGCAGCGGCACACCGATCACCGAGGTGCCGGCGATGTTGACGAAGGGCACAACCCCGGTGAAGTTCATCGCCAGGATCATGAAGAAGAAGGTCATGAGCAGCGGAAGGAACCGGCGACCGTCCTTCTTGCCGAGCAGGTCTTCGGCGATGCCGACGCGCACGAAGTCGGTGCCGAATTCGAGCACGCTCTGCCAGCGAGTCGGAACGACCTTGAGCGATCGCGTCAACAGCGAGAAGACCACGATGACGATGACCGTGGTGATGATGCGCACGAGCATGACCCGGTTGAGCTCGAAGGGGGTACCCGCGAACGCGATGATCGGCGGGAAGAACTCACCGATACTGGGCCCGACGAAGCTACCGCCGCCGTCGCCTTCGCTGGCGAGTGGGAGGATGAGATTAAGTGCGTGGGGTAGCAGCGCTAACTCCAGAATCGGGGCGTGTAGTCACGCGGCGAGAAGAAGGGGGGCGTTCGTCATAACTCTATCAAGAGAATGGGGCCAGCCGAACCTCTACTGCTGTCGGTCGGCGGTTGCGGCGGCATCCGTGGGCAGGCTGACGTCGCTGACATAGGGCATTCGCGAGCGCGCGATAACCACCACATCCACGACGAGGGTCCCGATCACGGCGACCACCACGGTGAGGAACAGTACCTGGGTCTGGATCCACGGCTGGTCCTTGAGAAGAACGATCAACACGATGAAGACGATCAGTTTGACGAGCCACGCACCCATCACGATCCCGAAGAAGGCGACGCTCAGCAGGTCGCCCTTCGCGACCTTCGTGGCAAGGACGATGCTCGCTGTCGTGATGCCGAGAAAGACGACGGCCATCACCGTGCCGATGAGCGCGCTGACGAGGCCGATTCCCCCGGCGAAGATGAGTCCGACGACCGAACCGACCACCGCGATGGCGAGCGCGAGGATACCGCCGTAGGCCAGGATCCGCTTGAGGATGGGAATCGCGCTCATGATGCTTCCTTCGTGGGGGTGTCGGTGGGTGCAGCGTCATAGGCCGCCTCATCGAGGGGGTCGAACCGGGATGCGGCCGCCTCGGCGTCGTTGTCTGCACTGGCGAGTTGAACGGAGGCCTCGACGGACTTGCGGCGGGTGAGGGGCGCCAGAGTGAAGGCTGTGCAGATGACGAGGCCGACGATGATGAACAGCACGCCCCAGATGGCGTCGAAGAACATGAAGAGCAGGCATCCGATCGACACCACTGCGGTCCAGGAGTAGAAGATCAACACCGCATGGATGTCTGAATGGCCCATATCCAGCAACCGGTGATGGAGGTGCTTGCGGTCGGCGCTGAAGGGCGACTTTCCCGCCCGAAGGCGGCGGAAGATCGCGAGAGCGAAGTCGAGCAGCGGAATGATCAGGATGGCGAGGGGAAGCAGGATCGGGATGAACGCGGGCACGAGCTGCTTGGTGAACTGCAGTGCGGCGAGATCGACCTGACCGGTGACGGAGATCGCGGAAGTCGCCATCAGCAGGCCGACGAGGAGCGCCCCGGCATCCCCCATGAACAGCTTGGCCGGGTGCCAGTTCAGCGGAAGGAAGCCGACGCAGGCTCCGATCAGAACCGCCGAGATGAGCAGCGCGAGATTGAAGTATTCCGCTGCCGCACTGCGGGTCACGAGGATGTAGCTGTAGATGAAGAAGGCACCGTTGGCGATGATCGCGACTCCGGCGACCAGGCCGTCCAGCCCGTCGATGAAGTTGATGGCGTTCATCACGAGCACGATCGCGAAGACCGTGATGATCAGCCCTGTGTAGGAGGAGAGAACGACAACGCCCCCGACGATCGGGAGCGTGGTCAGCTGCACGCCCTGCCAGGCGAGGAGCCCGGCGGCGATGATCTGCCCGGCGAGTTTGGTGACCCAGTCGAGATCCCAGATGTCGTCGGCGACACCGATGAGTACGATGATGAGCGCCGATCCGAGGATCGCGAAGATCGGACCCGGTTTGGCGAAGATGAGGTGGAACTGGGGCAGCTGGGACGCCACCCCGAAGGCGGTGAGGATACCGATGAACATGGCGATACCCCCGAGGCGCGGTGTCGGGCGCTTGTGTACGTCCCGGTCGCGGATGGCGGGATAGAGCCGGTATTTCATGCCCAGCCTCGCGACCGCTGTCGCGAGCACGAACGTCACCACGGCGGAGAGACCGCCGGCGGCGACGTAGATGATGAATCTCACGGCGCGTTCTCGGCGCTGAACTTCTCGAGAACGGCTTCGATCCGGGCCTCGGTGATCACCCCGTGGCGAACGATCTTGAGGGCGCCACCGTCGATCAGGCCGGTCGCGTCGACGATAGTCGATCCCAGTCCGGCCGCTTCGTAGTCGAGGCCGACCTCTCCGCCGTCCAGGTAGACCTCGACGCTGTCGCCCAGCATCCGCTCCGCATCCTGGGCGGTGCGCGCCGCGATCTCCCCGGTGAGGTTGGCAGAGGACACGGCGAGCGGACCGGTCTCCGACAGCAGTTCGAGCGCGAGGCGGTTGTTCGGCATCCGGAGCGCGACGGTTCCCCCGGTCTCGCCCAGGTCCCAGTCGAGAGAGGGGTTGGCGGGAAGGATCACCGTGAGGCCACCCGGCCAGAACTCCGCCACGAGGGCACGGACCTCCGGCGGTACCGTCTCGGCGAGAGCGTCGAGGGTCGGGATGCCCGGGATGAGCACCGGCGGGGGCGACTGCCTGGTGCGTCCCTTGGCATCGAGAAGACGCTGCACCCCATAGGTGTTGAAGGCGTCGACGGCGAGGCCGTAGACGGTGTCGGTGGGGAACACCACGAGTTCCCCCCGGCCGATGGCGACCCGTGCGAGCCGCATTCCGGTGAGAAGTTCGTCCTGCTCCGAGCAGTTATAGATCGTCGCCATATCGCTAGACATCCTACTTCCAGCTGTTCGATGGCTTCTGCGTTGACATCACCTCCAGCGCAGCCTGAGACAATCGGGTGACCGGTAGGAGCCCTGTGGACCTGTATCTCTTCGATTTCGACAAGACCCTGTATGCCTACGACTTCCATTTCCGGCTGCCGTCGCTCAGCCTCGTCACCGGAGTGAGCCAGTACCACCTCGCCAAGACGTGGTGGGCCGGAGGCTATGGAGCGCGAGCGGAAGACAGCTTCTTCGTCGACGACTCGGCGGAGAACGTAGAGGATACGCGCGCCGTCGGCATCCACGCCCATCAGCTCGTCTATCTGGATGGGGTGCCGCAGAGCGCTGCACTCGACCAGGCCATCTCCCGTTTCGCCAGCCGGAACACCTGATGCTGCTCTTCATCTTCGACATGGACGAAGTGCTGTACGGCTACGACTGGCAACGGCGGATGGCTGGCATGACCGAACTCACCGGCCTCTCCCTCGAGCAGTTGCGGGAACGCTGGTGGCATGAGGAGGGCGAGATCGCGGCGGAGGCGGGTGGTTTCGCCTCTGCGGAGGTCTACCTTGCCGCGTTCAACGACGCGATCGGGTTCGAGGTGTCCGAAGCCGATTGGGTGCGGATTCGCGGTTCCGCGATGGAACCCTGGCGCGATTCGATCGCCGCCGTGCGGAGGGCCGCCGAGCTGGGGCAGGTCACCCTGCTGACGAACAACGGCCCCCTGACCGGCAAATACCTGCGGGAACTCGCCCCCGAGCTCGTTTCGGTGTTCGGCGATCACCTCTATACCTCCTCGGATTACGGAGCACGCAAGCCCGAACCGGAGGTGTTCCGGAGCGTGCTCGCCCGCTACTCGATCGACGCCCAGGACACCTTCTTCGCCGACGACATGCGGGAGAATATCGACGGAGCTGCGAGTATCGGAATCACGGCCCACCATTTCACCGATGCTCCTGCACTCCTCGCCGCGATCGAAGCGTTCGCGGAGGCACGGAGGGACTGACCATGCTCGAACAGGCGACGCTCGACGAACTGTGGCTGTTCGACGATCCGGCGCAGTCCGAGTCGCGCTTCCGGGTCGAACTGGAGCGGGGCGGCCCCTGGGATGACACCGAACGTGCCGAGCTGACGACCCAGCTTGCCCGAGCCATCGGCCTCGAGGGACGATTCGACGAGGCCGCGGCGCTGCTCATCGAGCTCGATGACGGAGCTCCGGTGGTGGGAGTGCGGGTGCTTCTCGAGTCTGGCCGCCTCATGAACGGCTCCGGGCATCCGGATGCCGCGGCCGGGCTGTTCCGCCAGGCCGCGTCGATCGCCCACCGCGCCGACCTGCTCTTCCTGCGGGTGGATGCGCTGCACATGCTCGCGATCGTCGACCCGGACGGCGCGGAGGACTGGACCGCGCAGGCCGCGGCCGTCGCCGAGGAGTCACCCGATCCACGCACCCGCCGCTGGCTCGTTTCGCTGCACAGCAATCTCGGCTGGTATCGGCTTGAGGCCGGCGACCCCTCCGCGGCGCTCGAGTCTTTCACCGAGGCATCCCGCTGGGCCGACCTCGTGGGCACGGAAGACCAGCGCACGTGGGCCGCCGAGGCAATCGCGGAGTGCACTGCGGCCCTGGAGGCGTCGGAAGAGTAGCTCCATCGCAGGGCAGCGCCTTTCTCCCGAAACCGGGCGAGTGCGGTCTGTACGGGCTGGCGTGCCAGCCCGGAGTGTCCGCACTGGCCCGCCCTGACGGAGTTGCTGCTCGGGAGGCGATGCCCCGGCGGAGACTCGCGCCTCAGCGCAGGGCGGTCGTCGAGCGGTCCCGCCCGAGGAAGTCCGGGTGCGAGGCGATCGCGCGCCAGCCATCGGCGGCGAGGATGCCCGAAATCGCGGCCGCCTGAAGCTCGCCGTGCTCCAGCACGAGGGTGCCGCCCTGGTGCAGCAGGCGCCGGGCGGTGTGTGAGACCTGACGCACGACATCCAGCCCGTCCTTACCGCCATAGAGCGCGTGCTCGGGATCGAAGAGACGCACCTCCGGGTCGCGCGGGATCGCGCCGAGGGGAATGTAGGGAGGGTTCGAGATGACCACCGATACGGTGCCGTCGAGCTCCGGCAGGGCCGCGGCGAGGTCCACGAACACGGCGCGAGCGTTCTCTGCGCCGCTCTCGCGGAAATTCTGCCGCGTCCAGATGAATGCCTCGGGTGAATTCTCCACGCCATAGACCCGGGCGTGGGGCACCTCGGTGGCGAGAGCAAGCGCGATCGCGCCACTGCCGGTGCCGAGGTCGATACCGATCGGCTCTGGAGTCGCGGCCGCGCGGAGGGCGTCGATCGCGAACTGCGCCACCTGCTCGGTCTCGGGCCGCGGCACGAACACGCCGGGCCCCACCGCGAGCTCGAGCGACCGGAACGGTGCCCTGCCGGTGATGTGCTGGAGCGGTTCTCGAGCCGCTCGACGCTCCACGAAGGCGGAGATCGTCGCCGCATCCGCGACCGAGATGGCCGTGCCGGTGATGGCCTTCGCCTGCACCTCACCACGACTCATCCCGAGCACGAAACCGAGCAACAGCTCGGCATCGACGTCGGGAGAGGGAACACCCGCCCGGGTGAGCAGTTCGACGGCGCGGAGGAGCGTCGTCGAGACTGTGGGGACTTCCGGAGTGGTCATGGCGCGGGGCGAGGCGAGACTAGTCGGCGTCTCCGGCCAGGGCCTCGAGACGCGACTCTTCATCCGCTTCGATATCGCTCTGGATGACCGGCTCGAGAGCACCGTTCATCACGGCATCGAGGTTGTAGGCCTTGTAGCCCGTGCGGTGGTCGGCGATACGGTTCTCGGGGAAGTTGTACGTGCGGATGCGCTCTGACCGGTCCATCGTGCGGATCTGGCTCTTGCGCACGACTGAAGCCGCGGCGTCGATCTCCTCCTGCTGACGTGCGAGCACGCGGGCCCGCAGCACGCGCATGCCGGCCTCACGGTTCTGCAGCTGCGATTTCTCGTTCTGCATGGCCACGACGATGCCGGTGGGAAGGTGGGTGATGCGCACGGCGGAGTCGGTGGTGTTCACCGACTGGCCGCCCGGGCCGCTCGACCGGTAGACGTCGATCTTGAGATCGTTCTGGCTGATCTCGACCTCTTCCGGCTCATCCACCTCTGGGAACACGAGCACGCCCGCTGCAGAGGTGTGGATGCGCCCCTGCGACTCGGTCGCGGGCACGCGCTGCACGCGGTGCACCCCGCCCTCGTACTTGAGGTGCGCCCAGACGCCCTCGGCAGGGTCGGTCGAGTTGCCCTTGATGGCGAGCTGCACGTCCTTGATGCCGCCGAGGTCGCTCGAGGTCTGCTCGATGATCTCGGTCTTCCACTTCTTGGACTCCGCATAGTGCAGGTACATGCGCAGCAGATCGCCGGCGAAGAGCGCGGACTCTGCGCCGCCCTCTCCCATCTTGATCTCCATGATCACGTCACGACCGTCGTTGGGATCCCGCGGAATGAGCAGTCGGCGCAGGCGCTCCTCCATCACGTCGAGCTCCGACTTGATGTTCGGAAGCTCCGCTGCGAAGGATTCGTCGTCTGCCGCCATCTCGGTGGCAGCCTCGAAGTCGTCAGTGAGCGCCATCCACCGGTTGTAGGCGTCGACGATGCGGCTGAGCTCGGCGTAGCGCCGATTGACCTTCTTCGACTTGGCCGGGTTGGAGTGGAGTTCGGGGTCGGCAAGCTGTTCCTGAAGGTCCGCATGCTCGACCAAGAGGGTCTTCACCGACTCGAAGACACCAGAGTCTGCCATCGGTACTAGTCCTCTTTCGACCCGGATGCGCCCGGAAGCGACTTCTGGATCTTCATGAGGAACTCGACGTTCGACGAGGTGTCCTTCAGCTGCGTGAGTACGAGCTCGAGGGCCTGCTGGGTCTCGAGTCCGGCGAGTGCCCGACGGAGCTTCCAGTTGATCTTCGTCTCGTCGACGCCCATGAGCATCTCCTCGCGCCGGGTGCCAGAGGCGTTCACGTCGACGGCCGGGAAGATGCGCTTGTCAGCGAGCTGACGTGAAAGCCTCAGCTCCATGTTCCCGGTGCCCTTGAACTCTTCGAAGATGACCTCGTCCATCTTGGATCCGGTCTCGACGAGCGCGGTGGCGAGGATCGTGAGCGATCCGCCGTCCTCGATATTCCGAGCGGCACCGAAGAAACGCTTCGGCGGGTAGAGAGCCGAGGAGTCGACACCACCGGACAGGATGCGCCCGGAGGCCGGAGCGGCCAGGTTGTAGGCGCGGCCGAGGCGGGTGATCGAGTCGAGCAGCACGACGACGTCGTGACCGAGCTCGACGAGACGCTTGGCACGCTCGATGGCGAGTTCGGCGACCGTGGTGTGGTCTTCTGCGGGGCGATCGAAGGTGGAGGCGATGACCTCACCCTTGACCGTGCGCTGCATGTCGGTGACCTCTTCCGGACGCTCGTCGACCAGCACGACCATGAGGTGCACCTCGGGGTTGTTCTTGGCGATGGCGTTGGCGATGGCCTGCAGCACGAGCGTCTTGCCTGCCTTGGGCGGCGAGACGATGAGGCCGCGCTGGCCCTTCCCGATCGGGGACACGAGGTCGATGATGCGAGTGGTGAGCTTGCCCGACTCGGTCTCGAGGCGCAGGCGCTCCGAGGGGTAGAGCGGGGTCAGCTTGCCGAACTCGACACGGTCGGCGGCCTGCTCGATGGGCAGTCCGTTGATCGAGTCGATCTTCACGATCGCGTTGTACTTCTGGCGACCGGAGTTGTCGTTCTCGCGCGGCTGGCGGATGGCTCCGACCACGGCATCACCCTTGCGCAGGTTGTACTTCTTCACCTGTCCGAGGGAGACGTAGACGTCGTTGTTGCCCGGCAGGTAGCCGCTCGTGCGCACGAAGGCATAGTTGTCGAGCACGTCGAGGATGCCGGCGACCGGGATGAGCACGTCATCCTCGGTGATCTCGGGCTCGAAGTCGTCATTGCCGCCGGCGCCGCGGCGCTTACGGTCACGGTAGCGGTTGCGGCCGCCGCGGTCGTCGTCCTCGAGCAGCTGCTGCTGGTTGCGGTCGTTGTTGCCGCTGCGGTCGTTGTTGTTCTGCTGCTGGCGGTCGTTGCCCTGCTGGCGGGAGTTGCCGTTCTGCTGGCCACCACCCTGGTTGTTCTGCTGGTTGCGGTTGTTCGCATTGCGACCATTGGCGCGCTGTCCCTCGGACTGCTCACCGTTCTGGCCGTTCTGGTTCTGGTTCTGGTTGTTCTGGGCAGCCTGGCCGTTCTGGCCGTTCTGGCCGTTCTGGCCGTTCTGGCCGTTCTGGCCCTGGGCCGAGGCATCGCCCTGCTGGCGGTCGCCCTGCTGGCGATCTCCGCCGCGGTTGCGGTTGCGGTTGCGCGAGTTGCGGGTGGGCTGGGCGTCATCGGCCTGCGCCTCCGCTTCGGCTTCCTGGCCGGGAATGCGGTCGAGGCCATCGGCCTGCTGCGAGTCCGCGACGGCGGCCCGCTCGGCCTCCTGGCCGGGGATGCGGTCGAGACCGGCGGAAAGAGCGGCGTCGGCCAGCGCGATGCGCTCGGCTTCCTGGCCGGGGATGCGGTCGAGGCCACCGGTCTGCTGCGAGTCCGCGACGGCGGCCCGCTCGGCCTCCTGGCCGGGGATGCGGTCGAGACCGTTTTCCGCACGGTTCACGTGGCGGGTGACCGACTTCGGCTCCGCCTTCCCGGCGGAGCGGGCTGCCGCCGCACGGCGCGGCTCGTGCTGTGTCGACTCGATGACGGGCGCTTCGGCGGCGGCAGCATCCACAATCGAGGTGCTGGCGCGGCGCGACGCCCGCTTCTTGGCAACCGGCGCATCAGCGACAGGCGCGTCGGTGACCACTGCGTCACCTACCGGTGCGTCAGCGACCGGCTCGGAAGCGACGGGGCGTGCTTTGTTGTTCTGGATCTCGGAGATGGCATCCACGAGTTCTCCTTTACGAAGTTTGGACGAGCCACTGAGGCCGAGCTCGGCCGCGAGAGCCTGGAGCTCGGGAAGGCGGAGTTTGGCGAGGGCGATGGAGTCTGTACCTGCGGCACGGACAGTGAGGTCAGTCACTAAGAGGGTTCCTTTCCCCGAACAAGGTCCGCACCTGACAGGTGCGACTGAGCCTTGCGGGAGGGTTTGACGTTCGGCGCTTTCGCTTCGGGTAGCGCCTGTACGAATGTTCGCAACTGCGCGGGAAGGCACTGGTGAATAACGAAGCTGACGCCTGTGAATGTGTTGTCTGGTGAGTGTGCTGTCCGGGGGTTTCGGTTAGCCCGAATTTTCTACCGGATGCATTGACACTGTAGCACCTTTGAAGTCGATGGCCAGCAGGAGCGACTGCCACGGCGAGCCGGATCGTGCGGCGATCAGCTCGGCGGCGACGAGCCGCTGGGCGGGGTCGCTGCACAGCACGAGGATCGACGGACCGGCACCGGAGACCACGGCCGGAAGCCCGTGGGAGCGGAGTTCGAGGATGAGCGATTCGGTCTCCGGCATCGCGGCGGCGCGGTAACTCTGGTGCAGTTTGTCCTCCGTGGCCGCGAGCAGCAATTCGGGACTCTGGATCAGGGCGGCGATCAGCAGGGCCGAACGCGAGACATTGAAGATCGCGTCTTCGTGGGGCACCGAGGCCGGTCGCAGGCTTCGGGCGAGCTCGGTCGACATGGTCGACTCCGGCACCGCGATGAGCGGGGAGACGCCGCGGTGCACGATGAGCTTCTTGTGCTGCGGGCCGGCATCCGTGGTCCAGGCAATGGTGAGACCACCGAAGAGTGCGGGTGCGACGTTGTCGGGATGCCCCTCGAGAGCGGTCGCGAGGGCGAGCAGGGCGCCGGAGTCGATGTCGACGATGCCGTCGAGCAGGCCCTTAGCCGCCATGATGCCCGAGACGATCGCGGCCCCGGATGACCCGAGTCCCCGGCCGTGCGGGATGTTGTTGCGCGCCACGAGGTCGAGACCCGGCAGCGGTTGCGAGTAGGCCGCGAAGGTATAGGCGATGGCGGTGACCACGAGGTTGGACTCGTCGGTGGGCACCTCGCCCGCCCCGACCCCGATGACCTCCACCGTCGCCCCCGGCGCATCCCGCACCGTGACGGTGAGTTCGTCGTAGAGCGACAGCGCCAGGCCGAGGGTGTCGAACCCCGGTCCGAGATTGGCCGTGGTCGCGGGGACGCGCACGGTCACCGACCTTCCGGCGAACTCCTCGACCGAGGCCGACGATGAATCGGCTGCGTTCACACGCTGACTTTGGCGAGACCGAGCACGCCGGCCACCTCGTCGGTGTCATTCGCGACGACCGTGGGGGTGACATCCGACCCGTCAGCGCTCTTGAGAGCCCACTGCGGGTCCTTGAGGCCGTGGCCGGTGACCGTGAGCACGACAGTGGATCCCTTCGGGATCTCTCCGGCCGCGGCGCGCTCCAGCAGGCCGGCGACGCTGATCGCCGAGGCGGGCTCCACGAAGATGCCGACCTCGGCAGAGAGGATGCGGTATGCCTCGAGGATGTGCGTGTCGGAGATCGCTCCGAAATAGCCGTTGGTCAGCTCTCGCGCGGTGAGCGCCAGCTCCCAGGACGCCGGGTTGCCGATGCGGATCGCGCTGGCGATGGTGTCGGGATTCTTGACGATCTTGCCGAGAACGATCGGAGCGCTGCCCGATGCCTGGAAGCCGAACATGCGCGGATGCTTCGTCGAGTCGCCGCGGGCGAGGGATTCGCCGTAGCCCCGGGAGTACGCGGTGTAGTTGCCGGCGTTGCCGACGGGCACGATGTGGATGTCGGGCGCGTCACCGAGCACCTCCACAACCTCGAAGGCCGCGGTCTTCTGGCCCTCGATACGGTCGTTGTTCACCGAATTGACGAGGTGCACGGGGTAGTTCGCGGCGAGGTCGCGCGCGATGTCGAGACAGTCGTCGAAGTTGCCGCGGATCTGCAGCAGCTCGGCGTTGTGCGCGACCGCCTGGGCGAGCTTGCCCATCGCGATCTTGCCCTCCGGCACGAGCACTGCGGCCTTGATGCCCGCATGGGTCGCGTAGGCGGCTGCAGAGGCGGAGGTGTTGCCCGTGGAGGCGCAGATGACGGCCTTGGCGCCGGCCTCGACGGCCTTCGAGACGGCCATCGTCATGCCGCGGTCCTTGAACGACCCGGTGGGGTTCATGCCCTCGTACTTGACCCAGACGTTGGCGCCGGTGCGAGCCGACAGGGCGGGAGCCGGGATGAGCGGAGTGCCACCCTCGCCGAGCGTGATGATCGGAGTGGCGTCCGAAATGTTCAGACGGTCTGCGTACTCGCGGAGGACTCCGCGCCACTGGTGGGCCATTATGAACCTTCTACTCTCAGTACGGACGTGACCCGCACGACGACATCGCTCGATTCGAGTTCGAGAACGGTCGCCGCGAGATCGGCTTCGGAGGCCTCGTGGGTGCCTATCACAAGGGTAGCGGTGGGCGTGGAGGTGATTACGCCACCGTAGACGGACTGGGTGAGCGTTTCGACCGACACCCCATGCTCGCTGAAGAGTGCCGCGACGGCGGCGAGCACTCCCGGAGCATCCACGACGCTGAGGGTGATCTGGTAGCGGGTGATCACCCGGGAGATCGGCAGGATCGGCAGGTTGGCGTGCGTCGACTCCGCAACCCCCGGGCCGCCGATCACGTGACGTCGAGCCGCAGAGACGAGGTCGCCGAGCACGGCGGAGGCAGTCTCGATGCCACCGGCACCGGCTCCGTAGAACATGAGATCGCCCGCGGCCTCCGCCTCGATGAAAACCGCGTTCTTGGCACCATGGACGGCGGCGAGCGGATGATCGCGCGGAACCAGCGCGGGATAGACGCGAGCAGACACACCCTCCACGCCGTCGGCGTCCGTCAGTCGCTCACAGATCGCCAGCAGCTTGACCACATACCCGGCCTTCTTCGCCGCCACGACCTGCTCGAGTGTGACGGCGGTGATTCCCTCGCGGTAAACGGACTCGAGGGGAACCGTGGTGTGGAACGCGAGGCTTGCGAGGATCGCAGTCTTCTGGGCGGCGTCGTAGCCCTCGATGTCGGCGGAGGGATCGGACTTCTCGGCATAGCCGAGCTCGGTCGCGGTGGAGAGGGCCGTTTCGAGGGACTCCCCCGCCGTGTCCATGCGATCCAGGATGAAGTTGGTCGTGCCGTTCACGATGCCGAGGATGCGCTTGATGCGATCGCCGGCGAGGCTGTCGCGCAGCGGACGGATGATCGGGATCGCGCCGGCGACGGCCGCCTCGTAATAGAGTTGCGCGCCGACCTGCTCCGCGGCCTCGAAGAGCTCCGGCCCGTGGGTCGCGAGCAGCGCCTTGTTGCCCGTGATCACATCCGCCCCGGAATTGAGAGCCTGGAGGATGAGCGTGCGGGCCGGCTCGAGACCGCCCATGAGCTCGATCACGATGTCCGCGCCGAGGATGAGCGACTCGGCATCCGTCGTGAGCAGTTCCTTGGGGATCTCCGCCGTGCGGGTCGCGTCGAGGTCGCGCACCGCGACACCCACGAGTTCCAGTCCGGCGCCCGCGCGATTGGCGAGTTCCGGGCCGTGCTCGAGCAGCAGCGCCGCTACTTGGGCGCCGACCGATCCGGCGCCGAGGAGGGCCACTCTCAGGTTGCGGTACTCGATCATGGTGCTCCGTTCGGGTTGGGGCGTATCCCGGCATCACGCGACAGCAGGTCGGCCTCGGTCTCGCCGCGCACGATCACGCGAGCCGCTCCGTCGCGCACGGCGACGACGGCGGGGCGGGCGAGGTAGTTGTAGTTGCTGGCCATCGCCCAGTGGTAGGCACCGGTGGCAGGAACGGCGATCAGGTCTCCGGGCGTGACGTCTGCCGGCAGGTAGTCGGCGAGCACCACGATGTCGCCGCTCTCACAGTGCTTGCCGGCGATGCGCACGAGGGCAGGCTGCGCATCAGAGACACGATTCGCCAGCCGAACCGAGTAGTCCGCGGCATAGAGGGCGGTGCGGATGTTGTCGCTCATGCCACCGTCGACGCTCACGTATTTGCGGATGGCGGTCGTCTCTCCCACGGTCACCTCGACGTCTTTGATGGTTCCGACCTCGTACAGGGTGAAGGTCGACGGCCCGACGATCGAGCGGCCCGGTTCGACGGCGACGAGCGGCACGGGGATGTCGAGCCGCGCGCATTCGGAGGCCACGATGCCCGCAAATCGCGCAGCGATCTCGGGCATGGGAAGGGCGGTGTCGACCGAGGTGTAGGCGATGCCGAATCCCCCACCGAGGTTCAATTCGGGGATCGGGCCGCCGGAAAGCAGCTCGGCATGCAGGGCGAGCAGTCGCTTCGCGGACTCGACGAAGCCCTCGGACTCGAAGATCTGCGAGCCGATATGCGAGTGCAGCCCGAGGAAGAGCAAGGAATCGTGCGAACGGATGCGAGCGACCGCGTCAGCGGCATCGGCGAGCGTGATGCCGAACTTCTGGTCCTCCCGGGCCGTGGCGAGGTACTCGTGGGTGTGGGCGTGCACCCCGCTGTTGAGACGCAGCCGAACACTCTGAACGCGGGAGTGGCGAGCTGCGGCATCCGCGATGCGCTCGATCTCGACGAGGCTGTCGACCACCAGCACACCGACACCGACACCGACGGCGCGGTCGATCTCGGCGAGGGACTTGTTATTGCCGTGGAAGCCGAGCCGGGAGGGATCGACCCCGGCAGTGAGAGCCACCGCGAGCTCTCCCCCACTGCAGATGTCGATGTACAGCCCCGCTTCGGTCACCCACCGGGCGATCTCGGTGGAGAGGAACGCCTTACCCGCGTAGTAGACCTTCGCGGCCGATCCGACCGCCGCGAATTCGCGATCGAAGCAGTCGCGGGCTTCGGCGGCGCGGGCGCGCACGTCGGCCTCATCGACCACGTAGAGCGGCGTTCCGAACTCGTCGGCGAGAGCGGTTGCCGTGACCCCGGCCACCTCGAGCACCCCGGATGCCGCGCGCCCGGCGTTCTGCGACCACACGGTCGCGGGCAGCACATTCGCATCGGCGGGAGGTCGGAGCCACGCGGGCGCCAGTGGATTGGCGGTCATGCGCACACCCCCTTGGTGGTGAGGAGGGCGCGGTCGAGGGTGACGGCTTTACCCGCCACCGCGAGTTCGAGGGAAGAGCCCTTCACGATCACGGAGTCGAGGGGAAGCTGCTTCGGCAGATACCGGGCAACGCAGATCTTCTGGGTCGCGAGCACCGGGTCGGCGAGCGGCCCGAAAGTGGATCGCAGGCCATCGGGCGTGACTGTCGCACCGTTCACCACCAGAGACTTCGGGGTCAACTCCAGTTGGCCGTCGACCGCTTTGGGCACGAAAGCGATCGCTACCGGCACTGTTACGCCGAGGGCGGTGACGGAAGTGCCGATCTGCACGGCTCCGGACCCGATCTTGACCGAAGTGACCGGCAGGGTGGTGAACCCCGCGAGCAACTTCTTCAGTTCCTCCGGTGAGGTGACGACAGCCAGGCGAGCACTCTCGAGCGGCTTCGACTGGCTGAGGGGCACCCCGGTGGCCGTGAGGGTGGCCTTGCCACTGACGTCGCCGACACCGAGCTTGGCGATCGCGACATCCACCCGCTCGAATTTGCCGATTGCCGCCTGGTAGAGCACTGACGCGCCGGCGATGTCGACCGTGACCGGTGTCGAGTCGGCGATGGAGAGAGAGCTTCGCGCCTTGGCCTCGATCAGGTTGCCGGCGTACCACCGCGCCCCCGCGTCCAGAGCGACGACGATCACGACGAGGATCACGAGAAAGACGCCGAGCCCGATCCAACCGCGCCCACGCCGACGCACGATCTCCGTCTCGACGAAGGGGAAAGGATCCGGTTCATTCGCGGCGCTGTCTTCCGGGTACTCACGCCCCGACCGGCCGAGGTTCCAGTCGTACTGCTCGCCGTCCTGTGACGCCATCGGCTACATCCGCTCCGGCGCCGAGACGCCCAGAAGCCCGAGAGCATTGCGCAACACCGTACCGGTGGCGTCGTTGAGCCACAGGCGAGTGCGATGCAGATCGCTGACCGGTTCATCCCCCAGGGGCGTCACCCGGCAGTTGTCATACCAGCGGTGGTAGGCGCCGGCGAGCTCCTCCGCGTAGCGGGCGACCCGGTGCGGCTCCCGCAACTCGGCAGCCTGGGTGACCACGCGCGGGAATTCGGCGAGCACACCGAGCAGGCTGCTCTCCGTCTCGTGCGTCAGCAGGGATGCATCGAAGGCGCTGCGGTCTACCCCGCTGTCGGCGGCGTTTCGGGCGACCGACTGGGTGCGGGCATGCGCGTACTGCACGTAGAAGACCGGATTGTCGTTGGTGCGCTTGGTCAGCAGGTCGAGATCGATGTCGAGCTGCGAGTCGCTGGAGGAACGCACGAGCGCATAGCGCGCCGCATCCACTCCCACGGCTTCGACGAGGTCTTCGAGCACCACCACAGTTCCGGCACGCTTGCTCATGCGTTGCGGAGTGCCGTCCTTGAGCAGATTGACCATCTGGCCGATCAGGATCTCGAGATTCACCCGCGGAAGGTCGCCGAACGCCGCCGTCATCGCCATGAGACGCTGCACGTAGCCGTGATGGTCCGCTCCGAGCATGATCAGGTTGCGTTCGAAACCCCGCTCGCGCTTGTTGAGGTAGTAGGCGAGGTCGCCCGAGATATAGGCACCCTCGCCGTCGCTCTTGATGACCACCCGGTCTTTGTCGTCGCCGAATTCGGTGGTGCGGAGCCAGGTCGCTCCCTCGGACTCATAGATATGACCGAGGTCGTTCAGCCGCGCGATCGCCTTCTCGACGTCGCCATTCTCGTGCAGCGTGTTCTCGTGGAAGTAGACGTCGAAGTCGACGCCGAAGTCGTGAAGACTCGCTTTGATGTCGCCGAACATGAGGTCGACGCCGATCGCGCGGAAGGTCTCCTGCTGGTCGTCCCGAGGAAGTGTGGCGAGTCCGTCGGGAGCGATCTCGACGACCCGGGCGGCGATGTCAGAGATGTACTGCCCGCCGTAGCCGTCTTCGGGCGTGGGCTCGGCGAGGTAACTCGCCAGCAGGCTGCGGGCGAACCTGTCGATCTGGCCACCGTGGTCGTTGAAGTAGTACTCGCGGGTGACGATTCCGCCCTCGGCAGTGAAGATACGGGCGAGGCTGTCGCCCACCGCCGCCCAACGGACTCCGCCGAGGTGGATCGGTCCGGTGGGGTTCGCCGACACGAACTCCAGGTTGATCGTCACGCCCTCGTAGAGAGTGCCGTTGCCGTAGTTGGATCCCTGCTCGACGATCGCCTTCGCGAGAGCACCGGCCGCAGCGGCGTCGAGGCTGATGTTGATGAAACCGGGGCCCGCGACATCCACGGCCGAGACGCCAGGGATCGAGAGGATGCCCTCGGCGAGCTCCAGGGCGAGCTCGCGGGGGTTGGTACCGACCTGCTTCGCGAGCTTCATGGCGATGTTGGACGCCCAGTCGCCGTGGTCACGATTCTTGGGCCGCTCGACCTTCACATCGTCGAGGGACAGGCTCGAGGCATCCGCTCCCCGTCGCTGGAGCGCGCCAGTGACGATGGCGAGCAGCTGGGCGGAGAGTTCGGCGGGAGTCACGAGCAACGATTCTATCGGGCGCCATCGGGCAGCTTGCTGGCGCGCCCCGCGGTGCGAGGAATGAGACTGGGTGAAGATAGAGGCACGCTTACCGGGGGGCTTCTCACACTATGAACAGCATCGTCGAGACTCGACTGCGATCGACCATCATCGTGGCCGCGCTTGCCGCGACCGTGGCCCTCGGCCTCTCCGGTTGCGTCCCGGAGCCGAAGTCCACGACCGGTCCGAGGCCGAGCACGTCCTCCACACCGAGCGCTTCACCGTCTGTCGGCCCGTCACCAACGTCGAGCCCGTCGACGACCGCAAGCGCTACGCCGACGAACATTCCGTGCAACACCCTCGTCTCCGCGCAGGCCGTCTACGACTTCAACCCCAACTTCGGACTGGACCGCTCCTTCTCGCCGAAGGCCGGAACTGCGGGTGCGAGCGCGGTCGCCGACAAGGGCACGGCCTGCAGCTGGCTCAACCAGACCAGCGGCGACACCTTCGCCATCGCGGTGGCCCGGCCCGCCGCCCCCGAGCTCGCGTCGCTGAAGGCGACTGCAGCGAAAGGCACTGCGGCGTCGGGGCTCGGTGATGCCGCCTACTTCTCGACGAGCGGCGGAACCGGGCGGGTCGACGTCTTCACCGGTTCGTATTGGCTGGTCGCGACATCCGTCTACTTCGGAGCCGCCGCCGACGCGAACGCTCTGGTCACGGCCGCCCTCGGGGCGCTGAAGTAGTTTTCAGCGCAGCTGCACCTGCTGCTGGAAGTCATCGCCCGGCAGCTCGTCCACGATCGCCAGAACCTGCAGGTCGAGCAGGGTGAGATTGGCCCAGTGGTTGGTGAGGAAGGCGATGTCCGCCGCATCCCGGCCGGTGGAGATGCGCAGCAGGCTCTGGCGCGGTGCGAGCCCCGTGGCGTCCACCACGTGCCAGTTGCCGTCGACGAAGGCTTCCGCGACCGCATGAAAGTCCATCGGACTGAGCCCTGGAGCGTAGACCGCCGCCATGCGAGCGGGCACGTCGATAGCCCGCAGCAGCGCGATCACGAGGTGGGCGTAGTCGCGACAGACGCCCTGGCGGGCGAGAAGGGTGCCCACCGCGCCATCCGTTACGCGACTCGATCCCGGAACGTAGTACAAGCGGTCATGCACCCAGGAGCTGACGGCGGTGAGCAGTTCGAGCCCGCTGAGGCCGCGGAATTCGGAGGACGCGGTGGGCAGCAGCGTGTCCGACTCGCAGTAGCGGCTCGGCCGCAGGTAGATGATGGTGTCGAGATCGTCGGCCGATGCCGGCAGAGACTGTCCGGTCACCTCCGCCGCATAGTCGATGGTCATACGACCCTTGTCGCTGATGAGCTGGTGCAGGCGCGAGCCGTGGCGATCGACGAGTTCGCCCGGGGTGAGGGTCACGCCATCGAGGCTGATGTCGAGTCGCTCGGAGGCGAGGGCGGCTCCCTGGGCGACGGCGAGGCTCAGCACCATGTTGGTGCGACCGGCGATGTCGAGTTCGAGGTGGGCGGCGACGTTACGAAGCATGCGACGATCCTGCCAGAGGAGTGTTACCGCGGGATGTCGCGAGCCCTGCCCTGGCTCGGCTCGCCGGGCGCGCTTCCGGGCCATCACGGACAGTCCGCACCGATGCGCCGACCCGGAGTGTCCCCGATCGCCCGTTCCGGCGAGCCGGCGTGCGGCCCCGCACGCTCAGGGCCAGAGGAGGTCGCGCGTCCAGCCATCGACGCCCAGGCGATACCGCAGCCGCAGCTGGTCGCGCTCACGGGCGGCCTGCCAGAACTCGAACTCGACCGGCCTCACGAGGTAGGCCTGCCATTCGTCGGGCACATAGTCCGGATCGGCGTCGATCCGCTCTCGAGCCGCACCCACCGCGGCCTCGTACTCGGCTTCCGTGGCCGGCAGTGGTTGGCTCTGTTGCCCGCCCGCGGCGATCGCCCGCGCGTTGGGGTGGCGCTTCAGGAAGTCGATTCGCGCCAGTTCGCGCGACCCGGGCTCCACATCCCCCACCACTCGGATCTGCCGGCCCTGCTCTCGCCAATACAGCAGCAGCGCTGCGCGCGGGTGAGCTTCGAGGTCGTGGCCCTTCGGGCTCGAGGACAGGGTGGCGAACCAGAGGCCCTCGGGCGTCACATCCTTGAGCAACAGCGTGCGGGCGGATGGTTCGCCCTCTGCGCTCACGGTCGCAATGGTCATCGCGTGGGGTTGCGACACCCCAGCGTCGAGCGCGAAGCCCAGCCACTCCGTGAGCAGCTCGGACGGGTCTGCGGGGGCGGCATCCGTATCGAAGGTCGGCAATTGTCCGCTGAAGACGGTCAGCGCGCGCAGTCGGTCTCGCCAGGAAGCATCGGTCATGGGTGCAGCCTACGTTTCACCCCGACAGTGCGGCTGGCAGAGGGCTGGTAACGTAGACCTGCACTTGAGCCCCCATAGCTCAGGGGATAGAGCACTGCCCTCCGGAGGCAGGGGCGGCAGTTCGAATCTGCCTGGGGGCACCTGTCGCTTGCCAAGTCGTTTCGGATTTTGCCGCCTAAAACGGACAAGCCGGCCTGCGGATGCTTCTGCTTCGGTCGCTAAACGACTCCCCTTTCGCGATTGACGTTCCTCACCGCGAATCTCTCGCGGGCGGGTCTTACGGACCCGGCGGCCAATCTGGACCCACGGTTCCGCTGTGTTGCCTGCCGATTGGCGTTCACCGTCCCGCTTGGGGGCGCTCTCAATGGATCGCTTTTCTGTAGGCCGGTTCGATGTCTCGGCCATATGCGAGCCATCACGATTACGGTTGGAGGGTGCTCACAAACGATCCGCTGCCCGAACGCCCCGCTCCCGACAACCCTTCGGGGAAGTTGGTCTTGTTGCGCCATGGGGAGACGGAGTGGTCCAAGGAAGGACGCCACACCGGACTCACGGATGTTCCGCTCACTGCTCGAGGTGAGGAGCTTGCCCGCGGCGCAGGTCGGTTGGTCGCTGGCTACGACTTCTCACTGGTCCTGAGCTCGCCTCTGCAACGCGCGCAGCGGACCGCCGAACTGGCGGGCCTGCATGCCGAGGTCGATCCGCTCCTCGTGGAATGGGACTACGGCGGATACGAAGGGCGTACCTCGCGCGACATCCGCAGCGAGCTCGGCTACAACTGGAGTGCTTTCACCCACGGCGTGATTCGGGGGCAGACGCCCGGCGAGACCGTGGAAGAGGTCGCCGCGCGCGCCTCGCGCGTGCTCACTCGAGTGCTGCCCGCGATGGCGGAGGGAGATGTCGCCCTGATCGCGCACGGCCACTTCCTGCGCATCCTGACGGCCGTGTTTCTGCGGATGGCCCCCCGTTTCGCGGCCCAGATCACTCTGGACGCTGGATCAGTGTCCGTGCTCAGCTTCTACCGCGAGCAGCCGGCCATCCTTTCCTGGAACTACGGAGCCGAGCTGCCCATGGTCCCCTCGGAGTCCTGAGGCCTCGATGAAGTGAGCCATCCCGGAAACGCCTGTCGACCTGTTTGACCCAGTTGAGGTTCCTAAGTGATACGGCCGCAAGCCCGGCGATCATTGTGTCGACCTGTCGCGGCAAAATTCCGGTTAAGGAACGGCTTGGTAGTGCTCGACCAAGGGAAACGGCTCATCGAAATGGTGGAGAAGGGCGCGCCATTCTTCATATCGAGTGGATTTCCTGAAGCCAATCGTGTGGTCCGCTAACTGCTCCCACGCAACAAGCAACAGGTAGCTGCTCGGCGATTCGATCGAACGTGACAGCGATAAACTCCGGCACCCCGGCATTGACGTGATGATGGGTCTCGCCTCGGCAAAGGCGCGCTCGAAATTCATCTTCTCGACCCGGGATCACGGGCAGTACGGCGTGTTCAGTAATCACTTGGCCAGTGTCCCATTTGCGGTTTGTCCATTGAATGGGTCAGAGCGAGCGCCACCAAGAATCGTCGATGATGGGGTTCTCTAATTCGTCGAGTCTCGTCTTGATGTGATCGGTGAACCGAGTAGGGAGTCGAACGTTGTGTGCGTCGACATAGTGGGCCAACCCGTCCGGCCACATGTAAACACCGTCTGTCACGTCGAGGTCACCGTTGCCTGCACCGCAGATTCGGCAAGCGCTGTATCCCATCCACAAGCGAACTATGAATCCCCTTCGCAAGTAGCTCACGACTTCCTCTCGCTCGGCCTCGGGGAGCTCAGGATCAACCATGCTCCGTGGATCGGGCCAGCGATCATCTGTGTCGGACTTCCAGTACCCTGCGCGGATCAGCTCCATGCTTCGGATGCTAGCGGGAACTGCGTTCGTCGCAGCAAGACCAACGAGCGTTGCCCAGTGACGCGACCGCGAGCCCGGCAATCGTTGTCTCGAGTTGTCGCGGTCAACTTCCGTCTTGCGGGGTGAAACGCTTGGCCGCTCTGCGGGCGTCGAAGTGAGCGCCCAACCAGACACACTGCGAAGAAACGACCCGAAAGTTGAGTCCGACTTCGGCGAGCAGCACGCGGTGATAACGAGGCTATCCGTGCGGCTGATGAGCCATGCTGGGGCCATGCCGCTGTATCCACACATTGCAAACCGCTTCGCCAATGCTGTTCCTGGTCTGGGTGTTGTTGTGGTCGCCGCATCGCAGCTTTCCCACATGGCCCTGTGGGCTGTTTTTGCGCTTGGCACCGTCGGGATGATTTTGATGATCCGCGGGTACCGGATGGGTGTGCGGTGCACCGAGTCAGAGGTCTTAGTTTTTGGGCTCCTCCACACACAGACGATCGCCAAAAGTGCCATCACCTCTGCGAACACCGATATGGCCGGCTTTCCATCTCTCAGTTGGCGAACCAACGCGAACAGTCGGAGGTGGACCCCAATCATCGTTTTCTGGGGACCCGGTCGGGAGCTCCGCATCATCCGCCTGACCAAGATGCGACGACTCGAACAACTCCGGGGCTGGTTGGAACGAGGGCCGCGACGAACAAAGGCGTGATGAGCGATTTACTCCCGGAAGCTCTCCTACGGGCACCGCCATGGTTTTGGGATGGTATCCGATTCAGGCTCGGAAGTATCTCTCAACCTCCCGCGAACGAAGACGCAACGCGAGCCGACCAAACTTCAGCGAGGCTGGCCTCTGACCGCGAGTCGGGATGGCCCGTTTTCAGAGAAGGCAGTCGGAAGGTCGGGGCGCAATCTGAAGGTGCCAGGGAATCCGCTTGTACAGCGTGGAATGGTCATGGGCAACTGACATCGCTCCCCCAAAAAGGCACATTCGCGAACGTGGGCACTAGAACTTCTAGTGCAAAAATGCTTGACAAGCGGACACAATCAAGCTTATATAAACCCATTCAAACAGCTTTTTTGTTTGTTTAGGTCCGATATACCGGGCTACGCTCGCGAGGTCGCGAATATTGAACGAGATTCGAGGCACTGATCGGGCGGTTCGATGTCAAGGAAGACAGAGGAGTCGAGAACATGTCCCAACCCCGTGAAGAATTCGCTTCGCCTAACATCCCCAGGCGCACAGTGCTCCATCTGATGCCCGCGATGGCGGTGGGTGCGGCGGTTGTCGGCGCCAGCGTCGTCAGTTCTCCGCAGCAAGCGAGCGCATCGACCTACCAAGGGCTGCCCACCAATGCGGTAGGAGTAAGCCTGCTGACAAAGCCCATCTTTGCCGGCTTCAACGCACCGCGAACGTTGGCCACTTTTCATCTACCGGGCGATGCCTCCGGCACGCGCCGCTCGCGGATGTTTTATGGCGAGTACTACTCGGTCGATGACATCAAGAGGCTGAAGCCATACGTCGAATACATCTGCGTGAAATCAGGCAACGACGTGAAGGTTTGGGACGGAGGCGGCAAATTCCTCACCGATCAGACGACGGCCATGGGCGAACAAGACCGCCGCAGGCTGTCGTCGTTCCAGCCCTACGATCTTCCGTCAGGAGCCTCCGAGTTGTATCGCGAGGCCACGCGAGGAGCGCAGTTCGTCAAATACCGCACTTCCGGAGGCGAACTGCGCTACCGAATATTTTGGTACGACGGCGACAGCAACTACTGGCGAGACAAGGACGTCGCAGCGACAGACGCACGCTCGGAGCAGTTCCAGAGCGGATACAGCTACATCAAACATGGAAACCAGGAAGCCGGTGTCACTCTGGCAAGCACCATTCTCGGTGCCTCCTGGGCAGGAAATCTCATCGTCGGAGGAGGGTTTGGAGCAATCGCCGGAGGCGTCGGAGTCGCAATCATCGCCGGACTTGCCATCTACTACGTTTACGACGCCTGCTATTCCTGGACCCAGGGGTTCCGATATATGGACATGATCTTCTAGAAAAGGGATCGTGCCATTAGGGTCTCTAGAGGTCCTCCCGGCCGACGACGACTGACCGCAGACGATCACCCGCTGCTCCGAACAGCGACCGTGGCGGTCAGTCGCGCAATGTGTCGATCTTGTCCAGAGGCACGTAAAACGTGACCTCGCCGGTTGCCGTATCGACCCGCGCCTTGAGATCGATCTTCTGCTTCACGCGATGCCCGTGTGACACGGCGACGGCATAGGAGGAGGCAGCATAAACGTCACAGTCTTCGATGAACTCAGCCATGCTCCGAGCCTATCCAATGCGCTCAGGAAAACACGTTTTCACGATGGCGATATGTGCCCCTTTTGGGGGCCAGAGCAGTCCCCCATTAGGGGGACCAAACCGGTATATTTCTCACAAGTCCCAGATAACCCGACTCTGGGGCGCAGAAGAACTGAACTGCTGTGATCTGCTCACCCAGTGGCGTCCCTGCCGCTGCCCAAAATGCTCGGGTGGAGACGGATGCCGCTGTGAATCGCATCGTGGTGGTCGAGGATGAGCCCGTGTTGGCCCGCCTCCTCGAACGAATCCTCGGTGGGTCCGATTACTCGGTCACCGTTGTCGGCACGGCCGCGGGTGCACTTGCCGCGATCCGCGCCGTCGACCCGGAGCTGATCATCCTCGACCTCATCCTCCCGGATGGACGAGGCGAGGACGTCCTCGCCGAAGTCATGCGATTCCGCCCGTCGAGTCGGATCCTCGTGCTGTCGTCGATGACCCAGATTGAGACGAGGGTGGGTGTCTTGGAAGGTGGTGCGGTCGATTTTCTGGCCAAACCCTTCGACAACGCCGAGCTGTTGGCCCGGGTCAGCACCCGCATCCGAACCCCGGTATCGACGCAGGCGTCGATCGCGAGGGCCACTCGGTACCTACGCAGCGCGGGCATCGAGATCGATGTGCTGCAACGGGAGCTGGTTGTGGACAATCGCCGCATCCCTTTGACGCAGCGAGAGTTCGTGCTGCTGTCATTACTCCTCCAGCGAGCGCCCGAGCCGTGTACCAGAGCCGAGCTGCTCGAGCGTGTCTGGGGAACGAAATTCGACACCGGCACGAACGTCATCGACGTGTGCGTGCGCCGGCTTCGATGGAAACTGTCCAACGACAAGATTGAAACGGTGCGCAATGTCGGGTATCGGATTTCGGCTTAAGGTTCTCCTCGCAGCCGCGTGGGCCGTCTTCGCGGGGGTGAATTGCTACCTGACGTTTGCGCTGCCCGGCAACGAGACGATCCCGTATCACCTCGTTTGGGCCAGTTTTGCGCTGCTCTACGGGCTGTGCCCGTGGCCGCGGCGCGCGACCCGGGTCGTGTTCGCCATCATCTCGGCCGTGACCGGGATCGCGCTCGTCCGTCATGCGATGGCCGGGATCATCAGATGGGAAGAATGCACCGAGACCATCCTGATGGGCGCCATTCTGGCGCTTCTCATGTGGCATGTGAACCGGCAATGGGCAGCGCAGGAAGGGCTGCGGGCGTTGCAGGAGGCAGACCGACACCGCAGTGAACAGCGCGAGACGGCCGCCCGGTTCGGTTCGCACGAGGTACGCACCCGCCTGACCATCGCCAGGGGCTATGCGCAACTCATCGCCGACCAGTCGGCCGAACCGATCGTGCGGGAGGATGCCCAGCTGGTGGTGGCGGAACTCGTCAAAGCCTCGGCCTTGGCGACCAACCTGCTCACCCTGGTGCGGGTCGTGGAGCCGTCGGCCACGAAGGCGGTGGATGTGGACCGAATGCTGGCCGACGTCCTGCGCCGGTGGTCGGTCACTGCCGACCGGAACTGGAGTGCACAGAGTGCTGTCGGGGTGGTGCAGGGTGATAGCGAGCGACTCGAGGCTGTGCTGGACTGCCTCCTCGAGAACGCGGTCAAGTTCACCAGCACGGGAGACACGATCGCAATGACGGCGGATGCTTCGGACCGCTCGCTGGTACTGACAGTCCGGGATACCGGCGCGGGTATTCCCGTGGGAGACATCGACTCGGTATTCGAGATCTTCAGGACGGCATCGACCGCGGGCGAGCGGGGCGGCAGCGGGCTGGGACTCGCCATCGTCAAAGCGGCCACCGAAGCCCGCGGCGGCACCGTTTCGGTTGACAGCTCGCTGGGTCGCGGCACGACATTCACGCTTCGACTCCCCCTAACGGAGTCGCCTGCTCTCCCCCTCGGAGAGCCCGCCTTCGACACGGCTGACCGCGATCCCCGGGGTGAATTCGTCGATGTCCTCGGCTGACGCGACGAACACCTCCCTGTGACCCGCCCCCGCAGTCCGACCGGTGTGTGTCAGCGCACTACGACCACATCGATGACGGCCGCAGGCCGCTCCAACTCGTTCACCCGGACGGCGGCGGTGATCTTCCACTGCCCGGCAGCGGGCAGCACGACCACGGCACGGTAGCTGCCCGGTGTTTTACCTGGTTCGACCGTCGCGGGCAGCGGCCCGAGACTCTGGGTCGGCTCGGACACACTCACCTCCGGCAGATCGATCGGCACTATGGGAACACCACCAGCATCGGTGAGGTCGAACACGATGACATTGATCCCCGGCTTGCCTGGGCCGAACCGGCCGGTCACATGGCCGGTGCCGAGGTCTGCCGCAACAGGAATCCCCGCCGATGTCAGCACGTCTGTCGCGGCCGATACCGGCACAGCCGGCACGTCGGTCGCCCGCGGGTTCTGCAGCGTCAGGGCAGTGGCGAGCCCCACGACCAGCACCAGCCCCAGCAGCTCGAGCCGGATCGTCACTGCCAGCCGGCGCCAGGCCCTCCCCGTGATTCTCTCTCGCGCCAGGCGAGGGACGAGACCGAACCGGTTCCACGCCGCAAGGAGACCGATCACCGCCACGACACCGATCTTTATGAGCAGCAACCGACCATAGGCGGTGCCGACGAGAGCAGGAACAGAGCCGACGATCACCACGGCCAGGACGGCACCAGTAATACCCAGCAACACGACGAGGCCACCGGCCAGCGTAGAGAACCGGCCCAGTACGAGCGCGGCTTCCGCAGGGTCGCCGTCCCGGCGTCGAGCACGGGCGAGATGCACAATCAACGCCACGAGACCGCCCAGCCACACTGCCGCGGTCGCGGCATGGATGATGTCGGCGGTCATCACGAGCCAGAGGGGTTCGAATGTGCGGGTATGGCCCACAGGCAGCACCGAGGCGAGCGCGGCCGCTGCCCCCGCCATCCCGGCCCAGAAGGCCGCCCGGCGGGACAGTCGCCTTCGGAGCAGCATCAGCACGACCCCCGAGGCCGCGAGGACCAGGACGACCGCGGCGCCCCCGGACCACCCGGTGGTGACGACCGCCGGATCGAGAAGCGAACCCAGGCTCAAGCCCCGCTCCCGAACCGAGGTGAGGGGAACGAGGATCAGGTACGCGCTGAGGGCGACAATCGCGGCCAGACGGGGCAACCGACGTCCCGGCGCGATGGTGCGGGCGACCCAGAGGTCGAAAACCGTGAGACCGGCAAGGCAGAAGAGGCCCAGATAGCCGAGAGCGGTGAGCACGCCGTAGAGGATATCCACCGGTCGGGTGTCCCGCTCGACGACCGTCGGGACCGATGCGTCGGCATGACCCACAGCGAACGACAGCACGCCGGACTCTGGGTGGGAGTCGTCGGAAATCACTCGCCAGCCCAACACATAGCTTCCCTCGGCCAGGCCCTTCGGCAGCGTCACCCGCACTGTCGCATCCACAGCCTCGGCAGGAACCGTACGGTGGCCAGCGCCACCGCCGTAGAGCTGGAAGCCGTCGGGAACAAGAAATACCGGCTCATCGAACACGAATTCCACTGAGCTCGGTGCATCGGCGAGAACCGCACCGTCAGCCGGCGTCGTGGTCAATAATTCGGCGTGCGCCCAGGCAGGGGACGAAGGCAGAATCAGCACGAGAGTCACAGCTGCCACGAGCAGGCCGAGCAGCCGACGGACCAGCGGTCCCCGTGCTCGGCGTTGCTCCACCCGCGCAGCGCGGGAACTCATTCCGGACATGATCCCCTCCTAGTCCGCCGTAACGGTGCGGCCGTGTGCCGGGCACACCGCCGCCGGTCCCGACTTCCGGGCGGCGGTGTGCGGTTGGGAGGCGCTAGTTGCCCGTCGTGAAATTCCAGGTCACGGGAGCCAGTAGGTTGCCAGCGGTGTCCTTTATTCCGCTGCTGAGGGTGACGGTGTATTGGGTATTGGCCCGCAGAGTGCCAGTCGGGTTGAGCGTCGCCACGCGCGTGATGCCGGAGTAGCTGACGGCCGCCGGGAAGGCGACGCCGTTCGACGTTCGCGTGATGGTGAAGTTCCCACTCGCCGCAGCCGTAGCGGGAAGGCCGGTTACCGCCTCGCTGAATGTCGCGGTGATGTTCGCCGTGCGGCTGACCCTCGTGGCGTTCACCGCGGGGGTCCGAGACGTGACCACGGGGGCGGGACCGGTGATGAAGGTCCACGTTTTAGCGGTGAGGGGGTTGCCTGCCACGTCCGTGACCGCATTGCTCAGCGACAGGGTGTAACTACTGTCTGCGACCAGCGGCGCGTCCGGGGTCAGCGTCGCAACGCGGGTGAAGGTGTTGTACGTCACTTTCGAGGCGATGGTTGCCGTCCCCAGCTTCAGGATGAAGTTCGGTGTGCTGATACCGGTGGTGGGCAGGCCGGTGACGGTCTCGCTGAACGTTGCACTCAGCGGAGTCCTCGATGTGGTCGTACCCAGACTGACACCGGTGGCTCCGGCGGCAGGGTTGGTGGTGGTGACCGTCGGGCTGGGTCCGGTGAGGAAGCTCCAGTTCGTCGCCGCGACCGAGCCTCCGGACACGTTTTTGATGGCCGTAGTCAGCGAGAGCGTGTAGGGCTTGTCAGCGGTCAGAGCCCTCGTTGGGGTGAGCGTAGCCGTCCGGGTCGCCGCGCTGTAGGTCACCGTCGCCGGAACGGCGGTGGCGCCCTGCTTGAGCGTGAATGTGGCGTTGCTGACGCCGGTGACGGCTTCGTTGAACGTCACTGTCGGACGGATGCTCGTCGCCACCCCGGTCGCCCCGGGCAGGGGGTTCCGAGCTGTCACCTGCGGCGAAGTGGCTGCGGTGAGCACCGGTGCGGACACCGTATTCCCCGCCGCGTTCCACGCCGTGACCCGGTAGGCATATTGCCCGGTCCCCGCGGTTATGTCCGTGTAGGTGGTGACGTTCGCCAGCGCCGTGGCGATCTGAGAGTAGGCACCGACCGCTCCGTTGACCAGTGGTGCGCGCTCGATCCTGTAGCCGATCTCGTTCTTCGCACTGCCCCAGGTAGTGGGATCGGTGATCGAAATCGGGGTGCCGTCCGTCCAGCTCAGCAAGACGTCACTCGCTGGTCGGGTGAAGCGCATCACCGATGCATCGGGCAGTGTGCGAGGCGCGCTGACCGAGATCGGCCGCATCATGTCCATCTCCTCGTGGCTGAGGATATGGCAGTGCCACACGTACTCCCAGCCGAAGTTGGTCATGTCGTTGCTGATCGGCGCGACCGGGTTACCGCTCGTGTCCGTGTTGTTGAAGCCTGCCTCAGAGCCGTTCGGGCCAGTGGTCGAGCCCTTGGCGCCCAGCGGCATCATCGGGTTGAGTGGCCGATTGCTGTCCGGGATGGCGAACGGCAGTTTCGGAAGGATGGGTCGGACCGCCACGATCGTGTCCTCGAGCGGACTGACCCGCACGGTGTCCTTCCAACCGAGCTCCGTCGGGTCGGGCGGGATGATGATGTTGTCCCAGGTGACCCTGTTTATCACCTGCACATCGTTGAGATGGAAATGCAGCGGGTGGGTATCCACGCCATTGTGCGTGATCTTCCAGATCTGCGTTCCATCGGCGTTGGTGGAGATAGGGGTCACGTTGAGACTGTTCGTCCCCTTGGTGCCGTCCAGCTTCTCCGTCGCGGGGTTGACGTACGGGTAGAGGATGATGTTCTGCAAGAGCGGTGTTGCGCCCGGTGCCTCCAACCCGATGTTGCCGCTCATCCGTCCCCACTCGTCGAAGTTCGCCGAGTTCATCTCGTCGTGAACAGCCTTGCCCTCAATGGGAACACTGAGTTGTGGGCCCGCGAGGGTGTCGAACTTGAACTGGTCTCCACCCTGCTCGGCGATCCGTGCGAAGCCGTCGCACTTGGCGGCGGGGTTGGTGGCCGAGTTGCAGTATCCGCTACCGACGAAGCTCTTTCCGTAGGCCTGGTTGTACGCGGCCTGGCCGACCACGATCGGGTTCTGGCTCGACTCGAAGACACCGGCAGGATTGCCGGCAGCGTCCGTGTGGTGATCGAACGCCGCCATCAGCTTGCCCATCTGGTCGGCCGTGGTGTTCGGCCGGTCGAAGGCCAGCGCCGGAGCAGTGTTGGAGACCTTCACCTGCATCACAGTGCGGGTGTCCGGCCCGTAGCCGGGCAACGTGGTCGGGGCTCCACCGGGAGACAGGTCCGGACCGCCAGCTCGGTAGTCGTATCCGGGGATACGTCCCGGGAAGGCGGCAGGAGCGTCGTTGTAGAGGATCAGCGTCTTGCCCTTGTAGGCGGAGAAGTCAACCACAACATCGGCCCGCTCGGCCGGGGCCAACAGCAACGAGTGCTGGTCGACATTGCCCACGTCGAATCGCGTGGGGTCGGTGATCCACGTGGTCTCGTGGGCAGGCACCACGACGGGGGTGGGCAGGAACCCACCCTCATTGCCGATCTGGATCCAGTCCGGACCCTTCGGGCTCTTGGCAGTGTCCGGAGTCGGCGAGATGGATGTGTCGGTCAGGGCCGCCTGGACCTCGCTCGCTTTCAGCGCCACCTCCGTGCCGGTGGCGGGATCGGCGACGTACCACGACAGGTTCCAGAACCTGTCGTCGGAGCCGTTGAGGATCCGGAACCGGTAAGACTTCGGATCCATCGTCGTCGTCGGGTAGGCGGTGCCGTTCACGACTGGCGTGTCGTGGAAGGCTTCCATGCCCACCGAGTTGTTGGGTGTCGACGGAATCAGGGCGGGCTCGCAGAAGTCAGCCACATTCGGGTCGCAGGTGGGGTCGTAGTAGGGGTTCGCCATGGGCGGGTACTTGGCGTCTTTAGCCGGCGGCCAGAACCACGGGCCGTAGAACCAGCGACCGAACGAGCTCATCCCGCTGGGGTCACCGGGGTTCTGGGCGGGCATGTAGACGTGTGGCTGCCACAGGTTGCCCTCACCGCCCCACTTCTTCGCATCCCAGGTCGGGTCGAGCTGTGCCATCCGCTTCGTGCTCGGCACGAAGGTCTTGTCTTGGATGGTGAGCGAGGTGCCCATGCCGAGTCCCTCGAGAGCGCCACCGGGAGCCATCAGTTTCTGCTCGGTGTCGTCGGTGATCATGTATCCGGCTTCTTCACCGGCGTAGACGTTGAGCCGGGTGATGCCCCACGAGTGGTCGTGGTAGAACATCATCCGAGCGCTCTGCTGGTTGGTGTAGAAGAAGGTCTCAGCACCGGGGCCGGGATCGGGCATATCCGGCACGTTGCTGACGCTGACGCCCTTCGGGTACGCGGTATTCTCCCCGGTCGGGGTGACCCACTGGTGCGGTGTGCCGTCGCTGATCCACGGGGTGATGCCGCCGTGGAGGTGAAGGGTGGCGCGGTTCTCCGAGTAGCAGGTGGTCGGCTTCGGTGTCTGCCCGCACATCGGGTTGCGCACGCCGTCGAGCACGCTCTTCTCGTCCTTCGCCATGTCCACGGGGATCTTGGTGGTGGGGTCGAGCATCATCATGTCGGGACCCGCACCCGCACCCATCACCGAGGTGTCGACAGGGAGGAACAGGTCGCCGGCCACACCGGTGGGCAGAAGGTTGCGGAACAGGACCCTGACAGGCTTGTTCTTCGTGGCGATGATCGTCGGTCCGAGGTAGTGCGGCTTGTCCACCCCGGTGAAACTGATCGGGCTGTCGGGCAGTGCCGGGTCCAGGTTCGCGTTGCCGAGGGGGACTCTCTTGCCCGGTACGACACTGGTGGAGAGCTGCACATAGCCGCGCAACAGAGTGGCAGGCAGGTCACGGTGGAACTTCATCCGATACTGCACGACCGCGATCTCGTAGTAGTCAGTGCCGGGGTAGGTGGTGGTGTCGGGAACCGCGATCGGGATGTACTGGCCCAGATCGTTCGCGTTGGCCTCCCCCTCTCCCGGCAGGGTGTCGACGAACTTCTTGATACCAGGGGTGAGATAGCCCGCCCCGGGAGTGGTGACCACGATGTCGGTGACCGAGCCCTTGACCGCCACCTTAGCGGTGGCGCTGGCACCCTTGTCGGCCGTGCCCACCGTGTCGGCGATCGTCACGGTCGGGGCCGAATCGTAGCCGGCTCCCCCGTCGGTGACATCGATGCGGGTGACACCGATAGTGGCCTCGACTTTGGCTTCACGCTCGGGAGCAGTCTTACTGGCGTCGGTGATGGTGACGGTCGGAGCAGACGTATACCCGCTACCGGCGTTCGCGATGTCCACACCGGTGACCACACCGCTGGCATCCATCGTCGCGCTGGCGGTGGCCTGCACGCCGTCGGCAAGATCGGGCTTGGACATCGTGACCAGCGGCTGGGCCTGATACCCCTTGCCGCCGTCGGTGAGCTTTAGATTGTCGACAGTCCCGCTCGCCAGCGCGTGGGCCTCAGCGCCAGCGGTCGGGTTGCCACCCGTCAGGGTCGCGGCAGGCGCGGTGAACCCGTACCCGGTCTCGTTGACATCGATGCTGGTGATCACACCGGTGGCGATTCTGGCGACGGCCTTCGCCACCGTGGTCGGGATGACCCCGGCTGTGGTGATCTCGACCGTTGGCGGGATCGCGTAACCGGAACCCGGGCTGGTGACCGTGACCCCGGAGATGGCGCCCGTCTTCGGGTCGACCGAAGCCGTGGCTTCAGCGCCCGTACCGGGGTCGGTGATCGTCGGCGTGACGTCGGCCGCGAAGGAATAGGTGCGGTCATGGGAGAAGTCGGGATAGTTCGAGACCCCGAGCGCGATTGTGCTGTCCTTGGCCGGAGCGAGGTTGGTGGCCAGCGTCGGGTCACCGCTCGCCGGTGTACTCAGGGTGTCGGCGTTGGCGAGGACCTCGGTATCCACCGGGACTCCCTGGCCGTAGAAGCCGATCACGTCGTTCTTGCGCACCGCCACGCCGGGCACGGAATAGGTTGCGAGCTCTCCGGTGCTCACTGTCGGCACCGGTACCTTCAGCTCGTCACTGACATAGACGACGGTGTACTCCCCCGCGGTACCGGTGGGACGCAGCACCAGGGCGTGAAAGAGGTTGCCGGCGGAGGTTGTCGGGCTCCCTCCCGCGTTGCCCTGGTTCCAGCTCTGGAAGTCGTTGAGGGTGCCGTCGGGCAGTTTGGAATGGTCGAGCACCACCAACACCGGCCCCAACTCCCCGGTCGGCTTCGCGTAGTCGGTCGCGTACTTGCGCTCGGTCAGCGGGTTGCCGTAGAGCACCGGAGTCGGGGTGCCGATGCCGATCTTCACCATGGCGTCCGCCAGGGTCTGCGGGCTGTTCGCCCAGTTGGGGTACGGGCCGAAGTAGTGGGGCACCTTCGTCACATCGGTGGCGCTCGTCGGGACAGCGGCCGCAGCCACATCGGGTCGAAAGAGCGTCTTCATCCCCGCCCAGGGGCCGAACCCGCTGATCACCATAGCCAGCGCCACGATGAGCGCGATGACGGACCGCCGTGGCGAACGGCGCTTCGAGCCAAGATGAAAGGATGTGCCGGCAAATGGTTGCATGATATTCCCCTGACAATCGGAGCGCGGGGGTGCTGACTCCTAGTGATGAGGGTGCACGCCCGAGGTCTGAGGCGGGCCATTTATGACACAAGTGTCATTTAGTCGAATACGACTCGTCTGCCGCGTCGGTACGCACGCGACGGCTTCCCCCGCCTCAGCGTCGAAGGCGGCGGTGCGGGTGTGCGCAGGGATCGCTGGTGCACCCCTTCCGCACAGTCACGTTCGCCTCCCTCCGTCCGTCGCAGGCGGACGGCAGCAGAAGCCGATCCGGCCCACAGTCAGCTCCCCGGGAGCTCGAGCTCGCCGGTCAGGTACTGGGCGCGACCGAAGCCGAACGACCAGTCCGCGGGCGAATTCTCCACGAAACCGATGACGAGATCCGAACCCGCGACACCGACGGCTTCCAGGTTGTGCGCGAGTGCGGCGAAGAATTGCTGCTTCGCCTCATCCGTGCGTCCGGCCTGGGTGAAGATCTGGATGATCACGAGAAGTTCTGAACGCTCGATGCCGAGCCCGACGTCCAGAGCGACAAGCATGCCCGGCGCATGCTCGGTGACGATCTGGAAGCGGTCGCGTTCGGGCAGCCCGTACACGTCTACGAGAGTCGCCTGGATGGCATCGCCGATGGCGTGCAGCTGATCCTGATCGCGTCCGGCGACGAGATCGATTCGAACGAGTGGCATTGCGGTTCCGATCCGATAGTCCTCATCACCTTCTACACCAGGAATCTGGAGATTGCGGTGCGGGGTCCACCGTCGGCCGCTTCGGCCTCGCCGGGCGCGCCATGACGACCGAAGACCCCGAAACGTTGGGTCGCGTGTCGGCATCCGCGCCGCTAGCGTTGCGATCGTCGAAGGGTCGCAGCGATGTCCGCCACCAACTCCTGCACCGCGGTCGTGCTGGCCGGCGCGGTCGTGATGCTGGCGGGATGCAGCATCCGCTCGGGCGCACTGCCAGAGTTCACCGACCGGTCGCCACTCGTCTCGTGCGGCGAAGCCGTGCTCGCGCAGGGCGAGACGGTGCCGCCCGGCGCGATCGCATGCATGGATGAGGCCGCCGGTCGGGGTGGCGCAGAGCTTTCGGTGTCGTCCCTGACGACCGAGGGAGATGCCATCGTTTCGTATTTCCGGGTGGGCCCGCAGATCGACGGAATCGACCTTTTCGTGGACGCCACGGCGGATTCGTTCGGGCCACGCACCTGGACCTACCAGCACTGCACAGGGGACACGACGATCAGCGAATACGGCGCCTGCACTGCCCGTTGAGACGCGATCGATCGTTCTCAGGAGGTTCGCTCGTCCAGTTCCTGGATCGCCTCGACGGCGGCGCCGAGCACGGCATCCACCTCGTTGATCTTGCGATTGAGAGTGTTCGGTCCGGCTTGGTAGAGCTCACCGGCCTGGTCGACGACAGCCTGAAGCTTCTCGCCGACACTGGTGCCCTGCTTCTCATCGTTGATCGTCATGAGTGAACCGTCCTGGGAAAAGAAAAAGTGGGGTGAGACCGCTGTGGTCGAGAAAATATTACCCGCCCCGCCTGCGGGATTGGTACTAGAAGGTGCTCTGCAAACGCTCAGAGAGCACCACGCTGAAAGTCACGAAAGCGAGCACGTTCAGAACCACGGTGCCCCAGAACGCCGAACGAAAGCCACGCTTACGGGTCTTGTGACGAAAGACCTGCTGCCCCACGATTGCACCGGGCCAGCCCCCGATGATGCCCAGCGCGAGAAGCGAACTCTCCGAGATGCGCCACCCGCCGCTCGTCGCGGCCCTCTTGTCAACTGCGTACACGATGAAGGAGAGGATGCTCGTGAGGAGGTAGACCCCGAGAACCCAGGGTGGCATGGGCCACTGAACACTCACGAAGACGTAGACCAGGAAGAATCCGACGATGGCCACATAGTCGAAGGATGCTGGTCTCCTGCCGGCGAGGATCCGCTGGACCATCGTGCGCCGGGGTGGCGCGGAAGGCTCCGGTGCGGGTGTCGCAGACTGCGCCATCCGCTCTCCGGTGACCCGGCGCGCCACCGAACGGCCGTCAGCGGCGGTCTCGATCTCGAAGCTGAGGGCTTCGCCGAGCAGGGGACGCACCGCGGACCGGGGAAATGCCGAGATGTGCACGAAAACGCGCCGGTCACCGACATCCGTCGTGAGAAAACCGAATCCGCGATCGTCATTCCACGAGGTGAGAGTGCCGGTGACGCGTGTTCCCCCGTCACCGTCAGCCATCCATCGATGGTATCCGTGACGGAGCCCCCCGGTCGACTCGAATCGGCCGGAGCCGCGGTCGCTCGCTCTTCTGGCGGTTCGACGCAGCACTTCGCACGCGCTGCCGACGAGGCATTAATCCGCTCCCTCTTTACTGTTAGGAAACTTTACTGATACATTCGGCGCACTCGTGAATCCGTGAATTCGCACCGAACACCAGGAGCACCGATGTCGACAACCGTGCCGGGCACCCCGGCCTGGCTGCGCGAGACCAACGATCGCACCGCGCTGTCCCTGCTTCTTCAGCACGGATCGCTCACCCGCAACGGGATCGGGCAGCTCTCCGGGCTGTCGAAGCCCACCGCCTCGCAGATCGTCTCCCGCCTCGAGGCCGCCGGACTCATCCAGGTGGTCGGCGAGGTGTCGGGCGGCCGTGGTCCCAATGCCGTCACCTATGGCGTGCGGCCGGACCGGGTGCTCGGGGTCGCCGTCGACATCAACGAATCGGTGATCCGGTCGACGGTGGTGGATGCCCAGGGCGCCGAACATCCGGTCGTCGAGACCCGGCTCCAGGGCGATGATGACCGTTCGGCGGTCGCCGACCTGCGCAAAGCCATCGAGGCCGCGAGCCTCGCCAGCGCGACGAGCGCTTCGACGGTGCGCCTGGTCTGCGTGGGGGTGCAGGGCTCGGTGAATCCGCGCACCGATGAGCTTTCGTTCATCGACACGCTCCCGGGCTGGCCGCGCACCGGGGTCCGTCGCCAGCTCGAGGCATTCCTCGCCCGCACCGTTCACATCGAGAACGACGTGAACCTCGCCGCGATCGCCGAGCGATCCGAGGGCGCGGGCGCGGGCGCATCCAGCTTCGCCCTGCTCTGGATGGACGACGGTCTCGGCCTCGCTGTCGACCTCGACGGCACGGTGCACCGCGGCGGCGCCGGGGGTGCCGGGGAGATCGGCTACCTCCCCGTGCCTCGCGTTGCCGCCGACATCGATCCCGACGCGACCGACCTGCAGGACCTCATCGGCGGCCCGGCGATCATCGGGATCGCGAGACGCCACGGGGTCGAGGGAACCGACGCCCGCAGTATCGCCCGTGCTCTCGCCGACCACCCGAACCGCAGCGCGGTCTTCGCCGAGATGGCCCCTCGGATCGCGCTCGGTGTCGTGCCGGTGCTCGCGATCCTCGATCCGGAGGTCGTCGTGATCGGCGGCCCGATCGGGATCGCCGGTGGCGACGAGCTCGCGACCCTCGTGCGAGCCGAGATCGAACGCAACCAGCCCTGGCGCCCCCGGATTCGCGGGTCGGCGGTGTCGGGCGATCCTGTGCTTCGAGGTGCCCGCCACACTCTCGTGCAGCAGGTGCGCCAACGACTGTTCGCCGAACTCGGCACCCTGTCCTGACCCCGTCGCCCCACCAGAAAGGTCTCGAACCATGAATCGTCATTCCCCCACCCGGCGCACCGGCTTCGTCTTAGCGATGGCGGCAGCGGTCGCGCTGGTCGCGACCGGATGCTCCCCCGCGGCCACGAACTCCGCGATCGATGCCACGGCCCCGGCCAAACTCACCGGCACGGTGAGTTTCTGGCACTTCTTCTCGGATCGGGAAGCCAAGGTCGTGCAGTCGGTCGTTGACGATTTCGAGAAGGCGAACCCGGGGGTGAAGGTCGACGTGCACAGCGGCCAGGATGACGAGAAGCTGCAGAAGGCCATCGCCGCCGGCAACTCGGTCGACGTCGGACTCTCGTACTCCACCGACATCGTCGGCAACTTCTGCAGCAGTGGCGCGTTCCGCGATCTCGGGCCGTACATCACCCGCGACAAGGTCGATCTCACGCAGTTCAGCACGACCGTGCGCAGCTACACGGAGTACAAGGGCACCCGCTGCAGCATGCCGGTGCTCGCCGACGACTACGGTCTCTACTACAACAAGAAACTCTTGGCCGCGGCCGGGTATTCGGAGCCCCCGAAGACCCTTGGCGAACTCGAGAAGATGGCGATCGCCCTCACCACCTACAACGCCGACGGGTCGATCAAGACCCTCGGTTTCAATCCGATGATGGGCTTCTACGAGAACGCCGCCTCGCACTTCGGCCCGCTCGCCGGCGCGACCTGGCTCAAGAAGAACGGAAACTCTGCCATCGGCGGAGACCCCGCCTGGACCGAGCTGATGAAATGGCAGAAGGGCTTCGTCGACGCGATCGGCTACGACAAGCTCAACACCTTCACCTCGGGGCTCGGGCAGGAGTTCTCGGCAGACAATGCCTTCCAAACCGGGCAGGTGGCCATGAACCTCGATGGCGAGTACCGCACAGCGTTCATCGACGACCAGACTCCCAACCTGGAGTATGGAACCGCTCCCCTGCCGACCGCGGATGACCACACCGCGCTCTACGGTGGCGGCTACATCACCGGCAACATCGCCGGAATCTCCAAGGGGGCGAAGAACCCCGAAGCAGCCTGGGCGCTGCTCAAATACCTCACCACCGACACCGGGGCGATCGTGAAGCTCTCCAACGGACTCAAGAATGTGCCCACCACATCCGCGGCCCTCTCCTCCCCTGACCTGGAGGTCACCCCCCAGTTCAAGACCTTCCTCGACATCGCGGCCGACGAACACTCCGGCACAACTCCCCCGAGCCCGGTTGGTGCGGGCTACCAGCAGTCGTTCGAGGACTACTGGCACAAGTACCAGTCGGGATCGGGCACTGGCCTCGCCGCGGGCCTCGCCAAGGTGGACAAGGACATCGACGCCTCCATCGCCCTGACCGCCGGACCGTAACGTGACGACCACCACAGCGGCGCGACCCGGTGTGCGCCGTCGACCCCGGCGATGGGCGGTGCTCGGGATGCTGGCGCCCGCCATCCTCGGGTTGCTGATCTTCTTCGTCTACCCGCTCATCGCCTCCGTGTACTACTCCTTCACCCGATTCGACCTGGTCTCGGCTCCCCAGTGGATCGGCCTGCGCAACTACGTCTACCTGTTCACCCAGGATCCGAATGTCTGGCAGGCCGCCGGCAACACGCTCTGGTTCGTCGGCATCCTGGTGCCGGTGCGCATCCTCACGGCCCTCGGAGTCGCCTGGCTGCTCGTGCGGGCGAAGAAGGCATCCGGATTCTGGCGCACCCTGTTCTACCTGCCGGCGCTCGTGCCACCGGTGGCGGCCGTCGTGGCCTTCGTCTTCCTGTTCAACCCTGGCACCGGCCCGGTCAACCTGATCCTCAAGGCCATCGGCATCCACGGTCCGCTGTGGTTCAACGATCCGGCGTGGTCGAAGCCCTCGCTGTTGCTCCTCGGCGTCTGGGTGCTCGGCGACGTGATGATCATCTTCCTCGCCTCCCTGCTCGACGTGCCCCAGGAGCTCTACGAAGCGGCCTCGCTGGATGGCGCGAAGAGTTGGCAGAAGGGCTGGTACGTCACCCTTCCCGCGATCGTGCCCGTGCTGGTGTTCTCGGTGGTCACCGGTGTCATCGCCGCCCTGCAGTACTTCACCGAGGCAGCGGTCGCCTCGAGCGTCGCCTCCGGGCGGGCGACCGTCGGCGAAGGCGGCGGCGCAACCCTCGGCTATCCCGACAACTCCCTGCTCACCTACACGGAATGGCTCTACGTGCGCGGATTCAGCAACTACCAGCTCGGCTACGCCTCGGCGCTGGCGGTCGTGCTGTTCGTGGTGGCGAGTGTCGTGCTCCTGGTGCTGCTGCTCCGGGTGCGCGCCTTCACCCCGGAGGAGGCTTCGTGACCGTCACCGCCGCAGCCCGGCCCCGACCCCGGCGCCGGGCGCTCGGCTGGATCGCCGAGCATGCCATCCTCGTGGCCATCGGCGTGCTCTTCATCGCACCGGTCGCTTTCGTCTTCCTCACCTCCCTCATGTCGGACAAGCAGGCTCTCACCGCCTCACTCATCCCCACGACGTGGCACTGGGAGAACTACCTGCGTGTGTTCCAGACCGTGCCCCTCCTGCAGTGGTTCGGCAACTCAGCGCTCTACGCCGTGCTTGCGACGGCATTCATGCTGCTCTCCTCGGTGCCGGCGGCATACGCGCTGGCGCGCATCCGGTTCCGTGGTTCGGGGGCGCTCTTCCTCTGCATCATCGTCGCGATGCTTCTGCCGCCTCAGGTGACCGCGATCCCGATCTACGTGATGTGGTCGCAACTTCATCTCACCGGCACCCTGTGGCCGCTGATTCTGCCGAACCTGCTCGGGGACGCGTTCTCGATCTTCCTGCTGCGGCAGTTCTTCCTCACCATCCCCAAGGAATACGCCGACGCGGCCCGCATCGACGGCTGCAGCGAGTGGGCCGTGTTGTTACGGGTGATCGTGCCCATGGCGCGCCCGGGTATCGCCGCGGCCGGACTGTTCATGTTCTTCAACTCGTGGAACGACTACTACGGACCGCTGCTCTACACCTCCGAGAACTCGGCCGCCTGGCCTGTCGCCTACGGGCTGGCGAGCTTCCGCAGTGTTCACGGCACCGACTGGAGCATCACGATGACCATGACGATCCTCGTGATGGTTCCCGTGGTCATCATCTTCTTCTTCGCACAGAAAATCTTCGTCGAGGGCATCACGCTCACCGGCGTCAAAGGCTAAGGACACACAGCATGAAACTCACTGTCATCGGCGGAGGCTCCACCTACACGCCCGAGCTCATCGACGGCTTCGCGCGCCTGCGTGAGGTGTTGCCCATCGAGGAACTCTGGTTGGTGGATCCGGATGCGCACCGCCTCGAACTCGTCTCCGGTGTCTCGCGGCGCATGTTCGCCCGCGCCGGGCATCCGGGTGCCATCCACGCCACCTCCGATGTCGTGGCCGGGGTGGAGAACGCCGACGTCGTGCTGCTGCAGCTGCGCATCGGAGGACAGGCCGCGCGTCATGGCGACGAGACCTGGCCGCACGAGGCCGGAGTGATCGGGCAGGAGACGACGGGACCGGGAGGCTTCGCAAAGGCCCTCCGCACGGTGCCGGTGGTGCTGGACATCGCCGAGAAAGTGCGCACCCACGCGAAACCTGATGCCTGGATCATCGACTTCACCAACCCGGTCGGCATCGTCACACGAGCCCTTGTCGGGGCCGGCCACCGCGCCGTGGGACTCTGCAATGTCGCCATCGGTTTCCAGCGACGATTCGCCGCGATGCTCGACGTGGACTTCCGCGAGGTGCGGCTCGACCACGTCGGCCTCAATCACCTCACCTGGGAGCGCGGCGTCACCGTCGGCGGCCGGGATGCGCTGCCCGAACTGCTCGCCTCGCGCCTCGGAGACCTCGCGGACGAGGTCGAACTGGCGCCGGAGCTGCTCTCGCTGCTCGGATCGGTGCCCTCGTACTACCTCCGGTACTTCTACAGCCACGACCAGGTGCTGCGCGAACAGCTCGGCTCCCCCACCCGTGCCCAGGCCGTGATGGAGGTCGAGGCCGAGCTGCTTCGGCTCTACGCCGACCCGCACGTCGACACCAAGCCGGCCATCCTCGAGAAACGCGGCGGCGCGTACTACTCCGAGGCGGCGGTGGACCTCATCGCATCCCTGGTCTCGGACCGGCGCGATGTGCAGGTGGTGAACATCCGCAATGACGGCGCCCTGCCGTTCCTGCCCGACGACCACGTGATCGAGGTGCCGGCGACGGTGGCAGCAGCGGGGCTCACGGCCCTGCCGATCGCACCGCTACCGGATGACCTGGCGGGCCTCATCGCGGACGTCGCAGGCTACGAGCGCCTCGCTCTCGATGCTGCGCTGCACGGCGGCCGCGACCGTGTTCTGCGGGCGATGGTCGCCCATCCTCTCGTGCGCCAGTTCGATCGCGCCGAGAAGCTCACCGACCTGCTGCTGGCCGAGAACAGCCGACATCTCGCGTGGACGCGATGAACGCGGATGCGGGCGTCATCGTCGCCATCGATGGCGGCGGGTCGAAGACGGATGCCGTCGCTGTCGACCTCGACGGCACCGTACGGGCACATGCCCGGGGCGCGGCCTCCAACCCGCAGACGCAGGGGCTCGGCGCCGCCGTCGCGGTCGTCGACTCGCTCGTCACCGAGGTGCTCGACAGTGCCGGGCTCCCCCTCGTCGGCACCGGGGTCTTCGTCTCCGGCCTCGACCTGGAGATCGAGATCGAGATCTTTCGCGAGGCCGTCGCTCACCTGCCCTGGGCCTCGGTCGGCAGCCCCCTCGTCGACAACGACATGTTCGCCCTCCTGCGCACCGGCACCCAGCAAGCCGATGCCGTCGCCGTGATCTGCGGGACCGGCATCAACTGCGTCGGCGTGCGCGCGGACGGGGCCACGGCCCGATTCCCCGCTCTCGGCCCCATCTCCGGCGATTGGGGCGGCGGCTTCCAACTGGGCGAGCAGGCCCTGTGGCATGCTGCCCGGGCGGGCGACGGCCGCGGGCCGGCCACACAGTTCAGCCGGTCCATCCCCGACTTCTTCGGGTTGCCCGACATCCGGGCGGTGATCGAAGGGCTCCATTTCGCCCGCCTCTCCGTGGCGAGCCTTGCGCTCCTCGCCCCGCTCGTCTTCGATGCCGCGGACAGCGGTGATGCCGCGGCGACCCTCATCCTCGACCGCCAGGCCGAGGAGATCGTGGCTCTTGCCGGTGCGGCCATCAGTCGGCTGGAGTTGGATTCCCGCCGCGTTCCCGTGGTGCTCGGAGGCGGCGTGCTCGCCGCGGGACATGCCGCCTTTCTCGCCTCCATCGAGGAGAAGCTCAGCCGGCGGAGTCCCCTCGCACGGATAGCCCTGGTGCGAGACAGGCCCATCGTCGGCGCCGCGCTGCTCACCCTCGAAGCCGCCGGTGCGACGCTCGCGGTCACTTCGACAGCGCACACCGCGCTTGCGCTCACCTTCGCCCGGCTGGATGAAGCCACCCCGTGAGAAACGCGCGCCGATAACATCGGGAGCGTGACTGGTTCCGCCGGATGAAGATCGTGATCGCTCCCGATTCGTTCAAGGGCTCACTCGGCGCGCTCGACGTCGCTCGAGCGATCGCCGCGGGCTGGGAGTCGGTGCGCCCAGGGGACTCGCTCACGCTGATCCCCCTTGCGGACGGCGGGGAGGGCACACTCGATGCGGTCGAGGCCTCCGTGCCGGGGGCGCAGCGGCGCGACGCCGGGCCGGTGACCGGACCGGACGGAAGGCATACCCCGGGAGCCTGGCTGTCGCTTCCGGACGGCACGGCCATGGTCGAACTGGCCCAGATGTCGGGGATTCCCCTGATGCGAAGCCTCGATCCGCTCGGTGCATCGACGGAGGGGCTCGGCCAGGTGATCGGCAGCGCACTGGCCTCAGGCGCTTCGCGGCTCATCATCGGGTTAGGAGGGTCGGCCTCGACGGATGGTGCGGCCGGCGCCCTCTCCGCCCTCGGTCTTCGCTCTGACGGCACCCTCACCGCGGGCGGGGCCGCGCTCGCCTCGCTGGGCTCCCTCGACCGCTCGCAGCTCAGAGCACCGCCGCCGGACGGTGTCACGCTGTTGACGGATGTCTCGGCTCCCCTGCTCGGACCGACCGGCGCCGCGGCGGTCTTCGGGCCGCAGAAGGGGGCATCGCCTGCCGAAGTCAAGCAGCTGGACGCGGCTCTCGCCCATTTCGCCGAACTTCTCGGTGGGGATCTTCGCGGCGCTGAAGTTGCCACGGCCGAAGTTGCCAGCACCGGAACTGCCGGCGCCGAAATTGCCGGCGCCGAAACTTTCGGCGCCGAAACTTCCAGTGCCGAAACTTCCAGTGCCGACCACCTCGCTGCCGATCCCACACGACCGGGAACCGGCGCCGCCGGTGGTGCTGCCTACGGATTCGCGGCGGTCTGGGGTGCCCGCATCGAGCCCGGCGCCGAGTACCTCTGCGCCCTCACGGGAGTGCCGGCAGCGATAGCCGGGGCGGATCTGCTGATCACCGGCGAGGGGCGCTTCGACGCGACATCCAGCACGGGAAAGCTCGTCGGCACGCTGATCGGTCTGGCGGGCGAGCGTGGCGTTCCGGTCGCCGTGATCGCGGGGCAGCTCGCGGTGGCGCCGGTCGGTTCCGACGGCAGGGCGCTCTGGGCATCCGGGCTCGCGGACGTCGCGGGCTCGGCCGAGGCGGCGATGGCCGACCCCGCCCGCTGGCTGCGGGAGGCCGGAGCCGCGGCGGCCCGGGGCGCCAAGACTCCCCGATGAGACCGCCCTCACAACCGCCCGCCCGGAGCAGGAGTCGGACCCTGAGCTCTGTCGGCCCGGGGAGGGCGGCCGCGTCCGCCGGTCACTCCCCGGAGTGGGCCTCGAGGAAGGCGTAGAGCTCGGTGTCGTCGACGCCCGGGAACGTGCCCGAGGGCAGTGGCGCGAGGATGTGGGCGTGCAGCTTCGCGCTCGGCCACGCCTGGTGCGCCCACCGCTTCGACAGCTCCGTGTCGGGGCGCCGGCAACAATTCGCGTCGGGGCAGCGTGAGGTCACCCGATTGGTCGTGTCGCGCCCGCGGAACCACTTCGCATCGGCGAACGGCACCCCGAATGTGATGGAGAACTCCTCGTTGCTCGCGGTGCCGGTCTGGGTCGAACACCAGTAGGTGCCGGTGGGCGTATCGGTGTACTGGTAGAACTCGTTGGTGCGGTTGGGGCGCCAGAACGCGGTGCGGGCGCTCCAGTGGCGGCACACCAACTGCCCCTCGGTCGAGCCCGTGACATCCGTCGGCAGTTGCAGCCCGTCGTTCTCGTAGCCCTTATAGAGCGCGCCGTCTTCGCCGACCCGCAGGAAGTGCACCGGCATCCCCAGGTGGGTCGTCGCGAGGTTGGTGAAGCGCAGCGCCGCCGCTTCGTGTGTGACGCCGAAGGCATCCCGGAAGTCCTCGACCGCGAGGTTGCGCTCCGCCTTCGCCCGGTTGAGGAACTCCACCGACTGGGTGAGAGGCATGAGACAGGCCGCGGCGAAATAGTTGATCTCGAGCCGCTGGCGAAGGAATTCGGCGTAGCTCTCGGGTTCCTGATGCCCGAGCAGACGGTGCGCGAGCGCCTGGAGCGCCATCGAGCGCAGCCCGTGCCCGCCGGGGATCGACGCGGGCGGCAGGTAGATCCGCCCGTTGGCGAGGTCGGTGACAGAACGCGTGGAGTGCGGAAGGTCATTCACGAAGATCAACTCGAAGCCCAGCTTCTTCGCCATGAGGTTGACGGCGCGATGGGTGAGCGCGCCGCCGACGTAGCCGACGCCGCGAACGGCCTCCTCGGCGAGCTCTTCGATCTCCGGCATGTAGTTGTCTCGGGTGCGCATGGATTGCCGCAGCTCGGTGTTCGCCCGGCGGGCCTCCTCCGGGGTGGCGATCGCCTCGCGTGCCCGACGGGCGAGCTCGCGATGAAGTCCGACGAGCGACTGGAGGGTCTCCTCCGGCATCGTGCGGGAGGGACGGATGGCCGGGAGACCGAGCCCCTGGTAGACGGCCGCCTTCTGCATCCGGTCCAGTTCGATCTCGAGAGCGGCGCGCGGCGTCGGGGGCGCGTCATCGAGCAGTTGGGAGACCGGGATGCCGACGGTGCCGGCGATCCCCTGCAGCAGGGAGAGCCGGGGTTCGCGACGCCCGTTCTCCATCAGGGAGAGCTGACTGCCCGCAATGCCGACCCGCTCCCCGAGTTGGTCGAGGGTGAGACCCGCTTCGTTGCGGAAATGTCGGATGCGCTGGCCCAGCGTCGCAAGATCGGTCATGCATTTGACACTAGTGAAAGATTGCCCATTCTTACCAGCTGTTTCGCTGGAAATGACGAAGAAAGTCGCGCAATCTTGTCTCAGGGCCGGAATTTTCGGCCACCCAGCCCGGCCCCCAGACGAAACGGACGAGACATGACCATCACCTCAGCCCGACCGACCTCCCTTCCCACCGCGCCGGACGCCGCCGGTGCAGTGCCGATGAACGCCGATTCGCGCGTCGTCGCGTGGGTCGCGTCCATTGCCGCCATCACCACCCCGGACGCCGTCGTCTGGTGCGACGGATCGCTCGCCGAGAACGACCGTCTCACTCACCTGATGGTCGACTCCGGAACCCTCCTGCGCCTCAATGCCGAGCACCGCCCCAACAGCTTCCTCGCCCGCAGCGACCCGAGCGATGTCGCTCGCGTCGAGGCCCGCACTTTCATCTGCTCGGAATCCGAGGATGCCGCTGGACCGACCAACAACTGGCGCGAGCCCGCCGAGATGCGTGCGACGCTCGCCGGACTGTTCTCCGGCAGCATGCGCGGCCGCACGATGTACGTCGTGCCGTTCTCGATGGGTCCCCTCGGCAGCCCGCTCGCCAAGTTGGGCGTGCAGCTCACCGACTCCCCTTACGTCGTCGTCAGCACCCGCATCATGACGCGGATGGGAGCGGACGCCCTCGCGCTCATCGGCCCGGACACCGAGTGGGTTCCCGCGGTTCACAGCGTCGGAGCCCCCCTCGTCGACGGCGCGAAGGACGTGCCGTGGCCCTGCAACGAGACCAAGTACATCTCCCACTTCCCGGAGACCCGAGAAATCTGGTCGTTCGGCTCGGCCTACGGCGGAAATGCCCTGCTCGCGAAGAAGTCCTTCGCCCTCCGGATCGCCTCCGTGCTCGCCCGGGACGAGGGTTGGCTCGCCGAACACATGCTGATCCTCAAGGTGACGAACCCGCGCGGCAAGGCCTTCCACGTCGTCGCTGCGTTTCCCTCCGCCTGCGGCAAGACCAACCTCGCGATGCTCAAGCCGTCGATTCCCGGCTGGAAGGTCGAGACGATCGGGGACGACATCGCCTGGCTGCGTCCCGGCCCCGACGGCCGCCTGCGGGCCATCAACCCGGAGGCCGGGTTCTTCGGCGTCGCTCCCGGCACCGGGCGTGCCACGAACGAGACCGCCATCGACACACTCTGGGGCAACACGATCTTCACCAACGTCGCCCTCCGAGAAGACGGCGACGTGTGGTGGGAGGGGCTGAGCGCCAAGGCTCCCGACAACCTGGTCGACTGGCAGGGCAAGGCGTGGAACGCGACATCCGCAACCCCCGCCGCCCACCCCAACTCCCGCTTCACCGTGGCTGCAGCCCAGTGCCCGGCGATCGCCGACGACTGGGACGACCCGGAGGGTGTCGTCATCGACGCCATCATCTTCGGTGGACGCCGTGCCACGAACGTGCCGCTGGTCACCGAGGCTCGGGGCTGGGAGCATGGCGTGTTCGTCGGGGCCACCGTCTCCTCCGAGCGCACCGCCGCGGCCGAGGGCACCCTCGGAGAACTGCGTCGCGACCCCTTCGCGATGATGCCGTTCTGCGGCTACAACATGGCAGACCACTGGTCGCACTGGCTCGATATCGGCAAGACTCTCGGAGCGAAGGCACCCAAGATCTTCCAGGTGAACTGGTTCCGCAAGGATGCCGACGGGTCGTTCCTCTGGCCCGGTTTCGCCGAGAACTCCCGGGTTCTCGAGTGGATCCTGGAGCGTGTCGACGCACGCGTCCCGGCTCTCGACACCCCTCTCGGGTGGAAGCCGGTCGACGGCGGACTCAACCTCGACGGGATCGACGTGAGCCGCAGCGATCTGGCCCAGCTCTTCGATGTGGATCCGGACGCCTGGTTCGCCGAACTCGACGCGACAGAGCAGTTCTTCGCGACCTTCGGGGATCGACTGCCGGAGAGCCTCACGAGCCAGCTCACCGACATCCGCCGGCGCCTCAAGCTGTCCATCGAGAACTGATCGGCACGCGGTCACAACGTTTTCTCCCCCTCGTGCGTCTTAGAAGGTAGACACTCTTTGAGAAGACGCGCGAGGGGAACAGGATGGCCGCGGCAACACCACACGATCAGTCGGCTTACGGCGGCTGGCAATCGGTCGTCCAGACGCTCGTGTCCGAGCGGGGCAAGGCCCTCACGCGCTACGCCTGGCTGATCAGCGGCAGCGCGGATGACGCGGCAGACCTGGTGCAGGATGCCCTGGTCAAGACCTTCGGCCGCCTGCGCAACGGCTTCACGGTTTCGAGCGCCGAGGCCTATGTGCGTCGGGCCATCCTCAACACCTGGCTCGACAGTGGGCGCCGCACCACCCGCTGGCGCCGGATCGCGCACCTCACCGCCGTGCCAGAGGCCCAGGAATCCACCGCTCCCGCCACCGACAGCCGCATCGACCTCACGGCGGAGCTGGCCCGGCTCACCCCGCGGGAACGGGCCTGCATCGTGCTGCGGTACTACGAAGACCTCAAGGTCGACGACATCGCCGAGTGGCTCGGCATCTCCTCCGGCGCGGTGAAGCGCTATCTCAGCGACGGTCTGGCCAAGATGGCCGTCTCGCTCTCCGACGAACCCGACCCCGCCGCATCCACCCCGCACTCCACCCACCCACAGGGAGCGATCCATGTCCACAGAATCTGACCTGAAGAAGATGTTCGCCGAGACCGGCCCCTCCCTCGGCACAGTCGACCTCTCGCGCGTGCTCCGCCGCAGCTCTCGTCGCCGCGTCGCGCAGCAGTTCGCGGTCGGCAGCGCCACGACCCTCGCAGTGGCGGGAATCGGTGTCGCCGGGTTCACCGGCATCCGTGGCCTCCTGCCATCGTTCAGCTCGGGGTCGGCCACCAGCGCCAACGCACCGGAGACGAGAGGGGACTCTCCCCTCGGCGGCGCTGCCACCGATGGCGGGCTCAAGCGCGCTCCCGCCGACAGGATCAACCTCTGTGGCGGCACTCTCGCCGATGTCGCCCCGAATGCCGATGGCCTCGTGCTTACGGCTAGTTTCGAACCGGCGGATGCCTCCGCCGATCGCGTCTCCGGCACCGTGACCCTCACCAACTCCGGCACCGAGCACATCACCGGCACGACGGCCGCCACCCCGGCCATCACTCTCTCCCGGGACGGGGTCGTGCTGTGGCACAGCAACGGAGCCATGATCGCGATGGCCGCCCTCGTCGACCTCGCGCCCGGGGCATCCCAGACCTACCCGGCATCGTTCTCGCCGGTCACCTGCTCGACCGAAGACGATAGCGCCGGGAGTTTTCGCGAGGACCTGCCCCATCTTGCCGCGGGCGACTACCAGGTGTCCGCAGCCCTCGACCTCAGCCGCCAGGGCGCGGATGGCTCCTTCCTCAGTACCGACCTGGTGACCGGGCCGACCTCCCCGGTGATCCTGCGATAACCGCCCTTCATTCGCTGAGGGGGATTCAGTAGAATTGCAGGCGTCATCGCCATCGTCATCCCCCGCGGTCGAAGGAGTCTGCCATTCGCGTCACCGTCACGACCCGGGTGTACCGGCTGGCCGCCGCGCTCGCGATCGCGGTGGTGGCCGCCCTGGCGGCGCCGCTGAGTGCTCAGGCCCAGTCACCGGTCGATCTCGGCGGGGCCTACGTCGTTGACACCGTCAATGCGGTCGGCTCCCGCGGATCCGAGATCACCGCGGCCACCGACGCGCTCTACGCGTCGACGAAACTCCAGCTCTTCGTGGTCTATGTCGACAGTTTCACCGGCGTTTCCGACAAGACCGCCTGGGCGTCGAGTGTCGCGAAGAAGAACGGACTCGGCGCGAACGACATCCTGCTCGCGGTGGCGACGGTGGATCGCAACTATTCGATCTCTTACGGAGCGTCGGCACCGGACTCTTCCACCACGGATGCCGTTGAGACGAACGACATCATCCCGGCGCTGAAGAAGAGCGACTGGGTGGGTGCCGCCGTGGCCGCAGCGAAGGGATATGCGGGAGATACCGGCGGTAGCGCCGGCGGTGGATCCGACACCAACGCACCGGGCACCCCCACGTCGTCCGGCGGAGGTTCCGTGCTTCTCCTGGTGATCGTGCTCATCCTGCTGGCCCTCGTCGTGCTCGGGATCGTGTTCTTCGTGCGGTCGCGACGCCGCAGCGCGGGCGGTGCGGCATCCGCTCCCGTCGGTCCGAGCCAGGAGCAGCTCGACCAGAAGGCGGGCAGTCTTCTCGTGCAGCTCGACGATTCGCTGAAGACGAGCGAACAGGAGCTCGGTTTCGCCGTCGCCCAGTTCGGCACCGACGTGACGACACCGTTCAGTGCCACTCTCGCTACCGCGAAATCCCAGGTGGCCGAGGCTTTCACCCTGCGCCAGAAGCTCGATGACTCCGTGCCGGAGACGCCGCAACAGAAGCGGGAGATGACCTCCCGCATCATCGAACTCTGCGAAGCCGCGGACGCGGAACTCGATGCTCAGGCTGACGCCTTCGACGACCTGCGCAAGCTCGAACAGACCGCGCCGCAGGCGCTGGCGAGCGTGGTGACGGATGCCGAGGCGGTGTCGACGCGGCTCGCGACGGCGCGCGCGACGCTCACCAGCCTGCAGGCGACTTTTTCAGCGGCAGCGCTGTCCTCGATCGCCGGCAATCCCGACCAGGTGGCCAAGCTCCTCGAGTTCGTCGGCACCGCCGGATCGACGGCGAAGGCCGCGATCGCCAGCGGAGACTCCGGCACCGCGGCGATCAATGTGCGCGCGGCCCAGGCCAGTATCGGCCAGACCACCCAGCTGCTCGACGCGATCGATACTCTCGCGTCCAGCCTCACGGATGCCCGAAGCAAGCTCGCCGCAGCAGTGGCCGACACCCAGCAGGACCTCGCTACCGCTCGAGCCCTGCCGGCCACGGCATCCGGCTCCCTCAGCCAGCCGGTGGCGGCCGCCGAAGCTGCGCTTGCCGCTGCCACCACCGGGGCTGGCCCTGCCGATCCCCTGTCGAGTCTCGCCTCGCTCACCACCGCGAACGCCGCGCTCGATCAGGTGCTCGACGGCGTGCGGGATCAACAGCAGAAGTTGCAGTCCGCGACCGCGCAGCTGCCGACCGCCATGAGTGCGGCATCCAGCCAGATCTCGGCGGCCAACGACTTCATCACGACCCGTCGTGGCGGGGTCGGCAGCACCGCCCGAACCCGGGTCTCAGAAGCCACCCGCCATCTCGAAACTGCCGTCGGCCTCGCGCCCTCAGACCCGGTGAAGGCACTAGCGGAGGCAGCGGCGGCCCAGTCCCTGGCCGCGCAGGCGCTCTCACTCGCCCAGAACGATGTCGACTCCGCAGGCGGAGCTGGCCCGGGTGGTGGCCAGGGGGGAAGCTTCGGTGGCGGCCTCGGCGGCGCTATTCTCGGCGGCCTCATCGGGGGCATGCTCAGCGGTGGGGGCGGCCGAGGCAACAGCGGTGGCATCTTCGGCGGTGGAGGCATGGGCGGCTTCGGCGGCGGCGGCGGCTTCGGCGGCAGCTCACGGAGCTCCGGCGGATCCTTCGGCGGCGGCGGGGGCGGCCGCTCGAGTGGCGGCCGATTCTAAGACTTTTCGCTTCATCCAGATATCCGGATTCGCAATGACACAACGAAAGGAAACACCATGGCAAAGCAGTCAATTCTCGGACGTATCGCTCAGATGGCCAAGGCCAACATCAATGCGCTGCTCGATTCGGCCGAAGACCCGAAGATGATGCTCGACCAGATGGTTCGTGACTACACGAGCAGCATCTCCGAGGCGGAGAGCGCGGTGGCCCAGACCATCGGAAATCTCCGCCTGCTCGAACAGGACCACGCCGAAGACGTCGACAACGCCGCGGACTGGGGCCGCAAGGCGCTGGCGGCAAGCAGGAAGGGCGACGAACTGCGCACGGCGGGCAATGCCGCAGACGCGGACAAGTTCGACAACCTCGCGAAGGTGGCGCTCGGGCGCCAGATGGCCGCTGAGAAGGAAGCGAAGGACGCCGAGCCGACCATCGCGTCCCAGACCGCGGTCGTCGACCAGCTCAAACGCGGCCTCGATGCCATGCGCACCAAGCTGAGCCAGCTGTCGTCGAAGCGCGACGAGCTCATCGCCCGGTCGAAGACCGTTGAGGCTCAGACCCAGGTGCAGGATGCGGTCAAGTCGATCGACCTCACCGACCCCACGAGCGAGATCAGCCGCTTCGAAGACAAGATCCGTCGCCAGGAGGCGACAGTTCTCGGCCGCCAGGAGCTCGCCGCCTCGAGCCTCGATGCCCAGTTCGAGCAGTTGGATGCCTCGGATGACTCCGTGGAGCTCGACGCCCGGCTCGCCGCCCTCAAGGCCGGTGCGACGGCTCCCTCGGCGATCGAGCAATAGCCCCCGCCGGTCTAGCGGGAAGCGCCGGCGACCCGTATCGAGACCTCCTGTCGGGTCCCGATACGGTCGGCGGGGCGAGCTTCTCGACAAACCGTGATCTCGTGGGAACAATTCCTATCCCTCCCCGGTTACTTCACACATGACAACTATTGGAATCATCGGAGCAGGAAACATCGGCAGTCAGGTCGCCCGCAAGGCGGTCGAGAACGGCTACGACGTCGTCATCAGCAATTCACGGGGACCTGAGACCCTGACGGAGCTCGTCGCAGAGCTCGGGCCGAAGGCCACCGCGGGCACCGCCATCCAGGCCGCTGAGGCCGCGGACGTCGCCGTCGTCACCGTGCCGCTCAAGGCCTACGCAGACGTGCCCGTCGAGCCGCTCGCCGGCAAGATCGTGGTCGACACCAACAACTACTACTTCGAGCGCGACGGTCACATCGACGCCCTCGACGCCGGCGAGACGACCGTCAGCGGCATGCTGCAGGAGCACCTGCCCACCTCCCGGGTGGCGAAGGGCTTCAACCACATCACCGCAGCGGACATCACCGCGGATGGCTTCCCGAACGGCGACCCGAAGCGGCGCGCTCTCGCCACGTCTTCCGACTTCGCGGATGCCTCGGACTTCGTGACCAAGCTCTACGACGAATTCGGCTTCGACACCGTGAACATCGGCCCGCTCGCCGAGAGCTGGCGCGTCGAGCGCGACCGCCCGGCCTACGGCAGCCGCCAGAACGTCGCGGAGCTCGAAGCCAACCTGGCGAAGGCACCCCGCACGATCTGATCACTCCTTCTTCACCCGGTGGCGGCCATACTTGACAGGTGGCCGCCACTTTTCTCGTTGTCCCCCAATGGCAAGGCTCGGGTTCGTCCCGTGCCATGAGGCTCGCGGAGGGTGCGTCCGCGATCAGCGGCGACCTGCCGGTCTCGGCAACCGTCGTCGTCGAGGTGCCCTCCGAGGCTGGCACCGACGAGGGCAGCGAGGTTCTGCGCCTGAGCTCGCTTCGCCAGGTCCGTGACGCCCAGCTGGCCGCGCTCGCCACCATGTCCGGCCTGGCGATCACGATCGGCGGAGACTGCGGAGTCGACCTCGCCTCCATCCACCATGCTGGAGCACGCCACGAGGGAATGGCGGTGGTCTGGATCGATGCCCACGCCGACCTCAACACCCCGGAGGAGTCTCCGTCGCGAGCCTTCCACGGCATGGTGCTTCGCACGCTCCTCGGCGATGGTCCGGAGGCGCTGGTGCCCGGCTCTCCGGTCTCACCGACACGCGTGATCCTCGCCGGCACGCGCTCGCTGGATGACGGCGAACTCGCGTACATCGAGTCCGCGGGTATCCCGGTCATCGCTCCCGAGGCCCTCGACGCGGACTCGATCACCGCCGCCCTGGTCGCGAGCGGCGCGACCTCTGTGTACCTTCACGTGGATCTCGACGTGCTCGACCCGGGCGAATTCGGCTCTCTCGGCTACCCGGAGCCGTTCGGCGTCTCCCTCGCTACTCTGCTCTCGGTGATCGCCGCGGCCAAGGCGGCTCTTCCGCTGGCCGGAGCAGCGGTCACCGAGTTCGCACCGGCTTCGGCGGATGATGCGGCCGACGATCTCGGCAGCATCCTGCGCATCATCGGAGCGCTCGCGAGCTGAGCTCCGCCCTGTCGGCACAGCACCTAGCATTGAGCAACGGCCGATCGAAGCCGACCGCGTTCCGAAGGGCCAGCGATGACCGACACCACCCCCGAATCCCGCCGAATCACGGTGGAGCGCGACGGGCACGTGCTCCTGATCGGCTTCAACCGGCCGGAAAAACGCAATGCGGCCGATCTCGCCCTGCTGCAGGAACTCGCTCTCGCTTACGGCGAGCTCGAGCGTGATCCGGAGCTGCGAGCCGGATTCGTCTTCGCCCACGGTGACCACTTCACCGGCGGTCTGGATCTCGCCGACGTCGCGCCGAGGATCGGAGCGGACGGCCTCCACACGGTGCCCGCTGGGGGAATCGATCCCTGGCAGGTCTCCGGCCGGCAACTCGGAAAGCCCGTGGTCATCGCCGTGCAGGGCACCTGCCTCACCCTCGGAATCGAGCTGATGCTCGCGAGCGATATCGCGGTCGCCGCGGCATCCACCCGGTTCGGGCAGATCGAGGTCGCCCGCGGAATCCTGCCGTTCGGCGGCGCCACGATCCGCTTTCCTCGCGCGGTCGGCTGGGGCAACGCGATGCGCTGGATTCTCACCGGTGACCAGTTCGACGCGGCGGAGGCACATCGCATCGGTCTGGTGCAGGAGGTCGTGCCGGACGGCACGCAGTACGACCGTGGGCTCGAGCTCGCCCAGCGCATCGCCGCCCAGGCCCCGCTCGCGGTGCAGGCCGCGCTCGCCAACGCACGACTCGCGCTTCGCGAGGGTGATGCGGCGGCCGCCGCCGCGCTCCAGCCGGAACTCGTGCGACTCGTGCAGAGTGAGGATGCCGCGATCGGCATGACGGCGTTCGTCACGCGCACGACCGCAGAATTCGTCGGTCGGTGAGGGAGCTCACCCGGCTTCCCGCGGTGAGCCTGCGGGCGACCTTCGGGTCGAATGTCGACCTCTCCGCCCTCAGCGGTCGCACTGTGCTCTACGTCTATCCGCGTACCGGCCGCCCCGGCACCGAAGCGCCGGAGGGGTGGGACGTGATCCCGGGTGCACGCGGGTGCACGCCAGAGGCCTGTTCGTTCCGCGACCATTTCGCCGAGCTTCGAGCGGCGGGAGTAACCCGGGTCTTCGGGGTGTCGACCCAGGATTCCGACTTCCAGTCCGAAGCCGTCGAGCGCCTGCACCTGCCCTTCGCCATGCTCTCGGATCCAGGGCTGGTGCTCGCGGACGCCCTCGACCTGCCGACCTTCGTCGCGGGAGCAGAAACTTTCTACCGTCGCTTGACGATCATCGCGAACGGGTCGACCATCGAAAGGGTCTTCTTCCCCGTCGACGATCCCCAGAATCACGCCTCGGAAATCGTCGCGTGGCTCGGATCCCGCGAATAGAGACCACCCTGTCACCGAATCACTGGGAGCGCACATGATGGACACCACCTACGACCTGATCGTGATCGGCGCCGGCGCCGTCGGGGAGAACATCGCCGACCGCGCGGTGCAGGACGGCCTCACCGCCCTGCTCGTCGAGAGCGAACTGGTGGGCGGCGAGTGCTCGTACTGGGCTTGCATGCCCTCCAAGGTGCTGTTGCGGGCCGGTATCGTGCTGCGAGCCGCGAAGGCTGTCGGCGGCGCCAGCGAGGCGGTGAAGGGCGGGGTGGACGTCGCCGCCACCTTCGCCCGGCGCGACAGTTTCACCCACGACTGGGACGACGAGAGCCAGGTGAAGTGGGTCGAAGGGGCGGGCATCTCCCTCGTCCGCGGCCACGCGCGTCTCACCGGTGAGAAGCAGGTCACCGTCGATGGCACCGTATACACCGCGCGGCACGCTGTGGCCGTGAGTGTGGGATCCGATCCTCTGCTGCCCGCGATCCCGGGCCTCGCGGAGGTCTCCCCGTGGACCAGCCGGGATGCGACGAGCGCGAAAGTCGCTCCGAAGCGGCTCGCGATCATCGGCGGCGGAGTCGTCGGGGTCGAGATGGCGACGGCGTACCAGAGCTTCGGCACCGAGGTCACCATCATCGCGCGCTCCGGCCTCCTCGGCACCCAGGAGCCTTTCGCGGGCGAACTGGTGATGGCATCCCTGGAGAGATTCGGCGCGACGGTGCTGATGGGCGTGGAGACCACCTCCGCCCGTCGGGATGACGACGGTGTCACCCTCGCTCTCGACGACGGCTCGACTGTCGTCGTCGACGAGGTGCTCGTCGCGATCGGACGCGTGCCCCGCACCGGCGACCTGGGGTTCGAGAACATCGGTCTGACCCCCGGCGACTGGCTCGAGGTCGACGACACCATGCTGGTGAAGGGCTTCGACTGGCTGTACGCCTGCGGGGATGTCAATCATCGCGCGCTGCTCACCCACCAGGGAAAGTACCAGGCTCGTGCCGCGGGCGATGTCATCGCGGCCCGTGCCCTCGGTACCGGAGTGCACGACAACCGATTCGGAAAGCACGCCGCCACCGCGGACCACGAGATGGTGCCCCAGGTGACGTTCAGCGACCCGGAGGTGGCATCCGTGGGACTCACGGCCGCGGCGGCTGAGAAGGCCGGGTACGACATCCGTGTGGTCGACTACGACCTCGGCTCGGTGGCCGGCTCCGCTGTTCAGGCCGACGGTTACGAGGGCAAGGCGCGCATGGTCGTGGATGAGAAACGCGCGGTGATCATCGGCGTCACCTTCGTGGGGCAGGATGTCTCGGAGCTGCTGCACGCGGCGACGATCGCCATCGTCGGTGAGGTGCCGATCGATCGGCTGTGGCATGCGGTGCCGGCTTACCCCACCATGAACGAGATCTGGCTGCGGCTGTTGGAGACCTACGGGCGCCCCTGAGCGGACCCGCCGACTCAGCCGAAGCTCGCGTACACCCCGATGAGCGCGGTGGCGGTGGCGGCCCAGGTGAATCCCTCGGCGTAGTGCCGGGCGAATCCAGACAGCCGCTGAAGACCGGCCCCGTCGTCGAGCAGGGAGACTGTCGCCTGCGCCCAGGCCCGGGGGTCTCGCGAGTCGACGAGCAGCCCGGACACTCCAGAAGACACCGACTCGACCAGGCCGCCCCCGCGGAATGCGATCACCGGGGTGCCGCTGGCCGCAGATTCAAGTGCCACGAGGCCGAAGGTCTCCGAGTGCGAGGGCACGAGAGTGACCGTGGCGATGGCGAGGAGGTCGGCGAGGCGCTCCCGCGACAGCGCCCCGGCGAATCGCACCTCCGCGAGCACTCCGAGTTCGGCGGCGATCGACTGCAGGGATGCCGCATAGCCGTCTTCTCCGGGAGTCGCCTCCCCCGCGACCACGAGTACCGCGGCGGAGTCTCGCAGAGCATGCAACTCGGCGAGCACCCGGATCGCGAGTTCCTGGTCCTTGAGCGGCTGCACCCGGCCGACGACGGCGATGATCGGGCGCCCGGCGGCGATCCCGAGTTCGCGACGCACGCGCGAGTCCGCCGCATCCGCCCGCGTCGGCGTGAAGAGTTCGACGTCCACGCCGGGCGGAATGACCAAGACCCGATCAGCAGGCGCTCGCACCGCGTCGATGAGTGATGACACCTCGGCGGACGAGCCAGCGACGATGGCACTCGCCTGGTTCGCGAGATACATCTCGGTGAGCAGTCTTCTCTCGGGTTCTGAAGTCTGCCCGGGCGCGAGGTTCGCATTCTTCATGGCCCCGAGGGTGTGGAAGCTCTGCACGAAGGGCAGCCCCAATTCGAGCGCGACGGGCAGAGTCGCGAGCCCGCTGAGCCAATAGTGGGCGTGGATGATGTCGTAGCGCGGTGAGGTGCGGCCCGTGAGCTGCGCCACCGCCTCGCCGAACTCGTCGGCGACCTCGCCGAGCCGATCCTTCGCGATCACTCCCCGGCCCCCGGCCGCCAGTTCGTGGAGCACGACGCCGTCGGCAAGGGAGGTGACGGCGGCACTGCCGGTGGCCCGGGTGATGAGGTCGACCTCGACCCCGCGCGCCGCCAACTCCGTCGCCGTCGCGAGCAGCGACACGTTCATGCCGCCGGAGTCTCCGCTTCCCGCGAGTGCCGCGGGCGAGGTGTGCATCGAAACGAGCGCGACTCGGTGCACTGTGCCGGTCATGGGTACACCGCGATCATATGAACACTGTAGGGGTGCCGCCCGAGCGGTGGCCGAGCGGGGGCACTCGAGGGGTGTAGAAACGACTCATGCCCACCACGACCCGAGCGCTGCAGCGCGCCATGGTGCGGGTGGTCGACCTGGGCACCGTGTTGCCCGGACTCCGGCTCGTGATGCTGAGCCCGCTTGTCGCCCGCCCGGGGTATTGGTTCGCGAGCCTGTGCGGGCTCGTCTGGGGCGGCATCCTCAGCCGGGGTCGCCTGGCGCGGGCTGGCGGAGTGATCGTCGCCCGAGGTTGCCCCCGCTGGGCGTTCGGTCGCGGCGGAACGACGATCGGTGCCGTCTACCTCACCCATGACAACGATTCCGCGCACGTCTTGCAACACGAAGCGGTGCATCGGGCGCAGTGGAAGCACTACGGCCTCACGTTCATCCCGCTCTATGTCGCAGCGGGACCAGTCGCCGAACTCAACAGGTTCGAAGTAGAAGCAGGACTAGAGAAAGGGGGCTACCGATGAGCGGAGCCAGCGCAGAACTGAGTGGCAGGGTCATCGTGATCACGGGAGCGAGTTAGGGACTCGGCCGTGCCGCGGCAATCGAACTCTCGACCAGGGGCGCGACGGTCGCGGTAGTGGGTCGCAATGCCGAGCGCACCCGGGCTGTCGCCGAAGGGGTGGGCGGATTCCCGTTCACCGCGGACTTCGACAGTCTGGCCGCGGTGCGCACCCTCGCCGAGGAGCTGCTCGCGAGCTATCCGCGCATCGACGTGCTCGCGAACAATGCGGGCGGGCTGGTGAGCACCCGCGGGCTCTCCGCCGACGGTCACGAGCGCACGTTCCAGCACAATCATCTCGCGCCGTTCCTGCTCACAAACCTGCTGCTCGAGCGGCTCGCCGAGAGCGCCGGCCGGGTGATCTCCACCGCCAGCGGGGCGAACATGTTCTCGCGGCTCGACCTCGACGACCTCGACTGGAAAGGTCGCGCATATGCCGGCGGCTGGCTTCCTTACGGCACGAGCAAGCTCGAGACGATCATGTTCATCCGGGAGCTCGCGCGAAGAACTGCCGGCACCGGGGTCGACGCCTTCTCGTTCCATCCGGGCTTCGTCGCGACCGGTTTCGGCGCGGACTCCGCCCTGCTCAAGTTCGGACAGTTCCTCAGTCGCGGCTCGCTCGGGATCAGCCCGGAACAGGGAGCGGCCCCGCTCATCCACCTCGCGGCCGAGCGCGACATCGCCTCGCCGAGCGGCACCTACTTCGACGGCCTCAAGCCGGACGGACGGGAGCGAAAGAGCGCCTCCGATGCCGAGCTGTGTCGGCGGTTGTGGGAGCAGAGCGCCGAGATGGTCAAGCTGCCCGGCTGAGAATCGGTCTACGCGTTCTCCGGCGGCCGGTGGAGACACGCGCTGCTCGAGACCGACCTCGAGTTCTTCGCCTGATCCCGGGAGGCCACCGGGTAACCGTGGGACCCTCGCAGGGCACCCGCGCGGTCCCTCGCTAGCAGTACTCGTAGCGGTAGGCCGACTGTCCCTTCGCCACCACATCGCGGTCGCGCAGGATCACCGAGATGGACTTGCCCTGGGCCGCGCAGGCTTTCTTGTAGGCGCTGCGGGCGTTGTCCGTGTATTCGATCTCGATGACGTGGTTACCGTAGGGCCCCGAGTAGCTGCCGCACTCGGAGTAGACCTGGCACTCCTCGGCGATGGCGAAGTTGAAACCGACCGAGGTCTTGCCGGTGGTGCCGAGCTCCGACGTGTTCTTCTGGGCGATGGCGAGGCCGATGGAGTGGGCGTGGGTCGCGAGCAGCTTCGCGTAGGCCACGTTGTCGGCCTTGGTCAGCTTGTTCAGCGACCGGGTCCAGGAGTCGAGGTTGTCGGGCTCGATGGCCTGGTAGCCCTTCGTCTTGCACCCGTCGATCCAGCGGTTCACGATCTTCGAGATACTGGTGCGCTTCGCCGCGGTGGAGGTGTCGAGGATGAACTCGCCCGGCCAGTCTGGATCCGTGAGGTTGGTGCCGTTGGCACGCTTCACGAGCAGGTTGCTGTGGTTCGAGGTCCAGAACGAGGCTTCATCGGGCTGGGTCTGGTACGCGTTGACGTAACAGATGTTGTACTTGCCGGCGACCGGACTCGCACTGCGGTCGCGATCGACGATCGATACCGATCCTGAGGGCGTATAGGCACCACCGATCTGATAATCAAACTGGCCGTTGACCGGGGGAAGGGCGACCGTCGCCGCCTGCGCCGAGTGGGCCAGACCGGCGCCGAGCACGATGGCGGTGACCGCCAGAGCCGCGGCGGCGGCAGTCCGAAGTGAAGGTCTCATGGTCGTCGCCTATCCCCGGTTGCCCCGCCTCGAGCTGCTCCCTGGCGATGTGTGCCGGATCGTGCCCTCAGGGTGCGCCGGCTGGGTTCTCCGTGATGCGCCAAGGATAGGGACGACGCGGGTGGCGGGCAAGAAACGCGCACTCCGCCTGACCGAACTCGCAGCGCCGAGCATCGCCGGGAAAATCGATTCGGGAGTGGTTGGGAGTTGAAACCGACCCAGACCACAATAACCGCCGACTCGATTCGAACCGGCCCGAACGGCGTCGCTCCGAGTGCCCGCTCGAACCTCCGGACCAGCGATCCCCCGGCCCGTCACCACTGGGGAGGATGCCGCCGCTGCCACTGCAGCCGACGTTCGAGTTGCGCGCCGATGGCCAGCAACACATGCTCACCGCCCGGCCGGCCGACAAGCTGAACCCCCATCGGCAGGCCCTCGGCGGTCTGGGCGACGGGCAGGGTGATCGCGGGCAGCCCCGTGACGTTCGCGAAGGAGGTGAAGGGCGTGTACTGCACCTGCTGGGCGAAATTGCGCTCCGCATCCTCCGCGTCGTACCAGCCGACCGGACGGGGCGTCATCGCCAGGCTCGGGGTGATCACCGCGTCGAACCGGCGGAACTGACGGATGATCGACCGCTCGAACTCGACGAGAGCACCGAGGGCGCTCGACAGCTCCCTGGCGGACACCTGCCTTCCCCGCAGCACCAGCCACTTCGTGAGCGGCTCGAGAAGCTCGAGCTGCTCTCCCTCCGCGGGGATGCCAGCGGCACCGGCCTGCCAGATGGTTCGAAAGTTCGGGGCGTAGGACTCGTCCGGTTCGAGAGCGAACTCCTCGATGCCGTGCCCGACCGCGTCGAGCTCAGACACGGCGAGGGCGAGGGCCGCGGATGCTTCGGGCGCGATCTCGATGTCGTAGGCGTCGTCCCACGGCGAAGTCGTCATCACGCCGAGCTGGAACCGACCCTCACCGCGCACCGCGGCGTTGAGCAGTGCTCCACCGTCCCAGCGCGGCGCCCGAACGGTGAAGGGATAGTCGCCGCCCTCGATGAGGGCATCGAGCAGCATCGCGGCATCCGCCACGGTGCGCGCCAGCGGGCCGGGTACGACAAGGCCGCCGAGGGAGCTCAGCCCCGTGCCGCTTGGCACGAGGCCGCGGGAGGGTTTGAGGCCGACCAGGCCGCATGCCGCCGCGGGAATGCGAACTGAGCCGCCGCCGTCGGAACCGGGCGCGAAGGGCAACAGTCCGGCCGCGACCGCCACGGCGGCACCCCCGCTGGAGCCACCAGCTCCGAGGGCGGTGTTCCAGGGAGTGCGCGCGGGCGGAGCGACAAGACTCTCGGTGTAGGAGGGGAGGCCGAACTCCGGGGCGCTGGTCTTACCGAGGCTCACTGCGCCCGCGGCATTCAGCGCCTCGACGATGGCATCCGAGCTCTCGGGCACGAAGTCGCGCATGAGACGTGATCCGTAGCCGGTGCGGACCCCGGCCCGGTTGACGAGGTCCTTGTCGCCGAGCGGGAGCCCCCAGAGCGGTGCGGTCTTGGGCACCCGGGACGCGAGGGAATCCGCGCGTTCGATGGCGGCCTCCGCGGTCACCGTGACGAAGGCGCCGAGATGGCCGTCGAGCCGTTCGATGCGGTCGAGGTAGTGCCGGGTGAGCTCGACGGGAGTGACCTCGCCGCGCTGCAACCAGTCCCATTGCTCCTGGGCACTGAGGTGGTGGAGTTCGAACACCCTTCGAGCCTAGGTCGTCGGCTAGGGTCTGGTGCTATGCCCAGCTCCCGCATGCCTCCCGTTGCCCGCCACGGCCGACTGCCGCGCTCCCGCCCCGCGGTGACGGTGCTCGGCTTCATCGCTTCCGCGCTCGCCGTGGTGCTCGTCAGCGCAGGGGCCGTCGCCGGCTTCGCTGTCTACGACGTCGCGAAGAGCGTCAAGCCGGGAGTGAAACTCATCGGGCAGACCGAGGGTCCCCCGCCGGATATCGGAAGTTTCGAGGGAGGCATCAACGTGCTGGTCGCCGCGAGCGACAGCGGTGGCGGGGATGTGGGCACCTATGGCAAGCGTGGAGAGCACCTCAACGACGTGACCATGCTGCTTCACGTCTCCGCCGACCACAGCAACGCGACAGTCGTGAGCTTCCCCCGCGACCTCATCGTGCCGATCGCGTCCTGCCCGAAACCCGAGGGCGGCAACTTTCCAGCCCAGACCAACAAGATCAATGTCGCGCTCACCTACGGCGGGTTGCCCTGCATCGTGAAGACCGTCGAGAATCTCACCGGCCTCACGATCCCCTACGCGGCCCTCACCGAGTTCCAGGGAGTGGTCGGGCTCTCCAATGCCGTCGGCGGAGTCACGGTCTGCATCGCCAAGGCGATCCACGACGAGCAGATCCACTTCGACCTGGATGCCGGGCAGCAAACACTCGTCGGCCAGGATGCGGTGCAGTTCCTCCGGGTGCGCTACGGCGTCGGCGACGGCAGCGACCTCGCCCGTATCAGCAACCAACAGCTCTTCCTCTCCGCGCTCGTGCGCAAGATCAAGACACCGGAGACCCTCGGCAACCCGGTGAAGGATTACGCGCTCGCCAAGGCCGTGATCGACAACACCACCCGCTCCGATTCGCTGAACAACCTGACGACCCTGGTGAGCATGGCCCTCGCGGTCAAGGACATCAGCTTCGACAAGGTGGTCTTCGTCCAGTACCCCGGCAGCTATGGTTCGGCGGCCGGCCAGAACGGGGTGCTGCCGATCCGCAGCGCGGCAGAGGTGCTGTTCACCGCGTTGAAGAACGACCAGCCGGTCTCGCTCACCGGCAAGACCGGAGACGGCACGACGACCGATCCTTCGGCGACGACACCGCCGAATCCGGCGGGCTCCACGCCCCCGAGCGGGGCAGCGACGGGTGCGCCGGGAGTCGCCCTGCCGAGCAGCGCGACCGGGCAGACTGCGGCGCAGGCGACCTGCACGAAGGGGCAGCGCGCAAAGGGCTGAGTCGCCTGGTGCGGCCGGTCCGCTATTCGAGCTCGAGTCGGAGCTGACGCAGGAGGGTCTCGAAGGCGGCAGGAGCATCCGCCACGACCCGACGCCCGGTGAAGCGCCCGAGCGAGCGAGCGGTCTGTGCCACGTTCAACATGACGTGCTCGACATGCGATCCGCGTTCGTCCGGGACCACCCGATACTCGCCGCGGTACCACCAGCCGCCCTGGGACACGATGAGGAACGCTGAGGGATCAGCGAGGTAGAGGCTGTCGGAGGATTCGCTCGGGCGGAAACGGGCGTCGAGTGCTGCGAAGACCGCGGCAGGCCTGGCGCGCAGATGACCGCTCAGGGTGTGGAGCACGAGATAGCTCTCGGGGCGGCTGCGAGGCGCTTCGGGCATCCCCCGACTGTAGCGCCCGCGTGGCGACGCATCTGCACCGGGGATTCCCCCGCATCGATATTCTGGTACATTTGTACCAATCTTAGGAGTACAGCATGGGATATCTCTTCCTCGCCGGTGCGATCGTGGCCGAAGTGATCGCGACCACGGCCCTCAAGTTCGCCACCGGGGATGGCGCGAACAAGATCGTGCCCTACGCGATAGTGACCGTTGGCTACATCGCCGCCTTCGCCATGCTCTCCCAGTCGCTCACCAAGGGAGTGCCGCTCGGAATCGCCTATGCGATCTGGGCCGGCGTGGGAGTCGTGCTGGTGGTCGTGATCAGCTGGCTGTTCTTCAAGGAGCCTCTCACCCTCGTGCAGATCGCCGGAATGGTGCTCGTGATCGGCGGCGTCACGATGCTCGAACTCGGTGGGAAGCACTGACGTGGTCACCACCACCGCGAAGGGAGAGGCCCGGCGGATCGCTCTGCAGGATGCGGTGATCCGGGTGCTCGAGATCGGCGGACCGGGCGCCGTCACCCACCGCGCTGTCGCGGCCGAAGCCGGCGTGCCCCTCGCGGCAGCCACCTACTACTTCGCCAGCATCGACGATCTGCTGGTGAGTGCGCTGCTCCGCGTCACAGAGCAGCAGGTCGCCCTGTTCGCCCACCTCGACAACGGATCCCTCACCGATGCCGCAGCCGTGCTGCGGCAGTGGGTGTACGGCTCCCGGGCCTCCGCCATCGCGCAGTACGAGCTCCTCTTCCTCGCCATGCGCCGCGACGGCCTGAGGGAGGCGGCAGACATCTGGTACCGCTCGCTCGAGGACGCGATCGACCCCTTCGTGCCCGATCCCCGCCGCGCCCGGGTGGTCGCGCTCGCCATCGACGGGCTCATCCTGCGGATGCTCTGGCGCGGCGAGCCGGAGTCGGTGGCGGAGGTGGAAGCGGCGCTGCGCGACATCCTGCAGTCTGCTGTTACTTGAGCGATTTCTGCATGAGCACCGTGCCGAGCCAGCGCTCGAACTTGAAGCCGACCTTCCCCATGCGACCGATCTCCTTGAAGCCGAAGTCCTGGTGCATCTTGATGGAGGCCTCAGCGCCGCGATCGGCGATGACGGCGATGATCTCCTTGAGCCCGGCCTGCTTCGAACGGGTGATCAACTCGCCCATCAGCACCTTGCCGAGCCCCTTGCCGGTCGACGCCGCACGCAGGTAGATCGAGTTCTCCACGGTGAAGCGGTAGGCTGCCTTCTCCTTCCACGGGTACACGTAGGCGTAGCCGAGGATCTGCTGGCTCGGGCTCTCCGCGACGAGGTAGGGCATCCCCAGCTTCTGCAGGTGCTGGAACTTGGAGCGGGTTGCTCGGAGGGTGAGCGGGGTCTCATCGAAGGTGACAGTGGAGTTGGCCACGTAGTGGTTGTAGATCTCCCGCACGTCCGGCATGTCTTCGAGTCGCGCATCCCGAATCGAATATTCGAAGGGCACCTCGAGCGGGGGCAGGTTGCGCTGCGCCTCCAGCGGACGGTGAGTGGCCTGGTATTCCTCCTCGAGCATGAACCGAGCTTACGCCGGGATCGTCCAGTCGATCGGTGAGGCTCCCTGCGACAGCAGTGAGGCGTTGGCCCGGCTGAAGGGGTGCGACCCGAAGAACCCTCCCCCGGCCGACAGAGGGCTCGGATGCACGGACTTGATCACGGGCACCGAGCCGAGCATCGGCTCGAGGGAGATGGCATCTTTTCCCCACAGGATCGCCACGAGCGGTCCGCCGCGATCGGCGAGCGCATGGATCGCCGTCGCCGTCACGGTCTCCCACCCCTTGCGACGGTGCGAGCCGGACTTGCCCGGCTCGACGGTCAGCACGCGATTGAGCAGCATGACCCCCTGGTCCGACCACGCGCTGAGGTCTCCGTGCGATGGCGGCGTGACCCCGACGTCGCTCCGCAGCTCCTTGTAGATGTTCCAGAGGCTCCGCGGAATCGGCCGTACGGCCCGGTCGACGGCGAAGGAGAGTCCGATCGGATGCCCGAGCCCCGGATACGGATCCTGCCCGACGATGAGCACGCGCACCCGCGAAAGCGGAGCAGCGAATGCGCGGAACACGTTCTCCTCGGCAGGAAGATATCCGCGACCGGCCGCGACCTCGCCGTCGAGGAATTCCTGAAGCTTCGAGATCACCCCGGAGACCGGCCGGAGCGCACTCGCCCATTCCGGGTCGATCGAGCGGGTCAGAACCGAGGGAGTCGACTCCGCACCTCTGGCGTCGGTCACCCGGTGACCGGCGGAAGGGACGACCACGGGAACGCGATCCACTTGGATGTCCTGCGCCACACGAAGTCGGGCTCGAGCACGGTCTGCGGCTTGGAGTAGAGACAGAGGCTGCGCACATCCGCCCTCGCCTTGACGAGCAGTTCGAGCACCATCGCGAGGGTGCGGCCGGAGTCCGAGACGTCGTCGACCAGCAGCACCTTCTGCCCGGAGACGGAGGGTGTGTCGAGCATCGGTGACAGCAACACCGGCTCGGCGAGACGCAGGTCCACCCCGGTGTAGAACTCGACGTTGATGGCGCCGCAGCTCTTCACATCGAGCGCGTAGGCGACCGATCCGGCGAGCAGCAGGCCTCCGCGGGCGATGGCCACGACCATGTCGGGCACGAATCCGCTCTCGTGCACCTGGGCCGCCAGATCGCGACTCGCCTCGCCGAACTCGTCCCAGCCCAGGATCTCGCGATCCGGGGTGTGCTCCTCATCGATTGTCATAGCTTCACGCTAGCGGCTGCCCGGTACTCCCGAGAACGCGCGGTGTGCTTCTTGCCGCCGCCGGTCGACCACTAGCATCCGATCATGACAACAGTGCGTGCGAAGGCTGGGGCGATCACCTTCGGCCTGATCGGCTACCTGTTCCTGGTCGAGATCGTGAGCGGCATCCTGCAGGGCTACTACGTGCCTCTGATCAGCGACCTGGTGAAGTACCTCCAGATCCGGGATGCCGATTTCAACTGGTTCGAAGCGGCACAGCTGCTGCTCTCCGCGCTCGTCGTGCCGATCCTGGCGAAACTCGGCGACATGTTCGGACACAAGCGCATCCTGCTCGTCTCGACGGTGCTCACGGCCGGGGCGAGCTGGGCCCTCGTCTTCGCCGACAACTTCACCACCTTCCTCATCGCCTGGGCCCTGCAGGGCTTCTACGTTGTCTGGCTTCCGCTGGAAGTGGCACTCATCTTCGACCGTGGCCGCCGCACCGGCAGGGGCGCGTCGCAGACCCGGCGGGCGGCCGGTTTCCTCGTCGTCGCGCTCGAGGCCGGTGCGATCGTCGGCGCTTTGCTGGGGGGACGGGTTTTCGGATGGTTCGGAAACAACGTGCCGCTCACTCTCGCCGTCCCGGCGATCGCCGTCACCCTCGTCTTCTTCGCGGTGCTTTTCGGTGTGCCGGAGTCGACTCCGCTTCCAGGGCGACGCCTCGATGTCGTCGGTTTCAGCCTGCTCACCATCGGGCTGTTGCTGATCACTTCAGGCCTCACCTTCCTCCGGCTCAACGGGCTTGCGGCGTGGTGGGTGTACATCCTCATCGTGCTCGGACTGCTGGTGTTCGTGCCGTTCGGGCTCTACGAACTGAAGCAGGATGACCCGGCGATCGACCTGCGGGTGCTTCGGCAACCGAACATGTGGCCGGTGCAGCTCACCGCCGGTCTCATCGGCATCAGCCTGCTCGGGGCGCAGGCCCCCCTCAGCGCGTACGCCGGCACCGACCGGGCGAACGGCTACGGCCTCGGTCTCGACTCCGGCGACCGCTCCACCCTCATCGGGGTCTACCTCATCTCGATGATCGGAGGTGCGCTGCTCTTTCCTCTCGTGTCCCGCTGGCTTTCTCCGCGGGTCGCCCTCATCATCGCCGCCTTCCTCGTCGCCACCGGGTACCTGTTGTTCGTGCCGTTCCACCTGGAGACCTGGCAGGTGTTCCTCAACATGTTCATCGCCGGCATCGGATCCGGAGCGCTGGTGGGCGCGATGCCGGCGGCCGCCGCGGCGGCGGCACCTCGCGGGCAGACCGGCATCGCTGCCGCGCTCACCAACACGACCAAGACGATCGGCGGGTCGTTCGCCTCGGCGATCTTCGGGATCGTGCTCGCCATGGGCGTGCTCACCGCGGCAACGACGACGGCCTCGAGCCTCAGCGGCTATCTCACCGTGTGGATCATCTGCGGCGTCGGCGCCCTGGTGGCCGCCGTCCTGCTCTTCTTCGTTCCGAAGCTCGCCTTCGCGGATGTGGCCGACGAGGTGGCGTCGAGCACTACGCCTTCGGTGCGAGAGCTCCCCTGATCACCTTGTGCGGGGCCGCCTGTGCCACCGGCTTGATCGTCACGAGGTCGAGGTTCACGAATCCGGGAAGTTCGATCGCGTGCACGATCGCCTCGGCGATGTCTTCGGCATGCAGGGGGTTCGCCACGTTGTCGTAGACCGCATCGGCCCGTGCCTGGTCTCCTGCAAAGCGCACGAGGGAGAACTCGTCGGTCTTCACCATGCCCGGCGCGACCTCGAGCACCCGGATCGGCTCACCGGCGAGTTCGAGCCGCAGCACGCCGACCAGGGCGTGCGCGGCGAATTTCGCGGCGTTGTATCCGCCGCCGCCCTCGTAGGCGATGTGGCCCGCGATGGAGGTGACAGTGAGAATGTCCGCATGCGCGACGCCCGTGGCATCAGGCAGCGCGGCGGCGGCCCGCAACAGCGGAAGCAGCGCGCTCGTGACCCGCTTGACGGCCACCACGTTCACGTCGAACATGCGCACCCAGTCCTCGGCATCGCTCTCTTCGACCGAGGCCATCCCGAAGGCGCCACCCGCGTTGTTGACGAGCGCGTGCACCGGGCCGAGGTCCGCGAGGAACTCCCGGAGTGCGTCGACCTGCGCCTGGTCGGTGACGTCGGCGGTGAAGATGTCGGCTCCGGTCTCCGCGGCGAGCGCCTCGAGACGATCGGTTCGGCGGGCGACACCCACCACATCCCAGCCGCGGGAGCGGAACAGGCGTACCGTCGCCGCTCCGATTCCCGAACTCGCTCCGGTTACCACCACGCGTCGTGACGTCACTGCTCTCCCTCGTCGGCCCCTCTCCAACCGTAGCGCGGCTATGGTGTTCGCATGACGAGCACCGCCACCGCCCCCGCCCCACGAAAGCAGCGGGTTCCGCTGTGGGACAACGGGCGGTTCGCCTGCGTCGCGCTCGTCGTGGTCGGGCACGGAGTGCAGCGGCTCACCGCCGACAACGATCACGCTCTCGTGGTCTACCTGTTCATCTACGCCTTTCACATGCCGGCATTCGCCCTGATCAGCGGCTACTTTTCGAACGCTGCCCCACCGAGTTCCCGCCAGATGAAGCGCGTGATCACCGACATCCTGTTGCCGTACGTGATCATGCAGACGATCTGGACCGTCGTGCAGTACCTGGTGGAGGGCAGGACGAGCGCCAACCCCACCACGCCGCACTGGACGCTGTGGTTCCTGCTCGCCCTCGGGGTGTTCCGGCTCGTGCTGCCCTATCTCGTGCTGCTGCGCTGGCCGTTGCTCTGGTCCGTGCTGTTCTCCATCGGAGTCGGGTACTTCAGCAATGTCGACAGCACCTTCTCGCTCTCGCGGGCCATCGGCATCCTGCCTTTCTTCGTGCTCGGCTGGCAATTGCGCCAGTGGAAGCTCGTGGAGAAGTGGCATGTGATCGAGCGGCAGACGTGGCTCATCCGCGGGGTCGCGATCGCGATCTTCGCCGCGTGGGCGGCCTCACTCGTGCTCTTCCTCGACTTCTGGAAGTCGATCGACGTGCACTGGCTCTTCTATGACGACTCGTACGACGGACTGGGCCAGACCGACTGGTGGGCCGGGCTGGTGCGACTGGCATTCCTGCTGCTCGCGACTCTTCTGAGCGGCGCCTTCTTCGTGCTGGTGCCCCGCTCGGAGACCTGGATCACCGGCTTCGGCCAGGCCACCATGTACGTGTACCTGCTGCACAGTTTCATCCTGTATCCCCTGCGCGAGACAGGGATCCTCACGAACGATCCGACGCCCGATCTGCTGCTCGTCGCCATGATCCTCGCCGGCATCGCGATCTCGATCGCCCTCGCGAGCCCTCTCATTCGTCGCATCTTCCGGCCGATCATCGAGCCGAAGCCGCGCTGGTTGTTCATCGAACTCGATACCGGAAAAGAGAGAAAGCCGGCCGGACCCTCGCGAAAGGATCCGACCGGCTCGACCCGGGACCGGTGACGGGTGCGGCACGACTCCGGATCAGTGCAGGTTGACCCGCTTCGGCAGGGTGAAGACGAGCGCGAGGGCGACGATCGCGAAGATCGCACTCACCAGCATCGATACGGTCGCCGCATCCCCGAAGTGGGTTGCGAGACTCGACTGGGAGATCTGGGAGCCGAGTGCTTTCGCCGCAGCCGCCGGAGTCGCGTAGTCCCCGCTCTTCATCGCCTCCGGGAGCGCCTTGGCCACCTTGTCGGCGATCTCCGTCTTGAGCCCGGCGAGATTCGCCACCCCGAAGAGAACGCTCGATACCACGGCGATGCCGATCGCGCTTCCGATGCGCTGCATCGTGCCGATGACCCCGCTCGCGGCTCCCGCCTCGGTGCGGTCGACAGTCGCCACGATGAATCGGGAGTTCGGCGCGATGAAGAAGCCGTTGCCGAATCCGGCGATGGCGAGCGGGCCGAGCAGAATCCAGTTGGTCAGGTCCGTGGGCTTCACCGTGAGGAAGATGATCCACAGGGCGATGAGGCCGACGGCCACCAGGGCGGCACCGAGCACCAGCACGTTGCGTCCGAGCTTCTGGGCGACGCGATCACTCTGAGACGCTCCGATGATATTGGCAACGGCAAAGGGAATGGACACGAGGCCGGACTCGAGCGCGGTGTGCCCGAGGCCCGCCTGCCAGAGCAGCGAGATCGTGAAGAAGATGCTGGTGAACGCGGCGAAATACACCAGCGCGAGGATGGTGCCCCCGGTGAATGCGGGGTGCGAGAAGAGATGCGGGGGAACCAGAGGTGATGACCCGCGGCGAGCGAGCCTCAGCTCCCACAACGCGAACAGCACGATCAGAATCGCGCCTCCGACCAGCGAGAGGTAGGTCCAGAGCGGCCACCCCTCATCCTGACCCTGGATCAGGGGAACGAGAATCGCGACGAGACCGCCGGCCAGCAGCAGAAGGCCGATGACGTCCATCGATGCCTTCTCCCCCGCAACGAGCTTCGGGAGCACGATCACCGCGGCGACCAGCGCGATGACGCCGATCGGCAGGTTCACGAAGAAGATGTACCGCCATCCGGTGGCCGTGCCGAGGGCCTGGATCAGGAGACCGCCGACCACCGGCCCGAGCGCGGAGGAGACTCCGAGCACGGCGCCGAGGATCGCGAAGGCCTTGCCCCGCTTCATCGGCGGGAAGAGCAGCTGGATGAACGCGGTGACCGGCGGGAAGAAGATACCGCCGCCTGCCCCCTGGAGCACGCGGGCGACGATCAGTTCGGTGGAGTTCTGGGCGAGCCCCGCGAACAGGCTCGCAACCGTGAACAGCGCGAGCCCCGTGAAGAACACCCATTTGTGGCCGTACCGGTCGCCGATTCGACCGGCCGGGATCAGCACCAGGCCGAACGCGAGGGCATAGCCGGAGATGATCCAGGCCAGCGTCGCCTCGTTGGCGTTGATGCTGTCCCGGATGGTGGGCAGGGCGACATTCACGATGGTGGTGTCGAGCAGCGACATGAAGAGCCCGATGAGCAGCACCGCGAGGGATCCCCAGGCGCGCTTATCGGTCACTCCGCGGGGCGCGACCCAGGACGGTGGTCGGTTGGCTGTCGCCTCGGATGTTTCGGTCATTGTTTGAGTCCTTTCGCGGACCTCTTGGTCAGTTCGTCAGAGATGATCTCGGGCAGCGCCACGAGGAGACGGTGGTGCCAGGCGATTTCGCCCTGGAGTTTGGCGAGCTGGTGGCTCATCGCCCACTGCTCGGATTTCCACAGGTACTGGTCGACCTGCTTGTGGTGTGCGGCGGTGTCCTCGAGCAGACGCTCGAGAGCCGCGATGCGGGTACCGATGATGCCCTCGAGCTCGTCGAGGCGATCGGGATCGAGGCGCGAGAGCGCGAGATCGAAGGCATCCGGATGCAGTTCGAAGAACTCGAGACCCTCTCGCCGCAAGCCGTCGAGGGCAAGGGAACCGGAGGCCGTGACGTCGTAGACGTGGCGCTCGGGATAGTTGCCCTCCCGCTCGGTGCGCACCACCTCGATGAGACCCTCCGCGGCGAGGCGCTTGAGCACCCCGTAGACCGCCCCGACTGTGAAGTCGGTCCACTCGTCGATGTGCTCCTGCTCGGCCAGCACGCGCAGCGCGTGGCCGTGCATCGCTCCGCGATCGGCGAGCGAGCCGAGCACGAAGAGACGGATGGATGACACTCGAGTACTCTCGCAAAAGTAGTCGCATGTGTCAATGTGGCGCCTGCGCACTATTACGCCGGATGTCACGCGCCATTGATCCCCGACGGAGCCCTGCCTAGGCTCGCCTGTGCGAGCGATTACCCTGCCCGCACTACTTTGAGGAGAGACCCATGAGCGACAACGCGGCCGACTGGAAGTTCGAGACCAAGCAGATCCACACGGGTGCGGCACCCGATCCCGTGACCAATGCTCGCGCGACTCCGATCTACCAGACCACCTCCTACGTCTTCAACAGCGCCGAGCACGCCAAGAACCTGTTCGCCCTCGCCGAGTTCGGCAACATCTACACGCGCATCCAGAACCCGACCCAGAACGTCGTCGAGGAGCGCGTCGCGGCTCTCGAGGGGGGCACCGCCGCCCTGCTCGTCTCCTCCGGCCAGGCCGCGGAGACCATCGCCGTGCTCAACATCGCCGAGGCGGGCGACCACATCGTCTCGTCATCCTCGATCTACGGCGGAACCTACAACCTCTTCAAGTACACGCTGAAGAAGCTCGGCATCGAGACGACCTTCGTCGAGGACCAGGACGACGCCGCAGAATGGGCCGCCGCCGTTCGCCCGAACACCAAGTTGTTCTTCGCCGAGACCATCGGTAACCCGAAGATCAACATCCTCGACATCAAGAAGGTCGCGGAGGTCGCGCACGAGAACGGCGTTCCGCTCATCGTCGACAACACGATCGCGACGCCGTACCTGATCCGCCCGTTCGAGCACGGGGCCGACATCGTCGTGCACTCTGCGACCAAGTTCCTCGGCGGTCACGGCACCGTCATCGGCGGAATCATCGTCGACGGTGGCAAGTTCGAGTGGTCCAAGAACGTCGAGAAGTTCCCGGGCCTCACGGAGCCCGACCCGTCGTACCACGGTGCGAGCTACACCACCGTGCTCGGCGATGGCATCGCCTACATCATCAAGGCTCGCGTGCAGCTGCTTCGCGACCTGGGCTCCGCGATCGCCCCGGCGAGTGCCTGGCAGCTCATCCAGGGCATCGAGACCCTGAGCCTGCGCATCGAGCGTCACGTGCAGAACGCTCAGGCCGTGGCCGAATGGCTCGACAACCACGACGACGTCGCCTCGGTCAACTACTCGGGACTGCCGTCGAGCCCCTGGTATGCCACGGCCAACGAATACGCCCCCAAGGGCGTCGGGGCGGTGCTGTCGTTCGAGCTCAAGGGCGGAGTGGATGCCGGAGCAGCCCTCGTCGACAGCGTCAGCCTGTTCAGCCACCTCGCCAACATCGGAGACGTGCGCAGCCTGATCATCCACCCGGCGTCGACCACCCACTCGCAGCTCACCCCGGAGCAGCAGCTCACCTCGGGCGTCACGCCCGGCCTCGTGCGGCTCTCGGTCGGCCTCGAGAACATCGACGACATCATCGCCGACCTCTCCGCGGGACTCGCGGCGGCTCGCGCCGTCACGAAGGCGGCGCAGAGCGCGTAACGATTCCGGCGGTCGAGTGGCGTGCTGCGGCACTCCTCTCGACCGCCGTCGTCTGCGGCCGAACCGTAACAAAGGTCGTTCCCCCGGCAGAACTTGCGATACTTGCTGAGACATGGATTGGCAGACTTCCGAGGACACGGTCCCATCGAGCTTCGTGACCGAAGCGAACACGCGGGCGATGATCGGCAAGCCACCGGCGACCGGAGCGTGGCGAGAGGGCGACAACCCCGGCGACCGCCTCTTCGTCTCCATCGGTGCCCAGCAGTTCGAGCGCGGCGGCGGCATCCCCTCCGGCCGCATCGCCTACGAGACCTGGGGCGAACTAGACGCCGACCGGGGTAACGCCGTCCTGGTGCTCCACGCACTCACCGGCGACAGCCACGTGGTCGGGTCCGCGGCCCCGGGACATCCGACCGCCGGATGGTGGTCAGCCATCATCGGACCGGGCAAGGCCGTCGACACGGATCGCTGGTTCGTCGTGGCTCCGAACATGCTCGGGGGCTGCCAGGGCAGCACCGGGCCCGCATCCCTCGCCCCCGACGGGCGCGAGTGGGGAGCACGGTTTCCCTACCTCACCATCCGCGACCAGGTCTCCGCGCAGGCCGCGCTCTCCGACGCGATCGGCATCGAGCGCTGGGCGGCCGTGATCGGAGGGTCCATGGGAGGCATGCAGGCCCTCGAATGGGCCATCGGACATCCCGATCGCCTCGATCGTGTGGCGATCATCGCCGCGCCGACCATCTCGAGCGCCGACCAGATCGCACTCAATTCGGTGCAGATCGAAGCGATAACCATGGATTCGAAGTTCGCCGACGGCGACTACTACGAGAATGCGGATGGCGACGGACCGTATCGCGGGCTCTCGCTCGCCCGCCGGATGGCCCTCCTCAACTACCGCTCTCCCACCGAGCTCAACGACCGGTTCGAACGAAGTTGGCAGTCGAGCGTGAGCCCCCTCGGCGCCGAGGGCAAGTTCGCGGTGGAGAGCTACCTCGATTTCCACGGCAACAAGTTCACCCGGCGTTTCGATGCCAACAGCTATGTGCTGCTCGTGCAGGCGATGAACTCGCACGACATCGGTCGGGACCGCGGTGGTGTGGCGGCCGCCCTGTCCCGAGTGACCGCGAAGAACGTCGTGCTCGGAATCGACAGCGACAGGCTGTTCCCCCTCGCCGACCAGGTCACGATCGCTGCCGGCGTCTCTGGCAACATCGACGGTGGCCTGGCCGTGGTCATCCACTCCGAGTTCGGTCACGACGGATTCCTCATCGAAGACGGGTTGGTCGGCCCGGAGCTCACCCGTTTGCTCGAGTCCTAGCCCCCGAGGCGGTATCAGGGCCGTTCTGGGGGCAGCCCCCGGCACCCGAGCGACTGTCAGTTTGACTATGCTGGGTGTACAGAGTGGTCTGTGCCAGCACCCGAGCTGGCATGTGCCACGGGGGAAAGTCGGTCGAAGTGATTCACAAGCGAGAGAAGTCTGCCTTCATCCGAGTTGCGATCGTCGATGATCACCAGCTCGTGGTGGACGGACTCGTCGCGCACCTGCATTCGCGCCGTCACGGCATCCATGTCGCCATCGGCGAGTCCAGCTGGGCGGGGCTTTTGGCGCACCCCGAGTTCCCCGTGGACGTAGTCGTGCTTGACCTCAACCTCGACGACAACGTCCCCATCGGCGCGAAGGTACGGGCCCTCAACGCAGCCGGCTCCAGCACCATCGTCATGAGTCGCCACGCGGAGTCCTCCTCCGTCCATGGCGCGATCAGGGCAGGCGCACTCGGCTTCGTGCCGAAGACCGAGTCGGCTGATGAACTGGTGCGCGCGATCCACTCCGCCGCCGCGGGCCACCGTTACGAGAACGGTCCTCTCGCCGGAGCGCTGTCCGGCGACGGCAAGGCCCTGGATCCCGGTCTCGGCCGCCAGGAACTCCGCGCGATCATGCTCTACGCCTCCGGGCGTTCCATCCGTGAGGTCGCCGGAGACATGGGAACGACCGAAGAGACGGTCAAGTCCTACATCAAACGCGCGCGGCGCAAGTATCGGGACATCGGCATCGACCTCGGGACCAAGATCCTGCTGAGACGCCATGGCATCCGCGAAGGCTGGCTCACCCCGGAGTAGATGGCGCTCGGGTGTGATGCCACCGACGGTGTCGTGCCCCCGCGGCGAGTGTCGATGTGTGACTATTGCTCTGTGGAACTCATCGCCAAGGAGCGCGATCGACTTCTGCAGCGATCCGCCCGCTTCATCGGCCTCGGCTCGACAGCGGTGGCCCTTGTCTGTTTCTCGGTGCCGGGAGTGCTGCAACTGGCGACGCTGCTCTCCGCCCTCCCGCTGTTCGTGGTGCTCGCGTTCAGCCTGTACCGCGTCGGCGTGAACCAGTCCCTCGTCTGGATCGTGCTCGGCATCCTGTCGGGGCTCGGCATCCTGTTCGTGGTGCAACTCCCCGGCGAAGACCAGGCGAGCAGCTCCCTCGGCACGGCGATCGTGCCCCTGGCCGCCGGTGCGATCGCCTCATTCGCGGTGGTCCTCACGGCAAGCGTCGGGAGGATCGTCCTTCTGGTCGTCGCCTTCCTCGCCACCCTCGTGCTCGCGGAACTGGCCATCCCCGGACCCGTCTCGGTGCAGGATGCGCAGATCATGATCGGCTGGGTGCTCGCCGCCGTCTTCGGGTATTGGCTCTCGGCCAGCATCCCTCGGGCCGCCCGCCGCATCTACAGCATCGGGCGAGCCCACAGGGCCGAGCGCCAGGCCAGCGAGACCGAGGCCCAGCGTCGCCAGGGCGCAAGGCTCCTGCACGACACCGTGCTCGCCACCCTCACCCTGCTCGCCCACTCCGGTGTCGGGGTCGCGGCATCCGCCCTCCAGCAGCAGTCCGGCGAAGATGCGCGGCTCTTGCGCCAACTGAGGCTCGGAGCGACTCCCGTTCCCCAGTCGTCGGGTGTCTACAACCTGGAACCCGTCGAGGAGACCGCTCTTGGCACCACCCTCGAATCGGTGAAACAGCGCTTCGGGCGCATGGGCCTCGAGGTCAGCTGGCACGGCACCGGCCAGGTGCTTCTCCCCAGCGACGTTCTCGACGCGTTCCTGCTCGCCCTCGCCGAGTGCCTGGAGAACGTGCGTCGGCACGCCGGGGTCACCGACGCTCACGTCACCATCACCGATGACGAATCCACGGTGCGGGCGATGGTCACGGACGCCGGAGTCGGGTTCAACATCTCGGACATCGATGAGGCGCGACTCGGTTTCAAAGACTCCGTCGTCGCACGTCTGAAGGACGTCGGCGGCAACGCGCGACTGTTCTCCTCTCCGGGCGCCGGCACCACTGTCGTGCTCGAGGTGCCCAAGTGACCGACTACGCCCGCCCGGAAGAGAACACCCTCGGGGTCATCCTCGGCAAGCGCAACCGTGCCGGGGTGCCGGCCGGTTCCACCGCCGGACGCGCCATGCGCCAGGCCAGCGCGCGCGGGGCCAGTCTCGGCACCGGCTACCTCGGCGTCGGCGCGAGCGTGCTCGCCGGTCTCCAGGCCGTGTACGGCATCGGTATGTTCGTGAGCCACGCCGGGGAGTATCCCTTTATCCTGCCCGCGGCGCTGGCGTGGGTGGTGTACGCGCTCGCGCTCGTCGGCGTCGCCACGACCATCGCCACCCGGGGCGAACAGATGCCCGACTGGCTGTTCGGTACCTTCCTGATCGGCCTGGCGGGCGTGGTCGCATTCGACCTCATCGCCATCTGGTCGCTTCATGACGTCGGTCGCTACGCCACCGCCGCCGCGTCCGCCGGTTTCGGGCTGCTCGCCGCGCTCACCCTCCGTCGCAGCCGCGAGTTGCTCGCGGTTGCATCAATTCTCGGAATGACCCTGTTGGTGGCAATACTCCTGACCACGAAACTGACCCCGCAGAGCATTCCCGCCCAGATCCTCCTTCTGGCGACAGCGGTGATGCCTGTGGTTTTCGGAATCTACATCGTGCGGCGTTTCCGTCGCATCGTGCAGCTGGAACTCGACCGGGTACTCGTGCAGAGCACCGTCTCCGCGCCGCGCTTCGCCGTCGGCATGCTCGCATCGGAGGAACTCGCGCGGCTCGACCTCGCCGCCGAGGAACTCCTCGAGTCAGTCGCAACGGGACGCACCAAGCTGCCCCTCTCCCCCAAAACGGCGTCCACCGCGGCATCCCTCGCCACCGAGCTCAGGCTGCACCTCATCGAGGGCCGTCGCGAGACCTGGCTCTATCACGCGATCACCGAGTCCGAACAGTTGGGAAAGTCCGTGACCCTGGCCGACCGCGGAAGTCTCGCCGGCCTGCTCGCTCCGCAACAGCGCGACGGCCTGCTCGCCGCGGTCTGGCTGCTGGTGAGCGATCAAAGCAAGTCGAGTCCGACCGCGCAACTCACCATCGGGCCGGTGACGGCCATCCCGGAGCCGGGGTCGAAGACGATCACGGTGCCGCTCGTCATCACCACAACCGCCGTGCCGCGCAGCCGGGTGGATCCCGCCACCTGGGATGCGATCGGCAAAGTCGGCAGATTCCTCGACTCCACCCAGAACTCGAGCCTGCGTGTCGAGATCGAGTGCATCGTCACCAACCCCGCCGACCAATAGCATCGAAAGAGTCGCGTCCACAGAATGGAAGGCCCCCGTGCCAGACAGCTCCGTCCCCCCCACTGACGATCGAATCCGCCTCGCACTGGTCGATGACCACAAGATGTTGCTCGGTGCGCTCACCGAATGGATCCGCAACGCCGCATCCGACATCAACATGGTCGCCGCGGTGTCCACCTGGCCGGACCTCCTGACACACACCGAGTTCCCCGTGGACGTGGTGCTTCTCGACCTCGACCTCAAAGACAACATCCCGATCTCGCTGAAGATCTCGACGCTCAAGACGACCGGGGTGAAGACGGTGCTCATGAGCACCTACTCGGAGCCGAACGTCGTGCGCGAGGCTCTCGCGGCCGGAGCCCTCGGCTACCTCGTGAAGAGCGAGGATGCCGAGATGATCGTCGAAGCCATCCGGGCCGCCTCCCAGGGCGACTCCTTCGTGTCCGCCGAACTGGACCTCGCCCTCAACGCCAGCGATGTCGGCGGCGCGCCGAAGCTGAGCGCGCAGGAGCGCCGGGTGATGGCCCTCTACGGCGGCGGCGAGCCGGTGAAGGCCGTCGCCTTCCAGCTCGGGATCTCGGAAGAGACCGCCAAGAGCTACCTCAAGCGAATCCGTGAGAAGTACCGCGTCGCGGGAATCGATGTCGGCACCAAGGTGGCGCTGCGCAAGCGCGCGATCCAGGACGGCATCCTGATCTCGACGGACGCGCCGAACAGCTTCTAGCGCGGTGCGCGGATCTCCCGGATCTGCGACCCGGGAGTCCGGGCTACTCCGCCGCGAGCGGCACGATGGGATGCTCGCGCCGGCTCGCGAGCGAGCCGCCACGGCTGCGCTGCAACAGCACGCTCCACGTCACGAGGGCCAGTCCCGGCGCGCACAGCATCAGGCCGACCCACACCGGGGAGATGTAGCCGAGCCCCGCCGCGACCGTGAGTCCGCCGAGGTACGCGCCGAGGCTGTTGCCGATGTTGAGGGCAGAGTGGTTCGCCGCCGCGGCAAGCGTCTGGCTGTCGTCCGCGACATCCATGAGACGCGTCTGGATGGCGGGCGAGATACCCGCCGCCGCGACACCGACCAGGAAGACGAAGACGAAGAGTCCGGGAACGAGGTGGGCCGTGAGGGCGAGCCCGGCGAGCGACACGACAAAGAGGCCGAAGAACGAGTAGATCGCGCGCACGACGTTCTTGTCGGCGGCCCAGCCACCGATGATGTTGCCGAGCGTCATCCCGAGCCCCACCACCACGAGCACGATCGGCACGAAGATCGGGGCAAGTCCTGCGACGTCCGTCGAGATCGGCGAGATGAACGTGTACACGCAGAAGAATCCGCCGAAACCGATCGCGCCGGTGAGCAGCGTGAGCCAGACCTGCGAGCGTCCGAAGGCCTTCAACTCCCGCTTCATCGTCGCCGATGCATCCCCCGGCTGTGTCGGGAGCAGCAGCGCGAGGGCGACGAAGGTCAGCCCGAAGATCACGGCTACGGCGAAGTAGGCGACCCGCCAACCGGCCTGCTGCCCCAGGAAGGTGATGGCGGGCACACCGATCACATTGGCGATCGTGAGCCCCGACAGAACGTAGGCGACTCCGGCCCCGCGCTTGCCGGGCCCCATCAGGGAGGCGGCGACCAACGACGCGATGCCGAAGTAGGCGCCGTGGGGCAGTCCCGCCAGAAACCGGGCCGCGAGCACGAGCCCGAAGGTGGGCAGCACCGCGGACAGCACCGTGCCAACGGTGAATGCGGCAGCGAGTACGAGCAGCAGCTTCTTGCGCGGGAACCTCGCGGCGAACGCGGCAATGGTCGGCGCGCCGACCACGACGCCGAGCGCGTAGGCCGAGGCGAGCCAACCCGCCTGCGCGTTCGCGATCTCCGGCGAACGCGAATACAGCTGCGGCAGGAGATCGTGCGCGATGTTGGGCAGCAGGCCCAGCACGACGAATTCGGTGGATCCGATTCCGAATCCTCCGAGCGCGAGAGCGAGCAGGGCGAGGCGCGTCCGGGCGGGAGACAGGGTTTTCACGAAGATGACGGGCCGTTCGGGGATCGAGGGAGTGCGAAGACTCACCGTCGAGCATCGTCGGGTGCATCGGCGACGCTCCCTGGGTTCTACTGTAGGGCGATGGCGGACCCTGGCGCTCAGCCCTGCGCGTCGAGCGCGCGCTCGAGGCGCTCCACCTTGCCGGTGAGTTCGCCCGTGTGACCCGGACGGATGTCGGCCTTGAGCACCAGGGACACGCGGGTTCCAAAGCTGCCGACGGCCTCGGTCGCGCGCTTCACCACGGCGAAGACCTCGTCCCAGTCCCCCTCGATGGTCGTGAACATCGAGTCGGTGTGGTTCGGGAGGCCGGACTCGCGCACGACGCGCACGGCGGCTGCGACGGCGTCGTGCACCGAATCATCCGAGTCCGGTGCGCCGCTGGGGGCGACTGAGAATGCTACGAGCATGGGATCTCCTCTGATCGATGGCGAAAGCGACTAACGGGCCGGCTCGCCCTCGTCCAGCCTGTCACGGTGCTCGGTACTCGTGTGGTCTGTGCTCGTGTGGTCTGTGCTCGTGTGGTCGGTGCTCATGTGCTCGGTGCTCGTGTGGTCGACACCGAACGGCCAGACCGCGGGAAGCCATGCCATGGGTCGATCGACGGTGGTTCGATCCACAGTGGGTCGATCATCGGGGTCGACGGAGAATTCGGCGGCCCGGGATGCTCGCCAGATCGAGACGACAGCCCAGCCGAGCAGGACGAAGTACAGCAGATTCCGGGCCGAGATCACGATGAGCATGAGCGGGTCGAGGCTGAGCAGATAGCCGTAGAGGTAGGGATAGATCACCTGGGTGAGGGCGGCGAGCACGAGCACCAGGACAGCCGGGGTTCGAAACAGTCGGCCGCGGCCCACGGCGTTTATTGCGAGACCGAGGATCACCGGCACGGCGAGCCAGGTGATGTACTGCGGCGAGCCGACCTTGTTGACGGCGATGAGGGCGACGACGTAGGCGAGCGACAGTGACGGCAGCAAGTCTGCGACGGCCACGCGACTGCGCAGGGCGAGCACGGCGAGAATCGTGATGGCGACCACCACGAGTGCCATGAGGGGGTTGATGAGCATGCTGGCCGCTTCGACACCGGGGCCTCGTACCTGCCAGGTGAGGAGCCCCTGGTCGTAATACACGAAGGTGTTCGGCACCCCGGCGAACTCCTGCCACAGCCAGACGGTGCTGATCGGCGCTTCCACCTGGAGCCCGCGAGCGGACTGCTGGGCGACGAAGCTGAAGACATTCGCACCGGCGCCGAGGGAGAGCGCGATCGCGACGATGACGAGGCTCGTGACCCCCGCACTGACCACAACCTTCCGGCGCGCGCGCACCGCGATCAGGATGGACACGAGCAGGGCGGCTGGCCAGACCTTTATCCAGGTCGCGAGAGTGAGGATCACGGCCGCGGCTCGCGGACGAGTCGCCACAAGCAGCACACCGACGATCGCCAGCGGAACGGTGATCGAGTCGATGCGCCCGACCGCGATGGGGCCGAGAAGCAGCAGGAATGCGACCCACCACCACGCCACCACGATGTTGCGGCTGGTGCGTCCCCAGCCGGTGAGGATACCGAACGCGAGCAGGTCGAGCACCAGCACCAGGCCGAGCCAGGTACTGGGAAACAGCTCGGGTCCGAAGACGCGGGCGATCAACATGGGTACGAGCGCGACTATCGGGTAGACCCACGAGCCGTCGATGCCCACCCAGTAGTTCGACACGAGGGCCTGATCGGTCCAGAACTTGTAGACGCTGGTCACGTCGCCGAAGGGCTGACCGGGACCATAGAGGTTCAGTGCTCCGAGCCACAGGTGCGCGAGGATGAATGCCGCCCAGAGCAGCAGCGGACTGCGCGCGGGCGAACGCAGCGTCGCCGATGTGGTCATGCTGGCAAGGGTATCCGGTAACAATTCGTAGTCCGCGCCATCCCGCGCGTCGCCGGTAAGCCATGATCGAGGGATGACCCGAATCCCTGCCTCCCGAATCGTCGCCGCCATCGGAGCCGCGGTGCTCGTCGCCGCTCTCGCGGCCTGCGCCTCGTCATCCCCCTCCTCTTCGTCCTCCTCGAGCGGGTCTTCCGGCTACGTCACCTCCGGAAAGCTCACCATCGGCACGGGTCAGCCCGCCTACTTCCCCTGGGTCATCGACGACACACCACAGTCGGGCAAGGGCTTCGAGTCCGCGGTCGCCTACGCGGTCGCCGACAAGCTGGGATTCGCCAAGAAGGATGTCGTCTGGGTTCGCTCCACCTTCGACCAGGCCATCGCGCCGGGTGACAAGGACTTCGACTTCAACCTGCAGCAGTTCTCCATCACGGATGAGCGCAAGGCCGACGTCGACTTCTCCTCGCCGTACTACGAGACCACTCAGACCGTGATCACGATCAAGGGTTCCAAGGCCGAGAACGCCAAGTCGATCTCCGACCTGAAGACCCTCCTCGTCGGCGCCCAGACGGGCACGACGAGCTTCGACGCCATCGAGAAACAGATCAAGCCCGCCGCCGGAGCCCAGGCCTTCAATTCCAACGACGACGCGAAACTCGCACTGCAGAGCGGCACCATCGACGCGCTCGTCGTCGACCTGCCCACCGCCTTCTACCTCACCGGTGCGGAGCTCGACGGCGGCAAGATCATCGGACAGCTGCCCAAGCAGACGGGCACCGGAGACCAGTTCGGTCTCGTACTCGCGAAGGGCAGCCCCCTCACGACGAAGGTCACCGCCGCCGTGGATGCCCTTCGCACTGACGGCACTCTCGACAAGCTGGCGACCACCTGGCTCGCGAGTTCGGCGGATGCCCCCGTACTCAAGTAGTTTGCAAGGATGACGACTGCCCTGCACGAACCGAGCGCGGTCGAACTCGACCGTCGAGGCTTTCGGCGACGCCAGACTTCGCGGTCGGTGCTCATCGCGGTGATCAGCACTCTCGTGTTCGCCGCGATCGCCTGGATCGCGATCGTCAACACGCCCGGTTGGCAACGGGTGCAGCACTCCTTCTTCGATCCGGCGGTGCTCGCGAAAGCCTGGCCGCGGGTGATCACCGGCCTCTGGCTCAACATCCGGGTGCTGTTCTTCGCCGCGCTCGGGGTGCTGGTGCTCAGCATCATCCTCGCGACCCTTCGCACACTGCGCGGCCCGATCTTCTTTCCCGTGCGCGCCCTCGTGGCCGGATACACCGACCTGTTCCGCGGGCTGCCGCTCATCATCGTGCTCTATCTCGTGGGATTCGGCATCCCGGGGTTGCGGCTCGATATCCCCCGGTTCCCGGCTGAGTTCTGGGGCACTATCGCGCTCATCCTCACCTACTCGGCCTATGTCTCTGAGGTGTTCCGGGCAGGGATCGAGTCGGTGCATCCGTCCCAACGACTCGCCGCGAGGTCCCTCGGGCTCAGCCACGGCCAGACCATGCGGCTGGTGATCCTGCCGCAGGCGATTCGCAAGGTGACTCCGGCACTCATGAACGATTTCGTGGCCATGCAGAAGGATGTGGGGCTCATCTCGGTGCTCGGGGCCATCGATGCCGTGCGGGCAGCGCAGATCGAGACCGCCTCGTCCTTCAACTTCACCCCCTATGTGCTCGCGGGGCTGCTCTTCGTGCTGCTCGCGTTGCCCATGATCCGACTCACCGACTGGTACACGGCGCGGATGCGGGCGCGCGAGCAGGCCGGGTCGATCGTATGAGCCAGTCAGAGGACGCGGCGACGCCGCGCGAGGAGGTGCTGCGCCTCGACAACGTCTGGAAGGCGTTCGGCGACACCGAGGTGTTGCGCGGCGTCGACCTCACCGTGGCGAGCCACCAGGTCGTGGCGCTGATCGGAGCGAGCGGGTCGGGAAAGTCCACCCTGCTTCGCACGATCAACCTGTTGGAGCGGGTGGATGACGGCCAGGTGTTCCTTCGCGGCACCGACATCAGCCGCCCGCAGACACGCCCCGATGTGATCCGTGCGCGCATCGGCATGGTCTTCCAGCAGTTCAATCTCTTTCCGCACCTCACCGTGCTCGACAACGTGACCCTCGCGAGCCGCCGCGTGTTCGGTGTCTCGCGGTCGACTGCCGAGCAGAAGGCGAGGCAGCTGCTCGACCAGGTGGGGCTGGCGGATCGCGCCGGCGCCTACCCCGACCGGCTGTCGGGCGGCCAGCAGCAGCGCGTCGCCATCGTGCGCGCCATCGCCACCGATCCAGAGCTCCTGCTGCTCGACGAGATAACCAGTGCCCTCGACCCGGAACTCGTCGGCGAGGTGCTCGAACTGGTGCGTACCCTTGCCGCCCGCGGCACCACGATCGTGATGGCCACTCACGAGATGGCATTCGCACGCGATGTCGCCAATCACGTCGTCTTCCTCGACTCCGGGGTGATCGCCGAGCAGGGACCACCGGCCCAGCTTTTCGGAGCCCCCCGCGAGACGCGTACCCGCGACTTCCTCTCCCGATTCACCGGCCTTGCCGGCTAGCTCCCCAGCAACTCGGCGATGACCCCCGGCACTGCGCCGATGAGATCGAGAATGGTCAATGGCCCCCCGGCGCTCGCCCGGGTCGCCGCCAGTCCGTGGATGACCGAGGCCGTCGCCCCGAGTCGGGCGAGCAGCGAAGGATCCGCGGCGATCTCCCGAGAGTGCGTGGCGACGAGGGCCCCGAGGATGCCGCCCAAGGCATCCCCCGCTCCCGCGGTCGCGAGCCAGGCCGGCGCGGAGGAGGCGACCAGGCACGTGCCGTCCGGTGCGGCGACATAGGTGCTGTGTCCCTTCAGCAGCACCGTCACACCGAGCTTCTGCGCCGACCGACCGGCGGCCTGCGCAGGGTCGCGTGCGATGTCTTCCGTGGATTCTCCCAGCACCTTGGAGAGCTCGCGGAAGTGCGGGGTGATGATCGCCGGCCCCGTCGCGCGATCGAGCAGGTCGAGGGCGCCCGCATCCACAACGACCGGGAGCCCGGAACCGAGCGCCGTGGCGAGCCGGTCGGCGGTGGCGGTGTCGCGGAGCGCGGCATCCATCCCGGAGCCGACCAACCAGGCCTGCACGCGACCGGCAGCGGCCACAGCCTCCGGGCGGCGCTGCAGCACGAAGGTCGTCGCCCTCTCGTCTCCGAGGTACCGCACCATTCCCACGCCGGTGTGGAGAGCCGCATCCACTCCGAGCACCGCCGCCCCGGGGTACGCGGCCGACCCGGTGACCACGCCGAGCACCCCGCGGGAGTACTTGTCGTCATCCGGTGCCGGCACGGAGATGAGGCCGGCGGCGTCGCGAGCTGTCCACGGCAGGAAAGTGTTCATGGGTCTCACGATAGTTTGGAAGGCGTGACCGATACCGCGCGAGCCCTGAGCATCCCCAACCGAGTCGTCGTCTTCGACTATGGGGAGGTCATCTCCCGGTCACCGAGCGAGGCCTCTCGCGCGGCTCTCGAAGCCCTCGCCGGGGTCGATCCCCAGCGCTTCCGGGTCGCGTACGAGGCGCACCGCGACGGCCTCGACCGCGGCACCACCAGCATCCGCGAGTACTGGATGCTGGTGGCGGCCGATACCGGCGCCGACTGGTCGGAGGCCCACATCCACGAACTGTGGGTGGCCGATTTCACGGGATGGATCAGTGTCGACCCCGCCGTGTTCGACGTCATCGCCGAGCTGCACGCCGGAGGTACCCGGATCGCCCTCCTCTCCAACGCCGGCTTCGACTTCGCGAGTCCCTTCCGCTACTCCCCGATCGCGCGTTTCTTCGAGCGGATGTTCGTGAGCGCAGAGATGCTCAAGCTCAAGCCGGAGGCTGACATCTACCTCGAGGTCGCCCGGGAGCTCGGAATATCCTGCGCCGAAATGGTCTTCATTGACAATAAGCAGGTCAATGTCGACGGCGCAGTGTCGCTCGGCATCACCGGCCACCACTTCGTCGGAGCCGCCGAGCTGCGCCGCTTCCTCCAGACCATTTCAGACAGGTGACCATGTCGACTTCCGCTCTCTTCAGCCCCTATTCGGTGCGCGCCGTCACGATGCGAAATCGCCTCTGGGTCGCGCCGATGTGCGAGTACTCGGTGGAGAAGCACGACGGGGTGCCGACCGACTGGCACCTCGTGCACCTCGGCGGATTCGCCAAGGGCGGTGCCGGACTCGTGATCACCGAAGCGACCGCGGTGAGCGCAGAGGGTCGCATCTCCCCCGAAGACACCGGCATCTACACCGATGAGCAGCGCGATGCGTGGGCGCGCATCGTCTCTTTCCTCCACGCGCAGGGTGCCGTCGCCGGCATCCAGCTCGCACATGCCGGGCGCAAGGCCTCCACCTGGCGTCCCTGGGCTGACGAGCGCGGGAGCGTGCCGGAATCGCAGGGGGGATGGACGGCTGTCGCCCCCTCCGCTGTCGCGTTCACCGGCTACGCCGTTCCCGCCGAACTCGACCGGGCCGGCATCGACGCTGTCGTCGCCGACTTCGCCGCTGCCACCCGCCGGTCCCTCGACGCCGGATTCGACGTGCTCGAGCTTCACGCCGCGCACGGCTACCTCCTCCACCAGTTCCTGTCGCCGCTGTCGAACCTCCGCACCGACGAATACGGCGGAAGTCTCGAGAACCGCGCCCGGCTGCTGCTCGAGGTGATCGCAGCCGTTCGTGCAGAAGCGGGCGAGGATGTCCCGCTGTTCGTGCGATTCTCGGCTACCGACTGGGCGGAAGGCGGCTGGGACCGGGAGCAGACCGCGACGGTCGCCGACTGGGCCAGGGATGCCGGCGCCGACTTCTTCGACATCTCGACCGGCGGTCTCGTCTCCGGCACCACCATCCCGCTCGCACCCGGTTACCAGGTGCCCTTCGCCGACTTCGTGAAGCACGCCTCCTCGGTCGAGGTGAGCGCGGTCGGACTCATCACCGGGGCGCAGCAGGCGGAACAGATCATCGCCTCCGGCCAGGCGGATGCCGTGATGCTGGCCCGCGCGATCATGCGCGACCCGCACTTCCCGCTTCGCGCCGCGCATGAGCTCGGCGTCGAACTGGACTACTGGCCGGACCAGTACCTCCGGGCGAAGTGGCCGGCCTGAGAGTCGTCACGACGCGCTGAGCTCACCTGCGGCGGGTGGCGTCCTGCACTTCGCCCACGAGCTCTTCGATGATGTCCTCGAGGAACAGGACGCCCCTCGTCTGCCCGGAATCGTCGAAGACTCTCGCAAGGTGCACCCCGGAACGCCTCATGGCCGCGAGGGCGTCTTCCAGGTCCATTCCACGGAAGATCGAGATGAGCTTGCGGATGCGCTTCGGCGGCACCGGCTCGTCGAATTCGCCGACCTCGTCCAGGTCGAGCACGTCCTTGAGGTGCAGGTAGCCCGTCGGCTCACCGACGTCGTTGACGAGCACGTAGCGGGAGAATCCGTTCTGAGCCACCGCGCGCTCGACGTCGGCCGGTGTCGCGGCTTCCGAGAGACTCACGAGGTGGGGCATACCGACGGCGATGTCCTTCACCTTCTTGGCGGTGAACTCGAAGGCCGCGTTGAGTGCGCCGATGGAGTCGGTGAGCACACCCTCCTTCGTGGATTGCGCGACGATGTTGGCCACCTCATCGACGGTGAAGGCGCTGTTCGCCTCGTTCTTGGGTTGCACCCGGAAGAGGCGCAGCACCCCGTTCGCCGTCGCGTTGAGGGCGTAGATGATCGGGCGGAAGACCATCGAGATGAAGACGAGCGGCGGCGCGAGGATGAGCGCGGCACGATCCGGAACCGAGAACGACAGGTTCTTCGGCACCATCTCGCCGATGACGACGTGCAGGAACGAGACGACGATGAGGGCGATCACGAAGGCGATGGTGCCGGCGACGTCTTCGGGCAGGTGGGTCAGGGCGAGCGGATACTCCAGCAGGTGGTGGATCGCCGGCTCGGAGACGTTGAGGATAAGCAGCGAACACACCGTGATGCCGAGCTGGCTGGTGGCGAGCATCATCGTGGCGTGTTCCATCGCGTAGAGAGTCGACTTCGCGGCACGACTTCCCGCTTCGGCCCGCGGCTCGATCTGGGATCGGCGTGCCGAGATCACGGCGAACTCCGCACCGACGAAGAAACCGTTGATCAGAAGCAGGATCACCAGCCAGGCGATGCCCCAGGTGTCGCTCACGAGGAGGCTCCGTCCGTGATCACCGAGGGGTCCGTGGTGGGCGTGTAGCGCACACGGTCGATGCGCCGACCATCGAGACGCTCGACCCGGAACTCGCCGCCCTCCACCGCAACGGTGTCACCCACGAGCGGCAGCCGGCCGAGCTCACTCATCATGAAGCCGCCGACCGTCTCGTATGGGCCCTCTTCCGGGATCACGACATCCGCCCGCTCGAGCAGTTCGTCCGGTCGGAGCATGCCGGGGAAGGTGAGCCAGTCCCGCGAACGAACCACACCGGCGAGAGTGCGGTCGTGTTCGTCCGCCACCTCTCCGACGAGCTCTTCCACCAGGTCCTCGAGCGTGACGACTCCGGCGGTGCCGCCGTACTCGTCCACCACAACGGCCATCTGGTAGCCCCGGCCGCGCAACTCCCCGAGCAGCACATCGAGCTTCATCGTCTCCGGCACGCGCAGCGCATCGGATTGCAGGGCGGAGACCGGCACATCCGCCCGCTTCTCGCGCGGCACGGCGACCGCTTGCTTCACGTGCACGAGTCCGACGACATCATCGATCGAGTCGTCGATCACCGGGAACCGGGAGAATCCGGTGCGCTGGGCGAGAACGATCACGGTGTGCGCCGAGTCCGTGCGGTCGACGCTGGATACCCGTGGGCGCGGAGTCATCACGTCGGCGGCGATGTGCTCACTGAACACGAGGGTGCGGGCGAGAAGCGTCGCGGTATCGCGGTCGAGGCTCCCCTCGGTGGCGGATCGGCGCACCAGGGAGCGCAACTCCTCGGCGGTGCGGGCGGAGGAGAGCTCCTCTTTCGGCTCGATCCCCACGGACCTCAGGATCACGTTGGCGGTGTTGTTGAGAAGCGTCACGAAGGGACGGAATACCGCGGTGAAGCCCACCTGGAAGGGGATCACCAGTTTGGCCGTCGGCAGTGGAAGCGCGAGGGCGAAGTTCTTCGGCACGAGTTCGCCGACGATCATCGAGAGCAGAGTGGCCAGCACGATGGCGAGCACCGAGGAGATCACGGTAGTCACGGCGGCGGTCAACCCCAGCCCGGAAAGGGGCCCCGACAGGAGACCTCCGATCGCCGGTTCCATCGTGTAGCCGGTGAGCAGCGTCGTCAGGGTGATTCCGAGCTGTGCGCTCGAGAGGTGGGTCGAGGTGATCTTGAGGGCACCGATGGTGAGGCCGAGGCGCTTCTCTCCCCGGGCCATCCGGGATTCGAGATCCGACCGGTTGAGGTTGACGAGGGAGAATTCCGAGGCAACGAAGAAGCCGGTGCCGACGGTGAGCAGGAGACCGACACCGAGCGTGATCAGCTCATACACGGGCATCACCGCGAGCAGCGAGAGGGGCAGGGCGCCATGAAGGGGGGTCGTCCATTATTCGGTCAAGTGTACGGGACGCCACCTGCCAAAAGGCCGGAGCTACCAGCTGACCGGCAGCGCCTTGCCCTCTTCGTAGCCCGCCGCGGACTGGATGCCAACCAGGGCGCGCTCGTGGAACTCGGCGAGGTTCGCCGCGCCAGCGTAGGTGAGCGACGAACGCACTCCGGAGGTGATCATGTCGAGAAGGTCTTCGACAGAGGGGCGCAGGGGGTCGAGGTAGATCTTCGACGACGAGATGCCCTCGGCGAAGAGGGTCTTCCGGGCGAGCTCGTACGGGTCCAGTCGATCGAAACGGTCATGAACGGCCTTGGTGGAGGCCATGCCCCAGCTCTCCTTGTAGAGCCGACCGGCGGCATCCGTCTCGAGGGTGCCCGGTGCTTCGATCGTTCCGGCGAACCAGGATCCGATCATCACGGATGACGCCCCAGCGGCGAGCGCGAGAGCCACGTCCCGCGGATACCGCACGCCGCCATCCGCCCAGACGTGCGCTCCGAGTTCGCGCGCGGCTTCCGCGGTCTCGAGCACGGCAGAGAACTGCGGGCGTCCGACGGCGGTCATCATGCGGGTGGTGCACATGGCGCCGGGGCCGACGCCGACCTTGACGATGTCAGCCCCCGCGGCCACGAGATCCTTCACCGCGGCGGTCGTCACCACGTTGCCGGCGACGATGGGCACGCTGAGACCAAGGGCCTTGACGGCACGGATGGCGCGCAACATGCCCTCCTGGTGGCCGTGAGCGGTATCGAGCACCAGCACGTCGACGCCGGCGGAGGCGAGGGCGGCGGCTTTGCGCGCGACATCCCCGTTGATTCCGACGGCCGCGGCGACGCGGAGCCTGCCGTTCGCGTCGAGGGCCGGCTGGTAGAGCGTGGAGCGTAACGCGCTGGTGCGACTGAGCGTGCCGACGACGGCACCGTGGTGCAGCACCGGAGCGAACTCGAGATCCGCTGCGACCATCAGGTCGAAGGCAGCCCGCGCATCCGTGACGTCGTCAGCGTCGATCGACGCGAGCGCGCCGTGCAACAGGTCGCCGAGTCTGGCATCGGGCAGCGCCGTGCCGAGACGGAGCGCCGGGATGCAGCCGACGAAGGCACCGCGCTCGTCGGTGATCACGATGCCGTGACCGCCGATCGCCGGGATCTGCCGGAGCGCTTCCGCCACGGTCTGGTCCGCGGAGAGGAAGAGGGGGGTGTCGAAGGCCACCGGCTGCGCCTTCACCCAGCGGATGGCCGCATCCAGCTCTTGCAGGTGGAGGTCCTGAGGAAGTACAGCGAGCCCCCCGCGGCGGGCGAGAGCCGCCGCGAGACGGGGACCGGTGACCGAGTTCATGTTCGCCGAGACGATCGGGATCGTCGCCCCGGTGCCGTCCTCGGGCGCGAGCGACACCGCCAGGCGGCTGCCGACATCCGAGTGACTCGGCACAAGGAAGACGTCGGAATAGGTGAGGTCGTGCCGGGGGGTCGTCTCGTAAAACTCCATGCTTTTAAAGGTAATCCCTTGCCGCTGGGCACGGAGGGCCACTCCGATGCGATTAAGCTTGAAGTGTCTGTGGCCAGCGTGGAACACCGGGCCGCACACCGATGTGATCAGTGAGAACAGCGATTCAAAGAGAGTGGGCGATCGGCTGTGTCTAGCCAAGTGACCGGAGTGGCATCAGAAGATGGATCCTCCGGCGAATTCGGAGCAAACGAGTGGCTCGTCGATGAGATGTACGAACGCTTCATCGTCGATCGCAACTCGGTAGACCAGTCGTGGTGGCCGATCCTCGAGAGCTACCACCAGACCACGGTTGAGGCCTCATCCACTCCCCCGGCGCCGACCCCTCCCGCTGCCCCCGCCGAGCCGAGCGCTCCCCCCCAGCCCGCAGCACCGGCCGAGCCTGTCGCACCCCAAGCTCCCGTCGAAGCGGCTCCCGTCGAAGCGGCTCCCGTCGAAGCGGCTCCCGTCGAAGCGGCTCCTGCCGCTCCGGCTCCGGCCCCGGCCCCGGTTGAGCCGCCCACGACCACCGGCAGCCAGCCCATCGCCCGAACCACCTCGATCCAGCCAAAACCGCAGCCGATCCCGGCACAGGCTCCGGCAGCATCCCCCCAGACCGCGCCGATCGCCACGACGGATGCCGCGGCCGCCGAGCCACAGGACGTCGTCTCCGCGCTCAAGGGCATGTCGAAGTCGCTCGCCGCGAACATGGATGCCAGCCTCACCGTGCCGACGGCGACGAGCGTGCGCACGATCCCGGCCAAGCTGATGATCGACAACCGCATCGTCATCAACAACCACCTCAAGCGCGCCCGCGGCGGCAAGGTGTCGTTCACCCATCTCATCGCGTGGGCTCTCGTGCAGACGCTCAAGGAGTTCCCGAGCCAGAACGTCTTCTACGAGGAGGTCGACGGCAAGCCTTCGGTCGTCGCACCGGCGCACATCAACCTCGCGATCGCGATCGATCTGCCGAAGCCCGACGGCACCCGCGCGCTGCTCGTGCCCGGTATCAAGAACACCGAGTCGATGGGCTTCCAGGAGTTCCTCGTCGCCTACGAGGACGTGGTCACTCGCGCCCGCAACAACAAGTTGACCGCCGCGGACTACGCCGGCAACACGATCTCGCTCACCAACCCGGGCGGAATCGGCACCGAGCACTCCGTGCCGCGTCTGATGAAGGGGGCCGGCGCCATCATCGGTGCGGGAGCCCTCGAGTACCCGGCGGAGTTCCAGGGCATGTCGCTGACTACCCTCGCCGATCTCGGCATCGGTAAGACGATCACACTCACGTCCACCTACGACCACCGCGTCATCCAGGGTGCCGGCTCCGGCGAGTTCCTCAAGAAGGTGCACGAGCTGCTCATCGGCCAGCGCGACTTCTACCAGGGCATCTTCTCCGACCTGCGCATCCCCTACGACCCGATCCACTGGGCGAGCGACATCCACGTCGACCTCGGCAACCAGGTGGGCAAGACCGCCCGGGTGCAGGAGCTCATCAACTCGTTCCGCGTGCGCGGGCACCTCATGGCGGATGTCGACCCGCTCGAATACAAGCAGCGCACCCACCCCGACCTCGACATCTCGAGCCACGGGCTCACCTTCTGGGACCTTGACCGTGAATTCGTCACGGGCGGATTCGGCGGCAAGCGTGCCGCACTGCTGCGCGAGATCCTCGGCGTGCTCCGCGACTCCTACTGCCGCACCATCGGCATCGAGTACATGCACATCCAGGACCCGGAACAGCGTGCCTGGATCCAGCAGCACGTGGAGAAGGTCTACACGAAGCCGACCAAGGACGAGCAGCTGCGCATTCTCGGAAAGCTCAACGAGGCCGAGGCCTTCGAGACCTTCCTGCAGACCAAGTACGTCGGCCAGAAGCGCTTCAGCCTCGAGGGCGGGGAATCCACCATCGCCCTGCTTGATGCGCTGCTCCAGGGCGCTGCCGAAGCCGACCTCGACGAGGTGGCAATCGGCATGGCCCACCGTGGCCGTCTCAATGTGCTCACCAACATCGCGGGCAAGACCTACGGTCAGATCTTCCGCGAATTCGAGGGAACGCAGGATCCCCGCACGGTGCAGGGCTCCGGTGACGTCAAGTACCACCTCGGCACCGAAGGCACCTTCACGAGCGCGAAGGGCGACCAGATCCCGGTCTACCTCGCCGCGAATCCGTCCCACCTCGAGGCCGTCGACGGTGTGCTCGAGGGCATCGTGCGCGCCAAGCAGGACCGCAAGCCGATCGGCACCTTCAGCGTGTTGCCGGTGATGGTGCACGGCGACGCCGCGATGGCCGGCCAGGGCATCGTCTCCGAGATCCTGCAGATGTCACAGCTTCGCGCCTACCGCACCGGCGGAACCGTGCACGTGAATATCAACAACCAGGTGGGCTTCACGACTCCTCCCGGGGAGGGTCGCACGTCGATCTACTCCACGGATGTCGCGAAGACCATCCAGGCCCCGATCTTCCATGTGAACGGTGACGACCCCGAGGCCGTCATCCGGGTGGCGGAGCTCGCCTTCGCCTATCGCCAGAAGTTCCACCGGGACGTGGTCATCGACCTCATCTGCTACCGCCGTCGCGGTCACAACGAGGGCGACGACCCGTCGATGACTCAGCCGCTGATGTACAACCTCATCGAGGCCAAGCGCAGCGTGCGCACCCTCTACGTCGAGGCTCTCGTCGGTCGCGGCGACATCACGCAGGAGGAATACGACGCGGCGCACGCCGACTTCCAGGATCGACTTGAGCGCGCCTTCGCCGAGACTCACGCGGCACAGACCGGCTCCATGCCGATCATCACCGCGGATGGCAACGCCGTCTCCGACCTCGAACGCCCGGGATCCCAGCAGGACGACCGCTCCGGCGAGCCCGCCTCCACCGCGGTGAGCGAAGGCGTGATCACCACCATCGGGGATGCCCACGACAACCCGCCTGCCGGGTTCACGGTTCATCCGAAGCTCCAGCAGCTGCTCAAGAAGCGCACCGAGATGAGCCGAAACGGATCGATCGACTGGGGCTTCGGCGAGCTGCTGGCCCTCGGCTCGCTCCTGCTCGAGGGCACTCCGGTGCGGATGGCCGGCCAGGACACCCGGCGCGGCACCTTCGTGCAGCGTCACGCGGTGCTCCACGACCGTCTCAACGGCCAGGAATGGCTGCCGCTCGGCAACCTCAGCGACAACCAGGCCCGGTTCTGGATCTACGACACCCTGCTGAGCGAGTACGCCGCGATGGGCTTCGAGTACGGCTACTCGGTCGAGCGAGCCGACGCGCTCGTGCTCTGGGAGGCCCAGTTCGGAGACTTCGCCGACGGTGCCCAGATCATCATCGATGAGTTCATCTCGAGCGCCGAGCAGAAGTGGGGCCAGCGCTCCAGTGTCGTGTTGCTGTTGCCACACGGCTACGAGGGCCAGGGTCCGGACCATTCATCCGCCCGGATCGAGCGCTACCTGCAGCTCTGCGCCGAGAACAACATGACCGTGGCGCGGCCCTCGACACCGGCATCGTATTTCCACCTGCTGCGCCGCCAGGCCTACGCCCGGCCGCGTCGACCGCTCATCGTCTTCACTCCGAAGGCGATGCTCCGGCTGCGAGGGGCGACGAGCGACATCGCCGAGTTCACGACCGGCAAGTTCGAGCCGGTGATCGACGATTCACGGATCACCGACAAGGGCGCCGTCAAGCGGGTCGTGCTGCACGCCGGCAAGATCCACTACGACCTGCACGCCGAGGTGGAGAAGCGCGGTCAGACGGATGTCGCTCTCGTGCGTCTCGAGCAGTACTATCCGTTGCCCCAGCAGCAGCTGAAGGCCGTGCTCGAGCAGTATCCGAACGCCGAGCTGGTGTGGGCGCAGGAAGAGCCGGAGAACATGGGAGCCTGGCCGTTCATCTGCCTCGAACTGGCGAAGCGCCTCGATGAGGGCCGCGCGATCTCGGTCGCCTCGCGTCCGGCATCTGCGAGCCCCGCCACCGGCTCATCGAAGCGCAGCGCGCAGGAGCTCATCGACCTGATGGACCATGCCCTGACGGTGCGCTAGCAGTTCTACGCCAAGAGCCCGCCTCCCTTCCGGAGGCGGGCTTTTTGTTGCACCGAAGGCGCAGGACTGGCAGTTGGTGCTGTCTCGGACCGATTTAAGAGCACCAACTGCCAGTGCTGTGGAGGCGACTGCCGCCGTGGAGCAGGGGCTCTGGATAACTTGCTCGTGAAGCCCGCCCTTGCGACACTCTGGGCGGATGACTCGCCACAGCCCCCTGCCGCCCGCTATTGCCGGAGTCGTGGCGCAAACGACAGTGACGAGGGTGGGGAGCGGCCTTCGGGTCACGTCTCCCATCGACACCTAAATCCAGCTCGCCCGAGTCTTGAGCGTGGACGACCTGATCGTGATGGGCGACGGGCTCCTCAGCCGACAGAGCCCGCGAGCGACGATGGCGCAACTCGTTGTCGGAGGGAAGAAGTCGGCGAATCGGCCGGGCATTGGCCGTCTTCGCGAGGCCCTCGAGGGAATTCGGGCGAACATCGACTCCGCGCGAGAATCCATGCTGCGTCTGCTCATCGTCCGCGGTGGGCTTCCAGAGCCCGAGGTGAACGCGGTGATCACCAATCGATACGGCGCCACTATCGGACTCGGCGACCTGGTCTATGCGAAGGAGCGCGTTCTGGTCGAATACGACGGCAGGGGACACTGGGGCAACGATCGGCAGTTCGCCAGGGACATCCGCCGCCTCGACGAGTTCATGGAGGATGGGTGGCGAGCGATCCGTGTCGACAAAGCCCTCATGGCCCAGACGGCGACCCTGGTTGGGAAGATCCGCACGGCGCTGGAGCAGTCTGGTCGGTCCACCTGAGGCGCTTCCGCTGCCACCAGACCAGAGAGCCGGCACCTGGTGCTGTCAGGGCACTTCCGCACAGCACCAAGTGCCAGTTCTGCGCTCAGACAGACCGTAGTTCAACGGCCTCGGGAGCCGTCAGTGGTTCGACTGCAGGGTGCGCAGTGTGAGCAGCACCTGGTCGCGCAGGTCGCTCGGGGCCGTCTCGCGGCAGGCGCGCTGCACAGCCTGAGTCAGCACGATCCCCACGTGCGCTTCATCGGTGCAGTCGTCGCAGTTGGCGATGTGCTCGGCGATGTCAGCGGCATCCGCCTTGGCCAGTTCATTGTGCAGGTACTCTTCGAGTTCGGCCTTCGCCTTGTCGCATCCGCAGTCGGTCATTTCTTCTTACTCCCAGCAGTGGCAGGTTGGGCACGCGTCCCAGAGGTGTTGATGCCTCGTTCGAGCGCGTACTCGGAGAGGAGGTCCCGCAGCATCCGCCTGCCACGATGCAGGCGGCTCATGACGGTACCCACCGGGGTCTTCATGATGTCGGCGATCTCCTGGTAGGAGAAGCCCTCGACGTCGGCGAAGTAGACGGCCATCCGGAAGTCCTCCGGAATGGACTGCAGGGCATCCTTCACCGCGCTGTCGGGCAGATGATCGATCGCCTCTGCCTCGGCCGAGCGGGTCGAACGACCCTGGGTCACCGATTCGGCACCGCCGAGCTGCCAGTCCTCGAGGTCATCGATGGTTCCCTGGTAGGGGTCGCGCTGCTTCTTGCGGTAGTTGTTGATGAACGTGTTGGTGAGGATGCGGTACAGCCAGGCCTTGAGATTCGTACCCTGCTGGAACTGGGCGAAGGCCGCGAACGCCTTGACGAATGTCTCCTGCACCAGGTCAGCGGCGTCCGAGGGGTTGCGCGTCATCCGAAGGCCGGCGGCGTACAGCTGGTCCATGAAGGGGATCGCCTGGGCCTCGAAGAGCGTGCGAACATCGACGACCGGCGTCTCCGGCTCTGCGGTCGCGACCTCGGATGCCACGGCGTCCGAGTCGGCGGGTGTGGCGGTGTCATCCTTCGAAGTGCTCATCGCCGCCAAGCTTACTTCGCTGCGCCAACGAGCGGCCTGGCCGCTGAGCGGCAGGCTGGAGGGCGTTCTTCGCCCCATCACCGCGGGGCGCTCGAGCAGAACTGGCACGGGTCATCCTCTCCTCGACCGCATCCCTTCTGGGTGCTGTGCCGATACCCTTAGTAACCAATGCATGTCTTCAAGTATTCCGGCCCCGAATTCAACCCCTTCGGCGATGAGGGATTGATCGTGAGCGGCGAGCCCGGACCGTGGGCCGCACCCGTCGCAACCGGGCCGCTCGCCGCCCGTCTCGCGCTGCCCGGGTCGAAGTCCCTCACCAATCGCGAGCTCGTGCTCTCGGCGATCGCGAGCGGCCCCTCGACCCTGCGCGCCCCGCTCCACTCGCGCGACACGGCATTGATGATCCAGGCGCTCCGTGCACTCGGCACGGATATCGTCGAGCTACCGGGAGACTCGCCCTTCGGTCCCGATCTGCTCATCACCCCCGGCGAACTCTCCGGCGGCACCTCGATCGACTGCGGGCTCGCCGGCACGGTGATGCGTTTCCTGCCCCCGGTCGCCGCACTCGCGCTCGGACCGGTCGCCTTCGACGGTGACGAATCCGCCCGCAGGCGGCCGATGCGGACGACCATCGATTCGCTTCGGGCGCTGGGGGTGGATGTCAGCGACGACGGCCGCGGAAAGCTCCCGTTCAGCCTCTACGCCACGGGTGTCGTCGCCGGCGGTGAGATCGAGATCGATGCCTCCGCGTCGAGCCAGTTCGTTTCAGGACTGCTCCTGGCCGGGGCACGTTTCACCAACGGCCTCACCCTCCGGCACGTCGGAGACGGGCTTCCGAGCCTCGCCCACATCGACATGACCATCGCGACTCTCGCCCGTCGCGGCGTCGCTGTGCAGAGCCCCGAACCCGGTCTCTGGATCGTTCCGCCCGGCGAGATCGCCGGCATCGAGATCGACATCGAACCCGACCTCTCCAATGCCGGCCCGTTCCTCGGCGCCGCACTCGTCGCCGGGGGATCGGTCACCGTCACGGGATGGCCAACCCACACGACGCAGGTCGGTGCCGAGATGGCGTCGATCCTCACCGAGATGGGCGGCGAGGTCTCCTTCGCCGAGACGGGCGACGGGCTCGGCGACCTCACCGTCACGGGCACGGGCGTGCTCCGCGGCATCCGCCTCGACAATGCGAGCGAACTGGCCCCGACCATCGCGGCCCTCGCGGCCCTCGCGGAGGGAGAGACAGTGCTCACCGGCATCGCCCACCTGCGCGGGCACGAGACCGACCGTCTCGCGGCCCTCGCAACCGAGATCAATGCCCTCGGTGGAGCTGTCACCGAGACTGACGACGGCCTCGTCATCCACCCCCGCCCCCTTCATGGCGGAGCCTGGCACAGCTACGAAGACCATCGGATGGCGACGGCCGGCGCGATCATCGGGCTCGCCGTCGACGGGGTGACGGTGGACGATATCGCCACGACGGCCAAGACCCTCCCCCAGTTCCCCGAGCTCTGGACCACCTCCCTGCTCGGCCTCCGCGCCCGCTCCGCCGATCCGCTCGACCTGATCTAAGGCATGAGCTGGCTCACCGATGTCGACGATGAAGACGACGACAAGTACGCGGACTACGAGGCGCGCAATCGGCCAAACCCCAAGGGCAACCGGGCTCGCACCAAGATCCGACCGGAGCACACGGATGCTGTGACGGGACGGGTCTTCACCGTCGACCGCGGGCGATACTCCGTAATTGTCGGTGAGGGGACCCCCGAGGAGCACGCCGCGCTCGCCTCCCGCGCGAGCGAGCTGCGGAAGCAGCCGATCGTCACGGGTGACTACGTCGATCTGGTGGGTGACACCTCTGGCGACGAGGGGACGCTGACTCGGATCGTGCGCATCCAGCCGAGAACCACGGTGCTTCGCCGCAGCGCGGATGACTCGGACGAGGTGGAGCGCATCATCGTCGCGAACGCCGACCAGATGCTCATCGTCGTGGCGGCAGCCAACCCGGAGCCGCGTCCGCGACTCGTCGACCGCTATCTCGTGGCCGCCTTCGATGCGGGGCTCACGCCGATCCTGTGCATCACCAAGACCGACCTCGCCGACCCCACCGGGTTTCTGGCGAACTTCGCCGGGCTCGACATCACGGTCGTGCGAAGCGGGGTCGGGGCGATGCCGACCGCCGAGATCGCCGCACTGCTCGAGGGGCACACCACCGTGGCGGTCGGGCACTCCGGCGTCGGCAAGTCCACCCTCGTCAACGCCCTGGTCCCCGATGCGAACCGGGCTATCGGCCGGGTCAACAGCGTCACCGGACGCGGTCGCCACACCTCCTCTTCCACTATCTCGTACCGGGTGGGCAGCGGCTGGGTGGTGGACACCCCCGGCGTGCGATCCTTCGGTCTCGGACACGTGAACACCGAGAACATCCTGCGGGCCTTCACCGACCTCGCGGCGATCGCCGAAGACTGCCCGCGTGGCTGCACGCACCTGCCCGATGCTCCGGACTGCGCGATGAACGAACGGGTCGCCGCCGGTGAGCTGGGAGATTCGGGCAGGCTGCGGCTGGACTCGTTCCAACGCCTGCTCGCCTCGCTCACCTAACCTTGATGCCGTGACCGAATACAGCCTGCAGTCAGACCTCTCCTTCGCCCGTCAGCTCGCGGACATGGCGGATGCCATCTCGATGGACCGCTTCCGCTCCGTCGACCTCGTGGTCACCACTAAGCCGGACATGACCCCGGTGTCGGATGCCGACCGGGCTGTAGAGACCGCCCTGCGCGCGGCGATCGCGGACAGCCGCGCGGGAGACTCCGTGCGCGGCGAGGAATTCGGCGTGGAACCGGGAGCGGGGGGCGACTCTCGCCGGCAGTGGATCATCGATCCGATCGACGGCACGAAGAACTACGTGCGGGGGGTGCCGATCTGGGCCACCCTCATCTCGCTGGCGATCGACGGCGTTCCCGTTGTCGGAGTGGTGAGCGCGCCAGCCCTCGGCACACGCTGGTGGGGCGCGACCGGCCAGGGTGCCTTTGTCAACGAACAACTCGGCGCCCTCCACAGCGACCAGGCCCGTCGCATCCACGTGTCCCAGGTGTCGGAGCTCGCGGATGCCTCGATGAGCCTGAGCGGCCTGACCCGGTGGGAGAACGCGGGCAGGCTCCCCCAGCTCCTGGAACTCACGCGGCACGTGTGGCGAACTCGCGACTACGGCGATATGTGGCCATACATGATGGTGGCGGAGGGCCTGCTCGAGGTCTCCGGCGAGTACGACCTTCAGGTCTACGACATGGCCGCCCTCGTGCCCATCGTGCGGGAGGCTGGCGGCACCTTCACCTCCGTCGACGGTGAGGACGGGCCGTGGCACGGCTCCGCCCTCGCCACCAACGGGTTACTTCACGATCGCGTGATCGCGGCCCTGGCCTGAGGCCGGCTAGGCGAAATCGACGACCTGCGCGGCGTCGAGACGCGGAAGACGGTTGCGGAATGCTCCTTCGCCCGGATGGCCGATGTTGACCACCATGAAGGACTTGAGCCGCCCGTCCGGGAAGAAGTCGGCGTCGAACGCTGCCGCGTCGAAGCCACTCATGGGACCGGCCGCGAGACCCTGCGCGCGCACGGCGAGCACGAAGTAGCCGGCCTGGAGCGCGGAGTTGAGGCGAGCGGTGCTGAAGCGGGCATCCTCGTTGCCCTCGAAGACCTCCTCGAGCTGCGGCATGAAGGGCATGACCGTCGACACGTGCTCGTGGAATCGGGAGTCGAGGGCGAGTACGGCGACGGCCGGCGCGGCGAGCGTCTTCTCCTTATTGCCGTCGGACATGTGCTGGACGAGCCGTGCACGAGCTTCGGGGCTTTGCACGTAGACGACGCGGAGGGGCTGGAGGTTCGCCTGGGTGGGCGCCCATTTCGCGAGGTCCCAGATCTGGGAGAGCTCGGCATCCGTCACCGGGACGTCTGCGAAGGTGTTGGCGGTGCGCGCCTCGGTGAACAGCAGCGAGCGACCGGCGTCGTTCAGGGAGTCGAGGGCGGGAGCTGAGGAAAGAGTCATGGCAATCCGATCGTAAAGATGAAGTTACTAGTATAAAACTAGCTGCTTGTGTAACAGTAGCACTGTAGACTGCATTCCATGCCCGACCAGATCAGCGCCGAATCCGACCCGCGAATGTGCGACTCCGCGCTCGCGAGAGCGTTCGACTTTCTCGGCAAGCGCTGGAACGGGGTCATCCTCGGCACTCTCAAGACCGGAACGGCCGGTTTCGCCGAGCTCAAGAGAGCGGTCGTCGGCATCAGCGATTCGGTGCTCTCGGAGCGCCTCACCGAATTGGTCGCGGCAGGCATCGTGGAGCGGACCGTGGATGCCGGACCACCCGTGTCCGTGTCGTACCGGCTCTCGACCTCGGGGCTCGCCCTCCTGCCCGCGCTCGACGAACTCGCGGCGTGGGCGACGAGCAACCTCGCAAAAGCCCCGGCGGCTGCGCGATAAGATCGTTTGCGTCAGCCGGTTGTTCGGCTGCCGGAAGAAGGAGCGTTCCCCATGCCCGCATCACGCGATCTCACCAAGCCGATCGCCGGCCTGGTCTTCGTGCTCGGCTGGGCCATCGGAATCACCCTGTGGTCGGTCTCCCACCTCGCCCCCAATGCCGAGACCGGTGCCTTCCTCGTCGACATCGGCATTCTTGCCGTCTCGGTCGGCTTCGCGGCGCCCTTCCTCAAGACCACCAACGGCTTGGTGGCCGCCGTGATCCTCGCCCTCATCGGCATCGCGCTCTTCGCCTTCGGCGACTTCGTCCACGTGACCGTGATCACCTACCTGCTTCGCCTTCTCGCCCCGCTGCTCGCCGTGCTGACGCCGGTCTACAAGCTGCTCGACTTCCGCATCTTCGCCTAGGCGGTCCCCGGCGGCTTCCGTTCCGCGTCCCGGAAACCGAGCCGCTCGTAGATCCGTTCCGCGGGGTTTCCCACCGTCACGCCGAGGCTGAGGGCGGTCTCCCCCTCGTCCCGGAGAGCGGTTGCGACATCCGCCACCAGGGTGGTCGCGAGCCCGCGGCGCGTGTCGCGGTGACTCGTGAAGGTGAACGACACGAACGGGATCCTGGAGAGACGGGTGCAGATGATGGCGGCGCAGGGTGATCCGTCGTCCCGAACCACCTCGAGCCAGTGCTGCCGGAGGGGCTCCCCGTACTCCCCCGCCGCTGCGACCGAGAGCTCCCGGAGCGCGTCGTCGACGGTGTCGTCTTCGAAGTCGATGGTTGCGGTGTAGGCCTCCACCATGAGTTCCGCGATCGACGGGAACCGCTCATCCGTGATCACCCGCGTGGCGACCGGTGTCCGTGGAGGTGGGCGCAAAGAATCCAGGTCGAGGCGGAGGTACCGGCGCGGAGGCGATTCACCCATGCCGACACTGTAGGCCGCACGACGCGCGAGTTGCACCCTTCTGCGGGTCGGACCGTGGTCCAGGTCGCCGAAGAGTGCAACTCACGCTGGAGGCGAGGGTGTCAGCGACCCCCGGCCGGAACGAGACCGTGCTTGCGGGCATCCGCCGAGTCCACGTCGCGCAGCGACACCCCGCGGGTCTCCCGCAGTGTGAGCACCGTCGCGGCGGTGATCACGCAGGCGATCACGATGTAGATGGCCACCGGCAGCCAGGACTTGTACTGCTGGAGCAGCGCCGAGGCGATGATGGGAGCGAGCGACCCGGCCAGGATCGAGGTGACCTGGTAGCCGAGGGAGACCCCGGAATAGCGCATCCGGGTCGGAAACATCTCAGACATGATCGCGGGCTGGCCGGCGTACATGAACGCGTGGAAGATCAGCCCGATCGTGATGGCGACGACGATGACCACGGGGTTCAGCGTGTCGAACATCGGGAAGGCGAAGAATGCCCAGGTGGCCCCGAGTACCGCGCCGATGAGGTAGATCGGCTTGCGTCCGAAGCGATCGGAGAGCCGACCGACCTGCGGGATCACCAGGAAGTGCACGACGTGCGCGATCAACAGGGCGAGCAGCAGCTGGCTGGTGTTGTACTGGTGCACCGTCACGAGGTACACGATCGAGAAGCTCACGATGATGTAGTACAGGATGTTCTCCGCGAACCGGAGCCCCATCGCCTGGAGCACGCCACGCGGGTACTTCTTGAGCACCTCGGTCACCCCATAGCTGACGGCCTTCTCGGCCTCCACCTGGGCGCGGGCCTCGAGGAAGATCGGCGCCTCGTTGACGTGCGAGCGGATGTAGTACCCGATCACCACGATCACGGCCGAGAGCCAGAAAGCGACTCGCCAACCCCAGCTGAGGAACTGGTCGTTCGGCAGGATCCACGACATCGTGAGCAGCACCAGCGTCGCAAGCAGGTTGCCGACCGGCACCGCCGCCTGCGGCCAGCTCGACCAGAATCCGCGTGCCTTGTCGGGGCTGTGCTCGGCGACCAACAGCACGGCACCGCCCCACTCGCCGCCGACGGCGAAGCCCTGGATGAACCGCAGCGCGACCAGGAGCGCCGGCGCCCAGTAGCCGATGGTGTTGTAGCCCGGCAGGCAGCCCATCAGGAAGGTGGCGACACCCACGAGGATGATCGTCACCTGCAGCGTGTGCTTGCGGCCGAGGCGGTCACCGATCTGACCGAAGACGATCCCGCCGATCGGGCGAGCGACGAAACCGACGGCGTAGGTGAGGAACGCCGCGATGATGCCGTCGAGCTGGGTGCCCGCGTTCGGGAAGAAGAAGGTGCCGAAGACCAGGCTCGCGGCGGTCGCATAGAGGAAGAACTCGTACCACTCCACGACAGTTCCCGCCATGGACGCGGCCACGATCTTGCGAAGTCCCGAGGTGCTGGTCACGGCACCCGCCGAACCTTCCCCTGCGGCTCCCCCGCTCTCGGCCGTTCCGACGCTTCTGCTGACGTTCATGTCGCTCTCCTCCAGTGTCGTCTCTGACACCTGTCGATGGGACCGCGCGTTCTTGACGGCGAGCGGTCGGGGCTTCACTGAGTATTGCTGCAGACCCGTCGTGCCTCAATGACCACTTGCGCACATTTTATGTGCATACTTGCAGATGTGCTCGAGCCTGCCGCGACATCCGCCAATCCCGATGACCTTCTCGTGCTGCTCGCCGTCTCGCGTACGGGGCGATTCACCTCTGCCGCAGACAGCCTCGGCCTCAACCACACCACAGTCTCGCGGCGCATCGCCGCGCTCGAGACGACGCTCTCCGGTCGGGTGCTCTCTCGCACCGTGGGGGGCTGGGAACTGACCGAGCTGGGTCGGCGAGCAGTGCGTGCCGCAGAAGACGTGGAAGCGGCGATCGCGGGGCTCGGCAGCACCGGAGAAGACGCCCGCCAGCTCAGCGGCGTGGTGCGGATGTCGGCCACCGATGGTTTCAGTGCCTACATCGCCACACCGGCCATCACCGCGCTGCAGCGGCAGCATCCGAATCTGAGCGTGGAGATCCTCACGGTGACCCGCCGGGCGATGCAGCACCGCTCCGGGCTCGATATCGAGGTCGTGGTCGGCGCGCCGCAGGTGCACCGGGCCGAAGCGGTGAAGCTCGGCGAATACGTTCTCGGCATGTATGCCTCACGCGACTACCTCGACCGCGTCGGCACCCCGGCGGATGCCGCGGAGCTGATGACCCATCCGCTCGTCTATTTCGTCGATTCGATGCTGCAGGTGGACGACCTCGATGCCCCGCGCCGCCTCGTGCCGACGATGCGCGATTCGATCAGTTCCACGAACGTCTTCGTGCATGTGGAGGCGACGCGCGCCGGTTCGGGCATCGGCTTCCTGCCGTGCTTCATGGCCGACCGTCATCCCGACCTGGTGAGACTGCTGCCCGACCAGTTCGCGGAACAACTCCCCTACTGGATGGTGCTGCGCAGCGAATCACTGCGCCAGCCGGCGGTCGCAGCCGTGGCCGACGCCCTTCGGGATCGCACGGTTGCCTCCGAGGCCGAACTGCTCGGTCTCGCCAGTCGCTGAGGCCGCGAGCTCAGCGAGCCGACCATCCGCCGTCCATGGTGTAGCTGGCGCCGGTGACCATCGCCGCCTCCCGCGAGGCGAGCCAGGCGACGAGGGATGCCACCTCTTCCGGCTCCACCAGACGCTTGATCGCGCTCTCGGTGAGCATGATGCGGCTCAGCACCTCGGATTCGGGGATGCCGTGCACCGCCGCCTGCTCCGCGAGCTGTTTCTCCACCAGCGGCGTGCGCACGTATCCCGGCGCGACACAATTGCTGGTGACGCCGTGTTCTCCCCCCTCGAGGGCGGTGACCTTCGAGAGACCCTCGAGGCCGTGTTTGGCCGCGACGTAGGCGCTCTTGAATGCCGAGGCGCGGATGCCGTGCACCGACGACACATTGATGATGCGACCGAAGCCGCGCGCGTACATACCCGGAAGCGCGGCACGGATCAGGAGGAACGGAGCCTCGAGCATGAGCCCGAGGATGCGATGGAAGTCGGCCGGATCGAACTCCTCGATCGGACTGACCCGCTGGATGCCCGCGTTGTTCACGAGGATGTCGACGCCCGCGAGCGGAGTGGCGAGCGCTTCATCGGTGAGGGATTCCGCGTCGAGGAGGTCCACGGCCCAGGCGGAGCCGCCGATCTCGGCGGCGAGCGCTGCCGCGCCGGTGGCATCGACGTCCGCGACCACGACGTGGGCACCGCGTGCCGCGAGTGCGCGGGCCGAGGCCGCTCCGATGCCGCTCGCGCCGCCGGTGACGAGCGCTCGCAACCCGGCAAGGGAACCGCCGTCAGGAGAAACGGCCTGGGGCACTGTTGAGCTGTTCATCGATTCTCTTTCCTGGCGGCGCTGGAGGAATGCCGAGACCGAAGACCCGACCTACTGAGTATTCCTGCACGCAAATATCGGGTCAACGGCTCTTTTCGCACTTGCATTGTGCGAATTCGCACCGATTGGTGGACGCCGTAGCACCCACAAATCACCGCGGCGCGTGACCTTGGTCCCCCGGCACCCGTTCATCCGGTGAGACACTTCTCACACAGTGCGGTGAGCGGCGCCGACGCTGTCGGTGGTTCCGGGCGTGAGGAGCGCGGCATGGCAGGCGGCACGACCACTCCGGGGCAATCGGTCACGTCCCGCATCCTGAGCATCCTCGCGGTGTTCGAGGACAGCCCCGCCCCTCGGTCCCTGAGCGAGATCAGCACGGCGAGCGGCCTGCCCCACAGCACCACCCATCGACTCCTCGGCGAGCTCGAGGAGTGGGGAGCCGTGCAGAAGGATGCACGCGGCCGGTACCAGATCGGCCTGCGGCTGTGGGAGCTCGGCCAGCACGCCGGCCGGCAACTGCGCGATGTGGCTCGCCCCTTTCTCCAGGACCTCTTCGGACTCACGCGGGAGACCGTGCACATCGCCATCCGTGACGGAGCCGAAGTGCTCTACATCGACCGGGTCTACGGCACCCGGAGGGTTCCCCAGGCCTCCCGGGTGGGCGGGCGCCTCCCGATGCATGCCACCGCCGTCGGGCGGGCGATGCTCGCCTTCGAGGAGGACTGGGTGCGTGACGCCGTGCTCGTGAGCGACCTCGCGCAGCGCACGGAGTTCACCAAGACCGATCCCGCCCTGATCGGCAAGGACCTGGAGCGGATCCGCGCCCAGGGATTCGCCATCGCGTCTGAGGAGGTGCGTCTCGGATCGTGCTCGATCGCTGTTCCGGTCTTCGACGGCGAGGGGCATGTCGTCGCCGCCCTCGGCATGGTGCTCCCGACCTCTCGCGCACACCAGCTCGAGCACAATCTGCCCATCCTGCTGGGCACCGCCGAGCGGATCCAATCCGGGATCGCCCGAGTTCCCGCCTCCACGCTTCGCAACGAGGTGCTTCACCGCCGACCCGCGAGGTAGTCGTTCGCGCAGTTCGAGTCCATCCAGTGGACACATCCCGCTCGCTCGACCGACCGACGACGTTAGATGGTGCCAACTCCACGAAGGTGTGGAACCCAAGAAGGAGCTCGACGTGAACGCTCAGACCACCGCCTCTTCCCCGGTCGTCGCCGCCTCCACCGGCGGATGCCCGGTGCCCAGTGCGCGCACGGACCACCACGGATACGAGCCGTTCGTCATGAACGATCCCTTTCCCTCCTACGCCGAGTTGCGCGCCGAGGAACCCGTCATGTTCGACGAGCGCATCGGGTACTACGTGGTCTCGCGGTACGAGGACATCAAGGCCGTCTTCGCCGACTGGCAGACCTTCAGCAGCGAGAACGCCCAGGCCCCGGTTCGGCCGCGCAGCGCAGAAGCCGTGCGCATCATGAACGAGGGCGGGTTCACGGCGTACTCCGGACTGTCCGCCCGCGTCCCCCCGGAGCACACTCGCATGCGCGCGATCGTGCAGAAGGAATTCAGCCCCCGCCGCTTCAAGGCACTCGAGCCGGTCATCCGCGAGAACACTGCTCGGCTGCTCCAGCAGATGCTCGCTAACCCGGATGCCCGCGGCGACTTCCTCGCGGACGTCGCGGTGGACATCCCCACCATCACGATCCTCGGACTCCTCGGGGTCGGCCCCCAGATGGTGCCTACCTACAAGAAGTGGTCGGACTCACGAGCGGCGATGACCTGGGGCGATCTCTCCGACGACGAACAGATCCCGCACGCCCATAACCTCGTGGACTACTGGAACGAATGCCTGCGACTGGTGTCGGACGCCCATGAGAACGGTGGAGACAACCTCGTGGCAGACCTCGTGCGTGCCCAGCTCGAGGGGGCGGAGATCAGCGATCACGAGATCGCGTCGGTCTGTTACAGCCTGCTGTTCGCGGGCCACGAGACCACCACCACGCTGATCTCCAACACGATCCGACTGCTGCTGAGCTATCCGGACCAGTGGCAGAAGCTCGTCGACGACCCGACCCGCATTCCCGGTGCCATCGACGAGACTCTGCGCTTCAGCCCGTCGATCGTCGGCTGGCGCCGGAAGGCTCTCGTCGACACCGAGATCGCCGGCACCCCCATTCCCCGCGGCGCGGACATCCTGCTGCTGATGGGGTCAGCCAACCGCGACTCGACCATCTTCGAGGAGCCGGAGGTGTTCGACGTGAGCCGCCCGAATGCCCGCGTGCACCTCGCCTTCGGATTCGGCATCCACTACTGCCTCGGCAATATCCTCGCAAAGCTGCAGGACCGGATCGTGATCGAGGAGACGATCACAGCCGTTCCCACCCTCCGACTCGTCGACGGGGAGAAGATCACCTTCGGAGAGAACCTGTCATTCCGCGCACCGACGTCGGTGCCCGTCCGCTGGGAGTTCGAAAAATGAGTCACCCATTCATCCAGTTCTTCGACGACGACACCCCGCCGGAGCACGCGCTCCTCGGCGGCAAGTGCGCGTCACTCGTCGCCCTGACCGCAGCCGGCATGCCGGTGCCGCCCGGATTCGCCATCACGACCGCCGCCTATGACGCGTTCATCGCCGAGGCCGGCATCGCCGACGACATCCACTCCCTCCTCCTCAGCCTCGATGCGGACGACATCGATGCCGTCGATCGGGTGTCGGAGAGGCTGCGGTCGGAGATCACGTCCCGCCCGGTGCCGAAGGAACTGTTTGCGGCAACCGTCGAGGCCTATGCGGCACTCCAGTCCCGGTTCGACAGCCCCGTCCCCGTGGCCGTTCGCTCGTCGGCGACGGCGGAGGATCTTCCGGAGGCCAGCTTCGCCGGGCAGCAAGACACCTACCTCTGGCTCACGAGCCTCTCGGAGGTGACCGAGCACATCCGCCGGTGCTGGGCCTCCCTGTACACCTCACGCGCAATCATCTACCGCCTGAAGAACAAGATCCCGAACGAGGGACTGTCGATGGCCGTCGCCGTGCAGAAGATGGTGAACGCGAGGGTGGCCGGCGTGGCCATCACGATGGACCCCACAACGGGTGACCGATCGAAGATCGTCATCGAAGCCTCCTACGGACTCGGTGAGCTCGTCGTCTCCGGCCAGGTGACACCCGACAACATCATGGTCGACAAGGTCATGCTCATGGTCGTCAGACAGACCCTGGGTGACAAGCACGCCGAACTCGTTCCGGATGTCGGTGCTCGAGCCCTCGTCGAGATGGAGGTGACCGGACCGCGCAGAAACGAGTTCTGCATCGACGGCGCCGAAATCACCGCGATTGCAGCGATCGCGAAGAGGGCCGAGCGGCACTTCAAGGCGCCCCAGGACATCGAATGGGCGCTCGACCGGGACCTCCCGGCCGGCGAGAACCTGCTGTTGCTCCAGTCCCGGCCCGAGACCGTGTTCTCGACGACCGACAGCGGAACGATCACCATCGCCTCTGCCGGATTCGGTATCGAGAGCATCACCAAATCACTCCTGTCACAGGCCGCCCGGGCCTAAGACGCACCACCAAGAGACGCACCACCAAGAGACGCACCACCAACAGAACGGTTGCCTGACATGACAGAGAAGTCATTCCCGAGTCCCTACGCCCTCGAGCCCGCAGAGTGCGGCGAGGGGTGGAAGGATCTCTACGCCTACAACCTCGTCTTCCAGGAGAATCGACGCGAGGTCGAGGAGAGCAAATTCTGGTTCTGCGACAGCCAGCACTGGCCGACCGTGACGAAGCCCTTCGAGACGATCGGGTTCGAGTTCGCCGTGTCCTGTCTCGGCCAGTACAACTCGCGCCACCTGCTCATCCCGCCAGCCAACGGCATCGAGTTCCGCATCCACAACGGCTACGTCTTCATGTCCCCGGTCGGCGTCGCCCCCGACGAGATCGCGGCACGGGTGCCCCAGTTCATGCAGCGCGCCGGCCACTACTTCCAGAACTGGGACACCCTGCTCGAGCGTTGGAAGGGCAAGATCCACTCGACGATCGAGGAGCTCAACGCCCTGAGCTTCGAGGCGCTGCCGGATGCCGTCGACATCGACGACGTGCTATCGGGAAAGGGCACCGGCCCGAACGACGACCTCATGAACACCTTCGACAAGCTCATCTCTCTCGCCTACCGCGCCTGGCAGTACCACTTCGAATTCCTGAACCTCGGCTACGTCGCCTACCTCGACTTCTTCACCTACTGCACAGAGGTGTTCCCCGGCATCCCGGACCAGGCCGTCGCGAAAATGGTGCAGGGAGTGGACATGGAGCTGTTCCGACCGGATGACGAGCTCAAGAAGCTGGCGAAGCTCGCTATCGAACTCGACCTGACCGGCCACTTCGGCAACACGGCCGACCCGGGCGCGACCCTTGCCGCGATCGGAGCGGCGACCGGTGGGTCAGCGTGGCTCGCCGCGTGGGAGGAAGCCAAGGACCCGTGGTTCAACTTCACGGTCGGCAACGGTTTCTACGCCCACGACAAGTACTGGATGGACTACCTCGAGCTTCCGCTCGGATACATCGGCGACTACATCTCCCGGCTCGAAGTCGGCGAGAACATCGACCGACCCGTCGCCGAACTCATCGTTGAGCGCGACCGCATCACCGAGGAGTACTCCGAACTGCTCTCGCCAGAGCAGCTCGAAGCGTTCCAGGGCAAGCTCGGCCTCGCCAGGCAGGTCTATCCCTACGTGGAGAACCACAACTTCTACATCGAGCACTGGACGATGGGCGTGTTCTGGCGAAAGGCGCGGCAGCTGTCGAACATGCTGCACGAGCAGGGCTTCTGGGCGAACCCGAACGACATGTTCTACCTGCGCCGGGACGAGGTTCGTGAGGCACTCTTCGACTACGTCACCGGGTGGGCTGTCGGCGCCCCGGCCATCGGCCCGGACTACTGGCCGGCGGAGATCGCTCGCCGTGCGGTGATCATCGACGCCCTGTCCCAGCAGCGCCCGCAGCCCGCTCTCAACACCCCGCCCGCCGTCATCACCGAGCCGTTCACCCTGATGCTGTGGGGCATCACTTCCGACCAGATCGCGAACTGGTTGGGCGACTCGGATGCTCCGGAGGGCGAGTTCCGCGGAATGGCCGCCTCGAGCGGCATCGCGGAGGGACCGGCCAGGGTCATCAGCAGCTCCGACCAGCTCTCGGAGGTGCAGGTGGGCGACATCCTCGTTGCTCCCGTCACCGCACCGTCGTGGGGTCCGATCTTCGGCAAGATCAGGGCTACCGTCACGGACATCGGCGGCATGATGAGCCACGCCGCGATCGTCTGCCGCGAGTACGGCATGCCGGCGGTGACCGGAACCGGCACGGCCTCCGCCGAGATCACGACGGGACAGTGGCTCCGCGTCGATGGCAACACCGGAAGGGTCACGATCATCGACGCCCCGGTGGTCGCCGAGCCCGCCCTCGCAAGCAGCCATGCCTGACGCGGGCACGGCCGCGACCACCGAACGGACGGTGCTCGTCACCGGTGCGGCCGGTGGCCTCGGCCGTGCCTTCGCCCTCGCCTTCGCTGGGCAGGGCTCCCGGGTCGTGGTCGCCGATGTCAATCTCGAGGGCGCTGCGGAGACGGCGGCCCTCATCGAATCTGCCGGTGGACGAGCGCTCGCGATCGCCGTGGACGTGACCTCCCTGCAGTCGGTGTCGACAATGGCGACGGCGGCAGCGGAGTTCGGAGGCGGGCACCTCGAGGTGATCGTCAACAACGCCGCGATCTACGCGACGATCACACGCTCCCCCTTCACCGAGATCGACCCGGCGGAGTGGGATCGGGTGATGGCCGTCAACCTCAAGGGCCCCTGGCTGGTGACCCGAGCGTGCTCACCGCACCTCTCGGAGGGCGCCCGCGTGATCAACCTCTCCTCGGCCACCGTCATGAGCGGATCGGCCCACTGGGCGCACTACGTGGCATCGAAGGGGGGCGTGATCGCCCTCACCCGGGTGCTCGCGAAAGAGCTCGGCGCACGCTCCATCACGGTCAACGCGATCGCCCCGGGGTTCACGCTCACCGAAGCGAGTTACGGACTCATGGAGGATGCGGAGAGCTATGGGGTCGACCGCGGAGCGATCCGTCGTTCGAGCGAACCCGACGACATCGTGGGAACGGCCCTGTTTCTGGCCGGCCCCGACAGCGCCTACATCACCGGCCAGACCATCGTGGTCGACGGCGGCCGGCAGTTCATCTAGGAGACCCCGAAAATGCCCACCATCACCTACATCGCCCAGGACGACAGCGAGGTCACCCTCGACGCCCAACCCGGGGACTCCGTCATGGAGACCGCCGTTCGTAACGGCGTGCCGGGGATCGTCGCCGAGTGCGGAGGAAGTCTCTCCTGCGCGACCTGCCACGTGTTCCTGTGCGAGGAAAGCATGGGCGCATTCCCTCCCATGCAGGACCTCGAAGACGACATGCTCGACGGCACGGCAGTCGACCGTCAGGAGAATTCCCGTCTCTCGTGCCAACTGTCGCTGAGCGACGGCGTCGTCGTACGGGTGCGCACGCCGGAAACACAGGTGTGACCGCCATGTCCGACTTTCCCTCCGTGGAGCGCCGCGGCACTCTCATCATCGGCAACTGCCAGGCCGGGGTGCAGCTCGCTTCGAGCCTCCGCGAGCTCGGTGACACCGATCCGATCGTGCTCCTCGGCGAGGAGGCGCATCCGCCCTACCAGCGCCCACCCCTCTCGAAGGCATTCCTGAAGGGGGAGGCGACGGCGGAGTCACTCACCTTTCGCACTCCCGACTTCTACGCCGACCATCACATCGACATCGTGACGGGTGAACAGATCGTGCACATCTCGCGAGATGCGCGGGGCGGCGAAGCCATTGCGGCATCCGGACGGATCTTCGGCTTCGCGCGGCTTGCGCTCACGGTCGGCGCGAGCCCGCGCCGCATCCCGCTCGACGGCTCGGACCTCGGCGGTGTCACCTACCTGCGGGATCTCGAGGATGCGGCGGCCCTCGAGCGGAGCCTCCGCACCGCGAAGAACGTCGTGGTGATCGGCGGCGGATTCATCGGCCTCGAAGTCGCGGCCGGTGCACGCGCCTCTGGCAAGACCGTGACCGTGCTCGAAGCGGCCCCCCGGTTGATCGGGCGAGCCGTCTCCGAAGCCACCAGCGAGTTCTACCTGCGGGCCCATCGCCGGCGCGGCACGACCGTCGTGCTCGATGCACGGGTCACCCGGATCGCGGGGGCGAACGGCTCGGTCACCGGCGTCGAACTCGGCGACGGGTCGATCGTGCCGGCTGATCTCGTGCTGATCGGCGTTGGCGTCGTGCCGCGTACCGAACTCGCGGAGCAGCTCGGTCTCTCCATCGACAACGGCATCGTCGTCGACTCCCACGCGAGAACCTCCGACGGGCTGACCGTGGCCGCCGGAGACTGTGCGAACATGCCGAACCCCTCGATCACCGACTTCGGAAACGGCCGGGTGCGTCTCGAGAGCGTGCAGAACTCGGTGGAGCAGGCCAAGGTGGCTGCGGCCACCCTACTGGGCCTCGATGCCGAGCACCGGACCGTTCCCTGGTTCTGGTCCGATCAGGCCGACCTGAAGCTGCAGATCGCCGGCCTCTCGACGGGACACGACCAGGTCGTCCTGCGCGGCGACCCCGATTCCGAGAAGTTCTCCGTGCTCTACTACCGCGACGGCGAGATCATCGCCGCGGACTGCATCAACTGCCCGTTGGATTTCATCACGGTGCGACAGGCCCTCCACACGGGCCAGGCGATCCCGGCCGGGCTCGTGACCGACACCTCCGTCTCCCTCAAAAAGCTCCTCGCTGCCGAGCCAGCGCTAGAAAGAAAGTGAGAGCGTCGTGACGCTTCAGACCCAACATCCGGTGGATACCTCCCCCATCGCCATCGCGGCCGACTCCGCCTCCGACCTGGACGGGCTGTGGCGAGCGGTCGAGGTCGAGATGCAGACCAGGGGGAATAACATCCACATCCCCATCTCGTTCGCTTTTGCCGAGAGGCTCTGCGATTCCTACCCGGAGGCAGACTCCCTCGTCGTGCGCGTGGCCATCCTGCTGCACGACACGGGCTGGGCACGGGTCGACGAGACGAAGATCATCTCGGAGGGGTTCGGCAAGGACTGGCGCCGCGCGCAGATCCGCTTCGAACATGAGATCAAGGGCTGCGAGATCGCGCGGGAGGTGTTGCCCGGGCTCGGTTTCGACGCCGAGTTCATCGCGAGGGTGACCGACATCATCGACGGCCATGACACCCGGGCCGAGTCGTACTCGATCGAGGATTCGCTCGTGCGCGACGCGGACCGGCTGTGGAGATTCACCCCGGCGGGCATCGCTCTCGCGTCGAGCTGGTTCGGCCAGGTTCCCTCGGCCTACTGCCAGCGCCTGCGAACGGACATCATCCCGGAGCTGATCACCTCCGCGGCGCTCGAGATGGCGCTGACCGAACTCGAGCGCGCGGAAGCGCTGCTCCGGACGTCGCTGATCTGATGCGCACCCGCCTTGTCGACCAGCCATCCCCGCTCGCCGGCGGAGCACCCGAGCTGCCGTACACGCACACCGACGACCTGTTCATCGACGGGGGATGGAAGCGGTCCGATGGATCCGGTCGCACGGCCGTGACGAACCCCGCCACCGGAGAGGTGTGGGGATCGGTACCCCAGGCCACCGCGGCGGACCTCGATCGCGCGGTCTCCGCGGCGCACCGCGCCTTCGTCGGCACGGGATGGCGCGATGTCACGCCCTCCACCAGGGCGGCCATCCTGCTGCGCTTCGCCGACGAGATCGAGAAGCGTTCCAAGCCCCTCTCGCACACCAATACCTTCGAGAACGGTTCGCCGGTGGCGGAGACCTCTCGGGCGGCGGCGAATGCCGCGAGCATCTTCCGCTACTACGCCGGACTCGCGAACCACCTGGCCGCGACGGACATCCGACCGTTCCCGGATGGCTCCGCCGAAACCGTGGTCTTCAGAGAACCCATCGGCGTCTGCGCCCTCATCGCACCCTGGAATTTCCCGATCAACCTCGTCGTCGCGAAATTGGCACCGGCGCTGATGGCCGGATGCACCGTGGTGATCAAGCCGGCGTCGGCGACTCCCCTGTCGATCCGGTTCATCGCGGATGCCGCGGCAGCAGCCGGGCTCCCCTCCGGAGTGCTCAATGTGATCACCGGGCCGAGCGCGATCGGTGACGCGCTGGTGCGACATCCGCTGGTCTCCAAGGTGGCTTTCACCGGGTCCACGCCGGTCGGGCGCTCCATCGCCGCCACCTGCGGAGAGCTGCTGAGACCCGTCACGCTGGAACTGGGAGGCAAGTCGAGCGCGCTCCTGCTGCCCGATGTCGACCTGGATGCCCTCTCCCGCGTGCTCATCCGTACGTGCATGCGTAACACCGGACAGACCTGCTACATCTCCACCCGGATGCTCGTGCCCGCCGAGCGCTACGCCGAGGCCGTCGACATGGTCACGGCGACCATCGCGGCCGCCCCGCAGGGCGATCCGCTCGACCCGGCAACGGTGTTCGGGCCGTCGGCGACCTCCGCCCAGCGTGACACCGTTGTGAGCTACATCCGCTCGGGGATCGCCGAGGGCGCACGGCCCACCACGGGCGGTGACGTGCCGCCCCCGTTCGATCGCGGTTTCTGGGTGACTCCGACCGTCTTCGCCGACGTGACACCGGACATGCGCATCGCCAGGGAGGAGATCTTCGGGCCGGTGCTGTCGATCCTCAGGTACTCGTCGATAGACGAAGCGGTGACGATCGCCAATGACACGAGCTTCGGTCTCGGGGGCACAATCTTCTCGACCGATGACGATGCGGCTCTCGCCCTGGCCGGCCGGCTGGACACCGGTTCCGTCGGAATCAACTTCTTCGCCTCGAATCACGCGGCACCATTCGCGGGCCGACACGACTCGGGCCTTGGCACCGAGTTCGGGCCGGAAGGCCTGGCCGCCTACCTCCAGACCAAGTCGGTTCATCGCCGAATCGCGACGGCACCAGCGAGCCGGGGCTGACTGCGCCACCTACACTTGCAGCCGTGCGCCCTATTGACGAGCGGACGGAAGCGACGCCGCTTCCCCTCCGCGACCGAGTCTCGGCCAGCCGCCGTGACACCACCACCGACGCGGACTGGGCGTCATTCGAAGAGCGATTCGACGCCGAGTCCCCCCGGCTCGGCGAACTCTTCCGCCGCATCTACGGTGACGGGGCCGAGGCAAGCGAGCAACTCGCCCTCCTCGCCATCGACTGTGCCCAGTCTTGGCAGCGTCGCCCCGCCGACCTCCGTGCCCTCGACTCCCGTCGCGCGACCCTGCCGGACTGGTACCAGTCGAACCGGATGCTCGGTGGCGTCTGCTACGTGGACCTCTACGCCGGCGATCTCACCGGCCTCCGCTCGCGCATCCCCTACTTCCGAGAGCTCGGGCTGACCTACCTGCACCTCATGCCCCTGTACCTCGCCCCGGAGGACAACTCGGATGGCGGCTACGCGGTGTCGAGCTATCGCGCCGTGAGCCCGAGCCTCGGCACCATGACGCAACTCGCCGAACTGGCCGCGGAACTGCGCGCCAACGGCATCTCGCTGGTGCTCGACTTCATCTTCAACCACACCTCCGACGAGCACGAGTGGGCCCGCAAAGCCCTCGCCGGCGACCCCGAGCACGAGGCGTTCTACTGGATCTACCCGGACCGCACGATGCCCGACGAATTCGAGCGCACCGTGCGGGAGATCTTCCCCGACGACCATTCCGGCTCCTTCGTTCCGCTGCCCGACGGTCGCTGGGTCTGGGCCACGTTCCACTCCTTCCAGTGGGACCTCAACTATCGCAATCCCGCAGTCTTCCGCGCGATGGCGGGCGAAATGCTCCATCTCGCCAACCTCGGGGTGGACGTGCTGCGCATGGACGCCGTCGCTTTCATCTGGAAACAGCTCGGAACGAGCAGCGAGAACCTTCCGGAGGCGCACCTGCTGATCCAGGCGTTCAATGCGGTGTGCCGCATCGCCGCGCCATCCGTGCTCTTCAAGTCGGAGGCCATCGTGCACCCCGACCAGGTCGCGGAATACATCTCGCTCGAGGAATGCCAGCTGAGCTACAACCCACTGCAGATGGCGCTCATCTGGAACTCGCTCGCCACCCGCGAGGTGGGCTTGCTCTCGCAGGCCCTCGAGCGTCGGCACGCGATCGTCCCGGGCACGGCCTGGGTCAACTATGTGAGAAGCCACGATGACATCGGCTGGACCTTCGCCGACGAGGATGCCGCGGAGCTCGGCATCGACGAGTCAGACCATCGCCGGTTCCTCAATTCGTTCTACGTGAATCGCTTCGAGGGCAGCTTCGCCCGCGGGGTGCCGTTCCAGGACAATCCCCGCACCGGTGACTGCCGCATCTCGGGCACGACCGCGTCACTGGCGGGGATGGAAGCACACGATGCCGGGGCGATCGATCGCATCCTGCTCGCCCACTCGATCATCCTGAGTACCGGCGGCATCCCGCTGCTCTATCTCGGTGACGAGGTGGGTCAGCTCAATGACTACGGCTATCTCGAGGTGCTGACGCACGCCGATGACAGTCGCTGGGTGGGTCGACCGCCCTACCCGGCATCCGCCTACGCGACCCGCGCAGACCCGACCACGGATGCCGGTCGCATCTACCAGGGGCTGCGCCAGTTGATCGAGGTGCGCGGCTACACCAGCGAGTTCGCGGGCGGACGACTGGTGCCCTTCGGTACCCATAACCCGCATGTGCTCGGCTACCAACGTCCTGGCCCCGACACCACCGTGCTCGTGCTCGCGAACTTCTCCGACGGCCCCGCAGAGGTCTCGGCCGAGACACTGTCCGGGATGCCGGAGCGCGCGATGGACCTAGTGACGGGTCACGTCGTGACGCTGTCGGGCGGGATCACTCTCGGTGCCCACCGGTTCCTCTGGTTGCGGCTGGGCTGAGCCGGCTCAGTGCGAATCGATCTCGCCGGCACTCCGCCGCAAGCGGGCGAGATCGATGGCGATGAAGGCTCGCAGACGCGTATCGCGTTCGAGTTCGTAGTCGGTATCCGGCTTCTGCATCGGTCCGTGGTCGAGCCGCGATTCGATCGCGGTGCCGAGTTCCGACCAGGCCTGGCTGCGGGCATCCTCCGTGACGCTCTCGACGAAGTCCCGATCATCCACCAGCCGCGCGAGCTCGTCAGACAGGGACGAGTACGCCAGGCCGCGGCGAGTGAGTTGACGGAAGTCCCGCGGGCCGTAGTCGTGCTCTTTCGAGGTCGTACCGCTGGCGCTGGTGAGGCTGTTTGCCAACTCGGTCATCCGCGCGGCATACCCGGCCTGCTCTGCGGAGAGGTTGGTCAATTCCAGCGCGACCCATGACGCGGTCTCCGCCGCATCGAAGCGGTGGTCATCGCGCAGGGCGCTCACGATGATGCGATTCTTGACATCCATGGTGAGGGCGGAGCGAGCGATCAGCAGCCCCTCTTCCACGGCCCGCTCGAGGGAGATCGGCTCTCCCGCGGGGATACGCACGTAGGGTCGGCTCAGCTTGGGAGGGCCCGGAACAGGGCGCTTCTCGCGCTTCCTGGCCATGCGTCGATGTCCCGCCTTCAGCGCCACGGATGCCACATTCGGCAGGTCTGTTACGACCATTCAACAACGCGCGACAGCCGCAAGGGTGGAGATGGGGGGAATTGAACCCCCGTCCACTGCTGTGGTCATATGCCTTCTACGGGTGTATCCAGTGAAAGCGTTCTGCTCGGCTCCGGAATTTGCCACTGGCATCCAATCCGACGAGCCCAGTCCCAGTTCAAGTCCCGCGGCGCCCTGAGACGCAACACCGCAGCAATCTCCCTAAATTACGCCAGGATCCGGTTAGAGAGCATCCCCAGACTGACGGACTTCATTAGTGCTCTTGCTTAGGCAGCGAGAGCGAAGTCAGCGCGGTTAGATTTCGCACTTATTGTTTGCAGAGGTCGTTTACGAGATAACCCTGCATCCTCGACCCGCTTCTCACACTCACGCAGGCAATGTCGAAACCGATCATCCCCAGGTGCACCTTCCCGACGTGCAGGAAGAGTGAGCAGCTATCGCGCGCTGTTGAATTGTCACGGTCCGCAAGCGAACCACACTGCCTGTCGGCAGCCCTCAAGCATACGTCGGATGCCCGGGCAGAATCCACCGCCCGTGGAATGATGAGGGCACGACCGGACACCAATGGAGACGATCATGACCGACACCATCATCACCGTGCAGGGCAGATTCTCGTCGTTCTATCCGCCGGAACGGGCCACCGTGCAGCTCTCGGTCGGTTTCGAAGGGCCGATCCGCGAACCGGTGTTCGCCGAGACCGTCGCCGTGTCATCCACCGTACGTTCGCTGCTGGCGCAGCAGCATGCCCCCGCCACCGGTCCGATCACGTGGTGGTCGAGCGACAGCATCCAGGTCTGGAGCACCAGACCCTGGAGCCACGACGGCGCACAACTGCCACCCGTCTTCCACTCGCGGATCGGATTCAGCGTCAAGTTCAATGATTTCGCCGTGATGGCGGAGTGGATCGAGAAGGTGGCAGTTCTCGACGGCCTCACCGTCGGCGCGATCACCTGGGCTTTGACGGAGGGGCGCAAGACGGCGGTGATCGCGGAGGTGCGATCGCGGGCGGTGAAGGACGCTGTGGCGAAGGCCAGCGTCTACGCCCAGAGCATCGGGCTCGGCTCCGTGCGCGCTGTCGCGCTCGCCGATCCGGGCATGCTCGGCGACCAGGTGGGCGCCTCCGCGGGCGGAGCACCCCACCCGATGTCACGCATGATGGCCGCCGGCTCCGCGCCGGAGCTCTCGCTCACGCCGGAGGACATCGAGATCGATGCGGTCGTAGACGCGCGGTTCGTCGCCAGCTGAGGCACGCTGGCTCCGCCCCTCCCGCGACATGCGGGTGCAGAAAACCCTCAGTCGCCGAGGTTGCGGCGCGCGGACATGGCACGATCCGCCTCGCGATTGTCCTGGCGCTCTCGCAGCGCCTGGCGCTTGTCATACTCGCGCTTGCCCTTGGCGACGGCGATCTCGACCTTTGCGCGTCCGTCGCTGAAGTAGATCTTCAGCGGGACAAGGGTGTAGCCGCCCTCTTTGGTCTTGTTGTGGATCTTGAGGATCTGCGCCTTGTGCAGGAGGAGTTTGCGCTTGCGGCGGGGGGGATGGTTGTTCCAGGTGCCCTGGTTGTATTCGGGAATGTGCACGGCATCGAGCCAGGCTTCGCCGTACTCGACGAAGGCGTAGCCGTCGACGAGGGACGCCCGACCCTCACGCAACGACTTCACCTCGGTACCGGTGAGAACCAGTCCCGCCTCATAGGTGTCTTCGATCGTGTAGTCGTGGCGCGCTTTGCGATTGGTGGCCACAACCTTCTGGCCACGTTCCTTCGGCACGATTCACTCCTGGATTGATTGCGCCCAGACCATCCGCGCGCAGCCCTCCACTCTAACGGGGTCTAGACCTTCAGGTAGCGGCTGATCGCGAAACTCGCGGATGCCGCGGCGAGCACAGCTCCGACCACGAGGAGGATCGGCACGACGATGTATGCCTCCGACAGACCGATGAACGGGGTGTCGAGGGACTGCGTGCCGAGGTATCCCTGCACGAAGAACCGCACGATCGAGACGACCGCGAGGCTCGCGAGCACCGATCCGATGAGCGCGGCGATCACCCCTTCCAGGATGAACGGGGTCTGGATGAACCGGTTCGAGGCGCCCACCAGGCGCATGATCCCCAACTCCCGCCGCCTCGAGAATGCCGAGAGTCGGATCGTGGTGGCGATGAGGAGCACAGCGGCCACGAGCATGAGCACGGCGATGCTCACCGCCGTGAGACTCGCGGCGTTGAGCGCAGCAAAGATCGGATCGAGGTACTTGCGTTGGTCAACTACCTGCTCGACGCCGGCGAGGCTCGCAACGCTCTCCCGGATCACATCGGCTTTCGACGGGTCCTTGAGATTGATCGAGAAGGTCTCAGAGAGAAAGGCCGGTGTGATGAAGTCGGCACCGGTGGTGTCTTTGAAGTAGGTCTTGTAGTTCTTGTAGACCTGGTCGTGGTTCTCGAAGGTGACCGATTTGATCAGCCCGGCCAGCGCGGGCGACTTGAGCTGCGACTCGACATCCGCCTTCTGGCTCTTCGTCGCCTCGACCAGGTTGCACTGGCCGGCCGTCGAGGAGTCGGTGCACATGTAGACCGAGACCTGCGCGCGGTCGTTCCAGTAACCCTTCATCTGCCCGATCTGGAACTGCAGCAGGATAGCGGCGCCCACGAAGGTGAGCGAGATGAAGGTGACGAGAATGACCGAGACGACCATGGAGATGTTGCGCCGCAGGCCGTTGCCGACCTCGGACATGATCAAGCCGAACCTCATCGCGAGACCTCCTCGGCCTGCCCGGCGATGCCGAGGTTGGAGCGGGAGACGGATGCCGGACCGAAGCCCTGCACGGGAATGGTCTGGGTCTGGTAGCCGCCCTGACGTTCATCACGCACGATCTGGCCGCTGACCAGTTCGATCACACGACGCTGCATCTGGTCGACGATCCCCGCGTCGTGGGTGGCCATGATCACTGTGGTGCCGCTCTGGCTGATGCGCTCGAGCAGGGTCATGATTCCGGCGGATGTGGAGGGGTCGAGGTTTCCCGTCGGCTCATCCGCCAGGAGGATCGCGGGCTTGTTCACGATGGCGCGCGCGATCGCGACGCGCTGCTGCTCACCGCCGGAGAGCTCGTGAGGCAGCCGGTTGGTCTTGCCGGCGAGGCCGACCATCTTCAGCACATCCGGAACCGCCTCCTGGATGAATCCGCGGGACTTGCCGATCACCTGGAGCGAGAAGGCCACGTTGTCGAACACGTTCTTCTGCGGGAGGAGTCGGAAATCTTGGAATACCACCCCGAGATTGCGCCGGAAATAGGGCACTTTGCGGCTGGTGAGTTGCCCGAGATTCTGCCCGAGCACATGGATCTGCCCCTTCGAGGGGTTCTCCTCCTTGAGCACGAGGCGCAGGAAGCTGGACTTGCCGCTGCCGGACGCTCCAACGAGGAACACGAATTCGCCGCGAAGGATCTCAAGCGTCACCGCATTGAGCGCCGGGCGCGCGTTCCCCTTGTAGAGCTTGGTTACCTGATCAAACCGAATCATGACCGTTTGACTCTAAGGAGCTACTCCCGAATCAGGAAGAGCGACAGGCCGGATGTCACGACTCTCAGAAAGCACCGACAGGGACTACTCGAGTAGATTTGATCGCGAAGTAAAGATTCGCGCAGCGAGGACGCTGCTCTTCCCAGAAAGGTTGCTCATGTCGATCTCCATTGGCGTCGTCGGCGCCGGCCAGTTCGCCGGCCAGTTCTCGAAGCTGTTCAAACTCCACCCACAGGTTTCGCGGGTTCTGGTGACGGACCTGCTCCCGGAGCGTGCATCGGAGCTGAACGAGGCCCAGGGGCTCGACGGCACCGTCACCGACTTCGCTGCGATGCTGGCCTCCGACGTGGATGCGATCGCCATCTTCACCCAGCGCTGGACCCACGGGGCGCTCGTGCTCGAAGCCCTCCGGGCGGGCAAGCACGTCTATTCGGCAGTGCCCATGGCGATCACCGAAGACGAGATCGCCGCGATCATCGACGCCGTGCGTGAAACCGGCCTCACCTACATGATGGGTGAGACCAGCTATTACAACCCGGCCACCGTGTACGCCCGGGAGAAGTTCGCCGAGGGGGCCTTCGGTCGGGTCTTCTACGCCGAGGGCGATTACGTGCACGACATGGATCTCGGATTCTATGCCGCCTACGAATACAGTGGCGGACCCGAGTGGAAGCGCACCGCGAGCTACCCTCCCATGCTCTACCCCACCCATTCCATCGGCGGAGTGCTCGGCGCGATCCCGACCCACGCGGTCAGCGTGAGTTGCATCGGGGTGACGGATGACCGCGGCGATGGGGTCTTCGACCGGGAGACCAGCATGTTCGACAACGACTTCTCGAACGCGACGGCGCTCTTCGAGTTGGACGGCGGAGGATCGATGCGCATCAACGAAATGCGACGGGTGGGTTACCCCTCGCACATCCGCGAATCCCGCTTCCGCTTCTTCGGCACCGAGGGTAGCTTCGAACAGCTCGCCGAGGTGTCGGTCTGGCAGAACAAGGAGGGCGTCGAAGACGTGACCGCGCTTCTCGCCACCGCCGAGACCATGGATGCGGATGACCCGGCACTGGCGCACGTCGCGCCGGAGCTGCGCGCCTCCTTCATCTCCGGCCATGCCCCGGTGCACGACGCCACGCGCCTGCCCGAGAGCTTCCTCGGCGCACCGGACGGGCACGAGGGCAGCCACCACTTCCTGGCCGACGACTTCGTCACCGCGGTCGTCGACGGAACGCTTCCTCCGGTGAACGCCTGGGTCGCCGCGCGGTTCACCCTTCCCGGCATCGTCGCGCACCAGTCCGCCTTGCAGGGTGGGGTCCGTCTTCCGATCGACGACTTCGGGGATGCTCCGGAGACGCTTCGGGGCTAGGTCTCGGTCGAGGTCTCGATACGGTCGCTGGGCGACCTACTCGACCACCAGGCAAGCGGGTGGTCGAGTAGCGAGCGCCAGCGAGCGTATCGAGACCGGGGCGAGTTATTCGCTCTGGTCGCGCTTACGCCACTTGATGCCGGCGTTGATGAAGCCGTCGAGGTCCCCGTCGAAGACCGCCGTCGGGTTGTTGACCTCGTAGTCCGTGCGCAGGTCCTTCACCATCTGGTACGGCGCCAGCACGTAACTGCGCATCTGGTCGCCCCAACTCGCGGTGATCACACCGGCGAGCTCCTTCTTCTGGGCGGCCTCGCGCTCCCGTTCGATGAGAAGCAGCCGGGATTGCAGCACCCGCATGGCGGCAGCCCGGTTCTGGATCTGGCTCTTCTCGTTCTGCATCGACACCACGGTGCCGGTGGGGATGTGGGTGATGCGCACGGCAGAGTCCGTGGTGTTCACCGACTGGCCGCCGGGGCCGCTCGAGCGGAAGACATCCACGCGGATGTCGCCCTCGGGCACCTCGATCACGTCGGTGGTCTCGATCAGCGGAATCACCTCGACCGCAGCGAAGCTGGTCTGCCGCTTGCCCGCGGAGTTGAACGGACTCATGCGGACGAGACGATGCGTGCCGGCCTCGACGCTCATCGTGCCGAAGGCGTAGGGCGCGTCGACCTCGATGGTCGTCGACTTGATTCCGGCCTCTTCGGCGTAGCTCGTGTCGAGCACCTTCGCCGGGTAGTTGTGCTGCTCTGCCCAGCGGAGGTACATGCGCATCAGCATTTCGGCGAAGTCCGAAGCATCCACTCCCCCGGCGCCGGCCCGGATGGTGAGCACGGCGGCGCGCGAGTCGAACTCGCCGTTGAGCAGAGTCTGCACTTCCAGCTCACCGAGCAGCTTCTGGATGCTGGAGAGTTCGGCCTCTGCATCGGCCGCAGCCGACGCATCCTCTTCCTCATTGGCGAGCTCGACCATGATCTCGAGATCATCGAGCCGGCTCTGGATGCTCACGATCTTTGCGAGCTCTGCCTGGCGGTGACTGAGGTCGGAGGTGATCTTCTGGGCCTTGTCGGTGTCGTCCCAGAGGTCGGGCACACCGGCCTGCTCGCTCAGGTCCGCGATCTCACGCTGGAGTTTCTCCACGCCGACGACGGCGCGGATGTCCGCGAAGGTCGAGCGGAGTGCGGCGATCTGTTCAGAAAAATCGAGCTCGTCCATATCGCCGTCAAGACTACCGGGTGCGGGCCTTCGCCCCCTGAGCGGGTAGCCTCGAAGGCGATGAGCAGCAGCGAGCCGGACTTCAGTTTCCGCTCGATCGCGTTGCCGGCCATCCTGCCGACGCTGCTGTTCTCGGTGGGCGAGGGCGCCATCATCCCGGTCATCCCGCAGGTGGCCGACAACCTCGGAGCATCGCTCGCGGTCGCCGGAGTCATCGCCTCGATGATCCTGCTCGGCGAGCTCTTCGGCGACATTCCGAGCGGGTGGATCGTCAGCCGCATCGGCGAACGCACCGCCATGATCTACGCGGCACTCCTCTCCATCGTCGGGCTGGTGACCGCCCTCGCGGCACCCAACCCCTGGATCCTCGGCCTCGGCATCTTCGCCATCGGCCTCTCCACCGCCGTCTTCGCACTGGCCCGCCACGCGTTCATGACCAGCTTCGTGCCGCGTGCCTTTCGCGCCAGGGCGCTGTCGACTCTCGGCGGTACCTTCCGTCTCGGCTATTTCATCGGCCCCTTCGTGGCGGCGGCGGTGATCCATCTCTCCGGCTCGACCCAGTCGGTCTTCTGGGTGCACATCGTGTGCTGTGTGGCGGCAGCGGCCTCACTGCTTCTGCTGCGTGATCCGGTCGAGTCGATCGCCGAACGCAGATCGCAGACATCCGAGCGAGCGGGAACGGTGTTCGTCGCCGCGGAATCGGTGGGTCTGTTCCGCACGATCTGGGCCTCCCGGGCCGTGCTGTCGGGGCTCGGAACCGGAGCGGCCCTTGTCGGGGCGATGCGGGCGAGCCGCCAGGTGATCCTGCCCCTCTGGGCGGTGAGCATCGGGATCCCGGATGCCCAGACGGCCCTGATCATCGGTGCGGCCGGGGCTCTCGACTTCGGCCTCTTCTATGTGAGTGGCCAGATCATGGACCGTTTCGGTCGGTTGTGGAGCGCCCTGCCTTCGATGATCGGACTCGGCGTCGGACACCTCGCGCTCGCGGTCACGCATGACCTCGCCACTGCCGTGCCGTGGTTCATCGCCTCCGCCCTCTTCATGTCGATCGCGAACGGGCTCGGAAGCGGCATCCTCATGACCCTGGGAGCCGACCTCGCGGACCAGAGGAATCCGGCACCGTTCCTCGGAGCGTGGCGATTCACCGGGGATGCCGGAAGCGCGGTCTCGCCCCTCGCGCTCTCGGCGCTCACCGCCGCTGTCTCGATCTCCTTCGCCAGCGGTGTCCTGGGGATCGTCGGCCTCGTCGGGGCGGGCGTGCTGCTGCGCTACGTGCCGCGTTACGCCCCGCGTCGCCCACGCTGAGCAGCGCTGTCGGTGAGCCTGCCCCGCCGACTGCGACCGATCACGACCAGCGCGATCACCGGAGCGAGCAGGATCTCGAGCGCGACGAGCGACCCGAACGAGGCGATCGTGACCGCGACCGCGGCGTTGATCGCACCGAAGACGAGGGTGCCGACCAGCGCGGCCTGCCTGCTCGTGCGGGCGAAGGCGATGGCGCAGAAGTCGAGGGGAACGAGCAAGAGCAGATTCCACGGCGAGAGCGGCAGGGTGCCGCCGATGAAACAGAACACGCTGGCCACGACCAACAGGAAGGTCCAGATGATCGTCGCGCCGCTGCGACGCGGCACATAACGCGGGGCGGGAACCGAGGTGTACACGAGCGACTCGGTGATGCGCGGAGCCGACGCGGATCCGGCGGCTCCCACCCGCTCCGCCGCCAGCCGCAGCAGCAGGTTGCGCGCCTCGGTGACCCGGATGAACTCGGCGGCCGCCGCGCGCGATTCGGCGGCAGAGGCACCCGTGAATCGGTCGGGGTGCGACATCCGCGCCCGTTGCTTGAATGCCCGCTCGATCTCCGGCGGCAGCGCCTCCGCGCTCACGCCGAGCAGCTGGGCAGCTTCGGCCGAGGTCACGAGCCGAACACCCGGAGAGCGCGACTCAGGAGAGGGCGGGAAAGGATGCCGCCGAGCGTCTTGGTGCCGTCGCAGACGGCGAGGAAGAGCCTCATGCCCGTGCCGGTATAGGCGAGTGCGAGGTGCACGAGACGGGGATGCCTCTCGAAGAACCGTAGAAGGCGCTCGCCGGCCCGGATGTCCGGATCGAGCTGCTCGCGGATCCTCTCGGTGTACTCGTGCAGTGCCCGGTCGCGGCCGTGAGCGGCGGCCGCGGCGGCCTCCCCTGCCCAGCATCCGGACCGGAGCGCGTAGGACAGGCCCTCGCGGGTCCACGGGTCGAGCAGGCCGGCGGCATCACCCGCCACGAGCACGGAGCCGCGCCGCAGCGGTGAATCCGAGGCTCTCCACTGGGTGAGATGACCGCTCGACCGCTCGGTCTCGAGGCCGTCGAGACCGACGGTGTGCAGCCAGGCGTCGAGGTAGTCGCGAGTCTGTTGCGGTTCGCCCCTGGCCTGGATGACACCGACCGTGAGCACCTTCTCCTTGGGGAACACCCACGCGTAGCTGCCGGCAGCGGCGCCCCAGTCGAAGGCGATCACGCCGTCATAGTCCGGCGACTGTGGTGTTCTCGTGAGCTCCAGCTCGAGCGCGAGATCGGTGCCGCGATTCCGCACCCCCACGTAGCGACCGATCCGGCCGCTCGTTCCATCGGCTCCCACCACGACGCGGGCGCGAATCAGGGCACCGTCCGTCGTCACGGTGACGAGGCCATCCGCCTCCTCCACCGCCTTGACGACCACCGCATCGCGAAACGTCACTCCCCCGGCGACGGCTGCCTTCACGAGCGCGTCATCGAATCTCTCGCGCTGCACGAGGGCGAGAAACGGCAGGCCGCGGCGATAGGACTTCTGCGCCCCGCCACGAAGGGAGAACCGCACCTCGCTCACCCGCTGCTCGACCATCGGCAGCACCGAGGGCGGCAGGTGGGCGAGGGAGATGCCGATGAGCCCCCCACCGCAGGTCTTGTAGCGGGGAAACCGCGCGCGATCGACCAGCAGAACGGATGCCCCGCCCTCGGCCGCGACCCGGGCCGCGGACGACCCCGCGGGGCCGGCTCCGACCACGAGCACATCCCAGATGACGTCGGGCGAAGCATCGTCATCACGCGTTGCGCGAGCGCCGGCATCCTCCATAAATCCCGACAGTACCCCAGCTGCAACCCGGTCGAGCGCGTCGCCCCTAAGCTCTCAGCATGATCCCCGCTGGCAACGTTCTCACCTTCGCGCTCGCCGCTCTCGGCCTGATGCTGATCCCGGGTCCGAGCGTGCTGTTCGTGATCGGCCGGTCGCTCGCGCTCGGCAGGATCGGTGGACTCCTCAGCGTGGCCGGCAACGCCGCGGGAGCACTCGTGATCGCCGCCGCCGTCGCCCTCGGGGTCGGGGTGATCGTGGAGCAATCGATCGTGCTGTTCACCGCCATCAAGATCGTCGGAGCGCTCTACCTCGTCTTCCTCGGCATCCAGGCGATCCGTCACCGCAACGATGTGCACGCCGAGACCACAGAGCCCCGCCGACCGCGCAGCGCCCGACGGATGCTCGCGGAGGGCTTCGTCGTGGGAGTCTCCAACCCCAAGACCATCGTCTTCCTCGTCGCCGTGCTTCCGCAGTTCGTGGACTACGCGCTCGGAGGCATCCCTCTGCAGCTCGCGACCCTCGGGGCGGTCTTCGTGGCGATCGCCCTGGTCAGCGACAGCGTGTGGGCACTCGTCGCTGGCTCGGTGCGGCAGTGGTTCGCTCGGTCGCCGAGACGCATCGGAAGGCTGGGCGCCGCCGGTGGGGTCATGATGATCGGGCTCGGCGCGGCGGTGCTGTTCGGGGGTCCAGCGCGGAATAGCGCCCTGCTGGGGCTGGACCGGGATCAGCCGAACACCGACCGTGCCACCGCGGTCACCTCGAGGCGGATGCCCTCGGGCAGCAGCAGCGACACCACCGGAGGGCGCCAGTAGGCGGAGAGCTCCACGGTGGCACTGCGGCCGTCCGTGGTGCCGGCCGATTCCAGGCGCAACGCCTCGAGACGATCGTGGGGCACGGTGTCGAGGTAGTCCGTAACGGCAGACCGTACCTGCGCGGAACTCAGGCTCGGGCGTGGGGCGCCAGCGGTGACCGACACGTCGTCGAGGGCGAAGGCCTCCGCGCCGACGAGGGCCGCGCCATCCGCCACCGTGAAGAGGCGTTTGCGCTCGAGGTAGAGGGAGGTCGCGGCGACGACGAGCAGGATCAGCACCAGCGAGAGGAACCCGTAGAAGATGGTGAGCGGCAGGAGCGATCCCTCCTCCCCCTTCAACCGCTCCAGTGGTGCTCTCACGGCGCACCCCAGAACCGGGAGACCCGTTCGGTCGCGGTCGACCGGAGCGGCACCGCCGCAGGGCCACCAGCCGAGAGGACGGACGGCACGAGCGGAAGACCAACGGAGACCTCGACCGAGATCGTGACTGCGGCCCGGCGCCGGAGGCACTCGGAGGCCTGGGGTGAGCAGGAGATCGAGACGCTCGCGGTCGAGGAATCGATGCCGTAGTCGGCGAGCGCGAATCGGATCGCCCGATCGGCCTCGGCTTCGGCACTGTGGGTATCGGGTGCTTGCACATAGACCCGCACCGCCTGGCGAGCGGCCCCCTCCACGGCGAGGGATGCGGCCTGCAGGGCGGACATCGTCAGCACGAGGTAGACCAGGGGCAGCAACAGGATCAGGCCGGCCGTGACGAACTCGAGGGAGGCCGTGCCCTCCTCAGCACGTATCGCATCACCCATCGCACTATGGAATCGTCTCCACAGCCGCATGACCGCTCACCTCCAGCCCACCATCGAGGCCGAACAGGCCGATGAGCGGCAGGGGCGCGCGCACGGTGACGATCGCCGCCGAATGTCCGAGATAGCGTCCATAGCCGGCCGTCACGTCGGTCGCATAGCCGGGCCCGATGGCCGAGGAGATCAGGTCCCGGGATCGCGCGGCCCCCTCCCCGAGCGAGCTGTCGGCGAGGGCGGCGAACCTGGCGCCCTCGGATGCCGCGTCGAGCACCGTGTTGCGGATGTGCAGCGCCAGCGCGAGCTGCATCACCGAGAGGGTGAGCACCGTGAGCAGCGCACCCACCATCACGAATTCGGCGACGGCCGAACCGGCCTCGTTGCGCGCGAGGGATCGCAGGCGGTACACGGTGACGGCTCCGCGAGTCAGAAGCCGGTGACGCGCTGGATGGCCTGCTGGAACACCGCACTGAGCGCCGGGCCGGCAAGACCCCAGATGATGATCACGAGGCCGGCGGTCATCAGCGTGATGAGGACCCAGCCCGGCACATCGCCCCGCTCATCCCCCAATGCGCCTTGGAATCGTTCGCGGAGCCTGTTCATGATGGATGGTCCTTTCGTGAGGTGATCGCTGTCAGAGCCCGAATTGCAGCACGAAGATGCCCGGATAGATCGCGAAGACGATGGTCACCGGCAGGATGAGGAACACCAGCGGCACCAACATTGCGACTTCTTTCCTGCCCGCGACCTCGAGGAGCTCCCGCTTGGCATCGTCGCGTGCATCCTGGGCCTGGGCGCGCAGCACCTCGGCGAGCGGGGTGCCTCGCTCCAGGGCGCCGGTCACCTGGTCGACGCAGCGGGTGAGAGCGGGCAAGCGGATGCCGGAGGCGAGAGCGTCGAGCGACTCGGCGAGGGGCACCCCGGTGTTGACGACTGTGACGACGGCCGCGAGCTCGGCTGCAAGCTCGCCGCGGCTGACCCTGCCGACCCGCCGAAGGGCATCGAGGATGCCCTCGCCCGCCGAGAGGCTGAGGGTGAGGAATTCCAACACCGTCGGAAGCTCGGCGGTGATCCGCGCAAGGCGCTTCACGGCCGCCCGGTGCAGCATCCGGTCGCAGAGCACGATGCCGGATATCGCTGAGATGACCACGATGGCGCCGACCAGGGCTGGGGCGATCGGGCGCACGCGAGCGAACGCCAGGGGCGCGACCAGTCCGAGAAGCGCGGCGCCGATGCCCCACGCCAACTGGCGGGATCGAAAGGCCTCCACAGTGAGGGGCGACGATGATTGCCGCAAGCGCAGCTCGATGGTGGCTCCTCCGCCGAGCGCAGAGCCGAGCAGGGTTCGGAGCCGTTCGAATGCCGGGCCGAACAGCGCTCCGACGACCGGGAGCGGGTCGACGGTGCGGCGGCCGAGAAGCTCGCGGGCACCAGCCGAAACGTCGACGACGTAGGGCGCGACCCTGGCGGTGAGCCGCGGTCGGCTCAATCGGGGCACGAGACTGGCGAGCGACCAGAGCCCGAGCCCCAGCCCGAGTCCGCAGAGCACCGCCCACCCGGAGAGTGCGTCTAGGCGAACCATCGGCGCTCCTCCGGGAAACGGCCGAGAGCGAGCATCAGGCGGTACGCGATCACCGTCACGAAGAGGCCCCCGACGATCAGCAGCGCTCCCCCGGCGGTGTTGTAGGCAGCGGCGGCCTCGGGCCGGGTGGCAAGCAACACGAGGATGACCCACGGTGCCGCGACCCCGAGCCGGGCGGCATTCACCACCCACGACTGGCGTGCCTCCACCTCGGAGCGGATGGCTGCCTCCTGTCGCAGATAGGACGACAGGTTGCGCAGCACTGTCGTCAGCTCGCTCCCCCCGACCTCGCGCGACATCCGAAGCGTCTCGAGGATTCGGTCGGCCACCGGGTCAGCAAGCCGGTCCTTGAGCGCATCGAGGCTCAGGCCGAAATTCCCGGTGGCCCGATAGTCCCGTGCGAACTCCGAGAACGCGTCTCTGGTCGGCGCCGGCCCGGTGTGAGCGAGGGTCACGACGCTGTCCGGCAGCGCGAGTCCCGAGCGCACCGCCGAGACGAGATGGTCGACGATGTCGGGCCAGAGCACCCTGGCCGCCCGCCGGCGCGAACGGACCCGCCACTGGATCATCGCGAGCGGGAGAGCGAGGGCGCCAGCCCCGGCGATCAACGAGATCGCCATGACCGGAACGAGGGCGAAGCTGAGAGCCGCAATCGCAAGGCCGCCGACCACGGAAACCACGCCGACCGCCGTGAGCGACACCGACGGCAAGCCGGCCCGGGCGAGTCTCTGGCGCAGGAATCCGCCTGCGCTTCGCGACCGCGCACGCGCCCCTCCCGTCGCCGGCCAGGCGAAGGAAGAGACGATGAGCACCACCCCCAGGCCCAGCACCAAGCCGAGCACCACGGTGAGAGTCATGCCGCCACCCCCGCCAGAATCGACGCAAGGTCGAATCCGGCCGCGTCGAATTTGCCGCTGCGGCTCGGATAGCTTCCGGTGGCGGTGAGCACCCCGCGCTGCAGGGCGAAGATGAGGCTGGCCTCCACGATCGTGCCGCCGGTGACGACGCCACTCGGCGCGAGGATCTCGGTGATCCGTCGCTGGCCGTTACGGGCGAGTTCGCAGTGCACCACCATGTCGACGGATGCGGCGACCGTCGGCACCACGAAAGAGGAGTCGATGTTGCGCCCGGCCAACAGCGGCAGGGTGCAGAGCTTGGCGAGGGCATCCCGTGCGCTGTTGGCGTGGATCGAACACATGCCGGGGAGCCCGCTGTTGAGGGCGATGAGGAGGTCGAGCGACTCGGCCTCGCGCACCTCGCCGACGACGAGCCGGTCGGGGCGCATCCGCAAGGCCTCCTTGATGAGTCGGCGCAGGGTGATCTCGCCGGTGCCCTCGAGGCTCGGTTGGCGGCACTGCATGCCGACGACATCCCGCGCCGCGAGGTCGAGTTCGAAGGTCTCCTCGACGGTGACGATGCGCTCGCCGGTGCGTGCCCCGGAAAGCAACGCGTTCAACAGGGTGGTCTTGCCGCTCTGCGTCGCGCCGGAGACCAGGATGTTCTGCCCGGAGAGCACACACAGGCGCAGGAATTCCGCCGCCTGGTGGCTGAGCGAGCCGAGGGCGACGAGCCGCTGCAGATCACGGATGCGCTGGGTGAACTTGCGGATATTGACGGCCCAGTGACGCCGGGTCACGTCCGGGATCACCACATGCAGCCGCGATCCGTCGGGCAACGAGGCGTCGACGAAGGGCGAGGAGAGGTCGACCCGCCGGCCCGTGGACTGCAGCATCCGCTCCACGAGGTCACGCACCTCGGTGTCCGAGAGCAGCACACTGGTGAGCTCCGGCACCCCGTTGCGGGCGATGAAGACCTTCGAGGGGCCGTTGATCCAGATCTCCTCTATCTCCGGATCGTCGAAGAACGGCTGCAGCACTCCGAAGCCGGTGATCGAGGCCACGATCTCGCGCGCGGCCTGGTGCTCGTCGTGCAACATCGGCAGGGAACCGCCGAGCGCCCGTTCGCTGTAGCGCCGCACCTCCTCTCGCACGTATCTGTCGACCAGCGCGCCCTGCCGGTCTCCCCCGAGATCCACTCCGTCGCGCCGCACGCGCTCTCGCACCTGTTCCGTGATGAGGGCGACGGCCGTGGACATCCCCACATCATCGATCGGCGGAGCGAACCCGCGGGGAGGTTATCCACAGGCGACTGAGCGCGGCGCGCCCAGCCGGGCTCTCAGCGAAGCGACGTCGACCCGGTGCCGCCGATCCGGAACGACGCTCCCTTGTGCTCGACCGGCAGCCGGTCACCCCGGCCGTGCAGCTTCTGGCGCAGGGATCCTGGGACGTAGGCCTCCGGGTATGCCCCTCGTTCACGCAGCACCGGGATGACGTGCTCCACGATGTCCTCGAAGGTTCCGGGGGTGATCGCGTAGGCGAGGTTGAAGCCGTCGACGTCGGTCTCCTCGACCCACTCCTGCAGCTGGTCGGCGATCTGCTCGCCCGAGCCCACGATGAACGGCCCCAGTCCACCGATGGCTCCGAGCCGGCCGATGTCGCTGACCGTGAACTCCTCGCCGTTCTCGGCGGATTCGGCGTAGTTGGCGATCACCGATTGGATGGCGTTGCTCTTGACATTGCCCACGGGCTCGTCGAGCTCGTATTGCGACAGGTCGATGCCCATCCACCCGGACATGAACACGAGGGCTCCCTCATCACTCGCATACTGAAGGAAGTCCTCGTGCTTCGCCTTCGCCTTCTGCTCGGTGGAGTCGGTGATGATCGTGAGCAGGGTATAGATCTTTGCGGAGTAGCGGTCCCGGCCGGCGGCTTCGAGCGCGTCGCGGATCTTCGCGACGGAGGTCTTGAGCACGGCTTTGGTGGGAGCGGCGACGAAGATGGCTTCGGCATTGCCCGCGGCGAACTGGATGCCCCGGCCCGAGGCCCCCGCCTGGTAGATCACCGGCGTGCGCTGCGTCGACGGCTCGGAGAGGTGGATGCCCGGCACCGTGAAGTTCTTGCCACTGTGTCGGATCTCGTGCACCTTCGACGGGTCGGTGAACACACCGGTCTCACGGTTACGCTGCACCGCGTCATCCTCCCAGGAGCCCTCCCAGAGCTTGTACAGCACTTCGAGGTATTCGTCGGCGACGTCATAGCGGTCGTCGTGCTCGAGCTGGTCGTCATGGCCCATGTTGCGCGCGGCGCTCGGCAGGTAGCCGGTGACCACGTTCCACCCCACCCGACCCTTGGTGAGGTGGTCGAGGGTCGACATGCGGCGGGCGAAGGGATAGGGGTGCTCGTAGGAGGTGCCGGCGGTGATGCCGAACCCGAGGTTCTCCGTCACGTGCGCCATCGCCGAGACGAGGAGAACCGGGTCGTTCACCGGCACCTGTGCGCCGTGTCGGATCGCCGCCTCGTTGGAACCGCCGTACACGTCGTACGTGCCGAGCACATCGGCGATGAAGACGCCGTCGAAGGTGCCTCGCTCGAGGAGTTTGGCGAGTTCGGTCCAGTAGTCGAGGTCTTTGTACCGCCACGCCTGATCGTCGGGGTGACGCCACATTCCCGAGGACTGGTGAGCGACGCAGTTCATGTCGAAGGCGTTGAAACGGATCTGGCGGGGCGAGGTCTGGTTGGGCATCCGGCCATGCTGCACGGTTCACTCAGGCACGGGCAAGCGAGTCGGACGCATGGCGACACAGTCGGAAATCTGCCGTAGTGAAGTTATGGGTAACCCTCACGCTGTGCCGCACCTGCCCCGCTGGGGTGGCCGCGGGAGTAGCGTTCCCCCATGAGTTTCGATGTCTCGGCGGCCGCCTACGGCCGATTCATGGGCCAGTACTCCGAGCCGCTCGCCCCGCTCTTCGCCGACTGGTCGCAGCTGCAGCCGGGCCACCGCGCCCTCGACGTGGGCTGCGGCACCGGCGCGCTCACCGAGCAACTGGCGCGGCGCCTCGGCGCGGGGGCCGTCGCCGCGGTCGACCCGTCGCCCTCCTTCGTGGAGGCGACGACGCGGCGCGTTCCGGGGCTCGATGTCCGACTCGCCGGAGCGGAGCAGCTGCCGTTCGGAGACGGGGAGTTCGATGTGGCCCTCGCCCAACTTGTGGTGCACTTCATGACGGATCCCGTGGCTGGGCTGCGCGAGATGGCTCGCGTCACGCGGCCCGGCGGTCTCGTCACGGCCTGCGTCTGGGACCACGCGGGCGATCGCGGCCCGCTCGCCACCTTTTGGAGAGCCGTTCACGACCTCGACCCCGAGGCTCCCGGCGAAGCCGCCCTGGCCGGCACGCGAGAGGGTCACCTCGCGGAGCTCTTCGGCATCGCCGGCCTGCACGACGTCGAATCGTCGACCCTCACCGTGACCCGGCGCTTCGCATCCTTCGACGAGTGGTGGCAGCCGTACACCCTGGGCGTCGGGCCTGCCGGAGCATATGTCAGCGGACTGACGGAGGAGGGCCGCGAAGCGCTCAGGCTCCGGTGCGCGAAGTCCGTTCCGACCGCCCCATTCGAGGTGTCGGCGATGGCGTGGTGTGCGCGGGGCGTCGTACCGGCGTGAACGGCATGCCGGTCATCGGATCGACAGGTAGGGAGCCAGCGCGGCATCGAGAGCCGGAGCCAGAAGGCGGCTGAAGGTCGCGGTCATGTGATGCTCGTCGGAATAGACCAGCGTCGAGCCGATGATGGGCGCGCAGGTCGTCGGCGAACAGAAGTAGTTCGAGAGATCGACGAACCCGCTGCCCGTGCGGGCAGCGACGGTGCTCTGCGCCGAGCTGATGGCGGTGCTGAAGGCGGCCTCCCGAGGGGTGCTGCACTTCGAGGCGTCAGCGAGGTGCGCCGACAGACAGTCGGGCGGCGAGGCGGGGAACTGTGGAGTATCGGCGATCGTGATGACGCGGGAGGCGGCGGGCAGCCGCTCCATCGTGCTCGTGGCGGCGCGTTCCCAATCCGCTTGCACGGCTCCGTCGTTGCTGGGCGAGGTCGGTCCCAGATGATTCGTCAGCACAATGACATCCGGCTTCTCGGAGGAGAGCCGGGCCACAACATTCTTCCGCCATTGTGTGCACGAGCGGTTCGCCGGGTCATCCCACAGGTCGTCCCTCTCTTCGGAGCGGCACCCCGACTTCGTATAGGTCTCGAGGCGGATGCCCCTCGTGCGGGCCACCTCGTCGAGAGCTGAGGCCCATCGCCCGGCGTGGGAATCGCCGAACAGCACCATGACGACGGGCGAGCCGCGTGCGCCGAAGGTGCAGCGCAGTGGAGCCGACTCTGCCAGCGTCTGCTGGCATCCGCGTTCGTAGAGTGCACCGGTGTCGGCCGCGGAACCGGCGAGCGTGGGGGCGAGGTCCCTCGGAACGAAGTCCGTGGCGGCCGGCGGAGCGGTGATGACTGTTGGTCCGGCCGTGCGGTTCGAATGCAGCGGATTGCTCTCGACCAGCGGCACCGTTGCGAGGAGTGCGACCGCGATCACGGTCGGAATCGCTACCGCCAGCAGCGGGGTCGATCGGGCCGAGCTGCCCCGTGCGAGCCGCAGCGGCGACTCGACTCCCGCGTACAGGACGGCTGCGAGCGGCACCGCCGCGAGGGCGAGCGCGACGCCGAGCCACACGGGAAGGGGGGTGGCGAGGCCAAGGCGCTCGTGCACGACGACGAGCAGAGGCCAGTGGACGAGGTAGAGGGAAAAGGAGATGCGGCCGAGGTACTGCAGCGGAGGAATGGCTAGCAGCCGATCCACGGACTGGCCGGCTGCGGCTCCCGCCGATCCCGCGAGAATGACCACAGCGGTGCCGAGGACGGGCACGAGAGTAGCGACCCCGGGATACGCGGTCTCGGTGCCCAGGAGGAGCGCACCGCCGATCGTCGCGGCGAGGCCGATCCAGCTGCCCGCCGCGGCGAGGACCGCGGCGGTCCCCGGAGCGAGCCAGCTGGCGAGTCGTCGGGCGAGGGGCACGAGAAGCACGACCACCCCTCCGACGGCGAGCTCCCACGCCCGCGTCGGAAGAGAGAAGAACGCGACCGGCTGCGCGACGTCGGAAAGGAGAAGGCAGACGGAGAAGGAGAGCGCAGCGAGCACGGCGACCGCGACCCCGAGCATCCGCTTCGAGCGTCGGACCAACAGGAACAGCCCGAGCAGCAGAAGCGGCCAGAACAGGTAGAACTGCTCCTCGACCCCGAGGGACCAGTAGTGCTGGAAGGGGGACGGCGCGCTGCCAGAGAGATAGTCGGTCTGATCGATCGCGAAGCGCACATTAGGCACCCACAGGGCGGTCGCCGCAGCATCTTTCAGGATTTCGGGCAGTCGGAGCGGTGGCACGAGAGCGAGGCAGGCCACGACGGTGAGCACGAGCACCGCGAGCGCGGCGGGAAGGATGCGCCGGGCTCGGCGCACATAGAACCGGCCGAGCCGGATGCGTCCGTGCCTCTCGAGCTCGGTGAGGAGGTGGCCCGTGATGAGGTAGCCGGAGATCACGAAGAATACGTCCACGCCGATGAATCCGCCACCGAGACCGGGCACGCCGGCGTGGCCGAGCACCACGAGCGCCACCGCGACGGCACGAAGGCCCTGGATGTCGCTGCGAAAGCCGGTCGAGACCGTGGGACTCGGACGCGTGCCGAGCGCGGTGACCGCCGTCATTGCTCCCCGACGGTCTCCGCATTCGCAAGCCGAGCGCGAGCGCGACGACGGCGCACGCCGCGAATGACCATGAGTGCGTACCGCACCGGAGTGCCCAGCGCGAGGGCGACCATGCCGCTCCACGACCGGTCGAACCGGCCGAGGGCGCGCTTGCGGTCCCAGGCCCGGCGAAGCACTCCCCCGAAGGCGCCGTGCCGCAGCGGTTTGAGGGGGAAGTCCCCGGTCGCGCGAATGGCGACCAGCTCGTCGACCCGGCGCAGCCAGTCGTTCTTGTCTGCACCGTGGAAATAGTTGTCGTCGAGCCAGGCCGCCTCGGGGTGCCGGAATCGCCCTTCCACCAGATCGCCGCAGTTGCCGAGGAGCCCACTGCCTTCGAAGACGGTGTTGATGAGCTCGGCGCTCACTCCGAAATCGTTGACGATGATCACCGGGATGGAGAGGGCGATCGCTTCGATCGCAGCCGTCGAGCTCACCGTGACCAGCCCGGCCGCGCCGGCGAGGTGGTCGGACATGGCGCCACCGGCCACCACGAGGTTGTGCGGTGCGCGCGGCTGGAGCTCGTCCATGAGGTCGGCGTAGTCGTAGCGTTCCGCGTGCGTCTGCTGCTCGCCGCGAGCGGCGCGCACCTTGACGACGACACGCAGATACGGGTGGCGCCGCGCCGACTCGGCCAGCCAGCCCAGCAGGGCCAGCCGATCCGCCTTCTCGGCCGGCACCTTCGCCTGCGTTGCGAAGATCACCTCGCCGTTCTGGTTGCGGCCCTGGGTCTTCTGCGGCAGAGCCTGTCGCGGCAGGAACGGCAGCGTGGCGAGCCCGAAGGGCATGTCGATGCCCATTCGTTCGGCCAGAGCCTCGAACTCGCGAACCTCACGGCGGGAATGCAGCACGAAGAAGTCGACCTGGGCGCGGTGCGAGATAGCCCTCTTGGTCGCCGGAATGGAGATGCCGGGCAGCCCGCTCACGATCACGGGGCGCACGTCCGAGGCACCGACGATCGCGCGCACCACCACCTTGACGAGAGGTCCGCGCACCGACAGGAGCACGACATCCGGCTTGAGCGTGGCGATGCGAACAGCGAGGGCTGAGAGGTCGAGGATCGGCGGCGCGTCGATCGACTCCGAGGTACCGTTGAGCGCCGCGGCGAGCTGTTCACCGCTCGGCATGACCGGGCTCGCGAGCACGATCAGCGAACGCTGCCAGTCGTCCGGCACCTGACCGAGCAGCGTGGCGCCCCACTTGACGTAGGAGTCGGAGTCCGCGATGGCGAGGACGGTGACTCCTGCCGTCGACACAGGCTCCGCTGCCTGTTCGGCGGCACCGGATAGTTCAGAGTGGGTGATCGTCATGCCCGGAGGGATCAGGCAGAGACGCGGCGGAGCTTCGCCAACGGGGCGAGCTCCCCCGGGAAGACGCGCTTCACACCATCACCCATGGCCTCACCGATCACCCGGATGTCGCGCACGAGGTGCTCGAAACCCTGCGGCTCGAGCGACGCGGCGTGGTCGGAGCCCCACATCGTGCGGTCGAGGGTGATGTGGCGCTCGACCGCCACAGCGCCGAGAGCGACCGCGGCGATGGAGATCTGCAGGCCGCGCTCGTGACCGGAGTAGCCGATCGGCACCCCGGGGTAGCGCTTCTGCAGGGTGGTGATGGTGCGGAGGTTCGCCTCTTCTGCGGGAAGCGGGTAGGTCGAGGTGGCGTGCAGGATCACCAGGTTGCCGGTGCCGAGCACCTCGACCGCGCGGTCGATCTGCTCGAGCGTTGACATGCCGGTGGAGAGGATGATCGGCTTGCCGGTCGCGGCGAGCGCCTGGAGCATCCCGATGTCGGTGACCGACGCGGAGGCGACCTTGTGCGCGACAACGTTGAGGTCTTCGAGGAAGTCGACCGAGGGCTCGTCCCACGGCGAGGCGAACCAGTCGAGTCCGCGCAGCGTCGCGTAGTCGCCGATCTCGATGTACTGCTCGCGGCTGAACTCCACCCGGTAGCGGTATTCCAGGTAGGTCATCATGCCCCAGGGAGTGTCCCGCGGGGTGTTCTTCATGTGCTCCGGCGTGGAGATCTCCGGCGTGCGCTTTTGGAACTTCACGGCCTGGGCGCCGGCATCCGCCGCCACGTCGATGAGCTGGATCGCCGTTTCGACGCTGCCATTGTGGTTGAGGCCGATCTCCGCGATCACATAGACCGGTGAGCCGGTGCCGATCTTCGAGGTGCCGATGTTGACTGTCATGAGTGCTCCAATTGTGGGGAGTGGGACGGATGCGGCATGGGGGTGGTGTCGACGAGGGGGGCGATCGCGTTGGCGAGCATCAGCTCATCGACGGTGTCGATTTCGATGCCGGTGCGCTCATCCACGATGGCGACACCGACCCGGCCGAAGAAGCGGAACCGGGCACGGCTGAATCCCGCCGCTCGCATCACGTAGAAGCCGCCGGTCTCTTGGAAGTGCGGTTCACGATCCTGACGCCGGGGCCGCGCCGACGGGTCATGGTTGACGCCCGTCGCGCGCCCCTCGCCGTCGAGCTGCCAGAGAAAGGCGAAGGTCTCGACGCCGGAGAAGACCACGTCTTCCTGGCCGCTCCGCACCCGCTCGATGGCTTCGCAGAGGGCCGCCGAATCGATGAACGGCGAGGTGGGCTGCAGGAAGACGACGATCTCGGCGGCCGGTTCGATGTGCTCGAGCGCGTGCAGTACCGCCGACTCCGAGGTGGCCCGGTCTCCGGAGAGGTGGGCCGGACGGTCAACGACCTCCGCGCCGGCAGCGTGGGAGGCATCCGCGATGGCGAGATCGTCCGTCGTGACGACGATCCGGTCGATCAGTCCGCACGAGCGCGCAGCCTCGATCGCACGCACCACGAGCGGAATGCCCGCGACAGTACGCAGATTCTTGCCGGGGATGCCCTTCGAGCCGCCCCTGGCGGGAATGACTGCGACGATGCTCATCAGTTTCTCCGCTCTTCGAATCTCTCGTTCTTGCGAGACTAGGAAGGCGAAGCGGACTCCAGTTGGCCACCGGATGAACGGCGGGCGACGGTGCGGTTGCGGATTGTCCCTACACTCGAAATGAACGAGGAAGGCACGGTCGATGAGCACTCCCTTCCCCGACGCCCACCGAGCGTGGACGGTTCTCACGCTCGGAGTCGCCGCCCAGACCTCCGGCACCGTGTTCGTGAGCGTGCCGGCCTTCCTCATCCCGCTGCTCCACACCGAACGCGGGCTCAGCCTGGCGCAGGCCGGACTTCTCGCCGCAACCCCCACCATCGGAATGGTGCTCACCCTCATCGCCTGGGGAGCACTGGCCGACCGCATCGGCGAACGCTGGGTGATCGCGGGGGGTCTCGGCCTGGTGGCTCTCGCCACTGTCGGTGCGCTGCTCTCCACCGGCTATGTCGCCCTCGGCATCTTCTTCCTGCTGGGAGGGATGGCCGCGGCCAGCACCAACGCCGCGAGCGGTCGCGTCGTGGTCGGCTGGTTTCCCAAGGACCGCCGGGGACTCGCGATGGGCATCCGCCAGACCTGCCAGCCCCTCGGGGTGACCATCGCCGCCGTTACGGTGCCGTCCCTGGCCTCAGCCGGCGGCATCGGGGCAGCCCTCATCGTGCCTCTCGCGCTCACCGGCGTCTTCGCCGTCGCCGGCGCGATCGGCATCCGCGATCCCCCGCGGCCGGTGAAGGAGCCCGGCGTTCCCACCCCCAACCCCTATCGCTCGAGCGGGTTCCTCTGGCGCATCCACGCGGTCTCGCTCCTGCTCGTCTTCCCGCAGTTCACCCTCTCGGTCTTCGGCTTGGTGTGGCTGGTCACCCAGTTGCAGGTGCCGGCTCTCGCCGCGGGACTGCTCGTGGGGGCCGCCCAGTTCGTCGGGGCGATCGGCCGCATCGGCGTCGGCATCCTGAGCGACCGCGTCGGCAGTCGGGTGCGTCCGCTGCGCTGGGTCGCGATCTCGGCATCCGCCGTGATGCTGTTGCTCGCGGCTTTCGGGGCGCCGAAATGGAGCGCTGCCGCAATCGTCCTGGTGATCGCGATGACCGTGACCGTGGCCGACAACGGGCTCGCCTTCACCTCCGTCGCCGAGATGGCCGGGCCGTCCTGGGCCGGTCGCGCGCTCGGTGCCCAGAACACCGGGCAATTCCTGGCGGCCTCCATCGTCGGCCCCGCGGTCGGGGCGCTGATCGGGCTGGTCGGCTACCCGCTCGCTTTCGCAGCCGTGGCACTCTTGCCGGCAGCGGCAATCCCGCTCATCCCGGGCGAGGCCGCGGAGCACGACCGGCTCTGAAGCCGTCTGCTACGGAGTGATGACCAGTTTGCCCCGGGGGTCACCCGCTTCGAGCATCCGCAGCGCATCCTTCGCCTCGCTCAACGGGTAGACCCGATGGATGACCGGCACGAGCGATCCAGCTGCAAGAAGCTCTGCCAGCAGCAGCAGGTCCGAGCGGCGTTGCACCGCGGCGAGACCCGTCAGCCGCTGCCGCACGAACAGGGAGATGAGCATGGCCTGGAGAGAGCGCTGGAAGCCGCCGAGGATGCGCCCGCCGTTCTCGCCGCCGATGATCACGAGCGTGCCCGAAGTGGCCAGGGATCGACGCAGGAGCGACACCGGCCGGTTTCCGGCCAGGTTGAGGATGAGGTCGTAGCGTTCGCGCCCCAGCCCGTCTGTCGTGTAGTCGATCACCGCATCCGCGCCGAGCGCCCTCACCAGCTCGAGCTTCCCGGTGCTGCACACACCGGTGACTATGCCGCCCCAGTGCTTCGCGAGCTGCACCGCGAAGATGCCGACCCCGCCGGCCGCGCCGATGACGAGCACCCGCTGGCCCGCCGAGAGGCGGCCGGCGTCGCGCAGGCCCTGCAGCGCCGAGACGGCAGAGGTGGGAACCGCCGCGGCCTGCTCGAAGCTCACCCCGGCGGGCAGGGGCACGAGCAACTCCGCGGGGGCGCTGGCGAACTCGGCGAGGGATCCCCGGCAGACGCCGAACACCGGGTCTCCCGGCTGCACCGCGGTCACGCCGCTGCCCACGCTGTGCACGATGCCCGCGACATCCATCCCCCGGGTTCGCTGCTTCGGGCGACGCAGCCCGAAGCCGAACAGGCGCACGAGGGAGGGCAGTCCGGTCATCAGGTGCCAGTCTCCGCGGTGCAGGGAGGCCGCCCGCACCTCGAGGAGCACGTCGGTGTCGCCGATCGTAGGCACATCGACGTCGGCGAACTGCATCACGTCACTCGAACCGTAACGGTCTTGCACGAGGGCTTTCACGGGGTTTCTCCTGTGGATGCGGGGTACTGGAACACGTCGTCTAAGGGCACATCGAAGACGCCGGCGATCTGGAACGCCACCTCGAGGGAGGGCGAATAGCGCCCCTGCTCGATGGCGATGATGGTCTGGCGGGTCACGCCGACCCGGGCGGCGAGGTCCGCCTGGGTGAGCTCGCCGGCGGCGAAGCGCAGGCGACGGATGTCGTTGGTGATCCGCGTGGCCTTCACCATGTCTGGAAGCCCCGACGGTAGGCGATGATCTTGGCGACGGATCCGACGATCGCCGACAGCACGAAACCGAGGTAGATCGCGTTGGCGATCCAGAACGGTGCGACTTCGATCAGCGCTAGCCAGAGGGCGGTGACGGCGCCGACGATGAGGAACGACTGTCCGATGTAATCGCCGAGCCGGTTGATCTCCCGGTCGCGCTGGTCTTTCTCGGCCGCACCCTTCGGCGCGAAGAAGGAGCTGAGGATGTCGAGCACAATCGACGCGACGATGGCTCCCCCGATGCTCCAGATCAGGGTCCAGGCGTAGGGCGCATCTTGGAGAGCACCGCCGCCGACCCGCCCGAGAACGATCACGAGGTAGCTCGCGTACGCGACGGTGGTGACGAGCACCATGATCCACGCGCGCTTTTCTGAGACGGACATGAGCCCTCCCTTTCGAAATGTAAAGAATTACTGACATGGATGAATGTAATGCTTATTACACATCATGTCTAGTATTTTTTACATGCGATTGAAAAGCGGTCTCACCACCCGGCCCCGTAACACTGGAAAGCCGGCCGACGCGCGGAGGACGCCCCGGCGGCCACCAGCGCATCGGCCGGCGCCACGCCAGAGGCGAGAAGCCCATGGGCCTCGGTGAGCAGCTCGCAGGCGAGGGAGTCATCCACGCTGGCGGGAGCCGCGATCACGCAGCGCACCCCCGCGTGCAGCCAGGCCTGCGACATACCGAGAGCCTCCTGCCCCCAGCGCACCGCGGACCGCCCCACCTCGCACGCGGAGAGCACCACCACCGTCGGCACGGCGGGCAGCTGGTCCACGTCGTAGCCGAACCACGGGCCGTCCGCGAGGAGGACGCCGGAGAAGAGCGGGTTGTCGGCCGAATGCCGACCGTGTGCCGAAAGGTGGAGAAGATCCACCCGCTGGGCGAGGCCGGAGACCGCCTCGCTCGTCGCGGCCGCTCCGACCAGCACCGTAGAGGTCGCCCAACCGGCCGCGGCATCCGTCACCTCCTCCTCGGCGCGCGCGACTCCCGGCCCGGCCGCGAATCCCACCGAGCGCAGCGATAGGCCGCGTGCACGCTGGGCCAGCCACCGCGTCGCGGAGACCGGCAGGGTCAGCGGTCGACCGCGCAGCGTCGGCAGCAGCGACCAGGGCAGTCCCGCGAGAACCCCGGGCGGCGTCACCACCAGCCGACCGGTGCCGATGCGGTCGCGAACGGGCCCGACGATCAGGCTGTCCAGCCGGTCGAGACGGTGGGCAAGACCGGCGTCCACGACCTGCTGCATCGCGGGCGAGAGTGTCGCGGCAGCCATGTCGAGGTCGGCGAGCAGCCCCTCGAGTTCGGTGCGGATCGGATCGAGCGGCCCGAGGTCCACGACGGTCGAGCTGTCGCCCGTCACCGCGAGGGCGGTCAGCCGTTCGCCAGACCAGAGCACGGCGAGAAGCGCCGAGTCTTCCGGGCCGAGCTCCGCCTGCACGCGGTCGAGCGTGACCAGCTCCTCGATGCTGCCGGATCCGCGGCCCTCCCATTGTCGGGCGCGGATCGCCGACCTCAGTGCAGCCTCCGCTCGCCCATCGGCCGACAGGGGGGACGGATCGGAGGCCCGCAACTGGCGCAACTCCGCCAGGTCGGCGGCGTTCGCGGCGTTCGCGGGAGGCCGCAGAGGAACGATCCGTCCGGTGAGGTTTCGCGTGCGCTCGGACCATTCGAAGACCTCGGATGCCCGCCCGGTTGCGACCGCCTGCCGGATGCCGACGGTGATCAAACCCGTGCCGTGGGCGACCAGCGCGCTCTGCAGGTCGAGGCTTCCGAAGCTGGACTGCCACTCGGCGAGCTCATCGAGACCGGTGCGAGCCAGCGACAGCGCGCGGGAACGCCGCCCCTCGAGCACCGCGAGCTCGGCACCCACCTGGCGGTGAAGCAACCGAGCGCCGATCATGGTTCCGCGGGTCAGTGGAGCCCCGTCGAGTGCCGAACGTGCCCCCGCGGCATCCCCCGATTGCAGGCGGAGACGCGAGCCCTGAAGCCGCAGGGTGACCGCGTCCCCCTCGAAGTGCCGCGCGCCGAGGGCGAGCGCCACCTGCTCGATCTGCTCGAGGAGCCTGCCTGCCGACTTCGCTGAACCGGCCGCCCGGGAGGACACGGTGGCACCGAAAGCGAATGCTTCGGCCCGCAGTGCCCAGCTCTCACTGCCGCGCGCCCGAAATCGCCGGGCGGCCCGGCGGGCGAGCGCGGCGGCACGCCGTGCATCCTCGAAGACCAGCGCCCTGGCCTGGGCGAATTCCGCTTCGGCCTGCGCCTGGCGCAGTCCGCGCAGGCCGTAGGTGCGGGCGACCGTCGCCAACAGGTCGATCGCCTCCGAGGTCATCCCCGCGCTCAGCAGCACCTCCGCGCGGTCCGCATCGCAGGTCGCGAGAGCGACCGGGGAGAGGGCCGCGAGCACCGGCCGGGACTCGTCCATCAGGCGAAGGGCGGCGATCAGGTCTCCGGCGAGCATCGCCGCATAGCCCTGGTTGTTTCGGGCCTTGGCCAGCTCCACCGGATCGCCGGCTCGCTCGAACGCCTCGGCCGCCGCGTCGAAGTCCCGACCGGCAGCCCCCACATCCCGGCGGTCGAGAAAGGCGAGGCCGCGATTGAGGAGCACCACGCCCAGACGCGCCGGATCCGAGTCGAGCTGCGAAATGGCCCCGGTGAGAAACTCGACGGCCGCATCGACGTTGCCGCGTCGGAGTTCGATCAGGCCGATCTGGCTGCCGAGCACCGCTCGGGTGTGGGTGCTGAGGCCCGACGCCTCCAATGCCGACCGACAGAGAGCAATCCCGCGGTCCGGATCGCCGGTCTCCGACTCGAGGTAGGCGACGGTGCCGATGATCCGTGCGGTGAGTTCGGCATCCTGCGATCGCCGCAATGCCTCATCGAGGGCCGTGCGCGCGGAGGCATGGCGCCCCGCGTTCGAGTGCGCGACACCGCGCTGGTACAGGACTGCCGCCGACAGCATGCCTCATTATGGCGCGGCGGCAGTGCTCAGCGCGCGGCCGCGGTGACCTTCTGCAGGGCGGCTGACGCCACCTTCACCCGCTCGGCGACGGAGACTGAACCGGCCTTCGGCAGCACCCCCGCGTCGAGCGCGGACGCCACGGCCCCTGCGATCAGCGGCGCGGCGAAGGAGGTGCCGCTCCAGATCGCGAAACCGCCGCGGAAGTCATCCGGATCAATCGACTCCCGCATTCGGATGCCACTGCCGAAGTCGCTCGAGACGCGGGCGAGGGGCTCGTCGCCTCCGTTGAAGGCCGGCATCGTCGAGAAGACGGAGCCGCCGGGCGCGCTGCATGAGATCCATGGGCCGTCATTGCTGAACATCGCCACAGTCGAACCGTTCGGGTTGAGGGCCCGCGCGGCAACGATCGGCACGGCGTCCTCGACCAGATGCACCGGCCCTCCCCCGCCCAGCCACGGCGCGAACGCGGCGGGGAACATCGGACGGTCCGTCGCGTCATTTCCCGCGGAACACGCGACCACAGTTCCGCAGCGCCCCATCGACGCGAGCAACTCGTACATCGTGGGGTCGAACAGCCCGTCCTCGGGGGTCTCGTGGTAGTACCCCATCGACAGGGAGAACACGTCGATTTCGCAGCCGTCGGTGCGGCCCTGCGCCGCCCGACCGATCAGCGTCGCGATGGCGGTGAGTGCCGCGACGAGCTCGGATTCGACGATCACGCCGTTGGCGTCCACCACCCGCCAGGCCACGATGTCTGCCTCCGGGCAGGCCTGGTGGATAAGTCCGGCGATGAATGTCCCGTGACCCGAGACTTCGTCGAGCGCTCCATCCATCGGCCCGACCAGGTCGCCGTCGAGCTCCGGATCGGTAGCCGCCCCGACCTGACCGATCGGAACCCCGTCGAGCAGAACCGCGGTGTTGACGATCGGGTCGAGCCACGAGTGCAGCCCGCACCCGGTGTCGAGGGTCGCAACCACCGGGCGTCGACCATCATCGACCGTGCGATCGCGACGATACGGAGCCGCGCCCGCATAGGCCACCGGCTGAAGACCCCCGCTGCCCTGCGAGCCGTAGCTGGCGATCGCCCCCACGTCGACGCTCGACCCGGCCGGGTTCGTCGAGTGGAACGGGTTCGTCGAGTGGAACGGATTCGTCGAGTGGAACGGGTTCGTCGAGTGGAACGGATTCACGCCGATCGAGTCGACGGTGAGTAGGTGATCGAGACCGACCCCCTGCACGGCATCCCGGCCGAGCAGCGCGCGCGCTCGTTGCAGAAGCGTCCAGGCATCCGGTGCCGGCACGGCTTCACCCACCCGCGCCGTGATCAGGAATCGCGAGACGCCGAGCACCCCGGTGGCCCAGGGATATCGGCGCACGCGCTCCTGGCGCGAGGCATCCGGCTCCGGCAGCAGGGAGGTGACGAACTTCTCGTCGCGCGTCAGGTCCCAACCCAGTTCGCCCGCGACGCGGCCGAGACGCTCGGCATTCGCTGCGACGTCGGCGAGAGTGGAGACGAGGATGCGATCGGGAATGTACGAGGTCGGATACGCGCGGATGCCGTCGACCGTCACCGCCGCCGGATCGAGGATCCTGCCCACCTGGGCCGGATACCGGTCGTCCCAGCGGCGCCGGGGTCGCGACCTGCCGTCGGATGTGCCGCTGCTCAATTCGCTGCCGCCCTGCTCGCTCAACCCGATCTCCTTGCCCTTGGTCGATTCCGTTACTCGTGCTCGCTATACCGTGCCCGTCAAACCGTGAAGTAATCGGTGGTGAAACCCTGCCGCGCCTCCGCGGCCCCCGGCCCGAGCTCGGGCTGGAGCCACATCCGCGTTCGTCCCGCGGGAATGTCGGGGAAATCGAAACGCCCCTCGGCACTCGCAGCGGTGGTGAAGTCATCATCGTCCTGCTCGAGCCTCACCGACAAGGCCGCGGCGGGCGCGATCCACCCGTCGACGCGGCGTCGGCCGTCACCGAGGTCGCTCACCCGCAACATGATCGACCGGGTGCCGTGGGCGAATTCGAGAAGCTGCACATCGGAGACCCCGCGAACCCCGACCGCCGCCCCGCTCGACTCGAGCATGGTGAGCATGGCGTATTCCACGCCGAGGTCGCGGGTCGCCAGCGCGACGAGCACGTTGTCCACCAGCCCGTCCGGCATCGGATCGCGCTGGCGCCACAGCGTTCGAAGGCGAGAGAACAGGTCATCGTCAGAGAGCGGAGATTGATCACGGATCGTCATCGTGCACCTTCCATCAGCTCGAGAGCATCCCGCAGCTTCGACAGGCAGCGTGCGCGAGTCGGGCCAATGCTCCCCACCGGCATGTCCAGGTCCTTCGCGATTCTGGCGTAATCGGGCCGCTGCTCGAAGGCCACGATGCGCAGCAATCGTTGGCATCGCTCGGACAGCGCTCGCACACAGGCCCACAAGCGGTTCTCGCCGTCCCGCGCGATGGCCACGTCTTCGGCGGATGCCTCGTCTTCGGTCACCGCTTCGAGCACCTCGTCTGAGACGGGGATGCTTGCGGCACTGCGTTTGGATACCCGCCAGGCCTCGCGGCGCGCGGTCGTCAGGAGCCACGCGGCGATGGCATGGGGGTCGGCGATCGACCCGGAGCGTTGAACGAGTGTCAGCCATGTGGTCTGAACGACATCCTGGGCCTGGTCCTGGGCAAGACCATAGGCGCGGACGACCTGCCAGAGAACGGGTGTCATGGTGTGGACCAACTCATCCATCGCTCCGGGATCGCCGGAGAGCCAACGGCTGAAAGCCGCCGCGGAATCATCCCAGATGACATGCGACTCCGTCCGTTGGCCGTCGGGTCGGCCGCGGACGGAGTCGTTGTCAGTCATGGATTGAATTCTCATCACCCCTCAGGAGCGGGGCAAGCCCTTACAGATACATCGGCCGACTGATTTCTTCGACCGACTTTCGGCGCAGGCTGTAATCGGCCCTCGCAGACCCGGCCCGGTACACTTGGGGCGCACTCGCGGGAGTGGTGAAATTGGTATACACGCAGGTTTTAGGTACCTGTGCCGCAAGGCGTGAGGGTTCAAGTCCCTTCTTCCGCACAGCGTTTTCCCGGGCGATGTCGTCGCCGCCCAGCCCCACGACGCGGCCATCGACTACCCTGACACCAACAGACGACTGGAGTACCTCGCCTTGCTGCACAACGCACTCGTTCCGTGGCTCGATCCCACCCTGCTGATCCATCAGGCAGGACCGTGGGCGCTGCTCCTGGTGTGCGCGATCATCTTCGCCGAAACCGGCCTGCTCATCGGTTTCATCTTCCCCGGCGACACCCTCCTTCTCATCACCGGCCTGCTCACCTTCACCGGCACCATCCAGATCCAGATCTGGTGGGTGGCACTCGCCATCGGACTGGCGGCATTCATCGGCGGCGAGGTCGGCTACTACATCGGCAAGAAAGCCGGACCGCGCATCTTCGAGCGCAAGGAGACCGGGCTCTTCAGCATCGCGAACGTGAAGCGCACCAACGCATTCTTCGAACGGTTCGGTGGATCCGCCGTCATCCTCGCCCGATTCGTGCCGATCGTCCGCACCTTCGCACCGATCGCGGCCGGTGTCGGCAAGATGGACTACCGCAAGTATTCGCTTTACAACGCGATCGGCGCCTTCGTCTGGGGCGGCGGAGTGACGACGCTCGGCTTCCTGCTCGGCAACATCAAGCCCGTGGCCGATTTCGTGATCAAGTACGTGGATCTCGTGCTGCTCGCCGTGGTGCTTCTCACGCTCATCCCCACCCTCTTCCACCTCTTCCAGTCGAGGCTGAAGGCACGAAGGGCCGCCCGGCTTTCCGGCGGCGCGGTGCCCATACCGACCGACGCCGAAGTGACGATCGACCAGAAGTACTTCGACCAGAAGAAGGACTGACCGGCAGGTCCTACGCCCCCGGGAGTAGCCGGGATTCGTCCGAGAGGATGCCGGCCGGGGGACGTGGAGGGCGCAGGCTGGTGGCACACCCCCTACCAAGGAGCCTTCCCCTCATGCCGGTACCGATTCTCGCTGCGCGCGATGTCACCAAGTCCTACGGTCGGGGGCCCGGTCGCTTTGATGCGCTCAAGGGTGTTTCGCTCGAGATCTACGAGGGCGAGTCCGTCGCCATCGTCGGCAAGAGCGGATCCGGCAAGTCCACGCTCATGCACCTCCTCGCGCTGCTTGATCGGCCGAGCAGCGGGTCCATCGAGCTCTCGGGATCGGATGCCCTCCTCCTCACCGGCCGCACCCTCAACGTCACCCGCAATCGCACTTTCGGATTCGTGTTCCAGCAGTTCTTCCTCACCGGCGGCGCCTCGGTTCTCGAGAACGTGATCCTCCCCCTGAAGATCGCCGGCATCGGCGTGCGCGACCGCAAGCGCCGCGGACGGGCCGCGCTCGCCCAGTTGGAGCTCGAAGACAAGGCCACCAACAAAGCGAGCGACCTCTCGGGCGGCCAGAAACAGCGGGCGGTGATCGCGCGCGCCCTCGTCAACGATCCGCGCATCATCTTCGCGGATGAACCGACCGGAAACCTCGATAGCGCGACCGGTGCAGTGGTCGAAGACATCCTGTTCGGACTCAACCGGGACAAGGGAATCACCCTCATCGTCGTGACCCACGACGCGGACCTCGCGGCACGGTGCGATCGGCGCATCTACATCCGCGACGGTCTCGTCGTCGACTCCGAGAGCGCGGTGGCCGCATGAGGACCGTCGACGTGATCGGCACGGCGATCGAGAACAGCTTCCGCAGCAAGCTCCGCACCACGCTCACGGTGATCGCCATCTTCATCGGCGCTTTCACCCTCACCATCACCAACGGTCTCGGCACAGGCATCAACGACTACATCAACAGCACTGTCGCGGCCATCGGTGCCCAGGACGTGCTCACCGTGACAAAGGTGGGCACCGATGCGACCACCACCGGGCCGAAGAAGTACAACCCCGACCTCCTGGCCTCCAGCGCCGGTCGTCCCGGCAGCACCGTGCAGGCGTTGACGCCCAGCGACATCAGCACCATCACGGCCCTCACGGGTGTGAAGTCGGTGCAACCGACGCTGTCCGTCAGCCCCAACTACATCCAGGTCGGATCCGGCACGAAGTATGCGCTCAACGCGAGCGGCGCGGTGCCCGGCATCAAGCTCCAGCTCGCCGCGGGGGCACAACCGAGCTCCACCTCGAGCGAGTCCCAGATCGTGGTGGCGAAGTCGTACGTGAAAGCCCTCGGGCTCTCTAGTGACTCCGCCGCGATCGGCACCCTGGTGAAGATCGGCGTGACGGATGCCGCGCAGAATTCCTCCACCGTCGATGCGACCATCGTGGGCATCTCCGACGCCAGCCTCGGCGCGGTCGCTGACGTGGCGACCACCAACTCCGCGCTCACACAGAAGCTCTTCGATACCCAGAGCGTCGGCCTCACCGGGTCGGCGAAGGACCGCTACTCGCAGGCATCCGTGCGATTCGATTCCGCCGCGACCCCGGCAGAGGTCACCCAGCTTAAGGACCGCCTCACGAAGGCCGGCTACAGCGGCCAGACTGTCGCGGACCAGATCGGTACCTTCAAGACGGTGATCGACGCGATAGTGCTCGTACTCAACGCCTTCGCGGTAATCGCGCTGCTCGCGGCGAGCTTCGGCATCGTCAACACCCTGCTGATGTCGGTGCAGGAACGCACCAAGGAGATCGGGCTGATGAAGGCGATGGGCATGGGCGGCGGCAAGGTGTTCGGCCTCTTCAGCTTCGAAGCGGTCTTCATCGGCTTCCTGGGCAGCGCGATCGGAGCCGGGATCGCCATCCTCGTCGGCACCGGCGTGAGCGCGGCGCTCTCGGGATCGGTCTTCTCGGCCCTTCCCGGCCTCACGCTGATCGCGTTCAGCCCCGGGTCGATCGCCACGATCATCCTCGTCGTGATGGCGATCGCCTTCGTCGCCGGCACCCTTCCCGCCGCGAAGGCGGCGCGCCAGGACCCGATCGAGTCCCTGCGGTACGAGTAGCGCTACCGCTAGTCGTTACGGTGCGGTGGTGCGCTTCTCGAGGCGCACCATCGCATCGTGGGCGGAGCGGCGCACTTCCTTCTCTTCGTCCTTGAGCAGCAGGGTCAGGGCCGGCAGGTGGCTGGCATCCCCCACTTCGCCGAGAGCCCGCGCGGCGGCACCGCGCACTCGCGCCACCTCGTCGGACAGCATCGCCGTGAGCGCTTCCTGCTCGTCGAGCCGGCGGATGAAGGCCACGCGGGCGCACATCTCGCGCACCCGCCAGGCCTGGTCGCCGAGTCCGCGATGCACGGCGGATGCCGCGGAGTCGGCCCACACGAAGGTGAGAGCCCGTGCGCCCCAGACTTCTGGCCAGTAGAGCGGCGGGGCTCCATCCAGCACTCCCTGGGCGTGACGCCCACCCACGATGAGCAGGAACTCCTCGCCCTCGTTGCCCCCCATGAGCAGCGAGGCGGAACGGTCGACCACCACCTGCTCGCCGAAGCGCGCGACGGCGGCGGTGATGCGGTCCCCGGGGGAATCGTCGATCTGGACGGTGGATGCGGAATCGTCAGTCATGGCGGGTTCAACGGTACCGCGCCCGGGCCTAGCCCGTGATCGTGAGCCAGATGAGCGCCAGGTTCAGCGCGATCACCAACACCACGATGAGCGACATCGCCCATCGGGCCGGTCGCCGGTTGGCCTGCTCCCCCATCACCGCGGGATCGTTGGTCAGCCTCAGCAGGGGGATGAGGGCGAAGGGGATGCCGAAGCTCAGGAACACCTGGCTCACCACCAGAGCCCAGGTCGGGTCGATGCCCGCCGCGAGAAGCGCGACCGCCGGCACCAGGGTGACCACTCGGCGCACGAAGACGGGGATGCGACGCTTGAGCAGCCCGGCCATGATCGTGGCTCCCGCGTAGCTTCCCACCGAGGTGGAGGCGAGGCCGGAGGCGAGAAGCCCGATGGCGAAGACCAGGGCGATCCCCGGTCCGAGCGCGGCTCCGATGGCCGCGTGGGCTCCCGCGATGGTGTCGGTCGCGCCGACACCGCGCAGGTTCACTGCGGCGAGCAGCAGCATCCCGACATTGACCAGTCCGGCGATGCCGAGGGCGATGATCACGTCCCAACGGGTGACACGCAGGATGCGGCGTCGGGCCTCCGGGGCGGTCACGTGTCCGTGGCGGTCCCTGGCCAGCGCCGAGTGCACGTAGATGGCGTGCGGCATGACGGTGGCGCCGAGCATGCTCGCCGAGACCAGCACGGAGCCGGAGCCCTCGAATCGCGGCACGAGGCCGCCGAGCACGGCGCGGCCGTCCGGCGGGGTGACGAACAGTCCAGCGAGGAATCCGATGGCGATGATCGCGAGCAGTCCGATGATCACCGATTCGAACGGCCGTTGGCCGTAGCGCGACTGCACGGCGAGGAGGCTGAGCGAAACGGCGCCGACGACGATGCCACCGAGGAAGAGCGGAAGCCCGAACAGCAGGTTGAGCGCGATCGCGCCACCGATCACCTCGGCGAGGTCCGTGGCCGCGGCCACGAGTTCCGCCTGCGCCCAGAATAATCGGCGGGAGCGGTTTCCCATCCGGTCGCCGATGAGCTCTGGAAGGGAGCGACCGCTCACCAGGCCGAGCTTGGCGGAGTGGTACTGGATCAGTGCCGCCATGAGGCTCGCTGACACCAGGACCCAGACCAGCAGGTATCCGTATCTCGCGCCGCCGCTGATGTTCGCCGCGACGTTGCCCGGATCGACATAGGCGATCGCCGCCACAAAAGCGGGGCCGAGAAGAAAGAGGCCGCGGGCCGCCGGACGGCTGCGGGCGGTGGCGGTCATCCCCGAATTCTAAGTGGGCTGGCCGAGCAGCAATTCGTGGACGATCGGCATCAGCGCGTCGAAGGCGCGAGCGCGATGGCTGACCGCATTCTTCTCGTCCGGGTGCAGCTCGGCGGCGGAGACGTTGTAGCCGGCCGGCTTGAAGACGGGATCGTACCCGAAGCCGCCACCGCCCACCGGCTCGCGCAGCACGCTCCCGGGCCAGCGGCCGAGCTCGACTCTCTCGCGGCCGTCGGGCAGCACGAGCGCGGCGGCGCAGAGGAACTCGGCGCCGCGGTCATCAACCCCCTCGAGGTTCCTGACGAGAAGGCGCACGTTGTCCGCATCGTCCCGCGTGCCGGCGTAGCGAGCCGAATGGATGCCCGGGGCGCCCCCGAGAGCCGCCACCGCGATTCCGGAGTCATCCGCGATCGCGGCGAAACCGGTGTGAGCGGATGCCGCCCGTGCCTTGATCAGCGCGTTTGCCTCGAAGGTGTCGCCATCCTCCACTGGTTCGGGGCCGTCGTAGGCCCTGAGGTCGATCCCGTCGAGCCTGCGTCCGAGAATCCTTCGGAGTTCGATGACCTTGTGCGCGTTGTGGGTGGCGAGCACCAGGGGAACAAGGACCGTGGTCATCGAGCGAGACTCTCCACCTGAAGTCTGGTCAGGTCGGCCCCACCGCCGAGGGCGAGGTCGAGGAGGGCATTCAGCTCGGTGCGGTCGAATGGCGCACCCTCGGCCGTGCCCTGCACTTCGACGAAGAGGCCACGGCCGGTGACGACGACGTTCATGTCGGTCTCGGCTCGCACGTCCTCGGTGTAGGCGAGATCGAGCATCGGAGTGCCGTCGATGATGCCGACGGAGACGGCAGCGACGCTGTCGATGAGCGGCACAGCCTTCTGGCCGATGAACTTCTTCGACCGACCCCACTCGAGGGCGTCGGCGAGGGCGACATAGGCACCGGTGATGGCCGCGGTGCGCGTGCCACCGTCGGCCTGCAGCACGTCGCAGTCGATCACGATGGTGTTCTCACCGAGTGCCTTCATGTCCACGACGGCGCGCAGCGACCGGCCGATGAGCCGGGAGATCTCGTGGGTGCGCCCTCCGATCTTGCCCTTCACCGATTCGCGATCCATCCGGTCGTTGGTGGAGCGCGGAAGCATCGAGTACTCGGCGGTGACCCAGCCCTTGCCCTTTCCGGTCATCCAGCGCGGAACGCCGTTGGTGAAGGAAGCGGTGCAGAGCACCTTCGTGCGCCCGAAGGAGATGAGGGCGGATCCCTCCGCCTGGTCGCTCCAGCCACGCTCGATGGTGATCGGCCTCAGCTGGTCGAGCTCTCGGCCATCGATGCGGGGTCCTGATGCGGTCATGGGGTGCCGCCTTTCTGGTTGAGGGTGGGAAGGGTGAGAGCGCCGGTCTCGACGAGTTCGACCGTGGAAACCTCCGGCCCGAGAAAACGACGTACCAGACGGGTGAACTCCAGCGGGGAGTCACCGGTCGCCTCGAAGACGTGGGTGGGTGCGACACCGGCCTCGCGTTCGATGCCGTGCCGTACGAGGGTGCGGTAGACGTCGAAGGCCGTCTCCTCCGCGCTCGAGACGAGGGTGACATCCTCCCCCATCACGTACTGGATCGCGGCGGACATCAGCGGGTAGTGCGTGCAGCCGAGCACGAGGGTGTCGACTCCGGCGTGCTTGAGGGGTGCGAGGTAGTGCTCGGCCACCTCGAACAGTTCCGGGCCGCTCGTCACCCCGGCCTCGACGAATTCGACGAATCGGGGGCACGCCTCACTGAACAGGGTCAGATGCGGTGCCGCGGCGAAGGCGTCGTCGTAGGCCCGGGAGGTGATGGTGCCGACGGTCCCGATCACCCCGACCCGGCCGTTGCGGGTCTGCCGAACTGCAGCACGCACGGCGGGCTGGATGACCTCCACGACCGGGATGCCGAGGGCTTGGGTGTATCGCTCCCGAGCATCCCGCAGCATGGCCGCCGAGGCCGTGTTGCACGCGATCACGAGCATCTTCACGCCCTGAGAGACCAGGTCGTCGAGCACCTCGAGCGTGTAACGCCGCACGTCGGCGATGGGCTTCGGACCGTACGGCGAGTGTGCGGTATCGCCGACGTAGACCAGGGATTCGTTCGGCAGCTGGTCGAGCACCGCGCGGGCCACCGTGAGACCGCCGACCCCGGAGTCGAAGATCCCGATCGGCGCGTCATCCATAGGGTCCGAGTTTACGCGGGATGCCCTACAACGCGGTGCGACGCCGTTCCTGGTCGACCACCTGCTCGCGGTCGCTCAGCCGTCGGAGGCCGGCGAGCGGCTGCGCCATGCGGAAGTTGCCGCGGATCTGCGGCTCCACCCGGTCGAGGAATGCCCAGTATCCGGCGGTCACCGGGCAGGCGTTCGGGCCGAGTCGCACCTTCGGGTCGAATCGACAGCCGCCGCAGTAGTCCGTCATCCTGTTGACATAGGCACCCCCGGCCGCATAGGGCTTGGTGCCGACGATGCCTCCATCCGCAAACAGGCTCATGCCGACGACGTTCGCGGGCATCACCCAGGGGGTGCCGTCCACGAACATCCCGATGAACCACTCGTTCATCTGCTTGGGGTCGTAGCCGCGCTGTAGTGCCCAGTTGCCGATGATCATGAGCCTCTGGATGTGATGCGCCCAGCCGTGTTCGCGCACCCCGCCGATCGTCTGGCTCAGGCAGTTGGCCTCGATGGCGGATGCCTCGAGCTCCAGCAACTCGCGGGGAATCGGCTCCGTCGCACCGAGGGCGTTGCTGTTCACGTAGTCCTCGTCCAGCCGCCAGTACAGGTGCCACACCCAGTCGCGCCAGCCGCAGAGCTGGCGCACGATGCCCTCGACGCTGCCGATCGGCGCCCGCCCGGCGCGATATTCGGCCTCGACCCGGTCGATCACCTCACGCGGATCGAGCAAGCCGAGGTTGAGTGGTGCGCTGAGCAGGGAGTGCGCCATCGTCCAGTCCCCGGTGAGCGTGGCATCCTCGAACGGCCCGAAGTCGCCGAGGCGACTCTCGATGAAGTCGTCGAGGGCCAGCCGCGCCTCCCCCGTGGTCGCCGAGAATCGCCGCGGACCATCGTCACCCACGAGGGTGATGTCGCCGGCGGCCTGCCAGCGATCGAGATCGTGGCGCACCCCCCGGTCGATGTCGTCCTCCTGCGGCCACCAGGGTTCGGGCAGGCCGAGGGTGAGGGCCCGCTTCGGCGGGGGTTGGCGGTTCTCGTGGTCGAAGTTCCACTGGCCGCCGGCGGGAGCGTCGCCGTCCTGCAGGATGCCCGTGCGGCCCCGCACCCAACGGTAGAAGTCCTCCATGATCGGGCGACCCTTTCGGGCATCCGCCCACTCGGCGAAATCCGCCTCACTCGTGACGAAGCCACGGCTCGGAAGCACCGTCGCTCCGACCGATCGCACGAGGCGCCTCGCCGCATAGGAGGTCGGATCGACCACTTCGAGGTCGTCGCGCCCCTCCACCACGTCCCGGTAGTGCTCGACCTGGTGGAACTCCACCCGGTCCCCGAGCTCGGCCGCACGGTGGCGGATCGCCGAGAGGATGAGGTGAGCCTTGGCGCGGTGAATGGGCGCGCGGCGCAGCGCGGAGCGAGCCTCGATCAGCAGCATCCGTCCGCCATCGTCGAAGGCATCGCCCAGTTGGCCAGCGAAGATCCAGCGGGTGCGCTCCATTCGAGTCACCGTACACGCGCGGCCTGCAGCCTAGGCTGGCTACTGTGACCGATGCCGTATCTTCGCTGCTGACCGACCGCTACGAGCTCACGATGCTGAACGCCGCCATCCGCGCCGGCACTCATGATCGCGACTGCGTGTTCGAGGTCTTCGCTCGCCGTCTCTCCGGTGGGCGTCGCTACGGAATCGTCGCCGGCACCGGGCGGCTGCTCGATCTGATCGACGACTTCCGCTTCACCGACCGTGAACTCGACTGGTTGCGCGACAACGACGTGGTCTACGACCGCGCTCTCGACTGGCTGGCCGACTACCGCTTCACCGGCAGCATCTCCGGCTACCAGGAGGGCGAGGTCTACTTTCCCGGCTCCCCCATCCTCGTCGTCGAAGGCACCTTCGCCGAGGCCGTGATCCTCGAGACCCTCGCCCTCAGTGTGCTCAACTACGACTCGGCGGTGGCAACGGCCGCCTCCCGCATGGTCTCTGCCGCGAGCGGCCGTCCCCTCGCGGAGATGGGATCGCGGCGCACCGGTGAGCGCAGCGCCGTCGCCGCCGCCCGCGCGGCCTTCATCGCCGGATTCGCGGCGACGAGCAACCTCGAGGCCGGCCGGAGCTGGGGTGTGCCGACCATGGGCACCTCGGCGCACTCCTTCACCCTCCTGCACGACACCGAGGAGGATGCCTTCCGAGCCCAGGTCGCTGCCCTCGGCCCCGGCACCACCCTCCTCGTCGACACCTACGACGTCACCGCGGCCGTCGATCTCGCCGTGCGGGTCGCGGGCACCGGGCTCGGCGCCGTGCGGATCGACAGCGGTGACCTGCCAGAGCAGGTCGGAGCGGTACGCCGCCAACTCGATGCCCTCGGTGCGGTCAACACCAAGATCACCGTGACGAACGACCTCGACGAGTTCACGATCGCGGCCCTCAGAGCCGCCCCGGTCGACTCCTATGGCGTCGGGACCTCTGTGGTCACCGGGTCGGGTTCCCCCGCCGCCGGTCTCGTCTACAAGCTCGTGGCCCGCAGGGATGCCGCGGGCGACTGGATCTCCGTCGCAAAGAAGTCCCCGGAGAAGGTATCGATCGGCGGTCGCAAGTTTCCCGTGCGTGAGTTCACCGCGGCGGGCACGGCGAGTGCCGAGGTCATCCACGTGGGGCAGCCGGAGGCCACTACATCCACTCACCGGCCCCTGCTCGTGCCGCTGATTGTCGACGGGGTCGCCGTGGAGAAGTACCGCGGGGAGGCCGGAACGCGGCTCGCAAGGGAGCACCGCGCGGCGGCGATCGCGGAGCTGCCAGAGGAGGCATTCCGCCTCGGTCGCGGCGACCCGGTGATCCCGACCCGTTACGCCTGAGACCCTCTGCGCTCAGCCCGCACCCTCTCGAGCTACTTCTTCAGTCCGTCGTAGATCTCTTTGCAGGTCGGGCACACGGGGAACTTCTCCGGATCGCGCCCCGGCGTCCACACCTTGCCGCAGAGCGCGATCACGGGCTTGCCGCTCAGTGCCGACGCGAGGATCTTCTCCTTCTGCACGTAGTGGGAGAAGCGCTCGTGGTCGCCCTCTTCGATCTGCTCCTGGTTCAGGAGTTCTTCGAGTTCGCGGTCCAGCGTGTCCGTACCGCCGCCGCCCTGTTGTGTATCGCCACTCATGACGCCATTTTACGCGTGCACGAGAGCCCCATCGGTGAAGAGCGCTATCGGTGAAGAGCCCATGGGTGAAGAGCCCATGGGTGAAGAGCCCATGGGTAAGGAGTCAGTGGCGCAGGGTGAATGCGAGCAGCTCCGGCGACCGACGACTGTAGATGTGTCCGCCCCAGAGCACCCCGAGGGCGAGCACAACCAGCCCCATTCCCAGCCCCACCAGGAGTGAGAACGTCGACCAACTGGTCACACCGGGATGCAACAGGCCCTGCAGAGCGAACCAGAGAGCGGGCGCCGACAGCGCGATCGCCGAGAAGAAGGTGAGTGACTGGATGAGACCCGCGCCGGTACCGCTGGCCTGGGGCTGCGCGTAGGGACTGTCGCCCGGGCGCACCGACGGGTAGGGAAAGCGTGCAGAGACCACGCTCGACAGGCCGAGCCCGGCCAGCAGCAGACTGGAGCTGACCCCGATCAGCGACGGGAGCACCCCGTCGTCGCCGGAGATCGCCGCGGCGATCGGAGACCCGATCGCGATCAGCGGGATGCCGATCACCAGGGCGGGCACCATGCGCCCGAGCCGGTCGGCCCATCCCGAGGTATTCGACGCGAGGTGAAGCCACACGGCCGAACTGTCGCTGGCGACGTCGTTGTGCATCGACCATGCGAGGAACAGGCACATCACGGGCACCGGGATCAGGGCGAGCACGCTGCCGGGTACGCCGGCGACCGCGAGCACGACCACGAACAGCAGCGGTGCGACCGGCACGGCGAGGAGAGTCGTGTGGTACCGGGCATCGCGGATCCAGTACGTGATGCTGCGGGCAGCGATCGCGCCGACGGGAGAGTCCGGCAGACGACCGAACCAGCCGAGACCCACGTAATTCGAGGCTCGCTCGCGTCGCTGTGGCGCCACCAGCAGCCGGGCCACCAGTGCGCGCCAGGCCACCCACAGCAGCCCGGCGGTCGCAGCGGCGATGAGGAGCTTCAGCACAGCGGCTCCGGCATTGCCGGATGCCGCTTCGGCCGGCGCAGACCAGGCAGCCCCGATCGGCGTCCAGCCCGCGACATCCGCCACGGATTTGAGAGCGTTGAGCCCGCCACGATACCAGTCGACGGAAGCGAGCAGCGCGATCGCCGGGGCGAGAAGCACGAGAACCACGAGCATGATGAGCGTCGTCAGCTCTCGGGCGCGGCGGGTGGCCAACAGGAGGGAGGCGATCGAACTGGAAACCCGTGCAGCGAGCAGGCAGGTGGCGAAAATCAGCACCGCAGAGAAGAGAGCGATGATCACGGACAGCGGATTCCGTGCCCAGGTCACCACCTGCGCGATGGCGACTGCCGCGATCGCGAGTGACGGAAGCCCGACGAGCCCCGCGAGGGCGACGACGACTGCGAGACGATTCGCGGGGATGCCGAACAAAGAGAACGCTCGAGGATCGAGGCTGTTGTCCGCACCGAGGGCGAGAGGCACGAGCAGGAATCCCAGCACGATCGCGGATCCGACGGCTACGGTGATGTCGCCCGCGAGCACCGGTTCCACCCGGCGGAGGGAGGCGAGGCCGGCCACTGTGAACCCGGTCGCTCCGATCGCATAGAGCAGGCCGACGATGATTCCGAGGACCTGCAGCGGACTACGGCGAAATGTATTCGCGAGCAGCCGCAGTTTCAGTCCGAGAAACTGTGCAACCACTCCATGCCCTCCGCTGTCTTGCGCCCACCCGCGAGTTCGAGGAATCTCTCCTCGAGCGAACCGGCGCCACGCACATCCTCCATCGTGCCGGAGGTGAGCACCTTGCCGCTCACGACGATCGCCACGAGGTCGCAGATGCGCTGGATCAGGTCCATGCTGTGGCTCGACAGCACCACGGTGCCCCCGGCAGCGACATAGCGCTGCAAAATCGTCGTGATATTCGCCGCGGAAACCGGATCGACGGACTCGAAGGGTTCGTCGAGCACCAGCAACCTCGGCGAGTGGATCATCGCGCAGGCCAGTGCGATCTTCTTGGTCATTCCGGCCGAGTAGTCGGAGACGAGGCGTCCGAGGGCATCCTCCAGACCGAAGGCGATCGCCAAGTCGGTGGAGCGCTGCTTCACGGTTCGTGCGTCGAGCCCGCGAAGCGTCCCGGCGTAGTGCAGGAGTTGGCTTCCGGTGAGGCGGTCGAAGAGCCTCAGTCGGTCGGGAAGCACTCCCATGGCACGCTTGGCGGCCGCCGGATCCGTCCAGACGTCCGCGCCGTGCACGAGGATGGATCCGTCATCCGGCCGAAGAAGACCGGTCACCATCGACAGCGTGGTGGTCTTGCCCGCTCCGTTCGGCCCGACGATTCCGAACATGGTCCCGGCGGGAACCGAGAGGCTCACGTGGTTCACCGCGACGGTGTCACCGAAGCGCTTCACGAGATCGGAGACCTCGAGCACGACCTGCCCTTCCGCGACGGCCGAGCGCACGCTGGAGGCGGACGGAGCGAGGATGGCTTCGGGGATCGTCTCGGCCGGCGACGGTTCGACGGTGGTCCTGGTCCGCTTCGCGCGACCAGCAGGCTGGGGCTCCACGGGAGCGGGAGCAGGAGCGGGAGCGGGAGCGGGAGCGGGAGCGGCAGCGGCAGCGGCAGCCGGATTCGGTGAGATGGGCTGCGGCGGCACGGGCTGCGGCGGAACGGCTCTCAGCGGGACGGCCGTCGGCGGCACAGGCTGCGGCGGAACGGCCGTCGGTGGGGCCGCCGTCGGTGAAGCAGGAGGGCGTACCGAGGTCGACCGCGGAATCGTCGAACGCGGAATGGAGGAGCGAGGTCGCGTGGCCCGCGGAGTCGTCGCCCGCTGAGTCGTCGTGCGCGGAATAGTCGCCCGCGGAATCGTCGACAGGGGCGGGGTGGCCATCGGCTCGGCGTCCTGCGGCGCCGCGGTCTCGGCTTCAGTTTCGGCGCCCGCTTCCGCTCCGGAGCCAGTCTCGGCTGCGGCTTCCGCTCCGGTCTCGGCGGAAACGGGCTCGAGGCTTTCGGGCGCGGCTGGATCCGGTGCTTCTGTCGGGGACACAGCTGATTGAGGGGCCCTGGGATCTTCGGTGGTCGGCGTCTCCGGTGCGGTAGCCGCCCTAGCTGGGGCTTTTGGGCGGGTCGTCCGCGGAGCCGTCGCCCTCGCAGCGGCGGGCTTCGCAGCGGCGGGCTTCGTCGCGGCGGGCTTCGTCGCGGCGGGCATCTTGGGCGGAGTCTGAGAGGCGGCATCCGAGGAGGAAGCCGCCTCCGCCGTGGAACCCCGGGGCGTCGCAGGCTTCGCGGCCGATGTACGTGCCGCGGGCGTGCGCGGGTTCGGCGTGCGGGATGTGGGGGTGCGGGGGGCCGCCTTCGCGGACGAGGCGGAGGCGCCGGAATTCGCTCGTGGAGCAGCGGGACGGCGCGCCCGGGGCGGGGTGCCCGCGGGCTTCGCGGGAGTCACGGAATCGTCGCCGGAACTCGGAGCCGCCGGCTCCCCTGCTGGCTTCTCCTCAGGTTCTAGATCCACCTGTCAACCGTACCAACGCTGACTGGGATGCCTGTGCGAGAACTGGGCATCTCATCACGAATTGAAAACGCCATCCGCCCACCCCTGTGCCAAATTGGCTCGAAAAGGTAGGGTAGTGATGCACAACGACGTGTCCAGGCAACAGTCTGGGGATGAATAAACGGTGAATCTCTTCGCAATCGCAACCTAATGACGATTGAAAATCGATCGGATTCGGACACCTGCCCCGGTCAAGACCACAGTCAACTGAGGAGACAAATCGTGAGCACGCAGATCGTTATTCTGGCCGCCGGCATGGGCAGCCGTCTTGGACGTTCCCTGCCGAAGCCCCTCACCGAACTCAGTGACGGCCGCACCATCATGCAGCAGCAGTTCGACAACATCAAGCAGGCCTTCGGCACCAGCGCCAAGGTGACGATCGTCGTCGGCTACAAGCTCGAGCACATCATCGAGGCCTTCCCCGCCGCGTCCTTCGTCTACAACGAGCAGTACGACCAGACCAACACCTCCAAGAGCCTGATGCGCGCACTGCGCGCCTCGGGCCAGGGTGGCGTTCTCTGGATGAACGGCGACGTGGTCTTCGACCCCGAGGCCCTCGTGCGCGCCAAGAAGATGGTCGACGCCGACCAGTCCTTCGTCTCCGTGAACACCGAGAAGGTCTCTGACGAAGAAGTCAAGTACACGGTGGATGCCGAGGGCTACATCAACCAGCTGTCGAAGACGGTCAAGGGTGGTCTCGGCGAGGCCGTAGGGATCAACTATGTCGCTCGCGGTGACAAGGCTGCGCTCATCCGCCAGCTCGGTCGCGTCGACGACCAGGACTACTTCGAGCGCGGTATTGAGCTGGCAATCGAGCAGGACAAGCTACGATTTGAGCCGGTAGACATCTCCGACCTCTACGCCGTAGAGGTTGACTTCGCGGAAGATCTCGAGCGGGCGAACCTCTTCGTCTGAGTTCACGCCTCCGCGTACGTCAAGCGGAGTGCGTGACGCTAAGGACCCGTAACGCGTGAGTGCAGCTCTCGAAGCACGCCCCGAGCGTTCGGAATTCGCGCGCTACAGGCATTCCCTGTGGCTGCTGACCACCCGCGACCTCAAGGTGCGCTACTCCACGTCGTTCCTCGGCTACTTCTGGTCGATCCTCGATCCGCTGGTCATGGCCGCGATCTACTGGGTGGTCTTCACGCAGATCTTCCACCGCGGCAAGGTCGGCGAAGAGCCGTACATCATCTTCCTTCTCACGGCACTTCTGCCGTGGACCTGGTTCAACGGAGTGATCTCCGACGCGACACGCGCCTTCACCAAGGAGGCGAAGCTGATTCGATCGACCAAGATCCCTCGCACGATCTGGGTGTCGAGGATCGTGCTGTCCAAGGGCATCGAGTTTCTCGTGAGCATCCCCGTCATCGCCATTTTCGCGTTCATCACCTTCGCCACTCCCGATCCGGCGAAACTGCACTGGGAGGTCGCCCTCGTGCCGATCGCGGTGATTCTCGAAGCGGCGCTCGCCCTCGGCCTGGGGTTGATCGTCGCGCCCCTCGTCGTCTTCTTCCGTGATTTCGAGCGTGCGGTCAAACTGGGCTTGCGATTCCTGTTCTATGCCTCCCCCATCGTCTACGGGCTCGAACTCGTGCCCCACTGGTTGCAGCCGTACATGGCGCTGAACCCGCTGTCCGGCATCTTCTCGATCTACCGCGCCGCATTCTTTCCCCGCGAGTTGAACTGGCTCGATGTGGCGACGAGCGCCGTTCTCACCCTCGTCATCCTCGGCATCGGCCTGCTGGTATTCCGGCGCACCATCAAGACCGTGCTGAAGGAGATCTGATGACCACTGTGCAGACGGCAATCGCGCCGGTCATCGAAGTGACGGATGCGGGCATCCGGTTCAAGCGCAACCGCCGGTCTCGCCGCAGCTTCAAGGATCTCTTCGCCGGTTCGAAACGCCGCAGCAGACCCGATGAGTTCTGGCCGCTGCGCAACGTGTCGTTCACCGTCGCACCGGGTGAAGCCATCGGGGTCGTCGGGCGCAATGGCCAAGGCAAATCGACGCTGCTCAAACTGGTCGCGGAGGTCGTGTTCGCCGACGAGGGCACTGTGCGGGTGGGCGCCGGAGTCGCTCCGCTGATCGAGATCACCGGCGGTTTCGTCGACGACCTCACGGTGCGTGACAACGTCTACCTCACCGCGGGGCTGCACGGGATGAAGAAGTCGGAGATCGACGAGCGGTTCGACGAGATCATCGCCTTCTCCGAGATCGGCGACTTCCTCGAAACCCCCTACAAACACCTCTCCAGCGGCATGAAGGTGCGCATCGCGTTCGCCGTGATCTCCCGCCTCGAGGAACCGATCATCCTTGTCGACGAGGTGCTCGCGGTGGGCGACAAAGCCTTCCGCGAGAAGTGCTACCGCCGAATCGAAGAGCTCTTGTCGGGTGGGCGTACATTGTTTTTCGTGTCCCACAGTGAAAAAGATCTCCGACGTTTCTGCACCCGCGGCCTCTACCTCGACAAGGGGGCGCTCGTTCTCGACGCCCCCATCGCGGAGGTGCTCGACCGGTACAACGCCGAGTACGGCGTGAAGCCGTGAGCGTCGTGCCCGGCAAGCTCCCCCGCAAGACCTCCCCGCAGGTAGAGAAGGGCGTGGAGCGGCTGCTCTCGGTGCAACGTCCCGTGGTGTTGCTGCACATCCGCAGCATCCGTCGTCGAAATCCGGACGCCTCGCCGGCCCAGGTCATCAAGATCCTCGAGACTCGTTACCTCGCCGCTGTCACCGCCGGAGGAGCCGCCGTCGGCGCGAGTTCGGTGATTCCCGGCGTCGGCGTCGGCATCTCACTCGCCCTCTCCGGCGTCGAGACCGCCGGATTCCTCGAGTCCAGCGCCCTCTTCGCCCAGTCGGTGACCGAGGTGCACGGGATAGCGGTGGAGGATCCCGAGCGCGCCCGCACCCTCGTCATGGCGATGATGCTCGGCACCGCCGGCTCCGATCTCGTCAAGCAACTCGCCGGGCAGGCCGCCGGTGTCGGCCCGACGCGCGGGCGATTCTGGGGCGAACTGGTCACCAAGAGCCTGCCGCAGGCGGCGATCGGGCAGATCGGCGATCGCATCAAGAAATCGTTCCTCAAACGCTTCGTCGCCACCCAGAGCGCGAGCGTGGTCGGTCGCGCCATCCCCTTCGGCATCGGTGCCGTGATCGGGGGCACGGGCAACCACATGCTGGGGCGCAAGGTGGTGTCCAGCTCACGCGATGCCTTCGGGCCGCCGCCGCAGCAGTTCCCCGTCGTCCTGGAGCCGATCGTGCGCAGCCCGGTCGTACTCACCCGGCGGGCCAGGATCAACCTTCCCCGCTTCGGAAGCGGCACGGCGGACTCCAAGACGCCGAAGACGCCGCGTCCGCCGAAAGCCCTGCGGCCGTCGAAACCCTAACCGCGTGACCGGAGGGGTTGATCCCCCGTCACAAGACGCTCTCCCGGAGCGCAGGGGGAGCAGTTTGTGACGGTCGCGTGCAGCACCCGGGAGTGATCAGTCCTGTTCGTCGGAGTCGGTCTCGAACGGGTCGGCCTCACGTGAGCGCAGATCGTCGGCGTGAGCGGAGGCTTCGCGCTCCCAGATCGCGAACATCCGGTCGATGGCGGCGTGGAAGCGACGAGTCGCCTCACCCGGTGTGGTGTCACCGAAGTGGCGCTCCACCCAGAACTCCAGGCGGTGTCGTGCCTCCACGTCGTGTTGCACGCGATCGACGATGGAGACGATCTCGCTGGACTCCGACGGTGACAGCCATTCGGCCGCCCCGAGATAACCCGATTCGTCGATCTCCGCGTGCGCCGATACCGGTCGGGTCACGATGAGCGGCTTGCCGGTCGCGAGGCGGTCGTAGACCATCGCGGAGATGTCGGTGATCGCGACATCCGCCACCGCAAGCTGCCAGCCGAGGTCCGGTCCGTCGTCGAAGACGTGCTGCGCCGAGGAATCCCTGCTGTTCGCAGCCGCGATCGAGGCGATGATCGCCTCATTCGCCCGCTTGAACTCGGGATCGATCACCCCGCTGCGAGGATGCGGTCGATAGAGCACGCGGTGGGTTCCGGTCGCGAGGAGGGCGCCGACCAGCGCCTCGCCGTGGGAGGCGACCGAGCCGTAGGCGGCCGAATCGCGATCGCCTTCCCAGGTCGGGGCGTACAACACGACGGTGCGATCATCCGGCGTGTAGGGAAGCGAGCCGGCGAAGTGATCAGCCTGAGGGCGCCCGATCATGAGGGTGCGGTGGTCGAGATCGAAGTCCCACAGCCGGTGCCGGAGCCGATCCCGCGCCGCCTCCCCCGCCACGAAACTGTAGTCGTAGGCCTTGAACTGGTTGGTGGTCATGTACATCTTGTCGCTCTCACCGTGGTTGATGAAGACGTGCAACATGCGTCCGTACCGGAACATCTGGAAGTTCCTCGAGTTCTGGTTCACGTAGAAGACGAGGCGGAGATCCTGCTCGGCGACGAACGCCTCCAGCTCGGACACCGACCGCAGGCAGACGACCGGAACCGGGGATTCATCGAACATGGTGAGCGCCGCTCCCGGCGACCGGGAGATGATCGCCACCGGAATGGTCTTCGCCAACTCCGCCAGCGGGGCGTACCACTGGCGGATCTGGTAGAGGTTCACCGCGCTGTCCCCGAAATACACCGCGATCTGGATGCTGTGGGGCTTCGGCTTCGGGAGGCTGGGTTGCCGTCGCGCCAGCTCGACTCGGCTGCGGCGGGAACTGACGAGATTCCGCACTATCCGCGCGGCCGTCTTGACGTCCTTGAGGAGGGGCACCTCTCGATTAAACCAGTCTCCGGTGAGAGCTCCCTCCCATTGCGATCATCCGTGGTCCGGCCGAGACGCGCGAATAGCTCGGCTGCTAGGCTCCCCTCGTGCCCGGGTTCAGCTTTGCGTCGGGGAATGCGAAGAAGCTCGCCGCCCTCCCGCTCTATGCCCTCGGCGCTCTCGCGAGCGTGTTCGTGGCGCGGGTCGACGACCTCTGGGTGTTCGGGTGCGGCTCAGGGGTCGGGGAGGGATCCCTCGCCCTCTTCCGCTTTGCGAGGCAGGCGGATGCCACGCTCCGGCTGACCTGGCTCGCTCGCGACGAACGGGACCTCGCCGCCGCGCGTGCACTCGGCATCCCCGCGGTGCTGAAGCTGTCGCGGCACGGTCTCTGGCTCACCCTGCGCGCGCGGGTTGTCGTGGTGACCCACGGATTCGGCGACGTGAATCGATTCGGGCAGCGCGGCGCCGTCGTCGTGCAGCTCTGGCATGGCATCCCGCTCAAGCTCATCCAGCTGGACTCTGCCGCCACCACCCGCATCTCGGTGCCGGTGGTCTCCGCCCAGGTGCGCGGGCTGCTGCGTCGTTTCTATCGCCGCGGCTACCGAAGCATCGCCCTGATGCCCGCCGCGTCGGAGCTGGTCGCCCAACGCCTGCGCACGGCGTTCGCGTTGCCGGCCGACCGGGTCGTCGTCACCGGTGATCCCCGGGACGACGTGCTGTCCAACGGCCCGGCGCTCGAGCGATCGAGTCTCGCGCGGCAAGTGCTCACGGCCGCTCTCGACACCGACCCCGGGGACTCCCGCCTGGTGCTCTATGCGCCGACCTGGCGCGACGGAGAGGCGGATCCGGCGGTGCCGACCGACGAGGAGTGGGCGCGCATCGATGCCTGGCTTCGCGATGCCGGGGCGATGCTGCTCGTGCGCCCACATCCGAACGGTGTCGGGGACTACGCGGCGGGGATCGCCGGTTCGCCGAACATCCAGCTGCTGTCGTCCGCTCGACAATCCGATCTCACCCCCGTCCTCGACGCGATCGACCTGCTCGTCACGGACTATTCGTCGGTGGCCTTCGACTACTCCCTCACCGGCGGCCCGATCCTCTTCATCGCCCCGGATCAGGAGAGCTACACCGGGTCGCGCGGCCTCTATGAGCCCTACCGTGAGTTCAGCGGCGGGCGCGAGGTGCGCAGCTGGAGCGGCGTCCTCGACCAGCTGTCCCGCTTCGATTCCGATGCCGACTGGGCGGAGATCGTGCGGGCACATTCAGCCGCGCTGGCGTCACGGCACTTCGCCTTCCGCGACGGGCGCAATACTGAGAGGGTGTACTCCGAGCTCGCGCGTCGCCTGAAGGCGCGCCCATGACCCTGCCCTCGCCGGCGCCTTCCCTCGTCATCGACACCGTCGTCGTGACCACCGGCCAGCTGCCGGCGATCGTGTTCGAGGGGCCGGGCGTCGCCCCCGCCGGTTTTCAGCTCCGGGCCTCCCGCCAGGTGCTTCCGGCGCAACTCATCTCGCTCGGCTCCCGCTGGTCCGCGCGGGTGCCGCTGCTCGTCTCCAGCTGGAACGGCCCGCTTCTACCCGCCCGCTCCGGTCGATACGCGGTGATCGCCTCAGCCGTCGACGGATCCCGCCTGCCCGTGATCCTGCCGGCGGAACTGCCCGCATCGCAACTGCTGCCCACCATCACCCGGGTGTCGTTCGCCGCGCCGGACGCGTCGCTGGCGATCACGCTCTCGTCTCCGCTGTCCGACCGGGAACGCGGTCGACTGCAGCAGGCGTCGCTCGAGTCCGACTACCGGGCCACCGAATACGAGCCTCTGAACGCGGTCTTCTTCGAGAGCTTCTACGGGCAGAACGCCTCCTGCAATCCGCTCGCCATCGACCGCGCACTCGCGCAGCTGCGCCCGGACGTCGAGCGCTACTGGAGCGTCTCCGATGCCTCTGTGTCGGTGCCGGACGGTGCGGTCGCGCTACTCGAGGGAAGTGCCGAGTGGTGGCGCATCCGCGGATCGGCGCGCCTGCTCGTGGTCAACGACTGGCTGCGCAAACGCTATCGTTCCCGGCGTCACCAGACCGTGCTGCAGACCTGGCACGGCACCATGCTGAAGAAACTCGCTCTCAGCCGCGTGCGACTCGGTCTGCGGCCGGCGATCGCGACCCTGCGGGAACGCGCCCGCTGGGACATCCTGCTTGCCCAGAATCCCTACAGCCGCGGTGTATTCCGCCGGGCGTATGCGTTCACCGGGCGGGTCTGGGAAGAGGGCTACCCGCGTGACGACGTGCTCCTGACCGGAGACCCCGACCGTATCCGAGCCCGGCTGGGCATCCGTGCGGGCGTCACGGTGCTCCTCTACGCCCCGACCTGGCGTGACGATCGGCCGGATCACGTCGACCATCTCGACGTGGCCCATTTCGCCGAAATGCTCGGCGATGACTATGTGACGCTCATCCGCGGACACTCCCGCACCCTGTTGCCGGGCGAGGACGTTCACGCGCCGAATGTGCTCGACGTGACCGGCTACCCGGATGTCTCAGAGCTGTTCCTCGTGGCCGACGCGCTGGTCACGGACTACTCCTCGGTGATGTTCGATTTCACCGTCACCGGCAAGCCGGTCTTCTTCTTCACCCCGGATCTGACGCACTACGCCCGAAAGCTCCGCGGGTTCTACTTCGACTTGATCCCGGTGGCGCCGGGGCCGGTCGTCTCCACGGCCGAGGAGTTGGTGACGCTGGTGCGCGACCGGGATGCGGTTCAGCGGCGATTCGCCGAGAAGTACAGTGCCTGGCGCGAACGATTCAACCCCCGGGACGATGGACGCGCGGCCGACCGGGTGGTTCGCCGACTGCTCGCCGAAGGGATCATCGGCTAGCGTGCCCCTGGCGCGCTGCTGACGGTCGGTCAGATGCCGGTGCGGGAGGTATCGACGGTGTCTCGCGCTCCGCGAACGAGCCCGACGATGAATCCGACCCCCCAGCTCAGGTGCATCGTGGGGAGCACGAGGAAGAACCTCCAGCGGTCCGAGAATCCCGGTCCCCCGGCGCGCGAGAAGCAGATCAGCACGAGCAGCACGAGATAGGCCGCCGGGCCGAGATAGATCAGGGACAGCACGGCGCTCGGCCAGCCGCGGAGCACGCCGGTCAGCTGGAGGGCGAGGGCGACGATGCTCAGGGCGATGGTCGCCACCAACACGGGAGGCGCGAAGAACCGCCACGGATTGCGCGCTGGATAGCGGCGCACCAGTTCCCCACGCCAGATCCCTGTTGCCGCGAACTGGCGCACGAGCTTCGGCCAACTCTCTCGCGGCCAATAGGTCACTTCGAGCGAGGGATCGAACCAGACCGAATGACCGGCGTTGCGGATGCGCAGGTTCAGTTCCCAGTCCTCGCCGCGGCGAACGGACTCGTCGAACAGCTTCACCTCGTCGAGCACCTCGCGGCGCAGCACTCCGAGATAGGCCGACTCGGCCGGCCCCTCCTCGGCCCCGCCGTGATAGCTGCCACCGCCGAGCCCGAAGCGGCTGTTGTACGCGCGCGCCACGGCGGATTGGAAGGGGGTCTTGCCGCGAGCCTTCATCACCCCGCCGACGTTCGCGGCGCCGGTGCGAACGAGAGTTTCAATCGCGCGGCGGGTGTAGCTGGGATCCAGCTCCGAGTGGGCATCCACTCGCACGATCACCGGGTGGCTACTCGCGCGGATGGCGAGGTTGAGTCCCACCGGGATGTCCGTCGCGGGGTTGAAGACGACGTGGATGCGGTCGTCCTCTTGCGCCAGCCGCTCGATGAGCTCTGTCGTGCCGTCAGAGGAGGGTCCGAGCGCCAGGATGAGCTCCGTCGGGCCCGAATAGTCCTGCTCGAGAACAGTGCGGATCGCGGTCTCGATGTAGGCGACCTCGTTGAGAACGGGGATGACGTAGGACACTCCGAGCGGGGAGGGCACCTCGTGGGGCATGGGTTCCAATGTCAGGTCGGCCAAGTCGATCGAGCCTATCAGTCGACCTCTGCCCGCCCCGCAGATGCGAAACGGATGCCCGCCGCCTGTGTTCAGGCCGCGGACATCCGTCTCGGATGGTTCAGAAGGGCGCTACTGCTTGAGCGTTCCGAGCGTCACATCGACGGTGCTCGCGTTGCCACCGCGAACATAGCTGAGCGAGGTCGAGGCGCCGGCCGCGAGGAAACGGACCTGGGCGGTGAGGTCGGTGCTGCTGGTGATCGGCACACCGTTGAAGCTCGTGACGATGTCACCCGACTTGAGCCCGGCCTTGTCGGCCGCGCCGCCACTCGTGATCTCCTTGATGTTCGCGCCGACCACGGTGCTCGTGCTCGTGGCGGAGATGTCCTGAACGCTGGCACCGAGGAGTCCGTGGGTGGCCTTGCCATCCTTGATGATCTCGTTGGCGACCCGCTGAGCGAGGTTCGCGGGAATGGCGAAGCCGACGCCGATGCTTCCGGACTGCGACGAGGCGCTGGTCTGTCCGGCGCTGGCGATTGCGACGTTGATGCCGATGACCTTTGCATCCGAGTCGAGGAGCGCGCCACCGGAGTTACCGGGGTTGATCGCGGCATCCGTCTGGATCACCGGAAGGGAGATCGTCGCGGCTGCGGTGGTGGACTGGCTCTGCGAGCCGCCTTGGCCCTGGCCGTTGTCGAACTGCCAGAAGTCGAAGGGGCTGCCCGAGTTGGGAGTGCTGCTGTCGCCTCCCGTGCTCGGGGCGGCCGACGAGGCGATCGAGATGCTGCGGTTAAGGGCGCTGACGATGCCGTCGGTAACGGTGTTGTTGAGCCCGAGCGGAGCGCCGATCGCTATCGCGGTCTCTCCGACGTTGAGTTTGCTCGAGTCGCCGAATTCGGCCGGCGTGAGTCCGGTGGGATCCTTCAGCTTGATGACCGCGAGGTCGGCGATCGGGTCGGTGCCGACCACGGTCGCGGAGAAGAGGTGACCGTCTAAGGTGGTGACCTGCACGGCGGGGTTCGCGATCTCCCCGTCGAGCGTGACGACGTGGGTGTTGGTGAGGACGTAGCCGTCCTTGCTGAGCACGACTCCCGATCCGGTGCCGGAGGCGGTCTTGCTCGTGACCGAGATGGTGACGACGCTCGGCGCGGCCTTCGCGGCGACCGCGGTGATGTTGTTGACGCTGGAGGTGTCGTTGACCGTGATGTTCTGGGGAGCGCTGTTCGACACTGCGCTCGAGGAGTTGTTGCCCTGGTTGGCCGAGACGGCCCAGGCTGCGACGCCGGCGCCCGAGACGCCTCCGACGAGCGCCCCGACTGCCAGGGCCGCGATAATGCCGACCTTGTTGGAACGCTTGGTGTCGACGGGAGCCGCGGGAGTCCAGGCGTAGTCACGATCGAGAGGCTGGGTGGCGGATGCCGGGGGCGCGTAGGGGGCCGTTGGAGGAGCGTCCTGCGGCGCAGCACTGGCCGAATTCAGTCGGGCCTCGGTCTGCTCGAGGGTTTCGGAATTCTCGGCGGCATTCGAAGTGGGATCTGGGGTGCCGTTTTCCGTGCCGGAGTGGGGATCCTGCGGTGCGTCGGTCATGGGGGCTGCTCCTTCCAAGCGGTGCAAGCCTCCACCGCCAACCTGTGCACTCTATATGGACGCGCTGAGAGCGGGCCGAAGCTTCACCGCACCCGGAGCGGCGACCTCAGCATCCGGGTCCGGACGGTCGCTGGGCGCAATCGCGCCCCACCAGAACGGTGCTCGCATCGCCCGCCGTGGCGACCAATCGGTTCGCCGAGACAGGGATCGTGCCGGTGATGGGGATCCACGGCCCTCCCACGTACTGGTATTCGGCACTGAAGTCGATGGCGAGGTCGATCGCGTACGTGCCCGCGTTGCGGTAGACGTGGCTGGTCGGCGTGCGGTCGAACTCCCCCACTCCGGATGCCACCCAGCTGGACCCTCTCGTGGATCGCGTGGCGCTTGTGCCATCCCCATAGGACCAGCGGTACCGCTCGGCAGTGAATCGCACCGACGCCGGCAGGGTCAGCAGCAGGCCCGTCTGCACACCGGAGTCGATGGTCGCGTAGAAGTTGGTGTCGAGCCCGACGACCATCCACCCGTTCGGCTCCATGTGGTCGATCCCCGCGACCGGCTTGAAGTTGATCAGATCGGCCAGCGTGACAGGAACGGTGACCCCGTAGCCGTCGCGCAACGGCGGCGGGGGCGTCGGTGGCGTCGCGGTGCTTCCGCCCCGACCGCCACTGCCGCTCGCGCCGGCGGAACCGGGTAGGTCGATGGTGCCCCGGATGTCGACGCCGTCGCCGTTGACGGTGCCGCTGGATGTTGGCAAACAGGACCCGTCTCTGAGATCGCCCGCATTGCAGGCTGACGCATAGGCGATTACGACTGCTGTCTGCGCAAGCAGGCCGGCCGTTGCAACGAGAACCAGGAGCAAGCTCAGGAGAGTTTTCTTTCCCCACGCCTCGTGGGAATTAGCAGAAATATTCACCACTCCAACTTTCGTCCCCTTCAACGAGCAGAACCCCCGGAGATCGTTGCCAAACAAAGGTCGCGATGATCGGAAATCGGCGATCGCTACCTGAAGGGACTACGGACATACCGTCACTTCCAACCACATCTACCTGTGTGAGATCGAGACACAAGTAAGCCTGCGTGCGCGTCGTTTCACTGTCGCCGAGCAGCAGCGGTTCAGACCCAATCAGGGACACACTGTCAATAGTTGCTCCTCCCGTTTGCCGTTTCCCGCTTCCCCTATATGCCGATACCGACTCCTTGGCCTTCTTCAATGCGGTGCCGGTGGCAACTCTCTCCAAACGGGATGCGTCATATGTGGCAAAGGCCTCGTCCAGCATTTCCTGATACGCCGCATACGCCTTCGTCGCCGCCGCGAGCGCCTCCGCCTCGCTTGCGAAGACCGGCGTGGCACTCGTCTTCGGGGTCGGTGAGGCGGACGGAGTCGTCGGCACGCAGCCGCCCAGCATCAGGGCCACGGCGAGCGTCGCGACGAAGATCCGAGGGATGATCCGCATAGCTACTGACGGTAGGGCACCGGGGGCGCACCCCGCCAGAAGTTTCCACAAGCGGTGCCCGCCCCGCGCCGAACTCGCGCTGGGGAGGAGCTACGGTGGAATCGAAGCCCACCCCCGACCCCGAAGGCGATTCTTGGAACTCAGCGGAGCATGGCAGAACGCGGCGCGGGGCGCCATGTTGCTCGGTGCCGACGGCGCCCTCAAGCCCACGATTTTCGCCGAAATGTCCGCCCTGGCGACGAGCACCGGCGCGATAAACCTCGGCCAGGGATTCCCCGACGAGGATGGTCCCGCCGAGGTGCTGGAAGCCGCCCGCCAGGCGATCAGCGACGGGTGGAACCAGTACCCGCCCGGGCTCGGCTACCCGGTGCTTCGAGAGGCGATCTCCGCCCATCAGCACCGCTTCTACGGACTGAGCGTCGACCCCGACCGGGAGGTGATCGTGACGGCCGGCGCAACCGAGGCGCTCGCGGCATCCATCCTCGCCCTCGTCGAGCCCGGGGACGAGGTGGTCACCTTCGAGCCCTTCTACGATTCCTATGCCGCCATGATCGCGCTCAGCGGGGCCGTGCACCGCACGGTGCCCCTCCGGGCCCCGCACTTCCAGCCCGACCACGACGACTTGCGGCGCGCTGTGACGGATCGCACCCGCATCATCCTGATCAACAATCCGCACAACCCCACCGGCGCGATGATGGACCGCCCGACCCTCGAACTGGTCGTCGAGCTCGCCAATCGACACGACGCTCTCATCGTGACCGACGAGGTGTACGAACACCTCACCTTCGGGCAGACGCACATGCCGATCGCGAGCCTGCCCGGGGCCCGCGATCGCACCCTCACGATCTCGAGCGCCGGCAAGACCTTCAGCACCACCGGCTGGAAGGTGGGTTGGATGACCGGACCGCACGACCTGCTGCAGGCAGTGCTCGCCGTCAAGCAGTTCCTCACCTACGTGAATGCGGCGCCGTTCCAACCGGCGATCGCCGTCGGACTCGGTCTGCCCGACGAGTTCTTCCGCGGGGTGGCGAGCGTGCTCCAGCGCAAACGGGATCTGCTCTCCGCGGGACTCGCCCGCGCGGGCTTCAGCGTCAGCGAATCCCAGGGGTCCTACTTCGTCGTTGCGGATGCCGCTCCGCTCGGTTTCACGGATGCCGACGACCTGTGCCGCAGCCTGCCCGCGCTTGCCGGGGTCGTCGCCGTGCCGATCAGCGCCTTCGTGACGGATGAGCACAAGAGCGACTATGCGTCGCTCGTGCGCTTCGCGTTCTGCAAAAAGGTGGACGTGCTCGAGCGCGCATCCGCCCAGCTCGCTCAGCTCTCGCGCTAAGCCCCCACGGGCACCTTGGCGAGCGGCAGGGACATGATGAACGCCGTGCCGACACCCTCTTCGCTCTGCACGTCGAGCTCCCCGAGGTGAGCCGTCACGATCGCCTTGGTGATCGTCAGGCCGAGGCCCACCCCGGGCACTGCATTGCGGGTAGCCGTTGATGCGCGGAAGAAGCGTGCATAGAGCTGGTCGAGTTCGGCGGCCGGGATGCCGATGCCGGTGTCCCGAACGGTGATGATCGCGTCGTCGGAGCTCGATGACAGACTCACCGTCACCACTCCGCCTTGGGGAGTGAACTTGAGGGCGTTGGAGATGAGGTTGTCGCAGCCCTGGCCGAGCCGCACGGTGTCGCCGCGGACGGTGATCGGATCGTCCGGGCAGTCCAGCACGAGCGTGACTCCCGCGGCATTCGCAACGGGTCGCGCCGAGAGCACTGCAGCGGTGACGACCTCGTTGAGCGATACCTGGCTGATGTCGAGCGGAAACTTTCCCGAACTGACCTGGGCAGTGAAGAGCAGGTCCCCGACCAGGCGCAGCAGGCGATGAGCATTTCGTTCGGCAACACCGAGGTACTGCAGTTGCTCCCCGGACAGTGGCGACTCGTCGTCGTCCCGCATGAGCTCGAGGTATCCGAGGATCGAGGAGAGCGGGGTGCGGAGTTCGTGCGAGATCAGCCCGACGAATTCGTCCTTCAACCGGGCGACCTCGAGGGCCTGGGTCACGTCGGTGGCCACGAAAATGTAGCCAACGGTCTCCCCTTCGTCGTCGATCCGTGGGGTGACGGCCACGGACACGGACACAGTGGAACCGTCCTCTCGCACGTAGGTCCACTCCCGCACTTCGGCGCGACCGAGCCGTGCGGATTCGACCAGGGCCGAGAATCCGGGATTGAGCACGGTGGCGCCGGCCGGATAGTTGAGAGTCCGGGCACGGTCTTCCAGCTCCGATTCGACATGGAAATCGAACACGAACCGCTTGCCCTGGGTGTCGGCCGGCGAGAGTCCGAGCATCGCCGCGGCGCCCGGATTCCAGACATCGATCAGGCCGGTGAGATCCGTGCCGATCACGGATTGCTCCGTCACCGAGTCGAGGACGCTGCGGGTGAGGCGATCGGCCGCATGCAACTGGAGCTCGTTCTCTTTCAGCCGGCTCGCCACTGCGAGAGACTGCACCAACATCTCCTCTCCCTCCTGAGCGAGGCGCTTGATGGAGGCCAACTGCTGGCGGCCCTGGCGGGAGAGCTCGTTGATGATGGCCGCAGCGATGCCGAAGACGGCGGGTGAGAAGATTCCCCGGATCGTTTCGCTGTCATCGACGGGCAACTTCCACTCGATCAGGTACGGCAGCATCAGGGCGAAGAAGGTGCCGGCAGTCGATACGACGACCCAGCGACGGCCCTCCTCGGCGGCGATCCACACCACCGGCAGCACGATGAGCGCCGAGAAGATCGACCCGATTCCGTTCGAGCCTTCGCGCAGCACGCCGATGGCGAAAAGGGAGATGCCCGGCACGAGGAGCGTCCAGCGAGTGGCGCGCTGCACGGATCCGAAGTAGAACGAGAGCCCGGTGGCGAGCGCGATCAGCAACACGCTACCGAGGATCGCGAGCGGCTCACTGATGAGCTCCTGCGGCAGCAGAAGGCAGAACAGTACGGCCACGAGGAGAGCAACCGTCGTCGGCATCTGCTTGAGCGCCGGTGACGGGGTGTCCACCGCGACGCGCGCCTTGATGAGACTGAAGAGACCGGTCATCGCGTCACGCCGTCCCCGCCGGGGGTCCGGATAGTCCGGCGTCCGCCCGCATGAGTTCCGCCAACCGGGCGCCGAGCTCCCGCGGACTGAAGGGCTTGGCGATGAAGTCCGTGGCACCGGCGACCCGCCCGGCCTCCCGCGCATTGTCGTCCACCCCGGCCGACAGCAGCACGATTCGGGTATCGGCGAAGGAATCGTCGGCACGCGCACGGGCGCACAGCTCGAGTCCGGTCATCCCGGGCATCGAGACGTCGAGCACCGCGAGATCCGGCCGCAACTCGGTGAGGGCCTCCCAGGCGGCGTCCCCGTCTTCGGTCACAGCCACAAGGTCGAGGCCGGCCCGGGTGACGGCGATCGAGACGAGGGCCCGGATGTCCGGGTCGTCATCGGCGATCACCACTCGTGACCGCGCGGGAGTCTCCGACTCGGTCACAGCTCGGTCCATTTCGGTACGTAATCGCGAAGGACGGAACGGATCTGCGCCCCGGTGAACGGCTTCGGAAGGGTCGCTTCGGTCGGCGGATACGCGCTCTCGTCGAGCACGGAGGTGACGGCGATGACGCAGTCGGGCCGATCCACGCGCAGGCGTTCGGTGAGCTCCCACCCGCTCATCCCGGGCAGCACGAGGTCGATGACGGCGAGATCCGGGGTGACCCGCGTATAGGCCGCTATCGCATCCTCCGCATTCTTGACGGTGGTCACGAGGCAGCCGGCGCGCTCGAAGTAGCGCCGGAGCAACGCGCGCTGGTCATCGCTGTCGTCGACAACCAACACCGTGACCTTCTCGGGGAGATGCACGGGAACAGTCATCGGAAGAACACCTCTCGGATCACGACTAACACCGCGACTACCGCGAGGGCGAGAACAGCTTTGGGGATGAGCCAGAATTCCGACCGACGGTTGTCGTCGATCTCTCGCTGGAGGAACTCGTCCCCGGGATTGCGCGGATCGACCGGGGTCTCCGGGGCCGCGGTCCGGGGTGCATCGACCGTGCGATGCGACGGTGACGCGGCATCCGCTGCCTGCTTCTGCTTCATGCCAGTACCCGCCCGGTCTTCTCGGTCTTGTCCCACTTCGCCTCTGCGTGACGGAGTTCCTTGATGTAGGAATCGAAGGTGATCGCACAGAGCAGCGAACCGTAGCCGACCAGATAGAGGAGGAGGGGCGCGAGGAATGGACCCACCCGGGTCTTCTCCACCCGGCGGGCCGCCCACGCCCCGACCATGGAGAACGGGATCCAGATGTAGATGGCGACGGTGAACGCGAAGATCCCCGACTCGGTGAATCGCGAGCCGTACAGGGCCGGAATCTGGCGCTCCACCAGCCCCGGGAAGAATGCCGTGAGCATCACGATCATGGAGAGGATGCCCGGAAAGCTCAGCACCTCTCGCCACGCCTGACGGCTGAGCTTGCTGTCGAGCTGCACGCCGAGCGCGAGGGTGAAGACGTAGGTGCAGGCTGCGGAGATCCAGAGCACGCGGAACACTCCCTCGGCGAGGGTGCTCTGCATCAGCAGGAGCCCGAGCAGCCCGATGGACGACACGATCATGGCGAGCGGGAGCAGCCAGAGGCTGAACCAGACCAGCCCGAAGGCGATGGTGCCGAGCTTGTGCACCTTGGACGGGCGGAACCAGACCTTCTTGTAGCGTGCGGTGACGGTCACGTTTCCTCGCGCCCAGCGCAGTCGCTGCTTCCAGAGCGCGTCGATCGAACCGGGTTCCTCGGCGAGCACTACGGCGAGCGTCTCGAAGACCACCGTGCGCCCCCGCAGCTGGGTCTCGAAGGTCGTGATGGTGTCCTCGGCGAGGGAGGAGGTGTCGATCTGCCCACCGATCGCCAACAGGTTCTCGCGGGTGTGCAGCTGCGCTCCCCCGGCCAGGCAGGCCTGCGCTCCGAGCACGTTCTGCGCACGCCGGGCCGCGGGCTGGGACAGGATGTATTCGAGTCCGATGAACCGGGTGAGGTAGTTCTTGTCCGCACTCCCCTCGCGGATGTACGCCGAGACCGCCCCGACCTTGGGGTCGGCAAGGTGACGGGTCATGCGGCGGAGCGAGTTCGGCAGGTAGATGACGTCGGCGTCCATGATGAGCAGCGCCTCCATCCAGTCGTCTTCGAGTACGACCCGGATGCCGTGATTGAGCGTGTGGGCCTTCCCCTCGCCGCCTTTCTCGCGGCGGAGGTGGAAGACCGATCCGGGATACTGTGCCGCCTTAGCCAGCACGACATCCGGGGTGTTGTCCGTGCTCGCATCGTCGACGACGTAGATACGGAGGCGGTCGAGTGGGTAGTCGAGCGCGATGAGGCGGTCGATGGACGTGCCGATCACCGCCCCCTCGTTCCACGCCGGAACGACGATCGCCACGCGGGGGAAGTAGGGAGCGGCCTTGCGGTAGTGGTTCCGCACCGAATGGAAGGGGATCGCGAGGAACGAGTAGGCCGCCGTGAGCACCGGGAACGCCCCGGTGGCGACGAAGAGCAGCAGCACGATCTCGAGCGCACGGGTCGCGATCTCCGGAACGGTCACGGGGTGCCCCCCAGAAGGCGCGCGACCGTGGAGTACCGGCCGACCTCGGTGGCGACGTGGCTGTCGGTCGAGGCCACGAGGATGACGCCGGCGGCGCGCGCCGCCGTGAGTGCGCGCGGTCCGGGGCAGGCCCATTTCTCGTTGACCTCGACGAGAGTGCCGGTACGGGCGGCTTCGGTCGCCCAGACGGCGAGGTGCTCGTCGGTGAGGTCGTCTTCGGCCAGGCCGATCTTCGGCAGGATCGAGAAGCAGTGTGCGAGCTGAGCGGAGGCTACCGATCGCATTGCGGCGACGATCGCGGCCACCAGCAGGTCGAGCGCATCACTCACCGCGAGACCGGCCTCGAGCTTCGCCACCGTGGTGCGCGGGGACCACGGCCCATCAGTGCCGGGAAACTGGTGATCGGCGATGAGCACAGCATCCACTCCGCCGGCACCGAGGCGGAGATCCGACGGAATGTCCAGCGCGCCCGAACTGTCGACGATCTTCGCCTCGACGCCGGTGTGGATCGTGAGACCCTCCGGCACCCGCTCGGCGGCGACCGCACGCACGAACTCTGGCACCCACGTGGTCGACGCCCGCACATGGTCGACGAGGCGGAGCCGATTCAGGCCGATGGCGGATGCCGCGGCGATGTTCTCGCCGAGGCTGCTGACCGCGTCATCCGAGTACGTGGAGTGGACATGGAAGTCTCCGGCGAGCGCGGGGTGGAGGGACGACATCATCCGTCGGTCTCGTCGTGGGCGGCGTTGTCAGAGTGCAGGATCTCGGAGGGATCGACGAAGATGTCCTCGAGGTAGCGCACGTTCGCGAGTTCGCGGAATTCCACCCTCGACGGCAGCTCTCTGCCCAGCGCGAGATCCAACGCGAGGGAGGGCATATCGACCCCGGCGGCGATGGTGAGCGGCATGGCACCGGGGAACCGCGGGTTGACCTCGAGCAGGGCGGCGACACCGGCGGCGTCGTAGCGCAGTTGTACGTTGGCCACACCGGTGAGTCCGATGGCCCGCGCGACATCCGCGGCCGTCGACTCGAGCTCGGCGTCGCGGAGGGTGCGCCCGGCGATGGACACCCCCGAGTCGACCCGGGTTCGCGTGCGCGGCACGGCGGCGATCACGTGACCGTCGGCATCCGCGAACACGTCCACGGAGAACTCTGCGCCCGGCAGAAGTTCCTGCGCGATGAGGGTCTCGTCGACACCGAGGGCATCGAGCGCCGCCCGGTCGTGCACGAGGCGCACGCCGCGCGATCCGGCCCCGCGACGCGGCTTGACGATGATGGGAAAGGTCCACTCCTCCGCCGTGCTCGCCGGGCCGACCAGGCGTGTCGTCGGAACCCGGGCGAAGCCGGTGACCCGCTCGGACAGGGCGAACTTGTCGAGGGTGACGTCGAGGGTGGCAAGGGAGGCCGCCGCAAGCACGGCCCCGCCGAGCTCGGACCGGCGAGCGGCGAGGGGCGGGAGCTCGACGTCGACGGTAGAGAACAGCACGGTGAGACTATCGGCAGCGCACAGGGAAATGACAGCAGGCACGAACTCGGGATCCGCCCCGCGGGGTACGATCCTGCGGCGCTCCGGCGGCACGAGGTAGAGGCCGCTGGCCCAGCCGTCCATGTCCGCCGCGTAGACCTCGACATCCGCCCGCTTCAGCAGGGAACGGATCACCGCCACCCCTGCCGGACCGCCCGCCCCGGTGACGAGCACGCGCTCCATCAGAGCGCAGCCTCGTCGCGCGTCAGGCGCGCCTTCTCGGCCTGCACCGCCGCCGCGATCTCCCCACGCGAGACGGAGAGATCGGAGGACTCGCGAACGATCTCGAGCGGCTCACTCGACTTGCCTCCGCCGTAGCGCGACCAGTACCGCGCGGTCGCCTCGACGAAGTCCGGCTCGAGATACCACCGGATGTCCGCCTGCGAGGCGAACGAGGCGAGCACCTGGTTCTTGGTGGCCGTGAAACCATCGATGGAGACGAACCGGTTCGGCCGGAAATCGACAGTCGCCGAGGGGCTCTGGTAGCACGCGACCGTGCGAACGGTGCGGGTCGCGACGAGCGTCGCGTCGTGCACGGCCCGGTGATCCTGGTGACGATCATGGTTGCTGTGCGTGTAGACGATCGTGGGGTTGACCTCCGCGACGACCCTCTCGATGATGCCGACCGTCGGATCCGCGTTGCTGATGTGGGTGTCTTCGAGATCCTCGAGGAACAGCCGTGCGCCGAGGAGCTCGGCGGAGGCGAGGGACTCGTTCTGGCGGTCATCCGCTTCGCCCCCGCGCGCACCGCGGGACAGGGTGAGGATCGTGATCGAATCACCCGCGGCTCGATGTGCCACCAGGATTCCGCCGACGCCGATCTCCACGTCGTCGGGATGCGCCCCGATCGCCAGCACGACCTCCCCCGGCGGGCGGGCGGCCTTCATGCGACGGAACTCGCCAGCGAGCCGAGCGACCACGGCGAAGAGATCGGTGGAACTGACCGGCTTGGAGAGGAACTCGTCGGCCTGGCTGCGCAGCGCGGCGATCGCGTAGTCGATGGAGACGTGCGCGGTCATGACGACGATCGGTGTGCCGGGGCGCTCGGCTCGGATCTCCTCGATGAGCTCGAGGCCGGTCATCCCCGGCATCTCGATGTCGGTGATGACGACGTCGGGCGCGAGACGACGAATAGCGGCGCGCGCGAGCAGCGGGTTGGCCACGCCCTCGACCACGCAGCCGCGCTTTTCGAGCACGGTCTTCGTGTAAAACGCGACATCGGGATCGTCTTCGACGACGACCACGAGAAATGGCTGATCGACCATACGGTCCCCCTGAACGCTACTGGTCTGTCTACTCTAAGGGCGGAGGAGCCGTCCTGACGGGGTGAATCCCGAATCGTCGTAGCCCCAGTGCGGGGTTCACGGTCCTCACCTCCGCGATGCGTGCTGAGGAGATCCAGGCGACGGCGACGGCAGTCTCCTCGCCGATGGTCACGAGCTCGACGCCCATCGGATCCACGATCATGCTGTTGCCGGCTCCAATCGGCGGCGCCTGGTCGGCCGCGGCGAAATAGACCGTGTTCTCGATGGCGCGAGCGGTGACCAGGGTGCGCCAGTGCTGCTCCTTGAGGGGTCCGCGCACCCACTCGCTCGGAAGCACGATGAGGTCAGCACCCGCATCGACCAGTCGCCGGGTCACCTCGGGAAAGCGGATGTCGTAGCAGGTCTGCAACCCCACCCGGAGGTCGCCGAGCGCGAAGGTCTCCGGCTCCTCGATCGGACCGGGCACGACCCAGTCGCTCTCCTTCTGGCCGAAGGCGTCGTACAGGTGCACCTTGCGGTATTTGGCGACGAGGGCGCCGTGCGGGTCGAGGGCGACGAGGGTATTGAAGAAGCGCCCGTCGTCTTCGTCGCACGATTCGAGCATTCCGGCCACGATGTGGATGTCGAGCACCTTCGCGATGGCCTCGAGCCCGGCGACGAAAGGACCGTCCAGGGTCTCTGCCGCCGCGAGGGACTGAGCCCCCAGCGCGGGCGAGAAGTGAGAGGAGTACTCCGGGAACACCACCAGCTTCGCGCCGCGGGATGCCGCGGTCGTCGCGAGGTCGCGCAGGTGCTCGAGATTGGCCGCCTTGTCTTCGCCGGGGGCGAATTGTGCGACGGCGATCGCAACGGGTTCGACTCTGTCGCTCATGCCGCCAGCCTATTCGCCCGTGCCTCGACGCCGGCAAGCCAGGTGTGCGAGCGGTGAGTTGCACTCTTTTGCGGCCTCCTGCTCCGAAAGGCCGCAAAAGAGTGCAACTCGACGACCGGAAGCGCCACCGGTTGTTCCCTAGCTCGCCGCGTGGGCCGCAATCTCCTGGCGGTAGGGCAACAGCTCGGCTTTGAGACCGAGCCCGACGACTCCGACGAGTCGCTCCGCCCGGTAGTAACCGACGGCGACGGCACCCGAGATCTCGCCCTCGAGGACGCGGATGTCGCCATCGTTGAGTCCCGGTAGGCCGTAGGCCTGCAGGCTCATCTCGAACTGGTTCGACCAGAATGCCGGCATCGGCGTGAACCCCTTGTCCACGACCTCGTCGAGGGACCCGTCCGCCGCCAGCCACGCGCCGAGTACCGCGCCGGCCCGCTTGCCGGTGTCGGTGGGGATGTTCCAGTGCTCCACCCGACGGGCGACGCCGTCGAACAGGAGGTTGGGAAAGCGCGCGATGTCGCCGACGACGAAGACGTCGCGGCTCACCGCGCCGTCCGTCGACACGGCGCGGAGCGCGGCATCCGCCAGCACGCCGTCGGTGAGGTCGAGGTCGGTGGGGTCCAGCCAGTCCGTGTTGCACTCCGAGCCGATCGCCTCGACCAGCACATCTCCCGGCACGATCGTGCCATCGTCGAGCTGGAGGCCCTCGAAGTGGAACTCGCCGAGCATCGCGGCCACGGTGCGACCGAGGTGGAATGCCACCCCGTGCTCCTCGTGCCGCCGGCGGAGCTCCGCGCCGAGCTTCGCCCCGAGCGGACGGATGAGCGGCTCGGCACCCGGCGCGACGATCGTCACCTCGCACCCCAGCTTGCGTGCCGTCGCCGCGACCTCACAGCCGATGAAGCCGGCACCCACCACCACGACCCGGGCACCGGGCACGAGTTCGTCTCGCAACGCCATCGCATCGTCGAGGGTGCGCACGCAGTGCCGCCCGGTGATCAGGGGAAGGTCCAGCCGTCGGGCACGCAGTCCGGTCGCGATCACCAGGGCGCGCCAGGGATGCTCGAGGCCGTCGTCCGTGGTGACGGTATGGGCCTCGAGGTCTGTCGAGATCGCGCGGGCTCCGAGAATCCACTTCACATCGGCGGTTGCCGCCCGCGCGGGGAAGGCGACGGCCTCGTGAGAGACACCGGTGGAGAGCACGTCCTTCGACAGCGGCGGACGGTTGTACGGAGCGTGCAACTCCTCACCGATCACCGTGATGGGGCCGGTGTAGCCCGCGCGGCGCAGGGCCTCGGCGGTACGGAGTCCCCCCATCGACGCCCCGACGATGATGACGGGCAGAGCGTCGGGCATGGCTCTACTCGACGATTCGGATGGCCTGCATCGGGCAGACGTCGACCGCGGCCTCGACGTTTTCGAGCTCCGAGTCATCGGCCTCTGCATGGTATTCGAGCTTGTCGTCCTCATTGAGTTTGAAGAGGTTCGGCGCCTCGAACACACACTGCCCGTAGTGCTGGCAGAGATCCATGTCGACTTCGATCTTGATCACGATTGTTCCTTTACGGTCGACGGGTACAGGTCTTTGGAGGGGGTGCGGATGCCCCGGAACTCCCAGTCGCCTCCGAGCGCGGTGGAGACCACCTCTTCACTCTCGGTGGGCTGGGCTCCGACATCCGTGCGGATGGCGGTGGGTCCGGTGACGATCAGGTTGCGCAGGGTGCCGAGCCCCTCCACCTCCACCTCCACGACATCCCCCGGCTCGACCGGGCGGGAGAACGCGGGAGTGCCGGAGAAGAGCAGGTCGCCGGGACTCAGGGTGATGGTTCGCGCGATGTCGGCCACGAGGTAGTTCATATCCCACTCCATTTTCGCGGTGTTGTCGTCTTGCTTGACGACACCGTTCACGAGGGTGCGGATCTGCTTGCCGCGGAAGTCCCAGCCGCGCACGAGCCCTGGCCCGACCGGGGCGAGGGTGTCGCTGCCCTTCACCCGCAGCATCGACCCGGCATCCGTGTCGCGGAAGTCGTGCAGGCCGAAGTCGTTGCCGATCGTGTAACCGGCGATGTAGTCGCCGGCCTCAGCCGGGGAGACGTTGCGGCAGGTGCGACCGATCACGATCACGATCTCGCCCTCGAAGTTGAGCCACTTGCAGCCCTGTGGGCGCACGACCGAACCACCATGGCTGTTGAGTGCAGTCACCGGCTTGTGGAAGTAGGTCGGCGCCGCGGGAAGCTTCGTCATGAACTCGTCCGTGCGGCTCGCGTAGTTGAGGTGCACCGCGATGATCTTCGACGGCACCGTTGGCGGCAGGTGCTGCGCGTCCTCCACGCCCACCTCGCGCCCGTCAGCGGCCACGAGGGTGTCACCGTGACGCACCACCTCGGTGGCGAATCCGTCGAGCAGGATGCGGCGGGTCTCGACTGTGCTCGATTCACTCACGCGACAGCACCAGGTCCTTGGCCGCGGGGAATCCGCCCTCGGGACGCGGGAACCAGACGTGCACCTGGCCGGTGCCGATCGAGTTCTCATATTCGCTGTAGAGCACTCCGGGAGCGGTGCATGCCTCTTCCCCGATAGCTCCGATCGTGAGCAGCCAGTGACCGAACATACCCTCTGGACGCACCTTGTGGAACGCCGGCATCGTCTCGAGCACCTTCGCGTGGTCGCCGGCGGTGAACCAGTCGAGCCGTTCATAGTCGGCCACGCGGGCGGCCTCGGAGAAGATGTGGCTCGGGTCGGCCATTTCGTGCTTGCGCAGTTCGCGGAGCTTGTAGAAGGTATGGGAGAGCGCGCCCGAGGCCAGCAGGATCACGCGACGGTCGCTCTTCGCGATCGCCTCGCCGATGGCGCGACCGGCGCGCAGGAAGTCTTCGTCGGTCGCGGTCTGGCAGAGACTCACGCTGATCCACTTCTTATCGGGAAGTCCCTCGCCGAGGTACTTCCAGAGGTTGATGGTGGCGTACATCACCGGAAGGTCGGGGTCGTCGATCGGAGTGATCCAGGTGCCGTTCTTCTCATCCTGGGCGCCGATGAGCTCGGCGAGTTCCGGGTCTCCCCGGTAGTCGAAGGGCACCCCGTGCATGCCGCGCGGCAGCTCCTCAGAGGTGAACAGCCCGTGTCGACGCTCCTGCGAGGTGACGATGAACTCGACCGTGGAGGCCCAGTGGCTGTCGAGCACGATGACGGTGTCGTAGTCAGCGGTCTCGAAGACATCCGCCCTCAGCTTCTCCAGGCCCGAGACGAGCGTGGAGTCCTTCCCCTCGTTGAGCTCCATGCGCGTCTGAATCGGCAGCATGATCGTGGGCACATGGGCGATGAGGCCCACCCCGACTACTTCACCCATGAGCTATTCCTTCCAACCGTTGGGAGCGACGACCGTGTTCTTCACGTCCGCATAGAAATCGAATGACCAGGTGCCGCCCTCGCGACCGACCCCGGACTTCTTCGAGCCGCCGAAAGGCGCCCGAAGGTCACGCACGAAGAAGCAATTGACCCAGATCGTGCCCGCGACGAGTCGGGTCGTGATCGCCTCGGCGTGGCTGCGATCGCCGGAGACGACCACCGCCGCGAGACCGAACTCGGTGCCGTTCGCCAGCTCGATCACCTCCTCGTCGGTGGAGAAGGTCTGCATGGTGAGCACCGGTCCGAAGACCTCCTGCGTCACGATCTCGCTTCCGGGTGTCGGTTCGTCCACGAGGGTCGGACGGAAGTAGAGACCGCCGAGCCCGGAATTCTGCTCGCCACCGAACACGATGGTCGCGCCATCCGCCTTCGCGCGGTCGACGAAACCGGTGATGCGTTCGAAGTGCGTGCGGTGCACCTGCGGGCCGATGTCGCTGAGCGGATCCCGCGGATCCCCTTGCACGAGCGACTCGACCTTGCGCGTGAAGGCGGAGGTGAACTCCGAGGCGATGCTCTCGTGCACGAGCAGCCGCGTGCCCGACAAGCAGATCTGTCCGGCGTTGTCGTACTGTTCGACCGCGAGGGATGCCGCGAGCTCGATGTCGGCGTCGGCGAGCACGATGCACGGGCTCTTGCCACCGAGCTCGAAGCTGCACGGGGTGAGGTTCTCGGCGGCCGCCCGGGCGATCGTCTTGGCCGTGGGCACCGAGCCGGTGAAGGAAATGCGGCTGAGGGCGGGATTCGCGACGAGCGCTGCCCCGGCCTCGGCCCCGTAGCCCTGCACGACGTTGAAGACACCGTCGGGCAGGCCGGCCTGTTTCGTGAGGTCGGCGAAGAAGGATGCCGTGAGCGGCGTCCACTCGGCCGGCTTGAGCACGACGGTGTCGCCGGCGGCGAGCGCCGGGGCGATGCGCCAGGTGGCGAGCATCAGCGGAGCGTTCCAGGGGGTGATGATCGCGGCGACCCCGGACGGGTCCCAGCTCACATGGTTGCTGTGCCCGCGAGTCTCGAAGTCGTCATGCTTCAGGTTTTCGACCAGCCAGTCGGCGAAGAAGCGGAAGTTGTGGGCCACCCGCGGCATGACCCCGCGCAGGTTGCTCCGCAGCAGCCCGCCGTTGTCGAGGGTCTCCATGTTGGCGAGCGCATCGACGTTCTGCTCGACCAGATCGGCGATGCGGTGCAGGATCGCGGCGCGCGCGGTGGGTGCAGTGGCCGCCCAGCCGGGGAAGGCTTCCCGTGCGGCCTGGACTGCCTGCTGTACCTCTGACCCGGTGCCCCGCGCGATCTCGCCGAGGAAAGAGCCATCGATCGGAGACGTGTTGGTGAAGGTCTCGGCGGATGCGACGCGAACCCCGCCGATGTAGTGCCGGGTGTCGACCGCGACGCCCGCGACCTCGATGTGGTGGGACGTCGCGCTGTCGGTGCTGGTCATCGAGCCGCCTCCCGTGTCGAAAGACTCCTCGTTAAGTCATTCGGATGCTAATGAATCACCATAGCGAATCCGCGAAGGCTGTACAACCACCCCTGCAGCTCTTACTCCGGCTTCTCCACGTGAGCGGTCACGAGACGGAGCATCTCGGCGAACTCGTCGCGGCGCGAGGGATCGATCGGGGTCGCGATGTGCTGCTCCTGCAGGTTGAACGCCGGGAAGAGCGTGTTCATCAGGGTGCGACCGGCCGCGGTGAGCTGCACGACCACGAGGCGCCCGTCACTCGCGCTCCGCTCGCGCACGAGCCATCCGCGCCCCTCGAGCGTCGAGAGCACACCGGTGAGGGTCGCCTTCGAGAATCCCCCCTCGAGGGCGATCTGGCGGGTCTCGATCGGCTCCCAGATCCAGGTGACCCAGAGCACGACGAAGGCCGTCCAGGAGAGGTTGTTCTCGGAGAGCACGGTGCGTTCGAAGTGATTGCGCACCGCATTGGCCGCACGAAACAGGTTGGAGGCGACGGCCATCGCCGAGTAGTCGAGTCGCAGGTCACCGAGGCGGGCGTCGACCTGGCGCTCGGTCTCGGCAAGCGTGTGCGCTCCGGCCATCGGGACTCCTTCTCACAGACGATGCTGACTCCGCTCACTCTAATTGACCGTCCGCCGCGCTCCTCCTCCCTGTCGCGCCATGGCCGAATGCCCTATCGTCGGGTATAACTTGTTCGTGTCCGAACAACATCCCCCGAACTGATAGCGAGGATTCAGTTGACTTCAACGACGAATGTCACCTTGGCCGATCTGGATCTCTTCGAGACCGGTGACCCCTGGCGGGTCTTCGACGAACTCCGCGCGAACTCGCCGGTGCACTGGGACGAAGAGGATGCCCCGAACCACGGCTTCTGGTCGCTGACGAAGTATCACGACATCGTGGGCGTACTCCGCGACACCGAGACCTTCTCGAGCGAACGCGGCACCGTCAACCTCGAGGAGCTGGATGACGAGCAGATCGAGGCGCGCAAGTCCATGCTCGAGACGGATGGCATTCGGCACCGCTCCCTGCGCCGGCTCATGCAGGGCGAGTTCACCCCGAAGGCGGTAGCTGGCTACGAGACCTTCCTGCGCGGCCTTACGGCATCCACCCTCGACGCGGCGTTCGCGAGGACCGAGTTCGACTTCGTGGCCGAGGTCGCTGCCGACTTCCCCATCCGGGTGCTGGCCCGCATGCTCGACGTGCCCGATGCCGACATCTACAAGCTCATCGACTGGGGCAACCGCATGGTCGGCAACACCGATCCGGAGCACACCGACGTGCTCGCGCACTCGGAAGAGAGTGAGAAATACCGGCTGCTGCCCTTCCGCTCGCCCGCCGCCCAGGAGGTCTTCGACTACGGAAACGAGCTCGCCAGGCAGCGCCGCGGTGGCGACGGCACAGACCTCGTGTCGCGACTGGTGAACCAGACGCCGATGGACGGGATCCCGCTGAGCGAGCGCGACTTCAACAGCTACTTCCTGCTGCTCGTCGTCGCCGGCAACGAGACCACCCGTCACACCATCACCCACTCGATGGACTACCTGATGCGGAACCCCGACCAGCTGGCCCTTCTGCAGGAGAAGCCGGAACTCATCCCCTGGGCCGTCGAGGAATTCCTGCGCATGGCGAGCCCCGTCTACCACTTCCGCCGTACCGCCACCCGCGACACCGAGATCAACGGCCAGGCCATCAAGGAGGGTGACAAGGTCGTCACCTGGTTCGCCGCCGGCAACCGGGATCCGCTGGTCTTCGACGATCCCTACCGCATGGATGTCACCCGCAACCCGAACGAGCACATGTCGTTCGGTCGCGGCGGTCCGCACATGTGTCTCGGCAATGCGCTCGCGCGACTCGAGATCCGCGTGATGTACGAAGAGCTGCTGCCGCGCATCACCGGCATGCAGCGCACGGGCGAGGTCTCGAAACTGCGAAGCAACTTCGTCAACGGCATCAAACGGTTCCCCGTGAGAGTCGAGCTGGCGAGCGCGAAGTGAGCGAACAGATCCCCGCGGCCGATTCCCACGCGGTGTGGGGGGACGAGACGGCGACGGTGAAACTCGCCACCGACTGGGCCGCACGACGGCTGGTGCGGGAGACCGATCCGCAGTCCACCGCCCGTTCGGCCTCCGAGCTCGCGGCGGCGGCGGGACCGACGATCACCGCGACAGGCATCGGAGCGGATGCCGCGCTCGAGGTCTTCGACCGCGTGCTCGAACCCGCCACCCGGTCCCAGGACGACCCGCTCAACCTCGCGTACATCGCCGCGGCACCCACCCGGGCCGCGATCGCCTTCGATCTCGTCACCAGTGCCGCGAACATCTTCGGGGGGCTGTGGGAGGCCGGAGCGGGAGCGATCTACGCCGAGAACGAGGCCCTCGCCTGGATCGTCGGCCTGCTCGGCTGGCCGGAGGGCGCGGGCGGATGCTTCGTCTCCGGCGGCACCTCCGGAAATCTCTCCGCGCTGATGACCGCGCGCGAGACCGCGAAGTCCCGCCGCGGCGGCCGGCCGGCCGGCGGCTGGCAGCTCGCCTGCACCTCCAACGCGCACTCGTCCATCCGCTCGGCCGCGAAAGCGCTCGATGTGGAGGTCGTCGAGGTGCCGATGGATGCCCGGGGCCATCTCACCGGAGCGGCCCTCAGAACCGTGCTCGAGCACTCCCCCGACGTCTTCGCCGTCGTCGCCTCCGCTGGCACGACGAACGAGGGGCTCGTGGACGACCTCGCCGACGTCGCTGCGGTCGCCCACGAATTCGGGGTCTGGCTGCACGTCGACGGCGCCTACGGCGGGGCGGGACTTGCCGCCCCGAGCGTGCGCGCGCTCTTCGACGGAATCGAGCGGGCCGACAGCTTCATCGTCGACCCGCACAAGTGGCTCTTCGCCCCGTACGACTGCTGCGCCCTGCTCTACCGGGATCCGGCCCTCGCGCGGGCGACCCACTCGCAGCACGCCAACTACCTCGACCATGTTGACCGCGAGTCCTGGAACCCCAGCGAACTCGCGCTGCACCTCAGTCGGCGCGCCCGCGGGCTGCCCCTCTGGTTCAGCCTCGCCACCCACGGCACCGACCGGTACCGGGATGCGATCGAGGCGTCCCTGGATACCTCACGCGCTGTCGCGGCGGCGATCCGGGCATCCGATCATCTGCGGCTCGTTCGAGAGCCGGAGCTCTCCGTCGTGGTGTTCGACCGTCCCGGCTGGCAACCCGCCGACTACGAGGCCTGGTCGCATGCCACGGCCGTCGAGGGAACGATGCTCTGTGTTCCGACGACTCTCGACGGGGAGACGGTTCTTCGTCTGGCATTCGTGAACCCGGCGACGGATGCCGCGCGAGTGATCGAGATCCTCGACACCCTGCGCTAGCGGCTCGGCTCCAGCCTGGCGACCCGGTCGAGATAGGCATCCACGAGCGTCGCAGTGCGGGCAAGGGCCGACGGCTCCTCCGCTCGGGTGTGGGCGAGCATGGCATCCGGATCCTGGCCGTCCGCGAGCACTTTCTCTGTGCCGCCCGCGTTCAGCCAGCCCTCCAGGCTCGTGGCGGTCAGTTCGGGGTGGAACTGCACCGCGAGACTCCTGCCGAAGGTGAAGGCCTGGCTCGCCGATGCCGTTCGCGCGATCTCGCGCGCGCCGGCCGGCACCGTCCAGCGGTCGTAGTGGAATTCGAACCAGGGGCCGGATGCCACGAGCTCGTCATCGTCGCTGTGCAGCACCGTCCAGCCGATCTCGGGCCGCATCGCGGTGGCGACCGCTCCGCCGAGGGCACGAGACATCAGCTGGCCGCCGAAGCAGATGCCGAGCACCGGGATGTCGGCGTCGAGGGCGCCCCGCAGCCAGCTGATCTCCGGCACGAGCCACCGGCCGATTCCCCGGTCGTCCCAGGCGCCCCACGGGGCACCCATCGGCACGAGCAGATCGTAGGCGGAAGCATCCGGAAATTCGAAGTGCACGTTGGGGCTGCCGGCATGATGTTCATCGACGATGAGCACCTCGTCGACATCGAATCCGCGTTCGCGCAATCGCTCGGAAACCGGGCCAGTGGGGCTCACATGGTCGTGCTGGATGAACAGCGCGCGCATCGGCATCCTCTCCCCCGCTCGTGGTCGAACGGGAGTCCGCGAATATCACGGATGTCGTCGTCGAGACGGATTTAGCCCTAGTATCGCACTAATCGTTCAGGGCCGAACGATTTATTGGTGGAGGATCAATGACTATCGACGCAGCCGCTCTTCGCACGGATCTCGAGGCGAAAGGCATCGACGTTCTGCGCCTGATCTATGCCGACATCCTGGGGATCACCCGCTCCAAAGACCTGCTGGTAAGCCAGCTCGAGCGCACGGCCACCAACGGCCCCACCTTCTGCCAGGGCGTCTGGGTCACCACCACCCGGGGCGGGGTGCTCGACGGTAACGACATCATGTCCAACGGACTGCAGGATCTGGTGAGTTGCATCGACCCGAGTTCCGTCACGATGATGCCGTGGGAGCCCGGGGTGGCCTTCGCCATCGCGGACGCCTTCGAGCCGGACGGTTCCGCGAGCGCGCTCGCCCCGCGATCCGTGCTCCGCGGCGTGATCGCGCAGTACGCCGCGCTCGGGCTCACCCCCGTCGTCGGTCCCGAACTGGAGTTCTACATCGCCGAGCGCGCCGAGAACGGCGACTGGCAGCGGGCCCTCAGCCGCACCGGACGCGTGTACACGACCGGCGCCTGGGTCGACCCCGACGGCACCTTCCTTCACCTGATGCGGATGCTCGACCGCATGGACATCGGGGTCGTGGCCGGCAACCACGAGTTCAGCCCCTCGCAGTACGAGATCAACCTCTGGCACGGCGAGGCACTGCGCGCAGCCGACCGCACGTTCCTGTTCAAGACCGCGATCAAGGACATCGTTGCGCGCACCGGTAAGCTCGCGACCTTCCTCGGCAAGCCATGGAGCGACGAGGGCGGAAGCGGCTTCCACCTGCACTTCTCGGTCGTCGACGCCTCGGGCAAGAACCTCATGTGCGAGCCGGATGGGCAGCTCACGACCACCTCGAACCGGCTGATCGCCGGCATCCTCGCGCACGCCCCCGCCCTCGCGGCGTTCACCAATCCGACCGTCAACGCCTACAAGCGGCTCGGGCCAGACACCCTCGCGCCGTACCGGGCCAACTGGGGCCATGACAACCGCAGTTCGATGGTGCGGGTGCCGCCGGAGCGCGGAGCCGGCACGCGGCTCGAGGTGCGCATCGGCGACGGTGCCGCCAACCCCTACCTGATGATCGCCGCGGTGCTGGCGGCCGGGCTCGACGGGCTCACCCGCGAGCTCGAGGTGCCCCCCACCGCGGACGGCTGGTCGTACGAGAACGAGTCGGCCGCGGTACTGCCGACCACCCTCGCGACGGCGCTGGATGCCCTCGACGCCGACACCGTGCTGCGCGAGGCGCTCGGCGCAGCCGTGGTCGACGTGTTCAGCATCCTGAAGCGTGACGAAGTCGAGCGCTACGAGCAGGCCTGCGAGGATCCCGGCACCCGGGACGTGACGCGATGGGAGCTCGACGAATACCTCGAGGACTACTGAAATTATGCGCCGTTGGTCTAACGACTGGACTTCAATTCGTCCGCGGTCGCGTCGATGAATTCGGACCAGAGCAAGAAGGCGTCATTACAGAGGTACGCGACCGAGTCTGCGGATCTATGAGTTCTTTTCGTTTTCCCTGAGTCATTCTCTTGCACATAATCCATGCTGTGGACAATCGCGTTTCGCGCGATGAAGAAGATATCGGAAGAGATTATTCGGCTGTCCGATAGGCGGTTTCGAGGAATGCCCAGTGTGTTTCGAACGCGACGCTTCAGCTCCTCGCTGCCCTGAAAACTGGCTTTCGTTCGAACAGCGAAGTAGTAATCAACCATCTGGCCAGCCGGATCTGCGGATGTGATTGCGGACTTCATTCCGCTCGAAACCTGCGGTTTCGATATCTCAGCTTTCAAGAACTCCTCGTACTGCGCGCGTGCCGCGCTTTCAGGTCGAGTTATCAAGTACCTGCCAGCATCGTTGACGAGGCGAGTCATTGACGCATCTAGGCCGCTCGCGGTGAAGACAATCGCAGCGCGCAGAAGATCAATTTCCTGTGTGTTCATCCTTCCTTGACGGCCGACGTTAGATGCACGTCGCGCGCTAGACAACGTCTGACTGACGTCAAAGAGTGCAACAACGCTGTCATGGGCACCTTTGAGAAAACGGTAGGCATTCCGAACCTCCGGAGCGCGAGACTTCGGAGCAGGCTGAAGTGGATCGATGATCGTCACGGTTCACCATAACCGCCGGCTAGGCTCCGCCGAAGGCCACCAACCACTCGCCCTAAGTCGAGCTTTTCGAATCTTCAGAATTCTCGAAGTAAGGCACCAAACGACCCTTGCGTCTTGGGGGAAATCTCAGTCGAGTTCAAACACGAGCCGGAGAGCATCATCGATCTCTTCCAATTCCGTACGACTCAGATGCCCCACAAGCTCACCCAGCCTCTCCGGAGCAACTGCTGTCGTTTGCTCGATGAGAACCTGTGTTTGCTCCCCCTCGATCACCACAGTGGGTCGAAACACCCGGGTCAAGGCCGAACGAGATGTCGGTGCGACGAGAAGAGTTGAAAGCAGCAGGTCATCGGACTGCACCACGACCGCGAATCTTGCGCCGCGCTGCTCGTTACCACGAACGTTTCGTGGGGCTTTGAGCCGATGAACGTCACCACGCACGCAGTTCGTCCATCTCCGTGGCGACCCGGCGCGACTCGGTCAACTCAGCCGTGTCGCGTGACACTTGGAGCGACTCGCGTCGCATCTGTTCGCGGCGCCGCAGCCTCACCGAGTCGACCAGTGCCTGGCGTATGGCGTCCGAGACCGTTGAGCCGTCGGCGGTCAACTCGGCCAGTGCACGCTCAGAAGGTTCATCGCTTCGAAAGTTGATGACTGCCATCGGACCACTGTAGTACAGATGTAAGACGCCTACCACTATCGAGCCGCGTAGAGCGCTCTCGTTACTGAAGTCCAGTTGAGCGCTACCAACCCTCAAGGGGTCGCCATCCAAGGTCGCTCGACCACACCAAGAGCGCGTCACACCGCCCGCGAGCGGTCCTCCACGAGGTCTCCCCCGGCGAAAGTGACACCGAGTTCCCGGTAGTACCCGCCGAGGATCTCGTCGACGGGCAGGATCGAGTGCAGCTCGTCCCAGGGCGAATCGGCGAGCGAGAGTTCGGCGTCGCCGCGCCAGGCCGGTCCCAGGTCGGCGTCGGTGCCGCCCATGCTCACGAGCTGGTCGAGAGAAAGACCCTGGCCCTGGCTGATCGACGGCATGAAGCGGTTGTGCAGCATCCGGTGTCCATTGACGAATCCGTTGTCTTCGGACGGTTCGCGCAGCGTGACGACGGCGGATGCCAAGCGGTGATCGTAAGCAGCGAGCGAGGCGCCGATCTGCGCTCCCGCCTCGAGGCGCGGTGTCGCCTTGCCGTGCGAGAACAGTCGCGTCACGTGCACGGAACCGAGCTTTTTGGGGTAGCCCTGGAACCATCCGCGGCCGATCGCGAAGTCCTTCGTGACCCAGATGGCGACGCAGCGGCTGTAGGTGACTCCCCGATGTGAGCAGCGAACGACGACGAAGGCCTCGAGGTACTGGGCGCGTACGGGGTCGAGGAGTTCGAGGCCGCCCTCGCTGCAGGACTGCCAGTCGGCCCAGATGATGGCGACGGCGCCCGGGCGGTCGGGGGCGAGGTCGATGTCTGGCGGGAGGATGGCTCGCACGTTGGCGGGATCGGTGAGGTATTCGACGGTCAGAAGCGTTCCCGAGTAGTACCACGGCGGCTTCGGCACGAGCGCGCTCGCTCCGGTGGGGGTCAGCGGGGCGAGAAATCCGTTCAGTGCAGTCATAGCGCCAGAGTGTAGCCCAGATCCTGGCTTGTTCGTATCCGAATGAAATTCTCCGAATGACTTGACGACGGGGCTGTGGTTCGCCATTGTTAGCTAACTCGTTCGGATACGGACGATTTGCGTACCCACCCAGAATTTCAGCCCGAGCTCAATGAGGAGTATCGCAATGGCACTCGCCCAAGACACCCCCGCTTCCGAAACGGACGCCAACACCTCTCTCAACAAGGGTCGACTCGGCACCGTCGGCATCGTCTTTTTCGTCGTCGCCGCCGCCGCCCCTCTCGTCGGCATGACCGGGGCGGTTCCGGTGGCCATCGTGCTCGGCAACGGCGCTGCGGCCCCTGGCGCCTACCTCGTCGTCGGCATAACCCTGCTGCTCTTCAGCGTCGGGTACGCCGCGATGAGCCAGCGGGTCACCAACGCCGGCGCGTTCTTCGCCTACATCGGCCGCGGTCTCGGTCGCCATGCGGGCATCGCCTCCGCCTTCGTCTCGATCCTCGCCTACGTGGCGGTGCAGCTCGCGATCTTCGGATTCTTCGGCGCCGTCATGGCCGGCCAGGTCGGCGTCCTGCCGTGGTGGGCCTGGTCGCTCATCGCCTGGGCGCTCGTCACCGTGCTCTCGCTTCTCCGCGTGGATGTCGGAGCGAAGGTGCTCGGGGGCCTCATGCTTCTCGAACTCACGGCGCTGGTGATCACGTCCATCGTCATCCTCGCGAACGGCGGACCAGAAGGCATCAACTTCTGGGCGTCCTTCAATCCGGCAGCGATCATCGCGGGAGGACTCGCGGGCTCCGCCGGCATCGCCTTCGCCTTCGCCTTCGCCTCGTTCATCGGGTTCGAAGCGACCGCGATCTACGGGGAGGAGTCCCGCGACCCGAAGAAGGTTGTGCCGCGCGCCACCTACCTCGCGGTCGTCGTGATCACGGTGCTCTTCGCCCTCACCGCCTTCGCGATGGTCACCGGAATGGGCGCCTCCCACGTCGTCGACAAGACCGTCGAACTGTCGACGGTGGCCAAGGTGCCGCTCGCGGCCCCCGCCGAAGTCCTGTTCTCGCTCGCCACCCAGTACGTCGGACCGTGGATGGCCACGGTCATGTCGATCCTGGTGCTCTCGAGCCTGTTCGCCGGTCTTCTGGCCTTCCAGAACGCTGCCAGCCGTTACCTGTTCGCGATGGGTCGCGGCGGGGTGCTTCCGGCGCGACTCGGCACCGTCAACGGGCGTGGAGCGCCGGCCGCGGCATCCGTCGTCACCTCGGTGATCACCGGAGTCGTCATTGTGATCTTCGCCGTCTTCCAGCTCGACCCGGTGCTCAACCTCTTCTACTGGTTCAGTGGGCTGTCCGTCGTGGCGATCGTGCTCATCGAGATCCTCGTCTGCATCGCGATCATGGTCTACTTCCACCGCAACAAAGGCGACGAGAACGTGTTCCAGACGATCATCGCGCCCGTGCTGGCTACCATCGGCCTCGTGCTCGGGGAGTACCTGCTCATGTCGCGCTTCGGACTGCTCGCCGGAACCGTCGCCGACGGAGTCGACCCCACCGTCACCCCCTGGGGGCTCAGCGTGATCGGCTGGGTGCTCGTGATCCTGCCCTTCGCCCTCCTCGGCATCGGGTACCTGGTCTCGCGCGCCCGCACCTCCGTGAACGAGGAACTGCTGCGGGACGTGCTGTCGTAGGTGCTCGCGCAGTAGCGTGGCGATATGCGGTGGACGGGTGAGGTGAAGCGCGGGCGCTGGTATCGCGAGCGCCTCATCGAGAGCTGGGGCAGCATCCACTTCGTCATTCCGAGCGGTTTCGATGCCTACGCACGCGTCTTCCACCCCGCTGAGCGGGACCGCCTCGCGGCCCCGGAGACCTGGCGCGGATGGGTGCCGGGGGGCACTCACCCGGGTGAGATCGAACGGGAGTGGGTGAGCTGGGCGACCGTCGCGACGGCATTCGGCACCACGATGCATCCCCTCGCGCAGTTCGACCGGCTGCGGGTCGGCGAGCCTGATCGCAACGATCACTTCCTCGATGCGCAGGACTGGCGCTACGCCGAACTTCGGCAGGGACACCTGGACGCCGTATCCGTGACCGCGCTCGCCCAGCATCTCGGGCGGCACACTGGCACACCGCACGCGGGGATCATCGCAGTGTGGGAGGGCTGGGGTGGCATGTTCCAGCCGGGTGGCTCTGAGGAGGGCACCCTTCTCGAAACCCCGTGGCGCCGGCACCTGATGTTCGAGGCCGGCGTCAGCGAGCTCGCCGCTGCCGGCTGGCCGGAGTCCGCCCCGTGGGTGAGGCACGCGTGGGATGCGGAGAGCCCCAGCATCATCTGGCCGGAAGACCTCGCCTGGGCATCCGCCACCGAGGTCGACTTCGACTCGACCATCGTGGCGGGCAGTCGCGCGCTCATCGACGAGCTGGTCGACAGCAGCACCCTCGAAGCGCTGGAGATCGACTCGACCGCCGACCTGACCGTGAACGGGGATCACCTCAACTGAGGTCGTGCTTCCCCGCTGCAGTCGTGCGCGCCCGCTGGAAGCCGGGACGGCTCCGAGCAACAACGCGCCCGAGGCTCAGCCCGTGGCTGAATGCTCTGCGGGACAGGTGACCCATCCGCCCGTTTCCGCGGGGTGCGTGTGGCCGCCATCGGGAACTGACCACCAACGCAAAAGGCCCGGAATCTAGACGATTCCGGGCCTTCCGACTTGCTTCTCTGTGGGTGATTCCGGATATCCATTTGGCCCGAAAATGATTGGCTTATTTTCGAAGGACGGATTGGTGATTCCAGGCTTAGCTTGAAAAGTTCCAGCTGAACTCTATGGGTGCGAATCGCCAACAGCCAGCGGTCCTGGGGAAAGGGCAAAGAGATGACTAGCGTGTCGCGGTTGACCTACCCTTTTGCGACTTAATTGCGGGCGGGTCTTACGGACACGGCGATAGTTGCGTGCCGCTGATCGGCGATAGATGCGTGCCGCTGACTATCGATCGGCGCCAGCGACACTGCCCCGGCTTTGGTGAGCGTTAGGTGGATCTGTCGCGATCAACGTCCGGCTTGCGAACGATGAGAAGCTGTTGGCACTCGATAGTTCGCGGCGCGGGCGGGCGTCGAACGCGTCCTAGCGGGCTACCAGCTCAAGTTCGAGCCGATGGCTCAAACACAGATCAGCCACCGATATCGTCGACCTATGAATATCGAGCGGGAGCTCACCGATCCTGAGCGGGCGATATTGCAAATGGCAATCGACTCGATGCCGGTTGGCCGCGAGCAAGCGAATGCCCAAATCGCGGTGGCGAAACATGGCGGTCCCGCACACCCGGGGACGCACCCGTGCTTCCTCATCACTTTGCCCGAAGAGGTCGATCGAATACCCCTGGGATCCACGTACCCACTGACGCTGTATGTGACACCAGACGAACACACGGTTGGGACTATCGAGTTGTTCATAGTGGACGGCCGCCTTGATTCCCTCGATTGGTCAGTGGTGTCGCTCACCGATGACGAATCAGGGACCACCGAGTTCCCATCGCTTGCTCGAATCTCCGCCGAAATGAAGCTGGACTAGCCCGCTCGCAGAACTGTCCGATAGAGGTCCGGCTTGCGAGCCATCGAGGCAGGTATGGTCGTTTCTACAATGAACCGGCCACGGGGAGCACTAACCGCAAGAGCGCAGATCTCGTTGCTTCCGCCGGACGTTGGTGGTGTTGCTTTGGCCCTGCCGTCAGGGACAAGATCGCTACTCCTGAGATTTCATCCCTCCCAAGTGAGCGGGGTCGAAACGTCGGTCGGTGCAGTGATCGAGTCAGAGTCGGGCGAGATGTTGCCCCCCGGACTGCAAGACACGAAGGTCAGCATCAAGTATTGGGCCGACGATGCCCGCGACCTCTTCTTTACGGGTGCGGGATTCACCATTTGGTACGGGCGAGATGTTGGCGAAGGGCTGATTGTGTGACTTAAGCGCGTTTCCGCTACATTGACCGCAAGTTGACCAGCGGTCCCGCCGATCGGTAGCTGCTGAGCGTCCGTCTTGCGGGCTGGTCGGGGTTGAGATGACCGGCGACGGTGGATCGACCCTTCGGCCGAAGATGACGGCGATAGAGCAAGGGCGCGAAAGCCTGAAAGTTGTAGACCAGTCGAAGACTTGTCGCAGTGCTGACCGTCCGACTCCCATCGCGGGGTTGGCAGCTGGGCGCGGTCACTGATGTTAGAGACCGGTAAGAAATTCTTTCCCGCGTGCGCCTTCTCGCGAGAGATACTTGGCTGGTCGGTCTCGCGAAAGCGGTGTCGAGAACCCTCAGCAACGATGCCAGGAGACCGAATGACCATGACGCAGTCGACCCTCGAAGAAGCAGTGGCGCAGGTAACGGCGGTGGCCGCCGCTCATGCACAACAAGTCGACGAGGATGGGGTCTACCCCGTTGATTCGGTGGCGTCACTCCGGTCGAGCGGCCTGCTCGGCTTGGTGATCAGCGAGGAACATGGCGGCATGGGGGCTGGGCCCGTCGAGTTCACCGAGGTGCTCGGCGCCATCGCGGCCGCATGCGGATCGACCGCCATGATCTACCTGATGCATGTCGCGGCCGCGGTGACGGTGGCATCCGCCCCGCCGGCCGGGATGCCGGAACTTTTGTCGCGGATGGCTTCGGGTGAGGTGCTAGGCACGCTGGCGTTCAGTGAAAAAGGCTCGCGCTCGCACTTTTGGGCACCGGTGTCGGAGTCGGTGGCCGACGGGGATGATCTTCGCTTCACAGCCTATAAAAGCTGGGTTACCTCGGCGGGCTACGCCGACATCTACGTCATGTCATCCAAGAGCGCGGTCGACCCTGAGACGGTCGACCTGTACGCGATACCGGCCGGTACCGCCGGACTGGATATCGCCGGACCGTGGAGCGGTCTGGGGCTTCGCGGCAATGCGTCCAGCCCGATGTCGATAGCCGTGACTATTCCCTCCGGTTATCGCGTCGGTGAGGCGGGTAGCGGGTTCGGCACGATGATGGCAACGGTGCTGCCGTGGTTCAACCTGGGCAACTCGGCGGTGTCACTCGGGCTGTCCACCGCGGCGGTCGATGCCGCCGTGGCGCACGTCACTGGGGCTCGATTGGAGCATCTGGATCAGGCCCTCTCCGCCCTACCGACCATTCGAGCGCAGATCGCGAAGATGAGCATTGCACTAGCCGCGCAGAAGGCCTACCTGGCGCTGGCTGCCGCGAAGGTGGCGAGTCCGGCCGAGGACACGCCGCTCTTTGTGCTCGGCGTTAAAGCCTCCGCCAATGATGCCGCTCTCACGATCACTGAATCGGCGATGAGAGTGTGCGGGGGTGCGGCGTTCTCGAAACACCTTCCCATTGAGAGGGCGTTCCGTGATGCGCGTGCCGGATCGGTCATGGCCCCGACCGCCGACGTTCTCTACGACTTCTATGGCAAGGCTCTCACCGGCCTTCCCCTGTTCTGAGCTGCGAATGTCGAAATTCAGCGGAGCCCCCCTGCTCATCGGGGCAGTCGCCTACACACCGAACGTCGTGCCCATCTGGGAGGGCATCCGCGAATACTTCGACGAGCCCGCGACCGCGATGGATTTTGTCTTGTTTTCCAACTACGGACGTCTGGTCGACGCCCTTCAGGCCGGCATGATCGACATCGCCTGGAATACCAACCTCGCGTACGCGCGGGCCGTCCTCCAGACGGACGGTCATGTACAGGCGCTCGCCCAGCGGGACACCGACGCGGCGTTTTCGACCGTCTTCGTGGCCGCGGCGGGCAGCGGCTGGTCCGGACCCGAAGACATCGCCACCCGGCGATTGGCCCTCGGCTCGGCCGACTCAGCGCACGCCGCGATCCTGCCGCTTCACTACCTGCGCGCGGCCGGCGTGGACGTGGACAGCATGCAGGTGCAACGCTTCAACAGTGATATCGGCAAACACGGTGACACTGGTCGCAGCGAGCTGGATGCGATCGATGCGGTGCTCGCCGGTGAGGCTGATGTCGCCGCCATCGGAATCACGGTGTGGGAGAACATCGGCCGCGGCGACCTGATGCCCGGGATGCTCGAGCCGGTCTGGCAGACCGAAACCTACTCTCACTGCATGTTCACGGCCCTCGATACCCTTCCCGAATCGGTCTACGCGCCGTGGGTGGCGAAGCTTCTCGCCATGGACTGGAACGTGCCGGCGCATCGACGCATTCTCGAGCTGGAGGGCCTGACCAAGTGGGTCCAGCCGCACCTCGACGGCTACGCGGGCCTGTTCGAGGCGATCGCGGAGCAGGGCGTGGACTCCCGATGGTAGTCATGGCACTCATGCGCACTGTCGAACAGCTAGCTGAGGGTGACACCGCCGAGTTCGCGGTTGCTTCGGCGAGCGAATTGGACCTCGTGCGCCGCTGGTGCGAGAAGACCGGCAACACGCTCGTCAGCACGCTGATGGTAGAACAGGACACCGGCCGGGTCACGGTCGGTCGTGGGAGGCCCCGCAACCCCAGCAGCATGATCCCAGCCGATCGGATGCCCGGGGCTCGGTTGTGGCTGTACACGAATTTCCACTGCAATCTGGCCTGCGATTACTGTTGCGTCGCATCGTCGCCCAAAACAGATCCGCGGCTGCTCGGCATCGACAACATTCAGGCACTTGTTGCCGAAGCGGCCGATTGGGGTGTGCAGGAACTGTATCTCACAGGCGGCGAGCCGTTCCTGCTTCCGGATATCGATGCGATAGTCCGTGCCTGCGTCGACCGCCTACCGACGACACTGCTGACCAACGGGATGCTGTTCCGGGGCCTGGGGCTGCGCAAACTGCAGGCAATGCCTCGGGAAGGCTTCGCGTTGCAGATCAGCGTCGACTCGCCGACCGCTGAGGTACACGATTCACATCGCGGTGCCGGGAGTTGGAAACGGGCACTTGCCGGCATTCGAGTGGCGCTCGACGAGGGCTTCACTGTGCGGGTCGCCGCGACGATCTCGGCGAACGACGACCCGGCCCTCGACGAGCTGCATGCGCTATTCGACGGCCTGGGGATCCCTCGAGCCGACCAGGTCATCCGCCCGATCGCGCTCCAGGGTGTCGCCGAGGAAGGGGTCACTTTCACTCGTGAATCGTTGATTCCCGAGGTGACGGTGACGGCGGAGGGTATCTACTGGCATCCCGTTGCCGCGCTGGATGAGGACGCCCTGGTGACCAGGCAGATCCTGCCGCTTGCCCCCGCGCTCGACCGGGTGAGCGAGCTCTTCACCCAACAGTGGTCGTCGATGACCGCCGCGTCGGCCATGTTCGCCTGCGCCTGAACAGGAACCAGAACGCCATGACAACTACCGAAACGCCAGCGACCGCCCGTGAGAGGGATGTCAACCAGATCGAGACGGGGCGCGCCACCCGCGCAGTTCTCGCGGCGGTACGGATCGCGGTGGGGTTGATGTGGCTGCAGAACGTGAACTGGAAGCGTCCGCCCGACTTCGGGCAGGCTGCCCATAATGGGCTCTACCAGTACACGGCAGACGCGGTGAAGCATCCGGTGCTCGGGGCATTCAGCTGGTTGGTGCAGAACGTCATCTATCCCAACTTCGCACTCTTCGGCTGGGCTGTGCTGATCGCGGAATTCTGTCTCGGCGCGTTTCTGCTCGTGGGCCTTCTGACCCGCTTCTGGGCGGCCATCGGCATCCTGCAGACGATTGCCATCACCCTTTCGGTGCTGAACACACCGGGGGAATGGCAGTGGAGCTACTACCTGATGTTCGCGGCGCAGTTCGTGATCCTGGCAACCGCCGCCGGGCGGATCGCCGGCGTCGATGGACTACTCAGACCCCGATGGTCGCTAGCCGAAGGTCGGCCGGCTCGGATTGCGATGGTGTTTTCATGAGCGCCGCCACACCCACCCGGAGCACAGTTCGCAGCTCAGTCGCCTGGCGTACCCGCGGCCTGATCGTCGCCGGCTTCACCGCGCTCAGTTCGCTGTTCTCCCTGCTGCACTACACGCCGCTGCAGTTCGTCTCGGTCAACCTCGTGCAAGCAGTCGTGCTGGTCGCACTAGGAGGTCTCGCCGCGCTCGGTTGTGCGCTGCGGATGCCCCTGCTCCTGCTCGCAACCGGAGCCATCTCGATCATCGTCGGGCTGGTGCGCCTCGTCACCTACGATTCGACGATCGGCATCATCTCCGGTTCTGTCAACGCCGCCGCCCTCATGGTCGGATTCGGCGCCGCGCTCGTCGCAATTTGGATCACGTCGCGGCCATTGTCTGAAAAGAGCCAGTAGCTTTGCGCTAATTTCGGGACCGGTGACGAGGATCATGTGGGGCGATCAATGTGGCATGTAGCCGACCGAAGCGAATGAGATTGCGCGGTCTACAACCTGCCGGGCCACGTCGTCCAGCGGGGCGCCGACAGCATCGGCATAGAAGCACAGCCTTTGAAGAGCTTCAGCCGGGGACACTCCTGCCTGCGCTATCACCATCCCTGTCGCCTGGTGAACTCTGAAGCTTCCAACTGACATCTGAGAATTTGCGGGACTCGAATCCCCACCGTCAAGCGAATCCGATTGATCCAAGATAAAGCCCTCCTCAACGCCACCGTTTCAGGATCGAGTTTTGGCAATATCCTCCGCTTGGATTGCGCCCATATCAAGGGCGACTTCGGTCGCCCATTGCGCCTCGTCGATTTTCCCGATCATTATTTCTCATGCTGAGTCACCCAGCGTCCGCTCTAGTTTCCGTTGTGCGACGGCAGCAGCGTGTTCGGCTGTTGATCGGATCAACCCGGATTGGCCCGCTGATGGTTCAGCTGACGGGCGAGTTTCCGCAGAGGTGTCTTGGCGAGACTAACTGTGCGAGCGTGGCAGCGACCCACAGGTTGGTCGAGCTGCGGTGAAAGACTTCGGTTTATTCAGCGGATTGGGTGTCGTCTCGGCCGGGTGACTCTCTAGTGCGCTTCTGATGCACTTCACTAGACTCGCGGCATGCGAGCGAGCAGGGTGCGGCCTCGACCGGTCCGTGGATTCGTAGGCCTGATCATAGTTTTGGGTTTGGCCACTGTGGTGGTCGGCGGGGACGCCAGCCTCTCTTCCGGGGCCCAGACATCGTCTCCAGGGTGGGCCACCGCGTCCGAGATCGATAGTTTCTTGCAGAAAGAACGTGCCGACTTGAAGCTGTCGGGGCTTGCAGTCGTCGTGATCTCTCAGCGGTCGATTATTTTTGAGCGAGGCTATGGCGATGCCGCTCCCGAGGGCCCTGCCGTTACCCTGAATACGCCATTCGTGCTCGGTTCAACGTCGAAGCAGTTGACTGGGCTTGCGGTTCAGCAGCTCATCGCCCAAGGCAGGCTATCTCTCGATGACACGGTGGGTGAGCTGTTGAGTTCGTTGGGTGGAAAGACGAGCCGGTTGGGCGGTGTGACGGTACGTCAGTTGCTGAGTCACCAGTCTGGGATCAGCACAAACGCTGGCACGGCCGACGAATTCGACCTTGCGCCGGCTTTCACCTCCCTCCGTAGGGAAACGATTCACCTGTTGACCAGCACACAGGAGGCGACGCCTGGCCGGAAATTCGTGTACTCGAACGGTAATTACACTCTGCTCGGCGCGATCATCGAGGCTTTAACCGGACAGCCTTTCGAAGATGCCCTGCGGACTCTCGTCACTCGGCCGCTCGGGCTGAACACCACAACGAGCGACTTAGCCCTTGCCCGCTCCCACGGTCTGGCCGTGGGGCACTACACCTGGTTCGGGGCGATCGACTCGACGACGCCCGGCCCGCGATGGCCAATGGGTGCACCAAGCGCCTATACGACCTCCAGCGTCGCCGACCTCGCCCGGCTCGTACTGGCGGACCTGGGAAAAAGATCTGGCATCAACCAGGCCGTGCTCACAGCTGCGCAGGCGCCGCTGACCACGGTAAACAAATACAGCAAATACGCCAGCGGGTGGTACGTCCGCTCGTTTTGGCAACTCCACGACTACAACAAGAACTACGACGACCCACAACTTCCGCTGATCTACGAGCACGACGGCGACACTGCGCGCGAAACCTCCTACCTTGCCTTCTCACCCGATCTCGGTTTCGGTGTGGTGGTGCTCAGCAGCACGGGGCTCGGCACCGACACGGGACGATTTGGCGACTTCACTGAACGGCTCCTTCACACAATCGTCGGCACTCAATCTGCGCCTCGCGTCGTCGAGCCAATCGTCGCGGCGGCACCGGTGATCATGGTAGTTCTCCCGCTGCTTCAGTTGGGATCTGCGATTTTTCTGGCAGCTTCATTCCGGGGCCCGAGAGGAAGCCGGATCTCACGATGGATCCCACGGGTTGCCGCTGCGCTCGTCACCCTCGTCACGGTGATCGTCGCTTTCTTGGTGGTCCCGGCTCAGACGCATCAGCCTCTGCTCGACCGCGCCTGGTGGGCGGGCGTGCCGGACTTGGCAACATCAGTTGCGATGAGCTTGCTGTTTGTGGCCGCCTCCCTTGTCGTGGCGATCATGGGGACGGTCCGCATCCTGCGCTCACCGCGCGATCCGTCGTCAGAGATCTAGATCGATCTCGTGCAGGTCAATAGGACGGATCGCGTAAGAAAAGCAAGAATTCCACGATTTGGAAGAAGTTCGGCCCGCAGGAATGCGACAACGTACTTCGGTCGACGCAAGTGAGTTACTGGCGTAGTGCTATTCAGGGCGTCGACTCGGAGGGTGATGTTCACGCGACCCATCGAGACAGTCGATTCCGAATCGCAGGAGGCTGTTGACTCGCCTGCCTATCGGGTGAACTTTTGGGAACGAGCGTCTCCTGAGCGGGGCTGGAATTTGAACGCTTTCGCGCTGACCGACGTCGAGAACGTCACCGAAGTGCTCAGCTGGGTGGACGGGTACGCGCGCGGACGCTGGGTGGAGATCTTCGTCGAGATGGATGAGGAACCTGATGCCGTGTTTCACACTCGTCGAGCAACGGGACTCATTCGCCTTGCGGGAAGCAACCCCAATGCGAAAGAAGCCCTTGAGGTCCGCGCCTCTGGAGGGGAGTGCTTCATTTCGACTGATCTGCGCCTGTACGAGGTCCGGTTTGCGGGAATTCGATCTAGCAATATCTCGAAACATCCGGTGAAGAATCCTCGTGCTATGGTCGCCGCATGACTTGGGACAATTCCGCCGTCGGACTCGTCTGGTTGACTGTCGCGATTCTCGCTGGCGGATATGCCCGCACGCGAAAGCGATCAGCATGGACATGGTTTCTTCTGACTCTGTTCCTGGGTCCCCTCGCAGCGTTCTTGCTTGTCACCTGGCCAGCCCGTGAACCGAGCACGACGGATGTCACCGAGACGACAACTGGGACATCAGACCGCTGATCGTTCCCCATTCGGGCGACTGATCGGGCCGAAAAGTAGTCTCCGGCGGACTCTCGCGATGGCGGAAAAGTAGCCTGCTCATCATCTACTGACCGGTCGCTCTAGTCGCGAGGAGGGCGACGCAGTCGCTTGACGGCGGTTCGCCGTTTCTTCGCTTCCAAGCGTCTTTTCCTGGCACCGCGACTCGGCTTCGTCGGTCGTCGCGACGGTGACGGCGGTAAGAGGGCGTCGGCCACGATTGCGGCCAGCCGGGCGCGCGCAGCTTCCCTGTTGCGTAATTGCGCGCGGTGCTCAGATGCCGCGATCGTCAGCGTTCCGTCAACAATGCGACTGCTCAGACGCTCTAGGAGTAGCTCCCGTTGGGATGCAGTGAGAACTACAGACCCTGCCGTATCCCACACGAGTTCTACACGGGAGTCGGCAGTGTTCACGCCTTGCCCACCGGGGCCGGATGACCGCGAAAACCGCCAAGACAGCTCGGAGTCAGGAATCGTCAGCCCCGAGTCAACCCGAAGACCAGGACGGTGAGCAGCGGGCATGGATCCATCATCCTCTTGCGCTCAGGATGCGTCCGCAGGAGGTCCGGCTTGCGAACTTGTTTCGTAGAACACATCGCAAGATGTCGATATTGCGGGCGGCGAGTAGCGTGTTGCCATGACTGAGAGGTTCGCTGATCGCGTCACCGTGCCGGATGTCGTCGGGCTCCCCTTCCACGTCGGCCGGGACATTGCTGCCGAGTTTGGCGTTTCACTCGCTAACCCCGATCCCGACGGGCCATCGATCGGCAGTCTCGCGTCGCCTGGTCTGTTCTACATCACGTCGCAGAACCCGCGCCCGGGCGCTGAGGTCTACCGGTTGGACTCCGTCACGGTCGAGATCGTCGGCTATGGCGAAGCGGAACGCGGTGCACTTCGGAACTCTCCAGACGCGCCATTGGTCGATTCGGAACACGCGACAGCAGAACCGGAGTATTTCGTCGACCTGACCCCGACCGACGACCTCGACCAGAACCCGGTTTGATGAGCGATAGACCTTCCCCTACCGAGCACCCTCCGGGTCGAAAATGATCTCGGTCGCTCTCTCATGGCGGCACGAAATTGCGCCCGCTCATCGTCCGGCTCACGGGCTCGTGTGACGCTTTGGTGAGAAACATCGTTCAGATGGGCAGATCGCCTCGACTGCAACGTACGTCAGAGATCTTGCCGTCACAAATAGAGGGGTTTGCGTTCACCTCCTGCTGCAGCTAGGTTTGAACAGGGTCTGTCCAACCCCGGTTGGCGCGGGCGGGATGCTGCGACGGCACCGTCGTAACGCGTGCCCATGACGACGGGGAGCATCATGAGTACCAAATCCAGAAAATCAATTGTATTAGCGATAGTGACCGTTGTTTTGGTCGGAGGCGGCGGCGCAGCAGCCTTCGCGTACTGGACAGCTACCGGGACTGGAACCGGCACGGGCGCGACCGGCACTAACGCGGCAGTTACCGTCGTGCAGACGAGCACGATCACTAACCTTCGCCCAGGTGGTGCAGCGCAGACCTTGTCCGGCAACTTCACCAACCCCAATGACAGTCCGACATACGTCACCTCGGTCACCGCATCGATCGCAAGCGTCACAAAAGCGGGAGGAGCCCCGGCCGGCACGTGCGACGCCACTGATTACACTCTCGCTGCAGCAACGATGACGGTAGGCGCCCAGGTACCGTCGGGTACAGCCCAGGGTTCGTGGACCGGGGCAACGATTGCGTTCAACAACAAGCCCGCGGCGAACCAGGATGCTTGCAAAGGCGCAACTGTTAACTTCGCCTACACCTCCAACTAGTCGAGCAATCTGCCCTCGGGCGCCCCGACGAGTGTAACTTTTCGCGGGGGTGCCTGGGCGGGGCGAACAATACAGGTGGCATTCGATGACTGAACTTTCGACCAGTGGCATCCGGGTCCGGCGCTATGTCTTCGCGTTCCTCGTCGCGCTCATTGTCGTGTTCTGTTCGGTCTGGATTCAGTCACTTTCCCAGCAGAAAGTGACATCTTCGGGGCAAGGGTCCAACCTCGTGGATACCGGCGAAACGGATTTCGTGTTGAGCGGTTTACTGGCAGACCCGCTCCGCCCTGGAGTGTCTTCCGGTATTGATCTCACCTTGTCCAATACGACGGGTCACGCGTTGACCGTCAAGCAACTGACGATCTCGGTTGTTGCGGTGGACGCCCCGCAATCGTCGGACGAATTTCCTTGTTCTCCTTCGGACTTTGATGTGCAGCAGACATCTGTGACGGCCGCCTTGGCTGCCCATCGGGTGGCGACGCTCTCCCAACTCGGAATCGCACCGCAGGATTTGCCTCGGGTGGCGATGCTAAATACGTCGTCCAATCAGGACGGCTGCATCAACGCCTCGCTCAGCTTGAGCTACCACGCCGTTGGCGAGGAGAGCCGATGAAGGAGCTCACGCAAGCAGGGACAGTTCGAGGAGCGCGACCGGCTCGTGCTGGCGCGGTGATTCTGGTTGCGGTCATCGCCACCCTCGCCTCCGCAGGTGGCGCCGCGTACGCGTTCTGGCCCGCCAGCGGCGCCGGCGCAGGCTCAGGTGCGACGGCGACGCTATCGGCGACCGTTTCTCTTACTCCTGCGACAGCGGGCGCGAATCTGTATCCGGGCGCAACCTCCGCCGTCGCTACAGTCGCCACCAACACCAATCCTTCCGACGTGCGCATCGGGTCACTCTCTCTTGACACGTCTCAGGGAAGCAGTGGATTCACCGTCTCGGGCGATTCTCCCGCTGGCGGCTGTGCGACCTCTTCCCTTTCGTTCACAACGCAAACGAACGCCGGCTCCGGCTGGGTTATCCCGGCCAATGGGTCGCTTCCCATTACGGCTAACTCCGCCATATCGATGGGTGTCTCAGCGCCCAATGCCTGCCAGGGCGCGTCAATCACGGTATTCCTGGTGGCCGGCCCGTGAGCGGCAGTGATAAAAAGCCTTCCTTCCGACCCCCGCGCCTCTACACCGCGATGATAATCGGTTTGATGCTCACGGTGATGACCGTTCCTGTTTCCGCGTCGGCCTACTGGAGCGCCCCATCGGGCGTACCCGGGTCTGGACAAGCCGTTGCCGCCACCGTGGGAGCGGGAAACACCCCCGGCGCTACTGTCGCCACCCAGAACGACATCACACTGCGTTGGGCTTCGAGCACGCTCTCAAGCGGAGTGGCGGTAGGGGGCTACGCGGTCACTAGATTCAACTCCACCAATGGTGCAGTCGCTGCAACCGGGGCGTGCGCAGGAACAATAGCGGCGCTGTCCTGCACGGAATTGAACGTCCCTGACGGCGTATGGACCTACACGATCACCCCTCGCATCGGAACTAACTGGGTTGGCGCGGAAAGCGCCAAAAGTGTGGCCGCAACCTCGGATGCAACGGCCCCAACGACGACGATTACGAGCACCGTCGTGACAGGCAACTCGATAAAGAGCGGGAATACCGTCTATTACCGTGGTGTCGCCGCCGGCTCCCTGACGCTGAAGACCGCGGTCGTCGATAGCGGGTCGGGTGCCGCGTCGGCATCGACCGCCGCCCTTACAGGCACAACCACCGGATGGAGCCATACGCCATCCACGGTCACGGCACCGACAGGTGGACCGTTTACCTCGAACCTTTTCACCTGGGCCGCCGGCAGCAGCTCTGCCCCGAAAGATGTTGTCACGGGTCGTGATGTCTCAGGAAACGTCAGAAACACCACCATCACTTTTACAAATGACAGCACCGGACCGACTGGCGGGGCAATCAGCTACGCCACCGGTGCGACGTCTGCGACAACAATTGCGGTCACCGTGGGCGCCATCTCAGATGCTCAGGCCGGGACAGTAAACGGATACCGTTACCTCGAACAGCGAACTTCAACCCTCGACGGCACTACCTGTGGCGTCTATGGAGGCTGGATCGATACGGGCACGGTCCTTACCACGGGAGCAGCGACGAAGAACATTCCCATTGCCGCCGGCACCTGTTACCAGTTCAGGTACAGATTTTCCGACTCGCTCGGAAATGAGATCGTCACGACGAGCTCCAGCGAGGTGAAGGCGCGCTCGTACCAGGCGATCGTCGCCGGCACTCCGGGCATCGTCAACTATTGGCGTCTCGCCGATATCGGCACGTCAATATCCGATCGAGTGGGCACGAACAACGGTACATACTTCAACGGGCCGGTCTTAGGAGCAGCCGGAGCCATCGCGGGCGATCCGAACACGGCGGTGACCTTCGACGGTGTCAATGATTACGGGCAGGTAGCACGACAGATCGCCGACTCATTTTCTATCGAATTCTGGTTCAAGTCCACGCAGGGGCTCGGCTCGGGCGCCCAGTGGAACAGCGGAGCGGGACTGGTCGACGCTGATGTGACCGGCGTGGCGAACGATTTCGGAATTTCTCTCCTCGCAAACGGGCAAGTTCTCGCCGGAATCGGAAACCCTGACACCACGATCGCCTCTCCGACCGGCAAGAATGATGGACTGTGGCACCACGTCGCTTTCACTCGCGCAGTGGCAGGTGGGCAGATAATCCTCTACCTCGATGGCTCGTCGGTAGCGACAAGCACCGCCAACACAAATTCGTTGACGAGCTCGGCGTCAGTCAATTTCGGGCGCATAGCCACAGCAGCCAACTACTACAAAGGCTCTCTCGACGAGATCGCGTTCTACAACTCGGTCCTCACGCCCGCCCAGATATCAAATCACTACCTATCTGGACTGCCATAACCGCAGGCTGCCGACATGTTCGACAAAGAAGTAAAGGTTTTCGTGGTGGGTCCGGCCAACCAGACCACCACCCACTCGAGGTAGGGGCGCATGCAGCGTAACGGTGGAAAACGCCTCGCCATCACGTCGTTATTACATTTGCGACGTCACCGGTTGACACGCCGATCCTTGAGCGAGGTCCCGGCCTCGATATCGACCTCCGCGATGCGAGTGTGTGATCGAATAGCGTGCCACTGCGGCTACTGCAGAATCCGCCCGGGTTGCGCTCTGTTGTTGAAGAAAGGATGAAACATGATGAACAGGAAGGGGACTGATGTCGATCTGGTCAACTCAAGATTTGTCGCCCTCTGTTTTCGGCTTTCGGGCGATCTGCGGCGCCACACTGTCTCGTATCCAAAGCTTTTCGAAACCGGTACGGTCCAAGATTGTCCCGACCCTAACCGCGGCGCCGAGCGGTCAGAGAACACCGCCACATACTGATAACTCCACCTAGCTGCGGATCGACACAATTCGGGCGAACACTCAGCGAGGGCTTGTTCGTGCGCCCAGGGATGCGTGGCTGGCCCGACATCCCTCATGACAGCGGAGGGGGCTGCTGACGATTTAGTTGACTCGTCTTGTTTGGGGTTTCAGGCCGCGTGGGCGGCTTGTGAATTGATTATCTCGAACTCGATCGGGGTGAGCCTGCCGAGTCCTCGCTGTCGGCGCCGGCGATGGTAGGTCCGCTCGATCCAGGTCACCATCGCGAGGCGAAGTTCCTGCCGGGTGCGCCACTTCTTCTTGTCGAGAACGTTCTTCTGCAGCAGCGCGAAGAACGACTCCATCGCGGCGTTGTCACCGCACGCGCCGACCCGCCCCATCGAACCGGTGATGCCCTCCTGCCGCAGCAACTCGACGAACTTCCTGGACCGGAATTGCGATCCGCGGTCCGAATGCAGGACAGTGCCGTCGACATCGCGGAGGGCGACCGCGTTGCGCACCGCCGCCACCGCGAGCTCCGCCGTCATCCGCGAATCGATCGAGTAACCAATGATCCGGTTCGACCACAGGTCTTTGATCGCGCACAAATACAGCTTGCCCTCGTCGGTCCAATGCTCGGTGATATCGGTCAACCACAGCTGGTTCGCCCGCTGCGCGGTGAAGTCGCGTTGCACGAGGTCGTCATGGACAGGAGGGCCAGCTTTGCGGTTCAGGCCGCGTTTCTTCGAGAAATGCGACCAGATCCTCTGCTGGGAACACAGCCGCCACACACGCCGCTCCGATGCCGGAATGCCGGACTCCGCCTCGATCTCGTCCGCGATGAACCGATACCCGAACCCGGGCTCGTCGCCATGGATGGCGAGGGCGGCGTTGATCAGGTGGGCGTTACCCCAGTCGCGTGACGACACCGGGTTCCTCCGCCAGACGAAGTATGCCTGTTTGGAGAAGCCCAGCACCCGGCAGGTCACCGCGACCGGAATCTTCCGATCGACGGCCAGTTCGAGGACCAGCGGGAACATCATTTTGGGAGCGACGCCTGCGACAGATACGCGGCCGCCCGGCGCAGGATCTCGTTCTCCTGCTCCAGCAGCCGGATCCGTTTCTTCGCCTTGATTCGGCCTGGGTTTAGTTCCTAGTTGGTTCCCTGTCTGGCGGTCGCGAGCGGGGAGGTTTCTTGGTCAGCGTAATACTCGTGTTCGACCTCGAGCGGGGTGCGCATTTCGAGCTCGCCGTGGAGGCGTTGGTTGTTCCACCACCACACGTATTCCAGGGTCGCGAGCTCGACCTGCTCGACGGTGCGCCAGGGCCCTTGCCTGCGGATGAGCTCGGTTTTGTAGAGCCCATTGACGGCCTCGGCGAGGGCGTTGTCGTAGCTGTCGCCAACGGTTCCGGTCGAGGGGGTCGCGCCGAGTTCCACGATCCGGTCCGTGTAAACCAAGGCCATGTAATTCGACCCGTGGTCGGAATGGTGCGTGAGCCCGTCGAGATTTCCGCCCGCTGCCCAGGCCGCCATGTCGAGGGCTTGGAGCGGGAGGATGTCGGCCTTCAACGTCGAAGCGACGTTCCAGCCCACGATTCGGCGGGAGTAAACGTCGGTGACGAAGGCGACATAAGCGAACCCGGACCACGTCGCAACATAGGTCACATCGGCGACCCAGAGCCGGCGCGGGCCGGTCGCGGTGAACCGACGTTGCACGAGATCAGCCGGCAGCTGGGCAGCCGGATCCCGCTTGGTGGTGAATACCCGTTTCGAGCGCCGCGCCCCCTGAACAGACGCAAGTCGCATCAGCCGTTCGGTCTGGTCCCGGCCGACCGCCCAGCCCTGCCGTTTGAGCAGGGCGTGCATCTTGCGGCGCCCGTAGACTCCGTAGTTCTCGGCGTGCAGGCGAGCGACCTCGGGAACCAGCAGCTCGTCTCGCAGGTGGCGTGCCGAGGCCGGGCGCGCCTTCGCGGCCCTGAAGCCGCGCGAGGTGAGAAACCCGCGAACCGCCGGGCGCAGCACCCGGCAGATGGCCTCGACCCCGAACTGATCCCTCATCTGATCGATGAACTGGATCATTTCGTCGCGGGACGGTCGAGTTCCTTGGCGAAAAACACGGACGCGGCCTTCAGTATCTCGTTCGCCCGCCTCAGCTCCGCGTTCTCGCGCTTGAGCTGCCGGTTCTCCTCGACCATGTCCGTCGAGACGCCGGGCCTTGCACCCGTGTCGACCTCGTATCGGCGCTGCCACATCCGCAACGTCTCAGGGCTCATGCCCAGCAACCCCGCAACGTGCCGGATCGCGGTCATCAGATTCGCGTGGTCCCCGCGCGGCTCGCCAAGCATCCGAAGAGCCCGCTGACGCATCTCGGGAGTGTATTTAGCCATCAGTTCCATCCTTGATCAAAAGACGGAACTAAACCCAGGCCGAATCACCTCCCGCAACTCGGCCGCATCAGCCTGGGTCACCCCGGGCCGATTCCCCTCTTCAATATCGGCCAGTTTCAACCAGCGTTGCAGACACGATTCGGAGATCCCAAAGTCCTTCGCCACCCGGGCGATCGGAGTCTCGTTCTTCCGGGCGACGGCAACAACGTCGCGACGGAACTCCAAGGGAAATGCTTTCGGCGTACTGAACATCCTTTCGTGAGAATCGAAATCCTCACAAATCAGGAGTCAATCAAACCGACAGCAGTCCCGGACGCGGATACGCCGCGCTTTACCTGACTCTGACATTCTCAGTCGTCACATCCAATCTCAGACGAATTGCAACCTTCTTCAAAGCTGAGGCTCACCGCCTCGAAGACGCAAGTTCAGGACTAGTCGCAAAGCACAGAACGAGGCGACGGCACGACGCACTCGGCGCGCCGCTGGTTCAATCCGACCGCGAAAGCCCGCCAAGGCAAACCGCCTAGTCCAGATCGCAATTCCTACGAAGAACCCACACAATTCGGCCTGCCCAAACGCAGGCCGAATTGCTGTTTAACCAGAGAAGGCAGCGAGTGAGCGCCGGGATCACTCAAGTTGACGGCGCAAAAAAAGGGCCGGGACGACTCTTCAGTCGTCCCGGTCCTTCTTCGATCAATATCCGGAAATTACGACCTGCATTTCCGGAATGACCCTCTGTTGCGGGGACAGGATTTGAACCTGCGACCTCTGGGTTATGAGCCCAGCGAGCTACCGAACTGCTCCACCCCGCGGCACGTAGAAAAGCTTACCACGCGGGACGGATGTCGGTTTACTTCTCCAGTGCGAACACGCTGTTCAGGGCCGTCACCAGAGCGGCATCCGCGGTGGCGTAGGCGGCCAGGTCACCCGACTTGAGCGCGGCGGCGCGAGCCGTGAGGGCGGTCTGCACGTCGGCGAGAGCGGCCTTGAGCGCCGCGCTCGACACGCCGTTGCCGGTGCCGGGATCGGTCGTGCCCGTGCCCGTGCCGGGGGCCGGTGTCGGTGTGGGCGTCGGTGTCACGCCGCCGTCACCCGCGCTCGCCCCGGAGTCTCCCCCGAACAGCGAGTTGAGGGCGGCATCCAGTGTGTCCTCGAACGCCACCTTGTCACCGAACGACACCAGGATCTTTCGCAGGATCGGGTAGCTCGTCTCCGCATTCGACTTCACGTAGACCGGCTGCACGTAGAGCAGCCCGCCACCGACCGGCACGGTCAGCAGGTTACCGAGATCGACTGTGGTGTTGCCGCGCTGGAGCAGCGCGAGCTGGTTGGCCACATCCGTGTCGGTGTTGAAGTTGCTCTGCACCTGACCGGGTCCGGGCACCGAGTTCTGCTTGGGCAGGGCCAGAAGCGTGAGCTTGCCGTAGCCGCTGGCCACTTTTCCCTTGGTGTTGCCGGCATCCCCGTTGGCCGCGAGGTAGCCGGTGAGGATGTTGCTCGTGCCGGCCCCCTTCGAGCTCGGGATGTAGGTGGAGTAGAGCGAGAACGCCGACTCCGATGCGCCCGGGAGCTTCATCGTGAGGTAGTACGGCGGCTGGAGGCGAGCCGTTGCGGCTGCCTTCGTCGGGTCGTTCGGCGTGATCCATGCGTCGCTCGAGGAGTAGAAGGTGTTCGGATCGGTGACGTGATAGGTACCGAGGATCTCGCGCTGCACCTTGAACAGGTCCGCCGGGTAGCGCACGTGGCTCATCAGGTCGGAGGAGATCGCGCTGATCGGCTTCACCGTCGACGGGAAGATCTTCTGCCAGGTCTTGAGGATCGGATCCTTGTCATCCCAGGCGTAGAGCGTCACCTTGCCGCTGTAGGCATCGACCGTCGCCTTGACCGAGTTGCGGATGTAGTTGATGTCATCCAGCGCGAGTTGAGGCGTGGGCGTATAGGTGTCGGCGATGGCGCTGCTGAGCTGTTGGATCGCCGAATACGGGTAGCTGGCGCTCGTCGTGTAACCGTCCACGATCCACTGCACGCGACCGTCGACCACTGCAGGATAGGGATCGCTGTCGAGCGTGAGGTACGGCGCCGCCTTCTGGATGCGGTCGACGGGGTTTCGCGTGTAGAGGATCTGCGATTCGTCGTTCACGCCGTTGGAGAGGAAGATCTGCTCCGACTGGAACTTGATGGCGTAGATCAGCTTCTTGAACACGTTGTCGAGCTTCGGCCCGCCGTTGCCCGAGAAGGTGGTGGTGGCGTTCTGGTTGGCGTTCGCATCCCCCGCCGGGTAGTCGAGTTCGACCTTGCTTCCACCCTTCGGCCCGCCGACGATGGAGTACGTCGGTGATTCCTCACCGAAGTAGATGCGCGGCTCGAACTTGCCGAGATCACCGGTGACGGGGATGCCCGACTCCAGGAACACGGGAAGTCCTTCGCTCGAGCGCTGGTTGCCGTAGGCCGCGACCACGCCGTAACCGTGGGTGTAGACGAGGGTGTTGTTGTACCAGCTCGGAGCGGCATTGGTGTTGGACTGGTTGAGCTCGCGCACGGCGATCACGGTGTCCTGCGACTTGCCGTTGATCGTGTAGCGGTCGACATCCAGGTACTTGTTGAACTGGTAGTACTGCTTGATGCGCTCGAGCTGGGCGAATGCATCCGAGACGAGGGCTGGATCGATGATTCGGATCGAGGCCGTCGTCTCGGCGTCGTTGCGCAGCGCGCCCTGCTGCGCGTCGGTCTTGGCCGAGTAGGCCTCTTCCTGCACTCCGGCGACACCGTAGGCATCCCTCGTCGCATTGATGTTTCTTTGGATGTATGGCGCTTCGAGCGTGCGCACGTTCGGCTCGACCTGGAACTTCTGCACGATCCAGGGGTAGACCGATCCGATGAGCAGCCCGCTGACGAGCAGGAGAGCCGTGCCGATGAGCGGAAAGCGCCAGCGGCCGATGACCGCGGTGATGACGAACAGGATCGCGACGACGGCGGCGATCCCCGCGAGGATCTGGCGACCGGGGATGACCGCGGTCGCATCGGCGAATGACGCACCCTCGAAGAGCGTGCTCGAGGTCTTCGTGCTCAGGGTGGCGTACTGGTCGAGCCAGATGCTCACGGCCTGGATGGCGAGGTAGATCGCGCCGGTGACGGCCAGCTGGATGCGGGCGGTGCGCGAGATGCGCACCTCACGACCGTTGAATCGCAGCGCTCCGTAGAGGTAGCTGGTGGCGATCGCGGCGATGGCGGAGATCAGCACGACCGCCGAGGCGAAGGCGGCGACCGCCTGATAGAAGGGCAGCGCGAAGAGGTAGAACGAGATGTCGAGCTTGAACTGCGGATCGACCTTGCCCGAGGGCACACCATTGATCCACTCGAGCGCCAACTGCCACCGGGAGGAGGTCGCAACTCCGGCGAAGAGTCCGAGCACGGCGGGGATCCCCCACATCGCGAGGCGACGAAGAGGTTCGATCACCTGCTGGTAGCGGTCGAGTTGCGCGTTGAGCTTGGCGTAGACCGGTCGACCGCGGAAAGCGATCTCGATGCTCGCCAGCACGGGAACGGCCATGGCGAAGAACCCGATGAAGAACATGACGGTGCTGGCAACCCACTGGGTGGTGAGCACCTTGAGGAAGCCGAGCTGTTCGAACCACAGCCAGTCGGTGTAGAGGCTCGCGAAGATGAAGAAGAGGATGACGAGGACCGCGACGACAGCAAGGGTGATCAGGAGGGTCACTCTTGATCGCGATGCAGGTCGGCGTTCTTCGGTGGGGGTAGACGTCACGAAACTGCTCCTGGCTTATGGCGAATGCGATGCGTGCCCATCTTAAGGGCTTGGTCTGGGAGGGCGCTTCGGCATCACTTCGTCGGACAGCTGAGCAGGCCGCTCGTACTCGAGCCGGCCTTGATCGCCTTCAGCGCGGCGAGGGAGTCGTCGAGCGTCTTGACCGCGAGCACCCGGATGCCGCTGGGGATGTGCCCGGTCACCTCGTCGCAGTTCGAATAGGGGGCGAGAAACCAGGTGGCGCCTGCGGCCCGAGCCCCGTAGAGCTTCTGGCGGATGCCTCCGATCGGCCCGACAACGCCAGCGCCGTCGATCGTGCCGGTGCCGGCGACTTTCGCTCCGCCGTTGAGCGTTCCCGGCGTCAATTTGTCGATGATGCCGAGAGCGAACATCTGGCCGGCGCTCGGTCCGCCCACGTTCTCGAGCTGGATCTTCACATCGAAGGGGTAGCTGTAGACGATGGCCGGGAAAATGCCGACGATCGGCACGGAGTCCGATCCGCCGCTCATCTCCGGCGTCACCTTCACGGTCTCCTGTACTCCCCCGCGCTCGATGGCGATGTTCACGGGAGTGCCCGCGCCGGACTTGGCGATGATCGCGCGGAGACCGAGAACGCTGTCCGTGGCGTGGCCGTCGACACTGACGATCGTGTCGCCCTTCTGCAAAATGCCCGTCGATGGCGACTTGGGCGACAGTCCGCCCACCGTGAGGGAGGCGGGCAGGGTGTAGCCGAGATGAGTGAGGGCCGCGGCCACGGCATCCTTCTGGGAGTTCTGCATGTCGACCGTCGCCTGCGCGTTCGACTGTTCGACCGAGGTGCCCACCGGGTACACGGCATCCACCGGCAGCACGGCTTTGCTCGAGTCGAGGTAGGCCTGGGCCACCTCGAACCAGCTCGGCGGCTGCTCGCGGCTTCCGGCGATGTTCACCGTGAGCATGTCGAGCGCCCCGGCGGTCGCGTAGGTCTTCTGACCCGGGATCTCGATCATCGGCACTTGCTTGCTGCCGTTGGCGACCGTGCCGAGGGTGTTGAAGACCGGTCCCGGCTGCTCGATCACGTAGGGCGCGGGAACCAGCGTGAAGGCGAGGGTGCCGAACACGGCGGCTCCGAGCAGGATCCAGCCCAGCACGGTGATGCGACGTCGGGCCGGAGATCGCCCCGGGCCCTGCCGGTCGTCGATGAACAGTGCCACCGGGGTCCTTTCTGTGGAGCTGTTCGCCACGGGCGCAGAGCAGCCTGACGCGACGAACTCGATACACACACCGCAAGCAGCGTGCAGCGGCTAGCGTAGTTGCCATGCCTGAAGATTCGGCCCAGAACCCGGAAGACGAATTCCGCGACATGCTGAGCCAGTTCCTCTCCGGAAACGGAGACATCGATCCCGCGCGCCTCGCCAGTGCTGCGGGGCTGCCGAACGACCCGGAGATGATCCGCAACCTCATCGGGCAACTGCAGAGCGCGATGCAGTCGAGCGGTGACGGGATCAACTGGGATCTCGCTCTCGAGCAGGCGAAGACGCTGGCCGCGAAAGACGTCGTGGCCACCACCCCGGCCGATCGCTCGTCGCTAGAGCAGGCCTTCCACGTCGCGGCGCTCTGGCTCGACGAGGCGACCTACGTCTCCGAACTCACCTCCACCCCTCGTCTGATGTCGCGCACCGAGTGGATCACCGCCACGATGCCGATCTGGACGCAACTGGCAGAACCCGTGGCGCTCAGCATCGCCAACTCGCTCACCCAGGTGCTGCGCGACCAGGCGCCAGAAGAGATGTCCGGAATGATCGAAGGCGCATCCAAGCTGATGCGCAATGTCGGCGGCACTCTCTTCGCGATGCAGCTCGGCCAGGTCGTCGGGCAGCTCGCCGGCGAGGTCGTCTCCGGGGGCGACATCGGAATCCCGCTGCTGGGCGCGCTGACGGATTCGGACCAGCAGGCCGCGATCCTGCCGCAGAACGTCGCGGCGTTCGGTGCCGGGCTCGACATCGAGCGTGACCAGGTTCAGCTCTACCTCGCGGTGCGGGAACTCGCCCACGCCCGGCTGTTCCGTCACGCGAAATGGCTGCGGCTGCAGCTGATGACCTCGATCACCGAGTTCGCCCAGGGCATCCGCATCGACACCGATCGACTCGAGCAGCTCGCCGCGGACTTCGATCCCTCCAACCCGGAAGAGCTGCGTGAGGCGATGGTGAGCGGAGCGCTCATCCCGCCGAAGTCCGAGTCGCAGCTCGCGGCCCTCGGGCGCCTCGAGACCGTCCTCGCCCTCATCGAAGGCTGGGTGGATGTCGTGACCGCCCAGGCCACCGCCCGCCTGCCGAAGTCCGATGCCATCGCCGAGACCGTTCGCCGCAGGCGCGCTGCCAGCGGCCCGGCAGAATCCGCGTTCTCCACGCTCGTCGGGCTGGAGCTTCGGCCTCGCCGCCTGCGCGAGGCTGCGGCGATGTGGCAGAAGATCACCGACGAGGTCGGCGACGAGAAGCGCGACTCGCTCTGGTCGCACCCCGACCTGCTTCCCGGTTCCGATGACATCGACGACCCGAGCGCGCTCATTGCGAGGCTCTCCGGACCGGATGTCTCGGCCGATGACATCGACCAGGCGATCGAAGACCTGCTCAACGACGACCGTGACGATCGCCCGCACGAGGCCGACGACGGAACCGCCGAGGACCCGAAGCGCTGACTGTCGGCGACCTGTGGATGGCGCGCGACGCCGGCGCACCGGTCGGGGCACCATTGCGTGCATGGTCCTCAGACTCGATCCCCGCCTCCCGCTGATCTGGCGCACCCCCCAGAGCCTTCAGTTCGGGCTGGACCATCCTCGCGTGGTGCTCGAGGCGGTCTCCCCCGCCGACGAGAGGGTGATCGCGGCGCTCGTCACGGGGGTGAGCGGCACGGGAGCCCGCATGATCGGCCGATCGGCGGGCCTGGACGACCCGGCCTTCGACGCCCTGATGCGCACCCTTGCGCCGGCGCTCGAACACCTGGCGCCGAGGCTGGGGCCCACCTCGGCGCTGGTCAGCGGCGACGGAGAGACCACGCGCCGCATCCGCGCCATGCTCGAGGCGGCCGGGATGGCCCTGATCCCCGACGAGCCGGACGCCGAACCCGAGATCGCGGTGATCGTGGCTCACTTCGTGATCGAACCGGAGGATCACGGCAGGTGGTTGCGCCGCGACATCCCTCACCTCGCGGTGGTGATCGGCGACGAGACTGTGCGCATCGGTCCGATCATCCGACCGGGAGCCGGACCCTGTCTGCACTGCCTGGAACGCCATCACACGGACGCCGATCCGGCCTGGCCTGCGATGGCCTCTCAACTCTGGCGTCGGCGCAGCGTTCTCGACTCATCCCTCGTCGCCCAGGAGGTCGCCACGACCGTGGCGCGCCTCGTGCTCGCACAGCGGGTCGTGCACCGCATCGAACCGCTGACATCGATCGAGATCGATGCGGCGACGGGCGACCGGATGCTGCGGGAGTGGCAGACTCACCCGGACTGCGGCTGCGCCTCGCTCACCGCCTGAGCCGTTCGCGGCACGACCCGCCTGGCCACCGCAACCGCCCCGACGGCGAACAGCACCGCGATGCCGAAGCTGCCGGCGAAGGCGAGGGAGCCGCCGGAGGATCCCGCCCGGTCAAGAGCACCGAAGACGACCCCGGTGAGCGCGAGGGCGATGGCGGCGCCGAGAGAGTCCGAGATGGACAGCGCCGAGCTGTTGAAACCCTGCTCCGCGGTGCGCGAGAGACCCAGGGTCATGACGCTGGTGCGCGGGTAGACGAGCCCCATGCCCCCGCCGCCGACCACCCAGCCCAGGATGATCACGGCCGGATTCAGATGAAGGGCAGCCGAGGCGAAGGCGACCATCACTGCCGCGAGCACCAGCCACATGCCGACGCTCATTCCCGTCGCCGGGCGCAGGCGATCGCCGAGGTGACCCTGGAGCCAGGAGGTGCCCGACCAGGCCAGCGCCGATCCGGTGAGCGCGAGGCCGGCGAAGGTGGGCGAGAAGTCGTATTGCTGCACGAGGAGGTAGGGCAGGTAGACCTCGGCCCCGAGGAACGAGGCAGAGGCGAGGCCGCGCAGCAGGATGACGGTGGGCAGTCCACGGCGGGCGGTGAGCGTTCCGCGCGGCAGGAGCGGGCGTACCGCCACCACAGCCAGCTGCAGCGCCGCGAGCGGAACGAGAACGGCGGCGGGCCCGCCGATGTCGACCGACAGGTTGACCACGAGCACCGCGACCGCCGCGAGCACGGCCCACCCGACGCGACCGGGGTTCCACGCGGCCGTTCCGGGTTCCGGCGGCTGAAGTCGCAGCATCCGCGTCGCCGGGGTGAGCATGACAACGGCGACGACCACGAGCCCCACGACCCCGAGGAACACCCAGTGCCAACTCCAGAGCTGGGCGACGAGGCCGGCGATGAATGGCCCGATGAGCGAGGGCACGATCCAGGCGGCGGCGAAGCTGGCGAAGATGCGCGGCGTCAGCGCCGGCGGATACAGCCGGGCGACGACCACATAGAGCGCGACGGTCATCGCGCCGCTCCCGAACCCCTGCACGAGACGACCCGCGGCGAAGACACCGATGGTCGGCGCGCTTCCGGCGACGAGCAGACCGAGACCGAAGAGCGCGGCGGACACGTAGAGCGGCAGCACCGGTCCCGAACGATCGGACCAGTTGCCGGCGATCACCATGCCGATCACGGCAGTGGAGAGCGGACCGGCGAAGGCGAGGGCGTAGAGGCTTGCACCGTCGAGATCCCGGCTGATGACCGGCATGATCGTGGTGACCGCGAGGGATTCGAAGGCCGCGAGGAAGACGAGCGCGCTGCTGCCGACGGTCACCCAGAGATAGCGGGCGCCGAAGATGCCCTCTCTTCCGTCGCGACCGGTTCCCGCTACGCGGCTCATGCGAGTCCGGCGAGAAAGCGGGAAGCGCGGCGGTCGGGTCCGCGGCCGGATGAGCCGGACGACCACGACAGGTGCAGGCGGCGGCGGGCGCGCGTGATGCCGACGTAGAGCAGGCGACGCTCCTCTTCGACGGCTCGTTCCGTCTTCGCGTAGGTGATCGGCAGGTAGCCGTCGCTCAGCCCGACGAGGTACACGGTGTCCCACTCGAGCCCCTTCGCGGAATGCAGGGTCGCGAGGGTGACCGCGGCCATCGTCGGCTCATGCTGGCTGGCCGCACGCTCGAAGAGCTCGTCGACGAACGACCTGAGCGACGTGCCATCGGCGGATGCCTCGGCCAGCCCCATCAGCGCGTTCAGGGATTCCCAGCGATCCCGCACCGCACCGCGCACCTCGGGGGCGTCCTGGGTCCAGCCGAGGGAACGCAGCACGTCGCTGACCGTCTTGAAGAGGGGTTCGCGCGTCGCGCCGACGACCGCGCCCTTCAGCATCATCAGCGCCTGCTTCACTTCTTGCTGTTCGAAGAAGCGGGTTCCCCCGCGCAGTTGGAAACTCACCCCGGCGTCGGCGAGGGCCGCCTCGAGCGGCGCGGACTGCACGTTGATGCGGAACAGGATGGCGATGTCCTGCGGACGAGCCCCACCCGCGATCGCCGCGGCAACCTGGTCCGCGATCGCCCGGGCCTCGGCCACCTCGCTCGGAAAGCTCGTGACCGTTGGCGCGGCCTTCGCCGCCGCCTCCGGGGTACCGGTCGAGGCTCGAAGGGCCAATGCTCCGGGGCGACCGCGCATCAGCTGGTTCGCCAGGCCGACGATGGGCGGGCTCGACCGGTAGTTCTGTTCGAGCCTGACGACCGCGGCCTCGCGAAAGCGAGTGGGGAATCCCAGGAGGAAGTCGGCGGATGCGCCGGCGAAGGAGTAGATCGTCTGGCTCGCGTCGCCGACGACGCAGAGATCCTGCCGGTCGCCGAGCCAGAGATCGAGAAGCGACTGCTGCAGCGGCGAGACGTCCTGGTATTCATCGACGACGAAGAAGCGGTACTGCTCGCGCACCTGCTGGGCGACCCGCGGTTCGGCCTCGATCATGCCGGCGGTTGCGAGCAACACGTCCTCGAAGTCGAGCTGGCGGCGCTCATCCTTCACCGATTCGTAGGCGCGATGGATGGCGACCATCTTGTCGGCGTCGAGGGCCGAGGGCAGCACGCGCTGAGGCAACACCGCCGCGTACTGGTCGAGCGTGAGACGGGACACCTTGCGCCACTCGATCTCCGCGGCGAGGTCGCGGAGCGTCGCCGTGTCGAGTTTGAGTCGGAGCGTCTCGGCGGCCTGGGCGATCACGCGGCCCTTGCTGTCGAGCAGCCGCGGCATCTGGCCGCCGATCACCTCCGGCCAGAAGTGGCCGAGCTGGGAGAGAGCCGTGGCGTGGAAGGTGCGCGCCGCGACGCCGGTGGCCCCGAGCTGGCGCAGCCGCCCCCGCAGCTCCGCCGCAGCCCGGGAGGTGAAGGTGAGCGCCATGATCCGGTCGGGGGCGTAGACCCCGGTCGCGACTCCGTAGGCGATGCGATGCGTGATGGCGCGAGTCTTGCCGGTGCCGGCCCCGGCGAGCATGCACAGCGGACCGAGCAGGGTCTCTGCGGCGATGCGCTGCTCGTCATCGAGGGCTTCGAGCAGTGATTCGGCGGAGCTCACCACTGCCGACGGTCGGCGATGGGACCGCCGTACCAGTGTTCGATGATCGCCCGGGCAATGGAGGTATGGCCGGGAAGGCCGATGTCATCGAGGGATTCCGTGAGCTCGTCGCGGCTGAACCAGCGCAGATCGAGGATCTCCGCGCCATCCGGCGTGAGGATCGACTCCAGGGCCGGATCGACCCGGGCCATGAAGCCGAGCATCAGCGAGGCCGGGAACGGCCACGGCTGCGATCCCAGATAGACGGGATCGACCACACGGATGCCCGACTCCTCGAACACCTCGCGCGCGACCGCACTCTCGAGCGACTCCCCCGGCTCGACGAAACCGGCGAGGAGAGAGTAGCGATTGGCCGGCCACATCGCGTTGTGACCGAGCAGGATCCGGTCTTCGGCATCGACGATCCCCACGATGATGGCGGGATCGGTGCGGGGGAACACCTCGCGCCCGCTCTCGGTGTCGGTGCGCACCCAGCCACCCTGGCCGGAGACGGTCGCCATGCCGGTGCGCGGGGAGAAGGGGTGCGAGTCGTGCCAGTTGGCGAGCGCGAGCGCGGCGGTGAACAGTCCGGCGTCGCGATCGCTGAAGGTGCTGCCGAGTGCTCGGAGATCGCCCCACCGCTCGGACTCCGGCGACGCGAAGGACGCCGCGGCGGCGTCGTCCACGATCACGGCGACCACCGGATCATCCGGCGAGTCCGATCCGACCGAACGTCCCAGGTACAACCGGAGTGCGGAATCGACTTCGGCATCGTGGGGCAGAAGGTCGAGCGCGCCACTCGGGTCGAGCAGCGCCTTGCCCTTCCAGAGCACGAGCTGAAGCATCCGCGGATCGCGACGAAGGGATTCGAACAGGTCGGGGTCGCTGCGCGAGAGATAGTCGCGGTCGAGGCCGTGGCGCGAGAGCGGCAACGCCGACACGGGGAGGGGGGAGAGATAGGACGGCGAACCAGCGTCTGTAGACACAGGGTCGATTGACATGGGGCACCAATCATCGAAGGGGGCGGGAAAGGCGTGGCGTTCGGCACCGGCCGCCGGAGGACGACCTACCCTGTGAGGTATGGCCAGATCCCATCTCACTCTAGCCGCGCTCGCAACCTCGGCTGTTGCCGGACTCGATGTCGCTCAGGCCAGTGGTTTCGGGTCGGGTACCCATGGCGATTTCGAGTCGGCGCTGCTGACCACACGCGACGGCGCGCACTGGATCATCCGTGTTCCCACCTCTGAGCGCGCGGAAGCCGAGCAGTCGGCAGACCTCGTCTCCCTGCGCGCGCTGAGCACCGGCGTGCGCGCCCGCCTGCCGTTCGCCGTGTCGAACTACGCGGGCCAGACGCCGATCGGCGGCACCCGTGCCGTCGTCTACGACTTCGTCTACGGGTCTCCCGTCGATCTCGCCGCGATCTCCGAGGGCAGCCCTCTCGCCCCGTCTCTCGGTCGAGCCATCGCCGCGATCCACACCCTTCCGACCAGCTTCGTCGCGGACGCCGGTCTTCCCGTGCTCAGCCCCGCGGAGATCCTGCGCTCGACGATCACCATCATGGATCGGGCGAGCGCGACGAACCTGGTGCCCGCCGCGCTGCTCGGCCGGTGGGAGAAGGCCACCGAAGACGGTCCGCTCTGGCAGTTCGCACCCACCGTGATTAACGGCGGACTCTCGGCTGAATCCTTCCTCAGCTCCGACGACGAGGTCACCGGACTGCTCGGCTGGCAGTCGTTGAGCATCGGGGATCCGGCGCGCGACCTGTACTGGCTCCTCGGCGCCCGAGGCGGATATGTCGCCGAGGCCGCCTTCGATGCGTACAACGAGGCGCGCGGATCGAGCGACCGCCAGGTGAAGCATCGCGCCATGCTCTATGCCGAGCTCGAGATCGCCAAGTGGTTGCTTCACGGCACCCAGGAACGCAGCACCGAAATCGTGGATGATGCGGTGCAGATGCTGCACGGCCTGGTCGACACCGTGCAGAACGACCTCGACCAGACCCTCAGCCACAACACCATGCCGGTGATGGCCGTTGATGAGGTCGAGGCCATGCTGGATCGCGACCAGCGCTCCTGAGCCTGCCCGGCGGGTGTCTCCGCTAGGGCGTGGTTCCCGCGGGTCCGCTGCCGGCTCCGGCGCCGCCGCCCGGACGCCCCCCGAAGCCGCGAGCACCCTCAGAGACACTGGTGGCGGCGATGTCGCCGTTCGAGCCGGCCGCACCGATCACCGTCACGGTCTGCCCGGCCTTGAGCGCAGACAACGTCGTGGTGGAGGTCTTGCTGACCCGCGTGGTTCCCGAGGTGGTGACCGTCTTCGTCGTGCCGTCCTGGGCCTTGAGCACCATGGTCGTGCCGGAGATCGAGACGATCGTGCCCGAGGTGAAACCACCAGCGGCGAACCCGGGGCCGCCGGCGCCCCCGGTGCCTCCGGCTCCCCCAGCTCCCCCGTTCGGCCCCCGGGAGAATCCGCCCGCCGCGGCACCCTGGGCGGAGGAGGCGGTGGCGTGCCCGATGAGCACCCCTCCGAACAGCCCGACAACCAGTACCGCGACGAGCGCGAGCGTCGGAGTCAGCCACTTGCGACGGGGTGCCGGGGCGGCGATCTTCGCCGCCGGTTCGCTCGGCGGCAACGCGGGTGGTGGGGTGGAGTCAAAATCGTTCGACATGGGATCCTTCTTCTCTGGTCTGGCTAGGTGGTCGTGCTGTGTGGTCTGGCGGTGTGGCGGGTCAGATCGCCCGCAGTGCTTGGATGGGTCGCATCGCGGCGGCGCGCGCCGCGGGATAGACCCCGAAGAACACGCCGATGGCAACGGAGACTCCGAGAGCCAGCGGGATCGAATACGACAGCACGACCGGTTGCGTGCCGTTGACGGGGAACTGTGCCCCGATCAGCGCGACGATGACACCGAGTACACCGCCGAGCAGGGTCAGCGTCGCAGCCTCGGCGAGGAACTGGCCGAGGATCGCCCCGCGAGTCGCTCCGAGAGCCTTGCGGATTCCGATCTCACGGGTGCGCTCGGTGACCGTCACGAGCATCACATTCGTCACCCCGATGCCCCCGACCAGCAGGCTGATCGCCGCGACGGCGCCCAGGAGCACCGTGAAGCTCGCCGCGCTGGTGGCGGCGGTCTGCAACAGGGAGCCCTGGTTGATGATCGTGTACGGCTCATTCGCGGTGGTCGTTCCGAGCAACTGGTTGAGCATCACCTCGACCTCGCCCTGGGCCGCCGCGACCGCATCGGCGCTCTTCGCCTCGACGGTCAGCGAACTGACCGCGCCGTATCCGGTGAACGAGGCCTGGATGCGACTGATCGGGGCGATGATCACCGAGTTCGGGTCGTTGAATCCCACGCTGCCCTGTTGGGCGAGGATTCCGACGATGGTCAACGGGGTTCCCCCCACGGTCACCTGTTGGCCGAGGGGCGAACCAGTGGGGAACAGTTCAGTGGCGAGGGTCTGCCCGATCACCGCATTCTTCGCCGATGCGGTGACGTCGGCCGCGGTGAACGCCGAGCCCGATGACACCGAATTGGTGCCGACCGTGAAGTAGGCGGGCGTCGTGCCGATCACCGAGATGGAGGTCTCGGAGGCTGTGGTGGAGGCCACGGTGAGGCTGCCCGATACCTGAGGGATCACCTCCTTCACGTGCCCGAGTCTCGCCGCCTGGATCTGCGTGCCGACCGTCGTGGTGATCTGTTTCGTCGAGCTTGCTCCGCTCCCCCCTCCCGTCGGGCGCACGGTGAGGGTGTTGGTGCCGAGCTGCGAGATGGCGGAGTTCACGGTCTGGGCGGAACCATTGCCCACTGCGAGGAGCAGGATCACGGAGGCGACACCGATCATCACCCCCAGCAGGGTGAGGATCGATCGCAGCTTGTTCGCCGTGATACCGCGAAGGGCGGACAGGATCATCTCGGCAACGCTCACGGTCGCACCCCCGCAGCATGGATGCGCGCCGAGGTGCGGTCGGCCACGATGAGGCCGTCGCTGAGGGTGATCACCCGGTGGGACTGTTCGGCGACATGCGCCTCGTGGGTGATGACGATGATCGTTCGCCCCTCGAGCGCCAGCAGGTTGAACATCTCGAGGATCTCGTCGGTCGAGGTGCTGTCGAGGTTTCCGGTCGGTTCGTCGGCGAGCACGAGAGTCGGGGAAGTGACGAGGGCCCGGGCGATGGCGACACGTTGCTGTTGCCCTCCCGACAGCTCCTGGGGTTGATGGCTGGCGCGCGATCCGAGCCCGACCGCCTCGAGGGCTTCGAGGGCGCGCTCCCGCCGTTCCGCCCGGCCGACTCGACCGTAGACGAGAGGCAGTTCCACGTTCGCGAGCGCCGACATCCGCGGCACCAGGTTGAATGACTGGAACACGAAGCCGATCTGCTGGTTGCGGATGCGTGCCAAGGCGTTCTCGTCGAGTGTCTTCACGTCATTGCCGGCAAGCGTGTAGGTACCGGATGACGCGACATCGAGGCATCCGAGCACGTTCATCAGGGTGGACTTGCCCGATCCGGACGGTCCCATGATCGCCACGTAGTCGCCCTGCGCCACGTCGAGACTGACGCCGCGAAGTGCGTGCACAGCGGCGTCCCCGGTGCCGTAGACCTGCGTGATGTCGGCCAGCTGCACGACGGGATCCGCGGCACGGTCATCGTAGAGCGACATCAGTTGCCGCCCCGGTTGCCCGTGCCGCCGGTGGTGCCGCCGCCGGTACCGCCGCCGCCTGGACCGCCGCCGAATCCGCCTCCTCCGGTACCCGTGCGGTTTCCGAACCCGCCACCTCCGCCGCCGAACCCGGTGCGACCCGTGCCTGCGGTGCCGGTCGTCGTGGGGATGACCACGCCGAGCGACACAGTCTGGCCCGCTTTCAGACCGGTGAGGACCTGCGTCCCCGCGTTTCCGACGATACCGAGGGTCACGGTGACCGGGGTGACCTTTCCGGTGCTGCCGACCACCTTGACCGTCGACACTCCGTTCGCGGTGGTGATCGCGGCCGCCGGAATATAGAGCGCATCGGCCGCCGAGCTCTTCGTGGTGATCGCGACCGACGCCGTCTGGCCGAGCCGCAGGCCGGCGGTGATCGAGGCGAGGGTGATGGTGGTCGCGTAGGTCACCACCGAGTTGCTCGTCGTCGCGGTCGGTGCGATCGCCGTGACCGTGGCGTCGGCCGTCTCCCCCGGCACGGCCGGGAAGGTGACTACCGCCTTCTGGCCGACGGTGACGGCGGCGATGTCCGCCTCGGCGATGCTGGCGCTCACGGTCATCGCCGAGACATCGGCGATCGTGGCGAAGCCCGAGCTCGCAGAGGAGGAACCGCCGCTCGACGTGCCGCTCGATGCCGTTCCACCGCCGGATCCCGAGCTCGATCCGGATGACGACGAGGAGCTCGACCCGGAACCCGCGGCCTGCCCGACCGAACCGCTGAGCGAGACCACCAGTCCCGCAATCGGAGAGGTGAGCGTCGCAGCCGCCAGATTCGCCTCATCCCTCGCGAGGTTCTGGGAGCTCGTCGTCACCTGGTCGAGAGCGGTGGCCACCTGCTGCTTGGCACTGTTGATGCTCGAGACGGTCTGGGCCGCGGAGCTGTTCGGAGTGGCCGGCGCGGACTGGGTCGCGGTGAGTGCCGACACCGCGTTGGCATATTGCGACTTGGCCTGCGAGTACAGCGTGGAGTCGTTGTTCACGGTCTGCTGCAGTGGCGCCGTCTGCAGGGTGCCGAGCACCTGGCCGGCGGTGACGCTCTGGCCCAGCGAGACATTCACCGAGGCGATCGTGCCCGAGACGGCGAAGGAGGCGATCGCCTCCGACACGGGCGCCACCGATCCGCTCGCCGTGATGGTGTTGCTGACCACTCCCTGCTGCACCGTTGAAGTGAGCTGGGTCGCCGTGCTCGAAGAATCGGCCACCGGGAACACGAAGAAATAGGCGCCAACGAGTGCGCCGATGATCACCACGGCGAGCACGCTGTTGATCACCACGGGTTTGCGAATTGTCATTTTCGCAAACTGGCCGCCCAAGCTATGAAAGCTGTATGAGCAGGCTGAATGCCCTGCGTACGTTTCTGAGAGAACGTAAAGAAAGCTACCGACGACCGGGACGCGGTCCGCTCGGTGCCCCTCAGGCCGCCCGGCCCCGCTGTTCGATCGCGACGAACCTGCCGGAGCGGCGGATGCGGATGCGGAGCGCCAAGCGCCCCGACCGCGCAAGCACGATAGCGATGACGATCGCGGCGATCGCCGGCATCACTCCGGCGACCGTCATCGCGGTCTGCACCCCGAAACGATCGGCGATGGCGCCGCTGATCGGTCCGCCGAGTGCCTGGCCGCCGAGCATCACCATGGAGTAGAGGGACATCACCCGGCCCCGGATGGCACGGTTGGTGGAGAGCTGCACGATCGATTCGGCTCCGGTGGCGAAGAGCAGCCGGGTGACACCGATGCCCACGAGGAAGACGAGGAAGAGCGGCTCCCAGGGAGAGTTGCCGGCAAGCACCAGCGCGAGGCCGAAGAGGCCGGCGGCGAACATGATCGTGCGCAATCTCACATTCATCCGCCGCGTCGACAGCACGGCGCCGGTGAGCGCACCGACCGCCGCAGCGGAACTGTAGAGCCCGTAGCCCGCCGCTCCGGTCTGATAGACGTTGTCGGCGAAGGCGACCAGCAGCACGGGCAGCGTCATTCCGAAGGTCGAGACGAACGCCAGCATCACCATCGGCCAGAAGATGGTCGGCTTGCCGATCACGTATTTCACACCCTCGCGGATCTGGCCCTTCGACCGGTTGGCCCGTGGCGAGGGGAGCAACTCGCGCACCCGCATGCAGCCGAGGGTCACCACCACCACGATGGCCGCGACCGCGTTGACGCTGATCGACCAGCCAGAGCCGACCAGAACGATGAGCACGCCGCTGATCGCCGGGCCGAGCAGACCGCCGAGGTGGAAGATCGACGCGTTCAGGCTGATGGCATTGCGCAGGCGGCGATGCCCGACCATCTCATTGACGAAGGCCGAACGCGCGGGTCCCTCGACGACGGCGACCATCCCGAGCAGGAAGGCGACCCCCCACACCTGCCAGACCTCCACTATTCCGGCGATCGTCAGGGCACCGAGAACCGCGCACAGGAGCGCCGTCGTGGACTGGGTCACCATCATGAGCCGCCGCTTATCGACCCGGTCGGCGATGACGCCGCCCCAGACGCCGAAGAGGAGAACGGGGGCGAACTGCAGGAACACGGTGACTCCGACGAGAGCGACATTGTGTGTCAACTCATTGACGAGCCAGTCGGTCGCGATCTTCTGCATCCAGCCAGAGGTATTGGAGAGCACCTGCGAGATCACGTACAGGCGATAGTTGAAGACCCGGAGCGAATCGAAGGTGTCGCGCCAGCGTGGTCGTTCGAGAAGCACCGGGATCGGTTCGGTGGGCGGGATGGCGGTGGACGTCTCGGTGGTCACGCGGAAAGGGGTCCTGCACTGCTCGACATGGTTTCGTATGGTCGCTTCAACGCTACGGCGGGGCGCAGTCATTCGGGAATAGAATCGAGACTATAAGTCCCATTCGATTTATCAATGATGCTGTCGGCAACCCCGGAGGTGCGGATGTTCGACCCGGTGCTGCTCCGCACCTTCGTCACGGTGGCGGAGACGCTCAATTTCACGGTCACCGGCCAGCTGCTCGGCCTGAGCCAGCCGACGGTGAGCCAGCACATCCGCAAGCTCGAGGTGGCCGCTAGTCGAAATCTCGTGCTGCGCGACACCCGTGAGGTGCGGCTCACGGACAACGGCGACGCGATGCTCGGCTTCGCCCGATCGATCCTCGCCGCCCACGAGCAGGCCTCGAGCTACTTCACCGGCTCGGCGATGCGCGGTCGGCTGCGCTTCGGATCGGCCGACGATCTCGCTCTCACCCAACTGCCACAGATCCTGCGCGACTTCCGTCAGCTGTATCCCCACATCAACCTCGAGCTCACCGTGAACCAGAGCGGATTCCTCACCCGTCGACTGCTCGCGGGCCAACTCGACCTCGCCTTCGTGAAACAGGAGCCCGATATCCCGGGTGGTCGCCTCGTGCGCCGCGACCGGCTGGTCTGGGTCGGGCATCGAAACCTCAGTCTCGAAGCCGGCCAACCCGTGCCGCTCATCGCCTATCAGGCACCGAGTCTCAGCCGCACCGCGGCGATCACCGCGCTCGAGTCGGTCGGACGCACCTGGCGCATCACCTGCAACGTCCGGGAGATCAACGGCGTGCTCGCCGCGACCCGTGCCGGAATCGGGATCGCCGCCTTCCCGCAGAGTCTGATCCCGCCCGACCTCGTGCAGCTTCCGAGCTCGTTCGCATTGCCGGAGCTCGGCGACATCGACTTCCGCCTGCTCGACAACCCGACATCCGCCCGCGAACCGATCGACGCCCTTGCGGCCGCGATCGTGGCGAGGCAGAGCCAGGTCTCGCCGAGTCCCTAGCCACCCGGCGCGCCCACGCAGCCCGGTGCCCTCCTCAGCGGGCGACGGTGCGCCAGAGCGCAACGAGTTCGTCGCGGTCGTAGATGCGCTCGGGACGGATGATGCGGTCGTCAGTCACGTAGTAGAACACCGCGTCGATCAGGAGGGGGTCGATGCCCTTCCACTCCGCGAAGGCCTGGCGGTAGAGCGCGAGCTGTAGCTGCTTCGACTCGAGGTCCGCCGCATCCCGCGGCGCCTTTCCGGTCTTCCAGTCGACCACGCGATAGCGCCCGTCGACCCGGTAGACCGCGTCGAGCTTGCAGACGATCACCTCGCCATCGAGGATCAGGTGGATCTCGATCTCGACCTCCTCGGGGATGAGCGTCGCGAACTCGGAGCGCTCGAAGGTCTGCCGGAGCGTGGCGAGCCCGTCGGGGTCGACCCGGTCGCCCGGCACCGATTCGTCGCCGTCGAGCTCGATCGCGACGGCATCCAGCTCCTCCGCCGTGCCGTGGACTCCGTAGCGCTGCTCGACCCATTCGTGGAAGAGCGTGCCGAGCCTGGTGGCGCGGTACGGCCGCTCCGGCATCGGACGGCGCAGGGATGCCGCGACCCCGGCCGGGTCGCTCACGAAGTCCTTGAATCGGGACGCCGAGACCCGGGTGGGCAGGTCGACGACCCCGGCCGCGTCGATGCGCCGCTGCCGCTCCTCGAGCAGGAGGGTGAGCTCGACTCCCCACGAGCCCTCGGCTCCCGGCACCGACTCGCGCACCAGTCGAGCGGCCGCTTCGACCGCGTCACGGCGACCACCGAGGGGATCCATCGGCCAGCGGAACAGGTTCGCCTCGTCGCCAAGGGGATTCTCCGTGTGCTCACTCTCGAGCGGCAGCTCACCGATCACCCCCCCGGCCTCGAGCTCCCGAAGGAAAGGGCTCGGACGGCGTGGGCTGGACTGGGTCGCCCAGAAGGACGCCGTGAGCAGCAGGGAGTGCCGCGCACGGGTGACGGCGACATAGGCGAGGCGGCGCTCCTCCTCGTCGTGACGCTCCTGGACTTCGGCCTTGAACACCGTGCGGCTGTCGAGGAGCTCCTTGCGCGTCGTGGCCGTCGTCCAATCGAAGCGCGGCAGCTCTGCGGCATCGCCCCGGAAGTCGTAGGGCAGCATGCCGAAGCCGAGCCATCCGTTCGATCCCTCGCGAGGAGAGCCCGGAAGCTCACCCTCGACGAGACGCGGAACCACCACGAGATCCCACTCCAGACCCTTCGACCCGTGGATGGTGAGCAGCTGCACCGTGCCCGGCTCGGGGTCCTCCGGGCGCGGCGCGAGGTTGTCGCGCCACTCAGCCTCCCGGAGCCAGGACAGGAAGCCTCCGAGGCTGGCCGACTCGTCGACGGCCAGGTAGCCGCCGAGGGCGTCGAAGAAAGCCTCCATGGTCGCGGCTCCGAGCGATCGGGTCTCATTGGCCGCGACCTCGATGTCCAGCATCAGATCCTGCTCGACGAAGGTGACGAAGTCGAGCAGGTCGAGCCCCGCGCGCGCGCGCAACCGGGCGAAGGTGCGGCCGGCATCCCGGAGGCGTTCGAGGCCCACCGCGCTGAACCGCTCGAGCTGGCTGTGCCCGGCGCGCGCTGTCGCGATGAAATCGAGGGCGTCGACGATCGACCCGCCCTCCGATTCGGCGACGGATGCCCGCAGCGCCTCCTTCACATCGTCGTCGAGGGCGCGCTGGGCATAGTCCCTGTCCCGCAGCCAGGAGGCGACCCGGCCGAGACCGTGCAGGTCTTTCGCGCCGAGGCGCCAGCGCGATCCGGCGAGCAGTCTCACCAGTTCCGAGCCGGCGGTGGGGTCGTTCACCACGGCGAGGGCGGAGACCAGGTCGGCGATCTCTGGCTCGGCCATGAGGCCGCCGATGCCGAGCACGTGGAACTTCACCCCGTTGCGCCGCAGCGCCTCGATGAATGCGCCCTGGGTCTTGCGCGCACGAAACAGCATTGCGGCCGTGGGCGGAGTAGTGCCGTGAGGCACGTCCAGGCGCTCCCGCAGCCACCGGGCGGCGGCTTCCGCCTCCTCGGGAAGGGTCTCCTCCACGACGACCCTCACCGGCACGGCGGTCGCCGAAGCCCCAGCCTCCAGCCGATCGACGCCGGAGCGAGCTGCAGCGCCGGCGCCGCGGAAGGGTTCCACTATCGCGTTGGCGACCGCGAGGATGTCGTGCCCGTTGCGCCAGGACGTGGTGAGCGCGAACTGCCCGTCGGGAGCGGCGTCGAACTGGCGGGCGAAGCCGTCCAGATTCGCGGCGCTCGCCCCCCGCCATCCATAGATGGACTGGTTGGGATCGCCGACCGCCATCACAGGCAGCCCGGCGAAGAGTTCGGAGAGCAGCAGGGTCTGCACCACGCTCGTGTCCTGGTACTCGTCGAGCAGAACGACCCGGTACTGCTCGCGGAGTTCGTCGGCGATCCGCGGAACGTCACGCACGATCGTGAGGGCGAGCGAGACCTGGTCGGAGTATTCGACGAACCCCCGGCGTACCTTCGCCGCGTCGAACCGGGCCACCAGGTCAAGGAGCACGGGAAGCGCCCCGACGGTGGATGCGAGCACGGCGACGTCCTCGTAGGCGCCGCGGCCGCCCGGCGGCAGGTCGACGAGCCCAGCGAAGCGGGAGGCGAAGCTCGTGACATCCGTCGGGTCGACCAGGTTCTCGCTCATCGCGTGGGCGAGGGCGAGCACCGCCTTCGTCACGGTGTCGACGCTCTTGCCGAGGCCAGGCAGGCGGTCATCGGTCGAACCGATCACCACGGTGCGGGCCAGCTGCCAGGCGGATGCCTCGCCCAGCACCGGCCCATCGCTCTCCCGGCCGAGCAGGATGGCATTGTCGCGGTAGATCCGGTTGGAGAAGGAGTTGTAGGTCGCCACGGTCGGCGGATCGAACTCGTCGTAGTCCTCGGAGAGCAGGCCGGCGTGATGAAGCTGGTCGATGCGCTCCCGGATGCGCACCGAGAGCTCCCCCGCGGCCTTGCGGGTGAAGGTGAGTCCGAGGATCTGCCCCGCTGCCACCCTGCCGTTGGCGAGCAGCCAGAGCACGCGGTTCGCCATGGTCTCGGTCTTGCCGCTGCCGGCGCCGGCGACGACCAGCGCCGGCGCGAGCGGGGACTCGATCACCCGGCGCTGCTGGGCGGTCGGCCGGGGTCGGCCGAGGGCATCCGCAATCTCGTCTGCCGAAACGTACGGCGCCTCAGTCACTGGCCACCGACCTCACGCGATGCAACTTCTTCGTACCGACGTCGAAAGACCCCCAGGCGTCCAGGTCGAGGGCGCCGTCGAAGGCCGCGGCCGCCATGCCGATGGCCGCCTGGCGAATGCGGGTGCGGAATCCCTCGAGCTGTTGCTCGTCGAGCGGCGCCTGGCTGCCCTCTCGATAGAGCTTGCCCCGTGTTCCCTTCTTCACGAAGAGCAGCTTCGCCCCGCCGGCCCGGTGCTCACCGAGTTCGTCGAGGAATTCGTCGAGGACGCCCTGCACATAGGCGAGCTGATAGGTGCCGAGCTGAGGATGCGCGTCGATCTTCGGCTGCGGCACGATCGGATTGCCCGTCTTGAGGTCCACGATCACCACCGAGCCGTCGGCCGACCGCTCCACCCGGTCGATCGAGCCGTTGACGGTTGCCCGATCGATGTCGATCGAGAACCGGCTCTCCGCCCCCACGAGGAGCTTGCCATCACGGGCGAAGTCCGCGAGGTACTCCGCGACCCCGGCAGCAAGGATCCGCGCTGCCCGCTTCTGCTGCTCGGCGAGCCACGGCGACTCGAAAGCCAGTTCCCCCCAGCGACCCTCGATAGCGCCCCAGACCGCATCAACGGTCGGATCGGTCGCCGTCTCCATCGCCCAGTGCACGATCGTTCCGAGCCCCATCGCGGTGCTCGACTGGGTGCCGGACACCGAGTCGATGAACCAGTCCACCGGCGAGTCCTCGAAGGCCTCCAACCGTGATGGGGAGACCGGCACCTGCTCGTCGGCAGCGAAGACGGGATCCGCAGTCGAGACCTCTCGGAGCCCGTGCCAGTCCTCGGGATCGGCGCCGGGGATCCGCTCCAGTGCCAGCCGGGAGAGAGCGGATGCCGCGGCCGCGCGCTCCGCCGGGGTGCGCCGGCTCGTGGCGAGCTCGCGCCGAAGGCGACCGGTGAGGGCCCGGAGCGAGAGCGGGCGCAGTGCTGCAGTTTCCACGGTCTCGGTGTCGCCCGGTGCCAGCGAGAAGAGCACGCTTGCCGACTCGTCCTCGTTGTCGACGGCGGCGAGGATGACCTGCCGGCGGGCGCGGGAGACGGCGAGCGCGAACATCCGCAGCTCGTCGTCGCGCACCTGCCGTCGCTCGTCGAGCGGCACATCGCCGAGGCCTGTCATCACCCGCACGAGCTCTTGCGGGTAAAGCAGCGAGCCGCGAAGGCGCAGGTTCGGCCAGACGCCGTCCTGCAGGGCCGCGACGACCACCACGTCGAACTCCAGCCCGACTGTTCCGGAGGGGGTGGTCACGAGCACGGCGTCGGCGAGTGATTGCGGAGAGAGAGTGTCTTCGGGCACCTCTGCGTCGAGCACCCCGTCGAGGAACACCTGCGCCGCGGTGCCGGGCTGTCGCTCGACGAACCGCTTGGCCGCGGTGAAGAGGGCGACAACACCGTCGAGGTCGCGATTGGCCTCGTCGGCGGCGATACCCGCGCTGGTGGCGCGAGCGAACCACTCGTGCGCGAGACCGCTGCGATCCCAGGCCAGCCAGAGCAGCTCTTCGATGGTCGCCCCCTCCGATCCCGCGATGCCGATGGTGTCGAGGGTGCGGGCGAGTCGATCGGCGTTGCGCCCGACGCGATGGTCGATGGTGGCGAACCGGCCCGGCGCCCCGAGAGCTTCGACGAGAAGCTCATCACTCGATCGGGTGCCGCCCCCGGCCAGCTCCTCCGCGCGGAGGGCGAGGCGCAGCCGCCGCACCGCGAGTTTGTCGAGACCGCCGAATGGGCCGAGAAGAAGCTCCGCGGCGATCGTCGGATCGAGCGGGGTGCGGCCGACTCCGACATCCACCACGGTGAGAAGTCCCCGGGCGGCGTGGTCGTCACGAAGCGCACGACCCCCCACCGAGGTGCGGGTCGGCACCTCGGCGAGCGCGAGGGCCCGGGCGATCTGGGGCACGGAGGATCCACTGCGCACGACGATCGCTATGCGGTTCCAGTCGACCCCGTCCAGCAGATGCCGCTCTCGAAGCTGCCGCGCGATGGCAGCCCACTGGCGCGCCGGGCTCTCGGCGAGAACCTTCAGCACCGGTGCGAGAGGGGCTCCCGCAGCACCGGCCCCCGTAGCGGCGGAGAGTGCCTCTCGCTGACCGAACACACCGGCCGTGCCGATCCGATCGGTGATGCGGCGGGTGAACTCCCGCAGCGCCGGCTCCTGCCGGTGCACCGTCGACAGGGTGAGGGTAGCGAGGTGGGGCAGGCCGAGCAGGATGCCGAGGCGGGCGAGAGAGTCCGGCTCCCCGCCGCGGAAGGCGTTGGCCGCGACATCCGGATCCCCCAGGGCGATCACCGTCACCCCTCGGGCGGCGAGCGCGGCGAGCAACCCGATCGTGGAGCGGGTGGCCTCCTGCAGGTCGTCAACGATCACGAGACGAAGCCGATCGACAGCCGCACCGCCCTCCCCTCGCCCGAGCGCCGCGATCGCGAACTGCACGAGCTCCGTCGAGTCGAGCTGGTTGGAACGGGAGCTGCTCACGACGGTGAAGTAGTCGGCGAAGAAGTCCGCGGCGGCGACCCATTCGGGCCGGTCCCGCTCTACGCCGAGTGCGCGGAGACGCTGCGGCGTGACACCGTACTCGGTGGAACGCCCGAGCAGTTCGCGCAGCTCGGTGCGAAATCCGCGCAGGCGTCGAACCGCCGGGCCGAGCTGGTCGGGCCAGGACGGACCCGATCCGTCCTCGAGGTGGCCGTCGATGAGTTGGGCGATGTCGCTGTCCTGGTCACCGCCCGTCGCCAGGCGCGGGGCGTCGACCCCGGCGGCACGAGCGGCGTTGCCGACGATCTCGAAGGCGAGGGAATTGACGGTCCGGGCGATCGGACCGTTGGTCGGCACCCCGATCCGTAGCGCCAGGATGTCGCGCAGCCGTGTCGCCGTCGTGCGGCTGGACGTGAGAACGAGAAGCTCCTCCGGAGCAAAACCGCGCTGCCCCACACGCTGGGCCACCAACTCCACGAGCGTCGCGGTCTTGCCCGAACCCGGCGCGCCGATGACGGCCGCCGAGGAGGCGTCTGCAAGGTCGAGAACGGCCTGTTGTGACGCATCGAGGTGGAGCGGTGCGATGCGGGATGACGGCGCCGTCGCCTGCCGAAACCCCCTGATAGCCATCGCCCCACGGTAGCGCGGCCCGGCGACATCACCGCGCCAGTACCGTCGCTTCGTTGCGCCCAAAGAGAACGGGGAGATTCGAGCCACGCCAACTGTCGTAATCTGTGCACGTGGACATACGAATCGGCATCACCAACAGCCCCCGTGAGATCAACCTCGAATCGTCGCAGTCGGCGGCGGATGTAGAAGGCATCGTCACCGCGGCCCTCGCCTCAGACGCGAAATTCTTCAAGCTCGTCGACCAGAAGGGCAACGTCTACGTCGTGCCCCTTGCGACCTTCGGCTACCTGGAGATCGGTTCGGAAGAGTCCCGTCGCGTCGGTTTCGTGGCCTGACCGATGGAACTGCTGTTCGTGACGCTCGGCGGGGCCATCCTCGGCCTCGCTGCGCGCTACGGTGTGCCGAAGCGCGACACGCACGGCGCACTCCTCGTTCCGGCGATCGGCGCGATCGTTGCAGCCGTGGTCTGGGCCGCCCTCACCTGGGTGGGCTGGAAATTCGACGGCGGATGGATCTGGGTGGTCAGCCTCGTCGCAGCGGGAGTCGTCGCCATTCTGGCGAGCGTGTTCCTCGGGCGCCAGCGCACGGCACAAGACGCGGAGCTGCTCTCCACTCTCAGCCGCGCCTGAGGGCAGTGACCGCCGACTCAGGCGGTCAGGCCGAGGGCATCCATTCGTCGCGTGTGTGACGCGATCAACTCGGTGAAAGCCGGCTCGAGTCGGGCTTCATCGCGCTGCGTGTGACCGATGTTCGTGAGCGACGACCGGGCGATGAGCAGGGTGTCTCCCACGAGACGCCGTCCCCACATGGCCAGCCGGGACGCGAGCTTCGGGTTGGCATCGATGGCCGACCGCAGCTCGTCGACGAGCATCGCGTGCCCGTCGTCTCCGGAGAGCAGCGGGATGATCCGTGCCCGGGCGTCGGCGGAGAGCCCGGCCGCGAGCTGCACCTGGAAGTCACCGAGCAGGCCGGCGGTGAGATAGGCCGTCACAAGCATTTCGTACCAGTCGGCCCCGAGCGTCGTGTGGGCGTACTCGTCGATCCGGGCAGCGAAGGGGGCCATTGCTGGGCCCGGCTCGTGTCCGAGTCTCTTGATCTCCGCCGCGAGGCCGTGATGTTTCGCCAGCGCAAGGGCCGCCACGCGGCTGACCGCGACCTTGGAGGCTGCGGTCGGCGCGACACTCACCGCGCGGCTGAGAGTCTCGAAGAGGGCGAGCTGCACATAGGCGGCTTGCCCGAGATACGGGAGAAGCTCGGGAGTCAGTTCGGCGAGATCGACGCGGTCGACCTGCGCGACGGGCTCGCGCCGCGGTTTGAGGCGGGGAGCATCAGTGCGCCGGGGACGTCGAGAAAACAAGGAGACCACGGGCACAGCCTATCCGCGACAGGCCGCCGACCGCCGCGAAAGCGCTCCCGGGGCGACAGGCGGCTAAACTGGTGGTAATGCCTCCCATTTCTGGTGGAGGCTCAGCACGCCCCAGGTCAAAGCGGGCGTAGCCGCTTTTTAGACAGGGCATCATCATCACTACATTTTCAGATCTCAATATCGACCAGGACATGGTCGACGCTCTCGCCACCAAGGGCATCATCTCGCCCTTCCCGATCCAGGTTCAGACGATCCCCATGGGGCTCGCCGGCCAGGACATCATCGGACAGGCCAAGACCGGAACAGGCAAGACTCTCGGCTTCGGTCTCCCCCTTCTCCAGTCGCTCGGCCTGAACCCCGAGCCCGGCGTCAAGGCGCTCGTCGTCGTGCCGACCCGTGAGCTGTGTGTGCAGGTGGCCGAAGACCTCGTGCTCGCCGCATCCAACCGCGGCACCCAGGTCGCCGCCATCTACGGCGGCAAGGCCTACGAGGGCCAGGTGGAGCAGCTCAAGGCCGGCGCCCAGGTCGTCGTCGGAACCCCCGGTCGCCTTCTCGATCTCGCAAGCCAGCGGATGCTGTCGCTCAAGGACGTCAAGGTGATGGTGCTCGACGAGGCCGACAAGATGCTCGACCTCGGCTTCCTCTCCGACATCGAGAAGCTCTTCGCCCAGACCAGCCCGACCCGCCACACCATGCTCTTCTCCGCCACGATGCCCGGCCCGATCGTCGCCCTCGCGCGTCGCTTCATGAACCGGCCCATCCACATCCGCGCGACCGACCCCGACGAGGGGCGCACGCAGGCCAATATCAAGCACGTCGTCTACCGCGCCCACTCGATGGACAAGGACGAGGTCATCGCCCGTATCCTGCAGGCCGAGGGACGCGGCAAGACCGTTGTCTTCACCCGCACGAAGCGCGCCGCAGCCAAGCTCGTCGAAGAACTCAACGACCGCGGCTTCAACGCCGCCGCCGTGCATGGCGACCTCAACCAGGAGCAGCGTGAGCGCGCCATGGCCGCGTTCAAGGCCGGCAAGAAGGACATCCTGATCGCCACCGATGTCGCGGCTCGCGGTATCGATGTCAATGACGTGACACACGTGATCAACCACACGATCCCGGACGACGACGACACCTACCTGCACCGTGCCGGCCGCACCGGTCGCGCGGGAAAGACCGGCATCGCCGTCACCTTCGTCGACTGGGACGACATGCACAAGTGGGCCGCGATCAACAAGGCGCTCGACATGGGCCAGCCTGAGCCGGTCGAGACCTATTCCTCCTCGCCGCACCTCTTCACCGACCTCGACATCCCGGAAGGTACCAAGGGGCGCCTCGCGTCCGCCGGTCCCGTTCGGGCACGCGAGCCGCGTCCGGCCGACAGCGACCGCGGTGGTCGCTCGGGCGGCGGCCGGGACAGCAACGGTGACCGCAGCCGCTCGGGCGATCGTGGTGGCCGCTCTGGCGACCACGGCGGCACCGGGCGCAACTCTGGTCGTCCCGCTGGCGCAACGGGCGGACGTCCCCCGCGCGAAGGATCGACCGACGTCGTGCGCGAGAGCGCCGAGGGCGGCGGAACCCACGACGGAACCTCGCCGACGCGTCGTCGTCGCACCCGTTCTCGTCGTGGCGGTGCGGGAAACACGCCTCCCGCCTCCTGAGCACCGGCGCCTGAGCACCGGGCCCCAGAACATGGGTAGTCCTTTCCATCGACCGGTTCGCCGCCAGCCCGTATTCTTCTGGAGCGAGCCGATCGGAAAGGACTCCCATGGCCGACCTCAGCCTCAATCCCGCGGATGTTCGCGATCTCGGAACCCACCTCGCGTCGATCTCCCGTGAGTTCCGTGAGGCGAATACCCGCAGCGACCGCATAGCGGCGGCGGTGGGCCACTCGGGTCTCGAAGATGCGGTGAAGGATTTCGCCCACGAGTGGGACGACACCCGCGAGGCCATGGTCGACGACATCAATACCCTGTCGAAGACGTCGATCGCGATCGCCGACGCCTTCGAGCAGACCGACCAACAGCTCGGAAACGCGCTGACGGATACCCCCTCGGCGCCGGCCAGCCGGGCGGCCGCTCGATGAGGCCGTCGGACTGGAGCGCGCTCGACCTCGGATCGGATCCGGTACCCGGTGAGCCCGGGATCGTGCTCTCCGGCGGGCGCGACTATCTCGCGGTCGCCGACGCGATCAAAGACTCCGAACGCAAGCTGCGCACGCTCGACCTCGGCTCGGCCGTGGTGTCGCAGTCCATCGACGCGCTCATCGAGACATCCGGAAAAGTAGCCGACAATATCGGCAAAGCCGAGGCGCGTTACCGGGCGACCGGGGATGCCCTCAGCCGGTACGCCCCGGCACTCGAGGCAGCCCAACGGGAATCCATGGAGGCACTCAGCCTCGCCCAGTCGGCCCGGTCGGCCGCCGATTCGGCCTCGAACGACAAGCAGCACTACCTTCGACTCGCGGCGGACGAACACGACCCGCAACGGGCCCTCACCTACACGAACCTCGCCGAGGACCTCGACTCGGATGCCGCGGGTGCCCACGCCCACCTCGCGAACGCGCAGGGCCGGGCGCACGAGGCCATGGCGGCGCGCGACCGGGCGGCGCAGGCGGCCATCGACGACATCCACGCCATCACGAAGCACGACGGCCTCAAGGACAGCTGGTGGGACGACTGGGGCAAGGACCTGCTGTCCGTGATCACGGACGTCGCGGGCTGGGTCTCCTCGATAGCGGGGGTGCTCGCGCTGCTGGTGTGCTGGATTCCTGTGATCGGCCAGGCCCTCGCCGCGGTATTCCTGCTCGTGGCCGGGATCGCCGCGGTCGTCAATGCGATCGGCAACATCGTGCTCGCTGCCACCGGCGATCGCTCCTGGACGGAGGCGATCATCAGCATCGCGGGAGCCGTGCTGGCCGTCGTGGGCATGGGTGCGGCCGCACGGGTGGTCGGAAACGTGGCGAGCGCCGCACGGATCAACGCGAAGGCGGGGGTGGAGATCGCGGCCGGGCAGGCGGAGAAGCTCACCGTGCGCCAGGCCATCCGGCTGAAGCCCTCGGAGCTCTCCGATTCCGAAGGCCTGTGGGCCAAGCCGGTCTCCGACCTCAAGCCAGGCGATTCCGTCTACCGGCTCCACGGAAACGGGGCCCTTCCGGAGGGGGCCTCCTACAGCACGCTGTCCCCCTCACAGATGCGAAATCCCCGCTCCTCCCTCGGACTCCCCGACGTCAACTCCGGCGAGAACCTGATCGTGGCCCGGGTCGACAGCGTCGACAATGTCGTCGTCACCCGGCACGCGCTGCCCCTGAACGGCCAACCCGGTGGAGCGCCGGAGTACATAATTCCTGGCGCCTTCGGCCCGAGCAAGGGCATCACTGTGCTCTCCGACACCCCGCTGAGGGTGCGATGAGGGCCCTCGTTCGCGACCTGGAGTTCCCCGGCACGCTCGGGCTCTACGGTCGAGCGAACGGCTCCGGAGTGGCGCTGTTACACCTCGCCAGCCCCATCACAACGGGCCCGGCCTGGGCTCGAGTGGATGAAGCGGGCGGCGAGGTCGAGCCCGGCTACTACTACGTGCGAGCGCTCGCCCAGGCCGAACTGCCCACGGGCTGGTGGGCTAGCATCCTGCTGTATTCAGTGCAGCCGACCCTCGACGTGTCGTCCGCGGACAAGGGCACCCCACCGCGAGCATTCACCCAGGTCGGGGAGTTCGAGGGCGCGGCCGACCTCGCATCCGCCCGACGTATGCAGGAGTCTTTCGAAGCATCCCGACGCGAAAGAGGCGATACCGCATGAGCGACCCGGTGGACGACGGCATCCTGGTCGACCGCACGAGCGAGGTCGGCTCGGCCGCCCTCGCGGCCGCGCTCAAGGCGACGGATGTCGCGGCGATCGGCCAGGCGCTTCGGCACGACTACGTGGTGGTGCCGCAGCTGCGCGGTGCGGGCGGTGAGCTGCAGGTGCGCGTCTTCGAGTCCGAGCATCCGGAGGGAGCCACGCCCTACGAGCTCTGCCTGTTCTCGTCTACTGCGGCACTCGCCGCCTACCTCGGCGACAACGAAGACCGCGAGTTCGCCCTTCAGCGCGGCTCGTCGCTTGTGCCATTCCTCGAGCAGTACCGGGCCGTGATCGAGCGCGTGGTGTTCGATCCGGCCGGTCCGCACCCGATGATGGCCATCGCCGACGACGTGCTCGCCTCCCTCCGGCCACGACCGGGCGACGACGACGTCGCCTGGGTGGCGTCCACCCCCGGCGGAGGCCTCGAGGAGGCGGCCCTGCCCCTCGACCCCCGAAATTCGACTGTGGTCGGCCTCGACATCGCGTTGTCGAGAGAGTGGTTCGTGATCGAGCTCGAGGATGCCGCGGCACGCGACGAACAGGTGTCGCTGCTGGTGCGCCAGCAACTCTCCGCCCTCGCCCCCTCGCCGGTGCTCCGGGCCGAATTGGAGCGCTGGCTGAGGGAGAGCTGCGCGCGGGCGGCATCGGCGAGCGGACGCTTTCTCGCTTACCTGCTTCAGCGCAACGAGACTGCGGCCCTCGCCATCAACGTGGCGATGTACTGGCATTCCCTCGGTCCGGCGATCGGTGATGTGAGCCACCTGGACCGAATGGCAGAAAGACTGCGGTCCACGCTCGGAGCAGGGGTGCTCGTAGGGGCCGAGACACTCGCCGGCCCGTTCATCCGCCACTCGCGCGTCGGCGCCGGAGCGGCCGAGCTCGGGGCGACCGAGACCCCGCTGCTCCACGTCGACTACTGGCTGCAGTTCCCCGACCTGCGCGGCCTCTGCCTGTTGAGCTTCTCCAGCCCGCATGTGGGCATCGAGCCGCAACTGCTGCTCCTGATGGACAACATCGTGCTGACGGGTGCCTGGGTGCTGGAGACCGATCAGCCCGATCAGCCTCGGTAGGGCGCCGAGCCCGAACCGGCTGCCACGATTCGCTCAAGCGCCTCCGGCTCCGTGGTGTTCTCGGCGAGACGGTTGGGCTTGCCCTCGCCGTGATAGTCGCTCGAGCCGGTGACCACCAGGTCGTACTTCGTGGCGAGCTCGTAGAGGCGCACCTTGCCGTCTTCGGTGTTGTCCCGGTGGTGGATCTCAAGCCCAACGAGGCCCGCCGCCACGAGCTCCGCGATCGCGCGCTCCTCGATCACCCGGTAGCGTCCGTGCGTGGCCGGGTGCGCGAGCACCGGCACTCCCCCGGCCGCGACGATCATGCGAACGCCCTCGAGCGGAGAGGGGGCGTAGTACTTCTCGTAGTAGCCGCTGCGCCAGTGCAGGATGCTCTCGAAAGCGGCGCTGCGGTCGCTCACGAGACCCTTCGCCACGAGGGCGTCGGCGATGTGCGGCCGCCCGAGCGTTCCGCCGTCCACCGACTGGGCGAGCACATCGGCCCAGGTGATGTCGTAGTCGACGGCGATGCGCTCGACGATGCGCTCGGCACGGTGCATGCGTCCATCCCGGATCCGCGCGGTCTCCGCGATCACCGTTTTGTCCGTCGGATCGAAGAGGTAGGCGAGCATGTGCACGCTCGCCGGGCCGTAGTTCGTGCTCAACTCCATGCCCGGGATCACGGTCAGGCCGGTTCCGGATGCCGCGGCGAAGGCCTCCTGCCATCCCGCGGTCGAGTCGTGGTCCGTGATCGCCACAGTGGCGAGGCCGGCAGCCACCGCGGCCCGCACGAGCTCTGTCGGCGTCTCTGTGCCGTCGGAGACGCTGCTGTGGGTGTGCAGGTCGATCAATCCGGGCATCCTGCAACTCTATTCCCGTTAGGGTTGGTCACGATGTTCCGCCGCCTGCTCGCTGCCCTGCTCCTCATCGTGGGGGCAGCCGCGGTGCTCCTCCTCGGCTGGCCTCAGCTCTTCTCGCTTCAACGGGCCCCCGGAGTCACGCAGCTCGTCTCGTTCCGCGCGGCCGGAGCCGCGGGCGGCGTTGTCATCCTCCTCTTCCTGCTGGTTCTCGCCGCCGCCAACCCGCGTTTTCGACGGCTGGGTCTGTCGCTTTCGGCGCTCGCCCTTGTCTTCGTGCTTCTCAACGCCGCTGTGCTCTCCAGCCGTGGCTTCGGAGGCGGCGCCCTGCCCGCCCGGGCCGGTGCCGACGTCACCGTGGTCTCGTGGAATACTCTCGGCGGCGCGCCGGGTGCCGCGGTGATCGCGCAGCTCGCCATCGAGTCGGATGCGGATATCGTCTCCCTCCCCGAAACCACCGAGCAGACGGCGACCGCTGTCGCCGTGCTGATGACCGCGGCGGGAATCCCGATGGTGTCCCATACCGTGGCGCACGGGCACATCTCCAAATCGCGCTCGACCTCGGTGCTCATCAGCACCGCTCTCGGGGCCTACCACCTCGACGAATCCGCCGGCTCCACAGGCACCCTTCCGAGCCTCGTGATGGTGCCCGACAGCGGATCCGGTCCGACAATCGTCGCGGCTCACCCGGTGGCACCGCAGCCGACGGAGCTCGAGAACTGGAGGTCAGACCTCCACTGGATCGCGGGGGCATGCCCCGACGGAAATGTGATCATCGCCGGCGATTTCAACTCCACTCTCGATCACCTCGCGGGCCTGGGCACCGCACCGGGCACCACCGTCGGCGCGTGTACGGATGCCGCCCTCCGCACCCACTCCGCTGCTGTGGGCACCTGGCCGACCTTCGCTCCCGCCCTCCTCGGCGCACCCATCGACCATGTGATGACGACCGCGAACTGGTCGATCGTGGGCGTGCACGTGGTCGAGAACCTCGACCGGGCGGGAAGCGACCACCGACCGATCGTGGTGAGGCTGCGTCCGACCCGCTGATCCCGAGTCCACCTCGGCCTGGCACCCGGTCTAGTTCGAGGCGGCAGCCCGATTCGCCGCGATGACCAGTTCGCCCATGGCGCGGGCGCGACGGGCGGCACTCGGGTCGCCCGCCGCCGCCTGCACGATGCATCCCTTCATCAGGATGAGCCACGACCGGGCGAACTCCTCTGGCTCGGCGAGCCCGGCTTCGGCGGCGAACCCGCTCACGACGCTGCTCACCGTCGCGAGATGGGCGGAGCTCGCGCGGCCCAGCGGATGATCCGCTCCCATTTCCAGGATCACTTTGACGAAGGTGCAGGCCTCGTAGTCTTCGCGCTGGAACCAACCATCGAACACGTCGAAGATGGCAAGCAATCGGCCCTCCGGCTGGTCGCTCAAGGATCGCGCGCCGCTGTCGACGATGCCGAAGGTCCAGTCGGTCTCGCGGCGCTTCAGGATGGCGAGGACGAGCTCGTCCTTCGTGGGGAAGTGTCGGTACAGCGTTGCCTTCGCGACTCCCGAGGCGAGGATCACCTCGTCCATCGCGACATCCCGGATCGCTCGCCGGCAGAACAGCCGGTAGCCGGCCTCGATGATGCGCTCGTGGGAATCGGCGAAAGCGGGAGCCCTTGCGGCGGGTGGTGTGGCCGCGAAGACCGGGCTGGGGACGGCGATGGACATGGATTCACTCCCGAACAGGCCTGCGGGGTCTGAGCAAACCTGAGTGCGCGCCACTGCGCGTGCATACTCGCTCGATCGTAGTGCGTCAAGGAGTGCGGCGAGTCGTAGACAAGACAGTGCAGTCTCTGTTTGGATTGGGCAAGCCGGGTCAGAGGTGACGAAGGCACAGGCAGGGGCACAGCAATGAAGAGTTTCGAGGATGTCCTCCACAATTTCGACACGTCGCAAACGGCGCTCGACACGCACCGTGACACTGCGACCATCGTGCTCGACGAGTCGGTGTTGCCCGCGCCGGTCTCGTCCTTCGAACACGTCGCGCGCTCGACGGCGAGTCGTGAATCGCTGGTTCCGCCGAAACCCCTGTGGCCGTTCGGGCTTCGGACCCACCCTCACCGTCAGGCCAGCTGAGACGCAGGGCTTTCGCCGCTCTTCGTCGCGGTGACCGGGGCCGCGGTGGAGAATGGATGCATGGCTGACAAGAATGTATCCGCGCCCCGCGCCACCTCGAACCGCTCGACCGTGCCGGTCTCCGACACCTTCAAGCAGTTCATCTCGAGCGAATGGGCCGAGCATACCGAGTCCGAACCGAGCCCCCGCGAGCAGGCGGAGTGGGCGGCGGCACGCAGGGCCCGCGTCTCGGCGCTCTATGCGGGAAAGCGGCTGATCATCCCCGCCGGTGCGGCGAAGGTGCGCTCGAACGACACGGACTACGCCTACCGCGCGCACTCCGCCTTCTCCCACCTCACCGGCTGGGCTGGCGACACCGTCGCGGGCAGTGTGCTCGTGCTCGAGCCAACGGAAGAGGGACACACTGCGACCCTCTATTTCCGAAAGGCGGCCGGACGCGACTCCGACGAGTTTTACGCCAACCCGGAGATCGGCGAATTCTGGACCGGCCCGCGCCCCTCCCTCACGCACGTCGCCACGGACCTCGGCCTCCTCACCGCCGACCTTGCCGAATTCGGCCGGGTCCTGGAAAGCGTCGACTCCGGCACCATCATCCTGCGCGACGGCGATCGGGACCTCACCGACCAGATCGATGGTCGTCGACTCCTCGCGGCGGATGCCGACAGCCTCGAGAATGACGCGGACACCGAATTCGCCCGCGACCTCTCCGAACTCCGCCTGGTGAAGGACGCCTATGAGATCGAACAGATGCGGCGGGCTGTCGCGGCGACGAAGAAGGGATTCGACGACGTGATCGCGGATCGTGACGCGATCATCGCCCACGAGCGGGGTGAGCGTCTCGTGGAAGGCACTTTCAACCGCCGTGCCCGTGCCGAAGGCAATGCCGTCGGCTACGACACGATCGCCGCTTCTGGCCCGCACGCCTGCATCCTGCACTGGACGCGCAACGACGGCCCGGTCGTGCCCGGCGACCTGATCCTGATGGATGCCGGGATCGAACTGGACAGCCTGTACACCGCCGACATCACCCGCACACTCCCGGTGAACGGCGTCTTCGAAGAGACCCAACGGCTCGTCTACGAGGCCGTGCTCGAGGCCGCCGACGCCGCATTCGTCATCGTGCGCCCGGGAATCCGCTTCCGTGAGATCCACGCGACGGCCATGGCGGTCATCGCCGCGAAGACGGCGGAGTGGGGTTTCCTGCCGGTGAGCGCCGAGGAGTCGATGAAGCCGGAGAACCAGTTCCACCGGCGCTATATGGTTCACGGCACCTCCCACCACCTCGGCCTGGACGTGCACGATTGCGCCCAGGCCCGTCGCGACCTCTATCTCGACGGCGTGCTCGAGCCCGGAATGGTCTTCACCATCGAACCGGGCCTCTACTTCCAGCCCGACGACCTCACCGTGCCGGAGGAGTTCCGCGGCATCGGTGTGCGCATCGAAGACAACATCCTCGTCACCGAAGCGGGCGCGGAGAACCTTTCCGTCGGCATCCCTCGCACCGCGGATGACGTGGAGGCCTGGCTGCGCTGAGCAGTTCGCCGGACCGTGCGGCGTCTGCTCCACGACGGGCGACTGCGGACGGTCCGGGCCGGCCGGCCGGCCCATCCGGACCGCATTCGCCCGCGTGAGGCGGGGCGAGCCCTCAGGACGTGCGCGAGAGCACGTCCTGGGCCTTCGTGAGCAGGTTGGGGTCGACGACGATCTCGTAACGGCTCGCGAGCACCTGGTGGGTGGAGGTGAAGTCACGGGTGCGGCGCGTGACGGCGGTCGCGGCGATTCCGAAGAGTGCTCCGAAACCGGCGCCGATGATGATCGCCGCAATCACGTATTGCAGAACAGTGCCGGTGCCACCGAAGGTGAAGAGCACGCCGATGAAGAGGCCGAACCAGGCGCCGCTCGCCGCTCCGGCGCCCGCGGCACGTCCGTAGGTGAGCTTGCCGGTGACCCGCTCGACGGTCTTCAAATCGCTGCCGACGATGGAGACCTGCTTCACCGGAAAGTCGGCCTTGGCCAGGCGATCGACCACGGCCTGGGCTTCGAAGTAGGTGTCGTAGGTGCCGAGCACGTCGCCCTTAGGCAGGGTCGGGATCAGACGGCCACGAGGTGCGAGGGGGCTTTGGTTGGTCATGCCTCCATTATCCTCTCCCCCCATTCGGAAGGTCTAAGTTAGACCTGTGAGCGCCGCAAGAGTCTTCGTCGCCCGACTTGCCGGGTGCTCCGTTTTCGACCCCGCCGGCGACAAGGTGGGCCGAGTTCGCGATGTGCTCGTCGTCTACCGCCAGAAGGAGCCGCCACGGGTCGTCGGACTCATCGTGGAGGTGCCCGGAAAGCGCCGGGTATTCCTGTCGATCGGGCGGGTCACGAGCTTCGGATCCGGCCAGGTCATCACCACCGGACTGATCAATCTGCGCCGCTTCGAACAGCGTGGCGGTGAGGTGCGCGTGATCGCCGAGATGCTCGGCCGCGAGGTGACCCTCGTCGACAAATCGGGCAGCGCCACGATCGAGGATGTGGCGATCGAAGAAAGCGGTCCGGGCGAGTGGGCGGTCAGCGAGCTCTTCCTGCGCCGGCCGAAGACCAGTTCGTCCCCCTTCGCCAAGGGCCAGACCGTGTTCTCCCCCTGGGCGGGGATGCGGGAGCGCTCCACCGGGGAGGCGCAGTCCGCCACCCAACTTCTCGCCACCTACGAAGACCTCCTGCCCGCCGACCTCGCCAACGCGATGCTCGACCTTCCGGAACAGCGGATGCTGGAGGTCGCTGAGGAGATGAGCGACGAACGCCTCGCGGACGTGCTCGAGGAGATGCCGGAGAGCGAGCAGGTCGACATCCTCAACCAGCTCGACGACGACCGCGCCGCCGATGTGCTCGACCAGATGCAGCCCGATGACGCGGCCGACCTCATCGCACAGCTCAGCGACGAGCGGGGCGAGGTACTCCTCGACCTCATGCAGCCCGAAGAGGCCGAAGACGTGCGCATGCTGCTCGCCTACGCACCCGATACCGCCGGCGGACTCATGACGCCGGAGCCGATCATCGTGTCGGCCGACGCGACGGTCGCGGAGGGCCTTGCGCTCATCCGGCGCCACGAGCTCGCACCGGCACTCGGCGCGGCGGTGTGCGTGACGCTCCCGCCCTACGAGCCGCCGACCGGCCGGTTCCTCGGCATGGTGCACTTCCAGCGGATGCTGCGCTACCCGCCGATGGAACGGCTCGGCACCCTGCTCGACCAGAAACTCGAGCCGGTGAAGGCGAGTGCCTCCGCCGCTGAGGTCGCCAGGACCCTCGCCAGCTACAACCTGGTCTCGCTGCCCGTTGTCGATGACAACCACCGATTGGTCGGGGTGGTGACCATTGACGATGTCCTCGACTACCTGCTGCCCGATGACTGGCGAAGTCACGACGACGACCCCGAGCCGGCGAATGCCGACACCAGCACCATCCCCGTAATCGCTTCTGCCGGAAGGAGGTCGCCAAGTGGCCCGTCGTTCTGATTCGCTCGATACGCCGAAGGGCCTGCGCAACCGATTCGTGCCCCGCATGGGTGGGCGCGACCGGGTAGGACGATTCTCGGAGGGATTCGCCCGCGCCATGGGCACCTCGTACTTCCTCGTGGGAATGACCGCCTTCGTCGTCGCCTGGTTGGCCTTCAACAGCTACGCGCCGACCGGCTCGCAGTTCGACCCGATCAAGACGAACTTCACCCTGCTCACGCTGATCCTGTCGCTGCAGGCCTCGTATGCCGCGCCGCTCATCCTGTTGGCCCAGAACCGCCAGGATGACCGTGACCGGGTGCAGTTCGAACAGGACCGGCAGCGCGCCGAACGCAATCTCGCGGACACGGAATACCTCGCCCGCGAGGTCGTCTCGTTGCGGCTGGCCGTGCGAGAACTCGCCTCGAAAGACTTCATCCGTGCCGAGCTTCGAGCACTGCTCGAGGAGCTCGAGAAGGAACGCAAGCCCGACGGGGCCGCCGGTTGAGCGTCGCCACCGGCCTCGACGAACGAGTGCGTGACGCGCTCTCCCGGGTGATCGACCCCGAGATCCGCAAGCCGATCACCGAACTCGACATGATCGGCGGCGTCACGAGCGGCCCCGATGGCGCCGTCACCGTCGGGCTCACACTGACGATCGTCGGATGTCCCGCCGCGGACACCATCGAACGCGATGTGCGAGAGGCCGCGGCATCCGTCGACGGTGTCACCGCCGTGACGGTGCTTGTCAGCATCATGACGCGTGAGCAGCGCACCGCTCTCACGGAGAAGCTCCGGGGTGGGAGGTCGCGCGAGCTGCAGTTCGGACCGCAGACGCTCACCCGGATCATCGCCATCACGAGCGGCAAGGGCGGGGTGGGCAAGTCGACGATCACCGCCAACCTCGCCGTCGCTCTCGCCGCGCGCGGACTCGCTGTCGGACTCGTGGACGCAGATGTCTTCGGGTTCTCGATCCCGGGCATCCTCGGACTCGCCGGGGCGAAGCCAACGAAGGTGGGAGAGATGATCCTGCCGCCGATCAACTACGGCGTGAAGGTGATCTCGATCGGCATGTTCGTCGAGGACAATGCCGCGGTGTCCTGGCGCGGACCGATGCTGCACCGCACGATCCAGCAATTCCTCACCGACGTGTATTTCGGTGACCTCGACGTTCTTCTCCTCGATCTTCCGCCGGGAACCGGGGATGTGGCGATCTCGCTCGGCCAGTTGCTCCCTCACGCCGACGTCATCGTGGTGACCACACCCCAGGGTGCCGCGGCAGAGGTCGCCGAACGCAGTGCGACCGTCGCGCGCCAGACCGGCCAGCGCGTGATCGGAGTCATCGAGAACATGTCGGGACTCGTTCAACCCGACGGCAGCGTTCTCGAACTCTTCGGTTCGGGAGGCGGCGCGGATGTCGCGGCACGACTGTCAGCGGGGCAGGAGCATCCCGTGCCCGTGCTCGCCGCCGTGCCGCTCAGTATCTCGCTGCGCGAGGGTGGTGACGCCGGGGTGCCCATCGTGCTCTCTGACCCGATGGACGCTGCATCCGTGGCGATCCTGTCGGTGGCCGACCAACTCGCGCGCGGCGGCCGTGGACTCGCGGGGCGCAAGCTCGGCTTCACCGTCAGCTGACTCGCCGCTGTGGTCGAGTAGGGCGCTCAGCGCCCACGGTGGTCGAGGAGCGCACTCTGCTCCCGGATCGAGACCCTGGGTCTCGATACGCTCGCTGGCGCTCGCTACTCGGCCGACGGAACGCCGGTCTTGCGTCGGCTCAGACCTGGCGGGTCGGCGCCTGGCGGTATCCGTCGCGAAGGCTCACGACGACGGCGGAGGCGATGCCCCAGACGGAGAGAACGGCGATGGCGGCGGGAACGATGACGGCGTACATGATGACCTCGGGCTATAACTGCGGATGATTGATTGTCTCCATTCCACACCTCTTCTCTCTGAAGCACAATCAAATAGAAATGGACTGACTGTGTAGTCTGGCTACATGGATGTACATCGCCTCGAGCTGCTCCGGGAACTCGCCGAGCGGGGAAGCATCACGGCCGTCGCCCTGGCCACCAACCGCACGGTCTCGGCGGTCTCGCAGCAGCTCAAAGTGCTCGAACGCGAGGCCGGCCTCCCCCTCACCGAGCGCTCGGGGCGCGGCATCGTGCTGACCGGAGCCGGCCGGATGCTCGCCCAGACCGCCACTGATGTCGCGATCGCCCTCGAGCGCGCCGACGCGGTCTGGAAGGAATTCACTCTCTCCCCCCGCGGCGAGGTCACCCTCACCACCTTCCCGACCGGCGGCCAGATGCTGCTGCCGGGGCTCCTCGACGCGGTTGCCGAGATCCCCGATCTCACGCTCATCGCGAGCGACCAGGATCCGCTGCATCCCGACTTCGCCGATCTCACCCCCGACTTCGACATCGTCATCGCCGATGCCCCCGGTCTGATGCCGTCCTGGCGCGAACGCGGGCTCACCGTCGTGAAGCTCATGGACGAGCCACTGGACATCGCGCTGCCGGAGGGGCATCCCCTCGCGGCCAAAGCGAGCCTCTCGGCAAAGGACCTCGTGGACGTCACCTGGATCGGTGTGCCCCTCGGCTTCCCCTACGACCGCATCCTGCGCCAGCTGGAGGCCATCACCGGCGTTCCGGCGACCATCGGGCAGCGATTCCTCGACAACGGCATCGTCGAGGCCCTGGTGGCGACAGGGCACGGCATCGCGATCCTGCCGCGCTTCACCACCCGCGATCATGAGAACGGGCTCGTCACCCGCCCGCTCGCCGGCATCCGGTCGACCCGGCAGATCTCGGCGCTGATGCGCCCCGACCGGGCCGAGCGACCGTCGGTGCGCCTGGTCGTGCGCGCCCTCCAAGAGGTCGCGAGCGGCGTCGCCGCACAGCACCAGGGGTGATCCCCCACCCCGAGAGTCAGAAGGCCGTGCTCGGCAGGTCCTTCTCGTCGTCACGGATGGCTCGCACGATCCGTTCCGCGACCGCCACAGGATCGAGGCCCGCGGGAAATGCCGAGGCGGCGCCGGCGATGGCACGAGTGGCCAGGCCGGTCTCGGTATGGCCGGGCCGAGCATCGAGCACCCGGATGCCGGATCGCCGCAGTTCGCGTGACGAAGCCTGCACGAAGGCCGCCAGAGCCGCCTTCGAGGCGGAGTAGGCGGCGAGGCCGGCCGTCGGAGACTCCGCGACGATGCCGCTCAGCGTCACGATGAACGGCTTTCCGCCGGCGGCCGCCGAGGCCGCAAGGTGGGGGGTGGCCTCACGGATGAGCCGCATCGGGGCGAGCGCGTTGGTCTCGAAGAGCTGCCGGAGGGTGTCATCGCGCACTTCGCCCGCCGGGCCGAATGCCACGACCCCGGCGGCGATGACCATGCCATCGAGCCGGCCGTGCGCACCGAGCGCGGCGGCGACGATCGCAGCGGCTGCCGCCTCGTCGGTGAGATCGGCGAGAAAGGCATCGGGACCGCTTAGTCGCTCCGCACTCCGCCCGGCACGAACCACCGTCGCGCCCTCCGATTCCAACTGTCGCGCTATCTCAGCACCCAGCACACCGGACGCTCCAACCACCAGTACAACCGCACCGTTCACATCACTCATGGCGCGATCCTAGATGCCTGATCTGGGATGCCGCCTGAGGAGTGCGCGGGTGTGGGGCGCGAGGCCCGCAGTCGGCTTCAGGTGGCTTCAGGTGGCTTCCGTGTCGAACGGTGCCTCGACGACCGTTCCGCCCGTGCTGCTCTCGGCCATCAGCCGCTTGCGCTTCGCATAGGCGGATTCGCCGTTCGGCTGCACGATCGTCAGGGGAACTTCGGGCCGATCATCCGAGTCCTCGAGAAGGGCCTCGCGGATGATGCGGCGCGGGTCGTATTGGCGCGGATCGAGCTTCTTCCAGTCGACGTCGTCGAAGTCCGGGCCCATCTCCTCGCGCAGGCGCTCTTTCGCGCCATCCGCCATGTCGCGCACGTTTCGCACGAGGCGCCCCAGCTGGGCCGCATAGTGCGGAATCCGCTCCGGGCCGAGCAGAAAGACCGCGATCACGAGGATCACGAGGAACTTATCGATAGTCAGGCCGCCGAACACTCGTTCAGACTAACGCTCCCAGCCCCAAACCCTCCCTTACGCTGGGCTGTGAACGAGGAGCAGAATTGGCAGACAAAGAGTCGAGCTGGAAGTTCGCGGAGGACTTCATCGTCGAACGCGAGCACATTGCGCAGGCGAGACAGCATTCGATCGAGCTGGGAATCGATCCGGTGAGCCCGGCGACGGGCGCGCAACTCGCTGTCATCGCGGCGGCCACGGCGGCGACCAACATCATCGAGATCGGCACCGGGGTCGGCGTCAGTGGGCTCTGGTTGCTGTCCGGCGCTCCAGAAGCCACACTCACCTCGATCGACTTCGAACTGGACTACCAGCAGTCCGCAAAGAAGGCATTCCTCGAGGCTGGCGTCCCCGGCAACCGGGTTCGGCTCATCGCCGGGCGCGCCATCGACGTGCTTCCGCGCATGAACGAACAGTCCTACGACGTCGTGCTGGTGGACGCCGACCCGCAGTCAGTGATCCAGTACGTGGAGCACGGCCTTCGGCTCGTGCGCACGGGCGGCACCGTTCTGGTTGCGCACGCTCTCTGGCGGGGCCGGGTCGCCGATCCGGCGCAGCGCGACGACACCGTCACCGGGTTCCGCTCGCTCCTGTCGGAGATCGCCGAATCCTCTGCCGTGATCAGCGCGCTGTCACCGGTCGGCGACGGACTGCTTCAACTGACCAAGCTCTAGAGAGCCCGGTCGGTGGTGGAACGAACGGCCCTAGCTGGCCGCGGCGACAACCCCGGCTAGCGCGTCGTGCAGTTCCTTCGCTTCGGCATCGTTGACCGAAACGACGAGGCGACCCCCACCTTCGAGCGGGACGCGCACGATGATGAGGCGACCCTCCTTAACAGCCTCCATTGGTCCGTCTCCGGTCCTCGGCTTCATGGCTGCCATGATGGATCCCCTTTCGTGGAATGACTTCCCATTATCCCGTAACTGGGCGTTAACCCGAAAACGGGGGCTCCCCCCGCCTCGTTACGGGGGTGTCCAGTCGTAGCCGTCAGCCCACCAACAGAGCGAGAGCCAGGCGAACTGGCCGACGATACAGGCGACAACGAGCGCGACCCGGTAGGGAACGGAGCGAGGCTGGGCGATGGCCCCGAGCAGGGGGAACATCGGCACGAGCAACCGGAACGTGCTCGACTGCGGAAAGAACACTGCCAAGAGGTATAGCGCGTAGCTCGCCGACCAGAAACGGAGGTCGGGTCCGAGTCGGCGCACCGCGGGAATGAACAGTGCAGCGGCGAATCCGACGACGAGAAGCGCGAGGGCCACGAGAGGGACGACGCCGAGATGCCACAGGTCGCCCCAGAATCGCGCCGCCTGCACCCACGGGGCGAAGGGCTGGAGCTCGATATAGCCGATATACGCAGACCGCCAGGCGAGTTCGGTGTCGGTGTAGGCAGAGGGGGATCCCGTGACCGCCCAGGCCACGAACCCGACGAGGCCGGCCGCGAGCATCCCCACCCTGGCCGGGAACGGATCGCGGGCGCGGGTGAACCATCGGTACCCGAAGTGCAGCGCGAGCGCCAGCGCGAACGCGAGTCCACTCGGCCGCGTGAGCGACATGATCGCCACAACGGGAAAGAGCACCTCATACCGGCGTTCGAGCAGAAGGTAGAGCGCGAGAGCGAGGAAGAAGGCGTGCATCGACTCCGCATAGGAGACCTGCAGGATGGGCGAGAGCGGAGCGACGCACCAGAGCACGACGGCGAAGAGCGCGGTGGCCGCGGGGAGTCGCAGGAGGAAGAGCCGGTAGATCATGAGTGCCGTGAGCAGCGAGAAGACGAAAGAGACGGCCACCGACACCGGCTCCCACGGCAGTGTGGTCACCACCATCACAAACCGCACCAGCATCGGATACGCCGGCAGGAAGGCCCAGGCGTTCTCCGCGACGTGTCCCGAGGTGGTCAGCGGAAGCGTCGCCGGATAGCCGCCGACGGCGACGATGTGGTACCAGGTGCTATCCCAGAACTGCGCGAACTGGAGGTAGCCCGGATTCGCACCCGACCAGGGATTCGGTGCTTGGCGTGCCGCGAAGTACAGCAGCAGGCTCGTGCTGACCAGTCGTGAGGCCGCCCACACCACGACCACCTTCACCCACCACGGGGTGAGGCGGTAACGCACGTGAAGAGTGGGTGACGTCGATCGCTGCCCGGCGGTCAGCTCTGCTGGAGCCACGCCCTCAGACCCCGCTCGCACTCCATGATCTGGTGCACAGCGACGCGCTCATCGTCCGCATGGGCGAGGAGCGGGTCTCCCGGCCCGTAGTTGACCGCCGGGATGCCGAGGGCGGAGAAGCGCGCGACATCCGTCCACCCGTACTTCGGTTTCGCTTCCCCGCCGACAGCGGCGAGGAACTGCTGGGCGAGGGGCGCATCGAGGCCGGGGCGAGCGCCCTCTGCGCAGTCGGTGACCACGAGGTCGACTCCGGCGAAGACCTCGCGGAGGTGGGCCTCTGCCTCTTCAGCGCCCTTGTCGGGAGCGAATCGGTAGTTCACCGTGACGACGCATTCGTCGGGGATCACGTTGCCCGCCACTCCGCCGCTGATCGCCACGGCATTGAGGCCCTCTCGGTAGACCAGGCCGTCGACCTCGATCGATCGAGGCTGGTAGGCGGCGAGGATGTCGAGGATCGCGGATGCGGCGTGAATCGCGTTGATCCCCACCCAGGCCCGAGCGGAGTGCGCCCGCCTGCCGGTCGTGCGCAGCTCGACGCGCATCGTGCCGTTGCAGCCGCCCTCGATGAGGGAATTCGTCGGCTCACCGAGGATCGCGAAGTCCGCGGCGAGCAGCTCGGGACGGTTGGCGGCGAGTCGGCCGAGCCCGTTGAGGTCTGAGGCCACCTCCTCGTTGTCGTACCAGATCCAGGTGAGGTCCACCGCGGCATCCGCGAGCTCGGCGGCGAGTTTGAGTTGCACCGCCACCCCGGCCTTCATGTCGACGGTTCCCCGACCCCAGAGGTAGTCGGTGCCGTCCTCGGTCTCGAATCGGGTCGGCAGGTTGCCGTTGAGCGGGACGGTGTCCGTGTGCCCGGCGATGACCACGCGCCGGGCGCGACCGTGGGTCGTGCGGGCGACGAGCGCATCGCCGTCCCGGGTGACCTCGAGATGTTCGAAGGGGGCGAGCGCGGACGCAATCGCATCGGTGATGGTGCGTTCGTCGCCCGAGACCGATTCGATATCGCAGAGCTGCCGGGTGATCTCGATCGAGGATGCCGCCAGGTCGATCGCGGGCAGTGTCGATTCGGCGGTGGGCATGCGGTCAGTTTATAAGTCCCCCTCTCGCTAATCTTGAGCCATGACTGATCGAGCAGCCTGGGGCTACGGACTCGCGACCATCGCCGGCGACGGCACGGTGCTCGACACCTGGTTCCGCACGCCGGCCCTCGGTTCGTTTCCGGCCGGGCGTGATCCCCACATCGCTCCCGCCGACTTCGCCTCCGTCGTCGGCCGCGACGCGCGCCGCAACGTCACTGTGGACTTCGTGATGGTTCAGATCGAACTGGATGCGCCCCCCGCCTCCACGCCGGACGCCTACCTGCGCCTCCACCTGCTCAGCCATCTGGTGGTGAAGCCGAACAGCATCAACCTCGACGGACTGTTCGGCCACCTGCCGATCGTCGCCTGGACGAACGCCGGCCCGGTGCATCCGCACGACTACGCGGACCAGCGCCTCACTCTGCAGCGGCTCGGGATCTCCGCACACTCGATCGACAAGTTCCCCCGCCTCACCGACTACGTCTCGCCCGACCGGGTGCGGATCGCGGATGCCTCGCGCGTGCGTCTCGGAGCCCACCTCGCGCCGGGCACGACGGTGATGCACGAGGGCTTCGTCAACTTCAACGCCGGCACGCTCGGGTCATCCATGATCGAGGGCCGGGTCTCGCAGGGCGTCGTGATCGGCGACGGTTCGGATGTCGGCGGTGGCGCCTCCATCATGGGCACCCTCTCGGGCGGCGGCACCGAGCGGGTAACGGTCGGCGAGCGGGCGCTTCTCGGGGCGAACTCCGGCATCGGCATCTCGATCGGTGACGACTCGGTCGTCGAGGCCGGGCTCTACCTCACGGCGGGCACGAAGCTCACCGTGCTCGGGGATTCCCCGCGCACCGTGAAGGCCGTCGAGCTGTCCGGCGTGGCCGGACTACTCTTCCGACGCAACTCCGTCACCGGAGCTGTCGAGGTGCTCGCGCGCAGTGGTCGCGGCATCCAGCTGAACGCCGCGCTACACGCCTGAAGGCTCGGAAGCGGGCCGTCGCGGACCGAACGGGCAAGCACGTCGGCCCGGGGTGTCCGCAGACGCCCGGGTTCGACGCCGGACCCGTCTAGCGCGCGGGCCAGTCCCGGCGCGGCTCCCCGACATAGAGCTGCTGCGGGCGCCCGATCTTCGTGGATGGGTCGTTGTTCATCTCCCGCCAGTGGGCGATCCAACCGGGGAGGCGTCCGATCGCGAACAGCACGGTGAACATGCGCGGCGGGAATCCCATCGCCTTGTAGATCACGCCGGTATAGAAGTCCACGTTGGGGTAGAGCTTGCGCTCGATGAAGTAGTCGTCGGCCAGCGCGACGGCCTCGAGCTCCTTGGCGATGTCGAGCAGGTCGTCCTTCACCCCGAGGGCGGCGAGCACCTCGTCGGCGCTCTCCTTCACGAGTCTGGCGCGCGGGTCGAAGTTCTTGTAGACCCGGTGCCCGAAGCCCATCAGGCGGATGCCGTCTTCCTTGTTCTTGACGCGCTCGACGAACTTCTCCACCGACTCGCCGGATTCCTTGATCTCGCCGAGCATCTTGAGCACCGCCTCGTTCGCGCCACCGTGAAGCGGCCCGTACAGGGCGTTGATGCCGGCCGAGATCGAGGCGAACATGTTGGCCTCGGTGGATCCGACCAGTCGCACCGTCGAGGTGGATGCATTCTGCTCGTGGTCCTCATGCAGGATGAGCAGGCGCTCGAGGGCCTTGGAGACGACCGGGTTCACCTCGTACGGCTCGGCCATGTTGCCGAAGTTCAGCTTGAGGAAGTTGTCGGTGAAGCTCAGTGAGTTATCCGGATAGAGGAATGCCTGACCCAGCGCCTTCTTGTGCGCATATGCCGCGATGATCGGCAGCTTGGCCAGCAGCCGGATGGTCGAGAGCTCGACCTGCTCCGGATCGTGGACGCTGAGCGAGTCTTCGTAGAAGGTCGAGAGCGCAGACACCGCGCTCGAGAGCACCGACATCGGGTGCGCGTTGTGGGGAAGCGCGTCGAAGAAGCGTCGGAGGTCCTCGTGAAGGAGGGTATGGCGACGAACCCGGTCCTCGAAAGCCTCGAGCTCGGACGCGGACGGCAACTGCCCGTAGATGAGCAGCCAGGCGACCTCGAGGTACGTGGAGTTGGCCGCGACATCCTCGATCGCGTAGCCGCGGTAGCGCAGGATGCCCTTGTCGCCGTCGATATAGGTGATGGCGCTCTTCGTGGCGGAGGTGTTGACGAAGCCCTGGTCGAGCGTCGTGTACCCCGTCTGGCGGGTGAACGTGGAGATGTCGATGGCCGAGGCACCATCGACGCTCGTCACGACGGGGAACTCGGCGGTGCCGCCCGGGAACTGGAGGGTGGCCTTGTCGGCGGCAGGGTCATTTGCGGCAGCATTCACGACTACAGCCTAATTGCCCCACCGCACACCCTCGGTACGCTCGTCGACAGCGCTATCCACCAAGGAATCGATCGACCGCTTGGAGGAAGGCGCTAATTTCCGGATGCGGCCAGCCGATCGACCGCGGAATCGATGGCGGCGTCTGTCGCGGTGAGCGCGACGCGCACGTGCTGCGAGGTCTCCGCACCATAGAAGGTGCCGGGCACGACGAGGATGCCGAGGCCGGCCAGCCGGTCGACCGCCGCCCACGCGTCGCCTCCCGCCGTCGCCCAGAGGTACAGGCCACCCTCGCTGTCGTCGATGCGGAAGCCGGCAGCCTCGAGGGCCGGCCTCAGCCGGTCGCGTCGCGCGCGATAGAGGGCCTTCTGGGCTCGCACGTGGTGGTCATCGCCGAGCGCGGTGACCATCGCGGCCTGGATCGGCGCGGGCGGAAGGGTGCCGAGATGCTTGCGCACGGTGAGCAACTGACCGATGAGCGTGCTGCATCCGGCCACGAAACCGGCCCGATAACCGGCGAGGTTGGACTGCTTGCTCAGCGAATAGACGCACAGCACCGAACTGCGATCGCCCGCGATGACCCGCGGATCGAGGATGCTCGGGGTTGCGACCCGGTCGAATTCGTCGCTCCACCCGAGCTCCGCGTAGCATTCGTCGCTCGCGATGACGGCTCCGAGTTCCCGGGCCCGGGCGACGGCGGCGGCCAGCTCGTCGACCGACAGGACGCGACCATTCGGATTTCCCGGACTGTTGATCCAGATGAGGCGGGTGCCCTCCGGCCAGTCGGCCGGATCGTCGCTCGAGACGACGGTCGCCCCGACCAGCGCGGCGCCGACCGCATAGGTGGGATAGGCGAGGGAGGGCTGCACCACGGTGTCATCGGGCCCGAGACCGAGCCAGAGCGCGAGGCCGGCGATGAACTCCTTCGAGCCGATCGTCGGAAGCACATTCGCCACGCCGAGATCGTCGACACCGCGACGGCGACCGAACCATTCGACGATCGCCTCCCGCAGCGCCGGCGTTCCGGCGGTGAGGGGGTAGGAGTGGGCATCGGTCGCTGCGGAGAGCGAATCACGGATCAGGGCGGGAGTCGGGTCCACCGGCGAACCGACGGACAGGTCGATCACCCCCTCCGGATGCGCCTTCGCCCGGGCCGCATAGGGCTCGAGAGCATCCCAGGGCCAGTCCGGCAGGCTGAGCGCCACCGTCAGGCCGCGGGGCCCTGGGGCGGGAGCGCGTTGATGATCGCGTGGTCCTTGTGGATGACGCCGACCTTCGCCGCTCCACCGGGCGAGCCGACCTCGTCGAAGAACTCCACGTTGGCCTTGTAGTACTCGGCCCACTGCTCTGGCACATCGTCTTCGTAATAGATGGCCTCGACGGGGCAGACCGGCTCGCACGCACCGCAGTCGACGCATTCATCGGGGTGGATGTAGAGCATGCGGTCGCCCTCGTAGATGCAGTCGACGGGACATTCGTCGATGCACGCTCGGTCTTTGACATCCACACACGGGAGGGCGATGACGTAAGTCACTGTCGGTTCGGTCCTTTCGATTCAGGCCTTGATCCAAGCCTATCCCGCGAAAACGTGCCGAAATTCGGCCACGCGAGCGCGAGTCCGGCGATGGCGAGTGATCCATAGGTGAGGGCATACCCGGCCGCGTTCGCCGGGACGAGAACGGACCCACCGGTCGACCTCACCGAGAGCACGCCGACGGCCAGCAGGAGCCCCGCCGCGGCGCATCCCGCCACCACTCGGCCGGAGAAGACGATCCGCAGGCCGACCAGCAGGCTGGCGATGATGAGCAGCGAGACGACGATGCCCACCGGTGCGGTCATTCCGAAGATCTGGGGGGCGAACTGGTGATTGACGACGGTGATCCCCCCGAGCGCCGCACCGACCAGGGCGGCGATGACCCAGGCGAAGATCTTCACCGACAGGCCCTGGTCCGTCCATGCCACCATGCCGGGAGCCTCGGTGCGCAGACGAGTGAAGCCCTCAACGCTCTCGATGGCCCGGCTGGGGCCGCTGGACAGCGAGAAGCGCTCGCCCTCCACCACGATCTGGGTGCGGTGCGCGCCGAGTGCCGCCGTCTTGCGATCGAGCACGGTGGAGACATCGACGCGCAGGGCCGAGTCCGTGGCATCCGCGTCCACGATCCAGAACGGCACCCCCATGACCTCGGCCGCATGACGCGCCGCCGCGTGGGCGCGCACGTGATCGGGATGACCGTAACCGCCGTTCGAGTCGTAGCTGATCACCGCGCCCGGCTTCACCGCATCGATGACCGTCGCGAGGTCCGCGGCGACCTCCCCGAAGTCGGCGGCGCAGAACGAGTCAGCGGCGAGCGACTCTGCCGGCTCTGCGCCGGCTGACCCCCAGCGCATGCCGGAATCGGTATACCGTCGCGGCTCACGTTCGACCCAGCGAGCACCGGGCTCCCCAAGGAAACGGTGATCGGAGACCCCGAGGGCCGTCATCGCCCCGGCCAATTCTGCAGTGCGCACCTCGGCGAGGCGCGGCCCGTCACCCTCGAGCCCGGGCAGGTCCGCCGGGATGACTTCGCCGAGCTCGCCCCGGGTGCAGGTGACGACGGTCACCTGCGATCCACGCTCGACCAGCAGGGCGATCGTTCCGCCGGTGGTGATGCTCTCGTCGTCGGGATGCGCATGCACGAAGAGCACGCGCTCGAGGGGGAACGGCTCACCGGCAAGAAGGTCTGATTCCACCAGCCGAATTTACCCCAGTGGGGCTGACCGCTCGCACAGGCTGACCGCTCGCACGGTGCGGCAGCGCACGAGCCCGATGGATCTAGTAAGGTTAGCCTTACCAACCTTTTGAAGAGGATTCTCTCGTGTTCGCAAACTTTCTCATCGGCCTCCGCGAGGGCCTCGAGGCCGCGCTCGTCGTGGGTATCCTCGTCGCCTACGTCATCAAAATCGGTCGCCGCGACGTGCTGCGACGCATCTGGGCCGGCGTCGGCCTCGCCGTCGTGCTCGCGCTCTCCATCGGCGCGCTCCTCACCTTCGGCGCCTACGGCCTGAGCTTCGAAGCCCAGGAGGCCATCGGCGGCACGCTCTCCATCGTCGCGACCGGTTTCGTCACCTGGATGATCTTCTGGATGCTCAAGACGGCCCGCAATCTCAGCGGCACCCTGCGATCAGACATCGACAGGCACCTCGCCGGCGCCGGCTGGGGACTGGTGCTCGTCGCGTTCCTCGCGGTGGGTCGCGAGGGCATCGAAACCGCCCTGTTCCTCTGGGCTGCGGTGCAGGCCACCGGGTCCACCACCTTCCCCCTGCTCGGTGCCGCACTCGGCATCCTGGTGGCCATTGTGCTCGGCTACCTGATCTACCGGGGGGTGCTGAGCATCAACCTGTCGAAGTTCTTCACCTACACCGGACTGTTCCTGATCGTCGTCGCGGCCGGGGTGCTCTCCTACGGCGTTCACGACCTGCAGGAGGCCGGCATCCTGCCTGGGCTCGGTGCACTCGCCTTCGACGTCTCGTCGGCCATCCCGCCGGCCAGCTGGTACGGCACCCTGCTCAAGGGCAGCATCAACTTCTCCCCCGCGACGACGTGGCTCGAAGCGATCGTCTGGACCCTCTACGTCGTGCCCGTGCTGATCCTGTTCATCAGCCGCATTCGCGGCGCGCAACCGACGAAAGCCACTCCTGTCCCCGGCACCCCGAACCCCGTCACCGAAGGAGCCCGATGACCTCGCGCCCGACTTTCCGAACCCTCTTCGTCACGGCGACGGCCGCAATCGCCCTGCTCGTGCTGAGCGCCTGCGTACCCAACACCCCGGCATCCTCGTCGCGTGCCGCGGCAGGCACGAAGCTCTCGGTGGCCAGCAGCACCTCGGACTGCGCCGTCTCTGCGGCGACGGCCCCGAGCGGCACCGTCACCTTCACGATCACCAACTCCACCGACCAGGCCACCGAGTTCTACGTGCTCGCCGACGACGGCCTGCGCATCGTGGGTGAGGTCGAGAACATCGCGCCCGGCGCTCCGCGCACGCTCACGGTGCAACTCGCGGCCGGCACGTATTTCACCACCTGCAAGCCCGGAATGGTGGGCGACGGCATCGGGCGCGCCACCTTCACCGTGACCGACTCCGGCAAGCGGATCCAACTCGCCGGAGATGAAAAGACCCAGACCGCCGCCGCCGCTGCCAACTACGTGGCCTACGTGAAGAACCAGGTCTCCCAGCTCATCCCGGCCACCGCTGCATTCCTCGACGCCTACCTCGCAGGCGACACCGCCACGGCCCGCACGCTGTATCCGGCCGCGCGAGCCTTCTACGAGCGCATCGAGCCGGTGGCGGAGTCCTTCGGAGACCTCGACCCGCAGATCGACTTCCGCGAGGCTGATGTGGCAGAAGGCGACCAATGGACCGGCTGGCACCGCCTCGAGAAGGACCTGTGGCCGCCTGATGCCGCCGACAATGGCGGAGCGACCTACGTGGCCCTCACCCCTGCCGAGCGCGCCACCTTCGCCGCGAAGCTGACCACGAACACCCAGCAGCTGGCGGATGCCGTGAACACCGAGTCCTACGCGGTGAGTGCCGCCGCGATCTCCAACGGTGCGATCGGCCTGCTTGACGAGGTCGCGAACGGCAAGATCACCGGTGAAGAGGAGATCTGGTCGCACACCGACCTCTGGGACTTCCAGGCCAACCTCGAGGGCGCGCGGGTCGCCTACGAGGGAGTGCGCGATGTCGTCGCTGTGAAAAACCCGAAGCTCGTGACGCAGATCGATGCGCAATTCGCCGCGCTGGAGAAGCAGCTCGCCACCTACGGCTCCCTCAGCACCGGTTTTCCCTCATACGACGACCTGACCAGCACGCAGGTGCGCCAACTCGCCGACGGGGTCAACGGGTTGAGCGAGCCGCTCAGCAAGCTCACCGCCGCCCTGCTGAAATAGCCGTCCGATGGCCAGGAAATCGCCCCCGGCTGGCGTGCCGACCGAATCGAAGGGACTCTCCCGGCGCGGCCTGCTCGGTCTCGCGGGAGCCGGCGTGGTCGGAGCCGGTGTGGGAATCGGAGCGGATCGCGCGGTCATGGCGAGTGCCGCGACCGGCGATTCGGGGGCTTCGGCCTCCTATCCCTTCTACGGTGCCCACCAGTCGGGAATCACCACGGCTGCCCAGGATCGCCTCCACTTCGCGAGCTACGACGTCTCCGGCACCAGTCGCACCGACCTGATCGGCCTCCTCACGGACTGGACCTCCGCGGCAGCACGGATGACCGCGGGCAAGGCCGTCGGCGACGGGGCGACCGAGGGGCCCTATGACGCTCCGCCGGATGACACCGGCGAGGCCCTCGACCTCCCCACCTCCGGACTCACCATCACCTTCGGATTCGGCCCCTCCCTCTTCGATGACCGGTTCGGGCTGTCGTCCCGCCGCCCCGCAGCGCTGGTCGATCTGCCGCACTTCTCCGGCGACGCACTCGAGGAGTCCCTCGTCGGCGGCGACCTGTGCATCCAGGCCTGCAGCGACGATCCTCAGGTAGCGGTGCACGCGATCCGCAATCTCTCCCGGATCGCGTTCGGGCGGGCATCCATCCGCTGGTCTCAGCTCGGCTTCGGTCGCACCTCCTCGACCACTCGGGCACAGGTGACGCCACGCAACCTGTTCGGCTTCAAGGACGGCACGGCCAATGTGAAGGCGGAAGACAGCTCGATCGTCGACGATCACATCTGGGTACCGGCGGGAGACGGTGCGGAGTGGATGACCGGCGGTTCGTACCTCGTCTCGCGCAAGATCCGCATGACCATCGAGACCTGGGACCGGGCCGCCCTCCGCGAGCAGGAGCGCGTCGTCGGCCGCACGAAGAGCCAGGGCGCCCCCCGCAGCGGAGGCACCGAGTTCACGGAACCGGATTTCGCTGCGGAGCAGGACGGCGAACCCGCCATCGATGCTCATTCGCACGTGCGCCTCGCGCATCCCACGCAGAACGACGGCGCTGTGCTCCTGAGGCGCGGGTACAACTTCGTCGACGGCAACGACGATCTCGGGCGTCTCAACGCCGGGCTGTTCTTCATCGCGTTCCAGCGGGATCCGCGCACCCAGTTCGTGCCGATCCAGCGGAAGCTCGCGGGCAACGACGCGATGAACGAATACCTCCGGCACGTCGGATCGGGCATCTTCGCCGTACCGCCGGGCGCACGCGAGGGAAGCTTCGTCGGCGCCGCCCTCTTCAGCTGACGCTACTTGCCGTCACCCTTGGTGACGGTGTAGTTGAGCACGAATCCCTTGTCGTCCTTGATCTCCACCACGGCGACATTCAGGGTGTCCTTGTCGCCGACGAGGGCTCCCCCGTCGGCGGTGGTCTCCGTGAGGGTCTTGCACTCGAAGCCTGCCGAGGTGAGGCTGGCCAGCACGTCGTTGATCGCTGTGCTGTCCGCGGCGCGCACGCTCACGTTCCAGATCTTGGACTTCGCGTCCCCGACGCCGGCGCCGGAGAGCACCTCGCCGGAGGCGAGAGGAACCTCGCTGGGGAAGTCCTTCGGCACGCTCTTGCCGGGAACATCCACCTTGCCACCGGTGACATCGTGCACGAGGTTCTGCACCGAGCATCCGGCAAGCGCCGGGCCGGCGAGCAGGGCGATCACGATGGCGATCGGAACGGTGAGGCGCTTAACCGAGTGAGACATGCGGCCCAGCCTAGGGCCCGGGACATATCTCGACAATACGGTCTCGATACGCGCCCGAGACGGCGCTACTCGACCACCAGACGGTGGTCGAGTAGCGAACGACAGCGAGCGTATCGAGACCGGCTACGCGTTCTGCTTCTTCAGGCGGGAGACGCGGCGGGCGCGGTCGCCCGCGGCCAGCTCGACCTTACGGATGCGCACGAACTCGGGGGTGACCTCGACGCACTCGTCCTCGCGGGCGAACTCGAGGCACTCCTCGAGAGTCAGCTTGCGCGACGGGGTCATGCGCTCGAACGTGTCCGAGGTGGACTGGCGCATGTTGGTGAGCTGCTTCTCCTTGGTGATGTTCACGTCCATGTCATCGGCACGCGAGTTCTCACCGACGACCATGCCCTCGTAGACCTCCTGGGTGGGCTCGACGAAGAACGACATGCGCTCCTGGAGGGCGACCATGGCGAAGGGGGTTGCGACACCGGCGCGGTCGGCGACGATCGAGCCGTTGACACGGGTCGTGATCTCACCGGCCCACTGCTCGTAGCCGTGCGAGACGGCGTTGGCGATGCCGGATCCGCGCGTGATCGTGAGGAACTCTGTGCGGAATCCGATGAGTCCACGCGACGGCACGACGAACTCCATGCGCACCCAGCCGGTGCCGTGGTTCGACATGCCCTCCATGCGGCCCTTGCGCGAAGCGAGGAGCTGGGTGATGGCGCCGAGGTATTCCTCCGGGGCATCCGTGGTCAGGTGCTCGAAGGGCTCGTGGATCTTGCCGTCGACGCGCTTGACGACCACCTGTGGCTTGCCGACGGTGAGCTCGAAGCCCTCGCGACGCATCTGCTCGACGAGGATGGCCAGGGCCAGTTCTCCACGACCCTGCACCTCCCACGCGTCCGGGCGTCCGATGTCGACGAGCTTGATCGAGACGTTACCGACGAGCTCGCGGTCGAGGCGGTCCTTGACCATGCGGGCGGTGAGCTTGTGGCCCTTCACCTTGCCGATCATCGGGCTGGTGTTGGTGCCGATGGTCATCGAGATGGCGGGGTCGTCGACCGTGATGGTCGGCAGCGGGCGCACGTCGTTGGGGTCGGCGAGGGTCTCACCGATGGTGATGTCCTCGAAGCCGGCGACGGCGACGATGTCACCCGGTCCCGCGGACTCGGTCGGGAAGCGGTCGAGAGCGCGCGTGATGAGCAGCTCGGTGACCTTGACGTTGTGCACGGATCCGTCGTGCTTGACCCAGGCCACGGTCTGGCCCTTCTTGATGGTGCCGTTGAAGACACGCAGGAGGGCGAGGCGGCCGAGGAAGGGCGAAGCGTCGAGGTTCGTGACGTGAGCCTGCAGCGGGTGCTCGTCGTCATAGCGCGGCGCGGGAATGTGCTGCAGGATCGCGTCGAACAGCGGCTCGAGGTCGTCGTTGTCGGGAAGCGAGCCGTTCTCCGGCTTGTTCCAGCTCGCGGCGCCGTTACGGCCGGACGCGTACACGATCGGCACGTTCAAGATCGCGTCGAGGTCGAGGTCGGGGTAGTCGTCGGACATGTCACTCGCGAGGCCGAGGAGCAGGTCCTGGCTCTCGGTGACGACCTCATCGATGCGGGCATCCGGGCGGTCGGTCTTGTTGACGAGCAGGATGACCGGAAGGTTCGACTCGAGCGCCTTGCGCAGCACGAATCGGGTCTGCGGCAGCGGACCTTCACTGGCGTCGACGAGGAGCACGACGCCGTCGACCATGCTGAGACCGCGCTCGACCTCTCCACCGAAGTCGGCGTGACCGGGGGTGTCGATCACGTTGATGGTGATCGGTCCGTCGGTCGCGTGCACACCGGAATACGACACCGCGGTGTTTTTCGCGAGGATCGTGATTCCCTTTTCGCGCTCGAGGTCGTTCGAGTCCATCGCGCGCTCTTCGAGGTGCGCGTGGGCGGCAAAGGAGTTCGTCTGGCGCAGCATGGCGTCGACGAGGGTGGTCTTTCCATGGTCGACGTGAGCGACGATCGCTACGTTGCGCAGGTCATTACGGGTGGCGATTGCCATAGGTATACGTCCAGATTTGTCTCGAGAAGGAGGGAGGCCACGATCGTTCAGTGACGGCAGAATCACGTCGGTGGTGCTCCGCACTGCACAGTCTACCGTGTGCGGCCCCGGTACTACCGATTATCAGCCGGTACTACCGTTTATCAACCGGCGACCAGTCCCAGACATTCCACAGCAGGTTCGGCGACAGCGGTGACGGGGCCACCCCTGTGACGTGATCGTTGAAGGCGGTGACCGCCGGGAACTGGTAGAGCGGCACCCCGTAGGCATCCGCCCAGACCCGGGCGTCGATCTTCTGCAGGATGGCGCGCTGCTGGCTGCGGTCGGCGGTGGCGCTGAGGGAATCGATGAGGGCATCCACGTCGGGGTTGGCGTAGAAGTTGTCGTTGCCCACCGGAGAATCGCTGCGGAAGGCCGCGGATACCGCACTCACCGCCAGGCTGGAGGGCCGCAACGCGTACAGCGAGGCGTCGTAGGCGCCGTCGGTGCCAAGCAACTGCCGCCAGTCGGTGCTCGAGCAGTCGGTCACGGTGAAGCCAGCGAGGGCGGCCGAGTCCCGGATCGCAGTGTATTCGGCCACTCGGCGAGGATTCGAGGGGTCGAACAGGATGCAGACCTGCGGGCCGACGACCCCGGCCTGGGCGAGCAGCGTCTTCGCTCCCTCGATATCCACCGTGGCGTAGGCGCTCGATCCGTTCGCCCGCACGGATGTCGCATACCCCTGCTCCCCCGGGAGGAAGACCTGCGACGAGCGCAACCTGGCCTCTTCCTGCAGCGGCACGATCAAGTCATCCAGAATCTTCTGGCGAGGCACCGTCTTCAGGAACGCGTTGCGCACGACCGGGTCGTCGAAGGTTCCGTTTCGCGAGTGCGAGAACTGCAGGTCGAGGTGCTCGTACGGACCGTCGGAGCCGCTCAGCACCGTCGCGTTGTCCACGGAGAGCAGTGCCTTCGCGACATCCGCGCTCGGCTGCGGGGAGATCACGTCCACCTGGCCGGCACGCAGCGCAGCCACCGCGGCGAGCGGATCGGTGATGAACCGCAGCTCGACGCGTTCGAACTTCGAGCGGTGGTCGCCGCTGTAGTGCGGGTTGGCGGTGAGGGTCGCCCCCGTCGCGGTCAGTCCGGTGAGCGTGTAGGGGCCGGTGCCGATGACGAGGCTCTTGTCTTTAGGCATGGTCGTGAAGTCGAAACCGGTGTCCCAGAAGCGGGCGATCTTCGAGAGCTTCGCGGTGTCACGCTTCTGGATCGCCGTGACGAGAGCGTCCTCGGCCCGAGTCGCCCCCTCCACCCCCAGGGCTTTCTGCGCCACGACATGAGCGGGAAGGCCCACCCCGAAGACGAGCTCCCAGTCCACGAACGGATGGTCGTAGGTGAGCGTCAGCGAACGGTTGTCGTCGCCGATCACCGGTGTCTTCGTCACCAGTTGCAGGCCGTTGCCGCTGAAACCGTCGAAGTGCACGACACCCGCGGGGAACGGCTTCGTGTAGCGCCCGGTGTCGGGATCGGTGTAGCTCTCATTGTCGAAGCCGGGGGTGTTGAGCGCTCCCGAATTCGCCGCCCACGACAGCAGCAGGTCGGCCCCGTCGACCGCGGCGCCGTCCGACCACTTCACGCCGTCGCGAATGGTGTATTTCACCCGGAACGGCTGCTTCGACACGACCTGGTACGTGCCGAAGGACTCATCCTTCTGCAGCGCCGGACGATTGTCGTAGTAGTTGAACTGCGAATTGGTGGCGGTGACGATACCGGCGTTGGCGGCGACGTTGCCGAACGAGGTCTTCGCGTTATAGGACGAGAAGGCCTGGCTCACCGCGACACGCACGGTGCTGCCCTTGGTCACCGTCGCGGTGCATCCCGAGAGGGCGATGCCCGCCACCGCGAGGACGAGGAGTGCGGCTACCAGTGACTTGCGCATCCGATCCATCGTAGCGATCGGCTGCGCGGCGCCCGACAGTCCTCAGCCCTCGTGCACTACTCGGAGGATCCCGCTCGCAACAGTTCGCGCCGGGTCTCGCGGCGCTCACGCTGCAGGATGGGGTCGGGAAGCGGAACCGCGGCCAGCAGGCGTTGGGTGTAGGGCTGCTTCGGGTTGCGCAGGATCTCGTCGCGGGTTCCCACCTCCACCAGCTTGCCCTGGTGCATCACTGCGATGCGGTTGGCGAGCACGTCGATGACGGCGAGGTCGTGGGTGATGAAGAGGCAGGCGAACTGCATTTCGCGTTGCAGGCCCTGCAGAAGTTCGAGCACCCTGGCCTGCACCGACACGTCGAGCGCGCTCGTGGGCTCATCCGCGATCAACAGCTGCGGCTTCAGCGCGATCGCCCGGGCGATGCCGACACGCTGCTTCTGCCCACCGGAGAGCTCGTGGGGAAAGCGCCCGCGATAGGCGCGCGGCAGTTCGACGCTGTCGAGCAGCCGCTCGACCTCGTTGAACAGCGCCTGGCCCTTCATCTGCTTGGCGAGGAGAAGCGGTTCGCCGATGCTGTCACCGACCGGCATCCGCGGGTTGAGGGACGAGGCGGGGTCCTGGAAGACGATGCCGGCCTTCTTGTGCAGCTGGCGGATCTCGTCGCGGTTGGCCTTCGAGATGTTCTGGCCGGTGACAGTGAGGGTGCCCTCGGTGATCGGAAGCAGCCCGATCGCGGCGCGACCGAGGGTCGTCTTGCCCGAACCGGACTCGCCGACGAGGCCGACGACCTCGCCGGAGTGCACCTTCAGGTCGACGTGATCGACGGCACGGAAGGCCGGCACTCGACCGTGCTTCGGGTACTCGATCACCACATCGTCGAAATCGAGCACGACCGGTCGGGTGTCCCGCGCGGCAGCGACCCGGGATGCTTCGACAGCGCGGTCGTTGATCGAGATCCGCTCACGCGCGTCTGGCGTCTCGGCCGCAAGAGCCGCGGTCGTGTCGATCTCTGCTCCCGCGCGCTGTCCGAGGTGCGGCACCGCGGCCAGAAGTGCCTTGGTATAGGGATGTTGGGGGTTGGAGAAGATCTCGAGCGCCGTTCCCGTCTCCACGATCACGCCATCCTTCATCACGGCGATGTAGTCCGCGATGTCTGCCACGACGCCCATGTCGTGGGTGATCAAAAGGATGGCGCTCTTGAGCCGGTCGCGCAGGCTGCGAAGCAGGTCGAGGATCTCGGCCTGCACCGTCACATCCAGGGCGGTCGTCGGCTCGTCGGCGATGAGCAGCGTCGGGTCGCAGGAGATCGACTGCGCGATCATCGCACGCTGGCGCTGGCCGCCCGACAGTTGGTGCGGGTAGGAGTTGAATGCCTTGAGCGGATCCGGAAGCTCGACCATGCCGAGCAGCTCGATCGCGCGCTTCTTCGCCTCCGACGGAGCGATGCCGTAGTGAACGCGAAGGGTCTCGATGATCTGGGAACCGACCGTGTAGACGGGGTTCAGCGCCGTCATCGGCTCCTGGAAGATCACCGCGATCTCCCCGCCGCGGATGCGTCGCATCTGGTTCGCGCGGATGCCGGTGATCTCCTCGCCATTCAGCTTGATGCTGCCCCGGATGCGGCTGTTGGAGGGCAGAAGATCGAGAAGGGCCATCGATGAGGCGCTCTTGCCCGAACCGGACTCACCGACGAGTGCGAGCACCTCGCCCGGCATGATCCGGTAGTTCATGTGGCGGGCGGCCGGCACCCACTGGTTGTCGACGCCGAAGTCGACATTGAGATCGGTCACCTCGAGAACCGGGGTGGCAGCATCCGTCGAAGCGGTCGCGGGGGTCGCGGTCATGAGTGTGCCTTTCGTGCAATACGTGCGCCGGAGTTCCGGGATGGGGCTGTGTGGGGATTTCGAGCCGGGCCTGAGACGATGGGGATATGCCCCAGTTGCCCGGTCCAGAGCGAGAGACCATCGCCTCCCGCTTCAATCGCACGATAGCGATCGGAGCCTGGGTGATCTCCCTGACCATCGCCGTGTCGCTCTTCTTCATCAATCGACCGGAACAGCTCGCCTACCTCGTGCCGCTGGCTCTCGTGAACCTGCTGGTCTGGGAGGCGCTCTGGCGACCACTGCTCGTGGTGAGTGACGAGGGCGTGGTCGTGACGAATCCATTTCGTGCCGTGCAGGTGCCCTGGAACGCCCTCGTGAACATCGACACGAAGTTCGCCCTCACGCTCTTCACTCCCGGACGGAAGATCGAGGTGTGGGTTGCTCCGTCGCCCGGAAGATCGTTCGGATACCGCAGTGCGGCTGTTGCCGAGCGCGAGATCCGTCGCACAGCGCCACACAGCACCAACAAGGTGCGTCCGGGTGACCTTCCGTCGAGCGAGTCCGGCGCTGCGGCCGAGGTGGTGCGATCGCGCTGGGAGCTGCTGCAGGTATCCGGGCAGATCGAGGCCGGTGTCGCCGACTCCACCACGGTGACGACGCGCTGGCACTGGTACTCGATAGCCGCTCTCGCTGCGCTGCTCGTCGCCTCGGTACCGGCGCTTCTCATCGCCTAACCGGGCGATTCGCCGGTCGGTCACTTCGTGCCGGGGTCGATCAGGTCGCTGTCGTCGCCGGCACGCACGTTCTCGTCTTCGGCGATACTCGGGCGTTCCTCCTGCATGCGACGCAGCTTGAACCGGCGGTGCCGCGGGTCGAAGGCATCCCGCAAACCGTCACCGACGAAGTTGACGAGGAGCGCGAGCGACACGATGAACAGCGCGGGCCACCAGAACAGCCACGGTCGGGTCTGGAAGGCCGACTGGTTGTCCGAGATCAGGTTGCCGAGGGAGACATCGGGTGCCCGGATACCGAAACCGAGGTAGCTCAGCGCCGTCTCAAGAAGGATGGCGGATGCCATGATCAGCGTCGCACTCACGATCACCACGCCGAGGGCATTGGGGAGGATGTGGCGGAAGATGATCCGCGCATCGGATGCCCCGGCCACCCGGGCCGCCTCGACGAACTCGCGCTCGCGAAGGGAGAGGAACTCGCCGCGCACCAGTCGCGCGATGCCCATCCAGGAGAAGAACCCGAGCATGATCGCCAGCGTCGGCGCTCCGAATCCACCGAAGGCGTTTCCGACGACGGCACCGATGACGAGGGCTGGGATCACGATGAAGACGTCGGTGATGCGCATGAGGATCGCATCGGTCTTGCCGCGATAGTAACCGGCGATCGCCCCGACGAATACGCCGATGAAAGTAGCGATCGAGCCGAGCACCACCATCACCAGGGCTGAGTTCTGGATTCCCCGCATCGTCATGGCGAAGTAGTCCTTGCCGATGCGATTCTGCCCGAAGGGGTGATTGCCGATCTCGATCCCGGTGCCGCCGAGCCACTTGGGCAGCAGCGACATCGTCGGTGCGCCCTGGTTCTGCTGGTCATTGAGATCGGTGTAGCCGTACTTCCACCAGCCGTGGATCGGACCGAGTCCGATAGCGGAGATCGAGAAGATCACGATCAGGAAGACCAGGACGAGAGCTCCGACAGCCACCTTGTTGCCCATGAACCGCTTGAAGATCAAACGACCCTGGCTCTCGGGCGGCTTGTTCTCGGAGATGATGGCCTCTGCGGCCAGTGTGGTCGATTCGTCGTTGGACATCAGCGAACCCTCACTCTCGGGTCGAGGGCCGCGTAGGCCAGGTCGGCAAGGAAGTTGAAGAGGATCGCCATACCGGCGATCACGATGAAGTACCCCATCACCGGGTTGAGGTCTCCGCGGCCGAGGCCGGCGAAGAACAACTGGCCCATACCGGGGATGCCGAAGATCGATTCCGTGATGATCGCCCCACCGAGCAGGGCCCCGACGTCGAAGGCGACGAGGGTCGTGATGGGAATGAGCATGTTGCGGAACGCGTGGCGCACGACGACGGTGCGCTCGGGAAGGCCCTTGGCACGGGCGGTGCGCACGTAGTCCTGGCCCATCGTCTCCAGCATGCCGGCGCGGGCGTAGCGCGTGTAGCTGGCGAACGAGATGAGCAGAAGGGCGATCGTCGGAAGCAGGAAGTGGGTGAAGGTGTCGATCCCCGACTCCCAGACGTTGCCACCCAGGTTCGGCGTCTGGTTGCCAACGGTCGCGATCGGGCGATTGTTGGTGTCGCTGAGGTACAGCGGCCACGACTGCATGAAGCGGTCGAGCAGCACCAGTCCGCCGGAGAGCGCCGCCGTGATCGCTCCGACCCGTATCGACTGTCCGCGGTCGTAGCCGCCCATCAGGAAGCCGGTGACGACACCGACTGCCACGGTGACGATCGCGAGGATGACGAGTGTGCCGGCGGAGGAGATGTTGAACAGGCCCTGCAGGCTGAAGTAGGCGATCATCGCGACCACCACGTTGATTCCGGCCGTGATGAGCGCTCGACGGTTTCGGAGCCCCGCGACGAGCGCGGTCGTGCCCACACCGATGCCCCCGGCGAGCATGAAGATGCCGATCGGCCCGAGGCCGGGGTGCAGCAGCCATCCGGACAGGGAGATCGCGTACAGGACGATCGCCGAGATCACGGCGGTTGCACCGCCCACGATGAGTCTTCGCCTCATCTCGCCGCCGATAATCGATTGGACGACGAGCCCAAGCACCAACCCGATCGCTATCACGACCCCGATCGCGATGATCGGCTTATCGAGGAAGTCATTGAACCCGATGGCGATGAACTCCTTGAGGAGCACCGCGATGAGGAACGAGGGAAGCGAGAAGAGGAAGAAGCTCGTGAAGGTCACGACGTTGTCGAGTCCGCTGTACTGGCGAAGGGCGGTGATGATGCCGAGAGCCAGACCGAGGATGATCGCGAGGATCAGTGCACCGGCGACGAGCTGCACGGTCGACTGCATCGCCCGGGGCAGGATGTCGATGACTTCCGCGTTAGAGATGGTCTGTCCGAGGTCGCAGGAGTTCGCGAGGGGGATGAGGCACTTCGCGGCGCCGCCGATCCAGAGGAACCAACGCAGCGGGGGCGGGACATCCAGCTGCAGGGCCTGGATGCGGGCCTGGATGAGCTTCTGCTTGTTGAGAGCGTTGCTCTGCAACAGGTCATCGAGGGGGTGCGCCGAATACGCGGTCAACATGTACATGATGAACGACGCCGCGATCAGCACGAGGACTGAGACGAGAATTCGCCGCAGGATGAAACTCACCATCGAATAGGTACCTTGCTGGTTCGGTTATCCGGTACGGAAGGCTTCGTCGCCTCCCCGGCACTGGAAATGTTACGGGGGTCCACGGTCCGTTTGTGACGGACGGGCCTGAAGAATCTTACCCACGCCACCAGGGATTCGCCCGGCGGCGTGAAAGCGGTGACCTGCGGCTCGTCGTGTACCGAGAGCCGCAGGTCACCGTGGTGGTGCTACTTACCCTTGACGGTCCACTCCCAGAAGTTCCAGAATGGGCCGGTCTGGCCGGCGAAGTACGTGTCGACACCGGTGATGCGACTCGTTACTCCGGTGATGCCGGGCAGCTGGAACAGAGGAAGACCGTAGGCGTCATCGAACGCCTGCTTGTCCATCTTCTGCAGGATCGGATCGATCTTCTTGGTGTCGAGGATCGACTGGGTCGAGAGAGCCAGCTTGTCCGTTCCCTTGTAGGCGTTGTAGTTTCCGCCACCGTCGGTCGACCAGATCTGCGGGACACCGGCATAGCCGAAGCCCGGGTTGATCCAACCGAAGAGAACTGCGTCGTAGGTTCCGTCGCCGAGCTTCTTGCTCCAGTCGGGCGATCCGGCATCCACGATCTTGAAGCCGGCCTTCGTGGCCGAGGCCTGGATGGCCTGGAACTCATCGACGCGGTTCGGATTCTTGGTGTTGTACATCAACTTGATCGTCGGGGTCGCGCCGGCGAGGAGCGTCTTGGCTCCCTCGATGTCGACCTTGTCGTAGGCGGAAGAACCGTTGCCCTTGACCGAGTCGGCGTAGCCGGACTGCTGCGGCAGGAACTGCTCGGAGTCGAGCACCTTCGCCTTGGGGTCGACCGGCGTGACGATCGCGTCGAGGATCTGCTGGCGCGGGATGGTCTTGAGGAACGCCTCACGCACCTTCGCGTCCTGGAACACCGGGGCGTTGAACGACAGGTCGAGATGGTCGTACGACGCCTGGGCTCCGACGATCACCTTCGCGCTCGTCGCCTTGAGGGCGGTGAGCGTGTCGGCAGATGCCTGCGGGTTGATCACGTCGACCTCGCCGTTCGCAAGTGCGGAGACCTGCGCGTTGGCGTCCGGAATGTTGCGGAGCACGATCTTGTCGACCTTGGACTCATGGTCACCCGTGTAGTACTTGTTCTTCACCAGGGTGAGGGACTGGGTGGGGACGAAGTCGGAAACGACCATCGGTCCGCTCGAGACAAGAAGCGACTTGTCGGTCGGCATCGCCGTGACGTCGTATCCGCGGTTGACGAACTCGGCAGCCTTCTGCAGTGTCGGGTCGGCAGCGGCCGGCTTGGCCGAGTCACCCTTCGGCAGCTTCTTGAGCAGCGCGGTGAGGTCGGCCGCACTCTTGAGGCCGGCCTTCTCGGCGACGACATGAGCCGGCTGCGAGATCGGGGAGAAGATCGCGTAGTCGACGTAGGGGTCGGTGTACTTCATCGTCATCGAGAGGTCGTCGGAGCTGATAACCGGGAAGGAGGGCCCGTTGAGGGCGACGGTGCTTCCGGCGGTGGAGAAGTAGTTGGTACCGGAGGTGACGTCACCGTTGTCGTTCGTGGTTCCGGAGTCGTAGAAGCCGGTGCTGATCGCCCAGGTGAGGGCCATGTCATCCGCGGTGATCGGCTTGCCGTCGGACCACTTGAGGCCCTTCTTGAGCGTGTACTTGACGGTCAGCGGCGAATCCGACGTCTTGGTCAGAGTTCCGAATGACTTGTCGTAGATGACCTTGAACTTCGGGTCGACATAGTAGAAACCGCCGGTGGTCATGTAGGACACGAACCCGTTGGTGTCGAGGTTGCCGTCCGGAGTGTTGTAGTTGAACGACGTGAAGTCGTTCACCGTGGCCACCGTGACGGTTCCGCCCTTTGCTGTGGTGGGGGTCGGCGTACCGGATGTTGTGCACCCGGCGAGCGCGAATGCCGTGGCGCCGGCGATGGCGACGACTGCGATCGCATTGCGCGCCAATCTTCCTCTGATTTTCAATTTTCCTCCTGTGCAAGATGAGCAAACGGCAGCACGATCCTGAGCGTTTTGCCGCGCTAGATAGAAGAACCCTAAGTAGGGGGTGCTCCCCGAGCCAAACTGTAGAGGCAAACGTTACACAGTGGTAACAGACCTAACAAATTGTTGCGCTCGGGGAAGATTCATTGCGCGATCGCAGGAGATTTCGCACAAATATTGCGATTCCGCGGTGTCTCAAAGTGTGAACTGACCGAATGGAGGGCGTAGCATCGAAACCGTGTCAACGCCACCTTTGTCGGATTCCACAAATTTCGACCCGGTGGATGTACCGTCGCGGCGGCGGATCAGGGGCGAGATCGTTCTCGTGCTCGGCCTGTCGCTCGGCGCATCGGCGGTCTATTCGATCGTGTCCCTCGCCGACAGTCTCACGAGACCCACGCCCCTCTCCCAGCAGGTGCAATCCCTCAATAATTCGCTCAACACCCGGGCCATTTTCGACTTCATCTACCAGTTCCTCGCCATCTTCTTCGATCTGGTGCCGGTCGCCCTCGTCTGCTTCCTGCTGTGGCAGACGGCGCGACCACACCTCGCCCGCCTCGGGCTCGCCTTCGACCGTCCTGGCCGTGATTCCCTGCTCGGGCTGGGACTAGCGCTCCTGATCGGGATCCCCGGCATCTTCGTCTACCTGGGAGGCAAGGCCCTCGGTATCGGCGTGACGGTGTCCGCGTCCCCTCTCGACACCTATTGGTGGACCATCCCGATCCTCGTGCTCTCGGCCCTCCGCGCGGGCCTCCAGGAAGAGCTGATCGTCATCGGCTACCTCTTCGCCCGGTTGCGCGATCTGGGCTGGAAGACGTGGCCGATCATCCTGTCTGCCGCGCTCCTCAGGGGCACCTACCACCTCTACCAGGGCTTCGGGGCCTTCGTCGGTAACTTCGCCATGGGCGCGCTGTTCGGCTGGCTGTACTCCCGCTACGGCCGGGTGCTCCCCCTCGTGATTGCACACTTCGTGATCGACACGGCGATCTTCGTGGGGTACCCGTGGGCGGCATCCGCGTTCCCGGGGTTGTTCGGGGTCGCGAAGTAGCGCTGGAGGTCCGTTGCCGAGCCTCGTCCCGGCGATGTCGCCCTGCCCGGCCGCACCTCCAGCCGGGCCGCATCTCCAGCCGGGCGTCACCTCAGGCCGGGCCGCACCTCCAGCCGGGGCGCATCTCCAGCCGGGCTTGCGCGGACATTCCGGGCCAGCGTGCCGGCCCGGAATGTCCGTATACGCCCGGGAAGCGGTACTACGGTCCTGACGGGACACATCGCCAAGCCGGAGCAGCCAGTCCCGGCGGGAATCCCAGCGGGAATCCTCGACGAGGTCGCGCGCGAAGAGCGCGACGCCCTCCAGCGAGGTCGAGACTCCGAGCGAGCGCACGACGAAGTGACCCTGGCGGGTGTAGTCCCTTCGCGCGAGAAGTTTCACGTCGAGAGGTTTGGCGGCGCACAGGCACTCCGGGAAGGGGTGCCGAGTCTCGATACGCTCGGTGACGCTCGCTACCAGACCAGCAGGCGCCCTACTCGAAAGCCTCCGGTGGCGGGCAGGCGCAGACCAGGTTGCGGTCGCCATAGGCGTTGTCGATGCGACGCACCGGCGGCCAGTACTTGGAGCGGATGAGGCTGCGTACCGGGTAGACGGCCTGCTCACGGCTGTACGGGTGGGTCCACTCCCCCTCGATCACGGACTGCGCCGTGTGCGGGGCGTTGTGGAGGGGGTTGTCGGCGAGCGGCCAGGTGCCGGAGGCCACGGCATCCGCCTCGGCTCGGATGGCGATCATCGCGTCGATGAAGCGGTCGATCTCGTCGAGGTCTTCGCTCTCCGTCGGCTCGACCATGAGGGTTCCCGCGACCGGAAACGACATCGTCGGAGCGTGGAACCCGAAGTCGATGAGGCGCTTGGCCACATCGTCGACCGTGACACCGGTCGCCTCGGTGAGGGGACGGAGGTCCAGGATGCACTCGTGCGCCACCAGGCCGTTGTCGCCCGCGTAGAGCACCGGGAAGTGATCGCGCAGGCGCACGGCCACATAGTTGGCCGCGAGGACGGCGGCGCCGGTCGCCTCCCGGAGGCCGTCGGCGCCCATCATGCGCACGTAGGCCCAGCTGATGGGCAGGATGCTCGGCGAGCCGTAAGGGGCCGCGGACACGGGAGGACCCGCGTGCAGCTCGCGCTGCGCCATCGGATGTCCGGGGAGGAACGGCGCGAGGTGCGCCTTCGCCGCGACCGGGCCTACGCCCGGCCCGCCGCCACCGTGAGGGATGCAGAAGGTCTTGTGCAGGTTGAGGTGCGAGACGTCCCCGCCGAAGTCGCCGTAGCGGGCGAAGCCGAGCACGGCGTTGAGGTTCGCACCGTCGACGTAGACCTGGCCGCCGGCATCATGCACGGCCTTGCAGATCGTGCCGACCTCGTGCTCGTACACGCCGTGTGTCGAGGGATAGGTGATCATCAGCGCGGCGAGGGAATCGGCGTGCTCGGCGATCTTCGCACGGAGGTCGTCGACATCCACATTGCCGAGCTCGTCACAGGCCACCACGACCACACGCATGCCGGCGAGCACCGCGGAAGCCGCGTTCGTGCCGTGGGCGCTCTGCGGGATGAGACACACCGTGCGCTGGCTGTCACCGCGGGAGCGGTGGTAGCCGCGGATGGCCAGAAGACCGGCGAGCTCGCCCTGGCTGCCCGCGTTCGGCTGAAGGGAGACGGAGTCGTAGCCCGTGACATCCGCAAGCCAGCTCTGCAGCTGGTCGATCAGCTGGAGGTAGCCCTCGACGTCCGATTCGGGGGCGAAGGGGTGGAGCCCCGTGAATTCGGGCCAGGTGACGGCCTCCATCTCGGTGGCCGCGTTGAGCTTCATGGTGCACGATCCGAGCGGGATCATGCCGCGATCGAGTGCGTAGTCGTAGTCGGCGAGATGCTTGAGGTAGCGCATCATCGAGGTCTCGGACCGGTGGGTGTTGAACACCGGGTGCTCGAGGTAGGCGCTGCGGCGCTCGAGGTCGACCGGGATCCACTCGAGGTCGTCAGGCACGGTCTCGTCGGCGAGATCCTCGCCGAGGATGCGCGCGATGGCGCGCACGTCGTCGAGGGTGGTCGTCTCGTCCGCCGACAGCTGCACGTGATCCTCATCGACGAGATGAATGAGGTATCCAGCGGAGTGCGCCCGCTCGACGAGCCGAGAGGCCTTGGTCTTGGTGTGGAGCGTGATCGTGTCGAAGAAGTTCGCCGATTCGACGGTGTGACCGGCTTCGGAGGCCGCCCGGGCGAGCACCCGCGTCAGGCGGGTCACCCGGGTGGCGATCTGACGCAGGCCCTGCGGGCCGTGATAGACCGCGTACATCGAGGCCATGACGGCGAGGAGCACCTGGGCGGTGCAGATATTGGAGGTCGCCTTGTCCCGGCGGATGTGCTGCTCCCGCACCTGGAGCGAGAGGCGGTAGGCCGGATGTCCGGTGGCGTCCTGCGAGACTCCGACGAGGCGTCCGGGAAGCTGGCGTTCGAGTCCGGCCCGCACGGCCATGTAGCCCGCGTGCGGCCCGCCGAAGCCCATCGGGACGCCGAAGCGCTGGCTCGTGCCGACCGCGACATCCGCGCCGAGATCGCCCGGGGAGGCGATCAGGGTGAGGGCGAGCAGGTCGGCGGCGACGACAGCGAGGGCACCCGTGGCCTTGGCGGCGGCGATGACCGAGCTCGGGTTCCAGACCCGGCCGGAACGGCCCGGGTACTGCACGAAGATGCCGAAGGCTTCGGGAAGCTCGATCGAGTCGCGGGGAAGCTCCGCCAGGTCGAGCACGACGAGGTCGATGCCGACGGCGGCCGCACGGTTCTCGAGCAGCGCGAGGGTCTGCGGAAGGGAATCCGAATCGACGATGAAGGTGTTGCTCTCGCGCTTCGAGGCGCGACGAGCGAGCATCATGCCCTCGACGACTGCGGTGCCCTCATCGAGCATCGAGGCGTTGGCGGTGGTGAGGCCGGTGAGGTCGGTGACCATCGTCTGGAAGTTGATGAGCGCCTCGAGACGCCCCTGGGAGATTTCGGGCTGGTAGGGCGTGTAGGCCGTGTACCAGCTCGGGTTCTCCAGCACATTGCGCTTGATCACGGCCGGGGTGATGGTGTCGTAGTAGCCGAGACCGATCATCGAGCGGTTGACGGTGTTCTTGCGGGCGAGCACCCGGAGTTCGGCGAGCGCTTCGCGCTCGGTCGCCGCGGGCGGCAGCACCGAGTCGGCGGCGGCGCGGAACCCGTCGACGTGGATGGATGCCGGGACAGCGGCGAGCACCAGCTCATCCACAGTTTTGTAGCCGAGCACGCCGAGCATCGCTGACTGGGCCGCGGCATCCGTTCCGATGTGGCGCTCGGCGAAACCGCCGGCGGCCAACAGGTTCTGCGTGAGCAGGTCGACGCCGGCCACTACTCGCCCACCAGCGCGGTGTACTCGTCGAAGCTCAGGAGCGACGGAAGTTCGGTGAAGCTCACCTTGATGAGCCAGCCTTCCCCGAAGGGGTCGCTGTTCACGAGTTCGGGATTGGCCACAACGGCGTCATTCACCTCGGTGACCGTGCCGTCGACCGGGGCGAAGAGCTCGCCGACCGACTTCGTGGACTCGATCTCGCCCACGATCTTGCCGCTCGCGACGGTGGCTCCCACCGTGGGCAGATCGACGAAGACGACATCGCCGAGCTTCTCCGCCGCATAGGCGGTGATGCCGACGATAGCGATGTCGCCCTGAACATCGAGCCACTCGTGCTCGGCCGTGTAACGAAGGGTGTTCTGTTCAGCCATGACTATTTGGCCTCTCTCTGATAAAAGGGAAGTGCGGTGACGGATGCCGGTACGCGGGTCCCGCGCACATCCAGGAACAGTTCGGTGCCGAGTTCACGCACGGCGGGATCGACGTAGGCCATCGCGATGGGGTACCCGAGGGTGGGGCTGAGCGCACCGCTGGTGACCACTCCCACCTCGGTGCCGTCGGCATCGAGCACGAGGTAGTCCGCCCGGCCGGCACGCTTGCCATCGGCCCGCAGACCGACGAGAACGCGAGCCCCTTCGGCCGGTCCGGTTTCGACCGCAGAACGACCGACGAAGTCGCCCTCCTTCTTGAGGTTGACGACCCGACCGAGGCCGGCCTGCACGGGGAACGTGGTGAGACCGAGTTCGTGGCCGTACAGCGGCATCCCCGCCTCGAGGCGCAGGGTGTCGCGGCTGGCGAGACCCGCCGGCACCAGTCCGCTGCCCGCGCCCGTCTCGGCGATCGCGCGCCACAGGGCGGTTGCGGCATCGGGGGCGATATAGAGTTCGAAGCCGTCTTCGCCGGTGTATCCCGTGCGGGCGACGAGGATCTCGTGCCCCTCGAACTGTCCAGGGGTCGACCAGTAGTACTTGAGATCGGCGAGTCCGGCGACGACGATGCCCGGCACCTGGCTCAGGATCTCGAACGATTTGGGCCCCTGGATGGCGATGAGCGCGATGTCGTCGCTCTCGTCGAAGACCTCGCAGTCGAATGGCGCGGTGCGCTCGAGCAGCTCGGCAGCGACCGCCTCGCGATTGGACGCATTGGCGACCACGATGAAGCGGTCCTCGCCCGTGCGGTAGACAACGAGATCGTCGATGATCCCGCCCTCCCGGCCGAGCAGAAGACTGTATTTCGCCTGGCCGATGGCGACGGCCGAGATCTTGCCGGCGAAGGCGTAGTCCAGCGCATCGGCGCTCTCCGGCCCAAGCACCACGATCTCGCCCATGTGGGACAGGTCGAAGAGGCCGGCCGCGGTGCGCACCGCGTGATGTTCGGCGAGATCACTCGAGTAGCGCACCGGCATCTGCCAGCCCGCGAAGTCGGTGAAGCTCGCGCCAGCCTCCACGTGGACACGATTCAGCGGTGAGTATCGTTCTTCGGTCTTCTCGGTCACGTTCTTGTCTGGCACGGAGTTCTCCTGGCGCGCGCGGGCTGCGGATGAAACTCCCCCTCTGTCATGGGCCTGAGAGTTTCACGCCGGAGCGCTTTCACCTTCGGCGGGATGGCGAACGTGAGAGTCCGGTCATCCACTTTCCAGAGTGGCCAGTTCGATGCGGTACGTAGACCTGAGAGATTGGCGGGGAGGCTTGCTCCTTCGGTGCCCGACCGGGGTCGGGCTCTCCCGCATCGCGTGTGCGGCCCAGTTTTCGATTGTGGGGCCAGCCTAGCAAGGGAACAGTGCAGCGTCGCCTCGGGGTCGACCGCCCGCCGTGGTCAATCGCTCGGTATCGTCAATCGCTCAGGCCGAGCCCGTAAATGAGGGATGCCGCGATGGTGGGGATCGCGACCAGCGCACCGAGCACCAGGGCGACGATCGCGAGCAGGGTGTTGGGCCGACCGCCTCCGCGCCGAAACGCGAATGCACCGAAGGCGATACCGAGCACCCAGGGAATGCCGAAGAAGAACACTCCCTCGGTCTCGTACATGTAGCGCAGCCGGGCACCCTGCAGGAAGAGCCCCAGCTGTTCAGCCCCGCCGAGGAGCAGGGCGGCCGCTGCCGTCGCAGCGCCGAACACGACGGCGAGGATCGTGAGGGCACCGACCCTCTCGCCGCGCGGAGAAGGACCGGCAGGTCTCCGGGCGATCACGAACGAGCGAAGAAACAGCACCAGTGCGGTCACGGTGAGGGAGAGCGCGATACCGATCGCGTACACCTGCTCGACCGGGGCATTCGGCGGGAATTCCGAGAACCCCACGATGTTGACGACCCCGGCCACGAGCAGGCCGAGCGCGACGAGGCGAATGAGGGTGACACTCTGGCCGGTCGCCTCCCGAACTGTGGGCGCAGGGGCGATCGGCGAGGTGGCCTCGTTCGTCATGGCCTCAGGCTATTGCCCTGCTGCGCTGCCCCGGTGCCCAAGTGCCCCGGCGTTCAGGGCGGAGATCCGGGCGACACGCCGCGCTGGGAAGCGCCCAGGCGGCGTGTCATCCAACGGATCCGCGGTCGGCTACTGCCGTGTCCCTCGCGGGGCTACGCCTCGCGGGGCTACGCCTCGCGGGGCTACGCCTCGCGGGGCTACGCCTCGCGCGACTTCGGAGAGCTGTCGAGCGTCTTGGCTGGGTCGTTCTCCACGACATCGCCCAAAGCCTCGTCGATGCGGCCGAGCAGTTCGGCGGGGATGGCGACCCCGGATGCGACGACGTTCTCCTTGACCTGCTCCGGACGGGATGCGCCGATGATCGCCGAGGCGACATTCTCGTTCTGGAGCACCCAGGCCACGGCGAGCTGCGCGAGCGACAACGACAACTCGTCGGCGATCGGCTTGAGCTTCTGCACGCGGCCGAGCACGTCATCCGTCATGAAGCGGGAGATCATGTTCGCGCCGCCCTTCTCGTCGGTGGCCCGGCTTCCCTCCGGAAGCGCGGCCCCTGGAGCGTACTTGCCGGTGAGCACGCCCTGCGCGATCGGCGACCAGACGATCTGCGAGATGCCGAGTTCCTTCGAGGTCGGCACGACCTCTGCCTCGATCACCCTCCAGAGTTCGGAGTACTGCGGCTGGTTGGAGATGAGCTGAACCCCGAACTGCTTCGCCAGGGCGGCGCCCTCACGAAGCTGGTCCGCAGTCCATTCGCTGACCCCGATGTACAGCGCCTTACCCTGGCGCACGACATCCGCGAAGGCCTGGAAGGTCTCCTCCAGAGGCGTCTCGTAGTCGAAGCGGTGGGCCTGGTAGAGGTCGACATAGTCGGTCTGCAGGCGCTGCAGCGATCCGTCGATCGACTCGAGGATGTGCTTGCGGGACAGCCCCACATCGTTATGGCCCTTGGGACCGGTGGGTCCGAACACCTTGGTGAAGATCTCGAGCGACTGGCGGCGCTGGCCCTTGAGCGCTTCGCCGAGCACGGTCTCGGCCATCGTGTTGGCGTAGACGTCCGCGGTATCGAAGGTGGTGATGCCGGCATCGAGGGCCGCGGTCACGCAGGCCTTCGCGGTGTCGTTCTCCACCTGCGAGCCGTGGGTGAGCCAGTTGCCGTAGGTGATCTCCGAGATCTTGAGGCCTGAGTTTCCGAGGTATCTGAATTCCATGAATTCAACCCTACGCTCGCCTGTCGAGGGTTCTAGTCCTCCTCAGGCCACGGTGCGATGAACGATTCCACGGCCGAATCCATCAGTTCGATGAGTGCCTCGAGAAGGCCCTCCATGGTGGTCGATCGCAGCAGGGCGATCTGGTCGAGCTCGCCGATCGGCGCGATCGCGGCGAGTTGCCAGGCCGCGGCCGCTGGCTCGTCGGAGATCTCGACATCCGGCGACCAGAGCTGGTCTCCCGACTCGCTCGCCAGCCTCAGGGTTCGGCGCACCGCTTCCTCCGCCCTCACCCTCAATGGCATCAACTCGTCACTCCACACGAGCTCGGGGATGTCACGCACGCGGGCCGCCGGATGAGGATCCTCCTCGAGCCATTCGAGGATCTCGATGCGACGCTCCCCCTGCGCGACGAGCACGACGAAGTCTTCGGTGGCATCCAGTTGCTGGATCTGCGCGACGGTCCCCACCGTGAAACGCTGCTCCCCTCCGCCGACCTCCTGGCCACGTTCGATGAGCACGACCCCGAACTCCGAGGGCTCATCGGACAGGATGCGGGACAGCATCACGAGGTAGCGCTCTTCGAAGACGCGCAACGGCAACGGCATGTGCGGAAACAGCACGGACCCCAGGGGAAACATCGGAAAGTCGGTCACCTCTACAGGCAACCACGAAGGCTGCCGATCGACTAGGGAGGGCAGCCTGTGAATCCGCCCGGGGCCTGGATTTGTTCCCGGGCGAGCGCAATCGGGGCACAGCTGGGGCTGTCCCGCGTTCGGGGGGTCTTCTATCCCCTAGGATCAGACTCAATGGACACCCCGACCCATTACGAATTGCTGTGTGTGACCCCCGAAGCCACAGCCGATGAGATTCGTAACGCCTACCGCCGACTCATCCGGCTCTACCATCCCGACGTCTCCGGAGCCGCCGGCGAAGCGATGACGCTTCGCCTCAACGAGGCCAAGCGCGACCTCCTCGATCCGGCCCTTCGTGCGCAGTACGACCGCGCTCACCTGTACGCCGGAGCCGGCGTACGCGGGGGCGCCTCCCGCTCCCCCGCGGGCCCGACCGCCTCGGAGTCACGTGTCCACGACGACTGGCGCCCTCCGCCGCGTGCCACCGGTCCGAGGGTGTCGGACTCGACGAACCGGGCACGTTATCGGGCGTGGATGATCGTCTCGGTGGTGTCGATCGCTGCGATCGTCACCATCACGGCCGTCGTCTTCGCGTGGAGCTATTCCGGGCCCCTCGGCCTGACGACTCCACGCGTGATCCCGCCACTGGTGATCGCGGTGGGCTGGATCGTCGGCGGTTTCAGCCGACCGTCGAGGTTCTTCGTCGCGATGCTGGCCTTCGGCAGTGTGCTCTGGCCGCTCGTCGCGATCGGCGTCACGCCGTTCTCGGTGTTGTCCGATTCGATTCCGCCGGTGATCCTCGCCGCGCTGACGATGCTCGGGATCTCGGTGCTCGCCCTCCGGATCTCCGCGCCCCTCGTGACACGACTGTCGCGGTATCGGGCGGCTTCGGCCTGACGTCGCCGTCCGAGTGCCGCGCTTCGGCTCATTCGAAGGATCGGATGTGCGACCCGGGACCAAAGACCCCGGTGGCACCCCTGCGGCGGCGTAGCGTCGAGAAGTGATGCCGGCCCTCGAGACTTCGGTACTCGAGGAGGCAGCCGCATGACCGTCGGAAGCTCGATCCGTTCGCTCCTTCCCAGCTGGCACGACTATCGCGCGGTGAAGCGCACCTGGCGCGGTGACATCGTGGCCGGCATCACCGTGGGGATCGTCGCGCTTCCGCTCGCGCTCGCCTTCGGGGTGAGCTCCGGCGCCGGTGCGGAGAGCGGGCTCATCACGGCGATCATCGCCGGCGTGGTGGCCGCGGTGTTCGGGGGTTCGAACATCCAGGTCTCCGGGCCGACCGGTGCCATGGTGGTGGTGCTCGGACCGGTGGTGGTCGCCCACGGTGCGGGGGTCGTCGCGCTGGTGAGCCTCGCGGCCGGAATCGTGGTGGTCGTGGCCGGCGCGCTGCGACTCGGGCGAGTCGTCTCCTACATCCCCTGGCCGGTGATCGAGGGCTTCACCCTCGGCATCGCCGTCATCATCTTCCTGCAGCAGGTGCCCCCGGCGATCGGCGCCACGGCCGGCAAGAGCAGCAATGCCTTAGTCGCCGCTGTCGAGTCCTTCGCCTCCGTGAAGGCGGAGACCGTCGCCTGGGCGATCGGCGCCGTGGCAGTCGTGGCGGTGGTCATGATCCTCGCCCCGCGCATCCATCCGAAACTGCCCGGGTCCCTGATTGCGATCGTGCTCGTCTCGGTGACTGCCTCGCTCGCCCACCTGCCCCTTGCGCGGATCGGGGCGCTGCCCAGCTCCCTGCCCGCGCCGACGCTGCCGGCCATCGATCTCGCCACCCTCGGCTCCCTGGTCGGGCCCATCTTCACAGTGGCCGCGCTGGCGGCGATCGAGTCGCTGCTCTCCGCACGGGTCGGTGCCGCCCTCGCAGACACCGGCACCTATGACCCGGATCGGGAGTTGGTCGGCCAGGGGCTGGCATCCGTGGCATCCGGATTCTTCGGGGGGATGCCCGCGACCGGCGCCATCGCCCGCACCGCGGTCAACGTGCGCTCCGGCGGACGCACCCGGCTCGCGGCGATCATCCATTCGTTCGTCCTGCTCGGCATTGTCGCCCTGGCCTCGGGAGTGGTGTCGGGAATCCCCCTCGCCGCACTGGCCGGGGTGCTCATGGTCACAGCAACCCGGATGGTGTCGGTGTCGACGGTGCGCAGTGTCGTCGGTTCCACCCGCTCCGACACCGTCGTCTTCGTGCTCACCGCCCTGATCACCGTGTCATTCGACCTGATCGTGGCCGTGGGTATCGGCATCGCCGTCGCCGCGTTCTTCGCGCTGCGCACGCTCTCGAAATCGGGGGGTGTGCACCGGGAGCCGCTTCCGAGCCCGGCCCTGCCCGGTGACGAGCACATCGCGCTCTTCCGCTTCGAGGGCGCTCTCTTCTTCGGCGCTGCCGAGCGCATGCTCGACCAGGTGACGCAGATCACCGGAGTCGACGTCGTGATCCTGCGGCTCTCGCAGTTGCAGGTGATGGATGCCACGGGCGCACGCGTCATCACCGAGATGATCCACGGTCTCGAGCGCCGCGGCATCACCGTACTGGTCAAGGGCATTCAGGAACGACACCTGCAGCTGGCGACCCGGGTGGGGGTGATCAGCTCCCTTCGTCACCAGAAACACCTGTTCGACGATCTCGACGCGGCGATCGACCACGCTCGCAGTCACGTGCGGGTCAGAAGCTGACCACGAAACTCGGGATACCGACGGCGGCGGATGTCACCGGGGCGCCGGTGTCGTTCACGACATGGTCGAGAGTCCCCGCTCCGAGTTGCACCGTGAGGAGGTCGCGCAGCTGCACGCCCGGGGTCACCGGCACCTCGAATCCCCGCGTTGCGTGGATGGTGGGGTCGACGTTGGTGAAGATGTAACTGCCGCCGCCCCACAGGGTGTGGGTCTTCACCGAGTCGGCGACCTTGTAGCCGGCCCAGCCGAGCACCCCGTCATGCTGCCACGCCGCCTGGTTCGGGGCGTCGTAGGGCAGTTCGTTCTGGAAGAACACTGTGGTGCCGCGCTCGCCGTTCCAGATGACGTTGTACTTCTGGAAGTGCTCGGAGAAGAGGCCGGTCGCGGTGACATTGCGGCCGTTGATGACAACCCCGGTGTCCGAGGTATTGGCCGTCCAGCCGACCCCCTGGCCGTGGTCCGCACGCCAGGCCCAGATGTTGTCGAGCAGCACGTTATCGCTGTTGACCTGCAGGGCGACGGTGGCCTTGCCCACGTGCGGGCCACCGATGCGGAAGTACACGTCCTGGATGGCGGTCTGGTTGCGCGCTCCAGTCCGGCGCTGGTTGTCCGACTCCGCGTCGTGGTCGTGCCAGTGGCCATCCCGCTTCGTGCCGATCTGCAGCAGCACCGGTGAATTCACCGCGCCCGCATCGATCATGAGGCCGGCGACATCCACTCCGCTGACGTCGGCGACGGCGAGCGGCACCGCACCGTTCATCGCGGTGAGAGTGGCGACGCCGAGTCCGAGCACCACGGTGTTCGCCCGCTTCACCGAGATGGTGCGGTCGATGTCGTAGACGCCGGGGGTGAACAGCAGGTTCTTACCGCGGGCGAGCTGGTCGTTGATCGTGCGTACCGGCACGCCGGGTGAGGCGACGAAGAAATCCGTGAGCGGGATGGCACGGCCCGCCGTCGGCGAACTCTCCCAGCTGGCTCCGACCGAGTCGGTGCGACCGTCCGGAACGAAGACGCTGTAGCGGTTCTTCGCGGTGTCGAAGAAGAGATACGGCTTCTCCCGGCTCACGGCGGTGGTTGCGAGGGTGGTGTAGGTGGGGTCGGGAAAGGCCTGGGCCGGCGCACCGGTCACTCCGGAGAACACCTGGTTCCAGACGCCGTTCGACCAGGAGCCGATGGAACTGTTGCGCACCAGGAATTGCTGTTGCGAGCCGTTGACGATCGCGCCGGCCCTCGAGTCGGCCATGAACCCTCCGCTGGCGAACTGTGGCCCGGCGGTGCAGTAGTCCATGAAGGTGAGGTTGCCGCCGGTCACGTCGACCCGACGCATCGGCGCCGCCTGCGACACCGCCCAGAACTCGCCGGATGACCGGCAGTCCGTTCCCCCGGCGACATTGATCGTGAGGTTGGAGACGGAGCGCCAGAAGTTGTCGAGCGCGCTGCAGTTGTCGGCGGTGAAGCAGCGGTTGTAGACATCCACGTGCCCGTTGATCGTGACATCGCCCGGCGAGACCCCGAGGCCGGCAACCTCGGTGTAGTAGCCGACCTGGAAGACCAGCGGATCGGCCACGGTGCCATAGACACCCGGCTTGAACAACAACGCGAAGCGCGCCGTGCCCATCTCGTTGTCGACCTGCTGGGCCGCGATGGCATCGACAGTCGCCTGGATCTGGCTCTGCGGCATGCTCGGGTCGAAGATCTTCACGTTCGGTCCGAAATCGACGACCGCGGATCCGCCCGACGGACGCCCCTGATCGGCGAAGGCCGCGGGCGCGAACGCCGCACCGGAGAGTGCGATGGCCAACGAGACGAGGATCGTCACGACCGTCCGCGCCGTGCGATGGACTGCGCGGTGGAGGGGGGAAGGGATGATGGCCATGGCGGATCTCCTGCTCTCTTCGTTGAGGCGGGCGTTCGGGGGCGCACGATGATGGGAATCGTATGTTCGAAGCTGGCGACGGTCAAGGCCCGTCGGCCGACGGATTCGTGCCGCCCACCTAGGCTCGGGACGTGCCTTCATCGTCCTCAGACCACCAGTCCGCTCCCCGCACCATCGGGCGCCTACTGCTCGCAGCCTTCCTTCTGCTGGCCGGTGTCAGCCACCTGACCTTCAGCCGCATCGCCTTCCGCGCTCAGGTTCCGCAGTGGTTGCCCCTGGACTCGGACTTCGTGGTGATCGCCTCCGGAATCGTCGAGATCGCCCTCGGGCTGTGCCTCGTGCTGCTCACCCGTCAGCGCGTGTTCGTCGGAATCGTCGTGGCGGCGTTCTTCCTCCTCGTGTTCCCCGGCAACATCTCCCAACTGGTCACACACACCGACTCCTTCGGGCTCAACACCGACCTCGCGCGCGGTATCCGCCTGCTGTTCCAACCGTTGCTCGTCGCCTGGGCTCTCTGGAGCACGGGCGCCTGGCGGTGGATTCGACGTCGTCACCAAGCGACGTCATAGGGAATTCACCTCCCCGACCCCCGCAGGTCAGATCGGGCTCCTAACCTCCTCACGGTTCATACTCAACGACCTGGAGGATCTCCCATGCGCACGAAGAGAATTCTGATCATCGCCACCGCCGCAGCGGCACTGCTGGTGGCGGGGGCTGCCGCCCCGGCATTCGCCGGAAGCGAAGGCCACGGCCACGATGACCCCGGCCATGGTTCGGACCGCGCCAGCCTGAGTTTCGGAGTCATCGGCGATGTGCCGTACGGAGCCGCCGAGATCGCGGCCTTCCCGTCGTACGTCCAAGACCTCAACGCGCACAAAGAACTCTCCTTCGTCGGCCATGTCGGCGACATCAAGAACGGATCGTCGGTCTGCTCCGACGAGTACTTCGCGAGCATCAGAAGCAACTTCGACAGCTTCCGCCTGCCTCTGGTCTATACCCCCGGCGACAACGAATGGACCGACTGCCACCGTGCCAACAACGGCGCCTACAACCCGCTGGAGCGCCTTGCCGCGGTGCGGAAGACCTTCTTCCCGCGCCCCGGTGTGACGCTCGGAGCACCGATGAGAGTCGACTCGCAGGCGCGGTCCGGCTTCCCCGAGAACGTCGACTTCCGTAAGAATGACATCTCCTTCACGGCGGTCAACATTCCCGGAAGCGACAACTCGCTCCTCCCCTGGTCCGGCCTCGGCCAGACGACACCGACACCCGAGCAGGTGGCGGAGGTGCAGGCGCGCACCCAGGCCGACATCCGCCAGCTCACCGAGACCTTCCAGGATGCCCGTCGTCACCATGACCGCGCGGTGGTCGTGATGACCCAGGCCGACATGTTCGACCCGACGGGGACCGATCCCGCACCATCCGACTATGCGGCCTTCACCCCGCTGGTGAAGACGCTCATCGAACAGGCGAACACCTTCGGCGGCCCGGTGTACCTGATCAACGGCGACAGTCACGTCTTCAACGAGGACCACCCCCTGGCCAGCGGATCCTCATGGCTCACGTTCTACGGCCAGTCGACCGCCGCGACCAACCTCACGCGCCTCACCGTTGACGGTTCCGCGAACGCGCAGGACTGGCTCAAGGCGACCGAGGCTCCGCGGGGAGCGACGACGCCGCTCATCTTCGAGCGCGTGCCGTTCACCCACCCCGCGTCCTGAGCCAGGCTGGCGCCGGGTCCGCGATCGCTGCGGCCCGGCGCAGCCTCAGAGCCAGGATGCTCGTCACGGTCACCCAGAACAGCCACGGGAAGGTCGTGAAGGGCGCGACTCGATCGCGTCGGCGGTCATCGTCGGCCTGCCTGCTGCGCACCTTCCGGGCCCCGAGCGGCACACTAGCGTTGAGCCATGACCGACCGCCAGCATCTGACCCGCGCACTCTGGACCCTGTTCGAGCCGATCCATGCCGTCGCGTACTTCGCTCCCGAGGCGCGTGAAGCGTTCGCCGCCGCGGGGCTCCCCCGCTACTGGGACGGCTACTTCGCCGGTCGTGCCGCCCCCCTCGGAGCCATCGGTGCGGCACCCGTCACAGCCATCTTCAGCGGATTCGCACCCTCCCTCGTCGAGCGGGCATTGCCTGCGGTCTGGGAGACAGTGACTCCGGCTGCCGCCCTCGAAGCCCGCTCGATCGGTGCGGCCGCGAGTCTGCGCAGCCTCCTTCCCGACACCGGGGCGGTGGCCCGCGCCGCCGACGCTCTCTCGGATGTCGCCGCGCACGCCGACACGGTCGGGCGCCCCCTCGCCGCGGCCAACCGCGCGCTGCCGACCGAGCAGGATCCCTACCGTCGGCTCTGGCAGGCGACGGCGACACTCCGTGAGCATCGGGGTGACGGCCACGTGATCGCTCTCGTCGCGGGAGAGATCGCCGGGCTGTCGACCATCCTGCTCCGGAGCGGCCTCGACCTCGACGCGACAGCCATGCAGCGCTCACGAGGCTGGTCGGACGACGAGTGGCAGACCGCTCTCGGTGATCTGAGGCGTGACGATCTCATCGATGGCGATGGCCGCACCACCGCTCAGGGCACGGCCGCCCTTGCCACGGCGGAACACCTGACGAACGCGCTCGCCGTCGGCCCCGTCGCGCACCTCGACGATGCCGGTTTTCGCGAGCTGGCGGTGATCCTCCGGCCCCTGGCGACCGCGGTCGGCACACTGTTCCCCTACCCGAATCCGATCGGGATGCCCGAACCGTGGGATCCGGAGTCCGACCCACTGGCCGCGCGGATCCCGCGGGAGCCCCGGGCCTGACGGGTCAGGCGGCGCGCACCTCGAGCGCGCCCGGCTGCGCGCCATCCGCTCCGAATTCGATGCGACGGTTCGCGACCTTCTCGCTGAAGAATCGATCGTGGCTGACCACCACGATCGCTCCGGGGAAGTGGAGCAACGCCCGCTCCATCACCTGGGTGCTGGTGAGGTCGAGGTGGTTGGTCGGCTCGTCGAGCAGCAGCACGGATGCCCCGGACAGCAGGCACTGGGCCATGGCGACCCGCGCCCGCTGGCCTCCCGAGAGATTGCCGATGCGATTCTTGAGGTCGGCTTGCGAGAACTGGAACATGTCGAGGAACCTGCCGACCGACTTGCGGGTCGCCGTGAGGGCGAGGCTGTCGGGGTAGGCGTTGACCGCGTGGGTGACGGTGTCGCCGTCGTCGAGCGCGGCGAGCACCTCGTTGTAGGAGACGACCTTCGCGCCCGGTGACCAGGTGACGGTGCCGGCATCCGCCTTCTCCTCGCCGGTGAGCACCCGAAGCAGAGTGGTCTTGCCACTGCCGTTCGCACCGCTCACCACGATGCGATTGCCGCGCCTGATCTCGAAGGACAGCCCCCCGAAGAGCGCCCGCTCGCCGTACGACTTGCCGAGTCCCTCGACGCGGCAGAGCACGTCTTTCACGTGCAGTCCGCCGTAGATCTCGGTGATGATCTGGTCGACCGGCCGCGGTGCGCGAGCCTTCTTGATCTGGGAGAGCTGCTTGTCGAGGCCACGACTAGCCGCCTTTGCGGCATCGCGGCGGTCGGCGATGCCTTCAGCCTCGAAGGCGAGCAACTCCGACTCGTGCTGGAACTGCGCCTCGAGCGTCTTCAGTCGGAACTGCTTCTGGATGATGTACTCGCCGAAATTGCCCGGGTACTCGTGCAGGTGGTAGTTCTCGATCTCGATGATGCGGGTCGCGACCGCGTCGAGGAAGGTGCGATCGTGCGAGACGATGACGGCGGCTCCGTGGAACCCGCGGAACCACGCCTCGAGCCATTCGACGCCGGCCACGTCGAGGAAGTTGGTCGGCTCGTCGAGCAGCAGCACATCCGGGTCTTCGAGCAGGATCTTGGCGAGGGCGGCGCGGTTGCGCCAGCCCCCCGAGAGCTCGTCGATCGCGCACACCCGGTGGGCCTCGGTGAAGCCGAGGGTCGTGAGCGCGGTGTCGATGCGGCGGCGGTAGTCCCACCCATCCAGCCGGTCCATCTCACCGAACAGGTCGGACTGGCGGTGGATGAGCGGGTCGAGGTCGGCGGTGGGATCCGCCGCGATCGCGGCGTCGATCGAGGCGAGTTCCCCCTCGATGGCGGCGATCTCGGAGAAGAGACCCTCGAGCACCTCGACGATCGTCGCGGTGCCGTCGAGCTCGGAGAATTGCGAGAAGTAGCCGATGCGGGTGCCGGGTTCCACCGCGACCGTTCCGGCATCCGGGGTCACCTGTTCGAGGATCAGTTTGAGAATGCTCGTCTTGCCGGAGCCATTGCGACCGATCATCCCGACCCGGTCTCTGCCGTCGAGCCGGAAGAATGCCTCGCGCAGGATCGGCGCGTTCTCGAAGCGGAGTTCCACGTCGTTCAGTCGAACCAGGCTCATGCTGTCCTCTCGAGGGCCGGTGGAGTCGCCGGCCGCATGGAACTCTAGCCGCTGCGCCCGAGTGTGGCTGCTGCTCGGTCGGTTCGCGGCGCTGCTGTAGCCGCGATGGGGGCAGAAAGTCCCTGTTCGGCTTCACCCGGCGCGCGTAGCGTCGGAACATGATGACTTCTGCAGCCCTTCTCATCGATGCCTTCGGTCGGATCAGGGACTCCGTGCACCGTGCAGCGAAGGGATTGACCCCCGAACAGCTCTCGGCACGCGTCGATGACGGCGCCAACTCGATCGGCTGGCTGCTCTGGCATCTCAGCCGCGTGCAGGACGACCACATCTCGGAACTGGCCGGCACCGAACAGGCCTGGACCGCAGACGGATGGTCCGAGAAATTCGCTCTGCCGTTCGAAGTCGGTGCGACCGGCTACGGCCAGACCTCCTCCGATGTGGCGAAGGTCGCGGGAATCGCCTGCGACCGGTTCGTCGGGTACCACAACGACGTTCACGATCGCACGGTGCGCTATCTCGGCACCCTCTCAGACCTCGACCTCCAGCGGATCATCGATCGTCGCTGGACACCGCCAGTGACGCTTGCCGCGCGGATTGTCAGCGTGATCAGCGACGACCTCGAGCATGCCGGCCAGGCGGCCTTCGTGCGGGGAGTCGTCGAGCGACGGACCGCGCGCTGAGAGACGATCGCTGGGTGCGGTATCCGGGTGGTCTCATACGCCGACGCACCCGCACCGGTAGCGCCAGCGGGTCCTGACAGACCCCGACCGGGAGTACGTCGGCGCCCGGGTCGCTCGCTCGACGCAAGATGCGCCTTTGCTGGCAATCCTCCGGCACGCCCCGAGCCTGTGGCGACAGCCCCATACGATTACTCAACCCCATTTCGGGCCAGCGACCACAGCCCCTGGAACGGAACAGCAATGACGCTCATACTCAAGCCCGGTACCGACTGGGCGACGGTCTCCGACCTGGCACGGCACCGTGCTCCGGAGGCCTTCGACACGGATCGGATCCGCAACCTGATCGGGGGCGATTGGCGAGCCGTTGGCACGACCGGCGAGCACGTGAGTCCGGTCGACCAGTCACCGATCCTCGGCCCGGCGCGGGTAGATCACGACACAGCCGTCGCCGCCGTTGCGGATGCGGTTCGCCAGCACCGCGACTGGGGCGGCGTGCCACTCGAGGAGCGCGCTGCGCGGGTGAGGGCCGCCCTCGACGGGCTCCGTGACAACCGCGACGCCATCGCCATGCTGCTGGTCTGGGAGATCGGAAAGCCGTGGAAGATCGCCTGTGCCGATATCGACCGCTGCATCGAAGGGGTGGAGTGGTATCTCGGTCAGATCGGGAGGCAGCTCGAGGGTCGGCGGCCCCTTGCCGGCCCGATCTCGAATATCGCGTCGTGGAACTACCCGCTGAGTGTGCTCGTGCACGCCGAGCTCGTGCAACTTCTTGCCGGCAATGCCGTCATCGCGAAGACCCCCTCACAGGGCGGTTTTCACGCTCTCACCCTCGCCCACGCGATGATGGCACGCGCCGGCCTTCCCGTCACCCTGCTTTCGGGAGTCGGAGGCGAGCTTGCCGATGCGCTCGTCTCCTCACCCAGCCTCGGCGCACTGGCCTTCGTTGGCGGACGGTCCAACGGACGCGCGGCAGCCCAGACCCTCGCGAACTTCAACAAGCGACACATCCTGGAGCAGGAGGGCCTGAACGCCTGGGGAATCTGGGACTACTCGAACTGGGATGACCTGGCCCCGATCCTCAGAAAGGGCTTCGAGTATGCCAAACAGCGGTGCACGGCGTACCCGCGCTACGTGGTGCAGAGGCGGCTGTTCCCGGCATTCCTGGAGATGTACCTGTCGGTGATCGGGAATCTGCGGTTCGGGCATCCGCTCGCCGTCGAGGATCCTGCGGATGAGCTGCCAGAGCTCGAGTTCGGTCCCGTGATCCAGAAGGTGAAGGCCACCGACCTCCGCGCCCAGTACGACGAGGCGATCACGATGGGCGGCATCCCCCTCTATCACGGCGATTTGTCGAAAGGGAAGTTCCTTACTGGGCAGGACATCGCGGCCTACGTCGCTCCCGCCTGCGTGCTCGAACCGCCCCGGGCGTGGTCGCTGCACCACTCCGAGCCCTTCGGACCGATCGACAGCATCGTGCTTGTCGACACCGAGGCGGAATTCATCTCCGCGATGAACGTCTCGAACGGCAGCCTGGTCTCCTCGGTGGCAACGGATGATCGGGCCTTCGCCGCGCGCGTGCGCGAGGAAGTGCACTCGTTCAAATTCGGCATCAACCGTCCGCGTTCTCGAGGAGACCGGGAAGAGGTGTTCGGCGGCCGGGGAGCGTCCTGGCGAGGAGCCTTCGTCGGCGGGGACCTGCTGGTCGACTCGGTCACCGACGGTGAGCGCCCGCTCTTCGGCAACTTTCCGGACGGGGCCCGGTATCCGGATACGCTCGACGACTGACCCAGGGTGGGACTCGAAGGAGATCCGCTAGTAGTTGAAGCGGAACTCCACCGCGTCGCCGGCCTGCGAGGTCAGGCTGAGGCTCGGAACGAGATGGTGCAAGCGCTTTACCCCTGGTCCTCGCAGTAGCGGTAGAGATACTGACTATGACGTTGGACGACGATCCCATCGACGGTGCCGGACTTGACGACAAACAACAGATAGCGCTGCGCCCCGTCGTCGAGCGGTATCGCGTCAGTGAGCAGGTAGTGCGTCGAACCGACATAAGGGTGAGAGTCGTAAGCGATGTCGGGATAGGCAGCCCTCAGCGCCGCCTCGGTCGATCCGACGCCGATACCTTTCGCGGTGTGCGGTGAAACCGTCGGCAGAGCGTGACCGGCGGGTTCGAGACCGACAGCGATTTCAACGATCGAATCGGTAGCTTTACCGTTGGCGTAGTCGGAGAGGGCCCACAGCGTGGTGTCGCGCGACGACAGGAACACCGTCGGTTTCGAAAACCGACAGTAGTCGGCGGGTTGCCGCGAATACGACGGACCAACCGCGGGAGCCTCACTCGAGAGGGAACCATGGATCGTCAGCGGGCCGACGCCCTCGTAGCTGATGATCCACTTCGACGGGTCTGCCTCGTCGGGAGCCGAGGACGCTGCGCTTGATGGCGATGAAGACGGCGTTGCAGAGCGTGACGGCCCGGCATTGCTGGGACCGCAGCCGCTCATCACAACGATCAGCGCGAGCGCACCCAAGACCATGGCGATCTCCGAACGCGTTGGCTTTGTCACCCAGTACCTCCGGCCATAGTTGAGCGGGCGGAGTAAATCTAGCGGATCGGAGGCTCCGGATTGCGAATTCCGACGCGCCGAGAACGAATCGGCCACGCACCAAGCTGGCAGGCTCGCGTCGTGCTCCAAGATCACGTAGCCCTCCACGCGTCCCCGTCCACCGGAAGCGTCGAACATAGGTGGTGACCACGATCGTCGCGGGCTCTCGACGTTAGAGTACGAGTATGTCTTCCCGTAGGATCCTCAGCTTTACTGCGTTTCTAGTGTGCCTCCTCGTGACGGGGTGTTCGTCGGCCACAGGCAATTCGGGGACACCCCCGAGCTCGGATGCTTCTCCGGCACCGACTTCGACGCCCGGGACGTCGGACCGATTGATCGTGATGCTCGACGGAGTGACCTACGTGCACGACGGCGCACAGAGCGAAGTCACGTTCGAGAACAGCAAAAGTCTGCTTGCGCTCTTCACGAAGGTCGCCGGCGAAGGCCCGAAAGTGGCCAAAGTCGAGGACCTGCCCGGTTACAGCTTCAATCTGACCTCGTACGAGTGGACCGGCGTGAAAATCATTGCCGGCGAGGGTACGGCGAGGATCTCGATCACCGGCGCGGCCCTCAATGGGATACCCGTACAGACCGACACGGGCATCTCTGTCGGGTCGAGCCGAGCGGACGTGGTCGCAGACGATGGGAAGGACGTCTTTGATTCAAACAGCGACGGCGTCGCAGACCAGCTCGCACTGGGCTCGCGAGTAGAGCCGGGAACGAACTCCCTGAGTCACCCGGGCTCCCCTGGAACGAGCTTCATTCTGTTAGTTATGAACGAGAACACGGTTCAGCAGATCCAGAGCCCATCGGACGATTTCAGTGACCTCTAGGCCCGACCGTCGCTAGTTGTTGGATCTAAACTCCACCACGTCTTGCTCGTTCAACAGAAGGATGGGCAAGGCAGGGCCGCAACCAGCAAGAAATTTGTGAGGACGAAAAACAGGCTAGCGAGCACGCCAGCTGTTATAGCGATCCAAGACGCCTGTTGAGCGTGCATTAAACGCAATCCGCAAATGAACGCGCTAGCAAGCCATATCGAGGCCTGAACACTGATCAGAATTGGCGGGGCCCAATAGTGAACCTCGCCCATTAGGTCAGACCAATTTAGCCCTACGAGTGCGACAGAGATGGTCGCGAGCAGACCGACTCCGAGAAGTGTCAACGTGACGGCTATATCAGCGGAGCGACTGAAGGCGTCAGTCTCAGAAGTCTCTAGTTCAGGCCCGATCACGTCCCTACATTGACAGATATCGACCGTGGCAGGGCAACTGCTGCCCCCAGAGGTCTAACTATGGCGGAACTCCACCACGTCGCCATCCTGCATCACGTATTCCTTGCCCTCGATGCGGGCCTTGCCCTTGGCGCGAGCCTCGGCGATCGAACCGGTGTCCACCAGATCCTGGAAGCCGATGACCTCCGCCTTGATGAAGCCCTTCTCGAAGTCGGTGTGGATGACACCGGCAGCCTGCGGGGCCTTGGCACCCTTGGGGATGGTCCAGGCCCGGGCCTCTTTCGGACCGGCCGTGAGATACGTCTGCAGACCGAGGGTGTCGAAGCCGACGCGGGCGAGCTGGGTGAGCCCGCTCTCCTCCTGACCGGTGGAGGCGAGGAGCTCCGCAGCATCCGCCGGCTCGAGGTCGATCAGCTCGGATTCGAGCTTCGCATCGAGGAAGATCGCCTTGGCTGGAGCCACCAGGGCCGCGAGTTTCGCGAGCGCCGCGGCATCCTGCAGCACATCTTCGTCCACGTTGAACACGTAGATGAACGGCTTGGTGGTGAGCAGGCCGAGCTCCTGGATAAGCGAAAGGTCGATGCTGGACGACGAGAGCGGCTTTCCTGAGTCGAGAAAGGCCTGCGCCTCGATCGCGGCTGCGAGCACCGCGGGCTCGGTGCGCTTGGTCTTGACTTCCTTCTCGTACCGGGGAACCGCCTTTTCGAGCGTCTGCAGATCGGCAAGGATGAGCTCGGTGTTGATGGTCTCCATGTCGGAAGCCGCGTCGACCTTGCCGTCCACGTGCACGACATCCGGGTCGGCGAACCCGCGGATGACCTGCGCGATGGCATCCGCCTCGCGGATGTTGGCGAGGAACTTGTTGCCGAGGCCCTCACCGACGGAGGCACCCTTGACGATGCCGGCGATGTCGACGAAGGAGACGGGGGCCGCGAGGATGCGCTCGCTGCCGAACAGCTCGGCGAGCGCGTCGAGCCGCGGATCCGGCAGGGTCACGACGCCCACGTTGGGCTCGATGGTGGCGAAGGGGTAGTTCGCCGCCAACACCTGATTCTTGGTGAGTGCGTTGAACAGGGTGGACTTGCCGACATTGGGCAGTCCGACGATTGCGATAGTGAGAGCCACGAGGCTCAATGGTACCGGTGCGTCATCCCAGCATCGCGCGGAAGCAGTGCGTGCGGTACGGCAGCTCGAAGGTCCCCCTGCCCGCGAGGGCGGGATCGGATGCCGCGAGCTCGCGCACCGCGGCGAGCACCGCCGCGCGCGCCTCGTCCGTTGCCGTGATGATGTAGCTGCGGGAGGCGACCAGGTTCACGAGGGACTCCACCCCGATGGTGTTCCCCCACTCGAACTGGGCCTCCTCCAGCGCGCCGAAGGGCTCCCCGACCGAGATGGCACCCGCGATGAAACGCTCCGCGTCGCTGGACCCCATGATGCCGCTGAGCCGATTCACCCAGGCCACCGACTCATCCCGGATGTTCCACACGAGCCCCAGCGTGCCGCCCGGTCGCAGCACGCGCGCGATCTCGACGGTCGCCGCCGGTCGGTCGACCCAGTGCCAGGATTGCGCGACCGTCACGGCATCCACGCAATCATCCGGGAGGGGGATCGCCTCGGCCGTGCCTGCGAGCGCCTGTACCGTGGGGAGCGATTCGACAAGCTTCTGCCGCATCAGCGGATCGGGTTCGACGGCGATCGTGGCGAAGCCGCGCCGCACGAGAGACCGCGTGAATTTGCCCGTGCCCGCCCCGATGTCGAGCACCGTTCGGGCGTGCGCCGGCACGAGCCAGTCGACCGCCGCATCCGGATAGCCGGGGCGGGCGCTGTCGTACGCCCCCGCCTCCCGGCCGAAGGAGCGGGCTTGCTCCGCGGTGCGGTTCTCGTCCATCGGTCGAGGCTAGTCCCGGCGGCTGCGGAGTTCCGCCAGAAACAGGCCGATCCCTTCCGGCAGCAGCTCGAAGCCGATCGAACGGCTCGGATTGACGACGATTCCCGCACCGGGCGGGATCGATGCGAGGAGGGAGCGACCGACGATCGAGACCCCGAAAGCGGCGAGACGCCCGAATTCGGCGATCTGGTCGTCGTGGGTGAACACGGCGAGCATCGAGACTCCGCCGATGTCGAACAGCACCGGCTGCAACTGGTCGAGGTTGTCGACGATCTCGGTCGCGCTCGGCACGATCACCGGGCTCACCGCGAGCGACTCGAGCACCTCGGCAGTGGTCGCGCGCCCCGATTGGGCGAGCACGATAGTGCGCTCGAGATCGGTGGGTTCGCGCACGTCGGGCATTCGTTCATCCTAGGCAGCACAGTTCGTCCCTGACGGCGAAGTTCGTCCCTGACAGCGCAGCGATGCCGGCCCCCAGTCGTGCGGATCGCCGCCGTCGCTCCCGGGGCGTGGTCGGAGGAGCGTGAGACGATGCGACCATGCCTCTTGACTTCACCGCGATCGACTTCGAGACCGCCAATTCCTCGAACGCCTCGGCCTGCTCGGTGGGACTGGTCAAGGTGCGCGACGGCCTGGTCGTCGACCGGGTGGCCTGGTTCATCCGCCCTCCGGCCGGGTTCGACCACTTCAACGAGTGGAACACCCGCATCCACGGCATCATGGCGCCGGATGTCGAGGAGGCCAAGCTCTGGAGCGAGCAATTGGCCGACCTCGTGGCCTTCGCCGACGACGACTTCCTCGTCGCCCACAACGCCGGCTTCGATATGGGAGTCATCTCGGGGGCGTGCCGGGCCAGCTTCGTCGACATCCCCGACTTCCGCTACCTCTGCAGCCTCCAGGTCGCGCGCAAGACCTACACCCTCGACTCCTACCGGCTGCCGATAGCCGCAATGGCTGCAGGCTTCGAGGACTTCGCCCACCACGATGCCCTCGCCGACTCCGAGGCCTGCGCCGCGATCATCGTGCATGCCGCGAATCGGCATGACGCGTCATCGATCGAAGAGCTCGCCCGCATCACCGGGTGCCGCATCGGTGCGATCGGGGCGCGCGCGGCGGATTCGACCCCCATGTTCCGGGCCTGACACCGCGGCACCCGGCCATTGTCGGGGCCGGCTGACAGACTTGCCGCATGGATCCCATCGCAGCCCTCATCATCGGCCTGGTCGTCGGAATCGTGCTCGGCGTGGTCATCGGGCTGCTGTTGGCACGCACCCGCACAGCGAATGTTCCGGTCGGCGTCGATCCCGCACTCCTCGCCTCCCAGCACGAACTCGCCCTCGGGGCCGTGCGGGCGGAGGAGGCGACCAGGAGGTCGCAGCTCGGCTCCGAACTCGCCGCGATCCAGGCCACAGCGGTTGCGCTCAAGGAGCAGGTCGCCGCGCAGCAGGAGCAGTATCGCGAGCTGGTGGACCGCCAGCGTCGGGATCAGGCCGCCGAGGCAGAACGGCAGCAGCGGGAGAGCACGGTGCTCCAGGCCCTGACCCCGGTGCAGGAGTCCCTGCGCAGCATGCAGCTGAAGGTGACAGAGCTCGAGACCCAGCGCAGCCTTCAGCACGGCCAGTTGACGCAGCAGCTCCGCAACGCCACCGAATCGGAGGAGCGCCTGCGCAGCACTGCGGAGTCCCTGGCCTCCGCACTGCGCAACAACGCCACCCGCGGAGTGTGGGGAGAGACCCAACTGCGCAACGTGGTGCAGGCGGCCGGCCTCATCGAGCGGGTCGACTTCGATGTGCAGTCGAGCATCTCGTCGGATGCCGGATCAGGCCGACCGGACATGGTCATCCATCTGCCAGGGGGGAAGAACATCGCCGTGGATGCGAAGGTGCCGTTCACCGCCTACCTCGAGGCGAGCCAGATCGCCGTCACCGCGACGGGCGAGGAGGGGGCGCGGCGCGAGGCCTTCATCAAGCAGCATGTCCGGGCGGTGCGGGCGCACATCGACACCCTGGGCAGCAAGGCCTACTGGGCCGGGCTCGAAGCCTCCCCCGAGCTCGTGATCGCGTTCATCCCGAGCGAATCCCTCGTGGCATCCGCCATGGAAGCGGACCCCGGGATCATGGATTACGCCTTCTCGAAGCGCGTCGCCCTCTCCTCCCCCGTCACCCTCTGGTCGGTGCTGAAGACCGTGGCCTTCAGCTGGCAGCAGGATGTCGTGACGCAGGAGGCGAAGATGCTCTTCGAGACCAGTCGCGAGCTCTACGGGCGCCTCGCGACCCTCGCGGGCCACATCGAGAAGCTCGGGCGGTCGATCGAGAGCACCGTGAAGAACTACAACGGGTTCGTCGGTTCGCTCGAACGCCAGGTACTGCCGTCCGCGCGCAAGCTCAACGTGCTCGACGAGTCGAAGGTGTTGGGAACCCACGCCGAGATCGAGGAACTGCCCCGCGATCTGACCGCGTTCGAGCTCGTCGCCGAGCTAGAGATCGTCAGTGCGCTCGAGGCGGGGCCGACCACCGACTGAAGCTGCGTTACAGCCACTTCTCCGCGAGGTGGTCGGCGACCACGCGACGGATCGTGCCCGAGCGGCCACGAAGCACGATGCTCTCGGTGCGGATGATCGGGCCCTTCTTGCGCACGCCGCCGACGAGCTGGCCATCGGTGACGCCAGTCGCGACGAAGTAGGTGTTGTCGCTGGTGACGAGATCGTCGATCTCGAGGATGCGTTCCAGATCATGCCCGGCATCGATCGCCTTCTGACGCTCATCATCGTTCTGCGGGGCGAGCCTGGCCTGGATGAATCCGCCGAGTCCCTTCAGTGCACAGGCGGTGATGATCCCCTCCGGGGTGCCGCCGCGGCCGACGCACATATCGATGCGGGCGTCGTAGCGTGCGGCATTGATGCCACCGGCGACATCCCCGTCGAGCAGGAGTCGCGTGCCGGCACCGGACTCGCGGATGTCCTCGATGAGCTGCGCGTGACGCGGTCGGTCGAGCACCGCGACCACGAGATCCGCGACATCCTTGTTCATCGCCTTCGCGAGCGCGCGGATGTTCTCACCGATCGGTTTGCGGAGGTCGACGACCCCGTGCCCCTCGTGACCGGTGACGATCTTGTCCATGTAGAAGACAGCGGAGGGGTCGTACATGCTTCCGCGGTCTGCGACGGCGATCATCGACAGCGCATTCTGCCGGCCGGCTGCCGTGAGGGAGGTACCGTCGATCGGGTCGACCGCGATGTCGCAGGCCTGCCCCCGGCCGGTGCCGACATGCTCGCCGTTGTACAGCATCGGCGCGTCGTCCTTCTCGCCCTCGCCGATCACGACGAGTCCATCGAAGTCGACGGTGCCGAGGAACTTGCGCATGGCATCGACCGCGGCGCCGTCGGCGGCATTCTTGTCGCCTCGCCCGATGAACGGCACGGCTCTGATCGCGGCTGCTTCGGTCGCTCTGACCAGCTCCATTCCCAGGTTGCGGTCGGGGTGCAGGAAGATCGATCCGGTGTCAGTGTTCACCCGTCAAGGCTACCGAGCGGCGGTGATCGCCGTTGCGCGAAGTAGTCGAAAGATCACAGGTTCTTTAGTTCAATAGACTCAGGGTCACACCAGACCCACACGCACCGCGCGCACGAAGGAGATCTCCATGCCCATCGCGACCCCCGAACAGTACGCCGACATGCTCGACCGGGCGAAAGCCGGCGGCTTCGCCTACCCGGCGATCAACGCCTCGTCGTCCTCGACGATCAACGGCATCCTCCAGGGACTCACCGAGGCCGGCTCCGACGGCATCATCCAGGTCACCACGGGTGGCGCGGACTTCTTCGCCGGCCAGAGCGTGAAGGCCCGCGCATCCGGGGCTCTCGCCTTCGCGGCCTTCGTCACCGAGGTGGCAAAGAACTACCCGATCACGGTCGCGCTCCACACCGACCACTGCCCCACGAACGCGCTCGACGACTTCCTCCTGCCGCTGATCACCGCCTCCGAGGCCGAGGTCGCTGCCGGTCGCGGTCCGATCTTCCAGTCCCACATGTGGGATGGATCGGCCGTGCCGCTCGACGAGAACCTGCGGGTCGCCCAGCAGATCCTGCCGCGCATGAAGGCGATCAACTCGATCCTCGAGGTGGAGATCGGGGTCGTCGGCGGCGAGGAAGACGGCGTCAGCCACGACATCAACGAGCACCTGTACACGACACTGGATGACGCGATCGCGACGGTCGAGGCACTCGGCCTCGGCGAGCAGGGCCGCTACATCGCCGCCCTGACCTTCGGCAACGTGCATGGCGTCTACAAGCCCGGCAACGTGAAGCTGCGCCCCGAGCTGCTCGGCGAGATCCAGGCCGGCATCCAGTCGAAGTACGGCACGGGAGCCAAGCCTCTCGACCTCGTCTTCCACGGCGGATCCGGCTCGACCGACGACGAGATCGCCCTCGCCGTGGCGAACGGCGTCATCAAGATGAACATCGACACCGACACCCAGTACGCCTACAGCCGCTCGGTCGCCGACACCGTGCTGAAGAACTACGACGGATTCCTCAAGGTCGACGGTGAGGTCGGAAACAAGAAGGTCTACGACCCGCGCTCCTGGGGCAAGCTCGCGGAGTCCGCCCTCGCCGCGCGTGTGGTCGAGGCGACGAAGCAGCTGGGATCGGCCGGCCACTCGAAGGGCTAGTCGCGTCCTTTCGCGTTACTTGCCCGCGCGATTCATGTAGGCGATGAATACCGGGTCGGACTGCAGCAGGATCACGACGAACACGAGCGCCACGACGGTTGCGGTGACCCCACCGGCGATCGGTACCCAGAATGCGACGCGTCCGCGACGCAGCATCCAAGTGGTGACGAGCACCGTGAACACGAACAACCCGAGCGTGATGACGTTGAGGGTCTCTCCGAGGTTCGCGGTGAGCTCGGTCGGCACGTACTGGCCGATGTTCTGGGTGATGAAGAACTGGGTGACGATCGTGGCAAGGGTGTCTTTGGTGAGCAGCTGCGCAATCACGTTGATCGTGGCGTAGCCGAGCAGCACGGCGGTGAGGATGATGTCCCAGCGACGCGGACGTTGGCCCGCCGCGGGCGCCGTGCCGGGGACGCGAGTCGAGGCATCCGGAGGCTGCGGCGCGCCCGCGGCGGTCGAATGGCCGTCAGCGGGGGGAACCAGCAGAGGAGACACCGCGGGCAGGGAATCGGCGATGATCTTCGCCTGCTCCTGAGGGGTCGCGTATTCGCCGTATTGCGGCCGCGGACGACGCTCGCCGTATTTCGGCAGCTCCGCCCCGGGCTGCTCGGTCACTTCTGCTGCCAATCGAGCTGGCGGATGCGGCCTCCGAGCCCCCGCGCGTCATCCTGGCCGTTCGCGTCCTTGCGCAGCTCCTTGGGCAGCGAGAACATGAGGTCCTCCTCCGCGGTGACGACCTGGCTCACCGAGCCGTAGCCCGCATCGGCAAGATCGTCGAGCACTTCCTGCACCAGCACTTCTGGCACGGATGCCCCGGAGGTCACGCCGACGGTCGTGACACCATCGAGCCACTCCTGCTGGATCTCGCTCGCGTAGTCCACGCGGTAGGCGGCCTTCGCGCCGTTCTCGAGCGCGACATCCACGAGTCTCACGGTGTTGGAGCTGTTGGCGGAGCCGACCACGATCACGAGTTCGGCCGATTCGGCGACCTTCTTGATCGCGACCTGGCGGTTCTGCGTGGCGTAGCAGATGTCATCGCTCGGCGGATTGTGCAACCGGGGGAAGCGCTCTCGCAGCAGGCGGACGGTCTCCATCGTCTCGTCGACGCTCAGGGTGGTCTGGCTGAGCCAGACGAGGTTGTCCGGGTCCGCGACCTCGAGGGTCGCGACATCCGCGGGGCTGTTCACCAGGGTCGTGCGTTCCGGGGCGTGACCCATGGTGCCCTCGACCTCCTCATGCCCGGCATGGCCGATCAGCAGGATGTGGAAGTCGTCGCGGGCGAAACGCACGGCCTCGCGATGCACCTTGGTCACCAGGGGGCAGGTGGCGTCGATCGCCTCGAGATTGCGCTCGGCCGCTGCCGCGACGACGGCGGGGGAAACGCCGTGGGCGGAGAAGACGATGTGTGCCCCCTCCGGCACCTCGTCGACCTCGTCGACGAAGATCGCGCCCTGCTTCTCGAGGGTGGAGACCACGTGGATGTTGTGCACGATCTGTTTGCGCACGTAGACCGGCGACCCGTAATGCTCGAGCGCTTTCTCCACGGCGATGACCGCCCGGTCCACTCCTGCACAGTAGCCGCGAGGTGCCGCGAGCAGCACCCGCTTCTCTCCCGTGACAGGGATGTCCCGTAGCCTGTTGCGTACCGCGGGAACGCGCGGCATATTCAGGCTGACGGCCTCGCCGTTGGTAATGGTGCTCACCCTTCAGATTCTACGTGGGGTGCGCTGGCGAGGTACTGGGAGGGCTGCTCGTGACTATCGATCCGGGGCCATCCACCGTGGACTCCCCGTGGCCGGTCGCCCTGCTCTCCGCGAAGATCAAGGGCTGGATCGATCGACTCGGAGCCGTCTGGGTCGAAGGTGAGATCACCCAATGGGGGATCTCGGGCGGCAACGTCTACGGCAAACTCAAAGACCTCGATGCCGACGCGACCGTGGGATTCACCGTCTGGTCGTCGGTGAAGGCGAAGCTGCCGACCGACCTGAAGCAGGGCGACCGGGTGGTGACCCTGGTCAAACCGAACTACTGGGTCAAGGGCGGCTCGCTGACCATGCAGGTGTTCGAGATGCGCCATGTCGGCCTCGGCGACCTGCTCGAGCGCCTCGAGCGCCTCCGCCAGGCGCTGCGCGCCGAGGGGCTCTTCGACCTCGATCGCAAGAGGCCGCTTCCCTTCCTTCCCGGCTGCATCGGGCTGATCACCGGCAAGGATTCGGATGCCGAGAAGGATGTCTTGCGCAATGCCCAGTTGCGCTGGCCTGCTGTCGAGTTCCGCGTGGTGCACACCGCGGTCCAGGGCGATCGTGCTCCCGCCGAGGTCACGGCGGCCTTGCGCACACTGGATGCGGATCCCGATGTCGACGTGATCATCGTGGCGCGCGGGGGAGGCGACTTCCAGAATCTGCTCGTCTTCAGCGACGAGACCCTCGTGCGCACCGCCGCTGCCTGCGTCACGCCCATTGTCAGTGCGATCGGGCACGAGGCCGACCGCCCCCTGCTCGACGACGTCGCCGACCTGCGGGCATCCACCCCCACGGACGCGGCGAAGCGCGTCGTGCCGGACGTCGCGGACGAACTTGCTCGAGTCCAGCAGGCTCGCGCCCGCATCGGCAACCGCATGACCTCGCAAGTGCGCACGGAGATCGACCGTCTCGAACAGCTGAGGTCGCGACCGGTGCTGACCGCATCCTCCTGGATCGTCGACTCCCGCGCCGAAGAACTCGGTCGCTATATCGGCCGGAGCGCCGAACTCATCGAACGACAGCTCGAGCGCTCCCACAGCGCCGTGCTCGACCTGCGCTCCCAGCTGCGGGCGCTCTCCCCCCAGCGCACTCTCGACCGGGGATACGCCATCGCCCAGCTCCCCGGAGGTGCGGTGCTGAGGAGCTCTGCGGATGCCGTTCCCGGCACTCCCCTCCTTCTCACCCTCGCCCACGGCTCGGCTTCCGCAACCGTCACTCCCCCACCGGATGCTCCCGGCGAGGCCGGTTAGAATCGTCCCGTGGCATCCACCCCCTCCACTTCCCCCGCTTCCGCGTCACCCGCTTCCGGCGGGGTGGCAGAGCTGTCGTATGAACAGGCACGCGACGAGCTGATCCGGGTGGTGAACGAACTCGAACAGGGTTCATCGACCCTCGAGCAGTCGCTCGCCCTATGGGAGCGCGGCGAAGCACTCGCCCGCCGCTGCGAAGAGTGGCTCATCGGCGCGAAGGCGCGGCTGGACGCCGCCCGCTCGGCACAGCTGCCTGATTCCACCAAGGGCTGACCCGATGGCCGCCGAAAGGAATCGCCCTCCCCGCATCGTCGCGGAGCTCGGTCGACCGGAGACCCCGGAGGAGACCGCCGCCCGCAAGGCGGAGAATTCGCGAAAACACCGCGCGAACCAGACCCTGCGCAACTTGGTTCTCGCCCTTCTGGCCTCCCTTGCCGTCGTGTTCGTGCTCGTGCTCGTCGTTGTGCGACCAGACGGCGTACCGCGCGCGGCGGTCGACTACCGGGCCGATGCCGCCGCCTCCGAACCACAAGCCGGACAGGTGCTCGCCGCCCCTCCACTGCCCGCCGGGTGGAGCGCGAACGACGATGGGCTCACGACCGGCTCCGATTCGGTGCTCGCCTGGAAGGTCGGGTTCATCACCCCGACCGACCAGTACATCGGCCTCGTGCAGGGCATCGACGCCAATCCCACCTGGGTGGCGAACGAGCTCGCGAACGTGCGGTCCACGGGCTCGACCTCCCTCGCTGGCCATGACTGGACCGTGTACGACCGGCGCACCGACCAGGATCCGGGAAACTACGCCTATTCGCTCAGCACGGTGATCGGGTCGAGCAGCCTCGTACTGCACGGCACCGCACCCACGACGGAATTCACCACCCTCGCCACGGCGGTCGCCGCCCAACTCGACGAAGGAACACGATGAACAGCGCCGATCAGCCCCGCACCCCCACACAGGCCTGGGCCGAGATGACGCGCGGAAACACCCGTTTCGTCGAAGGCGAGCCGAGTCATCCGCGTCAGGACGTGGAGCGTCGCGAGCAACTACTCGGCGCGCAGACCCCCCACGCCGCCCTCTTCGGCTGCAGTGACTCGCGGCTCGCCGCAGAGATCATCTTCGACAAGGGTCTCGGGGACCTGTTCGTGGTGCGAAACGCCGGCCAGATCATCTCCAATTCGGTGGTCGGCTCCCTCGAATACGCCGTGGCCGTGCTGCATGTCCCCCTGATCGTGGTGCTCGGGCACGACGAGTGCGGTGCCGTGCGGGCCGCGATCGACTCGCAGGCACCGGATGCTGCCCCCCTGCCCCCGCACATCCACCAGCTGGTCGAGAAGATCTTCCCCGCCGTCAAGCGGGTCGCGGCCGGCAGCGAGGATCCTTCCGCCACCCCCGATTCGACCGAGGTGGGGCGAGAGCACCTGCGCGACACCGTCGCCGAGCTCCTGCACACCTCCGAGTTGATCAGCGACGCGATCGCCGCCGGTACGCTGGCTATCGTCGGTGCGAACTACCGACTGCTCGAAGGCATGGCCGTACCCGACATCATCGTCGGCGCCGTCTAGGGCCCACCGACCACCCGCACACCGAAGCAAGGGACGCACAACGCCGTGACTGAATCCGAGTACCGCATCGAGCACGACACGATGGGCGAAGTCCGCGTGCCGGTATCGGCCCTCTACGGAGCCCAGACGCAGCGCGCGGTCGAGAACTTCCCCATCTCCGGAAGCGGACTCGAGCCGGCACAGATCGTGGCACTCGCTCGAATCAAGCGTGCCGCCGCGATCGTCAACCTCGAACTCGGCATCCTCGAGGCGCCGGTCTCGCAGGCCGTGGTGCTCGCCGCGGATGAGCTGATCGCCGGCCGTCATCACGACCAGTTTCCGGTCGACACCTACCAGACGGGCAGCGGCACCTCGTCGAACATGAACATCAACGAGGTGCTCGCCACTCTCGCCACGAAGTTCGCGGGAGCCCCGGTGCACCCCAACGACCATGTGAACGCCTCACAGTCCTCCAACGACGTCTTCCCGACCTCCGTTCACGTCGCGGTGACTGGCGCGCTTCTCGGCGACCTCGTGCCCTCCCTCGATCACCTCGCCATCGCGCTCGAGGCTAAGGCGGAGCTGTGGAAGACCGTGGTCAAGTCCGGTCGCACCCACCTGATGGATGCCACCCCGGTGACGCTGGGCCAGGAGTTCGCCGGCTACGCGGCGCAGGTGCGCTACGGAATCGAGCGGGTGCAATCGACGATCGTTCGCGTGGCCGAGGTCCCCCTCGGCGGTACCGCTGTCGGCACGGGCATCAACACGCCGGCCGGCTTCTCGCAGAAGGTCATCGCCCTGCTCGCTGCCGATTCCGGTCTTCCGCTCACTGAGGCGCGCGACCACTTCGAGGCGCAGGGTGCCCGGGATGGCCTCGTCGAGGCATCCGGAGCCCTTCGGGTGATCGCCGTGAGCCTCACCAAGATCTGCAACGACCTGCGCTGGATGGGCTCCGGCCCGAACACCGGACTCGGCGAGCTCAACATCCCCGACCTCCAGCCCGGTTCATCGATCATGCCGGGCAAGGTGAACCCGGTGATTCCGGAGGCCGTGCTGATGGTGGCCGCCCGGGTCATCGGCAACGATGGGACGATCGCCTGGGCCGGGGCGTCGGGATCCTTCGAGCTCAACGTCGCCATCCCGGTGATGGGCACCGCACTGCTCGAGTCCATCCGCCTGCTCGCCAACTCCAGTGTCGCCCTCGCCGACAAGACCGTCGCCGGTCTCGTCGCCAACGTGGAACACGCCAGGGCACTCGCCGAGTCCTCCCCGTCCATCGTCACCCCCCTCAACCGGGTTATCGGCTACGAGGCCGCCGCCAAGGTCGCGAAGAACGCAGTCGCCAAGTCGATCACGGTGCGTGAATCGGTGATCGACCTCGGCTTCGTCGAGCGTGGCGAGGTCTCGTTGGAGCTTCTCGACAGCGCCCTCGATGTGCTCTCGATGACTCGCCCACCCACGCGGTCCTGAGTTGTCAGGGTCGAGCGATCCCGGAGCCAGCTACGGGGTGTCGGCCTTCGAAATCGACGTGCCTTCGAGGTTCAGCACCGCGCGCTTTCCGACCGGGGCACCGAGATCGATCGGAATGAGCACCGAAGAGGACTTGTTCCCCGCCGCTTTGGGATCGCAGGGTGCGGCGAGCGCCTTGGCGTCGAGCGATTCGCCTACCGGACGGCCGTAGTAGACCGCAAGGGCGATGGACGTGCCCGATTCGACAACGAGCACCTGCTGCGGAGTGCAACGGCTGTCGGCCCGCACCTGCACCACGATGTCCGCCGTGTCGAGGGCGGTGAGCCCGACGGCTGGGTAGGCACCGACGTATCCATCGGTGGCACTCGCATGCGGCCGCGCATACGTGTCGAGCCCGAAGAGATAAGCAGGGCTCCGGTTCTTGGCGTTCACGGCCTGGTAGCGCAGCGCGGGAACCCGGGTGAGCCCGGTCGGAGCGGTGTTCACCGGCACGAATACCCGGTTCACCACGGTCGGGTCCGGAGTGCCCCAGAGCAGACGCACGGGATCCGTGATGGTGCGCACGTTCACCTGCGTGCTCGGATCGAATAGGCCGACTGCCACTGACGCTCCCCCGATGGCGAGAGCCGCGAGAGCGATGCCGGCAGCGAGACGATGGATACCGATGATCACCGGTCCGGGCTCGCCACCGGTCAGTTCCCGATGGCTCCAGCCGGTGAGAGCTCGCCATTGCGAACGCGGGGCCACGAATCCCCAGAGAGTGAGAATCGTGAGCCCGCCGAGCACGACGACGAGAGGCAGGTTCACCCTTAGAGCCTAAGCTGTCTACCCCGCGTCGTCGTGCCCGCCGCTGTGAATCGCGGCCCCCTGATCAGGCCAATTCGTTCGATTCGAGCATCTCGGTGACGAGGGCCGCGATCGCGGACCGCTCCGACCTCGTGAGGGTGATGTGCCCGAACAGGGAGTGTCCCTTGAGCGTCTCGATCACCGAGGCGACGCCGTCGTGCCGGCCGACCCGGAGGTTGTCGCGCTGGGCGACATCGTGGGTGAGCACGACACGCGAGTTCTGGCCGATGCGGCTGAGGACTGTGAGAAGCACGTTGCGTTCGAGGGACTGCGCCTCGTCCACGATCACGAACGCATCATGCAGGGAGCGACCTCGGATGTGGGTGAGCGGCAGCACCTCAAGCATGCCGCGCTCCACGACCTCGTCCAGAACATTCTGGGAGACGACGGAGCCGAGCGTGTCGAAGACCGCCTGGGCCCAGGGATTCATCTTCTCCGAGGCATCGCCGGGCAGGAAGCCGAGCTCCTGGCCGCCGACCGCGTACAGCGGCCGGAACACCATGATCTTCTTGTGCTGCTGCTTCTCGAGCACCGCCTCGAGCCCGGCGCAGAGCGCGAGGGCCGATTTCCCGGTACCCGCCCGCCCGCCGAGGGAGACGATCCCGATCTCCGGGTCGAGGAGCATGTCGATGGCGAGGCGCTGTTCGGCCGACCGGCCGTGCAGGCCGAAGATGTCGCGATCCCCTCTCACGAGTCGCATCTCCCCTCGCGCGGTGACGCGACCGAGCGCCGATCCCCGATCGGAGTGGATGACGAGGCCCGTGTTGATCGGAGTGTCCCCGATCTGCCGGGTGGTGAGCTTCTCGGTGTCGTAGAGCTTCGCCATCTGGTCGGACCCCAGGGTGACGTCTTCCATGCCGGTCCAGCCCGAGTCGACGGCCAGTTCCGCGCGGTACTCCTCCGCGGCAAGCCCGATCGACGCTGCCTTCACGCGCAGCGGAAGATCCTTCGAGACGACCGTGACATCCAGTCCGTCGTTCGAGAGGTTGAGCGCGACCGCGAGAATGCGCGAGTCGTTGTCGTTGAGCTGCAGGCCGGACGGGAGCACCGACATGTTCGAGTGATTGAGCTCGACGCGAAGCGAGCCGCCGTCGCCAACCGCGATGGGAAAGTCGAGGCGTTCGTGCTGCACGCGCAGCTCATCGAGATTGCGCAGGGCCTGGCGCGCGAAGTACCCGATCTCCGGGTCGTTGCGCTTTCCTTCGAGCTCCGAGATCACGACCACCGGAAGCACCACCGCGTGTTCAGAGAAGCGGAAGATGGCCTTCGGATCGGACAGCAACACCGAAGTGTCGAGCACATAGGTGCGCTCGGCTTGCTTGGCGCTGGTGCCTGTCGCTCCATCACTCTGAGAACGGCGTGCGGGGCTGGTCTTGTCGAAAGCGGCCACGTGAGCTCCATCCCCGGATGCTTATCAGCATCCGGAACTAGTCCTCGTGACGGCCACCACACGTTTCGAGACGAACTTGCGTGGCCGTCTCGATCAGGCGCCATACCTGATAGCTCGTACGCTACGTGCGCCGCCTGCGGCTTTCCCGAGCGACACGCCCGGCGCCGTGTTACGCGAAGATTAACGTTTGACGAACCGCTGGACCCCGTCAGACGGTGATGGCCGAGGCATAGCTGGTGAAGGCCCCGCGCAGCGCGTCGAAGCTGTCTTCATCGGTCGACACGTGGGGGCTCAGGCGCACCGTGCCGCCCCGCACGGTCACGGTGATTCCATGGTTGAAGAGGGACGCCGTGAGCATGGTGAGGTGGTCTGCGGCCGGTTCGAGAATGACGATCCCCGCCCGCTCGTTCTCGGCCCGGGAGGATGCCACCGGCACCGCGTACTCGTCGGCGAGGTCGATGACGCGGGATACCTTCTGTGCCAGGTGGGCGCTGATCGCCGATACTCCGACCGACCCGATCTCCTCCAGCGCCGCGGCGAAGCGAGCCTGGTCGATCGGGCTCGGATTGCTGATGCTGTAGGCACTCGCTCCCTCTGCGGGCGGGAGGACGCCGTCGAGGGGGAGGTCCGGCGAATCCGTGGCGCTGAAGCCGCTGAAGACCGGGGTGAGCCTGTCAAGGGCCCGATCGCTCAGCGCGAGGAAGCCGGTGCCCCATCCCGCCCGCGCCCATTTCTGTCCGCCGCTGGCGATCACATCCGCCACTCCGTAGGGGGCGTCGACCACGCCGAATCCCTGCATCGCGTCCACGATGAGCAGGCGATCGCCGATCACCTGGCGAATCCCCTCGATGTCCGCGAGATAGCCGGTGCGAAAGTCGACGAGGCTCACGGCGACGGCGACGATGCTCGGGGTGAGCCTGTCGCGGATCACGCCGGGGGTCACCGGACCGCCGGCGGTGTCGAGCCAGTGCGGCGCGAGCACCGAGAGAGAATCGGCCGCGCGCACCGCGGCGAAGGGGAGGGACGGGAATTCCGCCCCCGAGAGCAGCACTCCCCCGGTGATACCGAACATCGCGTGCATCAGGCCGGAGCTGGTGTTGGGCTGGAAGACGACCTGGTCGGAGGCGAAACCGATCAGCTGCCCGACCGCCTCGCGCACGCGCCGGTCCTGCTCCTCGAGGCTCGCCAGGCTGCCGAAACGTGACCGCCGCAGCAGCTCGACCTGCGCCTGCTCTTCTTCGATTGCGGCGCGACCCAGGGGCCCGACCGAGGCGAAATTGAAGTAGCCGGTCTCTTCGGTGAATCCGGAGATGAAGTCATCGATGGTCATCGGGTATCACTAACTGCCGAAGCGGCGCTGGCGTCGGGCGTAATCACGGAGGGCCCGCAGGAAGTCGACCTCGCGCAGGTCCGGGCCGAGCGCCTCGACGAAATAGAACTCGCTGTGGGCGCTCTGCCAGAGCATGAAGTCGCTGAGGCGCTGTTCCCCCGAGGTGCGGATGACGAGGTCCGGATCGGGCTGGCCACCGGTATAGAGGTGGTCACCGATGAGCTCCGGCGTGAGGATCTCCGCGAGGGCATCGAGGGTGCCGCCCTCCTCTTCGTGCTGGGTCACGATGCTGCGCATGGCATCGGCGATCTCCCGTCGACCGCCATAGCCGACCGCGAGATTGATATGCATCCCGGTGTTCGAGGCGGTGCGGGCCTCGGCATTCTTCAGCGCCTCGATGAGGTGCTGCGGCAAGCCGTCCACGGATCCCACGTGCTGCACCCTCCAGTCGCGGAAGTGCGAGAGGTCTTCGGCGAGGTCCGCGATGATCTGGAGCAGCTCATCCAGTTCGGCGGTGGTCCGTCCGGTGAGATTGTCGGTCGACAGCAGGTAGAGGGTCGCGGTGGCGATTCCGAGGTCGTCACACCACACCAGGAACTCACGGAACTTCGCGGCTCCGGCACGGTGCCCGTGGGCGGCAGTCTCGAGCAGTCGTTGGCGCGCCCAGCGCCGGTTGCCATCGAGGATCATCGCGATGTGCTTCGGCCGTTCCTGGGTGGCGAGGAAGCGACGGATCCGGTTCTGGTAGAGACCGTAGAGGATGCCTCGTCCGAGGGGAACTTCCCGCTGTGCCACACCAATACGCTAGTGCACGAGCATGGGACTGCTCCCATCTCACGGGCATCGGGCGTCACTAAACTGGGGCCTCATGGCAACGGAATCGGATCAGGGACCACTCGACCCGGCGCTGGACGCCGAAGAGGACGGGCCCGACCTTCCGAACATCCCCCTCCTGGATGATGCACTCGCGTCCCGTGCCGCGCTTCTCGAGCGCAAACCCACCTGGCGCGGCTGGATCCACACGGTCACCTTCCCGGTCGCGATCGTGCTCGGCGTCGTGCTGATCGTGCTCGCCGATGGAGTGCCGGCCAAGGTGTCGAGCTCCGTCTTCGTGCTGTCGTCGCTGCTGCTCTTCGGAGTTTCCGCGCTCTATCACCGCATCAATTGGAGCGACCGCACGAAACGACTGCTCAAGCGGATGGATCACGCCAACATCTTCCTGCTGATCGCCGGGTCGTATACCCCCATCACCGTGCTGGCCCTCCCGCACGACAAATCAGTGTTGCTGCTCTGGCTGGTCTGGATCGGCGCCGGCCTCGGAATCGGATTCCGCATCTTCTGGATCGGCGCACCGCGCTGGCTCTACGTGCCGCTCTACCTGCTGCTCGCCTATGCCGCGCTCGCCTTCATCGTCGACTTCTTCCAGGCCAATGCCGTGATGATGACCCTCATCCTGCTCGGGGGTGTGTTCTACACGATCGGCGCCGTGATCTACGGGTTCAAGCGTCCGAACCCGGTGCCCGGAGTCTTCGGTTTCCACGAGATCTTCCACGCGCTCACGCTGCTGGCGTACCTCTGCCACTGGACCGCCATCTTCCTGGTGGCAACGAACCCGCCGGTCTTCTAGGAGCGGCTGGGCCAGGGGAAGATGCTGGCCCCTGAGGAGCTGGTGGCCCTCAGGAGTTGGTGGGAGGCTGCTCCGACGCGGCGGCGTCCCGCTCGGCCTCGAGCTGCTCGCGGATCTCCCCGCGGTAGCGCACGCGGCGCACCCGACGCACCATGTCGATGCAGAGGAGCACCACTGCGGCGGCCACCAGGAAGGTCGCGGCGAAGCCGACCCAGGTCGGGGTGACCGAATTCTCATTGAAATTCGGCTGGGGCGTCGGCGTCGACGCAAGCATCACGATCGCGGTGTACAAGCCGCTCATGCGCTGAGATCCTCTGCGGGAATTCCGGAGAACAGATCGGTCTCGGGCAGCGGGGAATCCACGAGCGACAGTGCCAACTGGAAGTCTTCGAAGGGCCACGCCTGTCGCTGCAGGTCGTTGGGCCAGAAGAAGAACGCGCTGTCGGGCGCGACCTGGCTGGCGTGTGCGCGCAACGCCGTGTCCCGTGCGTCGAAGAAGTCGCCGACCGGCACCTGGGTGGTGGTGAGAACGGGGCGGTCCTTCATCCGCTCCCGGAACTCCTGCATCTGGGCGAGCTGCGGTGTCTCCGGGGCGTTCACGAGCAGGAACTGGTACATCGCCTCGATGCGCGGCGCATTGAAGATGCGGTCGAAGTAGACCTTGGAGATCTGCCAGGGTGCTCCGGCATCCGGGTACCGCGATGCATCCGCGGCCGCCTCGTAGGCGTAGAGCGAGATGTCGTGCGTGCGGATGTGGTCGGGGTGCGGGTAGCCGCCAGTCTCGTCGTAGGTCACGAGCACCTGCGGCCGGAACTCGCGGATGATCTTGACGAGGGGCTCAGCCGAGATCTCGAGCGGGATGAGCGCGAAGGAGTTCGCGGGCACCGGCTCGTCGTTCTCGGGCAGACCGGAGTCCTGATAGCCGAGCCAGCGGTGTTCGAAGCCGATCGCCGCCTGGGCGTTCGCCATCTCGATCCGCCGGAGGCCGGCCATGTCACGGTTCGCCATCGCCGAGGACTCGAGGGCTTCGTTCTGGATGTCGCCGCGTTCGCCGCCCGTGCAGCTGACCACGAGCACCTCGGTGCCGATGCTGCGGTAGTGGGCATAGGTCGCTGCGCCCTTGCTCGACTCGTCGTCGGGATGGGCGTGAACGGCAAGCAGGCGCTGAGTCACCGAACTCCTTGTGTTTTGGGGAAGGCACGGGTGGGGAATACGCAGGGATGGGCGGATACCCTTGGACTACAAGAATAGGCGTGCGGGGATGTGACATGACTGCGATAGACGAGGATGCGCTCGAGGTGCGCCCTTCCGCGGTGCCCGAATCCGCTGGCCTTGCCGCCCGGTACGGGCGCACGCCCGCAAAGAAGCGCCGGGATCGCCTCATCTATCTCGTCGCCGGCGCCTTGGCGGCGATCGTCGTGATCGCCTGGGTCATCTGGGCGGGGCTCGACCAGGCCGGCAGCACCCTGGACGCGGAGGACAAGGGTTCGACCATCGTCAACGACCGCACCGTGAGCATCAGCTACCAGGTGTCCATGCCGGTCGGGCAGACGGCGAGTTGCGCCCTGCAGGTGCAGAACGAAGCCCACGGGATCGTGGGCTGGCGAATCGTGAAGGTTCCGGCCTCCACGCGGTACACCACGTCCTACACCGACACCGTTTTGAGTTCAGAGCAGGGCGTCACCGGCTTGATCTACCGGTGCTGGCTGACCTAAACTGAGCGTCACTGATCAGAGACCGGCCCCTCGGCCGGTCTCATTTGCGTTTTTTAGGGAGCACATCGTGTCTACCGAGACCACCGAGACCTGGCTGACCCAGGAAGCATTCGACCGTCGCAGCGCTGAACTCGAGCAGTTGTCGACCATCGGTCGCGTCGATATCGCCAAGAAGATCGAGGCCGCGCGGGAAGAGGGCGACCTCAAGGAGAACGGCGGCTACCACGCCGCCAAAGAAGAGCAGGGCAAGATGGAAGCCCGCATCCGGGTTCTCACCGAGCTGATCCGTCACGCCAAGGTCGGCGCGGCCCCCACGAGCAACGGAGTCGTGCAGTCCGGCACCGTGGTGAGCGCGCGAATCCTCGGCGACGAGAGCACCTTCCTGCTCGGCAGTCGCGAGATCGTCGGCGAAGACAGCGACCTCGACGTCTACAGCGAGGGAAGCCCACTCGGCGCCGCGATCCTCGGCCATTCGGTCGGCGAGACGGTGTCGTACACGGCGCCGAATGGCAAGGAGATCAGCGTGCAGATCGACAAGGTCGAGACCTACCTGCCCTAGGTCTCGATGCGCGCCGAAGACGGCGCTAGTCGACCACCACGCGATACGGGCCGAAGCGTCAGAAGTCGACGCGAGGCTCGTAGCCGGCCTCGATGAGGTGACCGAGCACCCGTTGCACGTGTTCCGGCCCCCGGGTCTCGATGCTCAGCTCGATCTCCACGTCGCTGATGAGCGCGTTACGCCCGTGCCGGGTGTGCAGCACCTCCACCACGTTGGCATTCGCTTCCGAGATCAGTTCGGCGATCCGGGCGAGTTGTCCCGGACGGTCGGGCAGCATCAGTCGCAGCTTGAGATACCGGTCGGATGCCGCGAGCCCGCGGGAGATCACGCGCTCCATCACTAGCGGGTCGATGTTGCCGCCGCTGAGGATCGCGACGGTGACCCCGGCATCCTTCACCTGGCCGGTCATGATCGCGGCGACGGCGACCGCGCCGGCCGGCTCGACCACGAGTTTCGCCCGTTCGAGAAGCACGAGCATTGCACGCGCGATGTCGTCGTCCGTCACGGTGACGATCTCGTCGACGGCATCCTTGATGATCTCGAAGTTGAGGATGCCCGGCTTGTTCACCGCGATACCGTCGGCGATGGTCGGCAGGATCTTGATGGCCGTCGAGACGCCGTTGAGGATCGACACGGGGTAGGGCGCGGCGTTCTCGGCCTGCACGCCGATGATGCGCACACTTCGACCCTGCAGCGCGAACTTCTGCTTGAGGGCGCTGGCGACTCCGGAGATGAGCCCGCCGCCGCCGATGGGCACGATCACGGTCTGGAGATCGGGAACCTGGTCGAGCATCTCGAGACCGAGAGTCCCCTGGCCGGCCACGACATCCGGGTGGTCGAACGGCGGGATGAAGACGGCTCCGGTATTGGCCGCGAATTCCGCCGCCGTGCGCAGCGCCTCGTCGACGGCGTGTCCGCGGAGCACGACCTCCGCACCGTAGTTGCGCGTGGCCTGAAGCTTCGGGAGCGCCACTCCGACCGGCATGAAGATCGTGGCCGAGATGCCGAGTTCCCTGGCCGCGAAGGCGACGCCCTGGGCATGATTGCCCGCCGAGGCAGCGACGACGCCGTGGGACTTCTCCTCATCCGTGAGCCGCGAGATGCGGTTGTAGGCGCCGCGGATCTTGTAGGAACCGGTGCGCTGCAGATTCTCGCACTTGAGGTAGACGGGAGATCCCAGCAGTTCGCCGAGGAAGCGTGAGCTCTCCATCGGGGTGATCTCCGCCACGCGGGAGACGACGGACCGCGCCGATTCGAAGTCCGCGAGGCTCGGTCCCGCGAGAGTGAGCTCAGGCATTCTTCACGGCCTGGCCGAGGGTCGGATCCGGGGGCGTACGCCACTGCCCGCTCGCCACGAAGTTGACCATCACGTTGAGGGTCGCGACCACCGGTACGGCGAAGAGGGCGCCGGGGATGCCGGCGAGGAATCCCCCGGCTGCGACGGCGAAGACCACGGCGAGGGGATGCACCTTGACCGCTGTGCCCATGATGAAGGGCTGAAGCACGTGGCCCTCGATCTGTTGCACGGCGATCACCACGGCCAGCATCAGGAGCGCCGCGAAGGGGTTGAGGTAGACCAGCGCGATGAAGATGGCGAGCACCCCGGAGAACAGTGCACCGACCACCGGGATGAAGGATCCGAGGAACACCGCGATCGTGATCGGGATCACGAGGGGGAAGCCTCCGAAGAAGAGTCCGATGATCCAGGCTCCGAGTCCGATGCCGACGGCGTCGACGAAGGCGACGAAGATCTGCACGCGAACGAAATTGGTGAGGGTGACCCATCCAGCCCTGCCGGAGCCGTCCACGGCGGGACGTGCCTTGCGCGGGAACAGGCGCACCACCCAGGCCCAGATGCCCTTCCCGTCGATCAGCATGAAGAGTGTCGCGAAGAGGGTGAGGAGCATTCCCGCCAGAACGTGGCCGGCGGTCGTGCCGAAGCTGACCGCACCGGAGACCAGCGCCTGGCTGTCCTTCTGGAGCGCGGTCCCGGCCTGCCCGAGGTAGCGGTTGATGTCGGAGTTGGTGAGATGCAGCGGCGAGGCGAGAAGGTATTGCTTGAAGTCGTCGTAGGCCTGAACGCTCTGCTTCTGCAGGTCGGGGAAGCCGCTGCGCACCTGCAGCACGACGAGCACGACGAGACCGGCGACCACGGCGATCAAGCCGATTTCCGCGAGAGCGATGGCCAGCCACTTGGGCCAGCGGTGCCGGACGAGGAAGGTGACGAGCGGCACGAGAAGTGCGGCGAGCAGGATCGCGATCATGAACGGCACGACTATTTCGCGCAGCGTGATCACCAGGTAGATGAACAGAGCGATCACGGCGGCGATCGCGAGCAGGCGCCAGGACCATGATCCGGCGATCCGGATGCCGGCCGGCAGGGTGGCCTCCGCCCGCTCTCTGGCCGTGGTCGCCTCTACCGACGCGATCAGTGCCGGGGTGCGTTTGCGGGGACCGAACGTCATCGGGTCAGTCTATGCCGGTATACATGCGTGATTTAGTATGCGTTTCAGCCGTCGACGCCGCTCACCGAGACAGCGTTGCCGCGCAGCCGCACTCCGACGCTCTGCCCGGGCTGCGGATGCTCGGAGACGTCGTGCTGCACCGAGACCAGGGTGCCGTCGGAGAGCGTCAACTGGGTGCGGCGGAGGGAGCCGAGGAAGCTCGATGCCACGACCTTCGCCGCAATGCTGCCGGGCGTCGTCGGCGGGACAAGCAGCAGATCCTCCGGCCGCACCAGGGCGAGCACCGGCCCGCTCATCGCCGGTGACCCGAGCACCCCGAGCGTCTCGCCGTACAGGGTGACCCGTCCGTTCGACAGGGTGGCGGGCATCCGGTTGCTGAGGCCGACGAAAGCCGCGACGAAGGGCGTGGACGGGGTCGTGTAGAGCTCCTCCGGTGTGCCGATCTGCTCGATGTTCCCGTCGCGCATCACCGCGACCCGGTCGGCCACCGCGAGGGCCTCTTCCTGGTCGTGAGTCACGAACAGCGTGGTGATTCCGAGGTCGGTCTGGATGCGGCGGATCTCGTCGCGCAACTGCACCCGCACCTTGGCGTCGAGGGCAGAGAGCGGTTCGTCGAGCAGCAGCACACGCGGCCGGGTCACCAGGGCCCGGGCCAGCGCGATGCGCTGCTGCTGTCCACCGGAGAGTTGATGTGCGTAGCGGGCCGCGAGGTGGCCGAGGCCGACGAGCTCCAGGCTCTCCGCCGCGCGAGCGCGGCGATCGCCGGCCGCGACCTTACGCATCCTCAGCCCGAACTCCACGTTCTCGACGGCGGTGAGGTGCGGGAAGAGCGAGTACGACTGGAAGACCATCCCGATGTCGCGCTTGTTCACCGGCACATCGACCACATCGACGCCGTCGATGAGGATGCTGCCCCCGTTCACCTGCTCCAGGCCGGAGAGGGCGCGAAGCGCGGTGGTCTTGCCGCAACCCGAGGGGCCGAGCAGGGCCACGAACTCCCCCGGTCGCACCGAGAGGTTCACCCCGGTGAGGGCGCGATGGCCGGCATAGTCCTTCACGACATCGATGAGCTCGACTGTTGCGCCGCCGGTCGAGGCGGAGGGGGAAGCGGAAGTCATGAGGCCTTCTTCACGGAACGGGTGCGGCGGTCGGATGCGAGGCGGCCGATGAACAGGAGCAGAATGAATGCGAACCCGAGAGCCAGCAATGAGAAGATCACGGCAACGAAGGGGTCACTCTTCGAGACCTGCACGAGAGCGGTCTGCAGGTTCACGCGGTTGAGCAGCGAGGCGATGGTGAACTCGCCGAGAACCACCGCCGCGGTGATGAATGACGCCGCCAGGATGCCCCGGCGCAGGTTCGGCAGGATGACCCGCCACAACACACTCCCCCAGCCGGCCCCGAGCGAACGCGCAGCCTCGGACAGCGTCACGACATCCACGGCACTCAGGTTGGACTGGATCGCCCGATAGGCGTAGGGCAGCACGGTGACGCCGTAGGCGAAGGCCAGCGTCCAGATCGAGGATCCCGCCAGTCTTGCCACCACCGAATACACGGGAGCGAGCCCCACGACCATCACGATGGCGGGCACCGTGATCGGGATGATGCACACGAACTCGAGCACGCGCCGGAGTCGCGGAAACTGCAATTGCACCAGGATCATCGTCGGCAACAGGATCACGAGGATGATCACGACGGTCACCACGGCGAGGAGAAGCGAGTTGCCGAGGCCGGTGAAGATCGCGGCGTAGGTGACGGTCGCCGTCGGGGAGAAGACACCGGCCCAGTGGGAGAGGGTGTAGCCGCCGGCAAGGTTGCGAAAACTGAACTCGAGCATGGCGATGATGGGGATGGCGAACACGATGCCGACCACGCCGAGAATCACGGTCCGGGCGACCCGCCCGGGTGCCGCCCCCACGGGGCGGACGCCGCTCACTGCTGCCACCTGGTCGTGCGCGACTGCAGGGCGGAGTAGCCCCACATGAGCACCACCATGATCACGATCATCCCGAGGGCGAGCGCACCGGCCATGTTGCTGCGTCCAAGCACGGTCTCGCTGATGAGCGCCGCGCGGATTTGCAGCGGCACGATCTGCGCCCCCTGGCTGATGAGCGCCGCCGCCGTGGCGTACGACGAGAATGCGTTGGCGAAGAGCAGCAGCAGGCTGCCGAGGAAGGATGGCGCGAGCACGGGTCCGGCGATACGCACCCAGTAGGTGAGGCGGGTTCCGCCGAGCGTGGCGTTCGCCTCGGCCCACTGCGGCTTCAGCCCCTCGAGCGCCGGCATGAAGGTTATGATCATGAGGGGCACCTGAAAGTAGATGTATGGCAGCAGCAGCCCCGGCACCTGGTAGAGCCAGACTCCGTTCGAGAAGATGTCGATCCCGAGGCCGCGCAGAAACACGGTCACGAAGCCCTGGATCCCGATAGTCGCGATGAAGGCGAAGGCGAGCATCACCCCGCCGAACTGCGCGAGCACACTCGCCGCGGAGTCGACCATCGATCGAAGTGCGCCCTGCGGATTCATGCCGAGGAGCGCGTAACAGACGAGCGCGCCGACGACAGCGCCGACGACTGCGGTGACAGCGGAGACCCAGAAGGAACTGGCGAAGGTCTTGAGGATGTCCGGGGCGAACAGCGCCGCGACATTGGCAAGGGCGACGTGCCCTTGCGCGTCGAACAGCCCGGAGAGCACCGCGAGCACCGTGGGGATCGCGAGGAAGAGCAGCACATAGAGCGCAAACGGCGTGAGGCCGAGCACGGAGGGTGACAGGGAGACGAGCCGCCGCGCGGGGCGCGGCGGACTCGTCTCGACGGTCACAGCGATGGGGTGGTCATCGAGGTGGGACTTTCCGGTTGAGATGACGCTACTGGGCGACTGCCGCAGCCCACTTCGCGGTGAGCAGTGCGCCCGCGCTGGTGGTCTGGGCATCCGTCGGCGAGACGAACTCGGACGGCATCTTGCCGGCGACAGCCTGGGCGCTCTTGTCCGTCTTGCCGGCCTTGTCCATCGCGGCGATCTGCACCGGGAACGCGCCGGCGGCCAGGTAGAGGTTCTGCACGGTGGGGCTGTAGACGAACTCCTCCCAGAGGCGGGCGGCCGCGGGGTGCGGGGCATCCTTGTTGATCGCCTGGTTGTAATAGCTGCCGTAGGCGCTGCCCGGGAAGACGACCGTCTTCCAGTTCGGGGTGGTCGCGGCCTGGGCGAGGTTGTTGTAGCTCCAGTCGAAGACGACCGGGGTCTCACCGGAGGCGATCGTGGCCGGAGTCGGGTCGAGCGTGAGGAAGTTGCCCGCCTTGCTGAGCTTCTGGAAGAAGTCGATGCCCGGCTGGAAGTCGTCCGCGGAGCCGCCGTTCTGGATGGCCGCGAGTCCGACCGCGGCGAAGGCCGCTCCGGCCTGGGTCGGGTCGCCGTTGATGGCGACCTTGCCCTTGTAGGCGCTTCCCAGCAGGTCGGATAGCTTCTTGGGCGCCGTCTTGATCACCTTGGAGTCGTAGCCGACCGACATCAGTCCGGTGTAGTCGTTGACCCAGAGTCCGGTCTTCTCCTTGTTGGCCTCGGGCACGTCGGCCCAGGTCGAGACCTTGTACGGAGCGAACTTCGCGGTGCTGGCAAGGGCGACGGCGGGGCCGATGTCGAAGACATCCGGTGCCGTGTCCTGGCCGGCGAGGTCGTCGGCCGCCTTGATCTCCTCGGCGCTCGAGCCGTCGGGGTTCGCGGAGTTGACGGTGATCTTGGGGTACTTCTTCTTGAACGCGGCGATGATCTTGCCGTAGTTCGCCCAATTGTCGGGCAGGGCGATCACGTTGAGGGCGCCCTCCTTGTTGGCTGCCTTCACCAGGCCGGCCATGTCACCGAAGGCGGAGACGCTCGTTGCGGTCTTGGCGTCCGCGGCACCGGATGCTGCGGGGGTCGGCGTGCTGGAGCACGCGCTGAGTGAGATGGTGATCGCGGCGACTGCTGCGATGCCGACGATGGTGCGCCTGTTGAACACTTTTCCTCCATTGGGCCGCTCGGCCGCCTGCGCTGTGAGCAGACAGTGGGTACCGTCACGACCTCTGTGGAGGCTAGGCAACGACACTGTCCGCCATGAGTCCCGTCGGTGAACGGGAGACTAACGACGACCCTACGGCACCCAAACGGGGCGGCGGAAGGTCGCCGGGTCTCGATAGTGTCAAGGCGTGCGAGAGTGTGCCGAGAAGTGAGCGACCGCGAGGTTTCCGTAGCCCAGGCCCGCCGCATCGCACTCGCCGCGCAGGGATTCGGGCGGCCGCGGCCAGTCGATCCGGGCATCCGCCAGCTCAATTCCACGATCGACAGGCTGGGGCTTCTGCAGCTCGACTCGGTGAACGTGCTCGAGCGCAGCCACTACCTGCCACTGTTCGCCCGGCTCGGCTCCTATGACAAGGCCGACCTCGACCGCCTCACCTTCGGTCGAAAGGGCAAGTTCGTCGAATACTGGGCACACGAGGCCGCGATCATCCCCGTCGAGACCTGGCCGCTCTACCGCTGGCGCATGGACGCGAACCGGGCGCGGTATTCGACGCCCGGCAGCTGGGTGGCCGAGAACGGCCCGATGCTCGACTGGTTGCGCGCGGAGCTCGGCGCTCGAGGCGCGGTGGCCGCGAGCGAGATCGAGCACGATACCGGCAAGGGGGCGGGCGGCTGGTGGGGTTGGTCCGAAGTCAAGACCGGACTCGAATGGCTGTTCCGGTTCGGCGAGGCGGTCTCGGCTGGGCGCTCCCGGTTCGAGCGCCGCTATGCACTCGCATCGGAGGCCCTTCCGCCTGCCGTGTTCGAGCGGGAGGTGCCGCAGGCTGAGGCCATCCGCGAGTTGCTTCGACTGTCTGCACGCGCCCACGGAATCGGCACACTCTCCGATCTCGCCGACTACTACCGCATCAAGACCGAACCGGCACGGGCGGCTGTGCAGGACCTCGTGGATGCCGGGGAGTTGTTGCCGGTGACGGTGCCGGGTTGGAACCGGCCGGCCTTCCTGCATCGCGAGGCCCGGATCCCGCGACGCATCGACGCGACGGCACTGTTGTCCCCCTTCGATCCCGTGGTCTGGGAGCGCGCGCGGGCCGAACGGATGTTCGGGTTCCGCTACCGCATCGAGATCTACACGCCCGCCCACAAGCGCGTGTTCGGCTACTACACGCTGCCGCTGCTGATCGATGACCGGCTGGCGGGCAGGGTCGACCTCAAGAACGATCGGCAGAACCGCGTCCTTCGCGTGCAATCCGCCTGGACCGAGCCGGATGCACCGCCCGCGACGGTCGAAAGACTCGCGGTCCTGCTGCGCGAGACCGCCGCCTGGCAGCGGCTCGAGCGCATCGAGGTCGTGGCCCGGGGCGACCTCGCCCCTGCGCTGGCCGCGGAGCTCGGTCAGGTACCGATTGGGACACAGCCTCCGGAAACAGCGCTCGAAGTTGAGTAACTCCCACCTAGAATCGGCGCATGTCCATCCCATCAAGGCTCGGATCGGTACTCGCTATCGCGTCGATCGCACTCCTCGCAGTCGGGTGCGTGCGGGTCCAGACCACGCCACCGATACCCACAATCGGAACCCCGGCCACCACGACACCGACTGAACTTCCCGCGCCGACGCCGTGGGCGAAGATCGCGTGCTCTGATCTCGCCTCTCCACAGGACTTCTCGGCCCTCCTGAACGGGCCGGTGAAGTCGATCACAGTGCCGACCAATCACGAGCTGTTGGCAGACCGCGGACCGGTCAGCTTCTCACTGAGGCAGGTCGGGGGGATCGAATGCGAATGGAGCAATGACCGTCCGGCTCAGGGCGATACCGGTCGGAATCTGGACTTTGTCGGCGTTTCCGTCTGGGTGCTCCCCCATGCCACGCAGCGATGGGCTGAATACAAGGCCTACTACCACAACAGTGCGGAAGAGAACATCGGATGTGCCGCCCCCGGCGTTTCCGATCGCTCGGGATCGTGTGCCGCCAGTGTGCTCGCGGGCGACAATTGGGTGGAGATCCAGATCGCGGGACTTCTCGCCGAATCGAGCTCGGACCTCGAAGCCGCTACTCGCACACTGGCCACCCGCGTTTCGGAGGCAGTGCGCAATGCCGCCCCGTCCACCGCACGCTGGAGCGCTCCTGCCGGAACCCAGCAACTTCCTCGCGACTGCGGCACGTTCTTCAGCACCGACGAAGTCGAGCTCGCCCTTGGTGTTCCAGAACCGCTCGTCCTGAACGGCCTTGACGGAGGACTCAGCGTCACCAGCTCGGCCTGGGTGAGCGCCGGCACCACTCCGTGCCCCTGGGTCGAATTGGACGGGATCGGGGGAGCCGGCTATCACGGGTGGCTTCCCGGAGGCGAATGGGCCTGGAACGAGACACTCTCCAGTGCCGCCCCGGGTACTTATCGGAAGATGGCTGTCCCCGGCCTCCGCGCGCCTGATCGCGCATACTCGCGCTGCGTCCCGACGGACACAACCTGCTTCGCCGACCTGGTGATCGCACACAATTGGATCCAGATCGCGGTGAATCAACTCGGACCGGAAGCGAAGACCGCGTCCGCCCCTGCTGCGGTGGCCGCGCTCGCTGCCGCCACGGTCAAGAATCTGGCAGCCGGATAGCGTCAGTCACCACTGTTTCAGCGCGCGAGCGGCCGTCTCAGCGCGAAATACCACCGAACAACCTGCTCGAGGGCGATGCCTAGAACTCGCCACCGATCTTGTGGAGGCGGGCGACCCGGTCCTCGATCGGCGGATGCGTGCTGAACAGGCGGCTCATGAAGCCCGGCTTGGTCGGGTCGGAGATCCACAGGTGCGCCATGGAGGAGTTCTGCTTGCGCATCGGGCGGCCGTATTCACCGAGCTTCTGGAGCGCACTGGCCAGGGCATCCGGATTCCTGGTCGTCATCGCGCTGGTCGCATCGGCGAGGTACTCGCGTTGACGCGAGATCGCGGCCTGCACACCGGCGGCGACGAGGGGCGCGACGATCATCGCGGCGAGGCCGAACACGATGACGATGGGGTTGCCACCACCCCCGCCGCCATTGCGGTCGTTGCCGCGCCCGCCACCGAAGAAGGCGAAGCGCAGGAACAGGTCGGCGATGAACCCGATCGCCACGACCAGGCCGAAGACGATCATCGACACCCGGGTGTCGTAGTTCTGAACGTGGCCCATCTCGTGGGCCATCACACCCTCGAGCTCCGGATCGTCCATCAGGTCGAGGAGGCCGGTGGTGGCGGCGACGTAGGCGTGCTGCGGGTCACGCCCGGTGGCGAACGCGTTCGGCGCGGGGTCGTTGATGATGTAGACCTTCGGCATCGGAAGGCCGTCGGTGATCGACAGGTTCTCAACGATGCGGTAGAGGCGCGGATTGTCGGACTTCTGGATCTCCTGGCCACCCGAGATCGAGATCGCCAACCGGGAGGCGGCGAAGTACTGGATCGTGGCATAACCGATGGCGATCACGATCACCGTCACCGCTATCGAGGTGCTGTTGTAGACCACAGCCGCAAGCACACCGAGCCCGCCGATGATCAGCAGGAACAGCAGGATGATGAAGACGGTGTTGCGTTTGTTCTTCGCTATAGCGCGATACATGAAGCTCTAGCTAGAACTGGACGCGAGGCGGCTCCGCGATGGCCGCGGAGTCCGCCACCTCGAAGAAGTCGCGCTCGGTGAAGCCGAGGCCGCGCACGAAGAGCGTGTTCGGGAACGTCTTGATCTTGGTGTTGAGCTCGCGCACGCCCCCGTTATAGAAGCGGCGAGAGGCCTGGATCTTGTCTTCGGTGTCGACGAGTTCGCCCTGCAGCTGCAGGTAGTTCTGGCTGGCCTGGAGCTGCGGATACGCCTCCGCGACGGCGAAGATGCTCTTCAGGGCGCTCTGCACGTGGTTCTCCGCCACGGCCGCATCGGCGGGGGTCGACGCGCTGATCGACTCGGCGCGGGCTTTGGTCACGGCCTCGAACACGCCGGACTCGTGGGCCGCGTAGCCCTTGACCGTCTCGATGAGGTTCGGCAGCAGGTCGGCACGGCGCTTGAGCTGCACTGTGATGTCGCTCCACGCTTCGTCGACGCGCACGTTGAGGCGCACGAGCCCGTTGTAGGTCGACCACAGGTAGATGCCGATGATGACGACGAGTACGACGATTATGCCGACGACGATAAGGGTATCCATGACCATTCTCTCGAGAACTGGATGCTGCGAAGCGGCGAACCGCAGGACGTGATAACTATATCCGCGAGCGATTCCGCCCCTCGCTTTTTTAGAGCACACTCGGAGCGAACACCGGGTCGTGACAGGCTCTACTGTCAGCACAGTCACTGGAAACCAGGAGGAACACGGATGTCGCAGGACGCCCGCGAAGCGATCGAACGGCTCAGCAGGACGGTCGTCGACTTCCCGTCGCCCGGAATCGTCTTTCGGGACCTCAGTCCGGTCTTCGCGGACGGCCCGGCCTACACGTCGGTCATCGACGCGCTTCTCGCGCCGTTCGCGGGTCAGTTCGACGCCCTGGCCGGCATGGAGGCACGAGGCTTCGTGCTCGCCGCCGGGGCCGCCTACGCGACGGGTCTCGGCTGTGTGATGATCCGCAAGCCGGGCAAGCTGCCCCGTCCGGTGATCACCGAGGAATACGAGCTCGAATACGGCACGGCCACCCTCGAAGTGCACCCCGATGAGCTCGCCCCCGGCGCGCGGGTGTTGCTCCTGGACGATGTGCTCGCCACCGGGGGCACTCTCGCTGCCAGTTGTCGACTGGCCGAGCGCGCCGGCTGGCGCGTCGCCGGCATCAGCGTCGTGCTCGAGCTCGGTGATCTGCACGGAACCGACAAGCTTCCTGATCGTCGAGTGAATTCACTGCTCACCATCTGACCGATATTCTGGGCGAGTGAGGTTCGACCTCCGAGAGGATTGGCACTCATGTCTTCGACACCCACACCGCAGCGCGCCCCCGGATCGCCGCGCACCACGGGGGCATTCCGTCGCTGGATGCTGCAGGGGCTGACCGATCGCTCCGGCTCACACCAGGGCCCGCACGCGCACGTCGCCGAGAAGACGCACTCGTGGTGGAGGGTCATGTGCCTCACCGGTGTCGACTACTTCTCCACGCTCGGCTATCAACCCGCCATCGCGGCGGTCGCCGCCGGGCTGCTCTCCCCCTTCGCCACCATCGTGCTCGTCGCTCTCACCCTGTTAGGTGCCCTGCCTGTCTATCGCCGGGTGGCGAGTGAGAGCTTCCGCGGATCCGGCTCCATCGCCATGCTCGAGCGTCTTCTGCCGTGGTGGGCCGGAAAGCTCTTCGTGCTGGTGCTCCTCGGATTCGCCGCGACCGACTTCATGATCACGATCACGCTGTCCGCGGCGGATGCCTCGGCTCACGCCATCGAGAATCCCTTCGCGCCCGGGTGGTTCCACGGCAACGAGGTGCTGATCACCCTCGTGCTCGTCGCCCTGCTCGGAGGGGTCTTCCTGCGCGGATTCCGGGAGGCGATCGGCATCGCCGTGGTGCTCGTCGCGGTGTATCTCGCTCTCAACGTGGTGGTCATCCTGGTCTCGATCGGCCAGATCTTCGTTCATCCGATCGATGTGACCAACTGGTGGAGCGCGGTGAACACGCAGCACGGCAACCCTCTGGTGATCGTGGGAATCGCCCTCGTCGTGTTCCCGAAGCTCGCCCTGGGACTCTCCGGCTTCGAGACCGGAGTCGCGGTGATGCCGCAGATCACCGGCGACGCGAGCGACACCGACGCGAAGCCGGCCGGGCGCATCCGCGGGGCGCACCGCCTGCTCACGAGTGCCGCCATCATCATGAGCGTCTTCCTTATCACGTCGAGCCTCGTGACCACGATCCTCATCCCGCAGAAGGCATTCCAGGCCGGCGGACCGGCGAATGGGCGCGCGCTCGCCTACCTCGCGCATGAATACCTCGGCCCGTTCTTCGGCACCCTCTATGACCTCTCGACCATCTGCATCCTGTGGTTCGCGGGGGCATCCGCAATGGCCGGGCTGTTGAACCTCGTGCCGCGCTACCTGCCCAAGTACGGAATGGCCCCGAACTGGGCGCGCGCCGTTCGGCCCCTCGTGCTCGTCTTCACCGCCATCGCTTTCCTCATCACCATCGTCTTCCAGGCCAACGTTGATGCCCAGGGAGGCGCCTACGCCACGGGCGTGCTCGTGCTGATCACCTCGGCATCGGTCGCGGTGACGCTCTCCGCGGTGCACAAGAAGCAGCGCAAGCGCACCGTCGGGTTCGCCTTCATCGCCCTGGTCTTCCTCTACACGACCATCCAGAACATCCGGGAGCGTCCGGACGGCATCCGTATCGCCGCGCTGTTCATCATCGGCATCCTGGTGATCTCGATCGTCTCGCGGGTGCAGCGATCGCTGCAGTTGCGGGCGACCTCGGTCGAGTTGGATGCCACCGCCCTCGAGTTCGTGACCGCGGATGCCGCCCACGGCCACATCCGCATCATCGCGAACGAGCCGGATGACGGCAGCAAGTCGGAATACCAGAAGAAGAACTCCGACGAGCGCCGCTTCAGCCACATCCCGCAGAAGTCGAAGATCATCTTCCTCGAGGTGCACCCGGCGGATTCCTCCGACTTCGAGGAGGACCTGCTCGTGCGCGGCATCGAGAAGCACGGCTACCGGGTGCTCGAGGTGAACAGCGGCAACATCCCGAACACGATCGCGGCAGTGCTGCTGCAGATTCGCGACGAGACCGGAATGGTGCCGACGATCTACTTCGAGTGGAGTTCGGGAAATCCGATCTCCAACATGTTCAAATTCCTCGTGACCGGGGTCGGCGATGTCGCGCCCGTGACCCGCGAGGTGCTTCGCGAATCGGAGAAGGACCCGAAGCGTCGACCCGGAGTGCACGCGAGCTAAGCCGGCGGCCGAACTCTCAGACGCCGAGCACGCGATCCAGGTAGGGGTTCGTGAACACGCGGTCCGGGTCGAGTCGATCACGCGCGGCCACGAAGTCGGCGTGATGCGGATAGACCGCCGCGAGTGATTCCGCGTTCTTGTAGTGGATCTTGCCCCAGTGTGGCCGCCCCTGGTAGCCCCGCATGATCTGCTCGACGCCCCGGAAATACTCTTCCGGGTCGTCGCGGAAGTAGCGGTGCACCGCGATATAGCCGCTGTCGCGCTGCGAGGCCGTCGAGAGCCAGTTCTCGTCGGCGGCGGCGACGCGCACCTCCACCGGGAACGATATGCGCCAGCCGCGCGAATCGATGAGCGATCGGATGTCTCGCAGCGCATCCGGAATCGCCGCCCGCGGGATCGCGTACTCCATCTCGCGAAACCGGGTGGTGCGCGGGCTGACGAAGACCTCGTAGGAGTGGTCGGTGTAGGTGCGGTTGCCGTAGACGCGGGTGGCGAGGCGGTTGATTCCCGGGGTGAGGGCCGGCGCCACCCTCCCGACGTTGCAGAGCAGGGCGAGCACGGCATTCGACAGCACGCGGTCTTCCACGAACGCGGCCACCGGGCCGACGGGGTGCCGTTCGGCATCCGCGGGCAGCCGGGTATTGGACTTCGTCATCACACCGTCGGTGTGGGGCCACCAGTAGAACTCGAAGTGATCGACGGCGGTCACCCGCTGTTCGAGTCCGTCGAGCACCTCGTCGAAGCCGCCGGGGCGTTCGACGGCATGCAGCAGGAAGGCCGGTACGCACTGCAGCGTGAGATCGACGAGGATGCCGAGTGCGCCGAGTCCGAGGCGGGCGGCGGGCAGGAGCTCGGGGTTCTCGGTCTCGCTGATGCGCAGGATCGAGCCATCCGCCGTCACCATGGTCACCGCCACGATCTGGGCCGCGAGGCCGGGGTAGTGCGCACCGGTGCCGTGGGTGCCGGTCGAGGTGGCTCCAGCGATGGTCTGCCGGTCGATGTCTCCCATGTTCGGCAGGGCGAGCCCATAGGGACCGAGCAGTGCGGGCAGTCGGTGCAGCTTGGTTCCGGCCGCAAGGGTGACCCGGTTGCGCGGCAGATCGACACCGAGGAGTCCGTCGAGGCGTGACACGTCGAGCTGAACGTCCTGCGCGCGGGCGATGGCGGTGAAGCTGTGGCCGGCGCCGACGGTCTTCACGGTGAACTCGCGCTCGCGGGCGAAACGAACGATCGCCGCGACTTCGTCAACGCTCGACGGGCTGGCCATCATGAGCGGACGCACCGACTCCGAGCGGCCCCAGTTGCGCCAGGTCGTGCCCGGGGTGATGCCCGCGATCGCTGTTTCGACTGTCACCATTCACTCCTCAGCGAGACTCTACTGCGAGCGCGTTTCGAATCTCTCACAGGAAGACCTTGCCCTCGCCGCGGTAGGTGGGCGCCGAATCGACGATGCGATCCCCGTCCACCAGCACGAAAGCATCGAGATGCTCACTGAGCTCTCCTGCCTTCGTGTGCCGGAGCCACACCCGGTCACCGATCTCCAGCCGGGCGGCGGCCTCTCCGGTGAGCGGGGTCTGCACCTCTCCCGCCATCTCATTGGCGACCATCTTCGTGCCCTCTGGCCAGGCCACGACGGGAAGCCGATCGACCCCCGGCGGACCGGATGCGACCCACCCACCCCCGAGCAACGTGGCCATCTGCGCCGAGGGTTTGCGCACCACCGAGAGCACGAAAGATGCGGCGGGAGCGGGAAGGAAGTGGCGGTAGTGGTCGAAGAGATGGGGGCCGAACAGCCCGCTGCCCGCGGCGATCTCGGTCACCGCCGGCTCCGCGCCCGTCGACTCGAGTGAACCGGTGCCGCCTCCGTTGACGAACTCGAGGTCGGCGAGTGAACGCACCGCCGCGACGGCTTCCGCCCGGCGACCGGCGAGCTCGCTCGTCGAATTCTTCTGGATCCAGCGCACGGCCACGCCCCGAGCCGCGCTCGCCGGCTCGTTCCCGAGTCCGGCGATCTGGCTCTCGTAAGCCATCAGTCCGACCAACGAGAATCCGGGGCGGGCGACGATCCGCTCGGCGAGAGCGCGGGCATCCCGAGCGGTGAACACCGGGGAGCGGTAGGTGCCGAGATGGCCGAGTACCTTCGGATTCCAGGACGCGTCGAGCTCGAGGCAGACTCGGATGCGCTCACGGTTTGCGGGAGGGATCACGGCGTCGATGTAGTCGAGCTGGTCGACGCTGTCGACCATGAGGGTCACCCGGGCGGCGAGCAGCGGATCGAGCGCGAGTCGCCGGATCGCCGCACGGTCGACGCTGGGGTAGCCGACCACGACGTCGGTGATGCCCTCGTGCCGAGCATCCCCCTCCGCGAGCCAGAGCGCCTCGGGAAGGGTGTACGCGAGCACCCCGGAATAGCCGGGAAGAGCGAGAACCGCGTCGATCACCGCGCGCACCCGCACCGATTTCGACGCGACCCGGATGCTCGTGCCCTTCGCTCGACGCAGCATGTCGAAGGCGTTGTGGGCGAGGGCGGGCACCGAGATCACGCCGAACGGGGGGTCGAGTTCGGCCGTGGCGCCCTGGAGCGACGTCCAGTATTCGGACGGACGGAGCCACGGGGAGTCCGCGGGCGGCACGAGAGACAGCGGCATCAGCGCACCGATCGGATGGGCAGAACGGCGAGTGCGCCGAGCAGGGCAGCCAGCGCGGAGAGCACGAATAGCCCCTGGAAGCCGGCGAGGGCGGCGACGACGAAGGCTCCGATCAGCGGTGCGATCGCCTGGGGCACGGCGGTGGCGATGTTCATGATGCCGAGATCCTTGCCGCGGGTGTGGGCGTCGGGCAGCACCTGCGTCGCCAGCGCCTGGTCGACGGACAGGAAGCATCCGTAGCCGAGACCGAGGATGCCGGCCGCCACCATCGCGACACCGAGCACGGGCACGAAGGCGAGCATCAGCGCCGCGACGCCCTGCAGAGCGGCGGCAGCGAAGACGAATGCCTTGCGCCGGCCGAGCCGGTCGGAGAGCCGTCCGAGCACCAGTGAGGCGAGCACCACGAAGATCATGTAGATGAGAATCAGGAAGAGCAGCACATCGTCCGAGTGCTCGACTCTCAGGCCGTCCTGCAGAAAGTAGAGCAGCAGAGAGGTGCCGAACGCGTTGCCGAAGTTGACGAGGATGCGGCTGGTGAGGGTCCATCCGAAGTCCGGATACTGCCGCGGGCTGATCCAGAAGCCCGCGATGAGGCCGCGCAGGGTGAGCGGCGACCGCGCGGACCGCGGGAGGACAGCATCCGGGATCCGCAGCACGAAGGGAAGCACCAGCAGCACGAGCACCACCGCGACGAGGGTGTAGCCGGCCACCTGGCTGAGCACGAGCACCACCACGAGCAACACGCCGAGGATGGTACCGATCGCCTGTGGGGCGGAGATCCATCCCGAGACGAATCCGCGCTGCCCCACCGGCACCTGGTCCGAGATCACCGCGGTGAGGGCGGCGGTGAGCACGCAGAACCCGATGAGGGCCAGGGACCAGAAGATGCCGATGCCCACGAGCGACTGCTGAACGCCGAGCAAGACGAGCGCGGCAGCGAACACCAGCGCGCCCCCGAGGATCCAGGGCCGGCGGCGACCGAACCTCGACGTCGTTCGGTCGGAAAGGGCACCGGTGAGCGGAAAGGCGATGAGTGCGAACACCCCGGCGATTCCCGAGACGATGCCGAACGCGACCACCTTGTCGACCCAGTAGGTCGCACTCAGTTGCGCTTCGACCTGGGCGGGCAGCAGCAGCTGGATCGGCGTGAGTTGCGCCATCCAGACCCCGAGCCAGGCGATGGCGAAGAGCGCGATCCATCCGCCGGAGACGTGCCGTTTCGGCTCGCCGAAGAGCTGCACCACCGAGTCGGTGGTCGAACGGTCGAGGGCCGGGGTCGTCATCGGGCGTCCGCATTCCCGACGGCGAGCGGCATCTCGACGGCGAGGGCGCCGATCGCGTCCGCGGCGAAATCCATCAGGCGTCCGGCGGCGACATCGTCGCGATCGGCGAGCCAAGCGATCGTCAGCCCGTCGGTGATCGCGATGAGAATGCGCGCGAGCTGTTCGATCGGCATCGTCCACTCCACCCCGGTGAGCTCGGCACCGCGTTCGAGCAGAACTCGGGCGGTGTGGAAGTAGCTCGCGTACTGCGCCCGGGGCAGCTCCTCCAGGCCCGGGGTCCGCAGCGAGTACTGCACGAGCTCCTGCATCGCCTGCTCCCGCGAGGGATGCGCCTTCAACAGGTCGAAGTATGCCTGCAGCCCGGCTCTGACCGCCGAGCGGATGTCCGCATCCCGGTCCAGCGCCTCGAGCGAGACGCGCTGCTCGTCCTGCACCACGAAGGCGATGAGTTCGCGGATCATCTCGTCACGCGACCGGAACGCGTAGTGGAAGCTCGCGAGCGACATCTCGGCCTCGGCGACAATCGCCCGGGTCGTCGCGCCGTGGACGCCATCGCGGTCGATCACCCGCAGGGCGGCCCTCACGAGGGCGGCTCGTCGTTCTGCGGAACTAACCCGGGCCATGTCGGGTCCTCTCTGTGGGTCACTCGTCCCAGTCGCGTGACTTGAATCATGGCGGGGATCATCGGCCGCGTCAATATGCCGATCGGCTCCGGAGTCGTCCCGGCTCGATCGATTGAGCGGATGATTGCTCACTTCCATTACCGCGCACAGATAATTGACATCGGGGACGATGCCGTGCTGAATGGACTCACAGTGCAGCCCTCACACTCGAGCGTCTCCCCACGTCCGTTTCGCGATCGCGGACCGAGCGCGTACCGTCGAGGTCTCCTGACGGTGCTCGCCGTCACCGGCTTCGCGCTCCAGTCCGTCCTGGTTCTGGGAGCCGCTGCGGTCCCGCCCGATGCCCCGGGTGCGTCGGATTCGGCAGATGTGGCGACTGCCGCGACCGCCGCCCCGGCGCCGAGCCCCTCCCCCACCCCGTCAGCGACTCCCGCGACGTTCAGCTTCAGCGCCCCCGGGTTCTCCCCCACGAATGCCGTGCGGCTGAGCGGCACCAAGGACGCGGGAAGCAGCGTCGTGATCTCCCCCCGCTCGGCCCAGGGCAGCCCCTTCTGCACCATCCCGGCCTCCGACGACACCGAGTTCGAATGCACCGCAGCCGTGGCGAGCGGCGCGTCGATCACCCTCCTCGCGGTGCAGACGCTCGCCGGCGTGGCATCCGCACCCCTGTCCGCCACTGTCGACGTGCTCGGAGCGCCCACCATCGACGGCGCGCCAGACTCTCGGACGACCGGTCTCATCTCCGGCTATGGGTTCGCGGGGAGCACGGTGACCGCGGTCGTGGAAGGCGGAGCGGTCGGATGCTCGTCGGTCGCGACCGACTCCGGCTACTGGTCCTGCGCGCTCACCGTGCCCTCCGGGCCCTACGTGATTCGGGCGAAGCAGTCGCGCGTCGACCTCGGGGGTGGCGCATCGTCGTCGCTGTCCGGCTCGCTCTCACTCGTCGTGGACCGGGATGCCCCCGCAAGCGCGGTGATCACGTCACCGGTGGGCGGCAGCCAGGTGACCGGCACCCAGGTCGCTGTCTCGGGAACCGGCGAGACCGCGGCCCCCGGCCTCGCCGGCACGGCGGACGTCTACCTCGACAACCTCCCCGCCTGCCAGTCCGCGATCGTCGGTGGTACCTTCAGCTGCACTGTCGGCGGAGTGCCCAAAGGAGCACACAGTCTGCTGGTGATCCAACGCGACGCCGCGGGCAATTACAGCGCGCCGAGCGCGCCGATCACCGTCACTTTCGGTTCGCGCGGCGGAGCCGCGGTTCCCGCCCCTCCGGCAGTGCCACGGCCGCCTGGTACCCCCGCGGTGCCGAGTGTGCCGCCGAGCATTGCGCCGCCGAGTGGGAGCCCCAGCCCGCCGCCTTCGGCTCCGCCCGTGCCTCCGGGGGGCTCCCCCGACAACTGGGGCACGCCGACGACCTTCGGTGCCATGCTTCCCACCCTGTCGAGCAGCGTCACCTCGGGCAAGCTCGCACTCGCCCCGCTCCTTGCGCTCGCTTTCGTGCTGCTCATCGCACTACCGCTGCGCCTGCTGGCCGGAGCGCTTCGCGGACGCATCCGGATGCCGTCACTGCAGTTCACCGGTCGCAATCGCGCTCGGCCCTCGGCATCCACCCCCGTCGCCGAGCCGACGCCGCTGAACCCCTGGATCATCGGGGCGGTTCCGCTGGCGGCAGCGGCAGCTCTCATCGTCATCGCCGGCGGGGTGGACGACCAGGTTCGGTATTTGAGACTCAGCGTCGCGGTGGTGATCGGCCTGGCCGTGCTCAACCTGGTCGGGGTCGCCGTTGCCACCCGATGGGGCTCATTCGCGCAGCACGTGAGCGGTCGGCTGCGTTTCGTGCCGTTGCTCCTCTTCGCGGCGGTTCTGGCCGCGGTGCTGTCCCGGGCCTCCGGCATCCATCCACCCGTGATCGCGGGCGTGCTCATCGGGGTGGGCTTTTCGAGCACCGTCACTTCTCGAGCGCGCGCGATCGTGAGCCTGGTGGAGATCGGATCGGTCACCACGCTCGCCGCCGGCGCCTGGCTGCTTCACGGCCTGTTCGGAGCCGCAACGGGCTTTTGGGCGCTGCTGGCCGCCGAGTCCCTCGCCACCATCGCGCTCGCCGGACTCGGATCGGTCGTGGTGCTCATTCTCCCGATCGCCTCCCTCCCGGGGCGAGCGGTATTCGAGTGGTCGCGACCGGCCTGGCTGGCGACGATCACAGTAGCGGCGCTGTTCGCCTCCGTTGTGGTGCTCGGCGGCGGCGACGCCTCCTTCCCCATGATCGGCGCGATCCTCTGCGCCGGTGCCTTCGCCGCCCTCAGCGTGGCGGTGTGGGGCTGGTTGCGCTTCGTCGAACCCGGAGCGGGCGAGCTGTACGACTAAGCGAGCGCCTCCGCCAGGGAGGGAGGGTTCGAGCCGGGGCGCGACACCGTGATTGCGGCACAGGAGACGGCGAACTCGCCGATGTCGGACAACACGGAGTGGTCGAGGGCGTTGCCGTCGGCGAGCGCAGCAGCATCCACTCCCGACTGCAGAAGAGCCTGCAGCTTCTGCACGACCGCACTCATGAAGGAATCTCCCGCACCGATGGTGTCGGCAACGGTGACCCGCCGGCCCGGCACGCTCACGCGATCGGTCGCGGTCGCCAGCAGCGCTCCGGATGCCCCGAGCGTGACGATCGCGAGTGTTGCGCCCATCGCCAGGAGACGGTCGACCACCGCGTCGGGAGTCAGCTCGCCGAACAGCCAGAGGGCGTCTTCATCGCTCACCTTGACCACGGTCGACAGCGCGGAGAGGCGCTGCACGACGGCCAGGGAGTCGGGCTTCGAACCGATGATCGAGGGGCGAATGTTGGGATCGAAGGTGATGATCGCCCGGCGCTCCGCAGCAGTCCGGAGCAGGGCTTCGAGCTGGGATGCCCCGGGCTCGAGAAAGGCGGCTATCGAACCGGTGTGCACTATCGCACCCTGGTGCACGATCGAGCTGTCGGGCAGGTCGGCAACGAAGCCCAGTGACCAGTCGATCAGGAACTCGTAGCTCGCCGATCCGCTGTCGTCGAGGGTGGCCGTGGCGGTGGAGGTGCGTCCCTCGACGATCGACCCCGGCACGAGCGGAACCCCCGCGGAGGCGAGGTAGTCGGCGATGACGACACCACGCGCGTCCGTGCCGAGGTTCGTCAGCAGCTTCACCGGGCAGCCGAGCCTGGCGAGGCCGACGGACACGTTCATCGGCGATCCGCCCGCATGCTCGTCGAGGCCTCCCGGGGAGGCGACCACATCCATGAGTGATTCACCGATCACGAGCACGCCAGCCGAAGGAGAGGGAACGTCACGGGTCATGCGGTTCATCCTTTCGTGGCGGTGCGAGGGCCGACGGCGATCGGTGACAGCATCGTGAGCCGGGATCCGCCTCCCACGACCAGTCCTCCCAGCCGCGCGTTGAAGTCGTAGCCGTGGCTGCTCGCGAGGTGTTCATCGAAGGCGGCCTGGTCACGATAGGCCTCGTAGACGAATACCGTACTAGGTGAATCGACGCGATGGTGCGGGTCGAACACCAGATTGCCTGGCTCGGCTCGCACCCGTTGCGCGAACTCCGCGATGAGGTCCGAGACGAGAGCGTGGTTGCCTGCGGTGGCAGTGAATTCGGCATACAGCGCGATGGTCATGTGGTCGCGGTGCCGGTTGTCACGGTGCCGGAGACGGGACCGACCGAGCCGCGAACGACGAGTCTCATCGGCAACACGACGGATCGCAGAGCCGTCTCCCGGGCGGTGTCCGCATCGCCGGAGGCGATCTGCGCCACGAGGTTCTCGACGGCGGCTTCTGCCATCGCCTCGATGGGAAGGTCGACGACCGTGAGCCCGGGGGTGAGCACCGGTGCCCAGGGCGCATCGTCGAACCCGATGTACGAGATATCGACACCGACGGTGAGTCCGCGCTCCTTGGCGACGCTCAGCATCGCGAGCGACACGTTCGCATTCGACCCGAGGATGGCCGTGGGCGGGTCGGCAGAATCGAGGATGCTGCGAACAGCCTGCCGAGCGGTCTCTCCGCCGTCCGCGGCGAACCAGACCCAATCGTCACCCACCGGCAGGCCCGCGGCAGCCATGCCCTCGAGATACCCCTCGGTACGGTCGTGCAGGGTGGAGACGAGACCGTCCGGCCGCACGGATGTCTGGCCGTGGATGTTCGCGGTCACCACCACAAGGCCGATACGCGTGTGGCCGTTGGCCCGGAAGTGATCGAGCGCATCCCGCGCCCCGGTGCGGTTGTCGGCGGAGACGCTCGGCAGGTCGAGGGAATCCAGTGTGCGGTCGAGAAGCGTCACCGGCTTGCCCTTGAGCGCGTCGGGGCTGATGAATCTCAGGTCGTGAACCGCACTGGGAACCAGGATGACGCCGTCGACCTGTTTCTCCAGCATGATGCGCATCGAATCGCGCTCTGCCGAGAGGTCTTCGTTCGTGTTGGAGACGAGCACCTGGTAGCCCTTGCGGTGCGCGGCGTCGATCACCGCACGCATGGCGAGGTCGAAGACACTCAGCCCCACCTCGGTGATGATGAGGCCGATCGTCTGGGTCTTGCCGGCCCGCATCGAGCGGGCGAGAACGTTCGGCACGTACCCCAGGGTCTCCGCTGACCGACGCACCTTGTCCCGGGTTTCGGAGTTGACCACACCGTAGTCCGAGAGGGCGCGGGAGGCGGTTGCACGAGAGACACCCGCGTGCAGGGCGACATCCCTGATCGTGAGGGGGGCTTCGTTACCCGATTGTTTCATGAAGGATTTCCTGTGCGTTTGACAGCGGCGTTGAACGGTGTGATGATCATACCCGCATCAGCGAGATCGATCTCACAAAACTTTTGAGATCGATCTCATGCCCTCGTCGAACTTCACAGCCCGGCCCCGTGCCGGTCCCCCGCAGTCAGACGAATTGATGCCGTGGAATGGCACAAGCGGTCCGCGACAATGCACTCAAAGGAGAGTTACCAACAATGAACCGAATCGTCAAAACTGCGGGTGTGTTCGGGGTCGCGACGACCCTCTTGCTCGGCGCAGCCGCGTGCAGCTCCACTTCCGGAACCACCAGCTCGAGCGGTGCATCCAAGACCCTGACCATCGCGTTCGTCATGGGTGCGGAGGCGGATCCCTTCTTCAAGGCGATGAAAGTCGGCGCCGAAGCCGAGACCGCCGCCAAGAAGGCGAAACTGGTCTGGCAGGGCGACCCCTCGGTCTACTCCCCCGCGACCCAGATCCCCATCGTCGACCAGGTGCTGGCGCAGAAGCCCAGCTGCCTGGTGCTCATCCCCACCGACCCGAAGGCGCTGCAGGCGTCGGTCACCAAGGCGAAAGCCGCGGGCATCCCGGTCGTCAACGTCGACACTCACGTCGAGGACCTGAGCGACGTCGTCTCCTTCATCACGGGAGACAACAAGCAGGGCGGCGAGGCTGCCGCAGACGCGATGGCCAAGGCGATCAAGTACACCGACGGCCAGAAGTACCAGGTGGTCGCCGGACTCACCTCCGCCACCGCCACCACCAACGTCGACCGCCTCGAGGGCTTCAAGTCGCAGCTCGCCTCCAAGTACCCGGGCATCGACCTCGTCGACACCGCGTACTCGCAGTCGCAGGCCGCCACGGCCAACAGCAACGTGAGCAACTGGCTCACCAAGTACCCGAACCTGAGCGGCATCTTCGCGATCGATGGCACCAACGCCACCGGCGCGGCATCCGCCCTCCAGGCCAAGGGACTGACCGGCAAGGTCGCCCTCATCGGCTACGACGCCTACCAGACCAACGTCGACCTCATCGGCAAAGGCGTCTTCACCGCGCTCATCGCCCAGGACCCGGCCGAGGAAGCCCGCCAGGCCGTCGACACCTGCGTCAAGTACATCGAGACCAAGTCGAAAGATGGCATCACCGCCGCTGTGACGCTGCCGAACATCCTGCTCGACAAGTCCACTTCCGCAGCGGACCTCAAGAAGTACACCTACGTCCAGTAGGTAGGTACCACCCCTCGCCCGGTGCCGCGAGACTCTTTCGTCCGCGGCACCGGACGATTCCCCCACTCTGTACAGTGCAATACACGCAACGAAGCGAAGGGCAGATCGTGCCAACCAGTCAAAGAACGGCAGAGTCTCCAGTGGCAGCGACGGGCGGCCCAGCCGGCCCGCTGACCGGGCGGATCGCTCGCATCTTCTCGAACCAGCAGACCATCCTGCTGCTGGTGCTCGTGGGCATGATCATCCTGTTCTCGGTGTTGAACCCCGTGTTCTTCACGACGGATGTCTTCGGCAATATCCTGCTCGACTGGGGACCGATCGCCCTCATCGCCGTCGCAGAGACCTTCGTCGTCATCTCGGGCGGAATCGACCTCTCCGTGGGCGCCACCCTCGGATTCGCCGGAGTCATCGCCGCTTACGCGATGGAGGCGATGACCGGCGCGGGTCTCCCTGACGGCCTCGCGATCTTCCTCGGCACCCTCGTGGCCGCGGCGGTCGGCATCGGTGTCGGGCTGATCAACTCGCTCCTCATCAACCGTGCTCACCTCGTGCCGTTCATCGCCACTCTGGCCACCCTGGGTGCCGCGGGCGGGATGTCCATCGTGCTCACCGGCGGAGCGCCGATCGGCAATGGCCCTCCCTCCGCCATCTCCCTCAGCGTGCCGTGGCTCGGGCCGCTCTCCTGGCCGGGGATCGTCGTGATCATCATCGTCGTGATCACCGGCCTCTACCTCCACAAGTCACGCTTCGGGCGCTACACCTTCGCCATCGGCTCCAATCCTTTCGCGGCCCTTGCCGCCGGAATCAACGTGAAGCGCCAGATCACCAAGATCTACGCACTCTCCGGCTTCCTCTCCGGACTCGCCGGTATGTTCCTCTACCTCCGGCTCGGGTCGGGCGCCCCGACCTCCGGAGCCGGCAACGAGCTCGATGCGATCGCCGCCGTGGTCATCGGTGGTGTCGCCCTCTCCGGCGGAATCGGTCGCATGACCGGCACGGTGCTCGGCTCCCTGATTCTCGCAACCGTCACCAGCGGTCTCATCATCATCGGCGTCGAGCCGAACTGGAAGCAGGTTGTGGTGGCCATCCTCATCGCCGCCGCCGTCTCGCTCCAGGCACTTCGTTCGAAGGGAAGAACCTCATGACCGACAGCCCGCTCTACGAAGTCCGCAACATCTCGAAGAGTTACGGCAGCGTCGTCGCCCTCGAGAATGTGAGCCTGCAGGTGCGCGCCGGTGAGGTGCTCGGCCTCGTCGGAGACAACGGCGCCGGCAAGTCGACCCTGGTGAAGGCACTGTCCGGTGCTCATCTTCCGGACACCGGGGAGATCCTGCTCGACGGCATCCCCCGCCGCTGGAAGAGCCCGCACGACGCGCTCGAATCGGGAATCGAGACCCTATACCAGGACTCGAGCCTCGCTTCGCACCTCTCCGTGTCGTCCAACGTGTTCCTCGGTCGCGAGCTCACGGCTCCCGGCATCCTCGGCAAGCTCGGTTTCCTGGCCCAGAAGAAGATGGATTCCGTCGCTCACGCCGACCTCGAGCGCGTCGGCATCGCGGTGCCGGCCTCCAATCGGCCGGTGGCGCAGCTCTCCGGTGGACAGCGCCAGGCTGTGGCGATCGGACGAACCGTGTCCTGGGCTCGCAAGGTGATCATCCTCGATGAGCCGACAAACCACCTCGGGGCACGTCAGGCCAAGGAGGTGCTCGAGGTCATCCGCGCGGCCAAGGCCAAGGGTCTCGGAGTGATCTTCATCTCGCACACGCTTCCGCACATCCTCGAGGTGACGGACCGCGTCGTGGTGCTGCGCCTCGGAAGGGTCGTGCACGATGCGCCGACGTCGAGCTTCACCGTCGACTCCCTGCTCGGCACGATCACCGGCCTCATCACCGAGGCGATCCCGACGCTCGACTCGTAGCTCGACCGCGGCGTTCAGTCGCTGAGGCCGAGTACCCGCTCGAGATAGGCGTTGCGGAAGCGATGCTGCGGGTCCAGCCGCTCGGCGAGCGCCGCGAATTCGGGCAGCCTCGGATAGAGCGGCGCGACATCCGCCACGGTCATGGTGTTGACCTTGCCCCAGTGGGGGCGGGCCTCGAACGGCGCGAGTGCGGCCTGGATCTGCGGGGCCAGCCGGGCGACCGCCTCCGGTTGTTTCTTCCAGGTGAAGTGGATCGCGAGGCTCGGGCGCCCGTTCGCGGTGCTCAGCCAGAGCTCGTCCGCTGCAATGGTGCGCAACTCGGTGATGAGCAGGTGCGGCGCGATGGACTCACCGAGCTCGCGGACGGCGGAGAGAGCCTCCGGTGCCGTGCGGCGATCCACGAAGTACTCGGTCTGCAGTTCGTCGCCGTTGCTCGGCGTCGAATCGAGCCGGAAATGCGGCAACCGCTCCGACCACGGGCCGGGGATGCCTCCCTGCACTGTCGTGTTGCTCTCTCCCTCGACGAGCGAGACCTCCTCCGCGGACGCCGCAGCCCCGAACAGCGTCGGTGGCATCGATCCGGAATCCCCGGGCGCCAATCGCGTCTTGAACCACGCACTCTGCAGGCTGTCGCCCCGCCAGTCGGTGAAGAGGCTCACGCTGTAGGCCGCCGCGGTGATCTGCTCGAACTCGGCAAGCACACGATCCCAGGGCAGATCGGTGTAGACGTCCTGGCGCACATCGAAAGTCGGCTGGATGTCGAGCGTCACGCGGGTGACGATGCCGAGCGCACCGAGAGAGACGACCATCCCCGCGAACGGCGGATCGCTACGGTCGACCTCGAGCAGCTTCCCCTCCCCGGTCACCAACTGCAGGCCCGCGACCGCGGTCGAGAGGTTTCCGAGGGCGTTGCCGGAACCATGGGTGCCGGTCGCGACGGCGCCGGCCACCGAGATGTGGGGCAGCGAGCCCATGTTGTGCAGGGCGAAACCCTGGTCGGCGAGCCAGCTCGCGAGCACCCCGTAGCGGGTGCCGGCGGCCACCGACACGGTCATCCGTCCGGTGTCGAGTCGCGGCTCCGGCTCGCGGTCTACCAGTGACACGAGAGTACCCGCGGTGTCGGCCAGGTCATTGAAGCAATGACGGGTGCCGAGGGCCCGGACGCGCGGACTCACGACCACCAGCTCCTGAAGCTCTTCGACACTCTCGGGCACGCGCAGTTCCGGCGCGCCGAACCGGTAGTTGCCCGCCCAGTTGACGCCGGCCTCCCCCACTGCTCAGCCCCGCGGCACCGCGCGCACGCCGAGCGTGCGGTACAGCTCGGTCAGCTGCGCAGGCTCCAGCTCCGCCGGCGCGCCGGTGAGCGGGTCGTTGCCGCCGCCGGACTTGGGGAACGCGATCACGTCGCGGATCGAGTCCGTGCCGGCGAGGAGGGAGACGATGCGGTCGAAGCCCATGGCGAATCCGCCGTGCGGGGGTGCCCCGAAGGCGAAGGCCTGCAGCAGGAATCCGAACTTCTCCTGCGCCTCCTCGTGGGAGATGCCCATCACCTGGAAGACGCGCTCTTGTAGCTCGCGCGTGTTGATGCGGATGCTGCCGCCGCCGATCTCGTTGCCGTTGCAGACGATGTCGTAGGCCCAGGACAACGCGGACTCCGGCTCGGAGTCGAAGCTGTCGAGGAACTCGTCCTTCGGCGAAGTGAAGGCGTGGTGCACCGCGGTCCAGGCGCCCGCGCCGACAGCGACGTCGCCGCTGGCGACCGCATCGCCAGCCGGCTCGAAGAGAGGAGCATCGACAATCCAGGTGAAGGCCCAGGCCGTCGGATCGATCAGGTCGAGGCGCGCCGCGATCTCACCGCGAAGGGCTCCGAGCAGTCCGCGGGAGGCCTTCACTGCGCCGGCGGCGAAGAAGATGCAGTCGCCCGGCTTCGCCCCGGTGTGGGCCGCGAGGCCGTCGCGCTCCGCCTCGGAGAGGTTCTTGCCGACAGGACCGCGCAGCTCGCCGTCCTCGCCGACCAGCACATAGGCGAGCCCCTTTGCACCGCGCTGCTTGGCCCATTCCTGCCAGGCATCGAGGGTGCGGCGAGGCTGGTCGGCGCCACCGGGCATGACCACGGCCCCCACATACGGCGCTCGGAATACGCCGAACTCGGTGTCGGCGAAGTAGTCGGTGCACTCGACCAGCTCGAGTTCGAACCGCAGGTCCGGCTTGTCGGATCCGTAGCGGCGCATCGCCTCGGCGTAGGTCATCCGGGCGATCGGGGTGGTCAGTGTGACGCCGATGGTGCCCCACATCGCCGAGAGCACCTCTTCGGCGAGCGCGATCACGTCATCCTGCTCGACGAAGCTCATCTCCACGTCCAGCTGGGTGAATTCCGGCTGGCGATCCGCGCGGAAGTCCTCATCGCGGTAGCAGCGTGCGATCTGGAAGTACCGCTCGAAGCCGCCGACCATGAGCAGTTGCTTGAACAGCTGCGGACTCTGCGGAAGCGCGTAGAACGAGCCCGGCTTGAGGCGGGCGGGCACCAGGAAGTCGCGGGCGCCCTCCGGTGTGGAGTGCGTGAGGGTGGGGGTCTCCACTTCGATGAAGTCACGGTCGACGAGCACGTTGCGCACCGCTGCCGAGACCTTCGACCGCAGCTTGAGCGGGTAGGCGGCGGACTCCCGACGCAGGTCGAGGTAGCGGTAGGCCAGCCGCGTCTCCTCGCCCGGTTCGTCATCGAGCTGGAAGGGAAGCACGTCGCTCGCCGCGAGCACGGTGAGGCTGGTCGCCTCGACCTCGACCTCGCCGGAGGCGATCGCCGAGTTCACGTTGCCCTCGGGGCGCTCGCGCACGATGCCGGTGATCTTCACGCAGGATTCGACCCGCAGGCTGTCCGCTGTGGCGACCTGGGCGTCGCGGAAGGTCACCTGGGCGATGCCCGAAGAATCCCGGAGATCGATGAATGCCACGCCACCGTGGTTGCGGATTCGCGCCACCCAGCCGGAGAGTGTGACTTCGGTGCCGGCATCCGATCGTTGGAGGGCGGAGGCGTAGGTGGTTCTGTACATGGGTATCCCTGGGCTGTCGGTGGTCGCGAGACCGACTACCAGCCTAGGACACTGGTCACCGCGCGGCCCGCTCCCTTCTCAGCGTAACCAGCCGGTGGATGCCACCGATCGCCGCCGCGGACACCACGCCGAAGCTGATCGAAGCCGCAAGACCGAGGAAGGGGTTGGAGACGAAAAGCTCGCCCGCGGTCACCGCGACGCCTACGTGGTAGCCCGTGTAGATCGTCGCGGAGAGCAATGAGAAGACGAGATATCGCCTCACCGGCAGACCGGTCGCGCCCGCGGTCATGGTGACCGCGACGCGCACGAAGGGCAAGAATTTCGCCCCGACGAGGATCACTCCGGGATTGTGCTCGATGCGGGCGGATGCCCACTCGAGGCCGCGCTGTGCTCTCGCCCCCCGCATCCAGACCCACCTCCTCGGGTGGATGGAGCGGCCGATCAGGAAGGCGATCCCGTCTCCCACCATCGTCGCCGCGGTCGCCACCAGCAACACCACGAGCGGGTCTGGTCCGTGCCCGGAGGCTCCGAGAGCCGCGAGGGTGACCACCATCGTCTCCCCCGGCACCAGCGGAAAGAAACCGTCGATGACGAGCAGCGCGACGAGGGCCACAAGTGCCCAGGGCGACCGGGCGACGGCGAAGACCACATCGGTGAGGTCACTCACGGGCACCCTCCGCCCGCTCTCTCATCAACCGGCGGAGTCCCCCCTTCGGCGGCACCTCCACGGGATGCGGCCAGCGCGGCTCCGTCCAGTCGCCGAGGGTGACCCGCCGGATCTTGCGATGGAGCAGCGGCACAACCCAGTCGCGCACCCACTGGCCCTGGTCGGCCAGCCAGCGGGAGGTCGATCGTGATTCGAGCGCGTCGAACTGCTTCGGCGTGATGGAGTGCCGGACGGCGAGCACGTCGAGCACCCGGGCGGCGAGGAGCTTGTGTCCGAACTTCGAGAGGTGCAAGCGGTCGGCAGACCACATCCGCCGGTCCTGGTAGCCGTCGAAGGTCCAGTAATCCACGAGCGTCGCCCCGTATTTCTGCGCGATCCGGCGCACGCCCTCGTTGTAGGCATGATTGCGACGGCGGAACAACCAGACGACGGGATACAGCGGAACGTCGTATCCCGTGAACAGCAGCAGGGTCGCTCCGGTCTCGGACAGCGCCTTCACGAGCCTCTCGTAGTCCTCGAGGATGGATCGGATCTCCGTGCCCGGGTCGAGCACGTCGTTCCCGCCAGCGTAGAGCGTGATGAGGGTCGGATGCAGCCGGAGGGCTGCGTCCAGCTGATCGGTGACGACTTCGCGGATTCTCTTGCTTCGCACCGCGAGGTTCGCGTACCGCCAGCCGGGTTCTGCTTTCGCCAGCTTCTCGGCGACACGGTCGGCCCAGCCACGCACGCCGTTCGGCAGTCGCGCATCCGGATCCCCCACGCCCTCGGTGAACGAGTCCCCCAGCGCGACGAAGAGACGTGCCGAGGTGACATCCTCCCCCACTCGCGGTGTATCGGCCGTTCTGGTCACCGTCGCAGCAGGAGCGCGTGCTGGGCGATCGCGAGTTCGAAGTGGTGGATCAGCAACTCACAGACCACGGGCCAGGTGCGGCCCTGCACGCTCTCGAAAGCGGCCTCGCCGAAGGCCGCGCGCTTGGCATCGTCACCCACGAGGTCCACGACCCGACGGCGCAGCTGGCCGAGGTCGCCCGGGGTGTAGAGCCAGCCGGTGCGCGAAGAATCCACCAGGTCGACCGGGCCGCCGCGACCCGTCGCCACCACCGGCACTCCGGATGCCATTGCCTCCTGGATGGTCTGGCAGAAGGTCTCGAATTCGCCCGGATGCACGAACAGGTCGACGCTGGCCAGTGCGGTCGCCAGCTCCTCGCCGCCCAGGAAACCGGTGAAATAGGCCGTCGGCAGCAGTGCTTCGAGCGTCTCCCTCTCTGGGCCGTCACCGACGATGACCAGTCGGGTGCCCTCGATACCGGCGAGTGCGGCGAGGTCTTCCACCTGCTTCTCGACCGCGAGTCGTCCCACGAAGCCGATGAGGGTCTCACCGTTCGGCGCTGCTTTCGCGCGGAACGCGGCGCTGCGCTTGCCGGGGTGGAACCGTGTCGTATCGACTCCGCGACCCCACAGCTCCACTCTCGGGATGCCGTGCAGCTCCAGTTGCCGTGCCGCGGAGAGCGAGGGGGCGAGAGTGCGTGTCGCCAGCTGGTGGATCGAGATCACCCGCTGCCAGGCCCATGCTTCGAGAAACGGAAGACCGTACTTGCCGAGGTATCCCGGCACGTCGGTCTGGTAGACGGCGACCGTAGGTATGCCCAGTTGATCGGCCGCCCGCATGGCCCGTCGCCCGAGTTCGAACGGCGAGGCGAGGTGAACGACATCCGGGGCGAAGTTCGCGAGGATGCGGCGGACCTTCGAGACGCCCCCGACGGCGAGGCGCACATCGGAATATCCGGCGACGGAAACCGATGGCAGCCGCACGACCCGCACGCCGTCACCGCGATCGACGTCGTTCGCGTCGACCGCCGAAGGGGCTATCACCAGCACCTCGTCGCCCCGACGGACGAGATGCTCGAGAACACGCTGCAGAGAGTGCGTGACTCCGTTGACGAGGGGAAGGTAGGTCTCAGCGACAATCGCGATCCTCATGCTTCGACGGTGTCATCCGCCTGTGGTCAGCGATCTTCTTTTGGGTGTCTGTCAGCCAAGGGCCAAGTGAACTCTTGGGTTCAGTCGGGACCCATCGGCCGCGGTCAGTGATCCGCGCCGAGGTTGCCTGCAAGGCGCGCGTGCATCGCGGTGCTGGCGAGGTTCATCCCTGTGATGCTCACGGTCTTGCCGTGCCGTTCGTACTTGTCGGTGATCCCGTCGAGGGCCGCGACTGTGGAGGCGTCCCAGACGTGCGATTCTGACATGTCGATCACCACCCGTGCGGGATCCTCCGCGTAGTCGAATTGGGTGGTGAGGTCGTTACTCGAGGCGAAGAAGAGCTCTCCGTTTACGGCGTAGCGTGCGGTGGCGACGCCGTCTTCTGTCGTCACTGTCCGTTCGACGGTGACGAGATGGGCGACCCGACGCGCAAAGGCGACGGTCGCGATGACCACTCCGACCACCACGCCGATCGCGAGGTTGTTGGTGAGCACCACGACGATGACGGTCGCCACCATCACGATCGTCTCGCTTTTCGGCATCCGCTTCAGCGTGGACCAGCGCACACTATGCCAGTCGAACGTGCCGACGGACACCATGATCATCACGGCCACCAGAGCCGCCATCGGGATGGTCGCGACGATGTCGCCGAGGCCGACGACGAGGATCAGCAGGAACACTCCGGCGAGGAAGGTAGAGATGCGGGTTCGGGCGCCGGAGGCCTTCACGTTGATCATGGTCTGGCCGATCATGGCGCAGCCGCCCATTCCGCCGAAGAGTCCGGACAGGATATTCGCGGCTCCCTGGCCCAGGGTCTCGCGGGTCTTGTTGGATCGGGTGTCGGTGATGTCATCGACGAGCTTGGCCGTCATGAGGGACTCCATCAGTCCGACCAGCGCCATGGCGAGCGAGAAGGGGGCGATGATCGCGAGGGTCTCCCATGCGATCGGAACATGCACGATGAACAGCTGCGGCAGGCTCCTCGGTAGCGCTCCCTCGTCTCCGACGGTCGGGACTCTGATTGCGGTGACCACGACGGCGAGAGTGATCAGGACGATGGCGACGAGTGGCGCCGGCACAACCCTGGTGAGCCGCGGCATCACCACCATGATGGCGATACCGGCCGCGACCAGCGGATACACCAGCCAGGGCACACCGATCAGGTTCGGTAGCTGGGCCGAGAAGATCAGGATCGCCAGCGCATTGACGAAGCCGACCATGACGCTCCGGGGGATGAATCGCATCAGCTTGGCGACGCCGAGCAGTCCGAGAACGATCTGGAACAGGCCCGCCAGAATGACGGCAACGATGAGGTAGTCGAGACCGTGGTCTCGCACGAGAGGGGCGACAACGAGCGCGATCGCGCCCGTCGCAGCCGTGATCATGGCGGGACGTCCTCCCAAGAAAGCGATGGACACCGCCATGACGAAAGAGGAGAACAGCCCGACCCGTGGGTCCACCCCGGCGATGATCGAGAATGAGATCGCCTCCGGGATCAGTGCCATGGCGACCACGAGGCCCGCGAGCACCTCACGGGTGAGGATGCGAGGCGACCGAAGCGCGGTCAACACCGTCGGCTCCGCCCGATATGGCTGAATTGTGGAACGTGTCGATCTTCTGGTGATTGCCATGGCGGCCTCCGGACAGGGGGCTCTCTCGTGAGAGCCGGTGAGTGAGAGTAGTGAGCGCATCGCTGCGCAGTCCCAGCACAGTCGTGTTCGACTATGGGGTGAGTTCGAGCTGGCGCTCAGGAGAATATCGACCAGCGCTGTAACACTACCCTAACGTAAGGGTTACTTGCGAGGAGGCACGACATGGAACGAGCTGAAGCGACGATGCACATCGGCGAACTCGCGGAGCGGACCGGCCTGTCCCTCCGCACGATCCGGCACTACGACGAAGTGGGACTCCTCGAACCCACCGGCCGTACCGTGGGGGGATTCCGGCTCTACACGCACGACGATTTCAGTCGCCTGATGGTGATCCGCCGCATGAAGCCGCTCGGATTCACCCTCGAGGAGATGACCGAGTTGCTGCGAATCGTCGATTCGTTCAGCAGCGACCGGGCCAGATCGGAAGCCCCCGGGGAGTCGGACAACCCCGGGCAGTCAGAAAATCCTGGGCAATCGGAAAATCCTGAGGAGCGCGCGAAACTCGACAACTTCATCGCCCAGGCCGTCGACCGGCGGGCGAAGCTCGAGCAGCAGCTGGCGATGGCCGATGAGTTTCTGGAGCTTCTGCGCGCGAAGTGAGACTTCCACGGGGCGCGGTCAACGAGCAGGCACGGGTGCCCCCACAGGGATTCGAACCCTGACTTGGACGATTTTAAGTCGTCTGCCTCTGCCGATTGGGCTATAGGGGCGAGCAGCACCAGTCTGCCAGTCCGTCCACCCGGTCGGTCGACCCGCGCGATGAGGGTGTGGCTACGCCTTGGGGCGCGACGCGAAGGTCTCGAAAGCCTCGCGAGGGGTCTCGCGGGCTTCGATCGACACGACGTCGCGACGGAGAAGGAAGTTGTCCACCCAGCCGCTGAAGACCCGGATCTTGCGCTCCCACGTGGGGATCGCGAGCACGTGGTATCCGCGGTGCATGAACCAGGCGGGGATGCCCGTGATGCCGATCTTGCCGGACTGGAACGCACCCTCACCGAGTCCGAGACCGGCGACGGCCCCGAGGTTCTTGTGGAAGTAGTCCTTTGGCAGGTCCCCGCGAAGGGTCGCGATGATGTTCTTCGACATCAACTTGCCCTGGCGCACGGCGTGCTGGGCGTTCGGAACGCAGAAGCCACCGACACCGGCACCCGTGAGGTCCGGAACGGCCGAGACATCGCCGGCGCCCCAGGCGTCCGCCACCACACCGTCGTCGTTGATGACCCGGAGGTCGGGCTGCACGCGAAGGCGACCGCGTTCCTCGATGGGAAGGTCGGTGTTGCGCAGCATGGGGCTTGCCATGACGCCCGCCGTCCAGACGATGAGGTCGGTCTCGAAGGTCTCGCCGGTGGAGAGTTCGATGACGCCGTCGACCGCGGAGGTCAGCTGGGTCTCGAGGTGGATCTGGGCGCCGCGCTGGGCGTAATTCTTGATGACCCAGAGGCTCGTCTTGAGCGACACCTCCGGCATGATGCGCCCCATCGCCTCGATGAGGTGGAAGTGGGTGTCATCGAAGGTGATGGTCGGGTAGTAACGCAGCAGGGCACTGGCGAGGCTGCGCAGTTCGCCGAAGATCTCGATGCCGGCGAATCCGCCACCGACCACCGTGAAGGTGAGAAGGCGGTCACGCTCGGGGCCGGCCGGAAGAAGGGCGGCTTTGTCGAAGTTGGTGAGCACGCGGTCGCGGATCGCGGCGGCCTCTTCGATGGTCTTGAGGCCGATGGCCTGGTCGGCGACTCCCGGAATCGGGAAGGTACGCGACACGGATCCCGCGGTGACCACGATGATGTCGTATTCGAACTCCCACGGGTCGCCGATCTCCGGCGTGATCGTGGCGGTCTTATTGGCATGGCTGATGCCGGTGACCTTCGCGGTGATGATCGTGGTCTTCTCGAGATGACGACGGTGAGAGACCACCGCGTGACGCGGCTCGATCGACCCGGCCGCAACCTCCGGAAGGAAGGGCTGGTAGGTCATGTAGGGAAGCGGATCAACGATGGTGACCTCGGCCTCACCCGGGCGCAGTGAGCCCTCCAGCTTGAGAGCAGTGTAGAAACCGGCGTAGCCGCCGCCGACGATCAGGATTTTAGGCACGTCGGTAAGTCTATGGCCTGCGCCGCGGACTCTTGGACTCTCGTAGTCGAATCGCCTCGCGGAAAATGCTCCGCAGCACAAGTATCAGCAACGTCGCAAACACAGCGTAGACCAGAACCGGTATACCGATGTCCCTCAAATCGCCGACCGCGGGCAACACCCGGCCGAAGGGGCTCACCGGCGCCGCGACCGCCGTCGGAGCTGGGCGGGGGGACGGGGGCGCCGAGCTCGTCGGAGACGGCACGGTGGTTGCGACAGCCCGGCGATTCAGGCGGATCCAGTTCTTCAATTCGTCGGCCGGATCGGTTGCAACGCTTGCAACGGTGGCGCTCACGGCGGCGGATGCATCGAACAGCCCGCTGCCGTAGACGATGGGGTTGCCCTGGGATCGGGCGGTGGCCGTGAGCCGGTTGATCACATTGCCGGCGCTGATCGCGGGATGCGAGGCCTTGATCAGGGCGAGCACACCCGCCACGAGCGGAGTGGCACCGCTCGTGCCCGCCCAGCTGTAGTAACCCCCGCCAGGAGCCGCTCCGACGAGCCCTTCGCTGGGGGCGGACACCGAGAGGGTGATGCCCTGCGACGAGGCGTCGAAGCTCGCGGTGCCGTTCTGGTCGACACCGGCAACGACGACGACCCCCGGCATGGTCGCCGGTGCGCCGACCTCCGTTGTGCCGCTGCCCCGGTTGCCGGCGGCGGCGACCACGATCACCCCCTTCTCCATCGCGTAGAGGAAGGCGTCATCCCAGCTCGTCGGCCAGTCGAGCGTGTTGCGAGTGAGCGACATGTTGATGATGTCTGCGCCATGATCCACCGACCAGCGCACCGCTTGCGCGATCTGGTCGTCGGAGCCGACGCTGCCAACACCGAAGCCCACTGACACCGAGAGGATCTTGGCCTCCGGGGCCACCCCGAGGATGCCGAGACCGGTTCCGTGACCGTGCCCGGCGAGCAGGGAGGCCACCATCGTGCCGTGCTGGCTGTCGGAGCCGATGGGGGTCTGCCCGTTCGCGGAGCCCACTCCCGAGACATCCGTTCCGCCGATCACCGTGCCGGTGAGGTCGGGATGCGATCCGTCGACACCGGTATCGATGACCGCAATCGTGACGTCCGCGCCCTTGGTCGTTGCCCAGGCCTTTTGCACGCCGTAGTCGGCGAGCCAGTACTCCCGGTCGCGGATGTTGTCGGCAGATGCCGGAGAGGCGACGAACACGGTCGCCGCGATTGCCAGCACGAGGGCGGCAGCCACCCCGGCGCGGGCCCGTGTCACAGTGCCGCTAGTCGCACTGGCAGACCAGCGGCGACCACTCCGCCTGCTCGAGGGCGAGATCGCCGATGGGGTTCACCCCGGGTCCCGCGGCAAGTGCATGCCCGGCGAGGGCGTGGAGGCATTTGACCCGGAGGGGCATGCCCCCGGCCGAGATTCCCGCGATCTCTTCGACGAATTCGAGGCCCTCCCGGTCGGCGAGGTACGCGTGGTGAGCGGCGAGGTAGTCCGCGCCAACGGTCTCGTCGGCGAGCAGCTGCTGCAACTGCGCCATCACACCGTTGGCTTCGAGGGTGGAGATCGCGGCGGTCGCGGCGGGGTGCGAGAGGTAGTACAGCGTGGGGAAGGGGGTGCCGTCATCGAGGCGCGGACGGGTCGCCACCACGGTGGGGTTGCCGCAGACGCAGCGTGCGGCGATGCCGATCACGTTGCGGGCGGGTCGTCCGAGCTGGCGGGAGACCGCGTCGATGTCGGCCGCGGTGGGAGCCGCGAAGGGTGGAGTGGTCATGGCTGTATCGACTGCCTGTTACTTCGACTGGCCGGAGATGACCGGCGCGACGATCTTGTTGGCCGGGGCATCGGTGAGTCCGGCCGTGAATACCGAGGAGAGCATGGACTTGACCCAGTCCACCTGGGTGGTCTGCAGCTTGTCGCTGATCGGCTGGCCGTTGGCCGTCGTCGGGGTCGCGGCAGCGGCATCCGTGATCAGGTAGCTGTACTCGCCCGGGAAGACGTAGTCGAGACGTTCGCGAGCGAGCGCTTCGATGTACTTGGGATCACTCCAGCGCGCCTTCTGCCCCTTGAGGTCTTCCACCGCGGTTTTCGACGCGGCGACCTGGGCCTGCAGGGTGGCGATCTGCTGGCGCTGTTCCACCAGGATGCGCAACGACGGCGCGAGCACGACGATGAACATCACGATGAGCACGAGTGCCGTGATCGCGAACCCGGACAGACGGATGCTGCGCAGCCACTGTCCGGACGGCGCCTCCGCCGGCATCTGCACGGGAACACGCTGCACCGGCACACGCCGCGAGGAGCTGCGCGTGTGCCGGGTGCGGCTGTCCTTGGTCATGCCTCGAGCCTAACCGCGCGAATCCGCCCGGCGCCTCGACACGTCGCTGGCGCTCCCACTCGGTGAGGGAGAGTCAGCCCTTGAAGCGCGGGAAGGCGCTGCGACCGGCGTAAACGGCTGCCTCGGCGAGCTCCTCTTCGATGCGCAGCAGCTGGTTGTACTTGGCGACGCGCTCGCTTCGTGCCGGCGCGCCCGTCTTGATCTGCCCGGAGTCTGTCGCGACCGCGAGGTCGGCGATCGTGGTGTCCTCGGTCTCGCCAGAGCGGTGCGAGAGCATAGCCGTGTAGCCGGCGCGCTGGGCGAGGGAGACCGCATCCAGGGTCTCGGTGAGGGTACCGATCTGGTTCACCTTGATGAGGATGGAGTTGGCTGCCCCGAGGTCGAGGCCCTTCTGCAGGCGCGTCGGGTTGGTGACGAACAGATCGTCGCCCACGATCTGTACCTTGCCGCCGAGCTCCGCGGTGAAGTGCTGGTAGCCCTCCCAGTCGTCTTCCTGCAGCGGGTCTTCGATCGACACGAGCGGGTAGTTTGCGGCGAGGTCGGCGAAGTAGGCGGTGAGCTCGAGTGCGGAGAGCTGCTTGTTCTCGAAGTGGTACGAGCCGTCCCTGTAGAACTCGGTGGCGGCGACATCCGTCGCGAGAGCGATATCGTGGCCGAGCGTGAAGCCGGCCTGCTCGATCGCCGTGGCGATGAGGTCGAGTGCCTCGCGGTTGCTCGACAGGTTCGGGGCGAAACCGCCCTCGTCGCCGAGTCCGGTGGAGAGTCCCTTCGACTGCAGCAGTGACTTGAGGGAGTGGTAGGTCTCCACGCCCCAGCGCAGCGCCTCGCTGAACGTCGATGCGCCGAGCGGCACGATCATGAATTCCTGCACGTCGATGTCGTTGTCCGCGTGCGAGCCGCCGTTGATGATGTTGAGGAGCGGCACCGGAAGGGTGTGAGCGTTCGGTCCGCCGACATAGCGGAACAGCGGGAGGTCGGCCGAGTCGGCTGCGGCCTTCGCGACGGCGAGCGAGACACCGAGGATGGCGTTGGCGCCGAGTTTCTTCTTGTTGTCGGTGCCATCGAGCTGGATCATGGCCTGGTCGATGAGGCGCTGGTCGGTGGCGTCGAAGCCCTCCAAGGCCGGTCCGATCGTGTCGATGACGGCCGATACGGCCTTCTGCACGCCCTTGCCGCCGTAGCGCTTCTTGTCGCCGTCGCGCAGCTCGTAGGCCTCGAACGCGCCGGTGGATGCCCCGGAGGGAACTGATGCGCGGGCGACGATGCCGTCTTCGAGAAGCACCTCGACCTCGACTGTCGGGTTTCCTCGGGAATCGAGGATTTCGCGGGCGCCTACTGCTTCGATCAAAGCCACGACGGGACTCCTTAACGTTGGGGGATTTGCGTTCGCCATCCTACTCGGCGGCCCGTTCCCCGACTCGGCGGCCGGGCCCTACTCGGTCGAGAGTGCACGCATCCGGAGGTCGGCAACGGTCGCCGTCGTCGCCGAGACCGTTGCCATCTCGACGAACCCGGATGCCGCAAGCTGCGCGAGCAGCGGCTTCAGGTTGCGCGGTGCGCGCTCCAATCGCACGCGCCGTCCGCTCTCGATGAGCTCGCTCTTCAGTTGCATCAGGATGTCGGATGTCACTTCACTGTCATACACGAGGGCGACGCCTCCCGTGCCCTCCCCCTCCTGCAACCGCGCGAGATCCACGATGCGCTCGAAGCCGATCGAGAAGCCCGCCGCCGGAACATCCACGCCAAGGAAGCGACCGATCATGCCGTCATAGCGTCCGCCGCCGCCGAGCGAATAGGGCAGCTCGGGGTGCACGACCTCGAAGATGGCGCCGGTGTAGTAGCCCATGCCCCGCACGAGGAAGGGGTCGAACTCGATGGCGGGCCTCGACGCTGTCGCCGCGCTAGCCCCTCGACCGCCGGCACCGCCGACCGCCTGCCCGATCGCGACGAGCTCCGCCACCACCGCGTCATCCGCGTCCTCGGGGAGTGCCTTGCGGATGGCGCGCTCGCCGAACGTGAGGAACTCCATGGTCTGCGGGCGGCGGAAGAAGGTCTCGAGCGCATCGACCGCCACGGCATCCACCCCGCGCTCGCGCAACTCTGCGATGACGCCGTCCTGGCCCACCTTGTCGAGCTTGTCGATGGTGATGAGCACCTGGTCGTGTGAGTCGGCGGCAAAACCGAGTGTTGTCAGCATGCCGATGAGCAGGCGGCGGTCATTGATGCGGATGGTGCAGCCCACGAGGCCGAGGGCCGCCAGAGTGTCGGCGGTGGCGGTGAGCAGCTCGATCTCGGCGAGCGGACCGGCCTCACCGATGATGTCGATGTCGCACTGCACGAACTGGCGGTAACGCCCCTTCTGCGGTCGCTCCGCACGCCAGACCGGGGCGGCCTGGATGGCACGGAACACCGTGGGCAGCTCCGCCCGGTGGCTCGCATAGAACCGGGCGAGCGGCACGGTGAGGTCGAAGCGCAGCCCGAGGTCGGCGAGGTCGAGGGCATCCGTCGCCGCGGCGATGTCTGCCGCGGTGAGGCCACGCTTGAGCACCCCATAGGCCAACTTCTCGTTGTCGCCGCCGAGTCCGGCGTGCAGGCGGGCGGAATCCTCCATCACCGGCGTCTCGATCTCGTCGAAACCATGGGCCGCGAAGACCGAACGGATGACCGCGAGGACGCGTTCACGCCGCGCCTTGTCGGCGGGCAGGAAGTCACGCATTCCGCGCGAGGGATTTACCGGGCTAGCCATTCCTCGATTGTTCCATGACGGCCAGGTCCCGGATGCGCCGGCCGTAGTGGTCGAGGGCCCGCTCGAAGGCGGCGGTGCTGCGCTCGACATCCCTCGTGACGATGAGGTCGTAGTGCAGTCCGTACATCGTGACCACGATGATGCGCACCTCGAGCTCAGCGTCGGCGCGCGGAACACCCAGCTTCACGAGCGCCTCGACACCCGCGCGGTGCCAGCGTTCGAAAGATGCCAGGGTGATGCGGTCGGGAAGCAGATCGTGTGACTCGAGCATCGCCGCCTCGAACTCGAGACGCTGCAGTTGCAGGCTGCGCTCATCGAGCGACAGCCGCCACGAGTTGTGGAGGTTTTCGAGGTGCTGATCGAGCAGCCCGGTCTCTTCATCGACGGTGCCGACCACGTGGTCCTGACGCTCGGACACCGCAAGGACGACCTCGCGAACGAGTTGGGCGCGCGAGCCGAAGTGGTAGACGAGCGTGTAGGTGCTCACGGCGAGGGCCTCGGCGAGAGTGCGGAAGGTCAGACCGGAGAGCGGCTTGTCGAGTAGGTAGTCGACGATCTCCGCGAGCAGCGCCGGCTTGCGATCGAGGTCCTTGGGGCGCGCCACGCGATAAACATAACGCACGTTTGAAGAATCCCGCCAGAGCAGGTACACTATGGTGAGGCATGCAAGTGCCGGCGCCGTCGATGCGAATCCGGCGCATGCATCAATCGCCTCAACACCACCGCAGACCTGTCCAGAATTCAGCAGCAGGTGCGGTGCCCATAAGCAGGGCCGTCGGATCGGGTAATTCGTCGGCCTGTGGCCGAAGCGGCTTTTCACTGCGGAATTCCCAGTAAAACCAGCTGCTTCGGACTGAGGTGCCCCTCTCATTCGGGTTGAGGGGGGCACCATTTCAGTTCTCGGCCGGTTCAGTTCTCGGCCGGTTCAGTTCTCGGCCGGTTCAGTTCTCGGCCCGTTCATTTCTCGGCGAGGCGGATGCTGTCTTGGAGTTCTCGTAACGTCCCACGGAGTGCGCGTTCGGCGTCCAGTCCCCGGGCCTTCGCTGCGGAGACGATGGACAGCAACAGGGCACCGAGCTGTTGCTCGTCGAGTTGTCGCGCGTCGGGTTGTTGAGTATCGGGTTGTTGGGTATCGGGCTGTTGGGTATCGAACACCGCAGCCGCGGCATCCACCTCAAGCCCCACCCGGCGGGCGCGACCAAGGAGCTTGTCGGCGAGCGCGAGGGAGGGCATGCCCTGCGGGATGCCATCGAGCACGCTCGTGCGGCGCGGTTTCTCCTCGGCCTTGCGCACGTCCCAGAGGGCGACCACCTCGTCCGAAGTGTCGGCACTCGCGTCGCCGAAGACATGCGGATGCCGCCCGATCATCTTCGCCGTCATGTGCGCGGCGACATCCTCGATGGTGAATTCGCCGGCCTCCGCTGCGAGGTCGGAGTGGAAGATCACCTGATAGAGCACATCACCGAGTTCCTCGATCAGATCCTCCCGCCGTGTCGGCGAACCCGGGTCGGTCTCGATGGCGTCGATGAGCTCGTAGGTCTCCTCGATGAGGTACTGCACGAGAGACTCGTGCGTCTGCTCGCGGTCCCACGCGCATCCCCCGGGCGCCCGCAGGCGGGCGAGCACGGCGATCAGCTCGTCGAGCTTCGGGTGGGGCGGGGCGAGGGGTTCACTCATGGGTCCATCCTGCCGCGCCCAGCTTCGGCCGGAGGTCACCGGCCAGAATGAACTGTGCTCTCCCCCGAAGACCCGGCGACCCGGGCCATCCTGCTGGTCGTGCTCGCCGGGCTGGTGGTGCTTCTGGTATATCGCGCCGTGCGCAAGGATCGCAACGAGTTCCAGCGCTTCAAGCGTTTCGAACGCACGCGCAACCGTCAGCGGATGATGCGCACATGGTTTCTCGACTCCCTGACCGTGTTCGGTGGCTCGGCCGTGATCATCCTGCTGCTCGCCGGGCAGTTCGTGCCGCTCTTCCAGCGGCAGGTGGACGGCTGGCCGATCGGCCTCTGGTGGCGGTCCCTGCTCGCCGGCACCGGCGGTCTCGTTCCCGGCCTCGCAACGGGGCTGGCGGTCGCTGTCGTGGGCGGCACCATCGCCGCGGTAGCACTCGCACGCCGATCCGAGTCCGTGCCGACGATCGGTGACATCAGTGCGCTACTCCCCCGCAACCGTCCGGAACTGGTGCTCGGGGCGGTTCTCTCGGTGAATGCGGGAGTCGTCGAGGAGCTTCTGTTCCGCCTCGCCGTGCCGGCCCTGGTTTTCGGCGCAACCGGAAGCGCATCGGCCGCCGCCATCGCGAGCGTCCTGCTCTTCGGGGCGCTGCACTTCTACCAGGGCTGGCCCGGCATCGTAGGAGCCACCGTGATCGGAGCCATGCTGATGGTGCTGTACCTGGCCACCGGAAGCATCCTCGTTGCCATCGTGGCGCACGCCGTGATCGACCTGCGGTCGCTCGTTCTGATTCCGATGCTGGTCTTCGGCGTGCAGCGGGTGCGCGGGTAACCATCGCGGGACGGTGGTGTTAACGGCACGTAAACCATCCCCGAAGTGGTCACACGCCGGCGCGCAGCATGTAAGGCTTTAGGTCGCAAGATGCCGCTTACCCTTCTGGCATTCACCACCCTCGTGCTCCCGCGGCCGATCACTGTCAACTGGGAGACGAACTTGAGTACGACTGGCGCACGAACATTCCGGCCGGACATCCAGGGCCTTCGCGCCATCGCTGTGCTGTTGGTACTCGTGTACCACGCGGGCATCGCTGTGGTGCCAGGGGGCTATATCGGCGTCGACATCTTCCTCGTCGTATCGGGATTCCTGATCACCGGACACCTGCTCGATCAGCTCGAGCGCAACTCGCGCATCGACTTCGTCAACTTCTACGCCCGACGCGTCCGACGGATCCTGCCGGCGTCGATGGTCGTGCTCGTCCTGACGGTGCTCGGCGCGATCGCTCTCGTGCCGCCGCTGCAGAGAGTGGCGGTGATGCAGGATGCCCTCGCGACCGCGCTCTACGTGCCGAACTACTGGTTCGCCATCCAAGGCACCAACTACCTCGCGGCAGAAGCCCCGTCGATGTTCCAGCACTACTGGTCCCTCGGCATCGAGGAGCAGTTCTACCTGTTCTGGCCCGCGCTCCTGGGTCTCGGCTACTTCCTCGTGCGTCGATCGAGGCGCGGCCTGTTCATCCTGATGGCCGTGCTGGTCGTCGCGTCCTTCGCCTTCAGCGTGTGGCAGCTGCAGCAGTCGCAGCCCTGGGCATTCTTCTCGCTGCCGTCGCGCGCCTGGGAACTCGGAGTCGGGGGCCTCGTCGCCTTCGCCCTCTCGAAGGGGGCGCGCTGGGCTCAGGGGGCGCCGGTCGCGATCCTCGGATGGGGCGGTCTCATCGGACTGCTCGCCCTCGCCGCGACCTACAACGAGAGCACGGTGTTCCCAGGCGTGAACGCACTGCTTCCGGTGCTCGCCACCGCGGCACTCATCATCGGCGGCACGGCGGGTCATGCGCTCAGTCCGGTAAGGACCTTGAGCATCGCGCCGCTGCAGTGGTTCGGAATGATCTCCTACTCGCTTTACCTGGTGCACTGGCCGATCCTGATGCTCGCGCAGGCCGCGATCGGGCTGCAGGAACCGCTGTTGCTGACTTCCAGGATCGGGCTCGCGCTCGTGGCGATTCCCGTCGCCTACTTCCTCTACGTGTTGGTGGAGAACCCGGCCCGCACCGCAGAGTTCTGGGCCAAGGCCCGGCCGCGGCGCACGCTGGTGAGTGGCCTCATCGCCTCCGTCGCCGTTCTCGGGCTGAGCGCCGGCTCGCTCGCCGTGATCTCCACCTCCACCCTGAGCACCAACCGCACGGCCGCCTCGAGCGCGGCGAGCCTCAAACCCCTCGGCACGGCGTACGTTCCCTCGAACCTGAAGCCGTCTCTGCAGAATGCCGATACGGACAATCCCGTGATCTACGCAAACGGATGCCACCGCGAATTCGACTCCGTCGACGCCGCAGGATGCCTCGTCGGCACGAACCCGTCCGCGCCGATAGTCGCTCTCTTCGGTGACTCGCACGCGGCCCAGTGGTACCCCGCGCTGGCCGTGATGGCCCAAGCCGGCGAGATCAGGCTCGACGTGAATACCAAGAGTTCGTGCCCGTCGGTGTCGATCGACGTGCGCCGCGACGGCTCCTTGTACACCGAGTGCACGCGCTGGAGGGCCGCCGTCATCGAGCGTCTCACCGCGGAGGCCCCCGCGGTGGTGCTTCTCGCCAACTACGGGCGGGCGGATATCGGCGGCTCGCCCGACAGGTTCGCGGAATCCTGGGGCAAGGGGCTCCAGACGACCATCGAGGCGCTCGCACCCTCGAAGGTGGCGATTCTCTCCGACACTCCCGACATGGGGTCCCCTCCGGCGATCTGCCTGTCCTCCCACCTCGAGGATGCGACGAAGTGCGCCCGACCGGCGAATGAAGCGATCAACCAGGATGTCCGCACCGTCGAACAGGCGGAGAGAGGGGCTCAGTACCTCGACTTCATCGGCTATTTCTGTGACGAGCGAAGCTGCCCGGCGGTCATCGGGAGCACTCTCGTCTACCGCGATTCGCACCACATGACGGCGACCTTCAGTGCCGGACTGAGCGACGTGGTCGGGGCGCAGGTGAAGAAGCTGATTGCCGGCTAGGCGCGCGCCGAAATGCTGCACTCCCCGCAGGACGTTTGCTTGGCGGGCCGCCACCCGATGCGGCGGCAGCACCGTCTAGGTTGAGACTGTGACTGAAACTCAGGCCGAGGCTTCCATCGTCGTCGAGAATGTGGCGCGCGCCTTCGGAGAGGTGAAGGCTGTGCGCGATGCCAGTTTCGTGGCCCCGCCCGGAACGGTGACAGCGCTCATCGGTCCAAACGGCTCGGGGAAGACCACCCTGCTGCTCATGCTCGCCTCGCTGTTGCGACCCGACTCCGGCAGCATCCGTATCGCCGGATTCGACCCCGTCGACGACACCGCAGCGGTGCGGTCTCGACTCGGATGGATGCCCGACATGCTCGGATCGTGGGATGCCCTCAGCGTTCGGGCAACCCTCGAGACCACGGCCCGGCTCTATCGCATGGATGTCGCAAGCGCGGCCGCGCGCGCGGACGAACTGATATCGCTTGTCGGGCTGGAGCCGTTGGCCGCCCAACCGACGCGCGTGCTCTCGCGCGGCCAGAAGCAGAGGCTCAGCCTCGCCAGGGCGCTCGTGCACGATCCCCTCGTGCTGCTGCTCGACGAACCGGCCTCCGGCCTCGACCCACAGGCTCGCGTCGAGCTGCGCCAGCTGGTGCGGAGAGTCGCCGGTGAGGGCAAGACCGTGCTGATCTCCAGCCACGATCTCGCCGAACTCGACGAGATGGCGGATGGCGCCGTCTACCTCCAGCACGGCGTCACGGCTAGTGCCGAGAGTGTCAATCGCACCAGGGGGACGGCCCGGCCGTGGCGCATCCGGTCGGTGGACCGTGCGGCGCTTGAGGCCGCACTGCTCGCGGCGGGGGTCGATGCCTCCGCGATCGTGGTCGACCGGGATGAACTGCTTGTGCCGATGCAGGGAGAAGCCGCGGCATCCGCCCTGCTCACCGCCATCGTCGCAGCGGGGGTCGCTATCAGTACCTTCGCGCCCGCCGTCGGCGATCTCGAACATACCTATCTGGACCTGAACCGAGGCGGCTCCGAATGAACGACTTCTTTTCCGGTGTCGGCGTGATCGTCTCGCTGGAACTGCGTCAGCGCGTGCGTGGGCGGGCCTGGTATGTGCTGCTCGGCATTTTCGTGGGCCTCATCGCCCTGGTGACCGTGCTGTTGACCATCGCTCTCGGGGCGACCAGCGCGAATGCAGCGAGCGGAGGAGCGATCTTCTCCACGATCATCTACTTCGTCCTTCTACTCGGCACCCTCGTGGCACCGGCCCTCGGTGGCAACGCGATCAATGGCGATCGGGATGCCGGCACACTCGCGACCACGCAGGTGACCCTGGTGTCCACCGGCCAGATCGTGATCGGCAAGTTCATCGCGGCCTGGATCACCGCTCTCGGCTTCCTCGCCGTTTCGGTGCCGTTCCTGCTGTACTCCGCGCTGCTCGGTGGGCTGAGTGGTGCGGCAATCGCCGTGTCCATTCTCGTGCTCGCGGTCGAGCTCGGTGTGGTTTCCGCGATCGGAGTCGGGCTCTCTGGCCTGCTGAATCGGCCTCTCTTCTCGATCGTGGCGACCTACCTCGTGGTGGCCTCGCTCAGCATCGGCACTCTCATCGTTTTTGGACTCGGCGGCCTGGTTGCGCAGACACCGCAGACCTCCAGCAGAACCGACGGGACCAGCTACGACTCGAACGGCGTCGCCACAGAATGCGGACCGACGACCAAACAGGTTTCCAGTGTTCCGCGATTCGACTATTTCTGGGGAGTGCTCTCGGCCAACCCATACGTCCTGTTGGCGGATGCGGTGCCCACCCACTACGACTCGCGCGGCAATGTGACCGACCTGTTCGGCACCATCAAGGCCGGGGTACGAGCGGTGCAGATTCCTCCCGAAGACACGATCACGTATGACTCCTGCAGCCTCGCGGCCTCCCCCGGCACCGACCCGAGCCCCGTTGCCCGCACGATAATCGAGTCGACGCTGCCGGTCTGGGCGGTCGGACTGCTCATTCAGCTGGCTCTTTCGGCTGCGGCTCTCGCCGGCGCTGTGGTGCGCACGAAGACACCGGCCGGCCGGCTGTCGCGCGGCAGCCGCATTGCCTGAGCGCCCGGTAGCACCACCGGGTCACCCGGATTAGGTGGCCGGCTCCAGTCCGGCATCCCGTGCCTCGACCTGCTCCACCGTGGTGCGCGGCATCGCGAAGGCCGCCGCGACCGTCGCGACCGCGGCGACCGCCACGGCGATGAACACGGCACCGGATGCCGCCTCGACGCTCGACGGCACCTTCTCGCTTCCGCCGATCGACTGGAAGATCCCATTGGCGATCGCACCGAAGATGGCGACACCGAGGGCGCTGCCGATCGACCGGGAGAACAGGTTGGTGCCGGTGACGACCCCGCGCTCGTTCCACTGGACGCTCGCCTGGGCGGCGATGAGGCTCGGGGTTGCCACGAGCCCCATGCCGAGACCCACCACGAAGCAACTCGAGGCGACGAGGGCGATGCTCGGAGTCTGGCTGGTGAGGGCCAGGACCAGCGTGCCGGTCACCGCCACGGCCATGCCGATGAGCACGGTGTTGCGAAAGCCGATGCGCAGGTACAGCTTGCCGGATTGCGAGGCCGCGATGGGCCATCCGATGGTGAGGGCGGCGAGGGCGAGGCCCGCGACGAGGGGCGGCGCCCCGACCGAGCGCTCGAGGTAGGTGGGCACATACGAGGTGAGCCCGATGAGCACCGCCCCGACGCCCAACGAGATGAAGGCGGTGGTGAGCAGCAGCCGGCGAGAGAAGACCCACAGCGGCAGCACCGGTTCGGCGGCATACTTCTCCGCAATCACGAATCCGGCGAGAAGGACGGCACCCAGTGCGAAGGCTCCGATGCTCTGCGGCGCGTTCCACGCCCAGGCCTGGCCGCCCTCGAGCACGGCGAGGATGATCAGGCTGAGGGATGCCGTGAGCAGGGTGGCTCCCAGGTAGTCGACTCTGTGTCGCGTGCGCTCGATCTTCTCGTGGAAGACCCGCACCAGAAGCACCATCGCAAGAATGCAGAGTGGCACGTTCACGAAGAAGATCCAGCGCCAGGAGAGGAACTGCGAGAACACGCCGCCGAGTGTCGGGCCGACGACGGATGACACGGCCCAGACGCTCGCGAGGTATCCCTGCGTCTTCGCCCGCTCTGCGACCGTGTAGATGTCTCCCGCGATCGTGATGGCCATGGGCTGCACGGCTCCGGCACCGAGTCCCTGGATGGCGCGGAAGGCGATCAGAGCCGGCATGCTCCAGGCGAATCCGCACAGGATCGACCCCACGAGGAACAGAGCGATACCGATGAGGATGATCGGCTTGCGGCCGAGCGTGTCGGAGAGTTTCGCGTACACCGGCACCGAGACCGCTTGCGCGAGCAGGTAGATGGAGAACAGCCACGGGAACGCGGAGAAACCGCCGATGTCACCGACGATCGACGGGACTGCGGTCGCGAGGATCGTGGAGTCGATCGCCACGAGGCCGGTCGTCACCATCAGTGCAATGAGGATCGGACCGCGTTCGGAACGGAATCCCACGTCGAGGGTCTGGGGCGGAGAGGTCATTAAGTCTGTAAGCGACCGATCGCGCGCTTCATTCCCGGCGGCGTACACTCAGCGGCATGTCCCCCTCCCCCGCGTCTCGTTCCTCCGCCTCGAACATCGCCCGCCAGGCGAAGAACAGCCCGATTCTCGCGATGCTCGCGCGCACCGGATATGCGGTCAACGGCATCCTGCACCTCCTGATCGGCGGTATCGCCATCGGTGTCGCGTCGGGAGTCGGTGCCGGCTCCGGTGGTGAGGCTGACCAGTCGGGGGCTCTCGGCGCGCTCGCCTCCGCGCCCGGCGGGGTATTGGTGCTCTGGGTCGTCTTCGTGGGACTCGCCGCGCTCGGCATCTGGCAGCTGCTCTCGGCAGCGCTGGTACGTGAGCCGGATGCCACCAAGCGCGCCGCCCAAGTGGCCGGCGAACTGGGCAAAGCGGTGGCCTACCTCGCGATCGCCGTCACCGCCCTCACCTTCGCCCGCGGGGGAAGCAGCAACTCCGCATCGAGCACCTCGAGCTTCAGTGCCACGCTTCTGGCCAGCCCGGGCGGGGTGTTCCTGCTCGTGGTGCTCGGTCTCGGGGTTCTCGCGATCGGGGTGGTCTTCGTGGTGCGGGGCGTGCGGCGGTCGTTCACGAAGCACATCCGGGTACCGGGCGGCACAGCCGGAAAGGCCGTGATCGCGCTCGGGGTCGTGGGTTACGTGGCCAAGGGGATCGCGGTCGGGGTGGTGGGCATCCTCTTCATCGTCGCCGCCGCGACCACGAACGCCTCGCAGGCCACCGGACTGGATGGCGCGCTGAAGGCCCTGCTCGGGTTGCCGTTCGGCGGGGTGATCCTCGTCGTCGTCGGCCTCGGTGTCATCGCCTACGGGCTCTACTGCTTCGCCCGGGCACGGCTGGCACAGCTGTAGCCCGAGTTCTGCGAGGAGGCGCACTTCGGGACGCCGCGCCTTCGGGACGCCGCGCCATTGGGACGCCGCGCCTTCGGGACGTCGCGCCTTCGGGACGCCGCGCCTTCGGGACGTCGCGTTTTTGGGACGAAAGGCCCGTGCGCTGCACCTCTCGCGGGATCAGGATGAAGTGTCATCCCTCAACGGTTGGAGATTCCCATGGCAACCTACGACGTCGCACACCGCTCGGCCATTGTGACCGGTGCCGCATCGGGCATCGGTCGAGCGATCGCCCTCGAACTCGCCGCGAACGGCGCTTCGGTCATCGTCGCCGACCTCACAGATGCGCCGCTGGTCACTCTCCTCGAGCAGATCCGAGCAGCCGGCGGCACCGCCGAGAAGATCGTCGGTGATGTCTCCGATCCCGATTTCGCGATCGCCTGCGTGGCGGACGCGAACGCACTCGCCCCGCTGCGGATCGCCGTGAACAACGCGGGTATCGGAGGCGAGCAGAACCTGATCGGTGACTACTCCCTCGAGGGCTGGCGCAAGGTGATCGAGGTCAACCTCAACGCGGTCTTCTACGGCCTCAGGGCCCAGTTGCCGTCGATGGCCGAGAACGGCGGCGGATCGATCATCAATATGGCCTCCATCCTCGGAAGCGTCGGCTTCCCGACCTCCAGCGCCTACGTCACCGCCAAGCACGGCCTGCTCGGGCTCACCCAGAACGCCGCGCTCGAATACGGCGCGAAGAAGGTGCGCACCAATGCGGTGGGCCCCGGATTCATCCACACTCCGCTCGTCGACAGTGCCCTGGATGACGCCACCCAGGACTTCCTCGCCGCCAAGCACGCACTCGGCCGCCTCGGAACACCGGAGGAGGTCTCGGGTCTGGTCTGTTTCCTCGCCTCGGATGCCGCCTCGTTCATCTCGGGCAGCTACCACCTGGTCGATGGCGGATACGTGGCGCAGTAGCGGTGGCGCAGTAGCGGTGGCCCAGTGGCGGTGGCGCTGCGGCAAGCACGCAGCGGCCGCGCCTCACTGGCAGGCACGCACTGGCAGGCACGCAGAGGCAGGCACGCAGTGGCGGTGGCTCGTCGCTAAGGCGCGGCCGGCGGCAGCACGAGCGCGAACACGGCTCCCGTGCCCGCGGCGTGCCCGGAGCCGACCGCGAGGTTCACCTGCATCGCGTTGGCGCTCTGGTCGCCCGCTGCGAAAACTCCCGCGACGGTGGTCTGACCGTAGCCATCGAGCTGGAGAAGTCCGTCGTCTCGACGCGCGCAACCGAGCGCATCCGCGAGTTCCGTGCGCTGGGTCCACTCCTGCTGCACGAACGCGCGTCCGAAGGTCTCGCTGCGGCCGTCGGTGAAGCTGACCTCGAGTCCGTCGACACCCGGCTTCATCTCCGCGATCTCGGTGCTCTCGCTGTAGCTCAGGTCGTCGACCCAGGCGGGCAGCATCGCCGCCATGTGTGTGAGGTAGTCGCTCGTGCCAGCGACCAGCACATGGAGGTCGCGTGACTCGTAGCCATCGCAGAACGGACAGTTCACGACGCTCGTGCCCCACAGCGCATCCGCGCCGGGGATCGTCGACGGCGCGAACTGCACCCCCTGGGCGAGCACGATCGTCCTCGCGGTGAGCATCTCCGGAGGCGAACCCTCCGCGCTGCTGACGATCCGAAAGCCCCCGTCGACGGCCCCCGCCGAGGTCACCGTCGCCTGCAGCCGTTCGAAGGTCGGATAGGCCGCCAACTGTTCCAGCGCTCGCGCGTAGAGAGCGGAGGGGGCTTCGCCATCGTGCAGGAACACCCCGCCGGCGTGCGTGGTGCGCAGGTTGTTCTGGGCGCCGGCGTCGATGAGCAGCACCCGACGGCGCGCGCGTGCGAGCACCATCGAGGCGGCCAGCCCCGCGGCTCCACCGCCGATGACGATCGAGTCGAAGTCGAAGTCGGCGGAGGCGGCAGTGGTCGGGGGTTCCGGGTTCGTCATTCCTCGAGCATCCGGCTTCAAGCGCCGTATGGGCAAACTTGTTTGCCATTTCGGCAACACACGCGATACTGGAGGGATGTCCGATTCCGCAATCCTCGATGACGTCGGCTCCCGGCTCCGCACCCTGCGAACCGAGCGGGGTCTCACCCTCGCGGACCTGGCTGAGACCACCGGCATATCGGTGAGCACCCTGTCCCGTCTCGAATCCGGTCAGCGCAAAGCGACGCTCGAGCTCCTGCTGCCGATCTCGCGAGCTCACCAGCTCACCCTCGACGATCTCGTGACGCCGCTTCAGGTCGCCGATCCCCGGGTGCGGACCCGCGGGTCCCACCGTTCCGGTGTCACCACCTTTCCGCTGACCCGAGAGCCGTCGGCGATCGCCGCCTTCAAGCAGGTGATCGCCGCCTCGAAAGAGGTGCGGCATCCCACTCCCGGCGTGCACGAGGGCTACGAGTGGCTCTATGTGTTGAGCGGAAAGCTGCGACTCGTGCTCGGTCCCCACGATCTCACCCTGGTGCCCGGCGAGGTCGCCGAGTTCGACACCCGGGTGCCGCACTGGTTCGGCAGTGCCGACCAAGGTCGTGTCGAATACCTGACGCTGTTCAGCAAGCAGGGCGAGCGGATGCACGTGGCGGTCAGCACCGGCGGTCCGCAGAAATAGTACGAGGTCAGTGGCGTGGATTCGCGATTGCAGGCGGGTCTCGCATCATCACTCCCGCCGCACGGTCGGCACCGGTGGGCGTCCACCCCGCCGTGGACGACGGCGGACATCCACCGATGACGGCGGCGTGAACCACGGCACGTTGTCGATCACCTCGATGCCCCAACCGTCGCGATGCACGGTGTGGTGGTGCTTGATGCAGAGCAGGATTCCGTTGGCCAGGTCGGTCGCCCCGCCGTGCGACCACCAGCGCAGGTGATGAGCCTCGGTATGGCTCGGCGGACGGGAGCAACCGGCCACGGCGCATCCGCCTTCGCGTTCGGCGAGTGCGAGGCGCTGGGCCTTGCTGAACAGTCGGCGCGATATCCCGAAGTCGAGCACCTCGCCCACTCCGTCCAGCACGGCCGGGATGAGGTGCGCGTCGGCCGCGAGGTGACGGGCGGTGCCAGCTGAGATCGGTTGCTCGATACCGTCGATCTGGGCCTCGCCGACCCCGCCGAGCAGGGAGTCGAGGGTCATCCGCACCACGATCGTGGCCGACGGCAGCGGTACGGAGGTGCTGTCACAGGAGATGGCATGACGGGCCAGCTCGACGACGGCATCCGCCGCGATCTGGGCAAGAGTGCGGGAATCAGGCACCGGATCGGGCTCGGGTGCGTCGGCATTCGGAGCACCGAGGTCAGGCTCGTGAAAACGCGGAGCACGGATGACCTGGCCGACCTGCGCGTCGATGGCGGCGTCGAGAAAGGCGGATCCCGCGGGGTCGAGATCGAGCCGATAGCGCTTCATCCCGTTGGCGAGGATGCTGCGGCGCAGGGAGCGCCGTTCGACAAGGTCACCCTCCCGCTGTTCGATGCCGTCCACGTCGAGCGCATCGCGCCAGCGAGCGGCGACCGCGCGCACCATGTCCGCCGGCGACTCCAGCGCGAACTTCACAAGTGCCAGCTCGGCGGAGACGAGATCGTCCCGCTGCGCACGCGGCGACGCCTGGGTGAGCGCCGTGACGATGTGATTGGCGGAGTCGAGGGGGATGATCGCGGCACGGACGGCGTCGGCGACGGTCGGGAACGCGGGTGGCATCCGCTCGCCGAGCAGCGTGACGCGATCTGAAGTGGCCTCGGCGACCCGGCACAGCCGCTGCCCCTCGGCCGCCGTGATGTGACCCACGTCGGCGAGCATCACTGCCGCGCTGGTGCTGCCGAGACGCGAGGCGAGGCCGTCGAGCCCCAGGCTGGACCGGGACCGCTTCACCACCTCGGCCGCCAGCCGCACCAGCCGCGAGTCGGCGGCGTGCCGAAGTTCGAACCCGCGCTCGAGCGCATCGAGCAGTGCGGCATCGGTGAGTGATTCGGCATCGGGGGCGCTCTCGACGTCGGTATCGGGGTGCGTCGCGGTCGGGGTGGTCATGAGGACAGTGTCGTAGTGGCCACCGACATTTGTGAACGCAATATCGCCGTTGACCAGCTGTTTCTGTGGGGAACTCAGCGAAACGGCAATTGTGGAGGAGAGGGTGTACCGGCGCCGGAACAGCCCAGGTTCGGGTTGGAAGCCGCTGATGATGACGAGAGATCACCGGTACTCGATCGGATCACGGGACGTCCGGAACTCGTTGAGGAGATCAGTTTTTGCTACGTTCAGACCTGCCCGCTTTATCGGCGAGGGCAACAGCGGGGTCTACCGCTGACGAGGAACGCCGTGATGGTGATTCGACGCACAATCACGGGCGTTGCGTACCACGCAACGATTTGAGTCTCGACACGACCGCTCGATCGACCTGCACGACAACCCGGCAGGCCGCAAGCCAGCTTCACTAGGCTTCCCCCATGCTGCGAGGCCGAACCCGACGACTTCTCGCCCTCGCGAGCGTGGCGTATGTCGCGGCGTGCCTCGTAATCGGATTCTGGCCGTCTCCCGTCGACCGATCCATCGATGGTTCGCTCTTACACGTGCTCGCGTATCTGCACTCCATCGGGGTTCCAGATGTCGTGGACTATAGGTTCATCGAACGTACAGCGAACGTGCTGCTCTTCGTGCCGCTCGGGGCCTTGGCTGCGGCGCAGCTCAGACGACGGCACTGGTGGATCGCGGTCGTGGCGTGCATCGCGGTCTCGGGGTTCATCGAAACCGGCCAACTGCTAATGCTCCCGGCGCGTTGCGCGAGTTGGATCGACCTTCTCGCCAATTCAGTGGGCGCCGCCATCGGCGTCAGCATCACGATGCTGTTGCGACGGCGCACTCTCTACACCACCAGCCGGTGAAGCGCTCGAGCATGACGAGTTCGCGCGGAGAGCCGCAGGTGTCGCACGGCGGGCTCGACGGGAGGTCGTCGGTGTGCTCGACGGCTCGGGGTTCGGGAGTGGTCATTGTCGGATTGTACGGCGGGTCTCGATACGGTCGCTGAGCGACCTACTCGACCAGCGACCTACTCGACCAGCGGAGCATCCACCTTCAGCTCGGCGCCGAAGATGGCGACCAGCAGTTGGCCGGTCCACTCGATGAGGTCGGCATCGGCCAGCGGGATGCCCTGGCGCACCGGCAGCGGAACCGATACCGAGTGCGTCTGGGTGAAGTAGCGGGCTCCCGGGAACATCCGCTGAAGCCTGATCTGAATCGAGTCCAGCAGCTCCATGGATGCCACGCGCAGGTTGCCGCCGGCCGTGACAACCTCGGAGAGGCCGGCCTTCTGCGCCATCCGCCGCAGCCGCGAGACGGCGATGAGGTTGAGCACCTGGATGGGCGGCTCGCCGTAGCGGTCGGTGAGCTCCTCGAGCACGCGATCGATCGAATCGGCGGATGCCGCGGGCGAGGACGCCGTCGACAGCTTCTGGTAGGCCTCGAGGCGCAGGCGCTCGCTCTCCACGTATTCCTCGGGGATGTGGGCATCCACCGGCAGTTCGAGGCGGAGTTCGGTCTGGCCCTCCGCGACCTCGCCGCGGAAGGTGGACACGGCCTCGCCGATCATGCGCAGATACAGGTCGAAGCCGACACCGGCGATGTGACCGGACTGCTCGCCGCCGAGCAGGTTGCCCGCGCCGCGAATCTCGAGGTCCTTGAGAGCGACCTGCATTCCCGCACCGAGCTCGTTGTTGGCGGCGATCGTGGCGAGCCGGTCGTGCGCGACCTCGCCGAGCGGCTTGTCGGCGTCGTAGAGGAAGTACGCGTAGGCGCGCTCCCGGCCACGACCGACCCGACCGCGCAACTGGTGCAGCTGGCTCAGGCCATACTTGTCGGCTCGGTCGATGATGAGGGTGTTCGCGTTGGCGATGTCGAGGCCGGTCTCGATGATGGTGGTGGAGACCAGCACGTCGAACTTGCGCTCCCAGAAGTCGACCATCACCTGCTCGAGCACGTGCTCGGGCAGCTGGCCGTGAGCCACGGCGATACGGGCCTCCGGCACCAGCTCGGCGAGTTGGGAGGCGACGCGGCTGATCGACGAGACCCGGTTGTGCACAAAGAACACCTGACCCTCGCGCAGCAGTTCACGACGGATGGCAGCCCCGACCTGCTTGTCGTTGTAGGGGCCGACGAAGGTGAGGATCGGATGCCGGTCCTCCGGCGGTGTCGCGAGCGTCGACATCTCGCGGATGCCGGTCACCGCCATCTCGAGCGTGCGCGGGATGGGCGTCGCGCTCATCGCGAGGATGTCGACGTTGGTCTTCAGCTTCTTCAGCGCGTCCTTGTGCTCGACACCGAAGCGCTGCTCCTCATCGATGATCACGAGCCCGAGATCCTTGAGCACGATGCTGGGGCTGAGCAGGCGGTGGGTGCCGATGACGACATCCACCGTGCCATCCGCCATGCCCTCGATCGTCTCCTTCGACTCCTTGTCGGTCTGGAACCGGCTGAGCGCGCGCAGGTGCACGGGGAAGCCGGCGAAGCGCTCGGCGAAGGTCTCCATGTGCTGCTTCACCAGCAGGGTGGTGGGCACGAGCATGACGACCTGCTTGCTGTCCTGCACGGCCTTGAAGGCGGCGCGGATGGCGACCTCGGTCTTGCCATAGCCCACGTCGCCGGAGATGAGGCGGTCCATCGGGATCGGCCGCTCCATGTCGGCCTTGACCTCGTCGATGGTGGTGAGCTGATCGGGGGTCTCCGCGAAGGGGAAAGCCTCCTCCAGCTCGCGCTGCCACGGGGTGTCGGGCGGGAACGCGTGCCCTCGGCTCGCCATGCGGGCCGAGTAGAGCTTCACCAGTTCGACGGCGATGTCGCGCACTGCCTTGCGGGCGCGTCCCTTTTGGGCCGCCCACTCGGATCCGCCCATCTTGCTGAGCGCGGGCGCCTCTCCCCCGACGTAACGGGTGAGCAGGTCGAGCTGGTCGGTGGGAACGTAGAGCTTGTCGTTGGGGTAGCCGCGCTTCGAGGGCGCGTACTCGACCAGCAGGTACTCGCGGTTGTTCTTGACCGCGTTGCGTCCGCCGGTGGAGACGGTGCGCTGCACCAGCTCCGCGAATCGGCCGATGCCGTGAGTCTCGTGCACAACGAAGTCGCCAGCCTTCAGCTGCAGCGGGTCGACCACGTTCTTGCGCCTACTGGCGAGTTTCTTCACCTGGCGGGTGTCGTAGCCGGCGGCCCGGCCGTAGAACTCGCTCTCGCTGAGCAGTGCGAACTTGGTCTCCGGCAACTCGAAGCCGTGCTCGACGGATGCGCAGAGCAGGTACGCGACGCCCGTCTCGGTCTCGGCCGGGAACTCTTCCACGATGCGGGCGGCGAAACCGTGCTCGCCGAGGGCCTCCGCTGCGCGCTCGACCAGGCCGTGGCCGGCGGCGACGACCGCGACGGTCCAGCCATCCTTCAGTTTGTCGCCGACATAGTCGATCGCCCCGTCGGCCTGACCCTGGAAGGTGGGAACCGTGGTGGCATCGATGCGGATGTAGTGGTCGCCGTCGCGGAGCTCGGAGGTGGCGGAGGTCTCGGTCGCGGTCTCGATACGCTCGCTGGCGCTCGCCGCTCGACCAGCGGGTTCCGCGGCTCCACTGTCGAAGGAGCTCAGCGTCCACCAGTTGCGCGCGCCCGCGGCATCCCTCAGCGCGCTGACGCTCAGGAAGTCGCCCGAATCGAGGTCGATCGGCGCCTCGGCTCCCGCGGTCGCGGCATTCCACGCAGCGCTGAGGAACTCACGGTTCGTCTCGACGAGGCTGACGGCGCGACTCGCGACCCTTTCCGGCGCGAGAACCGCGATCGCGGCATCCGTCGGCAGGTAATGAGTGAGCGGCACGAGGCGGTCGGCGAGGGCGGGTGCCAGCGACTCCATACCGTCGACCGGGATGCCCTCGCTGATTTTGGCGAGCATCTGGCTGAGGCTCGGGAACTCGTGCTGCATCTCCCGCGCGCGCTGCTTGACAGCCTCGCTGAGCAGGAGCTCGCGGCTCGGCGGGAGCTCGACAGTGGGGATCGGCTCGTCCATCGAACGCTGGTCGGCGACCGAGAACTGGCGGATCTGCTCGACCTCGTCCCCGAAGAACTCGACGCGCCAGGGGTGCTCCGCCACCGGTGCGAACACGTCGAGGATGCCGCCGCGCACCGCGAATTCGCCCCGACGGGTGACCATGTCGACTCGGGAATATGCCAGGTCGACCAGCTGACGGCTGATGCCTGCCAGGTTGTAACCGCGCCCACCGGCGGAGAGGGCGAGCGGCTCGATGCTGGTGAGGTTGTCGGCGAGGGGTTGGAGCGCGGCACGCACGCTCGCGACGATGACCAGGTCGCGCCGCGGGGCATCCTGCCAGCGCTGCATGGTGCGCAGGGCATGGATGCGCTTGCCAACGGTCTCGGCGCTCGGGCTCAAGCGTTCGTGCGGCAGGGTCTCCCAGGCGGGGAACTCGACGACCTGGGCATCCGGCATCACGCTGGCGAGCGCCGAGCGGAGCGACTCGGAATCACGACCGGTTGCCACGATAGCGAGCAGGGCCTGAGGCGCGTTCGCCTTGTCGCCTCGAGCCTTGAGCAGAGAGGCGAGCAGCGGGGCGCGGAGGCCGTCGACCAGGGAGAAATCTGCGCTGCGGGAGCCCCAGGAGACGGCGTTTTCGAACGTGTGGGCGCGCAAAAGCGCAGAATTCAAGCCCGAAAGTATCACTTGATGGATTCTACGCTCGGGGGGTGACAGGGGGCTGTCCTTGCTCGCTTCACGCGGCAGGCATCCGTCGCAAAGGGTCGTCGGGGGGGTTCCCGAGCCCATCCGTCGCAAAGTGTCGCCACTGGGGGGTGCCGACAACCGATAGTGACGGGCGGAGGCGGGTTCGACGGTGAGGCACTCCCGAGCCCGGGCCCACCCGTCACAAAGAGTCGCCACTGGGGGGTGCCGGGGACCGATTGCGACAGGCGGAGACGGGTTCGTCGGGGACGCCCTCCCGAGCCCGGGCGCACCCGTCACAAAGTGTCGCCAGTGGGGGTGTCGGCAACCGATAGTGACGGGCGGAGGCGGGTTCGACGGTGAGGCCCTCGCGAGCCCGGGCCCATCCGTCGCAAAGTGTCGCCACTGGGGCTGACGGCAACCGATACTGACGGGCGGAGGCGGGTTCGACGGTGAAGCCCTCCCGAGCCCGGAACCATCCGTCACAAAGTGTCACCAGTGGGGCTGCCGGCAACCGATAGTGACGGGCGGACACGGGTTCGACGGTGAGGCCCTCCCGAGCCCGGAACCATCCGTCACAAAGTGTCACCAGTGGGGCTGCCGGCAACCGATTGCGACGGATGGCGCCCGGTTCCAGTGACACCTTCCCAAAACCCCACAGGCCTGGGCCCTTACATCGCCCGAACACATCCCGTACTCGGCGACAACGTTGCAGTGGTGAGGTGACGTCATGGTGACATCGAAGAAGCCCTCCCCCAGCGAGTCCAGGCCTGACGAGAATGACGCAGCAGCTCAGCCCGCCGCCGACACGGCACCGTTTCCCGAAACAGCGGCCCTCGCTGAAACCCAGCCGGTTCCCGAGACAGCGGCCCCCGGTGATACCCAGCCGGTTCCCGAAACAGTGGCCCTCGCTGATACCCAGCCGTTTGCCTCCGCGCAGCCGCACCCGGAGGCCACCCAGCCGCTCGGCCCGACCGAGCGACGCTCTCCCAGCGACAGCTCGGGAGTTTCAGGGGTGACTGTCCCGTCATTCGTGGGGCGTCATCCGCTCGCGCTGGGCATCACCGCCGCGGCGCTCGCTGTCGTGGTCGTCGCCGGGATCACGGCCTGGGGTGTCGGTACCGCGGTCGCCGCCTCGTACCAGACCGTGGGATCCGCGGTGGTGGCGCCGACGGCATCCGGTCGCCCTGTGGCCGGGGCACGAAAGCCGGTCAGCCACACGGTCGTTCGCGGAGAGATCGCGGGGATCGCGGGCTCTAGCTGGACGATCACGACCAGGGCCGGCGCGACTCAGCACGTCACCGTCGGATCGGCAACCCACTACGGCACGCCCAAGGTCCCGGCTACGCCGTCAGACTTCGTTGTCGGCACAGCGGTAGTCGTCGTGGAGAAGTCGGGCGACGGCGGCAAGACCGCGGTACGGGTGGTTACGGCACGAGCTGGCGGGCAAGAGCCGGCGACTACTGCGACGCCAGGAACCTAAGGCCGGGATCTCGATACGCTCGCCGAGCGAGCTACTCGATCAGCGGCGACGAGGCCGGGATCTCGATACGCTCGCAAAGCGAGCTGCTCGATCTCCGCGGCGCACTACTCGGCCGTCGGGGCGGTGTGGAAACGCAGTTGGGCCGCGACGAGGCCGTCGTGGGCGATCGCCTCCACGGCGTCGGCCGCATCCGTCAGCAAGTTGGGGAGCACGGCGCGCTCCGTCGACCCGAAGTCGCGCAGGACGAAGTCCGCAGCCGACTGGCGCCCGGGCGGACGCCCGATGCCGACGCGCACACGAGTGAAGTCTCCCGTGCCTATCGCCGAGATGATGTCGCGAATACCGTTGTGGCCGCCATGACCGCCACCGAACTTGATCTTGAGCTTGTCGAACGGAATGTCGAGCTCGTCGTGAACGACGATGAGTTGCGCTGGCTCGATCTTGTAGAAATTGAGCAGAGACGCGACCGGACCGCCGGAGAGATTCATGAAGCTGTTGGGCTTGGCGAGTACGAGCCGCGGGCCCTCGAGCCCGGTGCGCCCCTCGGCGACCGTCGAGTTGGTCTTATGCGAGCGGAAGGATGCCGAGGCGCGGTCCGCGAGCTCGGCCAGAACCATCTGACCGACATTGTGTCGATTGCTGGCGTAGTCGGGCCCGGGGTTGCCGAGCCCGACTACGAGCCACTGAGTGGAGTCCATGGACCGCTACTGCAGGGTGTTGGTGAGTATTACTACTCTGCGGCAGCTTCCTCGGCGGGGGCTTCCTCGGTCTCTTCGACCTCGGGGGTCTCGCCCAGGTCCTGCTCGACCGGGATGCTGATGGCGACCACGAGCACCTCGGGATCGGTGACGAGCACCGAGCCCTCGGGCAGCACGACATCCTTGGCGAAGATCTGGGTGCCGGCTTCGAGTCCCTCGACGTCGACGACGACGTTCTGGGGGATGTTCGTGGCCAGAGCCTCGATCGTGATCGACTTGGCGTCCAGGTCGACGGCGGTTCCGGAAACCGGCTCGCCCGAGACGTGAACGGCGACGTCGACCTCGACGCGCTCGCCCTTGCGCAGCACGATCAGGTCGATGTGCTCGATGATCTGGCGAAGCGGGTCCTTCTGCACGTCCTTGACGAGGGCGAGCTGGTTGGCTCCACCGTCGAGCTGGAGGTCCAGGATGGCGTTCGCCTTGCGCAGCAGGAGCGCGACCTCGTGGGCCGGAAGGCTCACGTGCTGCGGCTCGGTGCCGTGACCGTAGACGACCGCTGGCACCTTGCCGGCAGCGCGAAGCTTGCGAGCGACACCCTTGCCGAAGGTGGTGCGGGACTCCGCCGAAATCTTGTTGGTGAGCTCTTTATGAGCCTTCTTCTCAGACATTTTTCTCCTTGGCGGACCTTCTGTGGTTCAGCACAGTGCCCGCGTCTATTGGTTTCCACTCGAACGCATCAGCGTGAGGAAAGACTTGGGGCTGAAAGCAGCCACGTGCCCGATCCACCGCGTCGATAACGGATGCATGACATCCCTCGCCGAAGTACAGCTTGAGAGTTTACACGGATCGCGCGGCTGCGGTGGACGGGTCTCGATACGGTCGTCGGAGCGACCTACTCGACCCACGGGCTCGCCGGAGCGACCAGCATCCGCACCACCGACTCGACTGTCGGGTGGTCGTCGAGCGAGACGCGAACTCCCGGCTCGTCTGGAGCGAGGGGTTCGAGAGTTGCGAGCTGCGAGTCGAGCAGGGACGCGGGCATGAAGTGGCCCTCACGATGCTGCACGCGCGACTCGAGCAGCGTCCGCGACCCGTCGAGGAAGACAAACCGGGTGGCGGGAGCGGCCGCGAGGATCGCCTCCCGGTACACCCTCTTGAGGGCCGAACACGCGATGACGAGACCATCCGGCGCCGCGGACAGTTCCGCGCCGACGAGCGCGAGCCACGGCATCCGGTCGTCGTCGGTGAGTGCAATCCCCGACGCCATCTTCGCCACATTCGCGGCCGGATGCAGCGCATCCGCGTCTTCGAAGCGAACGCCGAGACTGTCAGCGAGGGCTTCCCCGACTGTCGATTTTCCGGATCCGCTCACCCCCATGACGACGATAAGCGGTGACGTGTTCATGGGTCGACCCTATTCGCTCGGTTGTACGGAGTTGCGGCACGTCCATCGTCAGTCGCCATTCCCGTGCGACCGCGCAGAATGGCCCGCCTTCGCAGAGCGAGACGGGCCATTCGCACAGGACTACTTGCCCCAGACCTTCAGGTACACGTCACGGAACCCACTGGCGGGATCGAACACGTCACCCGAGGGCACGTTTTGTTTCGTGATCAGACCGGGTGCCGCCACGAACGTCGAGGGCTTCTCGCCGGCAAAAGCGCGGTTCACCTCGTCGATGAGCTGCCACCCCTGCAGCGGGATGGGCTCGGCGACAGTTGCGGCCTGGTAGCTGTCGCTGCGGATACGCTGCATGTCTGCGGCGTCACCGTCGCCAGCGCCGATGGACTGCGGGGGTCCAGCGGCAGCGATTCCCGCGTCTTTCAGAGCACGGGATGCCCCACTGAAGTAATTGCCGTTGACAGCGAGCAGGTACGTGAGCTTCTTGCCATTTTGCTGCAAGAGGTTCGAGACGATGCCGGGCATACGCTGGTCAGCGGTCGCGATCGGGGAGTCCTGGAAAGAGAGGACGCTGCATCCCTTACACGCCTTGATGTATGCCTCCATCGCGCGGGCTTTGGTGACGGCGAGCTCGTACTGGCCGTCCGTGAATACCGCGACCCCCGCCTTGCCGTTCGAGTTCGCGACCGCATAGGCAGCAGCGAGTTGTGCGACGACGAGCGGGTCGGTTCCCACGTTCGTGACGAGCCCGTTGCCCGGCCCGGTGAGAACGCCGGCGTGCCATCCGATCACGGGGATTTTTTCCGAAGTGGCAGTGGTGATGGCGGGAGCCTGCTCCGTCGGGTCGAGACCACCGAGGATGATCGCGTCCGGCTTGGACGTGATCGCCTGGTTCATCGCATCGGTGTTGCCCTGCGGGGTTCCGTGGCCGTCGTAGACGCTCACGGTCCAGCCGATCTTCGCGGCGGCTTCCTGCACTGACTTACCCATCGCGTTGTGACCGCCGTTGGCAAGGTCACCCGCGACGTACGCGATTTTCGCGCCCGGCTTTTGAGCCTTCGGGCCTGTGGAGGGAGGCGTGAACCCCTCCGATGCAGTGAGGCTCTTTTCTACGAGCGCCTTCGAGAATGCGACCGGGTCACCCTTGGGGAGGATGGAGTCGAATTTGCCGTCGCTGGATCCACCGCTCGCCGACGGCGATGCCGAATTCTGACTCGACACACTCGCACTCGAGCACCCTGCGAGTGCGAGCATCGGCACAAGGGTTACTACGGCGACGGCGATAGAGAATCGCCTATTTTTCAGCTTCATTGCTTTCCTGTCTCTTGATGGTGCCCCGACCCGCTGCTGCGGCCGGAGGGAGTGAAGTTCTGCGCTGTGTTACCGGTACGGGCTCACAGGGGTGGCGGCGAGGCGGTGGTACCGACCGAGGTTGCTGGCGACGGATCGCCATCCACCGGTTTTTTGTTGGGCGGTGTGGCCTCAGCTCGCGCTACCCTCTTCCGGCTCGTCACCGACGCGATCGTGATCGCGGCGACGAGCGTCAGGCCGTTGAAGAGCGGTTCGAGGTAGAACTGTCCGGGGATGAGTTGCTGCAGGCCCGAGATACCGATGGTCGCGATCGTGACGCCGATGATCGTGCCGAGCGCGTTCATCCGCCCCGGGCGGATCGTGGTCGACCCGAGGAAGGCTGCCGTGAGGGCGGGCAGAAGGAACTCGGGTCCGATGTTGGACTGCACAACGCCGTTGGAGCGGGAGGCGATGAGTACTCCCGCGATCGCAACCATCACGCCAGAGGAGACCATCGCTCCGACAACATACTTACGGCGCGGAACGCCGGTCAGCTCTGCTGCGCGGGGGTTCGCGCCGATCGCATACAGGTAGCGTCCGATCGGGAAGTATTCGAGCAGCACGAAGATCACGAGACCCAGTACCAGTGCGATAACGAAGGTCCCCGGCAGCGGTCCCGCCGACCACGCGGCGAGCTTGTCGAACGCAGCGGCCCGCTGGCCGGCCGAATCGGTGATCTGACGGCCCCCGGTGATCCAGAACGTGATCGCGAAGATTACCTGCCCGGTCGCCAGGGTGGCGATGAACGCGTCTACCTGTGCAAGTTCGACCAGCAGCGCGTTCAGCAGTCCGATCAGCGCTCCGCCAACGAGACAGAGGAGTATCGACAGGCGGTAATCGACGCCCAGGAGTTGCAAATTCAACGCCATGACCTGCCAGAGGCCCGCTCCATAGCCGATGGAAAGGTCGATCTTTCCCGCGATCATCGGAATCGTCACGGCAAGGGCCAGGATCAGGAGAATCGACTGAGATGACGCCAGCAGCTGGAAATTGAGCAGCGTGGCAAAGGTGTTGGGCCGCAGAATCGCGAAGATCACGAAGAGGATGGCAGTGAGCACGACGAGCCCGTAGGTAGTGGTCAACTGCCGGTACCACGGTGTGCCGCGCGGCGGTTCGAGCGCCGTCGAACGGACGGACGTATTCATCGTCATGATGTGTGCTCCTCAGTGAGTGTGTGGAATTCAAGGCCCGATGCTGCGGCGACGAGATTGGCTATGGTCAGGTCTGCTCCGCTGAGGCTCGCTGTGGGCTGGCCCCTCTCCATCACGATCGCCCGGTGGCTGATCTTGGCGACCTCCTCCATGTCGGTGGAGACGACGACAACCGTTGTTCCGGCTCTCGCGGCATCACGCAAGAGGCCGTAGATGTCCGACTTCGCTCCGATGTCCACGCCCATGGTGGGTTCTTCGAGAACCAGGATCTTGCGTCCGGCACTCAACCAGCGCGCGAGGATCACTTTTTGTTGGTTGCCGCCGGAAAAGGTGTCCAGTGACAGTTCGGTATCGGCAGGGCGGACCCCGAACGCGCGAATCTGCTCGAGCGCCTCTTTGCGTTCGGTCCCCGGCCAGAAGAACGAGAGTGCTTTTCGCCCCCAGATGGAAGGGTTGAGGAAGAGGTTCTCGCGCACGGTCAGGCCGGACGCCACAGATTCGGTCTCTCGGTTGGACGTGGCAAAACCGATGCCCGCTTTGACCGCGCCGTAAGGGCTGCCGAACCGCGCGGGTGTTCCATCGATCGACAGCGCGCCCGAGTCGATCTTTATCGCCCCCGCAATGGCACGACCGATCTCGTCCTGGCCCGCGCCACGTAGTCCGCAGATCGAGATGACTTCTCCGCGTGGTGCGACAAGGTTCATGGGACCGACATCATTCACCCGCACATCGGCGAGTTCGAGCCGGGGCTCAACGCCGGGCTCTTCGAAAGTGATTGTCGATACCTCATGGCCGACGATCAGCTCCACGAGTTCGGTGTGAGACAGTCCATGAACTGATCGCTCGGCGACGACAGCGCCACTTCTCATCACCACGGTTCGCGTTGAAATCTCATACACCTCGTCGAGGCGGTGCGAGACATAGATCATGCCGACGCCGGTGTCTCGCAGCCTTCGAAGAACTGTGAAGAGGCGCTCGACATCCGCCGCGGGAAGGGATGCGGTCGGCTCGTCGAGCACCAGCAGCTTCGGGTTCGAAACGAGACCTCGCGCGATTGTGAGCAGGCTGCGCTCGGTGCGCGGCAGATCGAAAACACGAGCGTCAGGGTCGATCCCTCCCCCCACGAGGTCAAGGATTTCGCGCGATCGGCGGCGGAGCTCTTTCATGTCAACGAGACCGAATCGGCGCGGGTACCCCAGGGTGATGGCCATGTTCTCGGCCACAGTCATCCAGTCGATGAGACCGAGATTCTGGTGGATGAAAGACATCTTCGACCTCGTGCCGGGAGTCGACAGGTCACTGCCCGAAAGGAGCATCCGCCCGCTATCGGGTTTGTACACCCCCGCCAACATCTTGATCACCGTCGATTTGCCGGCACCATTTTCACCGAGTAGGGAGACGATTTCGCCCTGTTCTACGGTGAACGACACGTCTCGAGCGGCGCGTGTCGCGAAGAAGGTCTTGTTGAGGTTTTCCACGCTGAGAAGTGAGGTACTCATAGTTGCTCCTGATCGCTCAGCCCGCGGGCGAGGATGGAAAGTTCGGATGCCAGTCGTGAGCGCATGTCTCCGGTGGCCCGGGGAGCGAGCAGTGTGGCGCTCACCGCAGCGGGCATGCCTTCTGAGACGAATGCGACCGCCACACAGGTGACGCCCACCACCCCTTGCTCGTCATCTATCGCGTACCCTCGCTCCCTGATCTGCATCAGATCGGCGTGCAACGAGTCGACACTCCGATGCGAACGGACAGTAGGTCGCGGGAGCTCGCCGATGGTGGCGAGTCGGGTATCGAGTTCGAGATCCGAAAGGCTCGCCAGCATCGCCTTACCGAGACCCGTGACGCCGGCGGGAGCCCGACTTCCGACGGCCGCCAAGAATCGAACCGGCTGAGTACCGCCGTTGCGAGCGAGGTAGATCACATCCGTGCCGTCGAGTACGGCGAGCAGAGTGGTTTCGCTGTGGAGCGTTGTCAGCGCCCGCGGGATGTGACCGAACTCGGCCACCATCGTGCTCGAGGCGAGCATCGAGCGGCTCAGCTCCAGCATCCGGTAGCTCAGCACCCAGCCGTGCTCCCCTCTCCTGACCATGTGGGAGGCTTCGAGACTGACAAGCAGGTTGAAGACGGAGGATTTCGCAAGATCCAGGTGAAGCGCGATGTCGCTGATCGTCAACGGCACTCGCCGGTCGCCCATGTGGGAGAGGATCAGGCCAGCTCGAAATGCGGCGGGTGACGGGGTGCTGGAGGCGGTATCGGTGGCGACTGCGGGTCGCGCGGGGGTCAAGGTCATCGGGCCCTACTTTCGTCGCCAGAGTGCGGATGCGTCTGTGGTGCGAGTACGAATCCGGTACAGGCTCGTAGTGGCGGTGATGTAGAGATCCGAGCCGTCGGCGCCGCCGAAACACAGATTGCTGACTACCTCGGGCACGGCGATGGTTGCGAGGTGATCGCCCGCCTGGGAGAAGATCTGCACTCCCGAGTCGGAGGAAGTCCAGACTCGCCCGTGCTCGTCGACGCGAAATCCGTCGGGAAGACCCGAGTGCAGACTCGCGATGGTCCGGCCGTTTTTGCAGGTCCGACCGTCGATGGTGTCGTAGGCGCGAATGTGACGATTTCCACCTCCGCCGCTCGCGCGGGCGGCAGAAGTGTCTGACACGTAGAGAATCGACTCATCCGGCGAGAAGGCAAGGCCGTTGGGTTCTTCGATATCCGCAATCACGACAGTCACTGAGGCGTCGCTGGGATCGATCCGGAAGACGAAGTTGTCGCCGTACTCGCGCTCCCCTGGATGACCCTCTCCGCTCACCTGTATTCCATAGGGCGGATCTGTGAACCAGATCGAGCCGTCGGAATGAACGACCACGTCATTTGGGCTGTTGAATCGGCGCCCCGCCCAGGCTGCGGCGATAGTGGTGACGGTGCGACCGTCGTCGCGTTCGATCGCCCGCGCGCCATGCGAGCACTGCACGACTGCCCCGGTTGCATCGGTCGTTCGCCCGTTGGTGAAACCGACACCCGCACGATAGACGCTCGTGGTGTTGGTGCCCGGATGGAATTGCATGATTCGGTCGTTGGGGATGTCGCTCCACCGCACGCTCTGGTCACCGGCGATCCAGGCAGGACCTTCCGCCCAGACGCATCCGCTCGCCAATTTCTCGAGCGTCGCTCCGGGTGCGAGAAGCGACGCGATCATCACATCGCCACCTACGCTGGCGCTCATCTGAAACTCTCCATCGGGTTCCCCATGTCTTTACTGTCGGCAGTCACTCAAACACTCGCGGCAACGGCAGACAAGACTTACGTTCAACTGGCTGAACGCAGGGCCGAGAGATTGGGGAATTTTCCGCTCAGAGTTCAGTCTGTTGAACAAATGCCAATGATGGAACCGGAATGTTCCATAGAGTTCTGGCGGTCGCGTTGGTAAAACGAGCGCGAGACAGCACCACTCGGGTAAGGGAGCCAGGGATCTATGACAGCTGTGGATGAGTCGATCGTGGGCAGCGTACTCGCGCTGTGCACCCAGACCCCCGGTGCCCGGCGCGGCGCCGGGCCGATGAGTTGGCGCAGCGAACTCCGACGACTGAAACGCAGCGGTTTCAGCCGGGTGGATCTGCTGGACAACTGGCTCCCCTTCGCGAACTTGACGGCCAGCGAGGTCGATGATCTCGGAAGCATCCTGGTGGATCTTGGCCTCGCGGCGCCCTGCTTGGGCACCTCTCGCCGAAGTCTCATCGATCCGGAGTTCGGCGAAGAGAACCTCGAGTACACCCTGAAAATCTTGGAGGTCGCGCACCGGCTCGGGCTCCGAAGGGTGGGCGTGGGATTTCATCCCGCTCTCGTAGACGCGCAACGACAGTCCGCGCAATTCTGGGAACACGCGGGTCGGGCGGATGACCGCACCGAGGAGAACTGGGATGTTGCGGCCCGGCGTGTGGCGGTGGTCTGTGATGCGGCCGCGGAGCTCGAGATCGACCTGAACATCGAACTCTACGAAGACTCACTGCTGTGCACTTCCGAGGATGTGGCTCGGCTGATGGCCGCCGTGGATCGCCCGAATTTCGGGGTGAACCCCGACCTCGGAAATCTCGTGCGATCCGTCACTCCACTCCGCGAATCCTGGCTCGGTACCCTTCGGGGATGCCTGCCTCACATGACCTACTGGCACCTCAAGAATTACACTCGGTCCACGCTGGCGCCGGGTGGTCCCTTCGCGGTCGCACCGACGGCGCTGGGGGACGGCACCATCGACTATCGACTCGCGGTCACAGAAGCACTGGCGGCGGGCTACAGCGGCCCGATGGTGGTGGAGCACTATGGCGGAGACGCCCTGTGGATGCAGGAGCGGAGCGCCGAATATCTTCGTCGCCTCGTGGACGAGTTGCGGAACGACGAACGGGAAGAGCAGTGATGAAAGCAATCGACGACGTCAGGGTCTATGTCGGACCGAATCAGCTGCCCGATCTCGAGGAGGCTGTGGTTCGAGGCGGCGGCCGGGTCGTGCCACTCGCGGAAGCGAATGCGATCGTCTATCACGGATCAGACGATGCCCGCGAAGTCGTCGACATGATCAGCGAACGGATCCTCTGGATCCAGCTGCCGCACGCCGGAGTCGAGCGTTGGACCCAACCGGGATACATCACGGCAGAGCCGGTCTGGACGAGTGCCGCCGGCGCTTACTCGCCACAGGTGGCCGAACATGTGCTCGCCCTCATGCTTCTCGGGGCAAAGGGCCTACACATCCTTGCTCGTGCGACCGAATGGACGTCGAAGAACACCCGGTCTTTGGCGGGGAGCACTGTCGCCATCATCGGAGCGGGGGGCATCGGTCAGGCGCTCGTCACCTTACTGAAACCATTTGACTGCGTGATCATCGCGGTATCGAATTCGGGCCCGTTCCCTGGCGCGGAACGCACGGTTCCGCGCGACCGGTACCGGGAAGTGCTGCCCGATGCCGACTACGTCGTACTGACCGCTCCATCGACATCGGAGACGCGAGGAATGATCGGCGCCGCCGAGCTGGCAGCGATGAAATCGGGCGCCTGGCTCATCAACGTCGCGCGAGGAGATCTCGTGGTCACCGACGAACTCGTTGCGGCGCTTGGCGCTGGCGAGATCGCAGGAGCGGCTCTCGACGTCACCGATCCAGAGCCGTTGCCCTCCGATCATCCCTTGTGGCGGCTGCCAAACGCGTTGATAACACCGCACTCGGCCAACCCGGAGGACGCCTACTGGCGCACCCTCGCGAAGCGTGTGGAAGAAAACGTGCGCCGGGCGAACCTGGGAGAGCCCCTTCTCGGGGTGATCGATCCGGCTGTCGCGGGCTGACGGCCTGGTCGCGGGCCGAGCGCGGGGCCGCGACTCAGAATCTCAACAGCACCTTGCCCGAGACCGCTGGCTGGTTCGCGATCGTGAAGGCCTCAAGGGACTCCTCGACCGGGAACTCGTGTGTGACGACGGATGCGACGTCGAGAGATCCATCGGCGATCGCCGCGATCACCTCGTCGATCTCGTTGTTGAAACGGAAGGATCCGACCAGGTCGAGCTCCCGGGTGATCGCGAGTGAGATGAGTGCGGGCTGCTCCCCCGAGGGCAACAGCCCCACCATGACGACCCGGCCGCCGCGGGTCGTGCCACGCATGGCGCTCGCGAGTCCCCGAAAACTGCCGGACGATTCGATCGCGATGTCGGCGTCCACGGCGGCAATCGCGTCAGCGTCCGTTGCAAGAAGTGTGCGTGTCGCGCCGACAGCCGTCGCGATCGCGAGTGGGGTTTCGAACATGTCGGTGGCGATGACCTCCGCGGCCTCTGCTCTGCGCAGCACCGCGATGATCAGCAGTCCAATCGGACCGCTTCCGGTCACGAGCACGCGCTTTCCCTTCACCTCACCCGCGCGCGACACAGCATGCCAGGCCACACTCGCCGGCTCCACGAGTGCGGCGTCTCGCAGGGACAGGCCCGTGGGCAGCTCTCGCAGCATCCGACTGTCGAGCACGACGGTCCGCGCGAACGCGCCGTCGGTGTGCGGAAATCGGGCGGCACTGCCCAGATAGGTGCACCCCGGGGAGAGATTGGGTCTGTTCTCGGGGTAACGGCTGCCGTCGCCGGGTCCGGGGGTGGCCGGGTGGACCGCGACGGAGGCTCCGATCCGTGGTCCGGATCCGTCGGCCGCGGCGACTCGCACGGTGCCCACGACCTCGTGGCCGAGAACCATGGGGGCCTTCAGGATGGACTCCCCCGCTGCCCCGTGCGTCCAGTAGTGCAGATCCGATCCACAGATGCCGCCGTAGGCGATGTCTACCACCGCCTGATGCGCTTCGGGCCGTTTCAACGCAACAGGCTCGATCCGAAGCTCGTCTTTCGCGTGGGCGACCACGCCGAGGGCGGTTTCTGGAAGGTCCGTCGTCATGTTCTCTCTCTCGATATGGGTCTGGCGCGAATAGGGGATGGCAACTCAGACCACTGCGGTCATGCCGCCGTCGACATAGAGGACCTGGCCGTTGACGAAATCTGATGCTCCGGACGCGAGAAACACGACCGCGCCGACCAGATCTTCGGTATCGCCCCACCGTCCGGCTGGAGTGCGCGTGCGCACCCACTGACTGAAGGTCTCGTCGTCGACGAGCGCCTTGGTCAATTCGGTGGCGAAATACCCTGGCGCGATCGCATTCACCTGGATGCCGCGTGGCCCGAGGTCGGCGCACATCCCCTTGGTGAGCATCGCGATGCCCCCTTTTGTCGCGGCATAGGCGGCGATTCCCGGGCGGCCGAGCTGTGATTGCACCGAGCCGATATTGATGATCTTGCCCGATCCGGCGTCGACCATACCTCGAGCGATCCTTTGGCCGACAAGGAAGGCACTCGTCAGGTTCGATGCGACAAGTTCGTTCCAGTCGCTCAGCGCGAACTCGGTGAACGGCGCGCGGCGCTGGATTCCGGCGTTGTTCACCAAGATTTGCACAGACCCGACCGAGGATTCGATCTCGCTGATTCCATCACCTACGGCGGCGGCATCGGTCACATCGAAACGGGCAGTCGCGACCTCTCCCCCCGATTCCGCCAGCACCGTCTCCCTGGCGGCGTCCAGAGCCTTTTGGTCGCGCCCGTGCAGCACGACGCGGGCTCCCGATCTCGCGAGTCCGCGAGCGAGAGTCAGACCGATGCCGCGGCTGGATCCCGTGACGAGGGCGATACGGCCGGTCAGGTCGAATAGTGCGGTCATTGGAACTCCTCGGTGGTAGTTCGATCTGCGCTGGTCAGGTCATCCTCGTGCCGGGGGTGGACGAGCACGGGACGCGAAAGTTCGGCGGATGCCTGCTGCAGCGCCCGGAGCACCCTCTCTCGCTCCCCGAGCGTGTCACTCGGATGCACGAGGGAGACTCCGATCGCGAACGACGGCTCATCGGCACGGGTCGAGGGCACGAGAGTGGCCAGGGCGAAGACGCTGGGGTGAACTTCGCCATCGTCGACCGCGTACCCGTTTCGGCGGGTGATTTCCAGCTTCGCCTGCAGGGAAGCCAGGTCAGAGGTCGACCGGTTCGTCAGACTGACGAGATGGCTCGGCTCGCGAAAGAGCGCCTCGATCCGCGCGGGTGAGAGCTCGGCCAGCAACGCCGTTCCCACGGCAGTCGCCGATGCCGGGTAACGGTCGCCGACGCTGGCGGAGAGCGGAAATCGCTCTCTGCCCTCGTACACGGCGAGATAGAGCGAGCGCACCCCGTCGAGCATGGCTATCTGAACGAGCTGGCGACTCAACACCTCGGACTCCTCGCAGATGCGATAGAACTCGCGTATCTGGTCGAAGCCGGCGAGATAGGCACTGCCGAGTTCGACAGAGCGACGACCGAGCAGGAATCCTCCCGCCGTGCGACGGATGAGGCCGCCCTCCTCGAGGGAGGCGCAGAGATTGGAGGTGGACGACTTCGCGATCCCGAGTTCGCGGGCGATGTCGCTCAGAGGCTTCGGGCGCCCCGGGGAGGCTGCGAGCAGATCCAGAATCCGGATGGCTTTCTGCACGGCCGGTGCCAGTGCACCCTTCTCCTCCGCCTCCCGCATCGCCGCTCTTCCCCTCAATGAATCACGCCCTCTGTCATGAGGATTCGGGTTAATCTTAGCGATCTATCCATTCTGATGAACAGTGTTCTGTATGCTGTTTTCATGACTCAGGTGCCTGGAAAGTCCGTCCGAGCTGAGCAGTCCGTGGGATTGATTGGCCTCGGCAAGATGGGGCTGCCGATGGCGTTGAACTACCTGAAGGCCGACATCGGATCCCTCCGCGTCACCGGGCGGTCTCGAGATCGCGCCGCCGATGCCCTCGAGGCGGGAGCAGAGTGGGTAGCGACCCCCCGGCAACTCGCCGACGCCTGCTCGATAATCATCATCATGGTGCCCGACATGCCTCAGGTAGAAGAACTCCTGTTCGGCCGGGACGCGGTATCGAGCTCCGAATCGAGCGCCACCGTCGTGGTGTGTTCGTCCGTGTCGCCCATGGGAATCCGCGAGGTGGCAGAGCGCTTGTCCGTTGCCTCGAGCGGACGGATGAAGATCGTCGACGCACCGGTATCCGGCGGCACGGAGGGCGCCATCGCCGCAACCCTCTCGATCATGGTCGGGGGTGACAGTCACAGTTTTGATCAGGTGCGCCCGGTACTCTCGACCTTTGGCACGCCCGTGCATCTCGGGCCTCTCGGCTCCGGCGACATCGCCAAGGCATGCAACCAGTTGATCGTCGCGGCGACTATCTCGGCCATCGCGGAGGCCAGTGTCATCGCAGAGCGGTCCGGCCTAGATATCGCTGCGCTGCTCTCCCTCCTCGAGGGTGGATACGCCGGAAGTCGAGTGCTCGAGGCGAAGAAGCAATTGATCATCGACGGCGACTACAGACCGACGGGCATCGCTCGCTACATGGTCAAAGACCTCGGATTCGCCGCGGCGGCAGCGTCAGCGACTGGCACGATGACTCCCGTTCTCGACGTGCTGCGGGGATCCTTCGATGGGCTGGTATCTGCCGGTCTAGGGGATCTCGATCTCGCGGTCATGCACCGTTACGTCCAGTCGCTGCCCCGCGACTGAAAGCTACTGTTGAGCTAACTGTTCGTTTTTCGCAAGGAGAGAGCCCGTGCCAGAGAATTCAGCCGCAAACATCGGAGTCGTCGGGCTCGCCGTCATGGGGAGCAATCTCGCCCGCAACCTCGCGAGCCGCGAGGGCAACACCGTCGCCGTGTTCAATCGCAGCCACGAGAAGACCGACACTCTGCTCTCCGAGCACCCCGAAGCGAACTTCATCGGCGCCACGAGCTACGCCGAGTTCGCCGCCGCCCTCTCCAAGCCCCGCGCCGCCATCGTCATGGTGCAAGCAGGCAGGGGCACGGACGCGGTCATCGACGAACTCGTCAAGGTCTTCGAACCCGGCGACATCATCGTCGACGGAGGCAACTCGCTTTTCACCGACACCATCCGCCGCGAGAAGGCCGTGCGCGAGACCGGCATCAACTTCGTGGGCGCCGGCATCTCCGGCGGCGAGGAGGGCGCCCTTCTCGGCCCGTCGATCATGCCCGGCGGATCCGACGAGTCCTGGGTGACCCTCGGCCCGATCCTCGAGTCGATCGCCGCGGTCGTCGACGGTGAACCCTGCGTCACGCACGTGGGTCACGACGGAGCCGGGCACTTCGTCAAGATGATCCACAACGGCATCGAGTACGCCGACATGCAACTCATCGGCGAGGCCTACGACCTCATCCGCCGCGGCACCGGCAAGACCCCGGCGGAGATCGCCGACATCTTCGCCGAGTGGAACACCGGCGAGCTCGAGAGCTACCTCATCGAGATCACCGCCGAGGTGCTGCGCCAGGTGGATGCCGAGACCGGCAAGCCCCTCGTCGACGTGATCCTCGACCAGGCGGGATCGAAGGGCACCGGCGTCTGGACGGTTCAGACCGCACTCGACCTCGGCATCCCCGTCTCCGGCATCGCCGAAGCCGTCTTCGCCCGATCCGTGTCGTCGAAGCCGGCCCAGCGTGCCGCGGCCGCGGCGCTGCCCGGACCGACGGCATCCCCGGTCGAGGACGTCGACGGCTTCATCGAGGGCGTTCGCCAGGCGCTCTACGCCTCGAAGGTGATCGCCTACAGCCAGGGTTTCGACGCGATCGTCGCCGGTGCGGAACAGTACGACTGGGACATCAAGAAGGGTGAGATCGCCAAGATCTGGCGCGGCGGCTGCATCATCCGCGCCCGCTTCCTCAACCGCATCACCGAGGCCTACGCCGAAGACCCGACGCTGGTCTCGTTGGTCACCGCCCCGTTCTTCACCGACGTGGTGGCGAAGGCGCAGGACTCCTGGCGCAATGTGGTGGCGGATGCCGCGCACGCGGGCATCCCGGCACCGGTGTTCGCCTCCTCCCTCGCGTACTACGACAGCCTGCGCGCCGACCGCCTGCCCGCCGCGCTCACCCAGGGCCAGCGGGACTTCTTCGGCGCACACACCTACAAGCGCATCGACAAGGAGGGGACCTTCCACACGCTGTGGAGCGGTGACCGCTCCGAGATCGAGTCGGAGGGCAGCTCACACTAGGTCGGGCAGTGCCGGCGGGCGCAGCCGACGCTGCGCGGTGAGGGTCGACGCTACAGGCTGCGCGCGAAGTCGCGAACGTGCGCGACCGATTGCGCGTAGACATCCGGAAGCGCCGACCGGAAGAGCTCGTCGCCGAAATGGCACACACCGGCAACGGTGCGCTCCACCACGGTGACCCCCGCCTCGCGGAGGGTGCGCGCATAGGCGATACCCTCGTCGCGGCAGGGGTCGAGTTCGTTGACCGAGATCGCGTGAGGTGGCAGCCCCCGCAGGTCAGAAACTGTCGCGAAATACGGCCAGGCGAGCGGATTGTGGCGGTTCGACCGACCAGGGTCATAGAGATCCCTCAGGATGCTGTTGAGTGCATTGCTCATGAAGTAGCCGTCGTTCTCGTTGAGCGACGGCAGCTCGGCGGGATTGTCTTCCGCGAGCCATTCGTAGAGCCCCGAGATGAAGGGCACCGAGGCGTAGACGCCATCGACGACCTGGACTCCCTCCCGACCGGCGCGGATGCACGCGGCGAGAGCGAGATTCGCCCCACCAGAATCACCCTGGAGCACCAGAGACGAGATGCCGAGTTCTGCACGATGGGCCGACACCCAGTTCACCGCGGCCGTGACGTCGTCGAGACCCGCGGGGAACGGATGGTGCCCGGTCTCATCCACCGCGTTCCGAAACCCGACCCCCACCACGACGAGGCCGGCAGCCGCGAGCTCGTCGCGCCAGCGCGTGTACACGGAATTGCCCGCACTGAGCATCACCATTCCGCCGCCGTGGACATGCAGGATGCCGGGCAGCGGCCCGGACTCCTCCGCGGGCCGATGCACTGAGAGGACCAGCTCCCCTCCGTGAGGACCCGGGATGACCCGGGTCGAGCGAACGACGCCGGTGACGGGCGGGAGCTCGGTGAGGAGCGCATCGAAGAGGGCCTCGAGGCGAGACTCCGCCCGTCGGCTGAAGGCGAGGCGGGCGTCGAGCGGGTCGTTCGGGGAGATGCGGGGTGGGGAGGTGCGCTCACCGAGCCGGAACGGCGCCATCGCGGCGAGCATCCGCGGGTCTGAGCGAGGGTCGGTGGCGAGGGTGCTGTCGGGATCGCCGAGCCGCCCGGGTCGCGGCGATGGGGAAGGTGTCGGCATTGACGGGTCTCCAATTCGATCTGCGGGGTCGATGCACGATACCGCGCGGGCTCCGCAATCGACCGGGACCGTGACAAGATCGAACCGCCATGAACTACGACGACGAGCCCGAACTGGCCGGCTACGTGCCGACCGAGGGCACCCCGCGCCTGCGGAGGATGAGGTTCGTGCTGCGCATCGTGGTCGTGGTGGGCATCGCCTGCCTCGTGCTCCCCGGAATGCTGACGACGATGTCCGTGGCCGCCGCCACCGCGCAGGAGGCCTGCACCGCGTGGGTCGCCTACGAGGCACCCGAGGCGACCGGGGCATCCGCCCGCTTCGAATTCTTCGGCACCGGCGGACCCGGATGGCAGTGTTACACGGTCGGGGCATTCGGTGGAGAAAAGAATGTCGCCTCGCTGGGGCTCATCCCGATCTCGCCGAAGATGTCGCCGGTGCCCCTTCCCGGCAAGAACGCCTAGCCCTCCTCGCGGGAGAGTTCGCGCAGCACCGCCATAGCTTGTTCCGCCTGGTGACCGGGCACGAGCAGGTGGTCGTGGTGGAACCCGGCGAGCACGTTGCTGCTGATGCCCGCCTCCGCGAGCGCCACCGAGATGGTGGCCGTGAGCCCGACGGTCTCGAGCGAGGAGTGGGCGGTCAGGGTGATCCAGCGCGCCACGAAGTCGTAGGGCAGAAACTCCGCGTCGGCATCGCGGCGCCGCAGCACCACAGTGGTGCCTTCCAGTTCGACGATCGTCGCCATGGCGTCCAGCTGCGAGGCACGATCCGGCTGCACCGAGACGAATACGAACTCACCCGGATGCAGCCGGGGCTCGAGCGAACGGAGGATGGTGGGCACATGGGTTGTGCCCCATGACGATGCCCTGTGTGATCCGGCCATCCCAGCACCATATCCCGTCGGGACGAGGGGCCGAACCACGACCGGTCTACCGAAGTATCCCTATCGTGCTTGCAGCTGCTCCCGCACCTCGCGCCGAATCACTTTGCCGATCAGGGACTTCGGCAGCTGCTCCACCGCTATGACGCGTTTGGGCACCTTGTACCCGGCGAGGTTCGGTCGCACGAAGTCGCGCAGTCCCTGCTCATCGAGCTCGGCGCCCGGCGCGAGCACGACCGCGGCCACCACTTCCTCGCCGCTGTGGTCGCTCGGCAGGCCGACCACGGCGACATCCGCGACAGAGGGATGCGACCGCAGGGCGTCTTCGACCTCGCTCGGCGCCACGTTGAAACCGCCGGTGATGATGAGCTCCTTGATGCGATCGACGATGCTCACGAAGCCATCGGCGTCGATCGTGACGATGTCGCCGGTACGGAACCACGGGCCGGCCTCGTCGCCGTCCGCCGCGGGCACGAAGACCTCCGCGGTCTCCTCGGCCCTCTTCCAGTAGCCGGAGAACACCTGCGGTCCGCGCACGATCAACTCGCCCTCGTCACCGGCGGCACGATCCACCGTGGGATTCTCCGGGTCGACGACCCTCACCTCCGTGTTCGGCAGCGGCAATCCGACCGTGCCCGCCCGGCGGGTCGGGCCGACCGGGTTGGCCATGAGCACCGGGCTCGTCTCGGAGAGTCCGTAGCCCTCGACGAGGTATCCCCCCGTGCGCTTCTCCCACGGTTCGACGACGGATGCCGACAACGGCATGGCTCCGGAGATCGCGATCTCGATCCCCTTCAGTGACACTCCCGCCTCGTCCGCCGCGGCGGTGAGCCGCTCGTAGATCGGGGGGACGGCCGGGAGGAAAGTGGCCGGATGCTTCTTCACGACCGCGAGCACCAGCTCCGGATCGAACTTGGGAAAGAGCACCAGTCTGGACCCCATGCTCATCGCGAAGGTGAGACAGAGGGTGAGTCCGTAGGCGTGGAACATGGGGAGCACGGCGTAGACGACCGCCGTGCCCCGGTGGACCGTCGGCACCCAGGCGCGGGACTGGGCGGCGTTGGTCGCGAGGTTGAGGTGGGTGAGGGTCGCACCCTTCGGCGATCCGGTCGTGCCGCTCGTGTACTGGATGAGCGCGACATCCTCGGCCGTCGGCCGGAAGATATGGCCGTCGACCGTCGGGTGATCGAGCAGCTTGTGCCACGGCACGGTGCCCCGAACCGTGGTGGTCAGCGCCGCGCGCGATTCGCGGGCCCGCGCGATCGGCAGCCTCAGAAGCGCGCGAGTGCCGAAGGGCATCGCCCTGGTGACATCGATCGACACGATGGACTCGACCGCGACATCCGCCGGAAACTGCTGCACTGTTTCGACGACGTTGTTCCAGACGATGGCGACCTTGGCGCCGTGGTCTTCGAACTGGTGCCGCAGCTCGCGCGGCGTGTAGAGCGGGTTGTGTTCGACGACGATCGCGCCGAGGCGCAGCACGGCGTAGAAGGCCACGACGTGTTGCGGACAATTGGGCAGAATCAGCGCGACGGTGTCACCCTTCTGCACCCCGAGGAGGCGAAGACCCTCGGCGGCACGCAGGATCTGTTCGCCGAGCTCCGCGTAGGTCGTGGTGGCGCCGAAGAACTCCAGCGCGATGTTGTCGCCGAACTCGCTCACCGAGGCTTCGACGAGATCGAACAACGACCCGGTCGGCAGCTCGATCTCGTGCGGAACGCCTTCGGCATAACTGGAGAGCCACGGTCGCGGGGTGGTGATCGTCATGGGCTCAACTCTACGAGAGCCAATGGAAGCGATCAGGCCGCAAGGATGGCGTCGGTCCGTTCTCCGGCACGGGCTGGGGTCAGGCCGCGCCGTCGAACATCGAGGTGACCGATCCGTCGCTGAAGACCTCGTGGATCGCGCTCGCGATGAGCGGTGCGATCGGCAGCACAGTGAGGGTCGGGAAGCGCTTCTCCTCGGGGATCGGCAGGGTGTCGGTGACGACGACGGAGTCGATGAAGTCGCTCTGCAGGATCTCGGATGCCGGGGAGGAGAACACCGCGTGGGTGGCGGCGACGACGACGTTGGTCGCGCCGGCGAGTTTGAGCGCCTCCGCGGCCTTCACGATCGTGCCACCGGTGTCGATCATGTCGTCGACGATCAGGCAGGTGCGGCCGTTGACGTCTCCGACGATCTCGTGCACTGTCACCTTGTTGGGCACCAGCGGATCGCGACGCTTGTGGATGATGGCGAGCGGCGCCCCGAGCTTGTCACTCCAGATGTCGGCGACCCGCACCCGGCCCATGTCGGGCGAGACGACGGTGAGGGTCGCGGGGTCGAGGCGTTCCTTGAAGTACTTGAGCAGCACCGGCATCGCGAAGAGGTGGTCGACCGGCCCGTCGAAGAATCCCTGGATCTGCGCGGCATGCAGGTCGACGCTCATGATGCGGTCGGCGCCCGCGGCCTTGAACAGGTCCGCGACCAGGCGGGCGGAGATCGGCTCGCGGCCTCGGCCCTTCTTGTCCTGCCGGGCGTAGGGATAGAACGGCGCGACGACGGTGATGCGCTTGGCCGATGCCCGCTTCAGGGCGTCCACCATGATGAGCTGCTCCATGAGCCACTCGTTGATCGGATAGGTGTGGGACTGGATGACGAAGGCGTCACATCCGCGCACGCTCTCGTCGTAACGCGCGTAGATCTCGCCGTTGGCGAAGGTGCGGGCATCGGTGTGCACGAGTTCGGTTTCGAGCTCCGCGGCGACGTCGATCGCGAGCTGTGGATGAGCGCGCCCCGTCACGAGGACCAATCGCTTCTTGCCACTGGCGGTGATCTCGGCCACGGGTCCTGCTCTCTCGTTGAATTAACTTCGGTGACGCGGTGCCGATATCAGACCTCGGAGTCGGCCTCCGCAGCCGCTTTCGCGGCCGCCGTGCCTGCCCGATTCTGCTCGACCCAGCCTTCTACATTGCGCTGGGGAGCCACGGTCATCGCGAGAGCTCCGGCCGGCACATCCTTGCGCACGATCGTTCCCGCTCCGGTCTTGGCCCCGTCACCGATTCTAACCGGGGCGACGAAGACGTTGTGCGAGCCGGAATGCACGTGGGACCCGATCTCGGTGCGGTGCTTGACCAGATCGTCGTAGTTGGCGGTGATCGCGCCCGCCCCGAGATTGGTGCCCTCGCCGATCGTCGTGTCGCCGATGTAGCTCAGGTGGGGCACCTTCGAACCCCGGCCGATCGTCGAGTTCTTCGTCTCGACGAAGGTGCCGATCTTGCCGCGCTCACCGAGGTAGGTGCCCGGCCGCAGATAGGCGAAGGGGCCGACCGTCGCGTTCGCGCCGATCACCGCGAGGGTGGCATCCGTCCGCTTCACTACCGCGTTCTCCCCGACCTCACAGTCGACGAGGGTCGTGTCCGGGCCGATGATCGCGCCGCGCTCGATCGCTGTCGCGCCCTTGAGCTGGGTGCCGGGCAGGATCTCCACGTCTTCAGCGATGCTCGTGGCCAGGTCGATCCAGGTGGTCGCGGGATCCTGGATGGTCACCCCGCTCAACTGCCAGCCGCGCACGATGCGGGCATTCAGCTCCGCCGCAGCGGCACCGAGCTGGGCGCGATCGTTGATGCCGGCGACCAGCCAGTGGTCGGTGACCGGAACCGCTTCGATGCGGCCACCGGTGGCGCGGATGCCGGCTGCGGCATCCGTGAGGTACTTCTCGTTCTGGGCGTTGTCCGTGCCGATTCGCGCCAGGGCATCCCGCAGCGCGGAGGCATCGAAGACGTACACGCCGGCGTTGACCTCGGTGATCTCCCGCTGTTGCTCGGTGGCGTCCTTCTGTTCGACGATGGACTCGAATGCCCCCTCGCCGTCGCGGACGATGCGCCCGGCGCCCGTCGGGTCGGCGAAGTACGCGCTGAGCAGGGTGAGCGCGTTGCCGGCGAGGGCGTGGGTCTCGATGAGTGCGTGCACGGTCGCCGCATCGAGCAGGGGGACGTCGGCGCTCAGCACGACGACCGAGCCGGCGAAGTCCGAGGGGAGTCCGGCGAGCCCGAGCTCTACGGCGCGGCCGGTGCCGGGCGCCTCGTCCTGGTCCACGATGATCGCTTGCGGAACGTGCTCTGTGATCACTGCGGCGACAGCATCCCGCTCGTGTCGCACGACGGCCACGATGTGGGTTGCGCCGAGCTCCTCGGCAGTGGCGAGCACGTGGGAGACCATCGGAATGCCTGCGAGGGGATGCAGCACCTTCGGCAGGGAGGACTTCATGCGGGTGCCCTGCCCCGCGGCGAGGATGATGATCGCGATGTCGGACATGGTGGGGCTCCCTCGCTTGGTGGTGGTCGAGCAGCGCACTCTCGCGCGCGAATCGAGACCGCTCCGCCTCCAGGATTCGAACCTGGACCGAACAGCTCCAAAGGCTGTCGTGCTGCCGTTACACTAAGGCGGAATTCCGATCGCCCCGCTGAACGGTCGACCGCGACAATTCTGCCAGATGCTCCCCCGCTTCCGTGTCGCGGGCCCACGCTTGCCCCATGCTCCCGTCGTTACTGCGGTATCCCCGGTGCGAGAAGTCGTGTCGGAGGCCCCATCCGTCGCACTCGATCCGCCTGTCGAACCGGGGCGCTGCGCGTGATTGGCCCGACCGCGATAATGGACGGATGCCCGAACACGACGAAGTCGACCGAATCGTCGGCGCGTGGGTGCGTGAACGTCCCGACCTCGACTTCGCACCCCTGCAGGTGCTCTCCCGCGTGGGCCGACTGGCGCGCCACCTCGACCGGGCACGGCGTACCGCCTTCACGGCATCCGGTCTCGAGTCATGGGAGTTCGACGTGCTCTCCGCCCTTCGCCGAGCAGGCTCGCCGTACCAGTTGAGCCCCAAGGCGTTGCTGCAGCAGACCCTGGTGTCGAGTGGCACGATGACGAACCGCATCGACCGGCTCGTGACACGGGCGCTCGTGGAGCGCCGCACCGACCCGCACGATGGTCGCGGCATCCTCGTCACCATGACGACCGATGGACGTCAGCGTGTTGACACGGCCATCAGCACGCTGCTCGTGTCGGAGAACGAGCTTCTCGACGGGCTCTCTGCCGGGGACCAGGAACGGCTGGCGGCGCTGCTGCGCAAGCTCAGCCTGGATTTCGACTAGCCCGACTTCGACGAGAAGGAATTGGCGACTCTTGCCACGGAGTCCACGTAGCTCTCCGAGTGGTTGTAGGAGAACACCGCGCGACGCCAGCCGTCGACTGTCGACAGGTCGCCGGCGTGGCAGAGGTAGTGCGCGGCGGCGAGAGCGGCATCCGCGATCTGGTTGGGATCGGACTGGCCGTCTCCGTTGCCGTCCGCACCCCAGGTGCGCCAGGTCCCGGGGATGAACTGGAACGGACCGACGGCGTGGTCCCAGACCGTGTCGCCGTCCCACGCTCCCCCGTCGGAGTCGTGGATGCCAGCAAAAGCGCCGCCGTCGAGCGCCGGCCCGAGTATCGGCACGCTCGGGTAGCCGTTGTCGCTCAGCACCGCACCGCCGTGGCGCCCGTCATCCGACTCGAGGTGGCCGATCGCCGCGAGCGTGTTCCAGCCGAGGTGACAGCCCGGCGATCGCTCGGCCAGCACGGATGCCGCCCCCGCGTAGGCGGCGAGAGCGGTGCGCGGGATGCCGGTCCGAAGCGATACCGTGTCGAGCCAGGTTGGGTCGATACGGGCGCTGATGGGGAGTGCCGGCGGGACGGCGGGTGGGACAGCGGGTGGGACGACTGGCACCGCGACCGGGGACTCGGGAGACGCGCTCGGCTCTCGGGCGACATCCGCCCGAGCGTAACGTTCCGTCACCGGTCGTTCGTGCACGGAGGACGACCACACAGCGGCACCCCAGCCCACGAGTGCCAGGAGTGCCACGCACTGCAGAACCACGAGTGCACCTCGCGACGACGCCACTCCCGCTATCCGAACCGGCCGTTGACGTAGTCGAAGGTGCGCGAATCGGTCGGGCTGCTGAACATCACTTCGGTGTCACCGTGCTCGACGATGCCTCCAGGCGTACCCTGCGCCGCGAGGAAGAACGCGCAATTGTCCGACACCCGCTGGGCCTGCTGCATGTTGTGGGTGACGATGACGATCGTGACCTCGTGCGCGAGCTCGAGCATGGTCTCCTCGATCACGCGGGTGGACGTGGGGTCGAGCGCCGAACAGGGTTCGTCCATCAGGAGCACCTTCGGCCGCACGGCGAGCGACCGGGCGATGCAAAGCCGCTGCTGCTGGCCGCCGGAGAGTCCGCCACCGGGCTGCCGCAGACGATCGCGAACCTCTTTCCAGAGGCCGGCCTTGATGAGGCTCTGTTCGACGAGTGCGTCCTTGGAGTCGCGCCCCGCCCGGATACCGGTGAGCTTGAGTCCGGCCACCACGTTGTCGTAGATCGACATCGCAGGGAACGGGTTGGGCTTTTGGAAGACCATTCCGATATCGCGACGCGCGTCGGTGAGTCGGCGCTGTGCCGCGTAGATGTCCTCGCCGTCGAGCAGCACCTCGCCCGCGAGCGAGGCAGAGGGGATCATCTCGTGCATGCGGTTGAGGATGCGCAGGAAGGTCGACTTGCCGCAACCGGACGGCCCGATCAGCGCGGTGATCTTTCCTGCCTCCATGGTGAGTGACACCCGATCCAGCACTTTGTGGTCGCCGAACCAGGCCGAGATCGATCGAGCCTCCAGCATGGTCAGTTCTCGGCCCCCCGCTGCCGTGGCGGCATCTGCACGCATCCGCGCGGATTCAGCATCGAGTCGGGCGTCTAGGGTGAGCGTGCTGTCTGGCATCGGGTTCTCCATGGTGGTCACAGTAGGTTTGCGAGGGTCGATATTGCGGAGTCGGCGGTGGCCGCTCCGAGGGCGAGCATCAGCGGGATGCCGACGATCCAGGTCTGCCAGACTCCCCAGCGATCGCGCGCCCAGCGCAGAGCGATCGCGCCCACGATGAGCCATTGCATCCAGAAGAATGTGGCGAACCAGGAACTGGAATCATCGGCGAGCGCCAGTTCTGAGGGATCGAGCACCTCCTTCGTGAAGACGGGAGAGGGCGTGTCCTGCACCTTCGAGTCGAGGGCGGCATCGATGTGCAGCGTGCCGGACGGAGTGAGTGGCAGCCCATCCGCGGTCACCAGCTCGAGGCGGCCCTTTTTCGGCGCGAGAGCTTCCGGAAGCGGGTCGCCATCCCGTCGGATGCCGAAGACTGTGAACTTCTGCGTTCCCTGCCCGGTGACCACGGAGATCTTGTCGCCGGGCGCGAGATCCTTGAGAGTGCCGAAAGGTCCGCCATAGGTGGTCTGACGCCCCATGATCACACTGGTGCCGGCCTGCCCGGGGTAGACGGAGTCACGGCGGTGCCCCGGCCCACTGGTGAGGTCACTCGGGCGAGTTCCCTGCACAATCACTTCGGAGACACCGATACTCGGAATGGTGATGGTGCCGATCGGGGTGCCGAAGGGCACGAGCTTCTCATCGAAGTCCAGTTGCCCCAGAGGCGTCTCCGCCTTGGCAAGGCTCGTGCGCAGCTCTTCGTAGAGAAGGTGCTGGGAACGCAGGTGCTGGAGCACTCCGACACCGGTGACATGACCCACGAACCCGAGCAGCAACCCGGCCACGACGAACCAGACGACACCGATCCACCAGCGGATCTGGGTTGGACCGGGCGCCGGAGCCTTTGCGCGGGGTTTCTTCGGAGGCTTCCGCAGCCAGAACGGAAGCTTCGGCGGCGGGGACCCAGGTGGCGCGACGGGTGCCGGAGCAGCGAGCAATGTCATGATGCGACCTCCGGGAGACCTGCCTGGCCGAAGAGGCGAGCGATGTTGGAGCGGAAGACGACCAGCGAAACGATCAGGAGCAGCAACAGCAGTATTCCGATGCCGATGAGCCACCAGGTGGACGAGATCGGCCCGATGGCCGCGACCGCGGTCACGACGACAAGAACGCCGTTCGACGCATGGTGGGAGACCCAGCCGGTCGCCTCGATCGTGCGCGGTCCGGTCTTCGTGTCGACCGGCACCGTGAAGGTCGTGCTGATCACACCGTTCGCGTCGGCCGTGTAGCTGCCGATGATCACCGGGGTGGGATACAGCACGAACTGCACCTGTTCCCCCGGCATGTATCCCTTGCCGGTGGCCTGCACTTTGTCTCCCGCTCTGACCCGCGCCGGAGTCAGGGTGAGCGGATCCGCCTTGGGCACCGGCTGGGCCCCCGGCACGGGCGCACCGGCGGCACCTGCGGCTGCCGTCTGAGGGGTGATCGCTGCCGCGGGTGCAGTGCCCCGGCTCGGCCGGCCTCCGCCGGACGTGCTCACGAGCCCGGATCCCGCCCCGCTCGACACGGAGGGTGACGCGCTCGGTGCGCAGGTATCGGTGGGAGTCGGGGTCGGATCCCCGATCTGCAACTCGATACCGGAGGAGGTCTGGCTCGGGTTCGGCGTCGGGGTGGAGCAGGCCGCAACGGCCGCTCCCCCAGCGGCAAGGCAACCGAAGACCACGACCGCCGCCAGTACGGTTGCGAGTGCGGCAGCCCTCATCGGGTCGGCACCGTCTCGGTGAGCTCGGCAGCCTGAGCCGCACTCTCCCGGGCTTCGGCGGCGGCCTGGTCGACGGCGGCGTAGAACTGGGCGCGCGTGGTGCGCACGTACCGGGCAGCGAGGAAGACGAGCACCCCGAGGAGCACCACGATGGCCAGCAGGGTCCAGGTCACGGCGACGGAGAGCGTGGTGGCTGAGGCCGTGGTGAACTTCACGTCGGCGTTCGGGTCGATCGTCTCATCCGTCGCTGTCGTGGAGGGGCTCGTCGTCTTCGCGGGCACGATCCCCGCAGGGCCCGGGCTGAGCGTCACCGTCGACCAGGCGAGGAGCAGGGCCCCTACTCCCGACATCCGGCTGACGATGTGCGCCGACTGCCCGGGGAGCAGGTTGTGCACGGTGGGCGGCGACACCTCACCGAGGGGGATTCCGAAGGGTCCGACGACATTCAGCTTCTGGCCGATGTCGAGACGGATGTTTCCACGATTCGCGACCGAGTAGTCGACGTCGACGGTACCGGGGGCGAACGGATTGAGGGAAGGGGTGAACGAGGTAACGAATCCTGTCGCGGTCACCCGTGGCGAGACCGCTCCCGAGACCCGGAGGTTGATCCGCGCGCCGACGCGCTGGTCGACAAGAACGGTCTGGCCCTTGCTGGTGCCAGTGGTGGTGCTCGAGGCGACGATCCCTGCCGAGTGGTCCCCCGGGCTGGCGTCGGACGGCACGAGCATGGTGAACGGGATGGTGGCCTGGGTGCCCGGTTCGAGATGGAGGGTGGCGACATCCAGGGTGATCCAGGCGCCGAGGTCGGAGGACTTCGTGGCCCGTGGCACGAGACTGAGGTCACCGGTCTCGCGGTCGTTGATCGCATCCGCCGCGTAGACGGCGAAGTCGGCGGACACTGTCCCGGAGTTGATCACGACCACGGTGTCGTTCACTTGCGTCCCCGGGTCGGTTGCGTAGCCGAACGCGGCGCGCGCGCCCTTCGAGTCATCGGACGGCTTTACGCTCCAGGTGATCGGGTCGGCGGCTGCCGCCGGGGCGCCGGGCGCCGGGGATGCGGCGAGGGCCGGTGCAGCCGCGAACGGCGCGAGCGCCAGCAGGAGTGCGGCGAAGACGGAGAGCGGGGCGGAGGAACGCATGATCACCAATCGAGGGAGGGTGGAAGGGGTGGAGGGGGCTGGGGCCATCGGTTGTGGACCCGGCCCCCTCCGGTGGAGATGTGCTGACTTAGAGGAGCGTCAGCGTGAGGGTTGCCGTGTAGAGACCACCGGGCGTGTTGCCCGGAGCGGCGAGGTTGAGCTTGGCTCCGACGACGGTGCTGGTGATTCCGTCAACGACCGATCCGGTGGAGAGGGCGCTGGCCGTCTTCAGCCCGTTGGCCGAACCGGGAGCTGGCAGCACCTCGGCGCCGGCGACTCCCGCATTGGAGGTGCCGACGAGAGCCGGCTTCCAACCCAGGTACTTGCCATCGATGACCTTCGTGCCGGAGGTGAAGTCGGTGGCGACTCCGGTGAGGCTCCAGCTCGAGGATCCGAGCTGGCGGGTGTCCGTGATGGTGATCGGGCCGAGGTCACCCGAGGCCTTGAACAGTCCGCCGGTGAGGACCGCCTGTCCGAGCGAGATGGTGCTCTGGAGGCCCGCGTACGAGAGCACTCCGGTTCCGGTCGGAACAGTCACGTCGATGACGGTCTGGCCTGGTGCGGCGGCGACCGGCGGCACGACGACAGTTGCAACACCGGAGAGAGCCGAGTTGGCCCATCCGACGGTGTCGCTGCTGAGGTACTTGGCCGTGATCGCGTGGGAGCCGACGGACAGCGCGCCAGAGGTGAACGATGCGACTCCGGCAGCGACCGGAGCCGTACCGAGCACCGTCGTGCCCTCGAGGAACTGGACGGTTCCAGGAGCGGCGGTGGCGGTGGCGTTCGTCGAGTCCTTCACGGTGGCCGTGAGGGCCGCCGTGTTGGCACCGGCGAGCGCACCGGTCAGTGAGACCGTGGTGGCTTGCGCGGGGACGGGAACGACGACAGAGGAGCCGACCTTCCAGTCACCGTTGGCGTTGATCGACATGGCGAGGGAGAAATACTTGTCCGTCGTGTAGTTGCGGTTGAAGTTGTCCGCGTAGCAGTAGACGCGCAGTTCGAAATTCGCATCCGTTGTGCCGACACCGTTGACGATCGTTCCCTGCGTGGTGGCATTGAGCGAACGGTTGGAGAGGTAGCCGTTGGTCGGCGCGATCAGGCGGTCGCCGTGGATCGCGTTGCCCGTGAAGCCCCAGTCGCCGTATGGGCTCGCCGAGTTGCGGGTGAGCGAAACAGATCCGAGGCGCGTGGTGCCCTGGAAGATCTGCGTGTCGCTCGTGTCGCGGTAGCCCACCGGGCAACCCGTCGAGACGTCGATGCTGTTGAGGAAGTCCACATCGGCCGAGTTTCCGGTGGTGGGGGTGATGGTGATGGTGCCATTGGTCAGCTGGTCGGCCGAGGCGGCCTGCGCGGAGAACGCGAGGCCACCCGTCACGAGGGCGCCGACGACCGCGAGAGACGCGATCTTCTTGAGGGATTTATTCATGATTCGACTTTTTCCTTTGGGGGGTTCGTGTGGGAATCGGAATTAGTACTTGAAGCCCTGCTTGGCCGTGGTGGTGCCACAGGCCGCGCCGGTGAGGGGGGCGAATCCGTAGTTACGGATGATGGTCGGGTTGGCACACACCGCAGAGGTCGAACCGACGAACGCGGCCGCGATGGCCGGCTCGGCCAGGCGCGAGGTCTGAACCACGTTGTAGACAGACCGCGTGACCGGGAAGCTGGTGTTCAGCACGTTCACGCCGTTCGACAGAACGATGGGCTTGACGCTCGAGATACGACCGAGGTCGATCACGCCGCGACGCTCGTCGACGGTCGTCGGCAGCGTCTTGTAGTTGCTCTGCGAGAGGTACTGGGCGACCGAGAATGGCACGATCGCACCGGCGCCACGGATGAGGTTGCCATCGTGCTCCTGGACGCTCACCCCTCCGACGGTGTCGGTGGCGCAGCCGGCGACCTGGGTCTCGGTGAGACCGATGGTCGACAGGAAGAACTTGCGCGTACCGGATCCGGCCTGCGGAAGCAGCGGCGTGATGGTCACCGGGTCGCCGTTGCCGTCGAGGTAGGAGGTCACGGCGCAGCGGTAGATGTTGCGGAGAGTGAACGGCTTGATGGCCGCCGAATCCTGCGCAGCGGAGCCGACCGCGATGTCGCGGGGGAAGTCGCTCGCCGAGTTCACGGCGAAGGTAACCGCGTCCTTGGCGAACGGGATGAACGTGAGATCGGTGCCCGGGAGGGCACTGTCCGGCCCACTGGAGCTGCGCGCGAAGTCGACCTGGCCGACGATGTTGACGCCGTTCCAGAGGTGGCCGCCGGTGGTGTCGGCCGAGGCGCTCAGCGCCTGCTGGCCGGCGCCCGAGCCATCCGGACGCTTGAAGGCGTTGCCGCCCGCAGTGGTCTGGATGGTCGAGGTGCCCTGAGCGTCGTACGATCCGATGCTCGGGATGACCGTCGACAGACCGTTCATGACGTCCTGGATGGTGTCGGAACCGACACCGTTCAGCGCCTTGAAACCGGCCGGGTTCGGGTCGGCCGAGGCCGCAACCGTACCGAACGCCAGGCCCGCGAGCGCGAGCGTGGCAACCACGCCGAGGCGCAGCTTGTTCTTTTTCAACATTGAGATACCAATCTTTTTTGATATGGTGCCCGGGTAGTTCCGTCCAATCTGGACGTGCCCCTCACTGGCTTTGCGGTTCGGTGAGGGGCATCCTTTCGTTCCGGGGCAAAGCGGACCGAAAGAAGCTGTGGGTGGCTAGAGGAACCCTCTCCTCTTGAAGAGCATCGGTGCGAAGAGGACGCCTGCGGCTCCCATGCCGAGCGAAAGCGCAAGGCCCGAGCGCGCGATCACGTTGTCGGACGCGGATGCCGTGCGTGCCTTCCCGTCGTCACGGACTGCGGCGGCCGTCAGCGAGGGATCGGCTCCCGCCGCTCCCCCGGCGATCGCCCCGCTGTCATCGAAGCCCGAGATGTTCCCTCCCGCGTAGTCGCCGGTCTCCGGGGTGGAGCTGTCGGAGGTGGAGTCGACCGCGTTCGCCGGGATGAATGCCCGGATCGCGGTGACGCTCTGTGCGGCCTGGGCGGCCATCGCGCCGGTGATCGGCAGGTAGCCAGCGGGCAACTGGCCCGGCTCGGTACCGGGCACCTGCCCCGTCGTGGTGATCTGCGCGATCAGGCTCGAGATCGACTTGCGGTTCGCGGCCGTGCTGAGCGTGAGGTTCACGTCGGCGTAGGTGACGACGGTGAGCGGATAGCCGGGGGCGGCCACCGCGGCCGGGTCCACCTGGGTGACCCGCTCGTCGCTTGTCGGGCGGAGCGCCGCGAGTGCGGTGGAGAGCCCCTCCTTTGTCGGGTCGGTCAGCGTCGTGCTGTTCGCGGCCCGAATCGACGCAATGTTCAGGCCATACCGCGCCGCGGACGGAGTGTCGGTGATCGCGATCATGAACTTCTGACCCGGCACCTGGGCTCCGCTCGAGACCCAGTCGCCCTTCTCACCGGCCGGGTTGAACTTGGTCGGATCCCAGATCGTCTTGGAGTTCGGATCCGCGCGGAACGCCGTCCGTGCCGCACCGAGCAGGTTGTCCACGTAAGGGGCGAACTGGATCGAGTCGAACGGCCGCACCTGCCCGTTGACGAGGACGAGCGGCGACTTCGTGAGGTCGGCCTTGATGAAGGTGTCAAGCGGCACGGTCGAAAGGGAGAGCGGCGAATCGTCGATGTTCTTCAGCCCAACCGGAGAGAGGGCGCGCGCACCGCCGGCGAGCACGTAGTCTCCCTTCGCGTCGAAGCTCGGCACCAGGGCCCGAGCATCGCCGAATGGCAGGTAGTAAGGGTTGATGCCCATGCCCCATTCGTCCGGAGTGCCCGCTAGGAACGCTGCGGCATCCTTGTCGGCCTCGAGCCACTTCCAGACCTGGCGCACGGCATCGGACCCCGACGGTCCGGGAAGCACGATGCTCGGGTTCTGCTGGAAGAAGCGAGCGGTGTCGGGGTTGAGCTTCTGGAACTCTGGGTCGTCGCTCAGCAGGCGGTAAGGCCGGCTGGTGTTCTTCGGCACGGTCAGGTGCGCGACCGGTTTTGAGGGGTCGTCGCTCGTGGAGACCGGCACCTGGAAGCCGTAGGACTGGGTCAGGAGTTTCGCCACAAGGCGGGGCGAGAGGTTGAGTTGAGTCTGGCGACCTTCGTCGAACTCGGCGAGGAAGGCGATCGCCACCCCCGAGACCGCGACCGGCGCATAGCTGAGCTTCGTGGTGGCGAGCGTCTGCCGAGCCTCATTGGTGGTCTGCTCGCCAGGGCTCAATGGCTGGCTCGAGTAAGCCACCGCGGCCTGTCCCTCGAGCAGCTGGTGGCGTGCGACCGAGTCGGGATTGGTCGAGAAGCTGTAGGTGGTCTTCTGCTTGGAGCAGAGATCCGGCTGCCAGGAGCTCATCGCCCCCACCATCAGCTGCGAGCCGATCACCCGCTGCTCCGCACTTCCCACGGCGCAGCGCGATCCGACCGGCGCGAAGTCGAGCGGGATGACGACCCGGTTGTCCCAGTAGTCGCAGTTCGGATTGACGGGGCTGCCGGCCTGGAGCGCGTTCTTCTGCCACTTTGTATAGGTCGTGCTGCCGTCGCCCGCGGGATCCGGGAACTGGCTGCACTTGTTGTCGCCGCCGAAGACGGTGCCGCGCGGAACCACGACCAGCCAGCAGCGCAGGTGGCCCTCCGTTCCACAGCCCAGCTGGGGCGCGGTGTCTGCCGTCTGGGGTTCGAAGTCGAACGACCCGGTGCCGTCGGTGCCGACACGGGCTGTGGTCACCTCGTTGGAGGTAGCCGGGTTGAAGTAGTCGAGGATGGCGTAGCCGCCCGCGACCGGTTTGCCTGCCACGGACTTGCCCTGCACCGTGACGAAGGGGTTGTCGACGGCGTTGGTGTTGTTTGGGTCGATGTCGATGGTGCCGACCCGCAGGGTGGTGTCGGGGAACGCGGAGGAGCCGAGTCCGTTGTTGCCGGACGGCGTGTACCGGCCGCCCCACTGGCAGGTCTGCCGGAAGTTGTCGGCCTTCGGGTCGCCCCAGCACTGCATCGCCTGGAGGAAATTCTGGGCGTTGGAGGCGAAGACCGAGGAGCCGTTGACCCGGGTGGAGTCACGCGTGCCCACCCCGGTGGCGAAGCCCGTGACCGAGACGCTGATCGCCTGGTCGATGAGACCCGAGGTCTGGGAGACCGAGATCGAGAGGTTCTTCATCTCACCGAAGTGGCCGCTCGACACGTCTCGTGCCGGCTGCTCGGTCGCGGCACTCGAATTGTCGGCGAGCCATTTCACGGTCAGGGCCGAGGATGTCGCTGCCGCGGCATCCACACTCTGTCGGCCGATCGAATCCAGCGAGACGAGTCCGGCTACAGCGAGTGCCACTATGGCGAGGGAGACAGCGCGCACCACGCCGGCACGCGAGAATCTCACGCGGGGGCGGGGGCTCGACATGGCGCTCACGTTATGAGTCCGAAGGTGAAGCATCGGCACGGCCACGTGACGTAAAACGAGCCGGAAGATGAACACTTGGCTTCGCCTGTTTTCGCGGGCGTGTGGCCTTCGTCGGACCCCGTGGGGCGCCAGCCATCGCCGCCCGTCGACGACCGATAAGTGGCGGTAACAGCATCAGGAGGAGAAGCAGGATGCCTGCTCCGCTCATCAGGAGGACGGCCGGCATTCCCAGGGCTTGGCCCGGCAATTCGACGGGCGAACCGGAGACGATTCGAGAGGCAGAGCTGGTGAGGTCGATCACCGCGCTGCCGTTCTTATCCACCGTTGCAGCACCACCGCCCGACGAGCTCGCTGCGCCAGCGGTGCCGCCGCCCGAGGCCGCGGTAGCTCCTGACTTGCCACCAGAGGTGCCGCCTGTGCCAGCACTGGCCGCCGTTGAGCCCTTGCTTCCGCCTGTGCCCGTGAGGCACTGGTCGGAACCCTTCTTGTCACAGGCCTGGGGCTGCGGTGCCGTTGCGGCGAGCTTGTTGGTGCCATCCGCGGAGAAGGTGGGATTGTTGCATCCGCTGGTGTCTTTGTTCTTCGGATTTCCGCCCGGGATCTTGAGCACCTGCTTCAACCCGGCTTGGGCGAGGTTGATGGGAAGCGGAGAATATCCGAGCACCTCGGCCTGTTGTTGCCCTTCGCAGAGGAAGTACGAAGCGAAGTCCGCGAGAGTCAGGCCCTTGTCCTCGGTGAAGCCGTTCTGCAGCGCAGTAGGGATGATCATGTAGGAGTACGACGACAACGGATAGGTGCGGGGATCCGTGCTCGTGTACACGGCCTTGAGCTGCGAAGTGAGGTAGTCGGGCGAGGCCGGATCCTCGTTGATGACCGCCGAGAGCAATGCGACCGCGACATTCGACGCGGTGGGCTCGGTGTAGTAGCCGGCGGAGTTGAGGATCTTCGCGACCGGGAATCCGGAGTTCAGCGCATAGGAGTATTCGACGTACGTGATTGCCCCCGCGGACTGCGTCTGCGCCGTGTAACCCGCGACGCCGTTGGACCCGGACTGAGCGACGAACGACGACCCGGCGACGGTCGGATAATTCGACGTGATGCCACAGTTGCTTCGACCCGCTTTGGCGCAGTAGGCGCTCCAGATCGACGGGTACTGCGACCGCATCCACGAGGTGAACTGGGCGGTGGTGCCCGAGCCGTCGGATCGCACGACCGGCACGATGGGGGTTCCGGGAAGAGCGAGTTTCGGGTTGTCCGCTGCGATGGCAGGATCATTCCATTTGGTGATCACACCAGTGAAGATCTTTGCGACGCTGTCGCCGGACAGACGCAGGTTGGTAACCCGTTTGCCTCCGATCACGAGGTTGTACATGAACGAGGTGCCGCCGGCGACAATCGGCATGTAAGCAAACTGACGGGAGGGCCGGGGGTCGGTGCTGTCGCTGCCGGACAGCGCGTAGGGGATCTCTGAAACGGCGAAGTCGACGGTGCCCTGGCCGAACAGCTGGCGACCGGCCGACGAGCCGGAGTCATCGAAAGTGACCTTCCAGCGGTAGTTGTCGAAGACGTTGCGAATCCACTGCTGGAGGGCGTTCGCGGACCACGTGGATCCCGCACCGGATACCGGGTAGTAGGTCTGGCCCACCGCCTGGGCGGGCGTCGGTGCGGAGACCACCGGAATTGCCAGCATCGCGAAAGCGACGGCGACAGCAGTCGTCACGCGCAGGGCGCGCAGCACACGGCGTCGGGAGGGATGGGGGCTCACTGTGGGTCCTTCGGGAGTTCGGGAGGGCTTCGGGAAGAGTTCGGGAGACGAGCTAACGGGACGGGGGTACCGGCGGGAGCTGTGGCGAGCGGGATTTCCGCACCGAAGTCGTGGCTTGTGCATCACGGCTGAGGTACCGGTAGCTGTCCTCCTGGGATTTGCGGGCACGGGTGCGACGCTGGCGGCTGGTCAGCTGGCCCGGCCCGCGCCCACCGATGAGTCGCGCAATCGCGAACAGGATGACGACCAGCGCCATGAGCACAGCCGCCGTGCCGAAGCCGCGGGCGATCATGCTCGGCTCCGGGGACTTGACGAAGGTGAATGCGGTGAGGGGAAGCGACGTCATTGGACCGACGAGGGGGTTGAGGTTGAGGTAGGTTGTCGCGCCCGCGGTGAGCAGAACCGGTGAGGTCTCGCCGATGCCGCGGGCCGTTCCGAGAATCACCGCGGTCGTGAGGCCCGATCTCGCGGTGGGCAGCGTGACATGCCAGACGGTGCGCCAGGTGGAGGCACCGAGCGCCCGCGATGCCTCTTTCAGGTTGCCGGGAACGAGACGCAACACGACATCCGCAGACCTGATGATGATGGGGAGCATCATCACCGTGATGGCAAGAGAGGCCGCGAATCCCGAACGATTGAAACCGAGGAAGACGATCACCGTCGCATAGATGAAGAGGCCGGCCACGATCGAGGGCAGTGCCGTCATCGCCTCGACAACCGTGCGCACGAACCGCGAGTAGCGCCCGGGGAACTCGCTGAGAAAGACCGCGGTCGTCACCCCCAGCGGAATGCTGATCGCCAGGGCGATCGTGATCATGATCAGCGTTCCGGCGACCGCGTGGAGCACGCCTCCCCGGGTGACCGGGTCGAGCGGGCCCGCGTTGCTCATGTCCTGGGTGAAGAAGTTGAGGTGAGGCAGCGCCACGAGGCCTCTGCTGACGGTGTAGATCACCACCACCGCGAGCGCCAGAAGCATGAGGAATGCGAGCGACTGCACGATCACACTGATCACGCGGTCGCGAACCGCTGGACCGTTTTCGTCGAATGCGGTCAGCACGGTGAAAAGCGCCAAGAAGATCAGGTACGCGAGTACGACGAAGCCGAGGGCTCCCTGAAGCGGGAACGCGAAGACGAACAACCACGCGGTGAGCCCGACGGATGCTGCCGCGCAACCCACCGCGCGGATCACGTCGACGACTCGGATGGTGCCCGTCGACCTCCGCACCTCGCGCTTGCCCGAGGCGGAGTCATTGGTCGGCTCTGGATGGGTCCAGGTTCGGGCGCTAGCTACGGGGGAATCGGTGGATGCTTCGAGAAGGTTCGTCATCAGTCGCTCTGGCTTCCTGATCGGCTGCGGGCGATGATCGTCGAAGCGCCGAAGTTCACGACGAGGGTCACCAGAAAGAGGGTGAGACCGGCGGCCATCAGCGCCGAGATCTCGAAGGCGGACGCCTCGTTGTAGCGCAGCGCGATGAGGGCGGCGATGGAGTTGGCCCCCTTCTCGAGAATGTGGGGCTGGATGACGAACACCGGCGAGATGATCAGATAGACCGCGATGGTCTCGCCGAGCGCCCGTCCGAGTCCGAGCATCGTCCCGCCGATGATGCCGCCGCGTCCGAAGGGCAGCACGACGCTGCGGATCATGCCCCACTTGGTGGAGCCGAGAGCGAGGGCCCCCTCGCGCTCCCCGATCGGCGCCTGGGTGAAGACCTCCCGCATGATCGAGCTGGCAATGGGGGCGACCATCAGGCCGACGACGATGCCCGCGATGAAGGTCGAGGCGCTGAACACCGTCGTACTCGACAGCGGGTCGTTCGGGTCGAAGCCCGAAACGGCGAAAATCGGAATCCAACCGAAGTAGGTGCTGATCCACTGCGAGAGCGGCAGGATCGCCGGGCTGAGGAAGAACACTCCCCACAGTCCGTAGACGACGCTGGGCACCGCCGCCATGAGGTCGACGATGCTCACCAGCACGCCACGAACCCGACCTGGCGCATACTCGCTGATATAGAGCGCGGTTCCCAGCGCGAGTGGGACGGCCGTCACGAGTGCGGTCAGCGCTATGAAGAAGGTGCCGCTGAGCACCGCGGCGATGCCGAAGGTGCCGGAGTTCGGATTCCAGGACGGCTCCGTGAGAAACTTCGGCCCGGCCACGGAGAGAGCCTGATAGCCGCGAATGGCGAGGAACAGGCCGACGAGCCCCATGACGATCAGCACGATCGTTCCGCTTCCGCTCGCCACCACCCGGAAGATCCGGTCGGGAACGTCAGTGGCGGAGCGGAGGGCGCGTGGCTTGTCGGCGAGTACCAGAGGGAGTGCCTCTGTGGCGTCGACCTCCGCGAGGCGGTCTTTCAGGTCCGTCACGGGGTCACTGGGTGACATGTTCGTGATGTCCTCGGTGAACTTCGGGGTCGATCGGGCGCGCACCGGCCCCTAACTGGGAGCTGAACAGGGAGAGCTCCGCGAGCTCGATGGCGTTTCGCCGATCACGCTCGGTGCCGTACCAGCGGGCGCAGATCATCTCGACCTCGCCGTCGAGGGTGGAGTACCAGCCGTATTCTCCCCGACGCTGGTGGCTGGTGAGAACGATTTCGCGCGACGCCGTCGATCCGCTGGCGGCGAGAGCATCCTTTTGGGCGTCTTCGAAGCGCTCGTAGAGGTTGGCACTACGGGCGAGCATCCGGTTGTTCGCGGAGACCAGGTGCCAGACCACGATGCATTCGTCGAGCCCGGATGCGACGGAGTTGACCACGCGCGGACCGTGGCCGACGACACGATCGAAGTGATCGATCCACAGCTGGAGTTTCGGGCTCCGCGCCGTAGCAAAGCGCATAAAAACTATGCGAGAACCGACCGTCATGGTTCGGATTCCTTCGTGCTCGGGTAAGCACCCGGGGTGGGCACGAGAGGAGTCAATATTCGGTGCTTGAACGCCTGCCCTCAGGGACGTGGCCAGCAACCTGCGTGCAGATGAACAACAGGAGTTTGACCTTCATATGCATGAACTTCTTAAAGTGCAAGCGGTTTCTTAGGGATCACACGGGGCTCGTAGCGGCCGACGATGATGTTGACGGGCAGCAGTGCGATCCAGAAATAGAGGGCCCAGACCGCTCCGAACACGAAACCGATGGGAATCGAGAGCAGGAAGATCGTCGGGGTCGTCAGGAGGTTGCGGCGGACATAGCGATACAGGCCGACATCCACTCTCTCGTCGAGATAGCCGCGCCGGTAGGAGTAGGCGAGGAGCGCGAACTGCAGCAGGCTGATCACGGCGACATTGCCCGCATAGAGCACCACCGCCGGCATCGTGCTTCCGTATTCGCTGAGCAGACTGGTCGGGAATGGCACGAATGCGATGAAGAAGAGCAGCAGAAGATTCATCGAGACGAGCGTGCCGTCGAATCGGCGCATCAGGGCGAACATGCGGTGATGTCCCGCCCAACTTGCTCCGATCACCGCGAAGCTGAGCCCGTAGGCCAGGAACTGCGGGAACTCGTCGCCGAGTGCCTTCCAGAGCTTCGGATCCAGCGTGGCCTGGGTCACCGACGGCCCATTGGCGATCACCGGCACGGTGATATCGATCACCAGGAGTGTCATGGCGATGGCGAACACCGCATCGCTGAAGAACTGAACTCGATCAGAATTCGACCCATAACGGAGCACGCGGTCATAGGCCCGATTCGTTTCTCCCATGGCCCTCACACTAGCGACCGGCTTTCCCGGCAGCGGATAGGTTGGGCACGTGCCCGTTGCTGAGGACCTCACCGCCCCCGTCCGCGAACGCCGACTGGCGCCGTGGCGCGACGGACGCGGCACCGGCGCCGCCGCCCACGAGCACCGGTTGCTCACGGCCGCACGACCCGCACTCCCCTGGCTCAACTGGGTCGGCACCTTCGCCAAGCCACTGCTCAGGGTGCCGAGGCTCGGCTGGATCACCGCGGATCCGCTCACCGCGCGAGCAGTGCTCAACGACCCGGAGCACTTCACCCTGCTGAGCGAGGGCGGGGTCGGGCACCTCTGGGCGCAGATCCTCGGTGATTGGGTCTACGACCTCTTCGACGGTGCCGGACACTACGACCTCCGCACCCGCAGTCGCGAACTCTTCACGGAGAAGACGAGTGTGGCGTTCGTCGCGACGGCCTGGGGCGATCGGATGACGCGGGCCCGGGCATCCTTCGAGGCGGGTGAACCGCTCGACGTGGCCGACCTCAGCCGAATCCTCGTCGGCCAGATGGTGGTCACCCTGCTCGGCATGCACGTTCCGGATGCAACGGACGAGACCTATCGCTCGATCTTCGAAACCGGCGAGGAGCTCGCCGCCATCGCGCTCGGCACGACCTCCGACACCGTGCTCCCCGCCGAGAAGATCGCGAAGGCCAGGGAGATCGTGGAGAGGCTCACCGGCCACATCGACGCATCCTTCGCCACCGCATCCTCCGCGACCGTGATCGGACGATGCCGCGATCTCGGACTCTCGGTGCGGGAGACGAAGGGGCTCTCGACGCTGCTGATGGTCGCCGGCACCGAGACAGCGGCATCCGCCATGGCCCGAACCGCCGCCCTCCTCTTCGACACCGGAGAGCAAAACCGGCTGATCGAGCACCCCGAATTCACCGAGGGCGCCGTGCGGGAGGCCCTCCGCGTGACCTCCCCGGCCCCGATCATCGGCCGCTCGGTACTCGCCGACCTCGAGATCGGCGGTCGCACCCTCAGGGCCGGGGAGCGCATCGTCGTGCTCACCTGGACCGCCAACAACCTCGCCGGTGAATACCGCATCGATCGCGCGTACATCCCGCAGAACCGCCAGCTGTGGTTTGGGGCGGGGCGGCACCTGTGCCTCGGCGGTCCGCTCGCCCGGGCGGAACTCACGGCGATGGTGCAGCTGCTCGTGGGCGACGGCAGGCCATTCCGGGTCGTCTCGCGGGAGTACGGCAAGCGGGTGCTGATTCCGGCCTATCGGTCACTCGTGGTGCAGAAGGTCGGGTCTCGATACGGGCGCTGAGCGCCCTACTCGACCAGCGGCCCGCCGGTCGAGGAGCGAGCGCCAGCGAGCGTATCGAGTCCCGCGGCTACCAGCGCTCGGCGCCGGCGAGGCACGTGGAACGGGGTCTGTAGCCGAGCTGCTGCCGGGCTGCGGTCAGGTCGAGCGTTCGCTCGAGACCCAACTGGCTCACCGCATAGCGGGTCACCCGGGGCCGACCGCGCCCGCTCACCCGATGCCCGAGCTCGACCGCTGACGCGAACGCGAACGCTGTGCCGTACGGGATGCTGTGGAGTCTGACGTCCGAACGTCCCTTCCTCGCTAGCAGTTCGGTGAGCACCTCGCTCAGCAGCACGGGGGCGTCATCCCCGACGTTGAAGACGCCAGGGGGCGCCTCGGGGTCGAGCGCAAGGATCACGGCCGCGACGAGATTGTCGATGTGGGTGAGGGTGTGCTCGACGGCAGCACCCTCAGGCAGCGAGAGACGGCCACGGCGGATGCCTGCGAGCAGACGGGGCAGGAGGGTCGTGTCCCCCGCGCCGTAGACCGCATGCGGACGCAGGATCACGGCGTCTGCGCCGACCAGCTGGGCCTCCGCGGCCACCTTCGACTGGGAGTAGGAACTGAGGAATCGCGTCGCCGGCGCCTCCGATTCGACCGCGTTGACGGTCGGCACGAAGGCGTCGTACACGCTTGAGGTGGACAGGTGCACGATGCGTGCCCCGGGGAAACTGCGCACGACATTGCGCGTTCCCTCGCTGTTCGCGCGCATCGCCGCGTCCAGCGGTGCCCAGTCGTCGGCAAGGGCTGCGCAGTGCACGACGGCATCCACGTGCACGTCGGTCGTCAGCCGCCCTCGGGCGACGTCCCAGATGCGGTAATGGCTGGCGTTGGCCACGTGGCTGCGATACGACCAGCCGCCGGGCGTGCGACCGTACCCGATCACCTCGTGATCGAACTCGGGCATCGCGAGGGCAGACGCGATGACGCCGCCGATGAACCCGCTCGCCCCCGTGACCGCGATCCGCATGTCAGCTCCCTGACTTCAGGTGGTGGGAAACGGCAGCGCGCAGGGCGGCGCGGTCCAATTTGCTGCTGCGACCCGCGCGCGGCAGGTCTGCGGCGACGAGCACGAGGTCGGGCAGCACCGCGGCATCCACGAGTCCGGGCAGTGCGGCGCTCACGGTGGCGATCACCGGGTGCGTCGAGCCGAACCCGCGGGGAACGCCGTCGCTGGGCACGATCACCAGCACGATCACGTCGTCGCCGATCTCGTCCGCGACTCCCACCATCGCCACGTCCGCGACGCCGGCGATGCCCGCAATCACCGGTTCGTAGAGCCCCGGATAGACGTTAGTCGAGCCTCGAATGAACATATCCTTGCTCCGGCCGCGCAACACCAGGGTCTCGCCGTGCAGCTCCGCGAGATCCCCGGTGCCCAGCGAGACGAGCGGATGCTCGGGAAGGTCGGCCAGATAGCCGAGCGCGAGGCCCTCCCCCGCGAGCACCAACTCCCCGTCGCCCGTCGCGTTCGTCTCGATGCGGGCGCGGATGCTGGGGAGCACCGTGCCGACGTAGTCGCCCGGCCCCGTGAAGGCGAGCTTCTCGTCGCCATCGGCGATCGCCACCGGCAGGATCTCCGTCATGCCGTAGATCGCGCACACGCGTACTGTCGGCCAGATCCGCTTCACCCGCTCGAGAAGTGGCCGCAACACCGGGGCTCCCCCGATCAGCAGGGTGCTGAGCTGGGGGGTCTTCTCCGGGTGATCCTCGAGCAGGGTGAGCAGGGCTGCGAGGGCTGCCGGCACCAGGAAGAGAGAATCGGTTCCGGGCAGCACGTCGAGGTAGTGGGCGGGCCCCGCGCCCGGGTCGGTGCCGACGGCGGGCAGGCGCCAGTGCGCTCCGGCGATGAGGCCCGGGATGCCGATCATCAGCTGATCGGTGAGCAGGCGGTCCCCGGGGGCGAATCGAACGTGCGCGGCGAAGCCGGCGAGCCCGGTTCCGAGGGAGGTGCGCGAGTGCACCACTGCCCGGGGATGCGCGGTGGTGCCGCTGGTGAAGATGATGAGGGCTTCCGACCGGGTCTCGGTACGGTCGCTGGCGCTCTCTACTCGACCACCGGCGAGCAGGTCTCGACCACCGGCGAGCAGGGAGCGGAGCCGCAACGCCCGGAGCGGCACGCCCGGCAGCCACGATCCGGCGTAGATGTGGCGGGCATCCGGCACCACGGCCGAGTAGGGCGGTAGTTCCAGCCCACGACGACGTGCAATGGGCTTCAGCGGCCCGGAGGACGCGAGGTAGAGCAGCGATTCCGCCGCCACCCAGCGGGGTGCTGCGAGCGCAGCCCGTGCCCGGAACATCTCCTCCCCCGCCCCGGGGTCGGCGAAGACCACGGTGCCGCCCGCGGCGATGACCCCGAGGGCGAGACAGATGCCGTCGAGGCTGGGACGAACCGAGAAGAGCACGCGATCCCCGGCCCGTAGTCCCGCCGCCTTCAGCGCCGCCGCGACCGAGGCGATGCGGGCGTCGAGCTCGCCATAGGAGAGGGTGCGCCGCCCTTGGCTGACGGCCGGGGCATCCGGATGCTCACGGCACGTGTCCAGCAGCGCATCGAGCAGGTCGATGCTCATCCGCCGATCACCACCTTGGCGTAGCCCGGAATCAGCACTCCGCGCGCGGGGCGACGGGAGAGCACTCGGAGGCCGCCGTCCGGGAACGCGTCGAGCAGTGAATCCAACACGATACGGATCTGGGCCATGGCGAGAGGGGCGCCGAGACAGAAATGGGACCCCGCGCCGAACCACAGCTGGCGAAGCGTCGCGGCGGTGTTGGCCGCCGGATCGAAGGGGCCGAGCGCCCGGTTGGCCGCGAAAGTCGCGAGGATCACCCGGTCTCCGGGCCGCACGGCCACCGGGCCGATCGAGTCGGCCGCCACCACGGAGCGGAGCATGACCGGGGAGGGTGTCGTCACCCGGAGACCCTCGGCGATCGCCGGTTCGATGAGAGTCCGATCGGCTGCGACGAGCGGCAGCCACGCAGTATCGACGAGCAGGCATACCAATCGGGGAATATAAGAGACGAGAGTCTCCGTGCCGGTGAGGACGAAGGCGCCGACGGCGCCGAGCGCCTCGGCCTCGGTGAGGCCGAGCGCGCGCATCCGTCCCGGAACCGTCTGCTCGTCGCCCGAGCGGTAGGCGCGCTGGGCGTGCGCTCCGAGCTCCGCCATCACCACCCGGGCCTTCGTGACCTCGGAGGGCGTGAGCGTGCTTCGAGTGAGACGCACCATCGAGGTGATGGAGGAGACCTTGTGGAACAGATCGGCGGTCAACTCCGCGGAATCCAGCCCCACCAGGCGACTGATGGCGATGCTGGAATAGCGCCGCACCTCCTCCACCAGGTCGACAGGCTCTCCCCCCGCCAGTCGGCGCGTGAGCCGAGCCAGCGGCTCGCCGAGGCTCGCGGCCACCAGGGTCTCGACATACGAGGGCGCGAAGATCGGGGCGAGTTTGCGCCGAAGTGCCTGATGGTCCGCGCCTTCCATGTTGAGAAGCACGCTGGGTCCGAGCACACCCGTCCAGAGATCCGAAGGAGAGCCCGGGCCGGTCTTGGTGAAGCTCGCGGTGTTGAGAAGGGTGCTTCGCAGCAGCGCCGCGTCTCGCACGAGGATGCCGAGGCCCGGCACCCGGAGAACGGGGCCTCGTGCCATCCGCAGGGCGGGATAGGCGATCGGATGGGCCGAACGCATCACTCGCTCCTCCCACCGCCTCGCCCGGTGGCCGGCGGGGCTGGTCATCGGATGTCCACGTGCTCTGGCCGGTACCGGTGATCCTTGTACCAGAGCAGGGTGTTCTTCAGACCCCAGGCGTTCACCCGGCGACTCGATCCGAAGACCACGATGTCTCCGCGACGAGCGTAGTGCGGCGTGATGCGGCGCACGGCGTTCACCAGGGCACGATCCTCGTGGAGGTCCTCGATGCGGGTGCGGGGGAATCCGCCGCTCTGCCGGTAGAGCTCGGCCGTGATGCCCACATTGCAACCGGCGGCCATCATGTAGGGCCCGAGATACTGCGGCGAGCGGTTGTCTTTACGCACCCGGCCGAACGCTTCGGCGAGATGCACAGCACCGCGAAGTCCGAGGCGCGTGAACCAGGGGAGCCCCTCGTCGGTGCGGGGAACGAGTTCCCCGCCGACCAGCTGGAGCCCTTCGGTGGTGAGCGCCCGACGCATGCTCGCCGTCCAGTCGCGCCGGGGAAGACAGTCGGCGTCGGTGCGGGCGAGGATTCCGGCCCCGGCGGCGATGGCGGCGCGCATCCCGGTATCCGCCGCGGCTCCGGTGCCCTTCTGCGGTTCATGGATCACTCGCCACCGCGGGCGATCCGCCGTGAACTCCTCGATGATTGCCACCGAATCGTCTGTGGAACCGTTATCGACGAACACGACATCGAAGTCCTGGTCGACCTGCGCGGCGAGGGCGGCGAGTGTCGGGCGGATCCAGGCGGTTTCGTTGAAGACGGGCACGACCACCGCGAGCCGGGGCAGCGAGGCATTCACAGTCGCAGCACCATCACGCCGAGACTGATGCCGCCGGCCAACCCGATGAGCGCCACGAGGCTGCCCTCCCCGATGCGTCCGGCATCCCGCGCCAGCAGCAGTTGAAGGGGAAGGGTGACCGAAGCGAGATTGCCGTGATCCTCGATCGTGATGATGGTCTTGTCGTCGGCCACCCCGAGCCGTTCGAAGATCGGCGGGAGGTAGGGCAGTGCCACCTGGTGGATGGCCACGAGGTCGAAGTCGTTCCAGTGCAGATCGAGCTTCTGCAGGGTCGCCAACACGGCATCCGGTCCGAGATCGAGAAAGGCCTGCTGCAGTGCGGGGCCGTCCATGTCGAAGTGACTTCCGTTGTCGGCGTGCGGGTCCATCGATCCACCGGTGCCCAGCGTGCCGATCTGCCAGTGACTCGAGACCGCGACGAATGTGGAGCCGAGGATTCCCGAATGGTCACCGCTGCGCTCGAGGACGACCGCCGCTCCCCCGTCGCTCATCGTGTAGCCGGGGAATGAGCGCAGGAACTGGTCTTTGCCCTCGAGGCGCCACCGCACAGCATGCGAGGGCTGCTCGCCGCTCGCGATGAGCACCCGCTCGTACTGGCCGCTCGTGATGAGGGCATCCGCCACCTGCATCGCGTTGAGCACGCTGTTGCAGGCGTTTTTGATGTCCATGACGGGGCAGTCGAGTCCCAGCTTCGAGGCGACGATGTGGCTCGTGGCCGGTTCGATCAGATCCTGGCTCGCGCTGGCGAAGAGGAGAAGGTCGATCGGGCCGGGCGAATCGGCGAGGGCGCTCCGGGCCGCGGCGACGGCGAGGTCGGAGGTCTGCCAGCCCGGCGGCCGGAGGTGCACGGTCTTGACCCCGGTGATGCGGCCGATCATGCCCGTCGCCAGCTTCAGGGTCGGGTTGTGGCGACGGAGATCGGCCTCCGTCTGCGCGGTCGAACGGGTGGTTTCGGGAAGGTAGACACCGAGCCCGGCAACGCGAGAACGGGAGGTGTGCACGGTACGACACTAGTTGTGCCGCTCCTCCGGGCCGACCCGCGCGACGAGCGCGTTGCGGTTTACGCCTCGAGCACCTCGCTGAGTTCGAGCCAGCGCAGCTCGAGCTCTGCCATCGAATCCTCCAGGGGCTTGAGCTCCCCCTGCAGCGCTGCGAGCCCGGTGAAGTCCCCCTGGTCGTGGCTGGCGAAGCGATCGTGGATCGACGAGATCTGGGTGGTGACCTTCTCGAGCTTGCGGCTGACCGATCCCAGCTCTTTCTGCGCGTTGCGCAGCTCGGCGCCGGTGAGCTTGGTGCGCCCCTTCGAGTTGACGGTCGCCTTCTTCTCCGGCGACGCCCCTTCGGCCTTGTGGGTCTCGGTGACCGTGAGCCCCTTCGTGGTCTGCTGGGACCGCAGCTGCAGGTACTGGTCGACGCCGCCGGGCAGATGCCGCATCCGCTTGTCCAGGATGGCGTACTGGTTGTCGGTGACGCGTTCGAGCAGGTAACGGTCGTGGCTGACCACGAGCAGCGTTCCCGGCCAGGAGTCGAGCAGGTCTTCGATGGCGGCGAGGATGTCGGTGTCGAGATCGTTGGTCGGCTCGTCGAGGATCAGCACGTTCGGCTCTCCGAGCAGGATGAGCAACAGCTGCAGTCGCCGGCGCTGACCACCGGACAGGTCCTTCACCTTGGTGCTCAGCTGGGCGGACATGAACCCCATGCGCTCGAGCAGCTGGCCGGGGGTGAGTTCCTTGCCGCCGGTGACGTAGGAGCTCTTCTGGCGGGCGATGACATCCATCACCCGGTCTTCGAGGATGTCGGCGAGCTCTCCGAGCTGCTGGCTCAGGATGGCGACCCGGATCGTCTTGCCGCGCTTGACCCGGCCGCTCGTGGGGAGCAGCGTGCCGGCGATCAGGCTGAGCAGAGTGGACTTGCCCGCGCCGTTCACCCCGAGGATGCCGGTGCGCTCACCCGGAGCGACCCGCCACTCGATGTCCTTAAGGATCTCGGCGCCGCCGGTGGTCTTGCCGTCGGCATCCGTCGTTCCGCCGTAGGTGACTCCGACGTCGAGCAGGTCGACGACGTCCTTGCCGAGGCGCGCGGTGGCGAGCTGACTGAGGGCGACGGTGTCGCGGGGAGGAGGTTCGTTCGAGATCAACTCGTACGCGGCATCCATCCGGAACTTGGGCTTGGTGCTGCGGGCCGGGGCGCCGCGGCGCAGCCAGGCGAGCTCCTTGCGCGCGAGGTTCTGGCGCTTCGACTCCATGGTCGCGGCGAGCTCGTCGCGCTCGACACGCTGCAGGATGTACGCCGCGTATCCGCCCTCGAACGGCTCGATGATCTGGTCGTGGACCTCCCACGTGTCGGTGGAGACCTCGTCGAGGAACCACCGATCGTGGGTCACGACGATGAGCCCGCCCTGGTTGGGCGACCAGCGCTTGTTGAGGTGCCCGGCGAGCCAGGCGATGCCCTCGACGTCGAGGTGGTTGGTGGGCTCGTCGAGGAAGATGACGTCCCAGTCACCCACGAGCAGTTTGGCGAGAGCGACGCGCCTTCTTTGACCGCCGCTCAGGGCCCCGATCGTGGCTTCCCACGGCACGTCCAGCAGCAGGCCGTCGATCACGTCGCGGATGCGGGCGTCCCCGGCCCACTCGTACTCGTCCTTGTCGCCGACGATGGCGTCTTTGACCACCAGGTCCTCCGGCAGGAGGTCGGCCTGGTCCAGCATCCCGAGCGTGACGCCGTTGCGGCGCGTGACGCGGCCGGCATCCGGTTCGATGCGTCCGCTCAGCAGGCGCAGGAGGGTCGACTTGCCGTCTCCGTTGCGTCCGACGACGCCGATGCGATTGCCCTCATCGAGGCCGATCGTGACCTTGTCGAAGATGACACGGGTGGGATATTCGAGGTGAAGGGACTCGGCGCCCAGGAGATGTGCCACTGAATGACTGTAGCCGGTAGAGCGTCGCCCGGGGTTCGGTCTCGCTCTCGGCGCAATGTGGGGGTCGCTCAGCTCGCCGGTTCACGGTCGAATCTCGCGGCGGTCGGTCCCACCGCCCACGATTCGAGTCGGGGGTCGTTGCGACTCTGCGACGCGTGAAGTCGCATCTTCCCCCGAGTCGAATCACACGCAAAGCGAAATCAACGGGGCGCGGATGCGGCACCGCCAGCCGCAACCCACCGCAACCCACCGCATCCCACCGCGAGACAGTTCGAGAAAGCTCGCGACAGCTCGAAACCCGGAACGCTGGAAGAATGGGGGGATGACTCCCCCACTCCCGCACGAGGTCACCGTCGCCGTCATCGGAGGTTCCGGCCTCTACTCTCTGTTCGACCCGGCCGAGAGCGAGAAGCGCCGCATCGAGACACCCTACGGCCCCACCGAGGTCACCCTCGGCGAGCTCGGCGGGCGGCGCGCGGCCTTCCTCACCCGGCATGGAGTGCACCATTCGGTGGCCCCACACCTCATCAATTACCGGGCGAACATCTGGGCGCTCGCGAGTCTCGGGGTGCGCGTCATCCTCTCGTCCTCCGCCGTCGGGGGCGTGACCGCCGACTATCCGCCGGGAACGCTCGTGCTCACCGACCAGTTCATCGACCGCACCAGCGGGCGACCCGACACCTTCTACGATCAGGGCTCCGTGCAGCACCTGGCAGCGGCGGATCCCTTCGCACCCGAACTTCACGAGATCGCTGTGCAAGCGCTGGCCGGTGAGACGATCGCCACCTCCGGAACCGTCGTCGTGATCCAGGGCCCACGCTTCTCGACCCGCGCAGAGTCTCTCTGGTTCGCCGCGGCCGGAGCGCACACGGTCAACATGACGATGTACCCGGAGGTGCCGCTCGCCGCCGAACTCAACATCGACACGGTCAACCTGTCTTACGTCACCGACAGCGACGCGGGACTTTCGCCTCGACCCGGCGAGGTGGATCCGGATGCCGTGAGCCACGAACTCGTTCTGAAGCGCCTCGCCGCGGCCCAGCCCCGTATCGTCGCGGCGATCGAGACGATCATCCGCGCGCTTCCCGAGGGCTACAGTCCCCGGCAGAGCATCGATCCGGCCGAGGTCGAGGCGGTGCTGGCCCGGCCGGTACGCGAGGCGGGAGAGGCACGATGACCACGGTATTGATCACGGGCGGCGCCGGATTCATCGGCTCCGCGATCGTCGAGGCAGCTCTCGAGAAGGGGTGGCGCGTTCGAGTTCTGGATTCCCTCCGCCCGGACGTGCACGGAGGCGACTACCACCCGGACCCCAGGGTCGAATTCGTGCGGGCCGATGTGCGCGACACCGATGCCCTGGCCGTTGCTCTCTTCGGAGTGGATGTCGTCTGCCACCAGGCCGCGAAGGTCGGCCTCGGAGTGTCCTTCGACGACGCGCCCGACTACATCGGCAGCAACGACCTCGGCACGGCGGTGCTGCTCGCCGCGATGGCGCAGTCCGGGGTGGACCGCCTGGTGGTGGCATCCTCCATGGTGGTCTACGGCGAGGGAAATTACCGTGACAGCTCCGGGCGATCGACCCGGCCAGCAGCCCGAAGGGTCGAGGATCTCGATGCCGGGCACTTCGATCCGCTGGATGAGCGCGGCGGCCCGCTGCTGCCCGAGCTCATCTCCGAGGATGCCCCTCTCGACCCGCGCAACGTCTACGCTGCCTCGAAGCTCGCGCAGGAACACCTGGCCGCGGCCTGGGCTCGGTCCACCGGCGGCCGCGCCGTCGCTCTGAGGTACCACAACGCCTACGGACCGGGGATGCCGCAGAACACGCCCTATGCCGGGGTCGCCTCGCTCTTCCGCTCGGCGCTCGAGCGCGGTGAAGCACCCCGTGTGTTCGAGGACGGCGCGCAGCGGCGGGACTTCGTGCATGTGCGCGATGTGGCATCCGCCAACCTCGCCGCGATCGAATCGCTCGCCGCACCGGGTGAACAGTTTCGCGCGTTCAATGTCGGAAGCGGAATCGTGCACACGATCGGGGACCTCGCCTCCGCCCTCAGCCGCTATTCCGGCGGACCGGAGCCGGTGACGACCGGTGAGTACCGCCTCGGTGACGTGCGGCACATCACCGCGTCATCCGAGCGCCTGAAGTCGGAACTGGGCTGGAGGCCCGGCGTGAGCTTCGACGAGGGTATGGCCGAATTCGCGAACGCGCCGCTGCGGGCGGCCGTCAGCTGACGCTGACCGTGATCGAGTGCCAGCCCTCTGAACCATTCGGGGCGGGCGACTGGTAGGTCTGGCCCTGGGTCTTGCCGGCGGCATCCGTCGCCCGCACCTGGATGCGGTGCGAGCCCGCTGAGGCCGGCCAGCGGTAGACCCACTGGCGCCAGGTGTCCGCGGAGAGCGAGTCGGCGAGCGTGGCCTCGACCCACGGTCCATCGTCGACCTGAACCTCGACGGATTTCACGCCGACGTGCTGCTCCCAGGCAACCCCGGCGATGGCGACGGTACCCGCCGAGATCGCGGCTCCGGCGAGCGGTGTGTCGATACGGGAGGCCAGCTTGATGGGGCCTTTCGCGTCCCAGCCGCGCGGGGTCCAGTAGCCCTGGTCCTCCGAGAACTTCGTCACCTTGAGCTCGACGACCCACTTAGTGGCCGAGACGTAGCCGTAGAGGCCGGGCACGACCATCCGCACCGGGAAGCCGTGTTCGAGCGGCAGCGGCGTGCCGTTCATACCCACAGCGAGCAGGGCATTCGTGCCGTCGTCCTGAAGCACCGACAGGGGCGTACCGGCGGTGAATCCGTCGATGCTGGTGGACAACACCATGTCCGCTCCCGCCTTCGGCTTCGCCTGGGCCAGCAGGGCGCGGATCGGGTACCCCAGCCAGAGCGCGTTGCCGATGAGGTCGCCGCCCACATCGTTCGACACGCAGGTGAGCGTGGCGAGATGCTCCTCGAGAGGCAGCTTGAGCAGCTCGGCGAAGCTCAGGGTCACCTCGTTCTCGACCATGCCGGTGACGGTGAGCATCCACTTGTCCGGGTCGATCGACGGCACCTGCAGCGCCGTGTCGATGCGGTAGAAGTCGGCGGTCGGCGTGACGAACGGCGAGATGCCCTCCACGTCGATCATGGCCGCGGCCGGCACCGGCTCCGCGGGCACGGCGGCCTTCGGCAGGGTGAGCTTGGTGCGGAGGGCGGCGACCTTCGTCGACGTCGCGTTCATGAGCCGGGCGCCGGTGCCCGCGACGACCGATGCCGCACCCGCGACGACTGCGAGCGTGAGGAATCTCCGCCGCTCGAACTGCGGGCCGGCCGGAGTGCGTCCCGGCACGCGGGCTGCGGTGGCGCTTCGCTCGGTCGCCCGCTGCCAGAGGCCGAGTCTTTCGATGGCGATGCGCAGCACCACCACGCCGGTGACACCGCCCACCACCGCGGCGATGCCGTTGAACCCGGTGGCTCCCGCGCGGGTCACCACGGCGACGACCGCGACGACTCCGCCGATGCCGAGCAGGATCACCCCGAATGGCGGGCGGCGGAGTTCGAGCACTCCGGCCGCCGCCGAGATCACGACGATGAGGGTGCCCATCAGCGCCAGGAGCGCTGCCTTGTCGCCGGTGCCGAAGACCGCGATCATGAACTCCTTGACGCCGGCGGGCGCCAGGTCGATCACGAGGGATCCGACCGCGAAGAGCGGGCTGCCCGCGGCGCCGACGAACAGCGAGACGACTTCGGCGACGCCCAGCACGACAGCGGCCGACACGACGCCGGCGAATGCCGCCAAGGCCGTGGCTGCCCTGCGGCTGAGTCCGGTCGCTGGCCGGGTGGCGACGCTCACGCGGTCGCCCCGGCGAGCGAGGGCGAGCCGTCAGCGGGGCTCGGCGGGAGGAACACGTCGAAGCGGCATCCGCCGGGCACATTCTGCACGACCACGCGGCCGCGGTGGGCCTGCACGATCCCCTGCACGATCGCGAGCCCGAGCCCCGCGCCGCCGGACCGGGTCGTCGCGGTCTCCGGGGTGCGGGAGTTGCTCGCGCGCCATCCGGCTTCGAAGACACGCCCGAGGTCCTTCTCCGGGATACCGCCAGCGGCATCGATGACCGAGATCACCGCGAGTCCGTCGTCGCTCTGGCGCGCACTCACGGTGATGGGGCTACCGGCCGGCGAATGCTGGATCGAGTTCATGACCAGGTTGCCGACCACCCGGGAGATCTCGCGGGGGTCGGCGAGGATCGTGAGCTCGCGAGCACCATCGCCGATGAGTGAGATCGAGCGGGACTCGGCGAAGGGACCGAGTTCGGCCACCACATCGCTGATCAGGTCGTAGAGCGACACCTTCTGCATCGACAGCCGCAGCGACCCGGAGTGGATGCGGGACAGCTCATTGAGATCGTCGACCATTCCGCTCATCCGGTCGACCTGGCTGCGCACCTTCACGTAATACCGCTCCGGCTCGTCGACCATCCCGTCTTCGAGAGCTTCGGCCATCGCGCGGATGCCGGCGAGAGGAGTGCGGAGGTCGTGAGAGATCCACGCCACGAGTTCCCGGCGCGAATTCTCGGCGAGCGCCTCGCGGGCGCGGGACTCGGCAAGCCGGCTGTTGGTGGCTGTCAGTTCGAGTGCGAGGGCCGCGAACTCGTTGCTCGAGTGCCGAACCTGCTCGCCCATCGCCTCTTCAGTGCCGATGCGCCGGGTCGCGGCGATCAGCTGGCGGCTGTTGCGCACCAGGGAGCGGCCGAGCAGCGCGGCGAGCGCGAGGGAGACGACACCGGCGATCGCGGCCACGGAGAGCAACACCGTGAGGTCGTGCGGGGTCACCAGCATCACGGATGCGGCGAGCCACACCCCTCCGGCGATCGACAGCACCGCGGCGAGCGCCACGACACAGAGCTGCAAGACCAGCGAGGAGCGGGTCATGAAGCGCAGCACCACGAGGGACACCACCCCCACCACCACGGCGCAGCCGAGGGCGAGCAGAGAAACGACCAACAGGTCGTTCATGCTCATTCGGTCACCGCCGGTTCGACGTCGAAGCGGTAGCCCACGCCCCACACCGTGTTGAGAACGGTGGGATGCGCGGCATCCCGCTCGATCTTCTCCCGCAGCCGGCGTACGTGCACGGTGACTGTGGAGAGGTCTCCGAACTCCCAGCCCCAGACCGCACGCAGCAACTCCTCCCGACCGAATACCTGCCGGGGATGTCGCAGCAGGAAGGCGATCAGGTCGAACTCGCGGATGGTGAGCGAGACCGCTTCCCCGCGCAGGGTCAATTGGCGGGAGGACACATCCAGGTGGAAGTCCCCCGCGTCGATGGGCGCCTCCGGTGAGAACTCGGTGAGGCTGCGGCGCAGCACGGACTTCACCCGCAGCACGAGCTCGCGGGGCGAAAACGGCTTGGCGAGGTAGTCATCGGCACCGGCTTCGAGGCCGTCGATGCGATCCTCCTCCTCGCGGAGTGCGGTGAGCATGATCACCGGCACCGCCCGTTCCGCACGGATGCGGCGGCACACCTCGACCCCGTCGATTCCGGGCAGCATACGGTCGAGCACGACGAGATCCGGTCGGATGCGTGCGGCCGTCTCGACGGCGGTCCCCCCATCGGCGACGCTCTCGACCTGGAAACCGGCCGAGCGCAGGTAGCTGCAGACGACCTCGGAGACTGTGGCATCGTCATCCACCACCAGGATGAGGCGATCGCGCAGTTGGTCCGGGGGCGTGAGCAGGCCGGACGTCCCCACCGTGGCGGGGTCTGCTGTGGATGACGTGCTCACCCATTCAGAATAAGTCGGCAACCCGGGAATCCCGTGCCCGGCGGGGGCAGGAGGCACATCGGTCAGCATTTCGTAAGGCTTTGCGACCGGTGAGCCCAGCCGCGCCTCTTACGCTTGCCAGTGTGACCACTCCGCTCGTCGACATCGTTCTGCCCTGCCTGAACGAAGAGGGCGCCCTGCCGTGGGTGCTCTCCCACCTGCCGGAGGGATACCGCGCGATCGTGGTCGACAACGGGTCGACCGACCGTTCGGCCGAGATCGCCGAAGCGGCCGGAGCCCTTGTCATTCACGAACCGCGCCGCGGATTCGGGTCGGCGGCCCACGCCGGTCTGCTCGCCGCTACGGCTCCGATCGTCACCTTCTGCGATTCGGATGCCTCGATGGATCCCCGTGATCTCGAACCCCTTGTCGCCCTGGTCACCAGCGGCGCCGCCGATCTCGCCCTCGGTCGCCGCCGTCCGACCACCCGCGGAGCCTGGCCGATTCACGCGCGTTTCGCCAATCTCGCCCTCGCCTGGCTGATGCGTCGGGCCACCGGGGTGCCGCTGCACGACCTCGGCCCGATGCGGGCGGCCAACCGGGAGGCGTTGCTCGCCCTCGATCTCATCGACCGTCGCAGCGGCTATCCGCTCGAGATGGTGCTGAAGGCCTCGCGCGCGGGATGGACGATCGTCGAGAAAGCAACCCCCTATTCCCCGCGCATCGGGCGCTCTAAAGTCACCGGTACCATCCGCGGCACCGTCGTGGCCATCACCGACATGTCCCGACTGCTGAGGACGAACAACCGTTGACAACACTGATCATCATCGCGAAGGAGTGCATTCCGGGCCGGGTGAAAACACGTCTGCACCCCCCTCTCAGCCTCGAACAGGCCGCAACCCTCGCCTCAGCGAGCCTGGCTGACACCTTTCGGGCGGTGAGCGCCCTGGATGCCTCCCGACGAATTCTGCTCTTCGATGGCAACCTATTTCCCCTCGGCTCCGAACCATACGACGTGATACACCAAGTGAGCGGGGATCTGGATATGCGTCTCGGAGCGATTTTCGACGAATGCGAGGGCCCAACGGTGCTCGTCGGCATGGACACCCCCCAGCTGGATGCCTCGATGCTCGAGCCGCTGTTCGGCGAATGGCCCGCCGATACCGACGCCTACCTCGGGTTCGCCAACGACGGCGGCTACTGGACCATCGCCATGGCCGACCCGGACGGCTCGCTCATCCGGGGCGTCCCGATGTCGCGCGACGACACCGGCCAGCTGCAGCACGACCGTCTCACGCAGGCGGGACTGCGGGTGCGGATGCTGCCGGAGCTCGTCGACGTCGACACCATCGACGATGCCCGCCTCGTGGCCGGCCTCGCCCCGCACACCGAATTCGCCCGCACGCTGGCCTCCTTCGAGAACAGCACCACAGAGACGGGAGCGGTGCGATGAGCGACGCGGCCTTCGCGACCTTCGGATCCGGCGGCGCCGAGCCTTACGCTCGAGCCCTCCGCCTGGACGACCAGGTGCTCTATCTCCGCGACGTCGACTCCGACTCGCTCACCCCCTCGCGGGCCATGGACGTGTCGCGCTGGAACGACGCAGCGGATGCCGCTGACCTCGGCCTCCTCGACGGTATCCGCGGTGCCGTGCTCGATATCGGCTGCGGACCGGGCCGCATGGTGCGCGCCGCCATGCACCAGGGACTCACCGCTCTCGGCATCGACGTCTCGGAGACCGCGGTGGAGATCGCCCGCGAATCCGGTCTGATGGTGCTCAACCGCTCGGTGTTCGAGCGACTCCCCCGGGAGGGGATGTGGGGTGCCGCTCTGCTCGTGGACGGCAACATCGGCATCGGCGGTGATCCCTCCGCCCTGCTCGAACGCTGTGCAGAGCTGATCTCCGCGGACGGCGTGATCGTTGTCGAGGTGCACGCCGAGCCGACGCGCGACCACATGTACGACGGCACCGTCGTCGACATCAGCGGCCACCAGAGTGATGCATTCCCGTGGGCAGAGATCGGCGTGACCGCGCTGGTGCAGCGTGCCCTGCGGATCGGGCTGCGCCTCGATCAGGCCTGGGAGACCGACGGCCGGTTCTTCTGCCGTCTCGCCAACGCGGTATAGCCGATCACGGCGAGAGCCGTGAGCACCACGATGACCGCCCAGAGGATCACGAGCGATGGTCCGTAGTCGAGCGGCAGCACCGTGGGGTTCTTCGAGCCGATGGACTTCTTATACGCCGCCGGCAGCACGATGATCGCGAAGACCGAGCAGACCACGAGACCGGCCTGAACCATCGCGAGCGCGGCGATCGGTAGTGCCCGACCGGCCTTGCGCAGCAGGAACGCGACCCCGAAGGTCACGAACGCGATGATTCCGTCGTGCACGATCAGAGCGAGAACGAACCACAGGGCGACACCGGCGATCTTCACCGGCTTCACGGTGTCGATCAACACGTAGGCGCCGAGCAGCAGCAGCAGCACGCCGAGCACCACAAGCCCCGTTCGCCAGGCCTTCATCGAACCGGTTGGCGCCACATCTTCCCGCATCAGATCACCTCGAGTTTCGACAGCCACTTGGTCTGCAGCACCCCGGGGCGACCGGGGGCGATCATGCGGGCAGGAAAGCCGTGGTCCATGTTCAGGGGGTCCCCGTTGAGCTCGAGCGCTACGAGGGTGAGCTCGTCCTGCGCAAATTCGTGACCCATCTCGGTGACCCGGTATCCGCCCGACTTCTCGAGGCTGGTGAGCCGCAGGTCTTCATCGGGATGCGCGCCGACGGCATCGAGCAGATCGCGGAGGCGCACTCCGCGCCAGGATGCCATTTGGCTCCAGCCCTCGACGCAGGCGATCGGAAGGTCGACGCTGTGCAGCGTCATTGACTCGAGATCCGCGCGGGTGTAGGTCTTGACTACCGCGCCGCGACTCACCGAGAGCGCCCAGTCGGCGCCGGTGTCGGCATCCGTCACCTTGGCCGCCTTGGCGGTGCGGTTGATGGGCAGGTCGTTCGGGCCGACGAAGTTCTTTCGCGGACCGAAGACGTTGATCGCGTCGAGAACGCGGAACGACTGGCCAGCCGTCAGCGCGACGACCGCAGCGGTGGCCACGCCGACGGTCGCGACGAATCCGCGGCGGGAGACCTTTGCCTGCTTCGGGGTCTCGATTCGGGGAGGTGCGCTGTCGATCCAGTCGAAGAGCCGGCCGGTGAGACCGTCGACGCGGCGCGAGATCGGACCGACGGGTTCCGCGGTCGTCTCGGCGAGTTCGGCAGCGACATCCGCGGTCGTGAGTGGAAGGTCCTCGTCGTCGAGCAGCAGGTTCCCGTCGGCATCGAAGCTGCGGGAGCGCGTCCAGTACCGGGAGATCACCGGCAGTTTCACCGCGATATGGATGGCGAGCGAGCCGATGATCACGAACGAGAGGGCGAAGTGGGTCTGTTTGAAGGGGAACGGGAACGGGTACCACTGATAGGTGTTGAGCAACCCGGTCACGATCTGCACCAGGGACGATGCCACGAAGATCGCAATCGACGCCCGCTCGAGGAACCCGACGAAGTTCTTGATCGGCGGCGTCTGGAACAGCTCAGGGAAGACGACGTAGAGCTTGGCGAGGATGAGCGGGAAGCAGGCGATCCCAGCGGTGATGTGGATGCCCTGGCTCAACTGGTAGAGCGTCTGGGGCCGCGTGGGAAAGACCATCCACGGCAGCGGCTCCTGCAGAAAGTGGCTGTAGAGCCCCGTGCCGAAACAGACGAGGAAGGCGATTCCGAGCAGGCGTCCGAGCACGACGGCCATGCGCGGGTTCCTCGACGGCGTCGAGAGAACCCGCCGGAGCTCGAGCAGAAGACGGCGCATGCCTTTATTTGAGCATCCGGATGCCGTCCGCCGCGCCGATCAAACCTTACGGTTCTGAAACGGCACCGGCCGGGCCACGTGGATCCGGAGCCCGGTTCGGGCAGGATGAGTGGCGATGAAGATCGCCGCCCCTCTCCGCTCTGCCCCCGTCTCTACCGTGCTGACTTGCGTCGCCGCCGCGGCACTGGCGGGGCTGACGGCGTATTCGGTGACCGCTCTCGGATACTTCGACAGCGACCACCCCACCGCGCTGCTGCTCTGCACGGTGGGCCTCTGGGTGCTCTTCACCCTGGCGATCCTCGCGCTTCGCCGCGTGCCGACCCGGCCGGCGATCGCGATCGTGCTCATCGGCTCGGCGCTCATCGGTGGGGCGGCGATGACCGGCCCGCCGAACACGAGCACCGACTCGGCACGGTACGCCTGGGATGGCATCGTGCAGAACGCCGGCATCTCCCCCTACCGCTACGTGCCGGTGGATGATGCACTCGGCAGCCTGCGCCCGCAATGGTTGTTCCCGACCCCGCTCGAGAACGCGGACGGCACCCATCGCTGCGTCGAACCGCGCACCTACAAGACGTCCTCAAGGCCGAGTGGGATCCCCCTCTGCACCGCGCTCAACCGCTCAAAAGTGCCCACCATCTATCCGGCCGCCGCCGAGATGTTCTTCGCCGGCGTGCGCTTCGTCACCGGACCCTCGGCCGAATACTGGCCGTTGCAGCTCACCGGCCTGCTCATGAGCATCGCAATCACGGCGATGCTCATCGTGGCGCTGCGTCGACGCAACCTCGACCCCCGGTGGGCGGCGCTCTGGGGATGGAGCCCGATCGTCGCGACGGAGGCGATCACGAACTCGCACATCGACATCCTCGGCGCCCTCCTCGCACTCGTCGCCACCCTGCTGGTCGCCCGCGGCCTGCGCTTCCGCGGGGGAATCGCGCTCGGGGCCGCCATCGCCGTCAAACTCATCCCGGTGATCGCCGCACCCGCGTTGCTGCGCCGGCAGCCGTGGAAGGTGATCGTCGCCTCCATCGTCACCTTCGCGGTGCTCTACATCCCCTACGTCCTCTCCACCGGCATAGCGGTGCTCGGCTACCTGCCGGGCTACCTCTCCGAGGAGGGCTACAACAACGGCAGCCGCTTCACCCTGCTCACCCTCTTCGTGCCGAAGACGGCCTCCCTCGCCGTCGCGGCCGTGCTGCTGCTGATCACCGCGGTGCTGGTGTGGTGGAAGACCGATCCGGATGCCCCGTGGCTCGGACAGCTCATCATGATCGGCACCACACTGCTCATCGTGTCGCCGCGGTATCCCTGGTATGCCCTCTTGCTCGTGCCGTTCATCGCACTGAGCGGCCGCTGGGAATGGTTCGCCGTGCCCCTCGCTCTCACCGTGCGGCTGCTGATCCCGAACCACGGGGTCTCCCAGGTGGCGATCGCCACCGCCATCATCGTGATCGTCGTGATGGCTCTCTACCGCACCGGCCCCCAGGGGCGTGCGCGGCTGCGGCACCCCCTCAGCCTGCTGCGCGGGGCATCCCGCTCGTAGCAGCTGGCGCGAGCTCGGTGCCTCGAGACGGCGGATGCGAGCTCGGGAAGAGCGTTCCACCGCCGATGATCGGGAGCCGTGTCTCGGTGGGATTTCGCAAAAACCCCGGAATTCCGGGGTTTTTCGCTGGACGTTTGCTGGGAAATGTAACGGAAAGATAACAGCATGGGTCAATTCCAAACCCTTTGGCGAGGGGGGCCGAACCAATACCCAGAACCGCTTGTCACCAAGGGCAAGCGAAAACCTAAGGATCACATCATGCGTAAATTCCAGAAGGCAACAGTCGGAATCATCACCGCCGGACTTCTCGTCGCAGGCCTCGCCGCCTGCTCGAGCACCACGAGCAGCGACACGTCCTCCAGCCCGAAGGCCTCCTCGGCTCCCGCCGTGCAGAAGCCGCTTGCTTCCATCCCGAGCCTCACCGGTGTCGACACCGCGGTGCTCCTCGACGCGGGCTTCGCTTCGGCGCTCACCACCCTCGGCCTCACCCCCGGAACCGTCGGAACCGCGACGCTCACCGACGGCAGCCTGCACTTCCCCATCACCGGTGGAAACGTGGACTACTACGACCCGGCGAAGAAGCTTCGCCCGTACGTCCAGGGCACCATCAAGCACGAGGGATCCGGCTTCTCGCTGACCGCTGGTGACACCAAGGTCGAGCTGACCAACTTCACCATCGACCCGGGCAAGTCCATCCTGTACGGTGACGTCTCGGTCAACGGCACCTCCGCCGCGACCCAGGTCGACCTGTTCGACCTCTACGGTGGAACCCTCAAGCCGCTCCAGATGGACGGCAACAACGCCATCCTCACCGGCACCACGGTTCACGTCTCCGCTGACGCCGCCGGCCTGCTGAACAAGACGTTCAACACGGACGCCGTCAAGTCGCAGCTGCTCGTCGGTATCGCGACCATCACGGTCATCGCCAAGTAATTACGATCTCCTGAAGAATGGCCCGCTGCGCATCGCGCAGCGGGCCATTCGGCGTATGTTGCACACTCGGTGCTCCTGCACCCCGACCACTCCAGAGGAGGCCTCCCCATGACGATTCTCGCGCGCGACACCGCGACCCATCGCACCGGACGCCTCCTGCGCCGGCATCCCGCCCTCGCCCCGGCAGCGATCGGCGGGTTCGCCTTTCTGCTGTCGGTCGCCTTCTCCTGGGTACCCTCGGTCTGGTTCGACGAAGCGGCCACCGTTTCCGCGACACAGCGCGGCTGGCCCGAGCTGTGGCGGATGCTCACGCACGTCGACGCCGTTCACGGCCTCTACTACGTGCTGATGCACCTCTGGTTCGACCTGGTCGGCTATTCGCCTGTCACTCTTCGGCTGCCCAGTGCGCTTGCCGTCGGAGCCGCAGCCGCGCTGGTCGTCGTTCTCGTGCGGCGCTTCGCCTCGACCCGGGTCGCCGTCATCTCGGGAGCGGTCTTCGCACTCCTGCCCCGCATCACCTGGGCGGGTACCGAGGGTCGCTCCTACGCGGCCACCGCCGCACTCGCGGTCGCACTCACCCTGGTGTTCGTCTCGGCCTGGCGCCGCGGATCCGCTCCGATTGCTGCGCGGATCGCATGGTGGGCCGCGTACGGGCTGCTCGCCGTCCTCGCAAGCACCACCTTCCTCTATCTCGTCTTCGTCGTGGCGGCACACGGGTTCACGGCCGTCTGGACGCGCCTGGCCGCGGGACGGCCGGCACAGCGCTCCCTCATCGGCTGGGCCGTCTCTGCGGGGGCATCCGCTCTCGTGGTCGCGCCGCTCGCGTCCGCGGCCTCCCGGCAGTCGGCACAGGTCGACTGGATCGCCCCGATCGATGCCGGAACCTTCCACGCCGTCTTCGTCACGCAGTGGTTCCTCGGCAGTCCACTCCTGGCCGTTCTCGGCTGGGCGCTGATCCTGGTCTCCTGTTTCTCGCTGTGGCGGCATCGGCGCGGTGGCGGGATCGGCGCCGAGTCGGCCCGGCCGGGACCGACGGCGGCATCCGTGTTCCTGCCCTGGCTGATCGTGCCAACGGTCGGACTGCTGCTGGCCTCGGTAACGGTGTCGCCCCTCTACTCACCGCGCTACCTCACCTTCTCCGCTCCCGCCGCCGCCGTTCTGATCTCGATTGCGATCTCGACCCTCCGCAGACGCCGCCTGGTCGCCGCCGTCCTCGTTCTCAGCGCGGCGCTCGCCGCTCCGCAATACCTTCACCAGCGGACGCCAGAAGCCAAGCAGAATTCCTCCTGGAGTGAGGTGGCCGGCTTCATCGCCTCCCAGCGATCACCCGATGCCGATGTTCCCCAGGCCGTGATCTACGGGCCAGTGCGCCAGCACAAGGCCGCGACCACCCGCGTGATCGCCTACTCCTACCCCGAGGCCTTCTCCGGGCTGATCGACGTGAAGCTCAAGACCCCCGCGGCCGAGAGCGGGCAACTGTGGGAGACCCGGTACCCACTCGATCAGGTCACCGATCGATTCACCGGGGTGAACACCGTCTGGCTCGTGACCAGCGACAAGCAGGACTGGCGGCCGAGCGTCACCGCGAAGCTCGCGGACCTGGGCTATTCCCTGGCCGACGAACACGCGTTCACCGGCGTGAACGTGCTGCGCTTCGAGCGCTAGCGAGACCCGTTCAGGAGCCGATGAGCCGGGCGCCGTGCACCGGCCCGGTCGCCCGCACCACCGTCAAGCGGGCGGCGCTGAGGGCGATCTGCAGTTCGAGTGCCGCATCGAGGTTGGCGGCGAGGAAGGCGACGGTCGGGCCCGATCCGGAGATCATCCCGGCGAGCGCGCCATTCTCCTCGCCGAGCTCGATGACCGCGCCCAGCCGGGGCTCGAGATGGAGGGCGGGCGCCTGAAGGTCATTGTGCAGCACCTCCGCCAGCATGTGCGGATCCCCGGCGCGCAAGGCCTGGAGCACGTTGGCGTCCACCTGCGGTTGGGTCGAGGCGGGGAAGATGTCCTGCGCATGCCGATCGCGGTGACGATCGAGTTCGCTGTAGACGAGCGGGGTGCTCATGCCGAAGTCGGCGAGCGCCAACACCCACTGGAAGCTGCCCTTGGCCAGCGCCGGGCTCAGCTGGTCGCCCCGACCCGTTCCGATCGCGGTGCCTCCGGTGAACGCGAACGGCACGTCGGAGCCGAGCTGGGCCGCGAGCTCGAGCAGGTCTTCCCGGGTGAGATCGGTGCCCCACAGGCTGTCGCAGGCGAGGAGCGTGGCCGCGGCATCCGCCGATCCGCCGCCCATGCCTCCGGCGATCGGCACATGCTTCTCGATCTCGAGATGCACGCCTCCTCGATAGCCGGCGCGGTGCGCGAGCAGTGTCGCTGCCTTGATCGCCAGGTTGGACCCGTCAGTGGCGAGGCCGGACGTGTCGATCGGCCCCGTGAACGAGACCGAGAAGTCGTCGGCGACGGTGGCGCGGATGTCTTCGTAGAGCGACACGGCCTGATAGGCCGTCGCGACGTCGTGGTACCCGTCATCGAGCAGGGCACCGACCTTGAGGAACACGTTGATCTTGCCCGGTGCCCGTGCGTGCACCACCTTCGGAGCGGCCGCGGAGGTCATAACTCCAACCTAGCCGAACCCTCGGAGCCCTCTTTACGCTCCGGCGGCAACACCGTCGCGTGCCACGGCGAGGAAGTCGGCCACCGTCAGCTCTTCCCCGCGTGCGGTCGGCGCCACCCCCGCGGCTTCAAGCCGGGCCGATGCCGCGGAGCTGTCCCCCAGCACGACCGAGAGCGACTGCCGCAGCATCTTGCGTCGCTGCTGGAACGCGGCATCCACAAGGGCGAAGGTCGCGAGCCGCTCCGCTTCCGTGCCGGGCAGCTCACCGCGGTCGAATCGCACGAGGATCGAGTCCACGTTGGGCACCGGCCAGAACACCTGGCGGCTCACCTGGCCGGCGGTGCGCCACTTTCCGTACCAGGCGGCCTTGATGCTGGGGCTGCCGTAGATCTTCGAGCCCGGGTCCGCGGCGATCCGCTGGCCGACCTCGGCCTGCACCATCACGAGCCCGGTCTGCAGGTGAGAAAAGTGTTCGAGAAAGTGCAGGAGCACCGGCACGGAGATGTTGTACGGCAGGTTGGCGACGAGGCTCGTCGGGCGACCGGGCAGCTCGGTGATCGTCATCGCATCTTGGGTGATCACCGTCAGTGGAGCGCCGGGCTGCAACTGCTCCACGGTGATCGGGAGTTGCGTCGCCAGACGTGTGTCGATTTCGACGGCCACGACGGATGCCCCGGTCTCCAGCAGTCCGAGGGTGAGCGAGCCGAGCCCCGGGCCGACCTCCACCACGCTCTGGCCGGAGACGATTCCCGCCGCCTTGACGATGCGGCGAACGGTGTTGGCGTCGATGACGAAGTTCTGGCCGAGCTTCTTCGTCGGCTGGATGCCGAGCAGCTCGGCGAGGTCGCGGATCTCCGCGGGCCCGAGCAGGCTCACGCGAGGTCGGACGAGTCGATGGCCTCGTCGTAGGGCGAGCCGAGATCCTGGGTGACCGGTTCGGCATCCCAGGTGCCGTAGACCAGCTCCGTGTTGGAGGTGATCTGGGCGGCGAGCAGCGCGACATCCGTGCCGAGATGGTCGGCCATGAAACGCAGGGTGGTGGGGATCAGGTACGGAGCGTTGGGGCGCCCGCGGTAGGGCACCGGGGTGAGGAAGGGAGCGTCAGTCTCGATGAGGATCTGACTGCGCGGGATGGCACTGAGCGCATCGCGCAGATTGCCGGCGTTCTTGAACGTCACGGTGCCGGCGAAGGAGAGATACCAGCCGTTGTCGGCGCAGAGCCGTGCCATGTCGGCGTCCCCCGAGAAGCAGTGGAATACCGTCTTCTCGGGCGCTCCGTTGCTCCGCAGGGTCGCGATCACCTCGGCATGGGCATCCCGGTCGTGGATCTGCATGGCCAGCTCGTGCTTCTTGGCTATGGCGATGTGCGCCTCGAACGAGCGATACTGCGCGCTGCGCCCGCTCTCCTCCGTGCGGAAGAAGTCGAGTCCGGTCTCCCCTACGGCGCGCACCCGCGGCCGGCCGGCGAGTTCGTCGATCTCGGCGAGAGCCGCATCGAGCTCCCCCGCGGCCTCATACCGGGGAGCCTCGTTGGGATGGATGGCCACGGCGGCGAGCATCCGCGGTTCGCGCGCTGCCATCTCGGCAGACCAGCGCGAGGTCTCGAGGTCTCCGCCCACCTGCACGACGCCGCGCACGCCGACGCTGGACGCGCGGTCGAGTTGCTCGCGGTAGTCGAGCGCCTCCTCGCCATCACCGATCTCGAGGTGGGTGTGATTGTCGTAGACCCCCACCGTGAGCGCCGACGGCAGCGGCGGATAGCTCAGGTCGCGGGTCTTGCCCTGCTCCGACGAGCTGTCGCGCTGCCGGATCGGGCCGTGGGATTCCTCGAGCGCGGACATCCCCGAATTCTACCCGGCGTGCCCTCGTCCAGCTGGCGACAAGAGCGCGACCGGTCACACCGAGTCGGCGGGCCGCACCTCGAGAACGATCTTGCCGAGGCCGTGTCTCGCTCCGAGACGCTCGTACGCCGCGCGCACCCGCTCGAGCGGATAGCTCGCATAGACCGGGACTTTCAACTCGCCGTTCGCGACCAAGCGGGCAAGCTCGGTCAGCACCTCCCGCGGCTCGACCGTCGACATGCCGTCGGTCTTCACCCGGAACTTCTTCTTCGCCGCGAAGTCGATGATCGTGTTGATGCGGTCCTTTGCGACACCGAGGTCGACCGCGACCTGCACATTTCCGTCGCCATGCGCATCGATGAAGGCGTCGACCCCGTCCGGCACGATCTTCCGGATGCGGTCGGCCAGCCCCTTGCCGTAGGCCACCGGGATGGCACCGAGACTGCGGAGGAACGCATGGTTCTCCTCACTCGCGGTAGCCACGACCGCGGCTCCGGCGAGCACGGCGAGTTGGGTCGCGATGATTCCGACCCCTCCCGCTGCCCCGGCCACGACCACCGTGTCGCCGGATCGCACATCCACTGCGACGATGCAGGCCCGCGCCGTGGTGCCGGCGACGAAGAGGCTCGCGGCCTCGTTCCAGCCGACCGCGTGAGGCTTCGGGATGACCCGGCTCGCGTCGATCGTCACGACTTCGGCCTGCGCGTCGCGCCCGTCCGAGAAGCCGATGACCTCGTCACCGACCCGGGGGAAGTCGACCCCCTCGCCCACCGCCGTGACCACGCCGGCGAAGTCGCTGCCCTGTCCCTCGGGGAAGTGGGCGGGGAAGGCCTCATGCATCCGGCCCTCCCGGATCTGGATCTCCCCCGGGTTGATCGCGGCGGCAACGACCGCGACCTGCACCTCGCGCCGGCCCGGCGGCCGGGCATCCACCTCGACGACCTCGAGCACCTCGGAACCGCCGTACCTGCTGAACTTCACGGCTTTCGGCATGCTGTGCTCCTTGGGGTCAGGTCGTGACGGCGGTGTCCGGCTGTTCGATGCGGGGAAAGAGGGACGCGGGAAGCGGGGAGACCGAGGGTCCGCCCTCCCACTCGGAGGCGGATCGCACGTCCTGGTCGGCCACGTCTCCGGTGCCGCCGAGCGCCGTCCAGAGCGTGGCCGCGGCGTCCGGGATCACCGGGGAGAGCAACACCGCCAGGGTGCCGAGGCCGCGCACGATCGTGAAGAGCACGGCATCCAGCCGCTCGGCGTTCGCCGGGTCCTTCGACAGCGCCCACGGTTCCTGAATGGTGATGTAGCCGTTCAGCTCGTCGACGAGAGTCCAGATGGAGGCGAGCGCCTCGTGGATGGCCAGTCTGTCGATGGCGGCATCCGCCTCGGCCGTCACGCGGAGGCCGGTGGCGAAGATGGCCTGGTCTGCCTCGGTGAGAACGACCCCGGTCGGGATGACTCCGGCGCGGTAGCGCGTGACCATCGCGATCACTCGCGAGGCGAGGTTGCCGAAGCCGTTGGCCAGCTCCGACTGGTAGCGCGCGGAGAGATCCTCCCAGCTGAATGAGCCGTCCTGGCCGAAGCTGATGGCGCGCATGAAGTAATACCGGAAGGCGTCGACGCCGAAGGTATCGGTGATCTCGGAGGGCGCGATACCGGTGAGCTTGGACTTGGACATCTTCTCGCCGCCGACGAGCAGCCACCCGTGGCCGAACACCCGGCGGGGCACGGGGAGTCCCGCCGCCATCAGCATCGCGGGCCAGATGACCGCGTGGAAGCGGGCGATGTCCTTTCCGACCAGCTGCACTGCCGGCCAGCGCCGTTCGAAGTTCTCGGTGTCGGTGCCGTAGCCGATCGCGGAGATGTAGTTGAGCAGCGCATCGAACCAGACGTAGACGACGTGGCTGTGGTCCCACGGGATCTGGATGCCCCAGTCGAAACTCGACCGCGAGATCGAGAGGTCGTCGAGCCCCTGCTTCACGAACGAGATGATCTCGTTGCGCACGCTCTCCGGCTGGATGAAATCGGGCTGCGACTCGTAAAGATCGAGCAGCTTCTGCTGGAAGTCACTCATACGGAAGAAGTAGTTCTTCTCCTTGAGGATCTCCACCGGACGCCCGTGGATCTTGCACACCAGCGTGCCGGCGAAGTCGCCGTCCGCGGTCTCCATGAGGTCGTCGAGCTGCTTGTACTCCTCGCAGCCCACGCAGTAATAGCCCTCGTATTCGCCGGAGTAGATGAAACCGTCGTCGTAGAGCTTCTGCAGGAAGATCGTGACGGCCTTCTCGTGGCGCTCGTCGGTGGTGCGGATGAAGTCGTCGTTGGCGATGTTGATGGTCTTCAGCAGCGGCAACCAGGCATCCGCGACGAGGGTATCGGCCCACTGCTTCGGGGTGGTGTCATTCGCCACGGCCGTTCGCAGGATCTTCTGGCCGTGCTCGTCCGTTCCGGTGAGCAGCCAGGTGTCGTCGCCGGCCTGGCGATGCCAGCGGGCCAGAACGTCGGCGGCGACCTCGGTGTACGCGTGACCGATGTGCGGCACATCGTTCACATAGAAGATCGGGGTCGCGATGTAAAAAGAGTCAGCGGCGGGCATTCGATCATCCTAATTGGCGGCGGATGCTACGGGGTCCCCGTTACGCGGTGGCCGCATACCCGCAGTCGATCACCGACGAACGGCCCCGGCGATCGCTCGCCGGGGCCGTTCATTCATGACGGTGCGATCAGTGCCGCCCGGCCGCCAGCAGCGACAGCAGCCCGAAGGTCACACCGCCGATGCCGGTCACCGTGTCGTACCGGCGGGTGGTCTTCAGCGAGGTGTCCTGGTCGAGACTGATCAGGTAGCTGTTGCCACTGGTCGCGCTCGTGTAGACGAGGGCCTTGGTCGGATTCTGCGGCTGCACGTCGCGGAACGAGAACGGCAGGATGCGGTCGAGCCCGTACAGCGTCGGGTTCGCGAACCCGATGGCCGTGTGGGTCGCCTGCTGCACGATCGCGATCTGGGCGGCGGTCAACGGTGAGGCCAGCGAGGTACCGCCGTAGGTGTCCCGTTCGAAGTCCCCCACCGCAAGGGTGCTGTCATCGATGATCGGACGGATTCCGACAGAGAATCCGGTGTACGGATCGGCGAGGGCCGCGATGTCCGGCGAGACCCGGAAACCGTGCGAGAGCGACGCCGGAACGACTCCCCGCTGGTAGGCCGGGGCCGCGAACACGGCGCTGGTGCCTCCGCCCGCTCCCCCGAAGAAGGCTCCGGGAAGGGGTGAGAGGTAGCTGGTGCCGGTCGGGTCGATCTTGTCTCCCGCGGTGCCCCATCCGGTCTCATAGGCGATCTTGCCGGCCTTGGTGATGCCGAGGCTGGTGCCTCCCACGGACGTGACATACGGGGAGGATGCGGGGAAGTCGGGGGACGCGTAGCCGAGGTTGGCCACCTCGTCACCGCTGTCTCCACTGGAGAAGTAGAGCCCGATCCCCTCGCCCGCCGCCTGGATGTGCAGGTTCTGCGCGCCCTTCAGCGCGTCATCCGGGATCGCCTCGCCGAGGTTGCCGTAGCTGTTGCTCACGATGTTGGCGAGCTTGTTGTCGAGGATCTTCGAGAGCGCGACGTCCAGTCCGCCACCGCAGTTGAAGCCTCCGACGTAGAGGATCTTCGCGCCGGTCGCGATGCCGTGCACGGCTTCGACGTCGAGGGTCTGCTCTCCCTGCCATCCGCTCGGGAAGCCGCAGGCCTCCTGGTCCACGAACTGGGCGGGGGTCGGCACGATCTGCGAGTAGTTCGCCGCCGTGAGGCCAGGCTCACCGAGTGCCGCCGAGTAGGTGTTCACGTCGTTCACGATGGACGGCGAGGCGTAGGCATCGATGATCGCCACGGTCTGGCCCGCGCCGTTCACTCCCGACTTCGCGAGCGAGTCGAGCCCGTACGCGGAGCGCAACTGCGAGGGGACATAGCCGCAGTTGAAGGTGTCGAAGGTGGTCTGCCCGTAGGCGGCCGGGGCCGTCACGGTGTGCTCACCGGTATAGGTGGAGCACTGGGCGGCGATGGCCGAGGGGGTCGGAGCCTGGCGGCTGAGGGCGTTCGCCCCGGCCGGCAGGTCACCCTGCTTGATCGAGTCGGTGTGGGTGAGCAACTTCGCCTGGTCGATGCTGAGTCCCGAGACCTTGCCGGCGAGAGCCGAAGGCAACGAGGGGGCACTCGACGGTGCCGCGAGGACGTGTCCGGAGTAGTTGTAGTCGTGCAGGGTCGTGGCGAACAACGATCCGATCTGGGCGGCCGTTCCGCGGAAGACCACGTACTGGCGGCTGGCCGGCACTGCGCTGATCGTCAGTCCCTGCGCGGTGAGGGAGGCGACGACGGCATCCGAATCCGCCTTCGTCGGTGCGAAGCGCTGGATCCACGTCTGCGGTGAGAGGAACTGGCGGTATCCGCGGGCCCCGGGAGTGGATGCTGCGGTGGCGAGGGCCTCGGCCCCGGCCTGGTCTCGCAGCGGCAGGTAGATCTCCCCCTCGACGGTCTCGTCGGCGGCGGTCACCCCGGCGTCGTTCGCCGCGGTCGCCCAGCGGGGTACCGCCCCGGCGAACGACGCGCGATCGGCAGCGGAGGCTGTCGAGACGCCGGTGAGTGAAAGTGCGATGACGGTGGTGGCCGTAGCCACGATGCCGAATGTCCTGCGAGAGAACACCCTCCGGCGTGCGCGATTGTCCACGTATTGAAACCTTCCCCAATGAAGAATGACCGCGCCGGAAAAGGGCGCAATCGCGACGATAACCCCGCTCGATCACCCCGACAAGGGGGGTTAACAGGAATTTTACATTCAGCGCAAAAATTGTGCGCGAGCGCTCGGATTCAGGCGCTCGACCTAGGCTGGGCGCATGAAATACCGCAGAATCGGCGATGTCGCCGTCAGCTCGATCGGGCTGGGCGCGATGCCGCTGTCCCTTCCGGGCCGGCCCGATCGGGACCGGGCGATCGAGACCATCCATGCCGCCCTCGACGCGGGCGTCACCCTCATCGACACCGCCGATGCGTACACGACGGATGCCGACGGCCAGGGCCACAACGAACTCCTGGTCGCGGAGGCTTTGCGCGGCCGCACCGAGGAGGTGCTCGTCGCCACGAAGGGCGGCCTGCTCTTTCGCGACGGCGGACCGTGGGATCGCAATGGCACACCGGCACACCTCAAGGCGGCCGCACGGGAATCCTGCGCTCGCCTCGGCGTCGACGCGATCGGCCTCTACCAGTTCCACCGGCCGGACCCCTCGGTGCCGTATGAGGAATCCATCGGAGCGCTTCGTGAACTCCTCGATGAGGGTGTCATCCGCCTTGCGGGCATTTCCAACGCCACAGTGACTCAGATCGCCCTGGCCGACCATGTGCTCGGCGGCCGGCTCGTCTCGGTGCAGAACCAGTTCTCACCGGCCTACCGGTCGAGCCTCGGCGAGCTCGACTACTGCGTCGCCCATGAGATCGCCTTCCTGCCCTGGAGTCCGCTCGGTGGCATCGGACGGGGTTCCGATGTCTTCGACGAGGGCAGCGCATTCAGCGAGGTCGCGGCCGAGCTCGGGGTGAGCCCGCAGCGCGTCGCGCTCGCCTGGGAACTCTCGCTCGGCCACTGCGTCATCCCGATCCCGGGGGCCAGCCGCCCCGAGACGATCACCGACTCCGCCGGCGCCGCGGAACTGGCGCTGAGCTCCGAACAGCTGGCGAGACTCAGCGCGCCTTGAGCGCTCCCTCGTAGAGATCCCGCTTGCCGAGTCCGGTGGCATCCGCCACTTCGGATGCCGCGTCCTTGAGCTTCGATCCGGCCGCGACGAGCGACTGCACCTGCGCGATCCCGGCGTCGAGATCGACCTCCTGCGCAGCCCCACCCTCGACCACGATGCAGATCTCGCCCCTGACGCCCAAAGCGGCCCACTCGGAGAGTTCTGCGGCGGTGCCCCGACGCACTTCCTCGTAGAGTTTGGTCAGCTCGCGGCAGACCGCGACCCGACGATCGGGCCCGAAGGCCGTTGCGATGTCCCCGAGGGCATCGGCCAGGCGGTTGGGCGACTCGAAGAACACCATGGTGCGGGGTTCCCTGGCGAGCTGCCGAAGGGAGGCGAGACGCCCTTTGCGCGGCAGGAAGCCCTCGAAGGTGAATCGATCGGTGGGCAGCCCTGACAGCGCAAGAGCGGTGATCACGGCCGAAGGGCCGGGCAGCGCGGTGACGGTGACGCCGGCAGCCGCGGCCGCCGTCACGATGGAGAACCCGGGGTCGCTGATCGCCGGCATGCCGGCATCGGTGAGCACGAGCACATCGGTGTCGCGCGCGAGTTCGGCGATCTCGGCGGCCTTCTCGACCTCGTTGTGTTCGTGCAGGGCGATCAGTCGCGGACGGTTCTCGATGCCGAGGGCGCGCATGAGGTGGATGGTGACGCGCGTGTCTTCCGAGGCGATGACCTCGGCATTGGTCAGAGCCTCCACCAGCCGCCGCGAGGCATCGCCGAGATTGCCGATCGGAGTCGCTGCGAGGATGATCACCTGCCCATCCTTGCAGCGAACCCTCGTTACCATTGCACCTGTGACCAGAGCCGACTTCGATGCCGTGGTCGGCGCGCCGCGTCCGTCTGGGCCGTCGTCGCATCCGGCCGAACCGAGCGGCACCCGGCTCGACGCATGGTGGGGTCGGCTTCTCGTCCTGCCGGGAGCCCAGCGGCTCTGGTATTGGGGCGGCCCGATCGCCGTCACCCTGCTTGCGGCCGTGCTCCGTCTCGTGCGCCTGGGTGATCCGCGGTCGCTCGTGTTCGACGAGACCTTCTATGTGAAGGATGCCTGGACGCTCCTGCACCTCGGCTATGAGGGGTCCTGGCCCAATAATGCCGACCAGGCCTTCAATGCCGGCGATGTCAACATCTTTACAACCTATGGATCCTATGTCGCCCATCCACCCCTCGGCAAGTGGATGATCGCCCTCGGCCTGCGCGTCTTCGGCGCGGAGAACACCGTCGGCTGGCGCATCAGCACCGCTCTCGTTGGCATCCTCGCGGTGTTCCTCCTGGTGATCGTCGCCCGCAAGCTCCTCAACTCCACCCTGCTCGCCACCATCGCCGGCGGCCTGTTCGCGATCGACGGGCACGCGATCGTGATGTCGCGAACCGCGCTCCTCGACAACTTCGTCATGATCTTCACGCTGCTGGGATTCGGGGCCATCCTGCTCGATCGCACCCAGAGCTCTGCCCGCCTGTCACTGTGGCTCGCACGCCGGGCGGAGGCCGGCCGCGGCATCGACTGGGGGCCAGCGATCTGGTGGCGCCCCTGGCTGCTCAGCGCGGGCATCCTCTTCGGAGCGGCCACCGCCGTCAAGTGGAGTGGGCTCTACTTCCTCGCCGCCTTCGCCGTCTACACGCTGGTGGTCGATGCGCTGGCCCGGCGTGCTGCGGGCATCCCTTTCTTCATCAGCGGCACGATCTTCAAGCAGGGCCCGGTCACCTTCCTGCTCACCATCCCGCTTGCGGTGGCGACCTATCTCGCCAGCTGGACCGGATGGTTCATCACGAAGGACGGCTATTTCCGCAACTGGGCGGAAGTGCCCGGGAACGCCGCCACGGGGCTTTTCGCCTGGGTGCCCCACTCGGTGCAGAGCTTTCTGCACTACCAAGCGAGCGTCTACGACTTCAATGTCAACGAACACACCGTCCACCCCTACTCGGCAAATCCCTTCACCTGGCTCTTCCTCGTGCGTCCGACCGCGTTCTACTACGTCGGGCAGACCTCGGGGCAGGGCGGATGCACCGTCTCGAGTTGCGCGGAATACGTCACCTCCATCGCCAACCCCATTCTCTGGTGGGCGGCAACGGCCGCCCTGTTCTACCTCCTCTACCGGCTCGTGCGTCACCGGGAGTGGCGGGTCGGCCTCATCCTGATGGGAATGGTCGCCGGCTACCTTCCCTGGTTGCTCTACTCCACCCGCACCATCTTCCAGTTCTACGCGACCGTCTTCGAGCCGTACATGATCCTCGGACTGGTGTTCGTGATCGGACTGATCCTCGGCCGACCGGACGACTCCACCTATCGCCGAACCCGCGGCATCGGCATCGTTGCCGTGTTCCTGTTCTTCGTCGTGCTGGTCAGCGCGTTCTTCTACCCGGTCTGGACGGGCCTGCAGGTACCGGAGATCTTCGCGCGACTCCATTACTGGCTTCCCGGCTGGCGCTGATCCGCTGCGGGGCCGCACAGGACCGTCCCGTAGCATGACTTCATGTCCGCGCGTTCCGTTCTCGCCTACGTCACCGTCGCCCTGCCACCCCTCGCACTCGCCGCTATCGGGGTCACCCACCCGATGCATCTCACCGCGACGTCGGCGGAATACTGGCGGAACCTGCACATCGCGATCCTGCCGATTTTCCCTCTTCTCGCCTTCGCTCCGTGGCTGGTGGCGCGGGGTGCGGGCGCCCTCTTGGCCTGGATCGTCGGCGCCCTCGGCTTTGTCTATGCCGCCTTCTACACGGCGCTCGATGTGCTCGCGGGGATCGGCGCGGGCGGACTCAAGCTCGACGGCATGGGCATGGCGACGGGCACGGTATTCGGTCTCGGCAACCACATCGGAGAGGTCGGCAGCGTGTCATTCATCGCGGCCAGCGCGATCGCGGCGGCGACGGCCATCGCGCGATTCCGCTTGGTCGCCCTGCCTGGTTCGGTGCTCGTGGTCGTGGGCGCGGTGCTCTTCCTGCAGGACCACATCTACTTCCCCGTCGGGGTGATCGGCCAGCTCTGCCTCGCACTCGGCTGGCTGTGGCTCTGTGTAGTGATCGAACGGCCCGCGCGCGACCGTGAACCTCTCGTCGAGCGCGTGGAGAACGTCGCGGTTCGGACCGACTGAGGGTCGGCGCACCGAAGGCTCAGCCCAACAGATCGAGGGCCTCGGCCAGTTCCCGAGGTTCGACGACGGGAAGGCGGCAGACGAAGTCCCTGCACAGGTAGGCCGCTTCGCGATCCCGTCCCTCGAACAGTTCGAAGCCGGCCTTCGCGAAGCTCGCGGTCTGCGCCGGGGTCACCACGATGCTGAGCAGACCGCTGCCGAAGCGGGACCGGGCCAGGTCGGCCAGATCCGACTTCGGGTCCTCGCTCACCACGACGAGCTGCGCGATCGGCCGGGAGAGTGCGGATGCCACCGCGAGGGTCGCACCGAACGACACCGGGCGCGGCACGGCAAGGGGCAACAGGTGCCGGACCACTCGGTCGGCGGCTTCCCGATACCGCGGGTCGCCCCCGAGCAGATGCAGCGAGACAGAGGCTCTCGCCATCGAGCTCAGCCCGGAGGGGTAGGCACCTTCCGAGGGGTCGTTCTCGATGGCAGTGCCCTGCGCCACCAGCACGGGGTCCGCACCTCCCGGCACGCCGAAGACGCCGGAACCCGCCGCGCCGAGAGTCAGATCGATCAGCGATCGGGCCACCGAGGCGTAGTGCACGTCTCCGGTCGCCGTCGCGAGGTCGAGCAGCCCGGAGGCGAGCATTCCGTAGTCTTCGAGGGTGGCGTGAGCCGACGACATCCGTCCGCCGATGGATGCTCTCACCAGCGTCCCGTCGGCGCGCAGGTGCCCTTCGATCACCGCGTCGGCTGCCCGTCGGGCGGCCACGATCCACTCTTCACGTGCGAGCGCGAAACCGGCGGTCGCCAACGCTCCGATTGCCAGCCCATTCCAGCCGGTGAGGATCTTGGCATCGATCGGCGGAGGTTCCTGCGCAGCACGCGCCGCTGCCCCGAGGGCGAAGTACGCCCCTTCCCGCCGCACGCCGTCGATGGTGCTTTCGCTGTCCTGCGCCGAGGCGAATCCCCCGACCGGCTGCTGCATGACCCCGATGAGAAACGCGGAGATGCCCTCCGCGACCTCGACGGCCCAGTCCCGCGCCTCGGCATCGAGCTGGGCGAGCCTCGTGAACGCGGTGAGCAGCTGGGCGTTGTCGTAGAGCATCCGCTCGAAGTGGGGATCGGTCCAGTCCCGTTTCGTGGCGTACCGGAAGAATCCGCCCTCCAGGCGGTCCCTCAGCGCGGCGGTCGGCTGGCCGGGGGCGGCGTGCCGACCGGAGAGCGCGGCGAGCGCGCGGGAGGCGAGCGCCAGGGCCGGTGGGGCATCGGCACCCCGCTCGAGCAGGAAGAGCAGCACCGGCGCGACCGGGAATTTGGGGGCGCCGCCGAAGCCCCCGAATTCGGAGTCTTCGTAGGCGAGCAGTTCGGCGACCGCCGAATCGAGAGGCCCCGTGCCGGCCTCGCCCGAGTCGGCGGTGTGTCCATCAGCCGGCTGTCGCAGCGCGTCCGCGATTGCGGCCGCCGTAGATTCCACCTGGGGGCGTCGGGCGGTCCAGGCATCCGCCACCGCATCGAGCACCTGCCCGAACGACGGGATGTCGCCCACCGCCGTCGGCGGCCAGTAGGTCCCCGCGTAGAAGGCCTTGCCCTCTGGCGTGACGAAGACGTTGAGAGGCCACCCCAGGTTGCCGGTGAAGGCTCCGGCCGCGGCGAGGTAACTCGCGTCCACATCGGGATGCTCCTCCCGATCCACTTTCACCGCCACGAAGTCCGCGGCAAGGCGGGAGGCGATCACGGGATCGCTGAAGGTCTCCCGCGACATCACATGACACCAGTGGCAGGTCGAGTACCCGATCGAAACCAGCACCGGCACATCCCGTCGCCGCGCCTCGGCAAAGGGCTCGTCTCCCCAGGGGAACCAGTCAACGGGATTCGCCACGTGGGAGCGCAGATAGGGGCTCACAGCATCCGCGAGTCGATCGGCCATGTCTCCAGCGTAGGCTCGCACTGTGTCTACGACAGCCATCACTGTTATCGGCGGCCCCACCGCACTTCTCGAGTACGCCGGCCTGCGGATCGTCACCGATCCCACCTTCGACGCTCCCCAGGTCTATGAAGATCCGGACGAGACCACCCTGGAGAAGACTGCCGGTCCGGCCATCGCCCGGACGGATCTCGGCCCGGTGGACCTCGTGCTGCTCTCGCACCACGGCCACAAGGACAATCTCGACTGGGAGGGTCTCGAACTCATCGCGCAGGGCATCCCGACCCTGAGCACACGGCAGGCCGCCGACGACCTTTTCGGAGGCAGCGTCATCGGCCTCGACAACTGGGAGAGCTACGATTTCGGCGTCGTGACGATCACCGCGATGCCCGCCCTGCACGGGCCGCCCGGGTCGGAACCGATGGTCGGCCCGGTCATCGGGTTCATGCTCGAAGCCGAGGGTGAGCCGACGGTGTATGTGAGCGGCGACAACGCGTCCCTGCCGCTCGTGCGCCAGATCGCGGATCGGTTCGCCCCGGTGGATATCGCGCTGCTGTTCGCCGGAGCGGCCCGCGTCGACGAGATCGATGCCGACCTCACCCTCAACTCGACGGATGCCGCCACCGCGGCCCAATCGCTGGGGGCACGGCTCGTGGTGGGCCTCCACACCGAAGACTGGACCCACTTCAGCCACACGCGACCCCAACTCGAGGCCGCCTTCGAGGGCAGCGGCATCCTTGCCGACACTCCGCGCGGCGTCCGCGTCGAACTGGGCGGTTAGGCGAACCCGCGGCTACCGCGACTCGCTGTCGAGTCCGCGCGCGGTCTCGATGAGTTCGCGGGCATGCTGAAGTCCGCTCTCCGATCCACTCAGACCGGAGAGCAGCCGCGCCATCTCCTCGATCCGCTCTTCCCCCTCGAGCTGTTGCACGCTCGAGGCGGTCACCGCTCCGTCGCTGTCTTTCACGACGCGCAGATGGTTGGTGGAGAAGGCGGCCACCTGGGCGAGATGGGTCACCACGATCACCTGGGCGGAGTGCGAGAGCCTGGCCAGTCGGCGGCCGATCTCGATGGCAGAGGCACCCCCGACGCCGGCGTCGACCTCATCGAAGATGAAGGTGGGCACGGGATCATTTCCGGCGATCACCACCTCGATCGCCAACATCACCCGCGAGAGCTCTCCGCCGGAAGCCCCGCGGCCGAGAGGACGCGGCTCCGCGCCAGGATGCGGTGCGAGCAGGATCGCCACGACGTCCCGTCCGCTGAGCCCGTAGTCCTGTCGCTCTGTGACCTCGACCGTCAACCGCGCGTTGGGCATCGCGAGCGCAACGAGCTCCTCGCTCACCCTCTCGCCGAGCCGGACCGCGAAGTCGCGCCGCACCCTCCCGAGTTCGCCGGCGAGCTCGATCACCCGTGCGCGATCGGACTCGACCTCCGCGCGAAGGCTGTCGATACGGTCGGAGTCCTGATCGAGTTCGAGCAGCCTCGAGCTGCCGCTGTCGAGATAGCGGATCGCGTCGTCGAGGGAGGGGCCGTACTTGCGGCTGACCTCCCCCAGCTCCGAGCGTCGGTTCTGCACGGTCTCCAGTTCGCGGGCGCTGTCGCCGTCGAGGCCACCGAGGTAGCTCGACAGCTGCGCGGACACGTCGGCGACGAGATAGCTGGCGCTCGCCAGTGCTTCCACGATCGGGGCGAGGGTCGAATCGTGGCCCGACACCCGTTCGAGCTGGCGACGAGCCGAATCCAGCAGCCCGAGCGCGTCCCGCGGCTCCACCAGGTCGTCGGATGACACGAGCTCGTGCGCCTCGGAAGCCGCGAGCCGCAGGTCCTCGAGGTTCGTCAACCGGTCGGCCCGTTCGGCGAGCTCGACATCCTCACCGGCCTGGGGCGCCACGGACTCGATCTCCGCCATCGCTCGGCGGAGTTCGGCGGCTTCGCTCTGGCGTGACTCCTGCTCGGCCACGATCACGTCGAGTTCGCCCTGGTTCGCCTGCCAGCGCCGATAGGTGGCCTGGTAGTCGTCGAGCACTGTCGACAGCGCGGCTCCGGCGAAGCGATCGAGTGCCTCACGCTGCGCTGTCGCCGAGCGCAAGCGCACCTGGTCGGATTGACCGTGCACGACGACCAATTGTTCGCCGAGCTCTGCGAGCACGCTCACCGGCGTAGTGCGGCCGCCGACGGTGGCGCGGCTGCGTCCCTCCTGCGAGACCGACCGGGCGAGGATCAGTTCCCCCTCGTCGAGGTCGCCACCGGCATCCCGCACACGTTCCGCGACGGCGCCCTCCGGATCGACCAGCCAGCGCCCTTCGACGACAGCCGAGCCGCTCCCTTGGCGGAGCACCGAACTGTCCGAGCGATCCCCAAGGAGAAGTCCGAGAGCGGTGACCACCATGGTCTTTCCCGCACCGGTCTCGCCGGTGATGGCCGTGAACCCGGGACCGAGGGGAAGTCGAGCTTCGCCGATCACTCCGAGGTCGCGGATGAAGATCTCCTCGATCATGCGATCGCGCCGTCGCCCGGACCACGCCATCCGCTGGTCGGAAGGTGGAATTTGTTCACCAGCCGGTCGGTGAACGGCCCCCGGTGCAATCGCGCGAGGCGCACCGGCACCGGTGAGCGGCGCACGATCACCCGGGCGCCGGGCGGCAGGTCGTGGGTGCGTCGTCCGTCGCACCAGAGCACCCCGGTGCCCTGCGTGCGCGCGAGAACCTCCACCGCGAAGACCGACTCCGGCCCGACTACGAGCGGGCGGGCGAACAGCGCATGCGGGCTGAGCGGCACGAGCAGCATCGCCTCGAGCTCCGGCCAGACGATCGGTCCCCCTGCCGAGAATGAATAGGCCGTGGATCCTGTGGGCGTCGACATCACCACTCCGTCGCAGCCGAAGGAGGAGAGCGGTCGGCCATCGACCTCGATCACGACCTCGAGCATCCGCTCACGGCTGGCCTTCTCGACCGTCGCCTCGTTGAGCGCCCAGGTCTCGTAGATCACCTCGGCGTCGACCTTGACGCGCACGGCAAGAGTCATGCGCTCTTCGACCTCATAGTCGCGGTTCAGAGCGCGGCGCACCGTGTCCGTGAGGTTGTCACGCTCGCTCTCGGCCAGGAAGCCGACGTGTCCGAGGTTGACCCCGAGCAGTGGAGCGGTGCAGCCCCGCGTGAGCTCCGCCGCCCGCAGAATGGTGCCGTCACCGCCCAGCACGATGGCCAGCTCGACGTCCGCGACAGTCACACTGTCGCCGAGCACCGCAATCGCGCTCAGCTCCGGCGCGTTGTCGAGAACATCGTCGTGCTCGTCCTTTTTCATGACGGGCGTGACTCCGGCGGCGAGAAGCTGCCGGGAGACCGTCACGGCCGCATCGAGGGAGTCCTGGCGCCCCGTATGGGCGACCACGAGCATGAAGCGTTCGGACACCGGTTCTCCTTGTGCTTCTCGGGCGATCACCGGCTGGGGATCACTGTCGGGGTCACTCTCTATCGAGACGTTCACTGCGGGGATGTTCACTGCGCGGATGTTCACTGTGCGGATGTTCACTGTGCGGATAGTCCCCGCCGCACATCAGCGACTCAGGTGGGGTTGGGTCGAGAGAGTTCGAGGACCCGCTCTCTCCATTCTGTCGGATTGCTGCCCGTGAGCGCGCTGAACCAGACCAGATACTCATGGTTTCCGGCGGCGCCGAGGATTGGTGAGGAGATGAGTCCCGCCGTCGGAAGCCCCAGGTCCCAGGCCGCCCAGAGCACGTCGCTGATCGCGTCGGCACGAAGCCCCGGATCGTGCACGATGCCCTCTTTCACGCCGGTGCGGCCCACTTCGAACTGGGGCTTGATCAGCAGGAGATAGTCCGCGTCGGTGCCGACGGTGGCCACCAGGGCCGGCAGCACGGTGGTCAGGGAGATGAATGACAGGTCCGCCACCACGATGCTCACTCGCACGGCGTGGCCGGCCGCGGCATCGAGCGTCGGCACGGTGAGCTCGCGGGCGTTGAACCCTTCGATCACCGTGACGGCCGGATTGTTGCCGATGAACGGATCCAGCTGACCGTGGCCCACATCGAGGGCGACGACCGAGTGAGCACCGCGCTCGAGCAACACCTGGGTGAATCCGCCGGTGGATGCCCCGACATCGAGGGCGTCGCGGCCGGTCACTGGCACCGCGAAGGCATCCAGCGCCGCGAGGAGTTTGTGGGCGGCGCGACTGACGTAGTGGTCGATCGCCGTCAGCGCGAGCACCTGGTCGTCCCCCACGCGGGCTGAGGGCTTGATCACGGTGCGGCCGTCGACGGTGACCCATCCGTCGGCTATCAGTCGAGCGGCATGGGTACGGGACCGTGCGATCCCCCGTTCCGCCAGGGCGGCATCCAGTCGCGCCTCAGCCATGCGAGTTCGACGTGTCGACGCCCCCGTCTCGAACCGATCCCTCGAGAGTTGCCTGCAACCGGTCGTGGATCTGCACGAAGGCGGCAGCCCGGGATTCGAGCGGTTGGTCCTCGATCACGCGCAGGCGCGGCAGCAACGCGCTCGCATCGTCGGCAGAAGCGTTGGGGGCTGCGGCCGAGGCATCGTCGATCGACTCAGGAGTCATAGTCCAACGGTACCGTCACGAATACAGCTCCGGTGCGACGTCGAGTCCGTAGATCGGCAGTCCGGATCCCCAGATGAGAGCCGTCGCCGCGCGTAGCAGATCGATCGGCCGTTCGCCGGCGCGATCGATCGTCACAGTGGTCTTGGCGAGACGCACCGCGGCGCCCCCCACGGTGACGACAGTGTCGCCCGTTCGCGGGTCCGTAGTGCTCACGGCTCGCGGGTACTCCTCCGCCAGCTCGCGGAGATCGCTGAGAATGTAGGTGGGGCGGGACTTGGCATTGGCAGCGAGGGCCTGCTTTCGCCCGTCGATGCCCGTGAGCACGAGCACCGACTCCATCCCGGCACGATTGGCCCCGAGGATGTCGGTGTCCAAGCGATCCCCGATGAACAAGGCCTTCGCGCCTCCGAAGCGGCGTACCGCCTCCTCGAAGATGGCGATCTCCGGCTTTCCGGCAACCACAGGCAGGCGGCCGACGGCATTGTGAACCGCACCAACGAGGGTGCCGTTGCCGGGGGCGATGCCGCGCGCGACCGGAATCGTCCAGTCGGTGTTGGTGGCCACCCACGGTCGTTCGGGGTCGTCGTTGAGTGCGAACGAGGCCTCCGCCAGGTCCTTCCAGCCCACATCGGGAGCGAACCCCTGGATGACGGCAGCAGGCTGATCCAGCGCCGACCGGGTCACCACGAAGCCCGCCTGCTCGACGACCGACGTGAGTCCTTCTCCACCCACGACCAGCACTGTGGCGCCCGAGGGAACGAGCTCGGCGAGCAGCCGGACGGCGGCCTGCGGGGAGGTCACGACGTCGTCCTCCACCGCGGTCAGCCCGAGGCTCGCCAGGTGTTCGGCGACGGATGCGGCGGTACGGGACGCATTGTTCGTCAGGTACCCGATGCGCCGGGTCTGCCCGTCGGTGCTGCCGCTGGCAGCATTCAGACTCTCGACCGCGTGTGCGATGGCGGCATCGCCCTTGTAGACCACTCCGTCGAGGTCGGCGAGCACGAGGTCGACACCGTCAAGGGGTGTGCGTCCGGTCATGCCCTCAGTCAACCGCGGTCTCCTGCTCGTCTTCTTCGAGAACAACACCGTCTTGGCCTTCCTCCACGATCTCGATCACGTCGTCTTCCGGCTCACGGTCGCCGGCCTCGATGGCATCGGACGCCCGCTCGGACCGCTGCCACCATTCCTCCGCCTCGGCTTCGCGGCCCAGATCCTCGAGCACGGCTGCGTAGGCGTCGAAGAGAGCAGGGCTCCACGAGAAAGCGGTGTTCGGATCGAGCTGCGGGATCTGCAGTTCGTCGAGGGCCGCATCCGTCTGGCCCAGGTCGAGGCGGGCCCCGGACATCGCGATCGCGAGCAACACCTGCACCTCGACCGCGAGGGAGGCCCTCGGCACGGAACGACCGAGCTCGAGCGCACGATCCGGTCGCCCAAGGCCGCGCTCGCTGTCGACCATGAGCGGCAGCTGGTCGTCACGACCGGAGATCCGGCGATAGGTTCGCAGTTCACGCAGGGCAAGCGCGAAGTCGCCGATGGAATACGCCGTGATCGCCAGAGTCTCTCGCACCACCGCTATCCGTCCGGCCCGGCGTGCGGCGGATACCGCATGCGCATGGGCCAGAACGGGGTCGGTGTCGATCAACCGCGCCACCATCGCCAGGTGCTGGGCTACGCCGTCGGCATTCTCTTTGCTCAGGGTCTTCAGCTGCGCCCTGGCAACGCGATCGAGATCCTTGGGCTGTACGTCGTCCGGGATGACCGGGTCGTCGTGACGCGAACGCACCGACTTCGTGCCGAAGGGATCGCGGTCCTCGATCTCCTGGGCGGAACGTCCCTGGTATCCGGTGCCGGGCCGACGCTCACGCGGATTCTTCGACAGGTCTGCATCGGGACGGCCGCGCTGCGGTCGATCCCCCTGGCCGGCGGGACGTGGCGGCCTGCCCGACGCCGGAGCGCCACGCTGGGGACGGCCGTCGGACCCTCGCGAGGCGGCGGGACGGTCGCCCGGCCTCTGGGAGCGATCTTGGAATTCGGACACGAATTACCCCTGGATCTGTCGTCACTGGTGAAGTTGTGGAATCGGAGCACGTGTTCAAAACGTGCCTCTTAAAGCAAAATGGCCACCCATTGCTGGGTGGCCATCTTACAAAGAAGTCCGGCGGTGTCCTACTCTCCCACAAGGTCCCCCTTGCAGTACCATCGGCGCAGAGAGTCTTAGCTTCCGGGTTCGGAATGTGACCGGGCGTTTCCCTCTCGCTATGGCCGCCGAAACACTATGGATATAGGTTTCGAATTAGCCAACAGCTCAGCGGATCAAGCCTCTCGAAAGAGACCATCACAACTGGTGTTGTGCTGATTCCCGACCGTACATCGGGAACCACTCAGTGGACGCAGAGCATCTCATTCCCACCGGTACCCTTACGGGCCCAGGATGGGAAGAAAAGTGTTATCAAGTTATCGGCTTATTAGTACGGGTCAGCTCCATGGGTCTTTAGTCCCCACTTCCACATCCCGCCTATCAACGCAGTAGTCTAGCTGCGAGCCTCTCGACCTAAGTCATGGAAATCTCATCTTGAAGCTGGCTTCCCGCTTAGATGCTTTCAGCGGTTATCCATTCCGAACGTAGCTAATCAGCGGTGCTCCTGGCGGAACAACTGACACACCAGAGGTTCGTCCATCCCGGTCCTCTCGTACTAGGGATAGATCTTCTCAAATTTCCTGCGCGCGCAGAGGATAGGGACCGAACTGTCTCACGACGTTCTAAACCCAGCTCGCGTACCGCTTTAATGGGCGAACAGCCCAACCCTTGGGACCTACTCCAGCCCCAGGATGCGACGAGCCGACATCGAGGTGCCAAACCATGCCGTCGATATGGACTCTTGGGCAAGATCAGCCTGTTATCCCCGAGGTACCTTTTATCCGTTGAGCGACAGCGCTTCCACAAGCCACTGCCGGATCACTAGTCCCGACTTTCGTCCCTGCTCGACTTGTCAGTCTTACAGTCAAGCTCCCTTGTGCACTTACACTCGACATCTGATTGCCAACCAGATTGAGGGAACCTTTGGGCGCCTCCGTTACTTTTTAGGAGGCAACCGCCCCAGTTAAACTACCCACCAGGCACTGTCCCAGAACCGGATTACGGTTCGTAGTTAGATATCCAAAGTGACCAGAGTGGTATTTCAACAATGACTCCACCTGAACTAGCGTCCAAGCTTCAAAGTCTCCCACCTATCCTACACAAGCCACTCCGAACACCAATACCAAGCTGTAGTAAAGGTCACGGGGTCTTTCCGTCCTTCTGCGCGTAACGAGCATCTTTACTCGTAGTGCAATTTCGCCGAGTTCGCGGTTGAGACAGCTGGGAAGTCGTTACGCCATTCGTGCAGGTCGGAACTTACCCGACAAGGAATTTCGCTACCTTAGGATGGTTATAGTTACCACCGCCGTTTACTGGGGCTTAAATTCTCAGCTTCGCCTTGCGGCTAACCGTTCCTCTTAACCTTCCAGCACCGGGCAGGCGTCAGTCCGTATACATCGTCTTGCGACTTGGCACGGACCTGTGTTTTTAGTAAACAGTCGCTTCCCACTGGTCTCTGCGGCCGTATGGTGCTCCAGGAGCAAGTCCTTTCACACCGCGGGCCCCCCTTCTCCCGAAGTTACGGGGGCATTTTGCCGAGTTCCTTAACCACGATTCTCTCGATCTCCTTGGTATTCTCTACCTGAACACCTGAGTCGGTTTGGGGTACGGGTGACTTGAACCTCGCGTCGATGCTTTTCTTGGCAGCATAGGATCACTGATTTCGTCCGTGAGGACTACCCATCGGGTCTCAGGCTATGTGAACGACGGATTTGCCTATCGTCCGCCCTACATCCTTAGACCGGGACAACCATCGCCCGGCTCAGCTACCTTCCTGCGTCACACCTGTTAATACGCTAAACGCACCAGCATAGGGTCGCACGCTAGGCCCCACGCTTCACCCCGAAGGGATCCATCTAGGGGATTCAGATGCTTAGCATTACTGGATTATCTTGGGCGGTTCTTCGTCAGTACGGGAATATCAACCCGTTGTCCATCGACTACGCCTGTCGGCCTCGCCTTAGGTCCCGACTTACCCAGGGCGGATTAGCCTGGCCCTGGAACCCTTGTTCTTTCGGAGGACGGGTTTCTCACCCGTCTTTCGCTACTCATGCCTGCATTCTCACTCGTGTGGCGTCCACGGCTGGTTTACACCGCCGCTTCGCTCGCCACACGACGCTCTCCTACCACTCCGTACGCCTGGACCCACAAGTGGGCCGGGCTACTATACGAAATCTACAACTTCGGTGGTGTGCTTGAGCCCCGTTACATTGTCGGCGCGGAATCACTTGACCAGTGAGCTATTACGCACTCTTTCAAGGGTGGCTGCTTCTAAGCCAACCTCCTGGTTGTCTATGCAACTCCACATCCTTTCCCACTTAGCACACGCTTTGGGACCTTAGTTGGTAGTCTGGGTTGTTTCCCTCTCGACGATGAAGCTTATCCCCCACCGTCTCACTGCTGCGCTCTCACTTACCGGCATTCGGAGTTTGGCTAACGTCAGTAACCTTTTGGGGCCCATCAGCTATCCAGTAGCTCTACCTCCGGCAAGAAACACGCAACGCTGCACCTAAATGCATTTCGGAGAGAACCAGCTATCACGAAGTTTGATTGGCCTTTCACCCCTATCCACAGCTCATCCCCTCCATTTTCAACTGAAGTGGGTTCGGTCCTCCACGACGTCTTACCGTCGCTTCAACCTGGCCATGGATAGATCACTTCGCTTCGGGTCTAGACCCAGCGACTATTTCGCCCTATTCAGACTCGCTTTCGCTACGGCTACCCCACTCGGGTTAACCTCGCCACTGAGCACTAACTCGCAGGCTCATTCTTCAAAAGGCACGCTGTCACCCCTACTAAGGAGGCTCCAACGGTTTGTATGCAAACGGTTTCAGGTACTATTTCACTCCCCTCCCGGGGTACTTTTCACCTTTCCCTCACGGTACTTGTCCGCTATCGGTCTTCTGGGAGTATTTAGGCTTATCAGGTGGTCCTGACAGATTCACACGGGATTTCTCGGGCCCCGTGATACTTGGGATACTTCTTCAGCCATTGCGACATTTCGACTACGGGGTTGGCACCCTCTGTGACTGGCCTTTCAATGCCATTCGTCTATATCGCGTTGTAACTGTTGCAGTACGGCAGTAACTGCTAAAAAGTCCCGCAACCCCGACCATGCAACGCCTGCCGGCTATCACACATGATCGGTTTGGCCTCTTCCGGTTTCGCTCGCCACTACTTACGGAATCGCTTTTGCTTTCTCTTCCTGTGGGTACTGAGATGTTTCACTTCCCCACGTTCCCTCTATCCGCCCTATATATTCAGGCGGAAGTCACCAGGTCGTATTGCTACGCCTGGCGGGGTTTCCCCATTCGGAGATCCTCGGATCAAAGCTCTATTATCAGCTCCCCGAGGCTTATCGCAGATTTATACGTCCTTCTTCGGCTCCAGAAGCCAAGGCATTCACCGTTTGCACTTAGAAACTTGATGACAAAATTACACAAAGAACAGCAATCGCGTTGAATAAACAACGCTGCTTGCTAGATCTTTATTGAAGAGATCAACCCGTCAAGGCGGAAACCCACCGAAGCCGGCAACCATTTTGACGGGCAGTCTCTAAGATGCTCGCGTCCACTGTGTAGTTCTCAAAGTACGGGCGGTACTTCGTCTTACCTGTGCTTGCCGTGTCATGAGTAATCATGGGCCGGTAGTTCGCCAGGGATCGAAGTCCGAGGTCCGTGGTGACTCCCCCGAAGGGCAATCTCCAGCGGGTCCAGAGGTCGGTATCCGACCCACCCCGTAAAGGGAAGGCCGGCCCGGTCCCTCAGGACCCAACAGCGTGCAAAAGACCAGGCCGATGATTCGAAGTTTTCCTAACCCCTGTAAACAGGGGTTGTACTGGCTTGACGAATCTTCGTCCTGGTCACAATGTCAATGTTCCACCCATGAGCGTCACCGGAGAACGTATGCCTCCGAAATAACTTGGCAGTTAGTTCCAACGAGCGGATGCCTGTAAACAGGGCGTCTTCAGTTGGACTGCACGTGCTCCTTAGAAAGGAGGTGATCCAGCCGCACCTTCCGGTACGGCTACCTTGTTACGACTTAGTCCTAATTACCGATCCCACCTTCGACAGCTCCTTCCTTGCGGTTAGGCCACTGGCTTCGGGTGTTACCGACTTTCATGACTTGACGGGCGGTGTGTACAAGGCCCGGGAACGTATTCACCGCAGCGTTGCTGATCTGCGATTACTAGCGACTCCGACTTCATGGGGTCGAGTTGCAGACCCCAATCCGAACTGAGACCGGCTTTTTGGGATTCGCTCCACCTTGCGGTATTGCAGCCCTTTGTACCGGCCATTGTAGCATGCGTGAAGCCCAAGACATAAGGGGCATGATGATTTGACGTCATCCCCACCTTCCTCCGAGTTGACCCCGGCAGTCTCCTATGAGTTCCCACCATTACGTGCTGGCAACATAGAACGAGGGTTGCGCTCGTTGCGGGACTTAACCCAACATCTCACGACACGAGCTGACGACAACCATGCACCACCTGTATACCGACCTTGCGGGGCGACTGTTTCCAGCCGTTTCCGGTATATGTCAAGCCTTGGTAAGGTTCTTCGCGTTGCATCGAATTAATCCGCATGCTCCGCCGCTTGTGCGGGCCCCCGTCAATTCCTTTGAGTTTTAGCCTTGCGGCCGTACTCCCCAGGCGGGGAACTTAATGCGTTAGCTGCGACACAGAATCCGTGGAATGGACCCTACATCTAGTTCCCAACGTTTACGGCATGGACTACCAGGGTATCTAATCCTGTTCGCTCCCCATGCTTTCGCTCCTCAGCGTCAGTTACGGCCCAGAGATCTGCCTTCGCCATTGGTGTTCCTCCTGATATCTGCGCATTCCACCGCTACACCAGGAATTCCAATCTCCCCTACCGCACTCTAGTCTGCCCGTACCCACTGCAGGCTGGGGGTTGAGCCCCCAGTTTTCACAGCAGACGCGACAAACCGCCTACGAGCTCTTTACGCCCAATAATTCCGGATAACGCTTGCACCCTACGTATTACCGCGGCTGCTGGCACGTAGTTAGCCGGTGCTTTTTCTGCAGGTACCGTCACTTTCGCTTCTTCCCTACTAAAAGAGGTTTACAACCCGAAGGCCGTCGTCCCTCACGCGGCGTTGCTGCATCAGGCTTGCGCCCATTGTGCAATATTCCCCACTGCTGCCTCCCGTAGGAGTCTGGGCCGTGTCTCAGTCCCAGTGTGGCCGGTCACCCTCTCAGGCCGGCTACCCGTCGTCGCCTTGGTGGGCCATTACCTCACCAACTAGCTGATAGGCCGCGAGTCCATCCTTGACCGAAATTCTTTCCAACTCCTAGCCATGCGGCTGAAGTTCGTATCCGGTATTAGACACCGTTTCCAGTGCTTATCCCAGAGTCAAGGGCAGGTTACTCACGTGTTACTCACCCGTTCGCCACTAATCCAGGGAGCAAGCTCCCTTTCATCGTTCGACTTGCATGTGTTAAGCACGCCGCCAGCGTTCATCCTGAGCCAGGATCAAACTCTCCGTAAATGTTTGATTGCACGAACGACCGAAGTCGAACGGCACATCTAGTGCAACCAGCCACCGGAATGGGCGGACAGGTTGCAAGTTTGAAACTGACAGAACAAATCAATACTGACTTGCTTTGTTGTTTTATATCTTTTCCAAAGGAATCCGATGCGGTTCGACGGCTAGAAACCGACTACACCGCATACGGGTTTTTGGCATTTGACATTGTGCACGCTGTTGAGTTCTCAAGGATCGGATGCTCCTGGTTTTCACCTCGCGGCTTCTACCCAGGGCCATACCATTCGCAGCAAGTGCGCCGTGAAGACGCTGTTTGACTGCTGTAAAACTTGTGTTTGTCACCCTCGCTCTCGCGCCGGGCAACTTGTCTAATTTACCACCTTCGCGGTACTTGTCAAATCGACCTTCGCGGCTTGAAAAGCGCGCGACGAACCGGCTGGACATACTCACGAGGTGGGTTCTTCATCATAAGATCTGAAGACGATCTCCTACAAGAGGTTGACCGCTATTTGACTTAGATTGTGTCCCTCTTGAAGCCGGTAAGCTCTTCCGCTTTCCGAACCTTTGGGGTGACAAGAAAGAAGATTACGTGTCTATCGGGGGTCGGTCAAATTACGGCCGCAACCCGGGCGTGTCGCCCTAAAGTACGGGGTTTCCCGACACTGTGGCGCGGCGCCTGCTCTTCACGGCGACCACTGAACACTGCGCTCATTCGATGAAGATGCCGGCGAGAGTCTTCTTGCCTCGCCGCAGGACCGCCATGCCACCGGGGAGCGAGTTCGCTTCGAGGGTGAGCGAGGCATCCCCCACCTTCATGTTGTTGAGGTAGACCCCGCCCTGCTCGACCGCTCGGCGCGATTCCCCGAGGCTGTTGGCGAGGCCTGTGTCGACGAGCAGCTGCGCCACGGGAGTGTTCGCGGTCGTGGTGGTGTTCGGGAGCTCCCGAAGGGCCGCTTCGAGCGTGGAGGGATCGAGTTCATGCAACTCGCCCTGGCCGAAGAGGGCCGCGGATGCCGCAATGGCAGCTTCCGTCGCCTCCGTGCCATGAACGAGGCTCGTCACTTCTCGCGCGAGGGCACGCTGGGCCTCCCTGCGGAACGGTTCCGTTGCGACCAGCCCAGCGAGCCTGTCGATTTCCGCGCGGGTGTTGAAGGTGAAGATCTTCAGCCGTTCGATCACATCGGCATCATCGGTATTGAGCCAGAACTGGTAGAACGCGTAAGGACTGGTGAGCGCGGGATCGAGCCAGACCGCATTCCCCTCGCTCTTGCCGAACTTCGTTCCATCGGAATTGGTGATGAGGGGTGTGCCGATCGCATGGGCCGAGGCCCCTTCCGCCTTGCGGATCAGGTCGGTACCGCTGGTGAGATTGCCCCACTGGTCACTCCCCCCGGTCTGGAGCACACAGTCGTAACTGCGGAAGAGTTCGAGGAAGTCCATTCCCTGCAGGATCTGGTAGCTGAACTCGGTGTAGCTGATGCCGACGTCGCTGTTGAGGCGCGCGCTGACGGCATCCTTCTTGAGCATGGTGCCGACCCGGAAGTGTTTGCCGACATCCCGAAGGAAATCGATCGCGCTGAGAGGGGCTGTCCAGTCGAGATTGTTGACGAGCCGGGCCGGGTTGTCTCCCTCGAAACTCAGGAACTTCGACACCTGCGCCTGGAGGTAGCCGACGAACTCGGCCACCGTCTCCTTGGAGTTGAGGGTGCGTTCGGCCGTCGGCCGCGGATCACCGATGAGTCCGGTGGATCCTCCCACCAGGCCGAGTGGCCTGTGCCCGGCGAGCTGGAATCGGCGCATCAACAGCAGCTGCACCAGGTTGCCGAGGTGCAGGCTGGCGGCCGTGGGATCGAATCCGCAGTAGTAGGTGATCGGCGCACCCGACAACAGCGACCTCAGTTCGGCCTGGTCTGTCGAGACATGGACGAGCCCACGCCAGACCACCTCGTCCCAGACCGTATCGAATGACTCGTCATTGCGCTGGGAGGACAGGACTTCGGATGCTGGCACGGCCCAAGATTACCAGCGGGCCACCGATCAGGGCCGGGCTTGCGCCTCGCTCGCCTCGAGCGCACGGGGCGGGTACACCCACGCCACCAGCACGACGGAGATGATCATCAGCAGCACCCAGGACACGAGTTTGGTGATCGAGACCGGTTGCCAGCCGTGCAACTGGTTCGGGTAGGACCATGCGTTCGCCCAGGTTGCGATGTTCTCGGCGATCCAGATGAAGAGAGCCACGAGCACGAATGCGAGCACCGTCGGCATCCGCAATCGAAGTCGGAAGACCCGGAAGTGCATGACGCAGCGCCCGAAGAGCAGCCCGACGGCGATCAGCAGGATCCAGCGGAAGTCCCAGATGTAGTGATGGGTGAAGAAGTTGGCATAGATGAGAGCCGCGAGCACTGCCGTGAGCCAGCGGCGCGGGTAGCGGTCGAACCGCAGGTCGAACAGGCGGAACACCCGAACCATGTAGGAGCCGACGGCGGCGTACATGAAACCGCTGTAGAGCGGCACGGAGTAGAGATGCAGCACGCCCGGCCCCTCGTAGATCCAGGATCCGACGCTGGTCTTGAACAGCTCCATGCCCGTGCCGACGAGATGGAACAGGATGATGACGCGCAGCTCTCGGACGGTTTCGAGCCGGAGGGCGATCATGAGCACCTGGATGACCACGGCCGCGATCGTCACGAAGTCGTTGCGAGCGAGGACCGCGCCATCGGGATACCAGAGCCGGGTGGCGAAGAGCACCGCGAGCAGCGCCGCTCCGAAGATGCAGGCCCAGGCCTGTTTGAGCCCGAACACGAGGAATTCGACGATGCCGCGCCAGATCCGGCTGTCCGGCGCCCGGGCGAGGAGGTCGCGAGCCCGCGTGTCGATGAAGCGCTCGACCGGCGTGAAGCCCGCATCCCCCTCAGCGCTCATCGGTTCAGGCTAGCCGAGGAACAGAATCGCGCCGCGGCATATCACCCTTCTGAGGTTGATTTATCAATATCAAGTGCTTAGGGTTGATTTGTTCGGATCAACCCCCCGGGCATGTGCGGAGGCGAGGATGTTCGCGATCACCGCGGATCAGGTAGATAGTCGGCACCGACCGGATATCGCCGCTGCGACGATGCTCGCACTCGAAGCACTGCTCGGCGACGGGCTCGTTCTGCCGGTGGATCGCACGGCCGGCGACGAGATCCAACTGCTTCTCGAAACATCCGACACCGCCCTCACCGCGATTCTCGCGCTCACCCGGGATGGCGAGTGGAGTGTGGGATGCGGGATCGGCGACGTGACCATCCCCCTGCCGGAAAACGCGCGCGAAGCCGGTGGGGCCGCGTTCGTCGCGGCCCGGGAGGCGGTGAATGACGCGAAGAAGCGGGACACCCGCTTCGCCCTTCGCAGCCCAGCGACGACCGAAGCCGCGGATGCCGAGGCCTTCGTCGACCTGCTCCTGAACCTGCGGGGGCGGCGCAGCACCGAGGGCTGGGAGATCTGCGACCTGCTTGTTGCCGGCAACAGCCAAGCCGAAGCGGCCAAACAGCTCGGGATCACGCCCCAGGCCGCGAGCAAACGAGCCCGCAGCGCGGCACTCCGCGTCGAGTTCGCGGCGAGGTCCCCCCTCGAACGTAGGCTCGCTGCCGTAGACCTCAGTGCAGGCGAAGGGAGAACGTCGTGATCGTGCAGGTCGTGTTGTGGGTCTTGGCCATCGCCGTCATCGCCGCGGCGCTCGCCGTCTGTCTCGCCGCCATCCGCTTTCGGTTGCCGTCCCTTGCGCTTCTCGCCGCGGTGCCGGTGATCGCGGGGCTCGTCGGGCTCGCCTTCCGCGCGGGAGTGCCTGCACCGAGCAACGCCGTTGCCGTTGTCGCGGGAATTCTCCTCGCCTTGCTCGGCATCATCGGCGGGAGCCCGGTCACCATCGCCGTGCTCGGCTTCTCCAGCCGGGGATCCGCGCCGGCGGTCGCGGGAGAACACGGCGGAATCGTGGTGAACGAAGGGGTCCCGCCGGAAATGCATCGCGCCGAGGTGCTGCGGGGTGGCACGATCATCGGCTACCTCGAACGGTTGGCGCTCATCGCCGCCATCGTGCTCGGCCACCTCGAGATCGTGGCGGTGCTGATCGCGGTGAAGGGGCTCGGCCGGTTCTCCGAGCTCGACAGTCCGGAGATCCGCGAGCGCTTCATCATCGGCACACTGGTCAGCCTGGTCTGGGCGGGCGCGTGCGCCCTGCTCATCGTGCTCTAGCGGGTCACACGCGCTTCTTCGGCACATGCGCCTTGTAGGGCGAGACGCTGCGCTCCCCCGGCAGCCAGAAGCGCCAGGGGTAGTCGTCAGACCCTCCCGCGCCGGACACCCCCGTGCGCGGACCGGTCGCGAACGGCAGCGGATGCTGGGGCAGGCTCAACTCGAACGGCGGCGAAGCGAGATCCGCTCCCCCTTCGCCGAGGGTGATACCCAGCGCCACCACCAGTCGGGCCGGCCCGCGCGCCAGGTCGGCATCCGTCTTCGATGTCGTGCGCCGCGCTCGGGCCAGGTCGACTCCGTTGATCACGTCACCGCCGCGCATCAGCACGGCGGTCGCCGTGCCCGCGGGCGAGCACGTGACGTTGGCACAGACGTGCATGCCATAGGTGAAGTAGGTGTAGAGATGACCCGGTTCGCCATACATCACCGCGTTGCGCTTGCCCGGGCCGCGATACGCGTGCGACCCGGGATCGCGCTCTCCCAGGTAGGCCTCCACTTCGGTGAGGCGCACCGCGACGGTGCCCTCGAGCGTGGTGTGGCTCAGGATCGCTCCGAGGAGCAGCGGCGCGACCTCGATGGATGGCGCCTCGAAGAACTGCCGGTCGAACATCGCCGGGCGGTTAGAAGAGCCTCGCGCCGCTGGTGACGAAGAGGATCGCGGCGATCACGAAGAGCACGGCAGCCACTCCGAAGACGCTCCACATCACGATCTTCTGGGTGCGATTCTGTTCCGGCTTCTGCGGACGGTTGTCTTTGCTGAGAGTCATTGCCAGGCCTCCTTGAGGGTTCGGACGCGGCGGGTGAGCGCCGCGAGCTGCTCCGCGACACGCTCTGGGGCTGTGCCGCCGGAGCCGGTGCGGCTGCCGATCGATCCGGCGACCGTGAGAACGCTCCGCACACCGGCGGTGAGGTGCGGGGAGATCTCCAGGTAGTCGGCATCCGTCGGCTCGTCGAGTTCGAGGCCGTGTCGCTCACAGAAACTCACCAGCGTGCCGCTGATCTCGTGGGCCTCCCGGAACGGAACACGCTGGGTGACGAGCCACTCGGCCACGTCCGTCGCGAGCGAGTATCCCTGGGGCGCGAGTTCCGCCATTCGATCGGTGTTGAACACGAGGGTGGCGACCATTCCCGAGAAGGCGGGAAGAAGCACCTCGAGGTTCTCGACCGAGTCGAACACCGGCTCCTTGTCTTCCTGGAGGTCGCGGTTGTAGGCGAGCGGCAGGCCCTTGAGAGTGGCGAGGAGTCCGGTGAGGTTGCCGATCAGGCGCCCCGATTTTCCCCGGGCGAGTTCGGCGATATCGGGATTCTTCTTCTGCGGCATGATCGACGACCCGGTCGAATAGGAGTCGTGAAGGGTCACGAAACCGAACTCGCGAGTGTTCCAGAGGATGATCTCCTCGGCGAACCGAGAGAGATTGATGCCCACAAGGGAGAGGATGAAGGCGAACTCTGCCACGACGTCGCGGCTCGCGGTCGCATCGATCGAGTTCTCCATCGGGCCGGTGAGTCCGAGCTCGGTCGCGACCAGCTGCCCGTCGAGTCCGAGGGAACTCCCCGCGAGAGCACCAGAGCCGTAGGGCGAGAAGGACGCCCTCACCGACCAGTCCCGCAAGCGTTCGAGATCGCGCACCAGAGGCCAGGCATGAGCGAGGAGATGATGGGCGAGGAGCACCGGCTGCGCATGCTGCAGGTGCGTGCGACCGGGCATGGCGGCATCCGGATGCGCCTCCGCCTGGGACGCGATCGCGTTGATGAGGTGGGTGAGCAGTTCGGCGATCGCCCGTCCGTGATCGAGCAGGTAGAGCCGCACCAGGGTCGCGATCTGGTCGTTGCGGCTGCGCCCGGCGCGCAACTTGCCGCCGAGCTCAGGGCCGGCGATGTCGATCAGTCCGCGTTCGAGGGCTCCGTGCACGTCTTCGTCCGACTCGCGCTCGAGAAAGCTCCCGTCGGACCAGGCCTCGCGCAGGGTCTCGAGGGCGGCATCCATCACGACCAGTTCGTCGGCCGTGAGGTAGCCGGCCGCCGCCAGCGCTTTGGCGTGGGCGCGGGATCCCAGGATGTCGTAGCCGCCGAGCTGCCAGTCGAACTGCGTCGACTTGCTGAGGCGGGCGAGCTCGGGCGACGGGCCGGAAGCGAAGCGGGCGCCCCAGAGGGCCCCCTCTGTCGTGGATCCGATATCGCCGCCCGAGCCCGTGGTCACGACTACTTGCCCGACAGGTCGCGGCGCGCCGAGATCTTGCTCGGCAGGGACCAGATCTCGATGAAGCCCTTGGAGAGCGACTGGTCGAAGGTGTCGCCGGTGTCGTAGGTCGCGAGGTTGAAGTCGTAGAGGCTCTGCTCGCTGCGCTGGCCGGTCACGGTGGCCCGACCGCCCTGCAGCTTGAGGCGGATGTCTCCGCTCACGTACCGCTGGGTGTCGTCGATGAACACATCGAGAGACCGCTTGAGGCTCGAGAACCAGAGCCCGTCGTAGACCAGGTTCGACCATTCCGCCTCGACTCCACGCTTGTAGCGGCCGAGGTCGCGCTCGAGCGTCAGGCTCTCCAGCGCTTCATGCGCTTCGATGAGGGCCATCGCCGCCGGAGCTTCGTAGACCTCGCGGCTCTTGATGCCCACGAGGCGGTCCTCGACGACATCGATGCGGCCGACGCCGTGCTTGCCGGCGAGCTCGTTGAGCTTCTCGATCATCTGCAGGGCACTGTACGACACGCCGTCGAGGGCGACGGGGATGCCGGAGGCGAAGGTGATCGTGACCTCGTCGGCCTCCTTGGCCACGGTCGGATCCAGGGTGTACTCGTAGAGCTCCTCGATCGGCGCGTTCCACGGGTCCTCGAGGAAGCCGGTCTCGACGGCACGACCCCAGACGTTCTTGTCGATCGAGTACGGGCTCGCTGCGCTCTGGCGGATCGGCAGGTTGTGCTCGTTGGCGTAGATGATGGCCTTGTCGCGGGTGAGCGCGAGGTCGCGGACCGGGGCGATGCTCGTGAGCTCCGGAGCGAGTGCCGCGACAGCCGCCTCGAAGCGCACCTGGTCATTGCCCTTGCCGGTGCAGCCATGGGCGACGCTGTCGGCGCCGAGCTGCTTGGCGACGATCGCCAGATGCTTGGCGATGACCGGCCGGCTGAGCGCGGAGACGAGGGGATACCGCTTCTGGTAGAGCGCGTTGGCCTTGAGAGCGGGCATCAGGAAGTCGTCGGCGAACTCGTCCTTCGCGTCGACGACTATCGCCTCGACGGCGCCGCAATCGAGAGCGCGCTGACGGATGTCCTCCATGTCTTCGCCGCCCTGGCCGACGTCGACGGCGAGAGCCACGACCTCCTTGCCGGTGGCATCCTTCAGCCAGCCGATACCCACCGAGGTGTCGAGGCCGCCGGAATAGGCGAGGACAACGCGTTCTGCCATGTGTGGTGCTCCTTGTTTTCGTACGCAGTTTATCGGTGCAGTGTTTGTTCGGTGCCGGGTCTCGATTCGGCCGCTGGTGCGAGCCACTCGACCAGCGGGGTGGCTACTGCTGCAGCAGCCAGGCCATCAGGGCCTTCTGCGCGTGCAGGCGGTTCTCCGCCTCATCCCAGACCACGCTCTGCGCACCGTCGATGACCTCGGCGGTGACCTCGTAGCCCCGGTCGGCGGGAAGGCAGTGGAGGAAGAGCGCATCGGGCTTCGCCAGCGCCATCAGCTCGGTGTCGACCCGGTAGGAACCGAGCGTGGTGAGACGCTCGGCCTTCTCCTCCTCTTTTCCCATCGACACCCAGGTGTCGGTCACGACAACGTCGGCACCCGCGACGGCTTCCACCGGATCCGTGTAGAGGGTGACCGATCCGCCGGTCTTCGCCGCGGCGAGATCGGCGGCCTCGACCACTGAATCGGTGGGGGCGTAGTCCACCGGTGACGCCACTCGCACGTGCATGCCGGCCGTCGCACCCGCGAGCAGATAGGACTGGGCCATGTTGCTCGCGCCATCCCCGAGGAAGGTGACGGTGAGGCCCGCAAGGGACCCGCGGTGTTCGCGGATGGTGAGCAGGTCAGCCAGCAGCTGGCAGGGGTGGAAATCATCCGACAGCCCGTTGATCACCGGAACCGTGGTGCCGAGAGCCATCTCCTCGAGCCCCGACTGGGCGAAGGTGCGCCAGACGATGGCCGCGACCTGGCGTTCGAGCACGCGCGCCGTGTCGGCGGCGGTCTCCTTGCCCCCGAGCTGGCTGTTGGCGGTGGAGATGATGAGGGGGATGCCGCCGAGCTCGGCGATACCGACGGCGAACGAGACGCGCGTTCGGGTCGACGACTTGTCGAAGATCACGGCGACCGTCTGCGGACCCGCGAGGGGGCGAGTGCCGAAGCGATCCCTTTTGAGCTCGACCGCGAGGTCGAGGATCGCGGTCTGTTCGGCCTGGCTGAGGTCGTCGTCGCGCAGGAAGTGTCGGGTCATTTCGCGTCCAATGTGAGGGTCTGAAGGGCGAGGCTGAACTTCTCGCGGAACTCATTCAATTCGGCATCGCCGACGATGAGCGGTGGGGCGATTCGGATGCTGGAGTCGTTGGGGGCATTGATGATGAGACCGTTGGCGAAGGCCGCAGCGGAGAGTGCCCCGGCGACAGGCTGGGAGAGACCGAGGCCGATGAGCGCTCCCTGGCCGCGGATCTCGGTAATGAGCGGAGAGCCGATGTCTTCGATGATGGCGTGCAATTTCGCGCCGATCGCCGAGGCGTTCTCGATCAGTCCGGCCCGCTCGATCTCGCCGAGTACGGCATTCCCCGCCGCTGTCGCCAGCGGGTTTCCCCCGAACGTGCTGCCGTGCTGGCCCGGCTGGAACAGCTCGGATGCCGCACCGAAGGTCACGAGCGCCCCGATCGGCACGCCGCCGGCGATGCCCTTCGCGAGGGCGAGGGCGTCCGGCACAACGTCGGTCTGCTGGAACGCGAACCAGGTGCCCGTGCGGCCGACTCCGGTCTGGATCTCATCGAGGATCAGCAGCGAGCCGTTCTCGGTGGCGAGCTCACGGGCCCGGCGGAGGAAGCCCTCCGGCAGGTCGAGCACACCGGCCTCCCCCTTGATCGGCTCGATGAAGATCGCCGCGACCGTGTCATCCATCGCCGCTTCGAGCGCCGCGATGGTCGTGTCGATGTGCTCGACTCCGGGCAGCAGCGGTTCGAAGACCTCACGCAACGCGGTCTTGCCGGTGAGCGAGAGCGAGCCCATGGTGCGCCCGTGGAAGGAGTTGATCAGGGAGAGGATGCGCGTGCGCCGGCCGTCTCCCCGGTTGAGGCGGGCGAGCTTGATCGCCGCCTCGATCGCCTCGGCCCCCGAGTTCGCGAAGAACACCCGGCCGGCATCGCCCGCGCCCGTGATGCGACGCAGGCGTTCGGCGAGCTCGAGCTGGGGCGGGGAGGCGAAGTAGTTGGAGACGTGCGCGAGCGTCGCGACCTGGCGGCTCACGGCTTCCACGAGCACCGGATGCGCGTGACCGAGCGCGTTGACGGCGATGCCCGCGAGGAAGTCGAGGTAGCGGTTGCCGTCGACGTCCCACACGTGGGCACCCTCCCCGCGTTCGAGCATGGCGAGCGGGGGCGCAAGGGAGCCCATCATCGCGTCGCCGAAGCGTTCGCGCCAGTCGTGCGTGTCCATCACAGGTCCTTTCCGGAGACCACTTCGGTGCCGATCCCCTCGGCGGTGAACGCCTCGAGCAGGATCGAATGCAAGACGCGACCATCGATGATCGCGGCCTTGGGAACCCCGCCGTCGACCGCGTCGAGGCAGGCCGTCATCTTGGGGATCATCCCGGATTCGAGGGACGGGAGGAGCTGACGCAACTCCGTCGTATCGATCGTGGAGATGAGGGAGTCGCGATCGGGCCAGTCGCGATAGAGGCCGGCGACGTCCGTGAGGATCACGAGCTTCTCCGCCTGGAGGGCGACGGCGAGGGAGGCGGCGGCCGAGTCGGCATTGACGTTGAGCGACTGCCCGGGCTTCTCTGCATCCGGAGCGATGGAGGAGATCACCGGGATCTGGCCGGCCTCGAGGATGGCGTGGACGACCGCCGGATCCACGGCCGTGACGTCACCGACGAGCCCGAGATCGACGTCCTCGCCGTCGACCACCGTGCCGCGCCGGGTCCCGGAGAACAACCCGTCGGTCTCCCCCGACAGGGCCTGCGCCTCGATGCCGTGCGAGTCGATGAGTGCCGCGATCTCCGGCCCGACGCGAGTGGTGAGCACTTCACGCACTACCGAGATGGCGTCTGCGGAGGTCACTCGGAGCCCACCACGGAATTCGCTCGGGATGCCCCTGGCGGCGAGTTCTGCGGAGATCTGGGGTCCGCCGCCGTGCACGACGACCGGGCGAACGCCCACCTGACGCAGGAAGACCATGTCTTCCGCGAAAGCATGCTTGAGCTCGTCGTTCACCATGGCGTTGCCGCCGAACTTGACCACGATGGTCTTGCCGTGGAACCGCTGCAACCACGGCAGGGATTCGATGAGGGCGGATGCCTTCGCGGATGCTTCCCTCGAGTGTGCGCCCATCAGCTGGAGTACGCGCTGTTCTCGTGAACGTAGTCGTGGGTGAGGTCGTTGGTCCAGACCGTGGCGGTCGATGACCCGGCGTGCAGGTCGATCAGCAGGCGCATGGCGCGGCCGGTGAGGTCGACACTCTCCCGCGGCTGGTCGGGCTCGCCCCGGTGGGCGACCCGGACGCCGTTCATCGACACGTCGATGTCGTAGGGGTCGAAAGCGGCCTGCGTGGTGCCGACGGCCGCGAGCACCCGGCCCCAGTTGGGATCGTTGCCGAAGACCGCGGCCTTGAAGAGGTTGTTGCGGGCGACGGCCCGGCCCACCTCGACGGCCTCGTCTTCGGACGCGGAGCCCACGACCTCGATCGTGATGTCGTGGGCCGCCCCCTCGGCATCCTGCTGCAGCTGGGTGGCCAGGTCTTCGCAGAGTGCGGTGAGAGCCGAGGTGAACTCCTCGAGCGTCGGCGAGATGCCGGATGCGGCGGAGGCGAGCAATGCGACGGTGTCGTTGGTCGACATCGCGCCGTCGGAGTCGAGGCGATCGAAGGTCACCCGCGTGGCGTGGCGGAGTGCCGCATCCAGCTGACCGGAGTCGAGCGCGGCATCGGTAGTGATCACGACCAGCATGGTCGCGAGTCCCGGCGCGAGCATACCGGCACCCTTCGCCATGCCGCCGATCGACCAACCCTCCCCCCGGGCGACGGCCTGCTTGGGATGCGTGTCGGTGGTCATGATCGCGGTCGCGGCATCCAGTCCCCCGTCTTCACGCAGGAACGCGTGGGCGGCGGTGACACCGAAGCTCACCTTCTGGAGGTCGAGCTGGTCGCCGATGAGGCCGGTGGAGCAGACCAGGACGTCGGTGGCGGAACTGCCGAGAAGGGATGCCGCGTGCTCCGCCGTCGCGTGGGTCACCTGGAATCCGCGCGCGCCGGTGTAGCAATTCGCTCCGCCCGAGTTGAGCACGACGGCGTTGACGATGCCGTCAGCGATCACCTGCTGCGACCAGATCACCGGGTTCGCCTTTGCGCGGTTGCTCGTGAAGACCGCCGCGGCGGCCTGGCTCGGCCCCTGGTTGACGACGAGCGCGACATCCTTGCCGCCCTTGCCCTTAAGGCCCGATTCGACTCCGGCCGCGACAAAACCTCTGGGGTGGGTGACGCTCATGGTGCAACTCCGTCGATCGGAAGGCCGCTGGTCTCGTCGAGCCCCAGGGCGATGTTGGCTGATTGGATGGCGGCGCCCGCTGTGCCTTTGACGAGGTTGTCGAGTGCGGTGACGGTGACGACGCGACCGGCGGCCTCATCGACGGCGAGGCCGATGAGGGCGGTGTTGGAGCCGAGCACGTCACCGGTTCGGGGCATCCGTCCCTCGGGCAGGAGGTGCACGAAAGGTTCGTCGGCGTAGGCGGACTCCCAGGCCGATCGGATGGCGGAGGCCGAGGTGCCCGGAATGATGCGAGCGGTCGAGGTGGCGAGGATGCCGCGCGCCATCGGCACGATCACCGGGGTGAACGAGATGGTGGGCGCGGTGGCCCCGGCTGCACGCAACGACTGCTGGATCTCGGGGATGTGGCGATGGGTGCCGCCGACGGCGTAAGGGTTGGCCGAGCCGAGGATCTCGCTGGCCAGGTTCTCGAGCTTGAGGCTCTTGCCCGCGCCGGACGGTCCGACCGCGAGCACCGCGACGAGGTCGCGCTCCTCGATCACCCCGGCCGAGATACCCGGCGCGAGAGCGAGCGAGACCGTGCTGGCATTGCAGCCGGGAGCCGCGATGCGGGTGGCGCCGACGAGGGCCGCGCGCTGCTTGCCGGCTCCCACCGGGAGTTCCGGCACGCCGTACGCCCAGGCGCCGAAGTGGTCCCCGCCGTAGAACGCGGCCCAGTCCGCGGCATCCGAGAGGCGGTGATCGGCGCCGCAATCGATGACGAGGCTGTCGTCACCGAGGTGGGCGGTGAGCTCCCCCGACTTGCCGTGGGGCAGGGCGAGAAAGACCAGGTCGTGGCCGCTCAACACCTCTGGCGTGGTCGCCTGGAGCGTGAGCTTTCCGGATGAGCGCAGATGCGGCTGGACTTCGGACAGCGCCTGGCCCGCGTTCTGGAAGGCGGTGACCGTGACCACCTGGAACTCGGGATGCTGGGAAAGCAGCCGAAGCAGCTCCCCGCCCGCATAGCCGCTGGCACCGGCCACGGCAACGGAATAGGACATGGTTACACCTTATTGAGAGTGGATCGACGAGGCCTGGTGCGGCGGCGCTGGTGTCGGATCATGATGCCGGATTCGGCAGTCGATCAGACGGAGAGCGTCGCCTGCAGTCGCTGTCCGCGACGGTCCGAGCGCAGGCGGAGACCGCGGCGCACGGACGTGCGGCGTTCGGTCGAACCGGTGAGGCGAAGGATGTCCACCGTTCGAGCCTAGCGGACATCCACCGGCCTCCCACTACTCGCGGATGCTCGCGCCGAATCTCTCGGCGGCGAGGGCGGCTCCGGCGAGCTTGGCCTCGGTGGCCTCCGGCGCCGTGAGAGTGCGGTCCGCGGCCCGGAAACGCAGGGCGAACGTGAGTGACTTCGATCCCTCGGGGATGCCCTGCCCACGGTAGTCGTCCACGAGGTGGGCGACCTCCAGCAACGGCCCCGCGCCTTCGACGATCGCCGAGAGGACCTCGCCCGCCGGCACCTCCGCACCGATCACGAGCGAGAGGTCCTGGGTCGCCGCAGGGTAGGCGGCGATCGTGCTTGGCGAGACCTCGGCGGCGGCCAGTTCGATGAGCAGGCCGAGTTCGAGCTCGAGCACCGCGGTGACCCGGGGAAGGTCGAGTTCGTCGGCGAGGGCCGGCAAGAGCTCGCCGGCGAATCCGACTCTGCGATCGCCGAAGAACAGCTCCGCGGTGCGCCCCGGGTGCAGGGAGTGGTGCGAGCCCTTGGCGATCGAGACCGTTGCACCGAGCGCCTGGCCGACCTGGCGGGCCGTGTCGAGCGCATCCGCGATGCCATGCGGAATCGCGGGCTGGCCGGGCTGCTTAGAGACGGCAGCGCCGGTGAACAGTGCCGCGACGCGAAGGGGCTGCGGCGGGATGCTGCCGAGCAGGTCTGCGAGCTCCGCGCTCGTCGGGCGGATGATTCCGGAGGGCAGGTCACCGCTTCCGTACCGCACACCGGCCTCCGGTCGGAACACCGATCCGATCTCGTAGAGCGCGAGGTCGACGAGTCCGCGGGAGAGGTTGCGGCGGGCGATCTCGATGAGCCCGGGAAGGAGGGAGGTGCGAAGGAACGGCGCCTCGCCATCCAGCGGGTTCGCCAGACGGATGGCGGGAACCACTCCAGCGACGGATGCGCCGAAGGTGTCGTTGGCGCGCTTCGACACGAAGGGATAGGAGAGCACCTCGGTGGCACCCGCGGAGGCGAGCAACTGCGCGGCGGATCGTCGGAGACGCTGCTCGCGCGTGAGCCCGCGCCCCGGAGGAGCCGTGGGGAGCACCGCAGGAATACGGTCGTAGCCCACGATGCGAGCCACTTCCTCGGCGAGTGTCGCCTTGTCGGTGAGATCGGGGCGCCAGCTCGGAGGGGTCACCGACAGCGCGTGGTCGATCGGCTCGATCGATCCTCCGATGTCCGTGAGCGAACGCAGGATCTCGACATCCGAGTAGTCGGCGCCGACCAGACCGGCGATGTAGCCGTCCGGCAGCACGATCGGCTCGCGCGGGGCGACGTCGAACAGGCGGGATCCGACGGGATCGGCGGTTCCGTCGGCAAGCTGCACGAGCAGTTCCACGACGCGGGCCGCCGCGGCATCCGCCACCTCGGGGTCGACACCGCGCTCGAAGCGACGCGAGGCCTCGCTCGGGAGCTTGTGACGGCGCGCAGAGCGGGCGATCGAGACGGGGTCGAAGTTCGCCGCCTCCACGAGCACGTTCTCGGTGGTCGCGCCGATCTCGGTGCTGGCTCCGCCCATGACCCCGGCGAGCCCGATGGGCCCGGAGTCGTCGGTGATGAGAAGGTCTTGGGGATGCAGCGTGCGCACCTGGCCGTCGAGGGTCTCGAGCTTTTCGCCCGGCTGTGCGCGTCGCACGACGAGGCCGCCTCTGAGCGCGTCGAGGTCGTAGCCGTGGATCGGCTGGCCGAGTTCGAGCATCACGTAGTTGGTGATGTCGACCACCAGCGAGATCGAGCGGATGCCGGCGAGGGCCAGCCTGGCGATCATCCACGGCGGCGTGGGGCGACCGGCGTCGATGCCGTGCACCGTGCGGGTGACGAAGACGGAGGCGCCGATGCGGCCGCGGATCGGCGCGCGGTCGTCGATAGTCACGTCGAACCCGGTGGTCGTCTCTGGAGTCACGGCGAGGGCGGGGTCGCGGAAGGCGGCACCGGTGGCGTGCGCGTACTCGCGGGCGACGCCGCGGATGGAGAAGGCGTAGCCACGGTCGGGGGTGACGTTGATCTCGACCGCCCAGTCGTCGAGGCCGAGCAGTGCCGTGGCATCCGCCCCCACCTCCGGATCGAGGCCGAGCGAGGCGAGGCGCAGGATGCCATCGTGCTCCTCACCGAGACCGAGCTCGCGCGCCGAGGCGATCATGCCGTCGGAGACGTGCCCGTAGGTCTTGCGAGCCGCGATGGGGAACGGGCCCGGCAGGATCGCCCCGGGCAGGGAGACGACGACCTTGTCACCGACGATGAAGTTGTGGGCGCCGCAGACGATTCCTCGGGGTTCGGCCTCTCCCACATCCACCTGACACCAGTTGATCGTCTTGCCGTTGGACTGCGGCTCTGGCGTGAACTCGAGCACCTTGCCGACGACGATCGGCCCGCTGAGGCCGAAGTCGTGGATGGTCTCTTCTTCGAAGCCGACGCTCACGAGTGCGGCGTGAACTTGCTCCGGGGTGACGTCGAGCGGGACGTCGACGAACTCCCGCAGCCACGAGATCGGGACGCGCATCAGACCACCATTCCGAACTGCTGCGAGAAGCGGATGTCGCCCTCGACCATGTCGCGCATGTCGTTGAGATCGTTGCGGAACTGCAGGGTGCGCTCGATCCCCATGCCGAAGGCGAAGCCCTGGTATTCGTCGGGATCGATACCCGCGGCGCGCAGCACGTTGCGGTTCACCATGCCGCAGCCGCCCCATTCCACCCAGCGGGCGCCGCCCTTGGCGTTCGGCTGCCAGACATCCATCTCGGCGCTCGGCTCGGTGAACGGGAAGTAGTTGGGGCGCAGGCGGATCTTCGCCTCGTCGCCGAACATGATGCGGGCGAAGTGCTCGAGCGTTCCGCGCAGGTGCGCCATCGTGAGCCCCTTGTCGATGGCGATGCCCTCCACCTGGTGGAACACCGGGGTGTGGGTCGCGTCGAGCTCGTCGGTGCGGAACACCTTGCCGGGCGAGATCACGTAGACGGGGAGTTCCCGCGTGAGCAGCGAGCGGATCTGAACCGGGCTGGTCTGGGTGCGCAGCACGAGGTGCGAATCGACCGGATCGACGAAGAAGGTGTCCTGCATGGCGCGCGCGGGGTGGTCCTCGTCGAAGTTGAGCGCGTCGAAGTTGAACCACTCGTTCTCGAGCTCCGGCCCCTCGGCCACCTCCCAGCCCATGCCGACGAAGACATCGGCGATGTACTCCTGAAGCAGGTTGAGCGGATGACGCGCGCCCGGTGTCCAGCGAGACGCCACGGCCGTGACATCCACTGCCTCCGCCGCGAGGCGCGCGGTCTCTTCGGCGGCGAAGAGCTCGGACTCCCGCGCGGCGAAGGCCTGGTTCGCGCGACCGCGGGCCTGGCCGACGAGCTTTCCGAAGGCGGCCTTGTCGGCGGGTGCGACATCCCGCAACGTGGCGTTGAGCTTCGCGAGCGGTGACGCTTCACCGAGGTGCTCGGTCTTGACCCGCTTGAGGCTTGCGACATCCGTGGCTTCGCCGATGGCGGTGAGAGCCGCATCGAGAGCGGCGCCGACAGTGGATTCGGAGATCGACAGAGGCGGCGGCGTAGTGGGGTCTGACACGGGTCCCAAGCTTAATGCCAATGTGCCGAGGCGTCGGTCGGAGCTAGCGGGAGACCCGTTTGCGCGCGAGACGGCGGGCGAACGCCGAGAGCGAGAGGTTGATCGCGAGGTAGATGACCAACGTCACTATGAAGAGCGAGAGGAGGTAGCGGTTGCCGTAGAAGCTCGACATGCTGTTCATCGTCGTGCGGATCAGTTCGTTGTATCCCACGATGTAGCCGAGGCTCGTGTCCTTGAGAAGGACCACCAGTTGTGCCACGATCACGGGCAACATCTGCCGGAACGCCTGGGGGAATTCGATCATGGTCTTGGTCTGAAGGCGAGTGAGACCGAGGCTCAGGCCAGCCTCGCGCTGGCCCCGAGGCAGCGAGGCGAGGCCGGCCCGCAAGATCTCGCCGATGATCGCTCCGTTGTAGAGGGCGAGACCGAGCACCACCGCCCAGAACGCGCCGAACGAGCTCGCCAACAGAATGAAGAGCATCAGCAGGAGCACCGGCATGCCGCGGAAGAACTCGAGCACGACGGTGGCGGGCACCCGCACCCACGAGAAGACCGAGGTTCGCAGGGTGGCGAAGCCGACGCCGATGACGAGCGCCAGCGCCGCGGCCACGGCGGCGGCGCGGAGGGTCGCGAGCGCACCGAGGCCGATGTCCCGCCAGACCCGCGGATCCAGGAAGATGTCCCAGCGACTCGAATCGAACGAACCGGGGAGCGTGATGCCGGAGGACTGGCGCGGCGCGGCGAGCGTCAGCACGGCCCAGAGCAGTACCCCCGCGACGATGACGATCGCGACTATCGAGAAGATCAGCGAACGGCGGCGGGCCTTCGGGCCGGGAGAGTCGAACAAGACCGAGGAGCTCAGCGGGCCACCACCCATCTCTTTTCCAGTCGTGACGAGAGGATCCCGAGCGGGATGGTGATCACCAGGTAGAAGAAGGCGACGCCGAGCAGGATCGGGACTATCGAGTTGCCGTTCCCGTTGGCGAGCGCCTTGCCCACCGTGAAGAGTTCCGCCACGAAGAATCCACCGGCGACGGAGGTGTTCTTGGCAAGGGCGACCAGCACGTTGACCAGGGGCGGGATCACCATGCGGAAGGCCTGGGGAAGGATGATGAGCGTGAGCGCCTGGCCGAAACCCATCCCGAGGCTGCGTGCCGCCTCCGCCTGTCCGATGGGTACGCCGTTGACGCCGGATCGGAGTGCCTCGGCGACGAAGGGTGCGGTATAGAGAGTGAGGCCCACCAACGCCGCCGGGAAATACGGGATCCGGGGGGTGATCTGGGGAAGAACGAACGCGAAGAACAGCAGAACGAGCGTGAGGGGCGTGTTACGAAGAATCTCCGTGTAGGCGGCCGCCGCCCCACGAAGACCCGCGACCGGAGAGATGCGCATCGCCGCAACGATGGTGCCGAGGATGATCGCAGAGACGCCGGCGATGACGAACAGTGACAGCGTGACGCCGAATCCCTGCAGGTACAACGGCAGGTTGTCGATCACCGCATTCATGGATCGTTCCCGTCGAGAGTCGTGGATCGGGGTGGTGTCCGCCGCGGCGGCCCACCACCCCGATGGGTGAGGAGTCGGTTACAGCGAGTAGTCGTCTACCGCGGGAGGAGCGACATAGGGCAGAACCTTGCCGGCGGTGTCTTCCCACGCCTTCTTGTAGCTTCCGTCCTTGTATGCCTTGGTGAGCACATCGTTGATGAAGGTACGGAAGTCACTGTCGTCGTGCTTGAGACCGATTCCGTAGGGCTCCTCTGTGAAGGGCTTGCCGGCGATCTTGAACTCCCCCTCGTTCTGGGCCGCGAGGCCAGCGAGGATCACGTTGTCAGTGCTGACCGCGACCACCGCACCCGAACGAAGCGGCTCGAGGCAGTTGGAGTACGTGTCGGTGAGCAGCGGCTTGGCGCCGATCTCGGCGAGCTTCGCGGCCGGGGTGGAGCCGGTCACCGAGCACACCGGCTGCCCGACCAGGTCTTTCTCGGACTTGATCGACTTGTTGTCGGCCTTCACCAGGATGGACTGGCCCGCCGAGTAGTACGGTCCGGCGAAGGAGACGACCTCTTTGCGCTTGTCGTTGATCGTGTAGGTAGCGATCACCAGATCGACCTGCCCGGATTCGATGAATGGCTCGCGGTTGGCGGAGACGGTCTCGGTGAAGGTGATGTCGGAGGCCTTGATGCCCAGGCTGGCCGCGATGAGCTTGCCGATCTCGACGTCGAAACCGACGGGACCGTCCGGGCCTTTGAGCCCGAACAGCGGCTGGTCGAACTTGGTGCCGATGGTGATCTTGCCGGCCTCTGACAGCTTTGCCATCGTGCTGCCGGCGGCGAAGCTGGCGACGGGCTTGGGGTCTGCGGCCGGCTCGTCAGTGCCGGCACATCCGGCCAGGATCAGCATGGATGCTGCGGCTAGTCCGATGACGGACAACATTCTCTTCTTCATGGATTCGTACCTCTCTCGTGCTGTGATGGGGTGCGGGTGGGTCTAGTGATCGAGGATCTTCGACAGGAAGTCCTGGGCGCGCGCGGTCTGGGGATTCGTGAAGAACTGCTCCGGTGTGGCTTCTTCTTCGATCCGGCCGGCGGCCATGAAGAGAACGCGGTCCGCGGCCTTGCGGGCGAAGCCCATCTCGTGGGTGACGACGACCATGGTCATGCCGTCCTTTGCGAGGCCGACCATCACGTCGAGCACCTCGTTGATCATCTCGGGGTCGAGCGCGCTCGTCGGCTCATCCATCAGGATGAGCTTCGGCGTCATGGCCAGCGACCGGGCGATGGCCACGCGTTGCTGCTGGCCGCCGGAGAGCTGAGCGGGCATCTTGCCGGCCTGGTCGGCGATCCCCACCCTGTCGAGCATCTCCATGCCGCGCTTGTCAGCATCGGTCTTGGAGAGCTTGCGCACCTTGATCGGCGCGAGGGTCACGTTCTCGAGGATCGTCTTGTGGGCGAAGAGGTTGAAGGACTGGAACACCATGCCGACATCGGCCCGAAGCTGCGCGAGCTCGGACCCCTCTTCCGGAAGGAGTTCACCGTCGATGGTGATGGTGCCGCTGTCGATGGTCTCCAGCCGGTTTATCGCCCGGCACAGGGTCGACTTGCCCGATCCGCTCGGTCCGATCACGACGACGACTTCACCGCGGTTGACCACGGTGTTGATGTCGTTGAGCACGTGGAGGTCACCGAAGTGCTTGTTCACTCCGTCGAGAATCACCAGGGGTTCTCCTCGAACCACGCTGATGTTCGAGGTCGGGGGCTCGCTTGCGCTTGTCTCCATGTCCCCCAATATAGGGGAGACGAGACGCTCCACTCTCATCGATGCTCAAAGGGTTGCCTGATCGTTAGCGTGCGACCGAGCGCGCCGACACGGCGACTTGCCTGCTGAGCTACTGCCCGCTTCTCTGCGCGAAGGCACTCTCGTAGAGGCAGACCGAGGCGGCGGTAGCGAGGTTCATCGATTCGGCGTGGCCGTAGATGGGCACGGCGATCGCCCGGTCCGCGAGCGCGAAATGCTCATCCGACAGGCCGCGGGCCTCGTTGCCGAAGAGCCACGCCGTGGGTGAGTCGAGCACGCCGTCGACCCGGGCGGCCAGGAGGTCCTCCCCCTTGATGTCGGCCGCCAACACGGTGAGCCCTGCCTGCTGCACCTTGAGAAGGACTGCCTCGAGCTCCACGCCGACCGCAACGGGCAAGTGGAAGATCGAGCCCGTCGATGCGCGCACGACCTTGGGATTGTAGAGGTCGACGCTCCGGCCGGTGAGGATGACCGCATCCGCTCCCGCGGCATCCGCGGCCCGGATGATCGTGCCGGCGTTACCCGGATCGCGCACCTCTTCGAGAATCGCGATCAGCTTCGGCTCCCCCGCCAGGATGTCTTTGAGAGAGGTGGGGAACTGACGGCAGACCGCAATGATCCCCTGGGGGGTGACGGTGTCAGCCATCGTGTCGAGCACCTGCTCGGTGACGAATTCCACGTCGATGCCGGCATCCTCGGCGCGCTGGGCGATATCGGTGTACCGGTCGAGGGCGGTCGGCGTCGCGAACAGCTCGACGACGAGCTCCGGACGGAACGTCAGCGCCTCGGCAACGGACTGGGGACCCTCGAGCAGAAACTGCCCGCTGGAGATTCTGCCCTCGCGCTTCGCGAGCTTGGCAACGCCTCTGACTCGCGGCGAACGGGGATTATCTAGCACGGGAGCAGTCTATTCTGGCGACCTGAATTACCCGTGGAGGTCGGATTCCCCGGCGCGTATATGTTGACGACCCCCCGAACAGAGCACCGTTCCGCAGAGCCGACCGGCGCGACGAAGGGCCCGGCAGCCGTGAGGCTACCGGGCCCTTCGAGACAACACGACTGCGGGCTACGCGAGCACCTTCGGAGCGGAGGTGTCGGCCGGGAGAGCGGCCTTCGCGGTGGCCACGAGCGCCGCGAACGTGGCGGGCTCGGTGACGGCGAGGTCGGCGAGGATGCGACGGTCCACGCCCACTCCGGCCAGGTTCAGGCCCTGGATGAGGCGGTTGTAGGTGAGGCCGTTCGCACGGGACGCCGCGTTGATGCGCTGGATCCACAGGCGACGGAAGTCACCCTTGCGGGCACGACGGTCACGGTACGCGTAGACGAGGGAGTGAGTGACCTGCTCCTTGGCCTTACGGTACAGACGCGAACGCTGGCCGCGGTAACCCTTGGCGCGCTCGAGGATTACCCGACGCTTCTTGTGGGCGTTGACGGCCCTCTTTACTCTTGCCATTTCCGTTTTCCTTTAGTTCTGGGGCTCGACGTTAGATGCCGAGAAGCTTCTTGATGGCCTTGACGTTCGCCGGGGCGATGACCTGGTCCTGGTTGAGGCGGCGCTTGCGCTGGCCCGACTTGGTCACCAGGTTGTGGCGCATGCCAGCCTGCTGCTTCATGATCTTTCCGCTACCGGTGACCTTGAATCGCTTCTTGGTGCCGGAGTGCGTCTTCTGCTTGGGCATATCTCTCCTTTTTGGTGCTACTCGTCGGAACTAGTCCGACGTCACATCTGCTGGTGCAGTCTTGGGCGGAACCGCGCGCGGCTTCGGCGCGTTTCCGGGGGTGGGAGCCGGGCGGGGTACCGGCTTGGAGGCCGTCGCGGGCGTGGGCTTGGAGGCCGCGGCCGGGGTGGCGGTCGCGCGCGGTGCCGGGGCGGCCTTCGCGGCGGCGGCCGGTGCAGCCTTCGCGGCCGGGGCAGCAGCAGCCGGAGCAGCCGTGGCGGGCGCAGCCTCGGTCGCGGGGGCGGCAGCCGGCGCGGCGGCGACCGGGGCTGCCTTCACGGCCGGAGCGGCCTTGGTCTCGACCGCGGGCGCCTTCTGTGCCTCGACGGGAGCCGCGGCCGGAACCTCGACAACCGGGTGAGCTGCGGCATCCGTCGCTGCCTTGACCGATTCGGGCGGCAGGGCAGGAAGCTCCGCGCTCGCCGGACGCTCGGTGCGCTCCGGCTTCGACTTCGCGATCTTGGCGTCATGCTCTGCCTTGACCTCTGCCTTGGTCTTGAGCGGCCCGATCACCATGACCATGTTGCGGCCATCGATCATCGGGGTCGACTCGACGCTGCCGAATTCCGACACGTCCTCCGCAAAACGCTGAAGGAGGCGCACACCCTGCTCGGGGCGCGACTGCTCGCGACCACGGAACAGGATCATGGCCTTCACCTTGTCGCCGCCCTGAAGGAACCCCTCGGCGCGCTTGCGCTTGGTCTCGTAGTCGTGCACATCGATCTTGAGGCGGAACCGTACCTCTTTGAGGATGGTGTTGGACTGGTTGCGCTTGGCTTCTTTCGCCTTCTGCGCTGTTTCGTACTTGAACTTGCCGAAGTCCATGATCTTGGCAACGGGAGGCTTGGAATTGGGAGCAACCTCAACCAGATCCAGGTCTGCCTCCTGGGCAAGACGAATGGCGTCTTCAATGCGCACTACACCGACCTGTTCGCCATTGGGGCCAACAAGTCGGACCTCCGGAACGCGGATTCGGTCATTGGTACGGGGATCGCTGATGCGTAACTCCTTAGTCGGTCGTGTTGGCCTGTGGATTCGGCGATGTGCCGGACTCACGACGACTGAAGAAATTCACGCGCCCTCCGCATCCGACTTTCTTCGGACACTTCGGCACGGCGACCTGACTACCCGCACCCCCGTGAGGAGGAACAGGCGGACCGCAACAACCCGGTAACCTCGTCATCAGCGATGTTTAGTAAACACATCGCTCAGCGGTCAAGCGCGGGTGGGAGAATCTCCACTTTCGTTCCGGGACCCTTGCAGGGCCCGGAGCCAGCGTTCAGTGTAACAGAGGAAACGCCCGATGAACCAGCAAGATCATTCAGAACCCGGCCACACCCACGAGAATGACGCGGCGCGGGATATCGCGGACGTTCCCGCGATCGAGGTCATCAATACGGTCGCCGTGCATCTGCTCAGTGCCGCCGCAGTGAAGTGCGGTCTGGCGGATGATCCGGACTCCCAGCTCGACCTCGATGAGGCCCGCAAGCTGATCAACGCTCTGGCCGGCCTGATCACCGCGAGCGCCCCCGATCTCGGCGACCAGCACGCCCGCGCGCTGAGGGACGGCCTGCGATCCGTGCAACTGGCGTTCCGCGAGGCATCCCCGATCCCGGATGCCCCGGGCTTCGGTGCCGGCGAGAAGTGGACCGGCGCGGTCAACTGACCCGCAAGCCAGCCGGCTCCGACCAGGCGGGGTGAGTTGCGCACTCTGGTGGCCTGCATCACGAGCGAGCCCGCACAAGAGGGCACCTCGAGTGATCGTTCCGTCGCTAGCGGGGCTCGTCGTCGAAGAGGTTCGGCGGCCCGGGCCGGTTGCGCCGATTGCGCGCGGTGACGATGAAGCCCACCACGGCCCAGGCGACCGCGACGACGAAGAACCACGGCTGCGAAGCGGCCCCCAGGAGCAGGCCGACCAGCACAACGACGAAGCCGAGGTTCAACCAGAAGTAGACCGAGGGCCGACGCACCGCGTTTGCCTCTAGTTCCGCTCCGATGCCGGCACGTGCCGCTCGTCCGGCCCGTTGTACAGGCTGAGCGGGCGGATGAGCGCGTTCGCGGCCCGCTGTTCCATGATGTGCGCGGTCCAACCGGTGATGCGGCTCGCGACGAACAGCGGGGTGAACATCTCGGTGTCGTAGCCGATGAGGTTGTACGCCGGTCCGGAGGGGTAGTCGAGGTTCGGCTTGATGTTCTTCGCCTCGCCCATCGCGGCCTCGAGGGTGTCGTAGAGCTCCGCGAGCGGCTGGGCGTCATACTCGGCGATCAGGGTGTCGAGTGCCGCCTTCATCGTGGGCACCCGCGAGTCTCCGTTCTTATAGACCCGGTGGCCGAAGCCCATGATCTTGCGCTTCTCGGCGAGGGCCGTCTCGAGCCACCCCTGAGCCTTGTCTGCGGTACCGATCTCGTCGAAGACGTGCATGACGGCCTCGTTGGCGCCCCCGTGGAGCGGCCCCTTGAGGGCTCCGATCGCACCGACGACAGCCGAATAGAGGTCGGCGAGGGTCGAGGTGATCACCCGAGCGGTGAAGGTGGAGGCATTGAAGGAGTGCTCCGCGTACAGGATCATCGAGACGTCGAACGCATTCACGACCACGAGGTCGGGCACGTCGCCGAAGGTCATGTGCAGGAAGTTGGCCGAGTAACCGAGATCGTCGCGCGGCTCGACCAGTTCCTGGCCGCGGCGGCGCCGCTGGTCGTACGAGACGATCGCGGGGAGCTTTGCCAGCAACGAGATGGACTTGGCCAGGTTCGATTCCGCACTCGCATCATCCGCGCTGGGGTCGTTGGCGCCGATCACGCTGACCGCCGTGCGCACGACATCCATCGGGTGCGCGGTGAGCGGCAGGTCGTCGATCACGCGCTTCACGTTGTCGTCGAGCGATCGCTGCGAACGCTCGAGCGTCTCGAAATCCGCCAGCTGGCGCTCATCCGGTAGTTCCCCGTGCCAGAGGAGGTAGGCCACCTCTTCGAAGGAGCAGTTCGCGGCGAGCTCCTGCACGGGATACCCGCGGTACAGCAGCGAATTGGTGTCGGGGTTCACCTTGGACACCGCGGTGTAGTCGACGACGACTCCCGCGAGACCCTTCTTGATGTCTGGATCTGCCATGTTTCTGCTCCTAGCTGAGGGTGAAGTTGAAGACGCTGGTGTCGAAGGCGTTGTACGCCTCGTAGTCGAGCAGCTCGTAGAGCCGGGCACGCGTCTGCATGTTCGGCACCTCCGAGTTGAGCGAACCTTCCCGCTTGATCGTATCGAGCCCGCGCTCCGCGGCACCCATCGCGAGACGGAGCAGACTGACCGGGTAGATCACCAGGTTGATGCCGACACCGGCGAGTTGATCGTTGGTGAACAGCTCACTCTTGCCGAACTCGGTCATGTTGGCGAGGATCGGCACATCGACCGCCGCGCGGATCGCCTCGAACTCCCCGAGGTCCTTCATGGCCTCCGGGAAGATCGCGTCGGCCCCGGCATCCACCAGCGCCTTTGCGCGATCGACTGCCACGGCCAATCCATCGATCGCCCGGATGTCGGTGCGCGCCATGATCAGCAGGTTCGGGTCGCGGCGCGCATCCACCGCGGCACGGATGCGCTTGGTGGCGGTATCCGCATCGACGACGGCCTTGCCGTCGAGGTGACCGCACCGCTTCGGGTTGACCTGGTCCTCGATGTGCAGGCCGGCGACGCCGGCATCTTCGAGCTCCTGCACCGTGCGGGCCACGTTCATCGGCTCGCCGAATCCGGTGTCCGCGTCGACGAGCGAGGGGAGGTCGGTCATGCGACTGATCTGCTTGGCGCGGTTCGCCACTTCGGTGAGGGTCGTGAGTCCGATGTCGGGCAGCCCGAGGTCGGCGGCGATGACGGCGCCGGAGATGTACACCCCGTCGAAGCCCTTGTCGTGGATGAGCTTCGCACTCAGCGGGTTGAAGGCGCCGGGCACCAGTTGGAGGCGTCCGCTCGACAGCGCAGTGCGGAACGTGGCGCGCTTCTCGGCGGGGGTCAGTGAGGAATACAGCATCAGAAGAGTCCCTTCGGGCCGGTGGCCAGCAGGCCGGGCTTCGCGGTCACGGTGAGGCCGCCGAGCTCCTCGGCGGTCAGTTCGGGCAGCCGCTGCACGAGCGCGAGGAAGCGCTCGATCTCCGCCGGCTCGAGGATGTCCGCGGCGAGCGCCCGGAATTTCGCGATGTAGTGCTCGCGAGCGAAGGGCCTGGCGCCGAGCGGGTGGGCATCCGCCACCGCGATCTCGTCGACGATCGTGGTGCCATCGGTGAGGGTGATCGCAACGCTTCCGCCGAAGGCCTTCTCGGCCGGGTCGTTGGAGTGGTAGCGGCGCGTCCACTCCGGGTCTTCCTCGGTGACCACACGGTTCCAGAGCGCGACGGTGTCGGGCCGGCCGGCCCGCTCGGGCGCGTAGGACCGCTCGTGGTGCCATTCGCCGTCCTGCAGCGCGACGGTGAAGATGTAGGGGATCGAGTGGTCGAGGGTCTCCCGGCTCGCGGTCGGGTCGTACTTCTGCGGGTCGTTCGCGCCCGATCCGATCACGTAGTGGGTGTGGTGAGAGGTGCGGATGATGACGCGCTCGATGTTGCCCGCCTCGCCGAGAGCCGGGTACTCGTTGTGCAGCTTGCGGGCGAGGTCGATCCAGGCCTGCGCCTGGTACTCGGCCGAATGCTCCTTGGTATAGGTGTCGAGGATGCCCCGCTTCGCCTCCCCGGCCTCGGGAAGGGGAACCTCGTAGTGCGCGTCCGGTCCGTCGAGCAGCCAGGCGATCACGCCGTCCTCGCCCTCGTAGATGGGGGTGGGGCTGGTCTGGCCGCGCATCGCGCGATCCACCGCTTCGACGGCCATCTTGCCGGCGAACGCAGGAGCGTAGGCCTTCCAGGTGGAGATCTCGCCCTTGCGGGACTGGCGGGTGGCTGTGGTGGTGTGCAGCGCCTGTCCGATCGACTGGAAGATCACCTCCGGCGAGAGGTGGAGCATCGTGCCGATTCCCGCCGCGGCCGACGGGCCGAGGTGGGCCACATGGTCGATCTTGTGGGCGTGCAGGCTGATCGCCTTCACCAGGTCGACCTGGATCTCATAGCCGGTGGCGATTCCGCGCACGAGGTCGGCGCCGGTGCATCCGACGTGCTGGGCGACCGCGAGGATCGGGGGGATGTTGTCGCCCGGGTGGGAGTACTCGGCCGCGAGGAAGGTGTCGTGGTAGTCGAGCTCGCGAACGGCGACGCCGTTGGCCCAGGCTGCCCACTCCGGACCGAATCGTCCGGGGATGCCGAACACCGTGGATCCGGGCTCGTACGGGTGGTCTTCGGCCTGCGCCCGGGCGGCGACGGCCGGAGCACGGGTGATGGAGGCCGTGGCTACGGCTGCGTTGTCGATCAGCCGGTTGATCACCATCTCTGTGACCTCCGGCGTGACCGCCACGGTGTCGGCGGCGACTTCGGCGATCTTCCAGGCGAGCTGGTCTTCGCGGGCGAGGTTCTCAGAACTCGGGTGGACTCTGACGGAGTGCAGTTTCACGGTGTTCCTTTCGGGGCGGGGCTGGTGGCGCCCGCTGACTGGTGGAGGTGTGCCATCTTCTGGATGTTTCGGAGGGCCTGGTGCAGGTGAACCTGCGTCGCGTGGGCGGCGAGTTCGGCATCCCGGGCGGCGATCGCCTGCACGATCAGCAGGTGCTCCGCCGCAGCGGCCGAGAGCCGTGCCGGATCATCGACGGCGAGGCGGCGCACGCGCACGAGATGGGTGCGGAGCGTGGACAGCGCCGCCGCGAGGTAGGAGTTGTCGACGGAGTCGTCGATGGCTTCATCGAGGCGGGCGACGAGGCCGTAATAGGCATGACGGGCCGGGTCATCGTGCTCGAGCAGTTCATTGACGGCGGCGAACTCGATCTCGAGTTGCTCGAATACCGCCGGGTCACCGCGCCGGGCGGCGAGACGTGCCGCCTGCTCTTCGAGCGCCTGCCGCACTTCGAAGATCTCCCGGATGCTGGCCAGCGACAGCTCGGTGACGACGAGACCGCGCCCGGACTGGGGCGACACGAGGCCATCCGCCATCAGACGGGCGAGTGCTTCGCGCAGGGGGGTGCGGGAGACTCCGAGCCTGGTGGACTGTTCGACCTCGCCGAGCACGCTTCCCGGGCGCAGCTCCCACTCCACGATCTCATCACGAAGGGTCTGGTATGCCCGGTCGCTCGCGCGCTGAGTGACTGCCATTGCTTCCCTCCGTTGCGACTGCAATTTGGTTCTGTGTACACATTATGGCCCACTTCGACCGTATTTGCCCATCCTGTGTCATACTTCATCCACATTCTGTATACAGAACCGGTAGGGCAACTTCGATGGAGAGGTATTCCGTGAGTGCACCACACGAGCAAACTGTGAACTCCGGCGGCTACCGGCAGGCCTTCGACCAGAGCGTCGACGACCGTGAGGGCTTCTGGCTCGACGCGGCGAAGCTCGTGGACTGGACGGTCGCGCCGACCACCGCCCTCGACAGCAGCGCCGCGCCCCTCTACCGCTGGTTCGCGGGTGCGGAACTCAATACCTGCTTCAACGCGCTCGACCGTCATGTGCTCGCGGGGCGCGGGGACAGCATCGCCCTGATCTACGACTCCCCCGTGGTCGGCAAGAAGAAGAGCTACAGCTACGCGACCCTGCTCGACAAGGTCTCCAGGTTTGCGGGCGTGCTCGCCGATGCCGGGGTGGCCAAGGGCGACCGGGTGATCATCTACATGCCGATGATGCCGCAGGCCCTCGTCGCCATGCTGGCCTGTGCGCGACTCGGGGCGGTGCACTCCGTGGTGTTCGGCGGCTTCGCTGCCAAAGAACTCGCCGCCCGCATCGACGACGCCGAGCCGATCGTGATCGTGACCGCCACCGGTGGAATCGAGCCGAATCGCGTGGTCGAGTACCTTCCCACCATCGCGGCCGCGCTGGAGTTGAGCACGCACACTGTCGGAACCGTGATCGTGAAGGACCGCCCAGAGGTGCCGGGGTGGGCCTCCGATCACGCCACCGAGGGCACGGCCTGGTGGGACTGGGACGAGCACTCGATGACGGCGACGCCGCGCGCTGCCGTTGCGGTGGCCGCGACCGATCCGCTCTACATCCTGTACACCTCCGGCACGACGGGTGCACCGAAGGGTGTGGTGCGCGACAACGGCGGCCATGCGGTGGCCATGGCCTGGTCGATGAAGAACATCTACGACATCGGGCCGGGGGATGTGATGTGGACGGCGAGCGACGTCGGCTGGGTCGTCGGCCACTCCTACATCGTCTACGGTCCCCTCATCGCCGGGGCGACGACGGTGCTCTACGAGGGCAAGCCGGTGGGAACACCGGATGCCGGTGCGTTTTGGCGCGTGGTCTCGGACTACCGCGTGAAGACCCTGTTCACCGCGCCGACCGCGCTGCGAGCCATCCGCAAGGCCGATCCGCACGCCGCGCTCTCCCACCAGTACGACCTCAGCTGCCTCGACGCCCTCTTCCTCGCCGGCGAGCGCCTCGACCCCGACACCTGGACCTGGGCCACCGCGCTGCTCGAGAAGCCGGTGATCGACCACTGGTGGCAGACCGAGACAGGCTGGGCGATCTGCGCGAGTCCGCGGGGCCTCGAGGAGCTTCCGCTTCGTGCCGGATCGCCATCCTTCCCCGTGCCCGGGTACAACGTGAGCATCGTGGACGAGCACGGCCAGCCCGTGCCGCACCTCGACGAGGGGAACATCGTCATCTCCCTCCCACTGCCTCCCGGCACCCTCGCCACCCTGTGGAATGGCGACGAACGCTATGTGCACCAATATCTCTCGGTGTTCCCCGGCCACTACCTCACGGGCGACTCAGGCTACTTCGACCGCGAGGGCTACCTCTATGTCATGGGCCGCACCGACGACATCATCAATGTGGCGGGCCACCGGCTCTCGACTGGCTCGATGGAGCAGGTGCTCGCACAGCATCCGGCCGTCGCCGAGTGCGCGGTGATCGGGGTGCACGACGAGATCAAGGGCCAGAAACCGATGGGCTACGTTGTGCTAAAGAGCGGAACGGACATCACCGACGATGCCCTCGCCGCCGACCTGGTCGCGATGGTGCGGGAGCAGATCGGCGCCGTCGCGGCGTTCCGCGACGTGGTGGTGGTCTCCGGACTGCCGAAGACCCGGTCGGGCAAGATCCTGCGCAAGACCATGCGCCAGATCGTGAACGGCGAGGACTACGTGGTGCCCCCGACGATCGAGGACACGCAATCGATCGCGGTGATCACCGCGACGGTCAGTCGCTGAGACCGGCGCGCTGCCGCAACAGCGGCGCCGTGCGATAGGGCACCATCTCCCGCATCGACAGCGAGACCTCGGTGCGCTCGATTCCGGGTGAGGCCAGGATGACCCCGGCGATGCGGTACAGATCGTCGGTGTCCTGCGCCACCACGCGGATCATGATGTCGGCGTCCCCGGCGATGCCGTGCACCTCCACCACCTCGGGGATGCCGGTGAGCGCGGCCTCGATCTCCTGCAGGCGGTGCTGGTCGACCCTGGCCGCGACGAAGGCGGTGAGCGGATAGCCCAGGGCCCGGTGCTGCACGCGCTGATCCATGCTGCCGAGCAGTTGCCCGGCCTCGAGCCGCGCGAGCCGCGACTGCACAGTGTTGCGGGAGAGCCCGAGGCGCTGGGCGAGCTCGACGCCCGAGAGCCGGGCGTCGTCGCTGAGGGCGAGAAGGATGCGGGCATCGGTGCCGTCGAGGTCTTGCATGTATCGCAGTCTGGCACGGTTGGACGCACTCCCGGTGTGCATTCTGCTCAATACTCGAGAGATGGGTTGTGCAGTATCGCCGCAGGGCGCACTATTCAGGGACAACTGGCCACAAGCCAGACAGGCACAGACGCCAGCATTCATACACGTCAACGAGGACGGTAGCCATGAGCATCGCATCGATCGAGACCACCGAGCACACCGAAGCGGTGGCGCTGTTGCCCACCGCCGGCGGCGACCTGATCTCCCATCCCGTCTTCTCGAGCTATGTCAGCGACATCGGGGACGCCGAGCTGGTGCAGCTGTACACCGATCTCGTGGTCGTGCGGCGCATCGACGCCGAGGCCACGGCGCTGCAGCGCCAGGGCGAGCTCGGCCTCTGGGCGCCGATGCTCGGCCAGGAGGCCGCGCAGGTGGGATCCGCCCACGCCCTGCGCTCGAAGGACTTCGTCTTCGCCAGCTACCGTGAGCACGCCGTCGCCTACGTGCGCGGAGTGGATCCCACCATGATCCTGCGCTTCTGGCGCGGATCGACCCACTCGGGCTGGAACCCCTACGAGGTCAACATGACGACCCCGGCGATCGTCGTCGGTTCGCAGATGCTGCAGGCGGTCGGCTACGGGATGGGCATCCGCCGCGACCGCTCCGACGACATCGCGATCACCTACTTCGGAGATGGTGCGACCAGCCAGGGCGACTTCTCCGAGGCCCTCGGATTCGCCGCCAGCTTCAACGCCCCGGTCGTCTTCTTCTGCCAGAACAACCAGTTCGCGATCTCGGCTCCCGTGGGCGTGCAGACCACCGTGCCGATCGTGCGGCGTGCCGCCGGTTTCGGAATTGTGGGCGTGCAGGTGGACGGCAACGACGTGCTCGCCGTGCTCGCCGTCACCCGCTACGCCGCCGAGCGCGCGCGCAACGGCGACGGACCCACCTTCATCGAAGCCGTGACCTACCGCATGGGGCCGCACACGACATCCGACGACCCGACCCGCTACCGCGATGCCGAAGAGCTCGCCCGCTGGAAGGAGCGCGACCCGATCGACCGGCTGCGGCGCACCCTGGAGCACCGTGGGCTCGCGACCCCGGAGATGCTCGCCGCTGCCGAAGCGAAGGCCGCCGAGTTCGCGGCCTCGGTGCGCGCCGGATGCCTCGGAACCGTCGAACCGGCGCCGGAGTCCATCTTCGAGAACGTCTACTGCGAGCCGCACTCGCTGCTCGAGGAGGAGCGGGTCGAATTCCTGGCGTACCACGGCATCCCCGACACGAAGGCGGCCGACAAGTGACGATCCTCTCCCTCGCCAAGGCCATCAACGCCGGGCTGCGCCGCTCGCTCGACTCCGACGACCGCGTCATGCTGATGGGCGAAGACGTCGGCGCCCTCGGCGGCGTCTTCCGCGTGACCGACCAGCTTCAGGCAGAATTCGGCCGGGAGCGGGTGTTCGACACCCCGCTCGCGGAATCCGGCATCATCGGCACCGCCATCGGACTCGCGATGCGGGGCTACCGACCCGTCTGCGAGATCCAGTTCGACGGCTTCATCTACCCGGCTTTCGACCAGATCGTGTCGCAGCTGGCGAAGATCCATAAGCGCACCGACGGGGCCGTCACCGTGCCCCTGACCATCCGAGTGCCCTACGGCGGGGGGATCGGAGCGGTGGAGCACCACTCCGAGTCGCCAGAGGCCTACTTCGCGCACACCGCCGGCCTCCGTGTCGTCTCGTGCTCGTCCGCGGATGACGCCTACGGCATGATCCAGCAGGCCATCGCCTCCGACGACCCGGTGCTGTTCTTCGAACCGAAGCGCCGCTACTGGGACAAGCAGGATGTCGACCTCGACGGCACCCCGACACTCGGGCTCTTCGACGCCCGGGTGCTCACCGAGGGGACCGATCTCACAGTCGTCGCCTACGGCCCGATGGTGGCCACCGCCCTCGCCGCCGCCCGCGAGGCGGCCACCGAGGGCACCTCGGTCGAGGTCATCGACCTGCGATCGCTCTCCCCCATCGACTTCGTCACCATCGAGCGCTCGGTCGCGAAGACCGGTCGGCTCGTCGTGGTTCACGAGGCTCCCGCGTTCCTGGGGCTCGGGGCCGAGATCGCCGCCCGCATCTCCGAGCGCTGCTTCTGGATGCTCGAATCCCCCGTGATCCGGGTGGGTGGGTACTCGACGCCCTATCCGCCGTCCAAGGTGGAGCAGTATTATCTGCCCGATATCGACCGGGTACTCGACGCGATCGACCGAAGCCTGGCGGTGCAGTGATGGCTACCGACTTCCTGCTCCCCGACCTCGGCGAAGGCCTCACCGATGCGGAGATCGTGCGCTGGCTCGTGAAGGCCGGTGACGAGGTGACGCTCAACCAGGTCATCTGCGAGGTGGAGACCGCCAAGGCTCTGGTCGAGCTGCCCTCGCCGATCGTCGGGGTCGTCTCCTCCCTGCGCGTCTCCGAGGGCGAGACGGTGATGGTGGGGGCGCCGATCATCAGCTTCGGCACCGATGACCTCGCGCCAGAGGCGACCGAAGAAGACGGCCGGTCGAATATGCTCGTCGGCTACGGTCCGGGCGAGATCGACCACAGGTCGGGCCATCGCCGTCGAAGGAGTGCTCTGGCTGCTTCTGCTCCCGCGGCCGCACCGGCGAGTGCCGCCTCACCCGCCGCCGCGCCCGTGCCCTCCGCCGCTCCCGCCCCTCCCACGCCGTCACGCGTGCTCGCCAAGCCGCCGGTGAGGGATCTGGCCCGGCGGCTCGGGCTCGACCTCTCGACCGTCATCGGTACGGGATCGAATGGCGCGGTCATCCGCTCGGATGTCGAGGCCGCGAGTGCTGCTCCGGCGACCGGCGTCGCCGGCACCGTCTCCGCGGCCGTTCCCCGGCCGGAGGAGACCCGCGTGCCGATCAGCGGCGTGCGCAAGCGCACCGCCGCGGCCATGGTCGCGAGCGCGTTCACCGCGCCCCATGTCACCGAGTTCGTCACTGTGGATGTCACTCCCACCGTCGAACTGGTGGAGCATCTGCGAGCGCACCCGGCATTCGATGGCGCGCGGGTCACCCCGCTGCTGCTCGTCGCGAAGGCGTTGGCGATGGTGATTCTGCGGCATCCGGAACTGAACTCCCGTTGGGACGAGGCGAGCCAGGAGATCGTGACCTACCGGGCGGTCAATCTCGGCATCGCGGTAGCCACGCCCCGCGGCCTCATGGTGCCGAACATCCAAGATGTCAACTCACTGACACTCCGCGAGCTCGCCGATGCCCTCTCGGGCCTGGCGACTCGCGCGCGCGACGGCAAGACCGCCGTCTCCGAACTCTCCGGCGGCACCATCAGCATCACGAACATCGGCAGTTTCGGCATCGACAGCGGCACCCCGATCATCAACCCCGGAGAGGCGGCGATTCTCTGCACCGGGGCGATCCGGCGCCAGCCCTGGGAGTTCCGCGGGGAGATCGCTCTGCGCTCGGTGATGACCCTGAGCGTCTCCTTCGATCATCGTCTCGTGGACGGGGCCGAGGGCTCGGCCTTCCTCGCAGAGATCGGCCGTATCCTGGCCGATCCGCTCGAACTCATCGCCCTCGGATAGGAGCAGCATGAACATCACCGACACCGTGGCCATCGTCACGGGAGGGGCCTCTGGCCTCGGGCTGGCCACCGCCCGCGAGCTCGCCTCGGCCGGCGCTCGCGTGGTCATCCTCGATCTGACCGCGCCCGCCGAGGCGCTGGAGGGCACGACCTTCGTCGCCGCCGATGTGACGAGCGAAGCGGAGGTCGCGGCCGCGGTGACGACGGCAACGGGGCTCGGCACCCTGCGCATCCTCGTCAACTGCGCCGGTATCGCGCCCGCGAACCGTGTCGTCGGCCGGGAAGGCCCCCTCTCCCTCGACGTGTTCGAGCGCGCCATCCGGATCAATCTGATCGGGACCTTCAACGTGCTTCGCCTGGCCGCCGCGGCCATGCAGCAGAACGAACCGATCGACGGCGAGCGCGGGGTCATCATCAACACGGCCTCGGTGGCTGCCTTCGACGGGCAGATCGGCCAGGCGGCCTACTCGGCCTCCAAGGGTGCGGTCGCGGCCATGACGCTGCCGATCGCGCGCGAGTTCGCCGCGCACCTCATCCGCGTCATGACCATCGCGCCCGGGGTCTTCGAGACTCCGATGATGGCGGCAATGAGCGACGAGACGAAGCTTTCGCTCGGCAGCCAGGTGCCACATCCCGCACGACTCGGACGGCCGGACGAATATGCCGCGCTCGTGAGGCACATCGTGGAGAACCCCTACCTCAACGGAGAGACGATTCGCCTCGACGGCGCGATCAGGATGACGCCCCGATGAGCCTGCAGTCCAACACCGCCATCGCGGACGCACGCCGCCCCCGACCTTCCGATGACTTCCTCGACTACCGCGGCCTGCTCACGCCGGTGGAGCAAAACCGCCTCGCCGACGCCACCGCGACCTTCGATCGCGAGGTGCGTCCGGTCATCGGTTCCCACTGGGATGCCGCGACTTTCCCCTTCGAGCTGCTGCCGACCCTTGCCGGTCTCGACCTCATCGGCATCCCCGACGCGGGAGGCAGCCATCTGCTGAGGGGCTTCCTCCATCTCGAACTGTCGCGGGTCGACATGTCGATCTCCACGTTCCTCGGAGTGCACTCCGAACTCGTCACCGCAGCGATCGACCGGCTCGGCTCCGACGAACAGCGCGAAAGACTGCTCCCCGGCCTCCACGACCTGTCCCGCATCGGCGCCTTCGCCCTGACCGAGCCCGATCATGGGTCGGACATCTCCCGCTCGATGAAGACGACAGCCACCCGGCACGGCGACACCTGGAGCATCACCGGCGCCAAACGCTGGATCGGCAACGGCACGATGGCCGACCACATCATCCTCTGGGCACGCGACACCGCCGACGGCGAGATCAAGGCCTTCATCGTCGATCGCGGCACCCCTGGCCTGCGCACAGAGAAGATCGAGAACAAGATCTCCCTGCGTATCGTGCAGAACGCCGACATCCTGCTCCATGACGTGCGCGTCGACGAGTCGTCCCGGCTGCCCGGTGCGAACTCGTTCCGCGACGCGAGCGCACTGCTCACGGACTCCCGGGTCTGGGTGGCCTGGCAGACCGTCGGACTGCAGTTCGCCGCCTATGACCACGCGCTCGCCTACGCACTCGAGCGCCAGCAGTTCGGAAAGCCGATTGCGTCGTTCCAGCTGGTGCAGGAGAAACTCGTGCGGATCCTCGAGAACACGACCGCGTCGCTCGGCACGATGGTGCGCATCGCGCAGCTCCAGCAGCAGGGCACCCTGCGCTCCGAGCACGCGGCGATGGCCAAGGCCTCCGGCAGCGCCCGCATGCGCGAGTCGGTGGCGATGGCGCGCGGCATTCTCGGGGGAAACGGCATCTCGACCGACTTCGGCATGGCGCGCATCTTCGCGGATGCCGAAGCGGTCTACAGCTACGAGGGGAGCTACGAGATCAACACCCTGTTGGTCGGGCGGGCGATCACGGGGATCTCCGCCTTCGAATAGCTCCGCCCTCGACTAGCTCCACCATCGACTGGAGCGAGCCGTCGAGCGGCTCGAGCTTTCGGGCGGCTCGAGCGCCTTCGCTCTTCTCGCCTGCCCGGAGGAGACGGTGAAGGTGCAGTCGGTAGAATTGGACACCCATGACCGACGCGACCACCGACAACGCGACCTCGCAGTACGTGATCTCTTATCCGGAGGATCTCCCGGTCAGCCAACGCCGCGATGACATCGCCGCCGCCATCCGCACCCACCAGGTCGTGATCATCGCCGGCGAGACCGGCTCGGGAAAGACCACCCAGCTGCCGAAGATCCTGCTCGAACTCGGCAAGACGAGCATCGGCCACACCCAGCCGAGGCGCATCGCCGCGCGCACGATCGCCGAGCGCATCTCCGACGAACTCGGGACGCCTCTCGGCGGGCTCGTCGGCTACCAGGTGAGATTCACCGACACCGTTGGCCCCGACACCCGGATCAAGCTGATGACCGACGGCATCCTGCTCAACGAGATCCACCGCGACCGGCTCCTCCGCAAGTACGACGCGATCATCATCGACGAGGCCCACGAGCGCAGCCTCACCATCGACTTCCTTCTCGGCTATCTCAAACAGCTGATGCCGCAGCGACCCGACCTCAGCATCATCGTGACCTCCGCGACCATCGACCCCGAGAGCTTCTCCCGTCACTTCGCGGATGCCGCGGGCGTCGGCGCACCGATCGTCGAGGTGAGCGGACGAACCTTCCCCGTCGAGGTGCGGTACCGCCCACTCGTGGCCGAGGCCTCGCTGGAAGAGGATGAGGACGACACGGAGGCGGAGGCCGACCTCGATCCCCTCGAGGGGATCAACGCCGCGCTGGACGAACTGGCCCGCGAGTCGAACGGTGACGTGCTGGTCTTCCTCAGCGGGGAGAACGAGATCCGGGATGCCGAGGAGGCGATCGGCGGCCGGAACCTGCCATTCACCGAGGTGCTTCCGCTCTACGGTCGACTGAGTTCTGCCGAGCAACACCGGGTGTTCGAGACCGGGCGAGCCCCCGGCATCCGTCGTCGCATCGTGCTGGCGACCAACGTGGCGGAGACCAGCCTCACCGTGCCGGGCATCAAGTACGTCATCGATGCGGGCACGGCCCGCATCTCGCGCTACAGCGTGCGCTCGAAGGTGCAGAGACTGCCCATCGAAGCGATCAGCCAGGCGAGCGCGAACCAGCGCTCGGGCCGAAGCGGTCGAACGAGTGACGGCATCGCCATCCGCCTGTATGCGGAGCAGGACTTCATGCGCCGACCGGAATATACCGAGCCGGAGATCCTGCGCACGAACCTCGCCGCCGTCATCCTGCAGATGATCTCGCTCGGACTCGGCGATATCGCCAGGTTCCCCTTCCTTCAGCCGCCGGACTCGCGCGGCATCAAGGACGGTCTGGACCTTCTGCGAGAGCTCGGAGCCGTGGAGGCCGGAAGCGGAGACGATCCCCGCATCACCCGCATCGGCAAGCAGCTCACGCAATTGCCGATCGATCCGCGACTCGCGCGCATGGTGGTGGAGTCCAAACAGCACGGGGTGACCCGCGAGGTGATGGCGATCGTCGCCGGGCTCAGCATCCAGGATCCCCGGGAACGACCGCTCGAGAAGCGAGCGCAGGCCGACCAGTCCCATGCGCGCTTCGTTGATCCGACGAGCGACTTCCTCACACTGCTCAATCTCTGGAATCACCTGCGCGAGAGGGAGAAGGAACTCAGCGGCAACCAGTTCCGGCGGCTCTGCCGCAGCGAATACCTCAACTATCTTCGGGTGCGCGAGTGGAAGGATGTCTTCCGCCAGCTCGAGCGGATGGCGAAGCCGCTCGGTCTCGTGGTCGGTGGCCCGTCTACCAACCCCAACGCCATCCACCGCTCGCTGCTCGCCGGCCTGCTGAGCCAACTGGGCATCCGGGATGTCGCGAAGAAGGACTACATCGGCGCGAGGCAGGTGCGGTTCAGTGTCTTCCCCGGGTCGGCCCTGGCGAAGAAGCAGCCCGCAGAGCTGATGAGTGCCGAGCTGGTGGAGACGAGCCGACTGTTCGCTCGCACCAATGCGGCCATCGACCTCTCCTGGGCGGAGCCCATCGCCGGGGATCTCGTGAAGCGAAGCTACAGCGAGCCGCACTGGGAAAGGAAACAGGGATCCGCCGTCGCCTGGGAGCGGGTCACCCTCTACGGTGTGCCGATCGTGGCACGTCGGCGGGCGCAGTTCGCGAAGGTCGATCCGGCCTACGCGCGCGAGTTGTTCATCCGCCACGCCCTCGTCGACGGCGAGTGGGACCTCGACCGTGTCGACAAGCGGGTGAGCGCCTTCGATCGGGCCAACCGCGCCTTGCGCACCGAGCTCGCCGAGCTCGAGGAACGCACGCGCCGACGGGACCTGCTCTTCGACGACGAAGCAGTGTTCGACTTCTACCAGCGCCGCATCCCGAGCGAGATCACCAGCCAGCGGCTGTTCGAGACGTGGTGGCGCACGGCGCGCCGCGAGACTCCCGACCTGCTGACGATGACAGCCGAGAACCTCATCGACGAGGATGAGGCCGCTCCCGTGGCCGAACTCGTGGAGACCTCGTACCCGAAGACGTGGAGCCAGGGCGACCAGCAGCTGTCGCTCGGCTACCGTTTCGAGCCGGGAAGCGACGACGACGGGGTCACCGTGCAGGTGCCGATCGCCCTCCTGGCGCGGCTCGACCCGGAGGGTTTCGACTGGCAGGTGCCCGGTTTTCGGGAGGAGCTCGTCACGGCGCTGCTCAAATCTTTACCGAAGGCGATCCGTCGCAATGTCGTGCCGGCGAACGACTGGGCACGGCGGCTGCTCGCCGAGCTCCCCGAGGTGAGCGATGGACGCTCGCTGCGGGCGGCCCTCGCGGCCACGATCACCCGGCTCACCTATGTACCGGTCGCCACCACCGACTTCGACGAGTCCCGCATCCCCTCCCACCTGCGCATGAGCTTCGCGGTCATCGACGAGCGCTCGCGCACTGTCGCCACGGGCACCGACCTGCGTGCCCTCCAGGAGCAGCTCAAGTCGACGGTGCGGGAGAGTGTGGCGCGGGCATCCGTCACCCCCCGAAGCAACCTCGAGCGCGCGGGGCTCACCGGTTGGGATTTCGACGAGCTGCCGCGCACCCTCGACACCAAGCAGGGTGGCAACACGATCCGGGCCTACCCGGCCCTCGTCGACGAGGGCTCCAGCGTGGCCATCCGCCTCATGACGACCCCGCTCGACCAGTCGAGGGAGCAACGACGCGGGGTGCGGCGGATGCTGCTTCTCGCCATCCCCTCCCCCGTGTCCTACGTGCAGGATCACCTTACCCAGACCGAGAAGCTCACGCTCGCCCAGAGCCCGTACCGGACGACGGCCGAGCTTTTCGCGGATTGCATGGCGGTCTGCATCGACGCCGTGATCGCCGACCGCGAGATCTGGACCCGCAAGGAATTCGAGGCAGTGCGGGACGAGATCTCGGCCACGATCATGGAGGCGCTGTTCCAGACCGTCTCGCTGCTCACGAAGGTGATCGCCGGAGCCCGCGATGCCGAGAAAGCGATCAAGGCGGCCTCGAACATCGCCATGCTCAGCCCGCTCGCGGATGCCCGTGAGCAGCTGTCAGCCCTGGTCTATCCCGGTTTCGCCTCGGAGACCGGACTCTCGCAACTGCGTCGGCTGCCGGTGTACCTGGCGGCCGTCGTGCATCGCATCGGCAAGCTCGGAGACAACCTGGGGCGTGACCGGGTGTGGATGACGGAGGTGCAGACCGCGACGGCGCGCTACGAACTCGCCGGCGGCCGCCTGCCCCTCGCACCGGACTCTGCAGCTCCCCTGGTGCGCGCCCGATGGTTGCTCGAGGAGCTGCGCCTCAGCCTCTTCGCTCAGCACCTCGGCACGTCAGAGCCGGTCTCGCTCCTGCGCATCGTGCGGGTGCTGTCGGACTGAGGTCTCAGCTGCCGGCGAACACGACGGCGTCGCCGAGCGCGCGGAGCACGACCCGGTCGCCCCGGCGATGGGCGCATGCTCCGGTCACCGGGATCTCGATCGAGCCCGCTCCGGCCAGTTCCAGCGTCAGCAGCTGGGATGCTCCCTGGAACTCGACTGCGACCACCCGGGCGACGCAGCCCGCGGCATCCGCTCCCGGCAGCAGCGGGTCGACGACGAGCTGCTCCGGCCGGAAGAGCGCCGTGCAGGCTCCGACGAGCGAGCTCGACTGCGCGACGAGTCCGAGCGCGCAATGCACCCGACCACCGGAGGCCTCTGCGTCGAAGACCACGGCATCCCCGAGGAAGCGCGCGGTGGCGAGATCCGCCGGAGTCGAGTAGAGCGCGACGGGTGTGCCAACCTGGGCGAGGCGCCCGTCGCGCAGCACGGCGACCTGGTCGCCGAAGGTCAGCGCCTCCTCGCGATCGTGGGTCACCAACACCGTCGTGACTCCGGCCGCGCTGAGCGCTGCGGCGACCAATTCACGGGTCGCCGCCCGCAGTCCGGTGTCCAGAGCGGAGAACGGCTCGTCGAGCAGCATGATTCCCGGCTTTCGCGCCATCGCGCGGGCGAGGGCGACCCGCTGCTGCTGCCCTCCGGAGAGCTCATCAGGGCGACGCGAGGCAAGGGAGGGATCGAGGGAGACCAGATCGAGCAGCTCAGCCACGATCGCCGTACGATCCCCGCGCTCGTGTCGATCCAGCCCGAAGGATACGTTCTGGCCGACCGTGAGGTGGGGGAACAGTGCGCCGTCCTGGGCGACATGCCCGATTCCGCGGCGATGAGCGGGCACGGCGACTCCGGGCCCGGCGACTATGTCGGGCCCGATTCGGATGGTGCCAGCATCCGGGAAGTCGAAACCGCTCAGCAGCCGCAGCAGGGTGGTCTTGCCCGACCCGGAGGAGCCAACGATCACGGTCTTCGACCCCGCCGGCACATCGAGGTCGATGGACTCGAGCACCGGGGTCGCGCCATAGCGCTTGCCGATTCCGCGTATTTCGATGGCGCTGCTCTCGATGGCGCTGCTCTCACGCGAAGGCGAGGATGAATCGCTCACAGGCTGTTCACCGCCGTTCGGTCTGATCGGGCTCTCGCGAAGAGCAGGTAGGTGACCGGCAACGAGAGCAGGATCATGAGACTGGCATACGGCGCCGCCCCCACATAATCGATGTCATTGACCCGGGACCAGAACTGGATCGCGAGGGTGCGCGTGCCGTTCGGCGCGAGGAGCAGGGTCGAGGTCAGCTCCGTGACGATCCCGAGGAAGACCAGCGCCGAGCCGGCAAGCGCCGAGGGCATCACGAACCGCAGGGTGACGGTGAAGAAGGCGAGCAGCGGCGGGCGACCGAGCGAACGGGCGGCCTCCTCGAGCCCGGGGGGCACCTGGGCCAGTCCAGAGCGGAGGTTCACGATCGCCCGCGGCAGGAACATCAGAAGGTAGACCACGATCACCAGCGCGGCGGTCTGGTAGAGAGCGGGCACCAGGCGGATGGCCACCGTCACGAAGGCGAGGGCGGTCACGAGCCCGGGGAGCGAACTGGTGACGTAGTTGATCGACTCGAGGATGCGCGTGACGCGACTGGGGAAACGTACCGCGAGAAGCGCGATCGGAAAGGCGAGAAGGCAGGTCGCCACTGCGCCGATGAGCCCGTAGCCGATCGTCTGGCCCAGAGCGGTGAGCAGGTAACGATCGGTCCAGGCGGCGAGCCCACCGGAGACCAGCCACCGTCCGACACTCGCGAAGGGAACGGCGACGGAGAGAGCGACGAGAAGCCCAAGGAAGAGATAGGCGGCCGGTGCCCACCTGCCGAGAGACGATCGCTCGGCCGGACGCGCCGATCCAGAGCCGATGCGGGCGTAGCGAGCTCCGCCGCGTGCACCGGACTCCCCCACCAGGAGCACGAGGCAGCACAACACGAGCACGCCGGCAAGGGCGTTCGCCGCCGGCCCGTTGAAGGTGGAGCGGAACTGGTCGACGATCGCGGTGGTGAACGTGTCGAAGCGGATCAGGGCGAAGGCCCCGTACTCCGACAGCAGATGGAGCCCGATGATGAGCGAGCCTCCCAGGATGGGCAGTCGAAGTTGCGGAAGCACCACGCGGAAGAAGACCCCGATCGGCGCGACGCCGAGAGAGCGGGCGGATTCCTCGACGGCCGGGTCGAGGCGTCGAAGGGCCGCGACGGTCGGGAGATAGACGAGTGGGAAGTAGGAGAGGCCGGCCACGAGCACTCCGGACCACAGCCCGTTGAGCGATGGCACGGCGCTCACCCAGCCGTAGCTGTTGACGAAGGCGGGGATGGCGAGGGGAACCACGAGCAGGATGGCGAAGGCCCGCGAGCCGGCGAGTCTGGTGCGCTCCACCAGCCACGCGGCGGCCACGCCAACGAGAGCGCAGAGCGGCACCGTGACGAGAACGAGTCCCGCGGTGTTGGCGAGGAGTTCGCCCACCCGCGCCCGGAAGATGAGCGCGGAGAGGGTCGGACCCCCGGTGAGGATGGCCGTGACCGCGACATAGCCGAGCGGCACCAGGCCCAACAGCGAAACCCCGGCAGCCATCGCGATGATGGCACCGGGGGTGCGCTGTCGAAGTCGAGTCACCGGCCGAGTCTATTCAGGGCAGCGTCAGAGAAGCCCGGCCGCGGTCATGAGGTCGGTGACCTTGCGGCTGTCGAGTTTCGAGGGATCGAGCACCGGGGCATCCAGGTCGACGAGCGGCACGAGTGCCTTGTTCGCCGCGACATCGCTGGCGACCGGGTACTCGAATGAGCTCCCGGTCTGCAGGATGGTCTGGCCGGTCTTACCGGTGATGAACTTCAGGAAGGCCTGGGCCGCCACCGGATTCTTCGCCGTCTTCAGCACTCCCCCGCCGGAGGTGCTCACGAAGGCGCCGGGATCCGAGTTCTTGAAGTAGTGGAGCTTGGTGTTGTCGCTGTTCTCCCCGGTGCCGGACTGGTCGCCGAACCAGTAGTAGTGGTAGATGACTCCGGCCGGGATCTCCCCCGCATTGACGGCCTTCATCACGGCGCTGTTGCCCTTGTACGCGGTGGCGTTCTCTTTCATCGAAGCAAGCCAGGCGGATGTCGCCTTCTCCCCCTTCAACGCCAGGAGCGCACTCACGATGGCCTGGAAGTCCGCGCCCGATGGCGAGGCGGCCCAGCGCCCCTTCCACTTCGCGTCGGCAAGGTCGAGAAGGGATGCGGGCAGTTGACTCTCGGAGAGCATCGACGGGTTGTAGACGAAGACCGTGCTGCGCGCGGCGATTCCGGTCCAGTGCCCCGAGGAGGGGCGGTACGCCTCCGGCACCTGCGCGAGAGTCGCGGCGTCCACGGGGGCGAAGAGCTTCGCGTTGTCGACGAGGCTCATCGCCGGGGAGTTCTCGGTGAGGAACACGTCGGCGGGCGAGGCGTTGCCCTCTTGCACCAGCTGGTTGCCGAGCTCGGAGTCGTCACCGTTGCGCAGCGTGACGGTGACGCCGGTCTGCTTCGTGAACTCGTCAGCCCAGGCCTGCGTGAGCTCTTCGTGCTGCGCGTTGTAGACCGTGATGGCCCCGCTGGGCTTCGCGCCGGGTGTGGAACCGGTGGAGGGTGTTGCCGTCGAGCATCCGGCCAGGGTGATCGCGGCCACGAGGGCGAGCGCAGCAACGCCGACCCATTTCGGGGTGGTGATCATGGGGGAAGGCTCCTCAAGTCAGGGCAGGTTCCGTCCGCAGAACCTTTAGGTAAGCCTACCCTAAGCGATCAAGGCTGAGTGGTGACCGCCACTTCCACCTCGGCCTCGTAGATGGCCACCAGTTCGCGCTTGAGCACCTTGCCGCTCGGCCCGAGGGGCAGGGTCTCCACGATCTCCACGCGGCGGGGGTACTTGTAGGCGGCCAGCTTCTCTTTCGCGTACTCCGCGAGGGCGGCGGTGTCGACATCAGCTCCGGGCGCCAGCACCACTGCAGCCATGATCTCCTGGCCGTGCATCTCGTGGGCCACGCCGAAAACCGCGGCACTCGAGACCGCGGGATGCGCCACCAGCACCTCTTCGACCTCCCGCGGATAGACGTTGTATCCGTTCCGCAGAATCATGTCTTTCTTGCGGTCGACGATCCAGAGATAGCCGTCTGCGTCCTTGGTACCGAGGTCGCCGGTGCGGAACCAACCGTCCACGATGGCCTTCGCCGACTCCTCGGGCAGGTTGAGGTAGCCCTTCATGAGGTTGTGCCCGCGGATCACGATCTCGCCGAGTTCGTCGATCGGAAGCAGTTCGATGGAGTCCTCCACCTCTGCCCGCGCGATCTCCACATCCACTCCCCAGATCGGGGTGCCGATGCTTCCGGCGCGCGGCGTGCGCCCCACATGGTTGAAGCTCGCGACGGGTGAGGTCTCGGTGAGCCCATAGCCCTCGTAGATCTCCACGCCGAACTCGGCGCGGAATCGTTCGATCACCGCGAGCGGGAGCGATGCTCCCCCGGATACCGCGTAGCGCAGCTTCGGGCGCTCGGTGGTCTTCTTCGCGGCCTCGAGAAGCGCGATGTACATGGTGGGAACGCCCATCATGATGGTGCATCCCGAGTCGATCAGCAGTCGGAGGGCGGAGTCTCCATCGAACTTCGGCAGCAGCACGATCTTCGCCCCGGCACGAAGTCCGGTGTTGAGCGTGCAGGTCTGGCCGAAGGTGTGGAAGAGGGGAAGGCCACCGAACACCGTGTCATCCGCGGTCATGTCGAAGGTGGTCAGCAACAGGGTGTTGGTCTGTTCGACGAGCGCGAAATGGCTGCCCATCGCCCCCTTCGGCTTGCCCGTCGTTCCACTGGTGTAGAGGATCGTCGCCGTATCCGACGGTTGGCGGGGGCTATAGGTGCGGATCGGTTCCGCCTCCGCGGCGAGCTTCTCCAGCTGCAGGATGCCCTCGACCGGTTCGGGGGCGAGCACCGACAGCACGGGGATACCGGCCTGCGCCGCTCCCTTTGCTCCCTGCCCGAGCAACGGCGCTGCGCAGATGAGCATGGTGGCTCCGGAATCGCGGAGCACGTATTCGATCTCGTCCGCCTTGAGGAGGGCGTGGATCGGCACGACGATGCCGCCGATGCTGAGGATCGCGAAGTAGGCGCGGGCGAAGTCGGCGACATTCGGAATGAGGATGGCGACCGCGTCTCCCTCGGTCACCCCCTGGCCGAGCAGGGCTCCGGCGTACGAACGGGTCTCTGTCCACAGCTCGGCGTAGGTGAGCTCTTGGCCGCCGACGACGAGCGCGACATTGTCGGGGGTTCGATCGGCGGATTCCTTGAGGATCGCGGCGACGGAGAGGGTGGAGTAGCTCGGGTCGGTCATGGTGTTCCTGTCATCCTCGACTGGGTGCGCTCGCCTGCGAGCGCTCTCAGGCACGCTACGCCTGTGGATGCGAAAACATCAACTTCGCCGACCCTGCACAGCAAATCCGCAGCACTTGGGTCGCGCAGCCGATCCGGACGGTGGAGCCGCGTCAGAGCACCTTGGAGAGGAACGCCTTCGTGCGGGCGTGCTGAGGGTTGGAGAGCACCTCGCGGGGGTCACCGGACTCCACCACCACGCCACCGTCCATGAAGACCAACGAGTCGGCCACCTCGCGCGCGAATCCCATCTCGTGGGTCACCACGATCATCGTCATGCCCTCCTGCGCGAGATTCTTCATCACCTCGAGCACCTCGCCCACGAGTTCGGGGTCGAGAGCCGACGTCGGCTCATCGAAGAGCATGAGCTTCGGATCCATCGCCAGCGCCCGCGCGATCGCCACCCGCTGCTGTTGTCCCCCGCTCAGGTGGGCGGGGTAACTGTCCACCTTGTCGGCCAGGCCGACGCGCGCGAGCAGCACCTTCGCCCTCTCCACTGCGGCGGCCCGCGCAACGCGCTTCACCCGCATCGGTGCCTCGATGATGTTCTCGAGCGCGGTCATGTGGGGGAAGAGATTGAAGCGCTGGAATACCATGCCGATGTCGCGACGCTGCAGGGCGGCCTCTGCGGGCTTCAGTTCATGGAGCTTGTCGCCCTTCTCCCGGTACCCGATGAGGTCCCCATCGACCCGGAGGCGACCCGCGTCCACCTGTTCGAGGTGATTGATGCAGCGCAGGAAGGTCGACTTGCCCGACCCACTCGGCCCGACGAGGCACATGACTTCTCCGCGCCCGACGGTCAGTGAGATGCTCTTCAACACGCGGTTCGAACCGAAGCTCTTCGAGACGCAATCGGCCTCGACCATGGGTGTTCCGGCCGTGCTCACAGGTGCGCCTTTCCGTCGGGGAAGATCGTCGGATCACCCGGCACGCCCGAGTCCGACACGGTGATGGCACCGGTTTCGAGCGAAACCTCGGAGTTGGCCGGTCGCGCATCGCCGATGCCTCGGGCGAACCGTTTCTCGAGGAAGTACTGCCCCACCATCAGTACCGAGGTGACCGCGAGGTACCAGGTCGAGGCGACCAGCAGCAGGGGGATGGGGGTGAAGGTCTCGATGGAGATGTCCCGCGACCGCGCGAACAGATCGAAACTGAAAGGCACGGCGGTCACCAGTGAGGTCGTCTTCAGCATCGAGATCACCTCGTTGCCCGTGGGAGGGATGATTACTCGCATCGACTGCGGGATCACGACCCGCCACATGGTCTGCGTCCAGCTCATCCCGAGAGCGACCGCCGCTTCCTCCTGGCCGGCGTCGACCGAGAGGATTCCGGCGCGCACGATCTCGGCGAGGTACGCGGCCTCGTTCAGGGCGAGCCCGATGATGGCCAGTTCGAACACATTGAGAGCCTGTCCGGTGGGCAGCGTCAGCACCGGGGGCAGGAATGGCAGCCCGATGGACAACGTGGGGTAGATCACCGACAGGAGTCCCCAGAAGACGAGCTGCACGTAGACCGGTGTGCCACGGAAGACCCAGAGGTAGGCCCACGCGATGCTCTTGAACACGGGATTCGTCGAGAGTCGCATCACCGCGAGCAGAAGGCCGAGCACCACCGCGATGAGCATCGAGTAGACAGTGAGCTCGAGCGTGACGAGCGCCGCCTGCGAGATCCGCTGGTCGAACAGATACTTCGCGTAGACGTCCCATTGGAACGGCTTGCGCAGGGCCGCGTCCCAGAGGAACGCTGCCAGTCCCACGAGGATGATCACCGCGATGAGATTGCGCCACGGATGACGCAATCTCACCGCCTTGATCACAGCTGAGGCGGACGGATCGTCCGCTGGTCTTCCGCCACCCGTCGCGGCGCGATCAGGGAATGCGGACATGACTTAGCCGTTCGCCGCAGCGTTGATCGTGATGGACTTGAGACCGCCGTCCTGCACGCCCCACTTCTCGAGGATCTTCGTGTAGGTGCCGTCATCCACTATTGCCTGGAAGGCCTTCTGCAGCGCGACACCGAGCTTCGATCCCTTGTCGACTGCAACGCCGTAGGGCGCGACCTCGAAGGTCTTGCCGGCGGCCTCCAGTTTTCCGCCGGACTTCGCCACCGCATAGTCGGTGATCGGCGAGTCGGCGCTCATCGCATCGGCCTGCCCGAGCACTACCGCGTTCGTCGCCTGATCCTGGCCGTCGAACTTGAGGATCTGGATGGCGGCCTTGCCGGCATCGGTGCACGTCTTCGACTTCGCGGGGAGCTCGTCCTGCTCTTCGGTGGTGCCGGTTTCCACGGCGACCTTCAGTCCGCACGCGCTGTCGGGATCGACGGACTTGCCGTGCGGTGAGGCCCAGAGGATGCCGGCAGAGTAGTAGTTGACGAAGTCGACCTGCTTCTCCCGGTCGACCGTGTCGGTGAACGACGAGAGGCCAACGTCGAACTTCTTGCCCGTGATGTTCGGAATGATCGTGTCGAATCCGGCGATGTTGTAGACCGCTTTCACTCCGAGCCTGGCCGAGACCGCGTCGAAGAGGTCGATGTCCCACCCGATCGCCTTACCGTTGGCGTCCTTGTATTCGTTCGGTGCGTAGGTGGCGTCGACGCCGACCTGGACCGTGCCGGAGGAGGCGATGGCGGCGGGCAGAAGGGCTGCAAGGGCGGAGTCCTTGGTGCCGGTGTCGACCTTGCCCGATGGGGCCGTCGCCGTCGTGTTGTTCACGCAACCGCTCAGGGCGAGTGCCGCCGCCAGTGCAACGAGGGGGATTCCATACCTGAGACGCATCCTGCTGTCCATTTCTCAAAAGTGGGATTCGGGTGTTTTCGAAGAATATTCCACCGCGCGCAACCGCCACTTCGCGGCCCGCGAAATCGGAGCCTACACCCCGTCGGCGCGACCCGACCGCCGTTGTCCCGCGTCATTCGAGGGTTCTGCCGTCTATTTCATCGCCGAAGGGGAAGGACCGGATGACCTGCGACGAATGTTCGGCCATTCGAGCCACGGTGCGTGCCGGCGAACGGGCTCGAATGAACAGCGGGCCCGCGCGCGGCTACAGCACCTTCTCGTAGCACAGCGCGTTGGGCATCGATTCGAATGGCGAATACGGCGGGGTGACCGAGTAGCCGAGGGCCTCGTACAGCCCGATTGCCGCGCCCTGGAGAGTCCCGGTCTGCAGAACCAAACGTGTCGATCCGAGCTCCCGGCCCACGGATTCGAGCGTCGTCATGAGGCCACGGGAAATGCCCCTGCCGCGATGAGAGTGCCGCACGAAGACCTTCTTGATCTCGAGCACACCGAGATCGCCCGCCTGCGATCCGTGGGGACGCAATCCCGCGTGCCCCACGGCAGTCTCACCATCGAGCACGAGGAGGGTCGCGACGATGGTCTCCGGCTCCACCGCGAATGCGGCGGAGAGAGCCCGCGCGATCTCCGGAGGATAGTGGTCCATCGTCGAGCCGTAGAGAGCGGTCATCTCCTCTTCCATGATGTCCCGCAGCACAGAAGCGCGCGGGTCGACCCAGTCGACCCGCGCGATCTTCAGGAGTTCCTCGGGACCGAAAGCGGCTACTTCGCGCCCACAGTCGCCGAGGCGTTCGACTCGTACGACGTGTTGGTCGACTCGAAGAAGTTGACCAGCTGGAGGGTGTCGTTCGCGGTCGCCATCCACTTGGCCGGGTTGGTCACGTTGTACTCGGCTTCGAAGCCGAGCTCCTCGAGACGACGGTCCGCCAGGTACTTGACGTACTGGTTGATGTAGTTGGCGTTGAGGCCGAGGATGCCGCCCGGAAGCAGGTCGCGGTTGTACTGCTCCTCGAGCTCCACGGCATCCAGGATCATCTGCTTGATCTCGGCGGCGAACTCCTCGGTCTGCAGGTCGGGGTTCTCCTCGAGCACCGTGAGGATGAGGTTGATGCCGAACTTGAGGTGAAGGGACTCGTCGCGCACGACCCAGTCCATGAGGGATCCGAAGTTGCGCAGCAGGTTGCGCTGGCGGAACGACAGCGCGACCATGAAGCCCGAGTAGAACCAGAGGCCCTCGAGGATCACGTTGTACGCCACGAGGTTGCGCACGAAGTCCTTCTTGCCCTCCGTGGTGGTGATGTCGAGAGTGTTCTCCGTCATGCGACGGATGTACTTGATCTCGAACTCCTCCTTCTTCGCCATCGAGGGGATGTCGACGTGCGAGTTGTAGGCCGCCTCGCGGTCGATCGGGAAGGTCTCGAGCACGTACTCGAACGACATGCAGTGGTTGGCCTCTTCCCACATCTGCTTCGCGAGGTAGATGCTGCACTCCGCCGCGTTCACGTAGGGGTACACACCGAAGGCGAGCGCCTTGTTCACGAGCAGCTCGTTCGGGTTGAAGTAACTCATGAGGAAGGTCACAGCGTGGCGCTCTTCATCAGTCATCTTCTTGAAGTCGGCGATGTCTTCGCCGAGCTGGATCTCGTTCGGGAACCAGGTGTTCGCGACGGCCTGGTCGTACAGGTCCATCGCCCACTGGTAACGGATCGGTTTGAGGAGCAGCCCCTCTTGCAGGCCGGTTCCAAGAATTCCCATGTGCTCTACTTCTTCCCTGTCGCTGTGTGTGTGGTGATGCTGTTGTGCTTCTGCAATCGCTGATCGAACAGGACGCTCAGCGCCCTATCGAGATCGGCCGGTTTCGAGATCGGCCCTTACTGAGAACCGCCCGCCTACTGGCAGCTCTCGCACTGCAGGTCGTCCATCGGGTCGATCGGAACTTCGTATTCGAATACCTGGGTGTCGTGATTCACTGTCTACTCTCCTGACTTGGGAGCGAGCCCACCGAAGCCGAAGCCGCGCTTGGGTGCCGGAGCCTCGGAAACGGGAACTGCCGGAGCGGAGGCGATCGGCGCAGCGCCGGCGGACTCCACCGCCGGAGCGGCGGCCGGTCCCGCCGAGCCGAAGCCCTTGCGCACGGCTCCGCCCGCTCCGCCACCGATCTGCTCCGACTTGTTCACCTTCACGGTCGACTGCTCGGCCGTGTGGCGTGGCTTCATGTGCAGGTAGTAGGTGGTCTTGACGCCACGCTCCCATGCACCCATGTAGATGTCCATCATGTCGCCGAGGTCCCGCGTCTCGAGATACATGTTGCGGCTGATCGACTGGTCGACCCACTTCTGGGCCCGCGCCGCCACCTCGAGGAAGGAGTACGGCGAGAGCTGGAAGCTCGTCTTGTAGGTGGCCTTGATGTGGTCCGGAATGGCCTCGATACCCTGGATGTCGCCCTGGCTGCGCAGGATCGATTCGCGGGTCGAGTCCCAGATGCCGAGCTCCTGCAGGTCGGACACGAGGTTGCGGTTCACCTCGAGGAACTTGCCGTTGGAGGTCGCGCGGCTGAAGATCTGCGAGAACTGCGGGTCGAGACCCGGAGTCGTGCCGGCGACGAGACCGATGGATGCCGTCGGTGCGATCGCCATGAGCGTCGCGTTGCGCATTCCGCCCTTCACCTTGGTGCGCAGGGCATCCCAGTCGAGCCGCGTGGTGCGGTTGACATCGATGCTCGTGCCGCGGTCGGCCTCGGTGAGCGCGATCGAGTCGAACGGCACGAGGCCCTTCGACCAGCCCGATCCTTCGAAGTTCGCGTACGAACCGCGCTCCTTGGCCAGGTTGGCGCTCTCGTCGATCGCCGCATAGGAGACGTGCTCCATGATCTCGTCGATCAGGTCGTAGGCCTCTTCGCTCTCGTAGCTGAATCCGAGCCGCTCCACGACATCCGTGAAGCCCATCACTCCCAGTCCGACGGCGCGGTTCTGCTGGTTCGAGAAGTCCGCCTCCTTCACCGAGGAACGGGTGATGTCGATGAGGTTGTCGAGCTGCCGAACGGCAAGGCGAGCACTCTCTTCGATCTTCGCCCAGTTCATCGCGAGCACCCGGCCCTCGCCGGTCAGCGAGTCGAGGTGGCGCGACAGGTTGATCGACACCAGATTGCAGACGGAGACGTTGTCTTCGTCCTGCGGGAGGGTGATCTCGGTGCAGAGGTTGGAGAGGTGGATGGTTCCCGTGTTGTTGTTGAGCGCACGGAGGTTGATCGTGTCCTTCCAGCACAGCCACGGGTGGCTGGTGGTCTGCAGGGAGATGAGGATCGACTTGAACTGTTCGCGAGCGGTGATCTTCTTGAACATGTGCATCTCGCCGGCTTCGGCCTTGGCGACGTACTCGTTGTACTTCGCCGAGAACTCCTTGCCGTAGAGCTCGTTCAGATCCTGCACCTCGAGCGGGTCGAAGAGGTACCAGTCGTCGTCGTTCTGCACGCGCTTCATGAACTCGTCCGAGATCCAGACCGCCGTGTTCGCGGTGCGGGTGCGGCGGTACGGGTCTCCGGAGTTCTGGCGAAGGTCGAGGAACTCGGGGAAGTCGAGGTGCCAGTTCTCCATGTAGAAGCAGAGGGCGCCGAACTTCTTGCCTCCACGGCTGACCGCCCGCAGGATCGAGTCGATCGTGTGCATGAAGGGGATCGGGCCGGTCGAGGTGGTGTTGTTCGAGCGGATCGGCGAACCCTGGGCGCGCAGCTTGGTGACGCTGAGGCCGATGCCGCCGGTGCCCTTTGTCAGCCACATGACATCGCGGGTGGTCTTTGCGATGTGCTCCATGTCATCCTGCATCTCCATGACGAAGCAGTTGGCGAGCTGCGGGTAGATGGTGCCCGCGTTGACGAGGGTGGAGCCCGCGGCGATGTACTCGAGGCTCGACATCTTCTCGTAGAACGCGATGGCGTGCTCGGTGGGGTTTGCCTCGTTGAGCGAGAGGCCCATGGCGATGCGCATCCAGAAGTACTGGGGAACCTCGAGGGCGTCGCCGTTGCGTCCCTTGATGCCGTAGCGGTTGTTGAGGGTGACGACACCGATGTACTTGAGCAACTCGTCGTGCGAGGGCTCGAGCGCTTTGGCCAGCGCCTCGAGGTCGAAGAGCTGGGTGAGACGCGAGTCGAGGAGGAGTTCCTCGACGCCACGGGTCACGTTCGCGGCGAAGTGGCTGGCGTGGAGTGCCTTCAGCTCTTCTGCGGTCTCGTAGTCGCCGAGCACGCGCTTGTAGATGGTCTTGAGCAGCAGTCGAGCGGCCACCGTGTCGAACGCCGGGTCGTCCTTGACGTTCTGCAGGGCGACCTGGATGACCGCCTCGTCGAGCTGCTGGGTGGTGATGCCGTCGAACAGGGTCAACTCGAGCTCACTGGCGATCTGCGTGACCCAGGTGATGTTCTCGTCGAGACCGGCACTGGCGTGCTCGATCGCGAGGTTGATCTTGTTCGCGTCGTACGGCTCTCGCTGCCCATTGCGCTTGACTACGGTGATTGCCACGTTTGCTTCCCCTCGTGCGCCCCTCAGCGGGGCCGAAATAGTGTGCGGAAACCGTCATTTCACGCTCCTCGACCGATGAAATCGACGAGCGGGGGTTCCGCGGTTTGACCACTATATAGCGGGCCTCCGACAAAGCGGTAACCCCATATGTAGTGGGCGTGTCGTCCACAGCTTGTGGATAAGTCCGCGGGTTTTTGCACAGGCTGTGCACAATCGCCGAGGTCTCGATTGCGACACTATCCCCGACATCCGACCCCGGTGGACCGGCGCCCAACCGATAGGCTTGCAGCCTTGTGAAGACCTACCTGAGCCTCCTGAAAACGCGCGGCGTCGCACGCATCATGGCGGCCCAGTTGGTGGCTCGATTCCCCAATGGAATGCTCTCCCTGGCCTTCCTGCTCCACATCGAACACATCTCCGGCACCTACTTCGCGGCCGGACTCGTGCTGGCCGCCACCAGCATCGGCCAGGCGATCGCCGGTCCTCTCACCAGCCGCTGGATGGGCGTCTGGGGAATGCGCCGCGTGCTCGTCCTCACGATGATCGTGTGCGCGACCGCCGTGGGCACGATCGCTCTCGCGCCGGCGCTTCCGATCGGGCTCTACATGGCGATCGGATTCGTCGGCGGACTCAGCACTCCCCCGATCCAGCCGGCGGTGCGCACCATCTATCCCAAGATGGTCAACTCGCGGCAGCTCACCCCGCTGTTCTCACTCGATGCATCGGCGCAGGAGGTCATCTGGGTGCTCGGACCGGTGATCACGACCTTCCTCGCCATCCAGGTGAGCACCGTGCTCGCGATTCTCGTCGCGCTCGCTTTCCTGGTCGGTGGTGGCATCTGGTTCATCTCCTCCCCCGAAGTCGGGCGCGTGCGAATCCCCCGCAGCAAGCGCAATCTCGGCGCCGTGCTGAAGAAGCCGGCAGTGCTGCTGGCGACGACGACCGGGTTCCTTCTGGTCGGGGCCTGCGCCGCCATCGAGGCCGGGGTGGTCTCGGCATTCGGAGACAGCGGATCGGAGGCCGGCCTCGTGCTCGGCCTCTTCGCCGTCGGATCCCTCATCGGTGGACTCGCCCTCGGGCACATCCCCATCGGCCCCTGGGCGCTCGCCCGTCGTCTGTTCGCCATCTTCGTCGGGATGTCGCTCGCCGCGGTATCCCTCAACTTCTGGTGGCTCGCCGTCACCCTTCTGATCGCGGGGATCGGCATCGCTCCCGCCCTCGCGGTGATGTTCGCCATCGTGTCGTCGAGCGTGAGATTCAGTGAGACTGCCGAAGCCTACGGCTGGGTGGGCACCGGCCAGCTCATCGGCGCCGCGATCGGTTCCGCCGTGGCCGGATTCATGATCGACCGTTTCAACGCCCCCGGCGCGTTCTGGGTTGCTGCCGCGTTTGCGGGACTCGGATTCCTCATCCCCACCATCTTCCACCGGGCACATCCCGACCTGCGCGGTCGTGACGCCAGCCCCATTCCCGACACGGAACCGATTGCGACCCATCCCGGCTAGCGTCCCGTGGCGCGCCAGTCCAGGCTGTGCCGCATCGGGTAGGCGCGGAGCCGGGGATGGTCCGGCTCGTCCAGGAACGGAAGACCGGGTTCGACGAGGTCGACGAAATCCCCCTCGAATTAGCCCCGGTCGAGCTCACCATGCCGACCCATTCGACGATCGGCAGAGCAATGCGGCCCGGTCGCACGCTTCCGACGATGATCATGAGCTTCAGCACTGTTCTCGCGCGGGTCGTCGCCTCGAGCGTCGCGGCCTCTCCCCTTCTGTGACCGATTTCGCTGGAGAGCGGTCCGGGCCAGCCCCCGCTCGGCGACGGTCTTCGATAATGGAACGATGACTACAACGACCTCGCCCCTCCTCGCAATGAATGATGGCCGCGACATCCCGCAACTCGGCCTCGGCGTGTACAAGGTGGCGGATGCCGAAGCGGCGCGCGTCGTGGAGCTCGCCATCGACGCGGGCTACCGCCATATCGACACCGCCACCCTGTACAACAATGAGCGCGGCGTCGGTGACGGTGTACGCGCCTCCGGGGTGCCGAGAGACGAGGTCTTCGTCACCACGAAGGTGTGGGATGACGACCACGGCTTCAACAAGACCCGCCGCGCCTTCGACACGAGCCTCGAGCTACTCGGGTTCGACTATGTCGACCTGTACCTCATCCATTGGCCGGTGCCGTCGAAGGACCTGTTCGTGGAGACCTGGCGCGCACTGGAGGCGATCAAGGCCGACGGCCGGGCGCTCTCGATCGGTGTCTCGAACTTCGCACCGCACCATATCGACCGGCTGCTCGCCGAGACCGAGACGGTTCCGGCGATCAATCAGGTGGAGCTGCACCCCTGGCTCCCCCAGCGCGAGGTGCGCGACTTCGACACGAGCCACGGCATACTCACCGAGGCGTGGTCGCCGCTTGCCCGCGGACGACTGATCGGCGACCGAGTGCTCGACGCGATCGCGGCGAAGCATGAGCGCAGCGCCGCTCAGGTGGTGATCCGCTGGCATCTCCAGCTGGGCAACGTGGTGATCCCGAAATCGGTGACAGCCAGTCGCATCACGGAGAACTTCGACGTGTTCGACTTCGAACTGGATGCCGAGGATCTCGCCGCGATCGCGGGGCTCGAGTCGGGCGTGCGCACCGGGATGGAGCCGGACGCGCACTGAGGGGTCTCGATTCGAGCGCTGAGCGCGCTACTCGACCACCGGCCACCGCTGGTCGAGTAGCGCCATCCACGGCGCGTCTCGAGACCCACCATCGGCCAGGCGATGCGGGAGTCCGCGACCTCACCAGCGATCGTGGATGGCCGCGCGGAATTCACGGTCGTACAGCTCGGCCACGGCGGCCGTGAATGCCGGGCTCAACTTCGGCACCGAACCGGCCGCGGCGTTGCTCACGGCCTGGGACACATTCCGCGCGCCGGGAATGACCGCGCTCACGCCCTGGAGCTGCGCGACCCAGGCGAGGGCGACCTGCGCCGTGGTGAAACCCGACGCCGCGGCCTCGCCGGGCAGCAGAGCGGCGAATTCCCGCGCGGCCGCCACTCCCCGTTCGAAGTCGACTCCAGAGAAGGTCTCCCCCACGTCGAACGCGGAGCCGTCACGGTTGTAGGTGCGATGGTCGTTCGCCGCGAAGGTCGTGTCCGCGGTGTACTTGCCGCTCAACAGCCCGGAGGCCAGCGGAACCCGGGCGATGATGCCGACGCCGGCCGCGATGGCGGCGGGCAGTACGGCATCCAGTGGCTTCAGCCGGAAGGCGTTGAGGATGATCTGCACCGTGGCGACATTCGGCCGGGCGATGGCCGTGAGCGCGTCATCCGCGGTCTCGACGCTCACGCCGTACGCGGCGATCGCCCCCTCGGCGACCAGGGTGTCGAGATCGTCGAAGACCCGATCGGCGGAGAAGACAGCCGTGGGCGGGCAGTGCAACTGCACGAGATCGAGCGTGTCGGTGCGCAGGTTCGCGCGCGAGCGGTCGGTCCACTCGCGGAACTTCGGGAGTGTGAAGTTGGCCGCATCCTGGGCTTCCCGTCGACCCATCTTGGTGGCGACGGTGATGTCGTGCCCCGACCGGTCGGCGAGGTAGCCGCCGATCAGCTGTTCGCTTCGGCCATCGCCGTAGACGTCGGCGGTGTCGAAAAGAGTGACGCCGGCTTCGACGGATGCGTCGAGCACTGCCCGGGCGTCCGCCTCGGTCACCTCGCCCCAGTCGGCACCGAGCTGCCAGGTGCCGAGGGCGATGGCAGAGACGGAGCGGTGGGTGCGGCCGAGGGTGCGAGTGTCCATCACTCCAGCCTAGGTCGCCCCCGCCGAGCTCCGCTCAATCCAGTCGCGCAGCTTGGTCGCACGACTCAGTCCACAACTCAATCGCGCAACTCAGTCGCGCAGCTCTTCCTTGTACTCGTTCTTCGCCTTTGTGGCGTCGCGATCGGCTTCGGCCTTGGAGACTCCACCCTCGGCGCGCTTGACCTCAGCCTCGGCCTTCACCTCGTCGATGCGGTCGCCTACGCGCTCTTTGGTGTCGTCGGCCCACTCGCCGACCTTCTTGCCGGTCGCTTCTGCTGCGTCTTTGGCATTGTCCAACAGGCCCATGATCTCTCCTTCGTCTGGTGTTGATTTCACGGTAATCCCCGCCGCGGCACCCTCATGCGGCTCCCACACGATTCCCAGAATCGCGGCCTGAGCTGACGAACGAATCGGCAGAAACGTTGGGTGGCGGCTCGCCGGAGCACCGCCCTAGCGTGAGGACATGAGGCGAATACTGGTCACGACACTCCTGCTCGTCACTGCACTCGGTCTCGCGGGATGCACCGCTTCCGCCGGATCCGTGCAGTCTGACAGCTCTGGCAGTTCGATCGCGCGTGCGCCGGTGATAGCGCCGGAGAAGGCCGCAGGCACCGTCGACACGGCATCCACGCCGACATCCCCCCGCTCGGTGATCACGACAGGCACGCTCTCGATCACCGTCGATGAGCCCTCGGTCTCGGCAGAGAAGGCCGTGACGATCACGGATGCGGCCGGCGGTCATGTCGACGGGCGCACCGAGCATCCCACGACGGATGGCGTCCCCGGATCCGCCCAACTGGTGTTGAGGATCCCTGCCACCAGGCTGGATGCGGCGCTCACGGAGTTGAAGAAGCTGGGGCGCGTGGAGAACGTCTCCCTTTCGGCCCAGGATGTCACCGGCCAGTCCCAGGACCTGGCGGCGCGCATCACTGCGCTGAGCACCTCGGTCGACCGACTGATCGAGCTCATGTCCCGCGCCACCACCACCGCCGACCTCATCTCCATCGAGACCGTGCTCTCCGACCGGCAGGCGAACCTCGAGAGCCTGCAGGCACAGAAGCGTGGTCTCGACGACCAGGTGGACCTCGCCACGCTCACTGTGGACTTCGGCACGGTCACGACCGCTCCCGTGCGCCCTCCCGCCACCTTCCTCTCGGGTCTCATCGCCGGCTGGGGCTCCCTGGTGGCCTTCCTCTCCGGACTGCTGGTGGTGGTGGGAGTCGCGCTCCCCTGGATCGCCTGCGCGGCGATTCTCGCCGCACTGGCCGTGTACGTCGTGCGTCGCCGACGCACACGCGTCATCCGGCAGTCGTGAGGGAGCGCCGGGGCGCCTCAGCGCTGACGGGCGAGGTGCTCCAGTAGTTCCGGTGCCGCACGGTCCAGCTGAGCTCCGCCGAGACGGATCCCCAGAACCATCAGTCCGGAACCGAGAGCGATACCGACCACGAGCCCGATCCATCCCAGAAGGTCGACCCCGGTCGCCGCTCCGACCACCGCCAGGACGAGTTCGGGCAGCACGAGCGCCCCGAGCACACCCCAGGTGGCGAAGGTGGTGAGGGCCGTCGTGAACCCCGCCCCGGGTGCCGCCTTGAACGGGTTGTCGCCCGGTCCCGGCACGGGGATGACGATGCGGGCCGAGGAATAGCTCGAGACCCCGAGCCCGCTGAGGAAGATTCCGATCGAGAGCCCGAGAAGGCCGGGCAGCACCGACCACGATCCGCTGATCCAGACCGAACCGATGCTGAAGATGATCACGATCGGCAACCCGAAGCTGCCGAGAGCGGCGGCCCGGCCGAGCCGGTCATCTCTGCCGCGGATGCCGGATGAGATCTGCGTCGCGAAGGCCGTGCCCTCATAAGACAGGTCGGAGAAGATCGACAGTGAGAGCAGCAGTGCCACGATCGGACCGACAGAGTGCAGAAGGTCGAGCGCCCCGTTGCGGCTGTAGAAAAACATCAGAGCCGGGATGAGCGGCACGACGAGCAACTGGCGGGCGTAGCGCGGGTCCCGGATCCAGTAGGTGAGGGAGCGGGCCGCGACCGCCCCGGCCGGGGTCGCCGGAAACCGGCCGAGCCACCCGAGTTTGCCGCTGCCGCGACTGCGCGAGGTGGTGTGGGCCGGAGTGATGAGGGCGAGCGCGAGGCTGCGGCGCCAGAGAAGCAGGAGAAGGAGCAGGGTGGCGATACCGATCAGGAAGTGAAGGGCCGCTTCGCCGGGATGTCCAAGCGCGAGGTCCGAAGGCACGGCCCAGAGCGCGCCGAGGGGCGTCCAGGCGAGGGCATTCGCGAGGCCGGGGAGGGCATCCGTGGCCGTGCGGATGCCGGAGGAGAGCGAGACGATGATCGGTCCGAGCAAGATGAGCGGGATGATCGCGAGGAATCCCGCGGCTTCTCGAAAGCGGCGACCAGAGGTGAAAGTGGAACTGAGCGTGGTGACCGCGCGCGATCCGACGATGCAGGTCGCGGCAGCGATGGCCGCGCAGAGGCCCGCGACCAGCGCGATCAGCGGATGCTGCCACCAGGTGCCCGCGGTAGCCAGCGACGCGAGCAGGGTCACGATTCCGGGCACCCCCACGAGACCACTCAGGGCGAGCCCGAGCAGCAGGGTGTTCAACGGAATCGGGAAGGTCACCAACCGTGCGGGTTCGAGGGTCTGGTCGATCCCGGAGGCCAGGAGGGGGATGAGCACCCAGCCGAGTACGAGGGCCGAGCCGGCGAGCACCACGACGGTGCGAGCGATCCCCACCGGCACACCGCTGAGCGCCACGAGCCCGATCGTGCTGCCGAACAGGATGCCGATGCCGTAGAGAGCGCCGAAAATCACCGCGACGAGCTGCCAGGTGCTGCGCAGCAGGGAGTTCTTGAGAACGAGGAGGCGAAGCCTCAGGAGATTCGCAACCACTCGGGCCCTTCCGCGTGGTGTCGCCCTCCGACCAGTTCGACGAACCGGTCTTCCAGCGTGGATCCGCCCCGCACCTCGTCCACGGTTCCCGCCGCAAGCACCCTCCCCGCCGAGATCACGGCGACGTGGTCGCACATGCGCTGCACGAGATCCATGGCGTGACTCGACACGATGACGGTGCCCCCGGATGAGACATAGCCCTGCAGGATGTCGCGGATGTTCGCCGCCGAGACCGGGTCGACCGACTCGAATGGCTCATCGAGAACCAGCAGTCGCGGTGCATGCACGAGCGCGCAGGCCAGGGCGATCTTCTTCGTCATGCCCGCCGAGTAGTCGACAACGAGGGTTCCGCTCGCCCCCTGCAGGTCCAGCAGCCGGAGCAGGTCGTCCACCCGTTCCGCGACAGTCGGCCGGTCCATCCCCGTGAGGAGTCCCGAGTAGGTGACGAGCTGCTCCCCGGTGAGGCGATCGAACAGGCGCACGCCGTCGGAGAGCACCCCGACGAGCCGCTTCGCCTCGGTGAGATTGCGCCAGACGTCCACCCCGTGCAGCGTGATGGTGCCGGCATCCGGTCTCAGCAGCCCGGTGGCCATCGAGAGGGTCGTGGTCTTTCCGGCGCCGTTCGGGCCGACAAGACCGTAGAAGGACCCGGTGGGAACATCCAGGCTGAGATCATCGACGGCATTCTTCTCGCCGAAGCGCTTGTACAGGCCTCGGATGCTCAGGGCCGCCTGCGGGGAGATGGACTCGGTCTGGCGCGGGTTCTCGGGCAGGTTCTGTGGCACGAGCGCCACCCTAGCCGACGGTGCCGCCAAGGGCCGGTGCACCGCACGGTTCTAGCTGCCGTCGACCCTGGCGCCGGGGTCCCCTTTCGCGCGGAAGGCTCGATCGATCATGCGCGTGAGCACGCCGGCATCCGTCACCGACAGGTCCCGGATGTACAGGCACCCCTTGCCGGTGGTGTGGGGTCCGAGTTGTGCGACGAGCTCGTTGTTGCCGGGGGCGCTGAGCACGCTGTACAGCACGAGCGCGCTCTTTCTCGGGGAGAAGGCGACCACCGGGGTATCCCCCTCCCGCCCGCTGGCATAGACATAGTGATGGCTGCCGAATCCGACGATGCTCGTTCCCCACATCACTGGCTGCAGCCCCGTGATGGAGCTCATCATCGCAAGAATCGCGCGGCTGTCGGTGCGGCGCCGGTCGTTCTCGATCGCGTCGATGAACTCATCGACGGAGGCATCCAGCGGCTGGGTCTTGTTCGCCTGCACGCGACGATTCTGCCAAAGGGGCGGTTCGACGGGAAGCCCCCGCGCTCTCCCGCCCAGGATGCGAGGGCTGCTCGGTAGATCCGCACGCCCGCCTCGCGCACAGCGCACGAAAAACTCCCCGCGATCGTCGGCGGTGATGCCGTGTCGCGGGGAGTTTCTGCGTTACCGGTGGACCCTAGGAGATTCGAACTCCTGACCTCCTCGATGCGAACGAGGCGCGCTACCAACTGCGCCAAGGGCCCGTACTGCTTTGCTACGTTATCACTTTCACGAGGTGCATCGGCGCAGTGTGCTCTCCTCTGCGCTCTACGCGACCGCCGCCAGACCCACGCCAGAACCCGACCGGGCGAAATCGGCGCCGAGATGCCGGAGGCAGCAACGAAACCGGCGGCTCGAGAAGGGATCCGACGCGCTAGGCGCGACGGCGGCGCAGCACGGCGTCGAGGTCGGTGTGCGTTTCTGGCTGCTCTTCGACGAAACCCATTCGGGCGAATCGACTGGGAGCCGTCGGTGCAGCGGGCCTTATCGGAGTGACCTCCGGAGCCTCGTGCGCCTCGCGAAGGCGGCGCTCGGCATCCGCTGCGGCTTGGCGCAGCTCGGCGGCGGCCTCGAGTGACGCGACGAGTGACCTCTCCGGCGCGGGACGTGACATATACAGGGGCTTCGGCACGGGAACCGGCGTCCAGGTCGTCTGCACGGGAGCCGGAGGAACGACCACCGCTCGCGGGGCTTCGACGACGACGACGACGGGCCGGGAGCGCAGGCTGCGGGCGAGTGCGGCTCTGGTTCGGCCGACGGATGCCATCTGCCCGAGCATCCCGATGCTGCCGGCCGTCACGGCGGCGCCGACGGCCAGAAGCATCCAGGAACCGGAGCCGAGAAGCTGGACGACACCGATACCGGAGGCGACGAGCGCGGCGAACAGCACCGCCGAGGTGATCGCCCGCGAACGTCGAAGCCGCCGGGAGGCCGGCGAACTGGCCGCGACATCCGCGGCGATAGCGGGCTGGGTCTCGGCCAAGCGGCGGGCGGCGGCTCGCGCGACCGCGGCATCCTGCGCCTCGGCGATGGCCGCGGTGCGCTGCAGTTGCTTCTTGAGCACGCGCTCCTGCTGGGCGGCGCTGCGAGCGGTCGTCTCCGCACGCACCTCGAGCGGCACCTCGGAAGTCTCGGCCATGATGCGCAGTGTCTGCTGCAGGCGGAGCGCGTTACGCTCGGTCGCGAGATACTCCCGACGCTGGAGCCAGGTGGGAACGAGGTAGGCGAGCCAGAGCACGGCGGCAAGGGCGATGATCACGCCCGATCCGACTCCTTCAGCACCCATAGCCCTACGGTACGAGGGCTTGGACGATTAACCCTCGATTACCGAGGGTGTGTTCCGCGCTGGAGGGACGCATCCCAGTCGGCCTGGGGCACGATCCCTGCCCCCTCGGGCACGCGTCCGTCGAGCCAGCGCCTCAGCACTCCTGAGGGAAGCTCCTCGGCGACGAGAGCAAAACAGAAATGGTCGCGCCAATCGCCATTGATGTGGATGTAGCGCCGCCGAAGCCCCTCGTATCGGAAGCCCAGCTTCTCGACCACGCGCAGACTCGGGGCATTCTCCGGGCGGATGCAGATCTCCATGCGATGCAGGCCCACCTGGAAGAAGGCGTAGTCGCTCGCGAGCGCGACGGCCGTCGGCGTCACTCCCTTGCCGGCGAAGCGTTCCGAGACCCAGTACCCGATGGTCGCCGACGAGAGGGAGCCGTAGGTGATCCCCGAGACGTTGAGCTGACCGGCGAACTCCCCGTCGTATTCGATGGCGAAGGGAAGGCCGAAACCGGCGCGCGCGTTGGCCTGGAGACTGCGGATGCTGGAGCGCACATCGAAACTCATTGCCCCGTGCGGGTTGGTCGCTTCCCATTTGCGCAGCCAGCCGCGGTTCTCGAGGAGTTCGCGCTCGAGTACTCGTGCGTCGCGCAGACGGATGGGGCGGATAGTCGTCTTGCCCTCACGGAGGGTAGGGATCGGAGTCGCCACCGCACCAGTCTAGAGCCGGGGCCGGTCCCGGTCTCGATACGGCCGCGGACGGCCTACTCGACCACCCGGGCGCTCGATCAGCGACTACTCGAGGGTGCTTGCGAAGTCCTTGAGCCACGGGCGCAGATCCGGGCCCAGGTCGTCACGGTCGACCGCGAGCTGCACGATGGCCTTGATGTAGTCGAGACGATCACCGGTGTCGTAGCGGCGACCACGGAAGACGACACCGTATACGCCGCCCGCGATGCTCGGGTTCGCCGCGAGCGTCTGGAGCGCATCCGTGAGTTGGATCTCGCCCCCCTTGCCGGCGGGAGTGTGCTCGAGGATGTCGAAGATCTCGGGCTGCAGCACGTAGCGACCGATGATCGCGTAGTTGGAGGGAGCCTTCTCGCGGGTGGGCTTCTCGACCAGTCCGGTGATCCGCACAACATCCTCGTCGTCGGTGGCCTCGACTGTGGCGATTCCGTACATGTGTACCTGCGCGGGGTCGACCTCGAGCAGTGCGACGATCGTGGCGTTGCGCTTGCCCTGCTCCTCGAGCATGCGAGAGAGCAAGACGTCCCGGTCGTCGATGATGTCGTCACCGAGCAACACGGCGAAGGGCTCGTGGCCCACGTGCATCCGGGCGCGCAATACCGCGTGTCCGAGCCCCTTGGGGTCGCCCTGGCGCACGTAGTGCACCTCGGCGAGATCGGTCGCATAGTTCACTTTGCGGAGGCGCTCGATGTCGCCTTTCATGAGCAGAGTGGCCTCGAGTTCGCCCACGCGGTCGAAATGATTCTCGAGCGCATTCTTGTTTCGACCCGTGATCATCAATACGTCGGTGAGGCCGGCCGCAACGGCCTCCTCCACCACATACTGGATCGCCGGCTTGTCGACGACGGGCAGCATCTCCTTGGGCATCGCTTTCGTCGCGGGCAGGAATCGTGTTCCCAGACCCGCGGCGGGGATGACAGCTTTAGTGATTGTGAAGGCCATGGCGCTAAGGGTATACGACCACCATTTCGACGGCGTTAACTCGACACGGACCATAGACTTGGGCGCGTGAACGGGGTACGCGAGTGACAGGAGACGAGAGAAACCAGAAGCGCGCCCTCCGGGCCGAGCTTCGGGAGCGCCGGCGCATCATGACCACCCGGGAGCGGGAACAGACCACCACCCAACTGTGCGACCACCTCATCGAGTTGGCCACGCGACTGCGGGTGAGCTCGGTCGCGGCCTACCTTCCGACGACGGAGGAGCCGAACATCCGGCCGTTCCTCAACTGGGCGGATGCGCAGAAGATCCGCATCCTCTACCCGATCTCGCGCGATGACGGTCTGCTCGACTGGACCGTCGGCGACGGTGAAACGGAGATCGAAGGCCTGTTCGGCATGCCGGAGCCGGTGGGCGAGCTGCTCGGACCCATCGCCATCAATGACGTCGACCTGATCCTCGTGCCGGCGGCATCCGTCGACCGCACGGGAATGCGCATGGGTTGGGGCCGCGGCTATTTCGATCGCACCCTCGGATCCATGGAGAAGTGCCCGCCGGTCTATGCTGTGATCTTCGACAGGGAGTTGGTCGACAGTGTGCCGAGCGAGGTGCACGACAAGCGCGTGGACGGTGTCGTCACCCCCAGCGCCATCGTCAGCTTCTGACTTCCCCCCAACGACTGAGGACCTCCGTGCCCACCTATTCCTACCGCTGTGCGAACTGCGACTACGCGTTCGACCAGTACCAGGCGTTCACGGATGACTCCCTGACCGTCTGCCCCAACTGCGGCCAGTCCCAGCTGCGCAAGGTCTTCAACTCCATCGGCGTGAGCTTCACCGGCTCCGGTTTCTACCGCAACGACAGCCGGGCGGAGAAGTCGACCTCAGCGTCGGGATCATCGAACTCGTCGTCGTCCTCGCCGTCGGAGTCGGCATCCGTGACGACATCCGATGCCCCCGCCGCGAAGTCCGAAAAAAGTAGCTCGAAGGGTGAAACAAAAGCGCTGAAATCCCCCGCCCCGAAATCTGGCACGGTATCTTCGAATTCCCCCACCGGTCCCGCCGGTTCGTAGCTCTCGATGAGAGACAGCAGAGGAGTTTCCGTGCTCAAAGGTTTCAAAGAATTCATTCTTCGCGGCAATGTGATCGACCTCGCGGTCGGCATCATCATCGGCGCGGCGTTCACCGCTATCGTCACGGCCTTGGTGGCTGGTGTCTTCAACCCTCTCATCGGGGCTCTGTTCAACGCTGCTGACCTGAAGGATGCCATCAAGGTACCGATCCCGACCGTGAGCGGGAAGACCGCCTACATCGCATTCGGATCGGTAATCGCCGCCGTCATTCAGTTCCTGATCATCGCTTTCGTCGTCTACTTCGCGATCGTGCTGCCGGTCAACCACCTGGGCAAGATCGCCTTCGCCAAGCAGAAGCAGGAGGAGGAGGCCACGCCGGCCGACCTGCCACCTACCGAGACCGAGCTGCTCATCCAGATCCGCGACCTGCTCGCCGGACGCCCGTCGCCCGAGGGTGACCACAGCCAGCCCGCAACAGCGCCGACCGGTGGAGCGCACGCGGCTCAGTAGCATTTCGGCCGGCCTTCCGGCACAGGAATCCGGGCCAGTGGGGTCACGAGGGGTCGGCAAGCCGACCCGGAGTGGGCGCGGTGGCCCGGATTTCGTGCGTGAGTGCGACTCGGAACGCCCGGGCGAGGATCAGTGCGTCTGGCCCCAGTGGGGCGGTTTGTCGGCTTTCAGTCGTTCGTCATTCTCGTTCTCGGCGTGACGGGGAGGTTCCTTTTGCGGGTTCGGGTCTGAACCGGCTATCGCCTCGGTGGTCACCCGTCGGCGCGGTCGATCGCGCGGCGTGGGGGCGTCGTGCTTTCCCACGTCAGCCCTGGTGTGCCGCACTACCGGCCGTGCCGACGATCGGGATGGGCTGGGTCTCCGGAGCCACGGCTGACGCGCCGAGCATCGTCACGATGCGGTCCGCGACGACATCCGGCTCGCTGAACAGTTCGAAGGCGTGAACACGCAGGTAGTGCCATCCGAGCCGGCGCAGCATCTCTGGGCGCAGCCGCAGCGACTCCCGAAGGCTCGAGCCGTGCAGTACAGAGTCGGTCTCGATGGTGAGGCACATGCCCTGGTGGGATGCTACGAGCCCGAGCTTGCCGCGGTGACCGAGAGCCACGCGCAGGCCGCGCAGCTGCAGGCGCCTGGCGAGGTCGACGAGCATCGGCTCGCTGTCGTCCGAGGATGCTCCGAGCGCGTTGCGGGCGGTGACGTCGGTGAGGATCTCCGCGAGGGCGATCGCGCCGAAGTGCATGCGATCCTCGTCGATGTCCTGCGCTTCGAAGCAGGTGACGATCACCATCGAACGGCGGGCACGGGTCATCGCGACCGCGAGAAGCCGCTCTCCCCCCGGACGACCGAGGGCGCCGAAGTCCGAGAGCACCCGTCCGTGCGGGGTGCGTCCGTAGCCGATGGAGAAGATCACGCGGTCGCGACTCTGGGCGACGGCCTGTTCGATCGTCGTCACCGTGAAGGGCTCCGGTCGGTCGCCGAGCACGAAGTCACTGAGCTCCGGGCGGCCAGAGGTGGCTGCGAGCACTGCCTGCTGCACACGCACCGCGTGGCGCGCGCTGGCCGTGATCACCATGAGGGATTCGTGCGGACGGGTTGCCGCGTGCTCGATGACGAGCTCGACCGCACGATTGACCTCGGCATCGACGCTCTCGACGCCGCCGGACTCCGGGTCGGGCATACCCGATCCGTCGGCCAGGAAGTCGAGGCGGATGCTTCCGTGCCCGAGAAAGCTCCCGGCCCACGGGAACGACTCGATCTTGCCGGCGTAGAAGCGGCGGTTGACCAGTTCGGCGAGGTCTTCTCCGCCGGCGCGGTAGCTGCGGGTGAGAGCGAGCGTTGGCAGGAGGGACGACAGTCGTGCGAGCGCGGAATCGGCGTGCAGGGCATCGAGCGCCTCGGCGTCGATCTGTGAGGCATCGACGGAGCCGGCCAACCCGATGGTGAAGGGCGACGGCGTCTGGGTGACCGGATCGCCGAAGGCCACAGTCTGCTTGCCGCGGCGGATGGCGCCCAGGTTCTCGGCGAGAGTCGTGGCGCCGGCGTCCACCAGAACGACGGTGTCGAAGGCCAGGGTGTCGGTGATGCCGGCCACCTCGTAGGGCGACGCGAGCCAGACCGGCGCGATCGTTCGCGAGAGGTGCGGGGCAGCCTCCTGCAGGTCTCTGGCGTCCACCGCTCCGCCTCGCAGGGCGGTCTTGAGCGCGCTCGCCTCTTCCGGCCAGTCCACGAGACCGATGCTCCAGTTCTCGGCCAGCTGCCAGGCCAGCAGCTGGGCACTACCGGCGGCGTGGGCCTCGTCCACGAGCCGGAAGTCCGCCTCGAGACGATCGAGCACTGAGGTGTTCGCGTTGAGCAGGGCGCGATCGGCTTCGAGAAGGGACTCGAGCGCCGACTGCCACCAGGCGAGTTCCAGTTCGGCGGCGACCTGCTCGTCGGGCACGTGGCGCGAAGCGAGGTCGTCGAGAAGCGGGTCGAGCTGGAGGTGCCGGAGGGTCGCGCGCAACTCGGCGCGCTCCTGGAGGTTGTTCAGCACATCCGACTCGGCGGCGAGAGCGGCGATCCGTTCGGTGAGGATGTGGATCGGCAGGTGGATCAGCTGCGTCTCGCGCGTCACCGCACCGAGCGGTTCATCGAGGAAATCGAGGTCCTGGGCCACCTGCTGGTAGGCCACCTGCACGTCGGCGATGCCGACCGGTACCTCCGGCGTGACTCCCGCCGCGACGAAGCGCTGCCAGAGGATGCGCTGCTGCTGGATGTGCTGCAGGCTCTCGTTGATGTCACCGATGTGCACGCCCGGACGCACGTACTCTCGCGCGAGCTTCTTGAGCCGGCGGCGGTTCGCGGAGGACATCTCCGGAGAATCCTTGCGGGCGGAGGTCGCCGCGATCAGCTCGCTGAGCGAACGGTCGAACACCACGGGAAGGAACCGGTCGAGGGTGTCGCGGATGTCGATGAGCAGTCGAAGGTAGATGCCGAGTTCGTTGATCGTCTCGAATGGCCGCATGCGCGTGCCGGAGATGAGGTCGCTCGCCCGTTCGAGCAGGCGCGGCAGCTCGGTGTGGTGCAACTGCTTGGCGATGGCGTGCGCGCGCGAGGCCGCCTCGCTCGTCGCGAAGGTGGCTCCGTACCAGGGCGAATCGCCCGGGCCGTAGCGGAACTCGCCGAGGCCGGCGGCTTCGACCATCGCGCGGGCGGCGCCGGCGCGGTCATCCGCCATCAGCTCGACGGACTGGCGGGACAGTCGCGCTGTGGTGGCGGGCGGGTCGGGCAGGAGTGCGAGGCGGGAGAGCTCGGTGAGGCAGTCGAGCACCGAGACACGCACAGCCGGGTCGGTGCGCGCGACCGCACCGCGGTAGTCGAGCAGCACCTTGCGCAGGCGAACGAGGGCGTCATCCACTTCGCCGATCTGGGGCGCGCGGGACTTCTCGTTGCGACCGATCGAGCGGATGAGGTCGCGGCGAAGGGTGCCGGGAGCGACCGCGAGGCCGGCGAGGCCGACATCCCCGAAGCGCTGCGCGATACCCGCGAGCGAGGAGCGCCGAGCGCTGACAACCAGCACGCGCTTGTTCTGGCTGACCAAGGCACCGATGGCGTTCACGATGGTCTGGGTGGCACCGGTGCCCGGCAGGGTCTTGACGACGACGGAGTTTCCGGCCGCGATCTGGGCGATCACATTCTCCTGCTCGGCATCCGCATCGAGCAGCAGGGTGTCGGTCTCCGGGGTGCGCCGGTCGGGGGTCTGCGGCTCGACTGGGGCGTAGCTCTCCTCGATGGCCCACTTGGCCGAGGGATTTCCCGCGAGGGCATCGAGCAGCGGATGTTCGAGGTCGCCCGCATCGGACTCCATGGCACGGGACACGTCCGCGAAGGAGGAGACGACGAGTCGCGGCTGAACATTGAACCACTCGAGATGGGAGGTGAGGCCGCGCAGCCGATCGATCACGGGATTGGGCTTGAACGAACCGTCCTCCTCGGCGAGCGCCACGAAGGCTTCGGCATCGAGGGAGATCTGGAACTGTGCCTCGAGCGCACGGGAGAGCTCCGGGTTGAGGAACGGCGCCCCCTTGAGCTTGAGTTCGAAATTGCTCCCGTAGCGGCGGATGGCCAGCGGACGCAACAGCACGGGCGCCCGGAACTGCACGCCCTCGTGCTGCCACTCGGCGATCCCGATACCCAGGTGGATCGAGTCGATGCCGCGAGCGGTGGCGAGCTCGAGACTCTTGTCGGCGATCTCGGCAGCGGCGATCTTCGCCGCCCTCAGGGCGATGTCATCCCGGATCAGGTTGGAGAGCAGCGTCGACTTGCCGGTGATGAACTGCGCGAGGCCACCCGGATGCGTCGCGCCGAGCTCGATGCGCGTGCGCGGCCCGTCCACGAAATGCAACAGCGGAGACACGCCGCCGATGCCGCCGAGTTGCGACCGCCAGCCCTGCCAGGTGGGCTCGGCCACGTTGGAGAGCGAATAGTTGGGGTCGCCGAGGGTCAGCGCGTGCGGCGCGGTCACCTGTCGCTCCGCATGGGCATGGCTATCGCTCGGCTCCGCGAAGAAGTCGTCATCCTGAGGTCTATTGGCACGCCACACAGGGCCACCTTAACGGGGGCGCCGCGGAATGTCGGGAGATAGCGGGGAGTTTCGTCGCGCGCCGGGTTTGCGCCCTGCTCGCCACCGGGCGCGAAACGTAAGATACCGGCCATGCTCTTCCTGGCAATCCGCGCCGCTTCGTCAGACCTCGTCCAGGCCGTGACGACGGCGCTTGTAACCATTGTCGTCCTCTTCGCGATCGTCGTGATCGTCGGATTCACGATCCTGCGGCGGCGCAGGCGCCGAGCAGAGCTCGCGCCCGCCCGGGTGCCCGGCCCTCCCGCCAGCGAGACGGACCTCGCCACCCGCGCGAACATCCTGCTCGTGCGACTGGATGACGCGGTCGCGGAGGCCGACGACAACCTCGGATTCGCCGTCGCACAGTTCGGCGACGAACGCTCCCGCAGCTTCGCCGAGGCCCTCACGGCCGCCCGGCGCGACCTCACCGAATCATTCCGGTTGAAGCATCGACTCGATGACTCCCCGCCCGGTACGGCGACGCAGCAGCGTGAATGGAACGCCCGCATCATCCATCTCTGCGAGACCTCGCAACAGGCACTCACCGATGAGGCCGCGGCTTTCGACGCCTTGCGCCGACGAGAGACCGACGCCCCCACCGAGCTGGGGAAGGTCCGGATGCTCGTGGTCGCCACCTCGATGCGCGTGCCCACCGTGGAGAGCGCCCTCTCGGTGCTCGCCGGCCGCTACTCCCCCGACGCGATTGCACCCGTCGCCGGCAATGTCGCCGAGGCCCGGGAGCTGCTCACGACCGCGGGCCAGGGCGCGGAAGCCGCGAATGCCCGCCTCGCCGACCCGCTGGCCACCGATGTCGCCGATCGCGTGCAGGACGCGCGGGCCAGCGCAACCACGGCCCTGAGACTGCTGGATGCCGTGGACGCTCTCGGCGCCACTCTCGCCGGGCAGTCCGATCGGCTCGATCACCTCGCGAGCCAGAGCAGGGTCGATCTCGCCGAGGCACGGGTCGCGCGGGATTCCGCTCCGGATCCGAGCTCCGGTGCGGCGATCGGAAGCGCCGTGACGGCGGTCGAGTCCGTGCTCGGGTCACTCGACACCAGCGACCCCGCCGCATCCCTCGCCCGACTCGAGGGGGCCGTGGCGGGCCTCGACAGCGCGCTCGCCACCGCCCGAAACCAGACCCAGCGGCTCGAACACGCCGGTGCGGCCCTCTCCGGAGTGCTGGTGAGTGCTCGGAGCCAGATCGCGGCGACCCAGGACTTCATCGCGAGCCGTCGAGGAGGCGTCGGAGCGGATGCCCGCTCCCGACTGGCCGAAGCGCAGAGGCTTCTCGAGGTGGCCGAGGCGCAGTCCGACCCGGTCGCCGCCCTCGACAGCGCCCGCAGTTCGGCGACGTACTCGCGCGACGCGGATGCCCTGGCGAGGTTCGACGCGCACCGCTGATGCCCGCCGCCGGTCGCCCGCCGGTCGAGACGGGCGGCCTATCGTGCCGCCCGCCGGTCGAGTCGCGGCGCTACTCGACCAGCGGCGCTGACATCCGCTCGACGGCGAGCAGCACGCAGGTGCAGAGCGCGTCGATCGCGGCGTCGAGGTCGGACTGCGACGGGAAGGTCGGCGCGATGCGGATGTTCGTGTCGTCGGGGTCGTCGCCGTAGGGGAAGCTCGAGCCAGCCTGCGTCACCGCGACGCCGATCTGGCCGGCGAGCGCGACCGCCGCAGAGGCGGCTCCGTGCGGAACGTCGAGGCTCACGAAGTATCCGCCGGTCGGGGTGGTCCAGGTGGCGACGCCGGTGAGCCGACGCCCGAGGATCTCGAGCACCGCCGCAAAGCGGGGCTCGACGATCGCGCGGTGGGCGCGCATGAGGCGACGTACGCCGTCGGCGTCCCCGAGCATCCGCACGTGGCGAAGCTGGTTGATCTTGTCGGGACCGATCGTCTGCACGGCGGTGTGGTGCTTCTTCCACGCGATGTTGCTTACGGACGCTCCGAAGAACGAGACTCCGGCTCCCGGGAAGGTGATCTTCGACGTCGAGGCGAACACGAAGGGACGATCGGCGTTGCCCGCCGCTTCGGCCGCAGCCAACACGTCGATGACGGCCGGCTCATCGTCGGTGAGGTGGTGCACCGCATAGGCGTTGTCCCAGAAGAGGCGGAAATCGGGGGCGGCCGTCGGCATGCTCACGAGCGCCTCGACCTCCTCAACGCTGAAGCTCGTGCCGGTGGGGTTCGCATACATCGGCACCGCCCACATTCCGCGGATACCCGCATCGGCGGCGACCAGGCGACGGATGGTCGCGAGGTCGAGCGCGCCGTCGATGAACGGTACCGGGATCATGCGAATGCCGAGAGCCTCGCAGATCGCGAAGTGGCGGTCATAGCCGGGAACCGGGCAGAGGAAGCTGAGGCCCTGCACGTCGCGCCACGGCCCGGCGCCGCCGGGCACCCCGTGCAGGAGCGCGGTGACGATCGTGTCGTGCATGACCGCGAGACTCGCGTTGCCCGAGGCGAGCAGCTGGGCGACGGGGATGGCGAGCAGCTCGGAGAAGATCTCACGCAGTTCGATGAGGCCGTCTGGTCCGCCGTAGTTGCGGAGGTCGACACCGGCAGCGTCACGGTAATCGCCCTCTCCCGGCAGCGAGAGAAGGGCGTTCGACAGGTCGAGCTGGGCCGGTGACGGCTTGCCCCGGGTGAGGTCGAGCGAGAGGTTCTTCGCGCGGAGTTCGGCGTACTGAGATTCGAGGACTGTGCTGGTTTCGCTCACCCCTCAAAACTACTGGATGAGGCACCGCGGATCGGCGCTGGCGTGCACCATCATGGGGGGATGCTCGAACCCCGGCGGAAAGCGCGAATCGCCGTCTCCGCACTCTTCCTGCTGAACGGTGCAGCCTTCGCGAACATCGTGCCGCGGTTTCCCGACATCAAGGCCGCCCTCGACCTCTCCAACGGACAATTCGGCATCGCGGTGGCCGCCTATCCGCTCGGCGCCCTGGTCGCCGGCACACTCGGTGGTGCGGTGATTCGGCGGTGGACCTCTGCACGGATCGGGCCGCTCGCGGTGCTGCTGCTCTCGCTCAACCTTGTGCTGATCGGGGCCGCGCCGGTCTGGTGGCTGTTCGCCGTCGGCCTCTTCATCGCCGGCGCTCTCGATTCGATCGCGGACATTGCGAACAACGCCCACGGCCTGCGGGTGGAGCGCCAGTACGGCACCTCCATCCTCAACTCGATGCACGCCCTCTGGAGTGTCGGAGCCGTGATCGGCGGCGTGATGGGAGCGGTCGCCGCCGGCGCGCGTATCCCCCTGGTCTGGCACTTCGCGTCAGCGGCCGTTGTCTTCATCGTGCTCGCCCTCCTGGCCGGCCGGTGGATGCTCGCGGGCTCGGACCTCGCGGAGGCAACGACCTCCGCTGTGCCGCACGCTCGACGTGGTCGCCTCGGCCTTGCACGGCTTCTGGTTGCACTCGGCCTCGTCGCGGCCGCTGCGAACATGCTGGAGGATGTCACGTCCACCTGGAGTGCGGTGTATCTGCGTGACTCGCTCGGCACCGGTGCCGTGGTCGCCGGCTTCGGATTCATCGCCCTCCAGGGCGCGCAGACCGTCGGTCGATTCGCCGGCGACTTCCTGGTGACACGGTTCGGCGACCGGGCCGTTGCGCGAGTCGGTGCATCCCTCGGCCTGGTCGGGATGTCCGTCGCGCTCATCTTTCCCACGGCCGTCACTACGATCGTGGCCTTCGGTCTGGTGGGGGCTGGAATCGGCACACTGATTCCCGGGGCGATCCGTACGGCCGAGGCTCTGCCCGGCCTGGCGCCCGGCACGGGGCTGACCTGGGTGACCACGACGATCAGGATCGGGCTCTTCCTGTCGCCGCCGCTGGTCGGATTCGTCGCCGATGTCGCCTCCCTGAGGGTCGCGCTCATCCTCATGCCGGTGCTCGCCCTGGTGATTCTCGTGCTCAGTCGCGCTCTCGGTCGCCGCACCACCTGAGCGTGTTGACCCCATCTCGGGGGCCATGGGATATCGTGGCGGTAGGTCACAACCAGATAACGCTAGCGATTTGGATCTCCCCCGCTCTTGGCTTCACATCACGGCAGGCATTCCCTGCGCGCCCCCTCCCGTCGATCACCTTTCTCGCTGAGGCGCGCTGCCGGCACCGTCGGCGCCATGGCCATGGCGATCGGGATGGCCGCGACCATGGCCATTCCGGCGGTGTCTGCCGCGGCGACCGCCACCCCCACCGCAGCGTCGTCGAACGCTGTCGCCGACTTCATCCAGCACTCCCAGCAGTCGAAGGCACAGCAGCTCCGCGTGAGCGCAGCGGTCGCCGAGACCCCGGTGACCCGGGACAAGACCACGGTGTTCTACGCGGCGGCGGTGCAGACCGCCGACGGTGTCTATGCCGGTGGAGCGATGCCGGCCACTCCGTTGTCGGTCGGGGCGAGCATGCACATCAATCCGCCGGACCTCGGCGGCGGCGGCGAGGCTGTCGTGCAGTACGCCCTGCAATTCGTGGGGATGGTGCCCTACATCCTCGGCGGCAATTCGCCAAGCACCGGGTTCAGTTGCGACACTTTCGTGCGCTACGTCTACGGGCAGTTCGGCGTCTACCTTCCGGGGAACGCCGTGGTCGAGGCCAGCAAGGGCACGGTCATCCCCGAGTCGGAGGCGATCATGGGCGACCTCGTCTACTACTCGCACCAGCACATCGGCTTCTACGACGGTCACGGCGGCATCGTGGATGCGCCGAAGCCCGGCACCGATGTCTCGCATCGCGCGATCTGGGGCCACCCGGTCTTCATCCGGCTGTAGGTGCGGCTTTCAGGCGCTGCCTTACCCCAGCAATGATTCACGCCCGGGGAAACGCAGCCGGTCAGCCCTGCGGGCCGGTCAGAAAGCACGGGCCGGACAGAAAGTACGGGCCGCTCAGACCGCTACGGGCGCCTTGATCGCGGGATGGTGCTGGTAGTCGAGCACCTCGAAGTCCTCGAACCCGTAGTCGTCGATGCTGTCCCGCGCTGCGAGGCGCAGGGTCGGCGCGGGGAACGGGTCCCGGGTGAGCTGTTCCGTCACCTGATCGACGTGGTTGTCGTAGATGTGGCAGTCCCCACCGGTCCAGATGAACTCGCCGACGCCGAGACCGGCCTGCGCCGCGATCAGGTGGGTGAGCAGCGCATAGCTCGCGATGTTGAACGGCACCCCGAGGAAGAGGTCGGCACTGCGCTGGTATAGCTGGCAACTCAGCTTGCCGTCGGCGACGTAGAACTGGAACAGCAGGTGACAGGGAGCGAGGGCCATGTTGGGAATGTCCGCCACATTCCACGCGGACACGATCAGGCGTCGAGAGTCGGGGTTCGTCTTGATCGCCTCGATCACCTCGGCGATCTGGTCGATCGTGCCGCCGTCTCGAGTGGGCCAGGATCGCCACTGCACCCCGTAGACGGGACCGAGGTCGCCGTCGGCATCCGCCCATTCGTCCCAGATGGTCACCCGGTTGTCTTGCAGCCACCGGGCATTGCCGTCTCCCCGCAGAAACCAGAGCAGTTCGTAGGCGATGGATCGGAAGTGGACCCGCTTGGTCGTGATGAGGGGGAAGCCCTCCGCCAGGTCGAAGCGCAACTGCCGACCGAATACGCTGCGCGTCCCGGTGCCGGTGCGATCGGACTTCTGCGCGCCGTTCGCGAGGGTGTCGCGCAACAGGTCTTCGTAAGGGGTGGGGATCGCCGTGGTCATCACGTTCGAGCGTAGAGCCTGTCGAGCACGTTCGGGACTTTCGACCCGAGGTCCGACGGCCGGCACTGGTGGACTGGATGCCTTCCCTGACCGTGAGGAGCCCCCATGCCAGAATCCCCCGAATCCCCCGTCGACGTGCTCGGCGACGAAGCCAGCTGGCACCTGCTGGCCTCCGCCGATCTCGGCCGGCTCGCGGTCTCGACCGAGGCCGGTGTCGACATCTTTCCCATCAACTACGTCGTAGCGGATCGGGTGATCTTCTTCCGCACCGCTCCCGGCTCCAAGCTCATGGACCTCACGACTCGTCCGATCGTCGCCCTCGAGACGGATGGCACGCACCACCGCCGTCGCTGGAGTGTGGTCGTCAAGGGCACCGCCGTGCGCCTCGGCTCCGACGAGGAGATCGAGGCATCCGGGGTTCTCCGCCTCCACTCGCTCATGCCGACGGAGAAGTGGAACTACGTGCGCATCACCGCGTCGTCGATCACCGGGCGGCAGTTCACGAGTTCGCACCGCGCCGGATAGTCACGGTCTTGTCCGCGGGCGCGAAACTGCGCAGCCGCAGGCTGTTCGTCACGACGAACACCGAGGAGAAAGCCATCGCCGCTCCGGCGAGCAGTGGGTTGAGCAGGCCGAGCATCGCGATCGGCAGCGCCGCGACGTTATAGGCGAAGGCCCAGAACAGGTTGCCCTTGATCGTGCCGAGCGTGCGGCGTGCGAGCCGCACCGCGTCGGCCACCACGAGCAGGTCACCACTGACAATCGTGATGTCGCTGGCGGCGATGGCCGCATCCGTGCCGCCGCCCATGGCTATTCCGAGGTCTGCCGCCGCGAGAGCCGCTGAGTCGTTGACCCCGTCGCCGACCATCGCCACCACCCGACCGTCTGTCTGGAGGGCGTGGATCAGGTCGAGCTTGCCCTGGGGGGTCACTCCGGCATGCACCTCGTCGATGCCCACCTCGGCGGCGACGGTGCGAGCGGATCCGGCGTTGTCCCCGGTGAGGAGCACCGGGCGAAGACCCAGCGCGCGGAACCGCGCTATGGCTTCCGCGCTCGTCGGCTTCACGGCATCCCGCACGGTGATGATGCCGCGCAGCTCGCCATCCCAGGCCACCGCGATGACGGTGGCGGCGGCTTCCTCGCCCGATTGCACGGCGGCGGATGCGGCGCTCGACAGTGCGATGGACCAGGAGTCGGCGAGCCATGAGGCGCGTCCGGCGACGGTGAGTCGGCCATCCACGACCGCCTGCACACCCTGCCCGGCCTGCGCGCTGAACGATGCCGATTCGCCGGGAAGGATGCCCTCGGCTGCAGCCAGCGCCACGATCGCCCGCGCGACCGGATGCTCGGACCCGCTCTCGACGGAGGCGGCGGCGGCGAGCAGTTCGGCCCGGGACGTCGCGCCGAGAGGCTCCACCGAGACCACGGCCATGGTGCCGGTGGTGATCGTGCCGGTCTTGTCGAGCACGATGGTGTCGACGGTGCGGGTCTGCTCGAGCACCTGCGGTCCCCGGATGAGGATGCCGAGTTGAGATCCACGGCCGGTACCGACGAGCAGGGCAGTGGGGGTCGCGAGTCCGAGCGCACACGGGCAGGCGATGATCAGCGTCGCTACCGCGGCGGTGAAGGCCGCTTCGAGCGACCCGCCGAAGAGCAGCCATCCCACGAAGGTGATGAGGGCGAGCCCGAACACCACCGGCACGAAGATCGCGGAGACCCGGTCGGCCAGCCGCTGCGCCTTGGCCTTGCCGCTCTGCGCTTCTTCGACCAGGCGGCCGATGCGGGCGAGCTCGGTATCGGCGCCCACCCGGGTCACCTCCACCACGAGCCGTCCACCGACGTTGACCGTCGCTCCGACGACCCGGTCGCCCACCGAGACCTCGACGGGCACCGATTCTCCGGTGATCATGCTGCGATCGACGGCGGATGCCCCCTCGGTCACGAGACCGTCGGCGGCGATCTTCTCTCCCGGGCGCACGATGAAGCTGTCGCCGGGCACCAGGGTCGACACGGCGACGCGGGTCTCCACTCCCCCGCGGAGGAGCGTGGCATCCTTCGCCCCGAGACGCAACAGCGCCTTGAGTGCCGCTCCGGATTCTCGCTTCGCCCTGGCCTCGATGTACCGGCCGCCGAGGATGAAGACGGTCACCGCGGAGGCGACCTCGAGGTAGATCTCGCTGGCGCCCGAGCGCGTATTCACCAGCTGGAAGGTCATGTGCATGCCGGGTTCGCCGGCGCTGCCGAAGAACAGCGCGTAGAGCGACCACGCGAAGGCGGCGATGACCCCGACGCTCACCAGGGAGTCCATCGAGGCCGATCCGTGCCGCGCATTGAGAACGGCGACACGGTGGAACGGCCAGGCGCCCCAGACCACGATCGGCGCCGAGAGGGTGAGGGCGAGCCACTGCCAGTTGGTGAACTGCAGAGCGGGGATCATGGAGAGCAACACGACAGGAATGGCGAGGCTCGCGGAGATGATGAGGCGTCGACGCAGCTCGGCGGCATCGCGATCGACCGGCGGTGCGGCCTGCTCCTCGTCCACGACCGGCACCGGAAGGGTGGCGGTGTAGCCGGCCGCTTCGACCGCGGCGATGAGAGTGGCGGCATCCGCCCCACCGGTCTCCACGTGGGCTTTCTCGGTGGCGTAGTTGACGGTGGCCGACACACCCTCGATGCGGTTGAGCTTTCGCTCGATGCGCGTGGCGCAGGAGGCGCAGGTCATGCCCCCGATATCGAAGTTCAGGTCCTGCAGCTCGGTGCCGGCCATGGCTAAGCCGAGACCAGCAGGTATCCCGCTTCGGTGATGGCGGCCCGGATGCCCTCGAGCGGCACCGGGGCCGAACTCACGACAGTGACATCCGACGCTCCACCCACCTTGAGGTCGACGGTAACGCTCTCGACGCCGGAGAGTTCGGAGACCTCCTCCGTGACGCTGGCGACGCAGTGGTTGCAGGTCATCCCCTCGACCAGGTAGTGCTGTTCGATGTTCGTGCGATCTGGCATGGTGAAATCCTTAGTTTCCGCTCGTTGGTTTCTGGTCGTTCAGGAGCGCACGAGTCGCGCGATGGCGGCCGAGGCTTCCTTGATCTTCTCGTCGGCGACAGGCCCGCCCTCCCGAGCGGCCTCGGCGACACAGTGTGCGAGGTGGTCATCGAGCAGGGCGAGCGCCACGGTCTCGAGTGCCTTGGTCGCGGCCGAGACCTGGGTGAGGATATCGATGCAGTAGGTGTCGTCCTCGACCATGCGCTGGATGCCGCGCACCTGCCCCTCGGCACGCCGCAGCCGCTTGACGAGATCGTCCTTGTTCTGGCTGTATCCGACCATCATGCGACCTTCCTCGATACCCCTATGGGGTATAAATCTACGTCGCGGACCGCCCGAAGTCAAACGCTCGGCGGTCGCCCGACGGCGAGGGAGCGCATCGCCGCGAAGGGCACCGGGTCCGCTCGCGAAGGGCACCGGGTCCGCTCCCGAACGGCCCGCAGTAGGCTCCGACCATGCCAAGCACACGGTCGATGAAACTGATGGAATCCGCTCACCGCTTCCTGCAGCGCCTCACGGGAGGAAAGGCCGGCTGGAATATCGCCGGGATGCCCGTGATCGAGCTCACGACCACCGGCCGAAAGAGCGGTGAACGCCGGACGACGATGCTCACCTCGCCCGCGAGGGACGGGGATGCCTATGTGGTGGTCGCCTCCCGCGGTGGGGACGACCGCAACCCCGCCTGGTTTCTCAACCTTCGGGACGATCCCCAGGTGGAGGTCGTGATCGAGGGTCATCCGCGTGTACCGATGCTCGCGAACCTCGCGGATTCCGAGCAACGAGCCCGACTCTGGCCCCTCATCACGGGACGGTACGCCAACTACGCCGGCTACCAGAAGAAGACCGACCGGGAGATCCCGCTCGTGCTGTTGCGGCCCCTGTCCAGTGCGGCCGACGGTCAGCTTCCGGGCGCCGATTAACAGCTGTCAACAATGTGTCGTGACGTATCGTTGAGACGTGAGCGACTGGCATATCAGTGCTGGCACTTCAGCACCGGCCACATCCGTCCAGAGAGGACACATCATGCGCACCCCATCTTCCGCCGGTTTCGACCTGTGGGAGGCCGTCGACGGCCTTCGCGAGAACCTCCCCCGCATGACGGGATACATGAACTCCGGGCAGCCGGGGCAGACCGGCCGGATGGGCCGCGGCGACGTGCGAACCGCCATCCTCGTCGCCCTGGCCAAGGAGCCGATGCACGGCTACCAGATCATCCAGTCCATCGAGGCGAGCACCAACGGGGCATGGAAGCCGAGCGCCGGCTCCATCTACCCCACCCTTCAGCTGCTCTCCGACGAGGGACTCGTCAGCTCGGAGCAGGTCGGCGAGCGCAAGGTCTATTCGCTGACCGAGGCTGGCAAGGAAGCCGCCGCCGAGTTCTCCAGTGGCCCAACGCCCTGGGAGCCGCGCCGGTCCTGGAACTCCGACCGCAACACCGCACTGCCGAAGGCCGGGGCGAAGCTCGCCCAGGCTGCCGCGCAGGTCGCGCAGAGCGGCACCGCAGAGCAGAGGGAGCGTGCCGTCGCCGCCATCGATGAGGCGCGCCGCAAGCTCTACTCCATCCTCGCCGAGGACTGAGGGCATGCCGCCCGATCGCGGCACCAGCACTGCATCGCAGATAGACCCCGCCTACCGCGCCCGGTATCGCCGCATCATGCGGTTCTCCGCGTCCGCATTGGCGCAGACCTGGTGGTTCGAACTCGTGCTGCCGCGATTCGGCCTTCGCCGACTCGCGGCTCGCAGCCGGACCAAGCGAGTGCAGCGCATCGCCCGACGCTTCTATGTGCTCGCCGCCGACCTCGGCGGACTGATGATCAAGGTCGGCCAGTTCCTGTCGTCGCGCCTCGACATCCTTCCCCCCGAGATAACCAAGGAACTCGAGGGGCTGCAGGATGAGGTGGAGCCCGAGCTGTTCGAGCGAATCCGCCGCCAGGCCGAAACAGAACTGGGCATGCCGCTCGAGCAGGCCTACGCCTCGTTCGAACAGATTCCCATAGCCGCGGCATCCCTCGGCCAGGCTCATCGCGCTCGCCTGACCGCGGGGATCGCCGCCGATGTCGGGTTCGAGAACGTCGTCGTGAAGGTGCAGCGGCCGGGCATCGAGAAGATCGTCGAGGTCGATCTCGCGGCGCTTCGCCGGGTGGCGCGCTGGCTCTCCCACGTGAAACTCGTATCGAACCGCGCCGACGCCCCCGCACTGGTGGAGGAGTTCGCCGCGACGAGTCTCGAGGAGATCGACTACCTGCACGAGGCCGCGAGCGCCGAGCGCTTCGCGGAGGACTTCGCTAGCGATCCCCGCATCGGCGCTCCCGTCATCGTGTGGGACCGCAGCGCCCTCCGCGTGCTCACGCTGTCGGATGTGACCGCGATCAAGATCTCGGATGTCGTGGGCCTCACCGCGGCGGGAATCGACCCGGCGGAGGTCGCGCAGGAACTCGCGCGATCCACGTTCCAGCAGATCTTCGTTGCCGGGTTCTTCCACGCGGATCCGCATCCGGGGAACATCTTCATCACGCCGGGAAGACCCGGGACCGACGAGGACTGGCGCCTCACCTACGTGGACTTCGGGATGATGGGCGAGATCTCCGACTCGCTTCGGAGCGGCCTTCGCGACTTCATCCTCGCCGCGGTCGGTCGTGACGGTCGCGCGCTGGTCGCCGCCCTCGAACGCCTCGGCGTGTTGCTGAAGACGGCGGACACCAACGAACTCGAGCGGGCCATGACCGCCCTCTTCGACCGATTCGGCGGCATGGGCGTCGCCGAGTTGCAGACCGTCGATCCGCGTGAGCTGGAGAAATTCGCGCGGGGATTCGGGGAGACGATCCGGGCGCTGCCCTTCCAGCTGCCCGAGAACTTCCTGCTGCTGGTGCGAAGCATCTCTCTCATCTCGGGGGTGACGAGCGCCCTCAATAAGGACTTCAACATGTGGGATGCCGTCGACCCCTTCGCGCGCACCGTGCTGAGTTCGACCAGCGGAAACGCGCTGCGCGGCATCGGCCAGCAGGCGGTGAGCTATGCGAACACTCTCGCTCGTCTTCCGCGGCGACTCGACGAACTCGCCACCCGCCTCGACCGTGGACAGGTCGCCGTGCGGGCCCCGGAGGTCGACCGCCGACTGCGGTCGATCGAGCGCTCCGTGAGCCGCCTCGCCTCCGCGCTCGTCTTCGCGACGCTGCTCATCGCCGGGGTGCTGCTGCGCCCCACGGATGAGACGCTCGGCTGGGTGCTGATGGCGGCATCCGCCCTGCCATTGCTGCACGTGGTCGTGACGGCGCGGCGGCGCTGACGACCAGGTCAATCGCCTCGCCTGCCATGCCGGCGGGCGTGCTCCGGACGCGAGTCAGCGCCTCACGAGTCGCAGCATCCAGCCGAGCGTTCGGATGATGCCGATGCCGACCGTCCCCACGAGCACCAATTGCAGCAGGGGCTTGAATCCGAGATAGAGGGGCGGCACCAGGCAGCTGAGGGGCGTCGTGCACGGTTGATTCGCGAGGTCGCGGAACAGGAGGATCACCACGACCACGACGGCGATGGACATCCACAGCTTGATTAGGTCGACGGTGCTCAGGCCCGTGCGGCGAGAGCCGGTGGCCGTCCGGCGGCGCGGTGCGGACCGCACGCGTGACGACGGGCGTGACGCCGGGCGTGACGTCGCGACTCGAGTGCGCGCCGACGCGGTCGCCGGAGCCGGCGGCGTACCCACCTGGTCGACGAGCCGCTCGAAGCGCTGCATCACCCGCAGCGTGTCGGCGGCCCGGGGGTCCAGGTGCCAGGTTGTGGGTTCCTCGGCGGCCAGCTTGATCAGCTCGAGCTGTGTGTCGCTGAGCCTCTCGGGCTGGTCCACGAGCCAGGAGGCCAGCCGCTTCGCGTCGATGACCGCGACCGGTCGGTCCGTCGGCGCCCTCTTGTCGGTGAGGCTCCGCGCATGGAGAATCGCGACCACGGATCTCACGGGCACCGGGAATTCGACCCTCTCCGTCAGTCGCCGCTTCACGTCCTGGCCATCGGCGAGCGCCTGCCGCAGATGATGGGTGTTCGCATAGTTGATGCGGAGCACGACGTCACCCACCCACACGGATGCACCGGCGTGATGTTTGGTGTTGATCGCGAAGACTCCGCCGGGGCCGATCACGAGGTGGTCGACATCCTTCGTGCCCGCTCCGATGGGAACCGCGTGTCGCACGAACCACTCCGGTCCGAGTGCCGCGAGCAGTGCACCGACCTCGATCTCCGCGAGCGCACCCGTGTACCAGGACCACGCCTCGTCGGCGAGGGTGATGCGATCCGTCGTTCGCAGCGCGGGATCGAGCGCCTCGGCATCCGCCTGCACCTGAAGGCACTTCTCGGCAACCGCGTATCCGGCCGCTCGCGAAGACAGTGCCTGGATGCCCGCGAAGTCCGTTCGCGCGCCCTCCTCCTGAGACAAGCTCATCCGTACCCCCGAGGAGCCACGCTAGCGGCATCGGGAACGCTTTGTTCACCCCCATTTCGGGATCAGGGGGCACCGATCTCTTCGGTCGGATTCGCAGCCGTGCCTTCCTGGTGAGCGCGCCGACGCACGAAGCGTCATCGCGGCGCTGTCAGCGCGTGATCACCGCCGCGCCCTCGCCGCCGGGAAGAGTGCCATGTTCCACGATGATCACCTCTGCCGAGGGCTAGCCCCCAGCGTCACCCCGATGCGATGCGGGGACTAGAGCCATAGGTCCCGCCCTCGCTCAGGCGAAGTACCTCAACCAGAGGTAGGGAAGGCAGAGCGTGACCGTGACGGCGGTCACGATGAGCCCGTACTTGGTGAATGTCCAGAAGGAGATGGGATGCCCGTTGCGCATCGCGATGCCGAGCACGACCACGTTGGCACTTGCTCCCACTGCGGTGGCGTTGCCTCCGAGGTCCGCACCGAGCGTCAGCGCCCACCAGAGCGGCTGGGCGGGCTGGCCACCGGCCTGCACCAGGTCGTTGACGAGCGGGGCGAGGGTGGCGACGTAGGGGATGTTGTCCACGATGCCCGAGAACACGGCGGAGCCGAACAGGAGCCCGGCCGCCGCACCGAGGTAGTTGGTGCCCACGGCCTGGATCGCCGCCTGGCCGACGGCTTCGATCACTCCGAGGCTCACCAGCCCGCCCACCATGATGAAGAGGCCGGCGAAGAAGAGCAGCGTCTGCCACTCGACGTCCGCGAAGATCTTGCGGGGTTCGAGCCGGGTGATGAGCACAAGCAGCCCGGCCCCCAGCAGCGCGACGATCGCCGGCTCGAGGTTCACGAGCGAATGCAGGATGAAGCCGGCGATCACCAGCGCCAACACACTCAGCGACTTCGCGAGCAGCGGCACATCGCGGATCGCCTCCCGCTCATTGAGCGCCATCACCCGCGTGACCCGTGCCGGGTCGAAGCTGAGCTGCTTGCGGAACATGAGCCAGCAGAGTCCGATGAACACCACGAGCAGGAGGACGATGATCGGCGCGACGTTGACGATGAAGTCGTTGAAGCTGAGGCCGCCCCGGCTGGCGATGATGATGTTGGGCGGATCGCCGATCAGCGTGGCCGTTCCGCCGATGTTGCTCGACATGACTTCGGCGATGAGGAAGGGTATCGGCGAGATACTGAGCCGGTCGCAGATCAGGAGGGTGACCGGTGCGATGAGAAGAACCGTCGTCACGTTGTCGAGGAACGCGGACAGCACGGCGGTGATGAGCACCAGCATGACCATGATCACGAAGGGGCGGCCCTTCGCCCGCTTTGCGGCCCAGATCGCCAGGAATTCGAAGAGACCCGATTGCTGGAGGATGCCGACGATGATCATCATGCCCAACAGCAGGAAGATGACGTTCCAGTCGATCCCGCTCTCCTGGGAGAAGAAGATCCCCCTCTTGTCGGTCGCGCCGATGATCACCATGAGACCGGCGCCGACGAGCGCGACGGTGACGCGCGGCACCTTCTCGGTCGCGATGAGGATGTAGGCGCCGACGAATACCGCCAGAGCCAGGATGACCTGGATGCTCATGCGTCGTTATGCGAAGAGTCGGACGGTGCACAGAACGTGAGGATCGAATCCATCAGCGCCGTGAGCGTGACGAACCGGGCGTCGGGCCCGCTCGATCCCTTGATGAGGGCGATCTGCGCCCGGGCATTCGCCATGCGGGCGGCCACCTCCAGGATCGTGTCATCCGCATCCACGCGCAGGAGTTCGTAGATGTGAACCCGGTCGTCGTCGATCAGCTCCCCGATGGTGCTCTGGCCCGCTTTAGCCCAGACCTCCTCGGCCGCCTCTTCATCGAGCACCCCGGCCAGCGCCATGTCATCGAGCACATAGCCGGGCACCAGGAGGCCCAACACGTCGACCGCGGAGACCACGGCCGAGGGAACCCCGGCCGAATCGGCGATCACGAGACCGACGAGGTCATCGGCGGCGATGGCACGCGCAGCCTCCAACGCGGTGGTTTCCCGCGCGACCATCGGAAGGCTGATTTGAAGATCGGATGCGCGCATGGGGTCCCCTCAGAAGTTGGCAGCAGTCCTGCTGCGCCGACCAGACTTCCCGGCTCACCTCAGTCGAGCGTAGCGGGGGTTCGCGATTCTCGCGTGGGCGGGCGCTGCGGGCGATGGAGCGTCGACGGCCCAGCGGACCAGCCGTGGCTGGTCTCGACCCGAGTGAAGACCGGCATCTCTCGGAATGTCGCGTCGATGATTCTGCGCGGCTCGACTTCTGGCCGGGCATCCATTCATTGCTAAAATCGCTGAATGGAATTGCGTCAACTCGAACACTTCGTCACCGTCGCCGACGAGAGGCACTTCACCCGAGCGGCCGAGCTGCTCCAGATCTCGCAGTCGGGCCTCTCCGCGTCCATCAGGGCTCTCGAAACCGAGCTCGGCATCTCGCTGTTCGTTCGCAGCACGCGCCGCGTCGAACTCACCGCCGCCGGCCAGGCGCTGCTCGCCGACTCCATCCGCACGCTCGCGAGTGCCGCCGCCGCGCAGAACGCGGTCGCGGCGGTGCGGGGCCTCGTGCGTGGGCGCCTCACCGTCGGCGCGGAACCGTGCATCGGTGCGATCGACCTTCCGGCCGAACTCGGGCGATTCCGGCTCGCGAATCCCGGCGTCGAGGTACGGCTGCGCTACGAGGGATCCGTCGATCAGCTCGACAGCGTCGCGAGCGGGCTCCGGGATGTGGCCCTGGTCGTGGTGACCGGTCCCGCCCCGCAGGGCGTGCGCTTGCGTCCGGTGAGTTCGCAGAAGCTCGTGGTGCTGTGCCATCCGGAACACCCGTTCGCCTCACGGAGCGAGGTCGACATCGAGTCGCTACACGACCAGCCGATGATCGGCTTCCAACCCGGGTGGGGCGCCCACGTGCTGGCGCGCCGGGCATTCGCGGCGGCGGGATACGACTACCGAACCGCGATGGAGGTCAATGACGTGCACCCGCTGCTCGACCTCGTGGGCTACAACCTCGGGGTCGCGATCGTGCCGGCGAGCTTTGCCGCGAAGCGTCCGGACACCCTCTGCGCCGTGCCGCTGCCCGAGAACGTGCCGCACTGGACGGTCGCCGTCGCGATGGCGGACGAACCGAGTCCGGCCGCCACCGCATTCCTCGACCAGGTCTTCGAGGAGAGCCCTCAGGCGCCGTCGAGCATCGAGAGCTCGTCGGCGGTCAGGGTGACCTCGGCCGCCTGAACCGAGTTGGTGATGCTCTCCGGTCGAGACGCGCCGGGGATCGGGATCACCCGGGGCGACTTCGCCAGCTCCCAGGCGAGGCACACGACCTGCGGGGTGATGCCGCGGTCGGCCGCCACCTTTCCGAACGCCGCGAACCTGTCGCCGAGCGCGGCCGCGGAGGTGATGCCTCCGAGCGGGCTCCACGGCAGGAATGCGATCCCGAGTTCGTCGCACAGCTCGAGTTCGGGCTCGCTGCTGCGGAAGGCGGGCGAGAACTGGTTCTGCACCGAGGCGAGTCGGCCGCCGAGCACCTCCTGGGCGAGTCGGATCTGCTCCGGGTTCGCGTTCGAGATGCCGGCCTGTCGGATGGTGCCGGCGTCGAGAAGGTCGCGCAGGGCGCCGATGGAATCCGCGTAGGGCACCGAGGAGTCCGGACGGTGGAACTGGTAGAGGCCGATCGCCTCGCCGCCGAGCCGCTTCAGCGAGGCCTCCGCCACCTGCTTCAGGTATTCGGGGCGGCCATCCTGGGTCCAGGAGCCGTCTCCCGGGCGGAGGTGGCCACCCTTGGTGGCGACGAGCACAGCCGAGGTGTCTCCACCCCAGGACGCGATGGCTTTCGCGATGAGCGACTCGTTGTGGCCGACATCCGTCGCGGTCAGGTGGTAGGCATCCGCCGTGTCGAAGAGGGTCACCCCCAGTTCGAGAGCCGCGTGGATGGTCGCGATGGAGCGGGCCTCATCGGGCCGCCCTTCGATGGACATGGGCATGCCGCCGAGGCCGATCTCGCTGACCTGCACATCGCCGATGGTTCGTGTCTTCATGTTCTTGGGTCTCTCTTTTCGGGTGAACGGATTACCAGGCGTAGTCTTCCGGCGCGGTCTTGCGACCGGGGAAGATCTCGTCGAGTCGGGTGAGGGCGTCGGCATCGAGGGTGACGTCGAGGGCACGCACCGCGGCATCCAGCTGGTCCATGGTGCGCGGTCCGACGATGGGAGCGGTCACCGCGGGCTGGTGCAGCAACCAGGCCAGTCCGACATCCCCCGGCTCATGGCCGAGCTCCTCGGCGAAGTCCTCGTAGCTTTCGATGGCTTCGCGATGGGTCTCGAGCGTCTCGGCCGCGCGGCCCTCCAGGCGGCGCTTGCCATCCCGCTCCTTGCGCACCACTCCGCCGAGAAGCCCGCCGTGGAGCGGCGACCACGGGATGATCCCGAGGCCGTTGCCCAGGGCGGAGGGGATCACCTCGAGCTCGATATCCCGCGTGAGCAGGTTGTAGATGGACTGTTCGCTCACCAGCCCGGTGAAGTTGCGTCGCCGCGCCTCGGCTTGAGCCGTGGCGATGTGCCATCCCGCGAAGTTGCTGCTGCCGGCGTAGAGGATCTTGCCCTGCGCGACGGCCGTCTCCATCGCCTGCCAGATCTCGTCCCACGGGGTATCCCGATCCACGTGATGGAACTGGTAGAGGTCGATGTAGTCGGCCTTCAGCCGCGAGAGGCTCGCATCGAGAGCACGACGGATGTTCAGCGCCGAGAGCTTGCCCTCGTTCGGCCACTGCGTCATGTCGCCGTAGAGCTTGGTGGCGAGAACCGTGTGCTCGCGCCTACCGTTGCCCTGTTCGAACCAGTTGCCGAGGATCGTCTCCGTGGTACCGCGGCCCAATTCGCCGCCGTACACGTTCGCCGTGTCGAAGAAGTTGATGCCGTATTCCTGCGCCGAGTCCATGATGGCGAAGGAGTCGGACTCCGTCGTCTGCGGCCCGAAGTTCATGGTTCCGAGGCAGAGGCGGGAGACAGAAAGGCCCGAACGGCCGAGATGCGTGTATTCCATGCTTCTACGGTGCTCTCCGCCCGCCCATCTGTCCAATAGGAAATGCGGATGCTACTGAGCAGTCGGGGTTCTCAATGAAGGGATCTCGGCGGTGAGCCCGCGGCCCTAACATGAGCACATGCCGATGCCGGTTCTGGCGACAAAATTCTTCGTGCCCCCGCCGCGGGCGCAGGCCGTCGCCCGCCCGCGGCTCGTCGACCAGCTGGATGTCGGCATCCGGTCCGGTGCAAAGCTCACCCTGATCTCCGCCCCGGCCGGATTCGGCAAGACAACCGTGCTCAGCGATTGGGTGACCAGGGTCGGCCGGCCAGAGGCCGGAATGCGGGTCGCCTGGTTGTCGATCGAGTCCAGTGATAACGACCCGGTGCGGTTCTTCGGCTACCTCGTCGCCGCGCTGCAGAGCGCCGATGCCGCCATCGGTGCGGCGATCCCGGCGGGCGAACAGCCGAGCGAAGCGACCCTGACCGCCCTCGTCAACGACCTCGCCGGCAGCGCCCACGAGATCCTCCTGGTGCTCGACGACTTCCACCTCATCGAAGACCCCTCTGTGCGCGACGCGATGGTCTTCCTGCTCGACCATCTGCCGCCCACCTCGCACCTGGCGATCGCGAGCCGCTCCGATCCCCTGCTGCCCGTTGCGCGCCTGCGAGCGCGGGGCGAGCTGACGGAACTGCGCGCCGCCGACCTCCGCTTCACCCCCGACGAGGCCGCCGGATTCCTCAATCGGGCCATGGGCCTGGCGCTGTCGCCCGACGATGTCGCCGCTCTCGAAGCCCGCACCGAGGGATGGATCGCCGGACTCCAACTGGCCGCCCTGAGCATGCGTGACCGCACCGACAAATCCGCCTTCATCGCCGCATTTGCCGGCAGCAACCGTTTCGTCATCGACTATCTGATCGAGGAGGTGTTGGAGCAGGCGCCACTCGACGTGCGCCGGTTCCTCTGCGACACCGCCATTCTCGAGAGGTTCACCGCACCACTCTGCGAGGCGGTGAGCGGCCAGAGCCGGGGCGAGGAGATGCTCGAAGCGCTCGAACGGGCGAACCTCTTCATCGTCGAACTCGATGATCGCCGCGAATGGTTCCGCTACCACCACCTCTTCGCGGACGTGCTGCGGGCGCGTCTTCTCTCCAGCGGCCCTGAGCATGTCGCAGCACTCCACAGCCTCGCCAGCGGGTGGTTCGAGGCCAACAACCTGCCGGAGGAGGGCGTGGCCCATGCTCTGGCGGCCTCCGATTTCTCCCAGGCCGCACGGCTGATCGAAGCCACGATTCCGAGTGTGCGGAAGTCCCGTCAGGACGCGACGCTGCTCGGATGGCTCGCCCTCCTTCCCGACGACACGATCGGTCGCCGTCCCGTGCTCGGGGTGTTCTCCGCCTGGTTCTCGCTGGTCTCCGGCGACATCGCCGCCGTCGAGGCGAAACTGGTCCGCGCGGAGAACTCCCTCGAAGCCGGGCACGACTCGGAGCCGGGCCAGGAACTCGACACGCTTCCCGTCACGATCTCTCTGTATCGGGCATCCGTCGCGCTCGCCACCGGTGACCTGGCCGGCATCACTCGGCACGCCGGCCGCGCCCTCGAGCTCACCAGCCCCTCCGATCACCTCGGGCGGGGTGCGGCCGCCGGGCTCCTCGGCCTGGGCGAGTGGGCCACCGGCGATCTCGAGGCCGGCGTGAAGGCATTCGGCGAAGCGGCGCGCAGCCTGCGCCTCGCCGGCAACCTGACCGATGCCCTGAGCACGACGATGGTGCTCGCCGACATGCTCATCCCCCTCGGCCGCCTCGAGGAGTCGCGGCGCGCGTACGAGGCGGCGTTGCGAGAGGCGACGACCACGCTCGCCGGTGGCCCACCCACCGCAGATCTCCACGGAGGCATCGCCGAAGTGCTGGTCGAGCTCGGTGCCCTCGAGGCCGCCGAAGAGCACCTGGCCGCCGGTGCCGCCCTGGGCGATGCGGCGTTCTCGAATGAACACCATTACCGATGGTTCGTATCGAAAGCACTCGTCGCGCAGTCCAGGGGTGAGCTCGACGCCGCTCTCGAACTGCTCGAGGCGGCCGAGCGGCACTATCGTCGGGGTTTCTTCGCCGAGGCCCGATCGATCGCGGCCCTGAGGGCGCGCATCCTGATCGTGCAGGGGCACCTGCCCGAGGCGCAGGCGTGGGCGGATTCGCTCGGCCTGACCCCGCAGGATGCGCTCAGCTACCTGACCGAGTACGCCCACATCACCCTGGCGCGGCTGCTGATCGCGCAGGGCGACCCCCGCGCGGCCGGGCTGCTCGAACGGCTGCTCGTCGCCGCCGAGGACGGTGGCCGGGCCGGGGTCGTGAGCGAACTGCGCGCGCTGTCCGGACGCACGGCTGGCGAGGCGAGCGGTGCCAGGGAGGGGCTGAGCAACCGCGAACTGCAGGTGCTGCGACTGCTCGCCACCGAACTCACCGGCCCCGAGATCGCGCGCGAACTCTACGTCTCGGTGAACACGCTCCGCACCCACACCCGGCACGTCTTCGAGAAGCTCGACGTGAATGGTCGCACCGCCGCCGTGCGGCGGGGGCGCGAACTGGGCGTGCTCTGACTATCACCAGATGTGGTGATGCCGGGTCACCAGGTGCGTTCGTAGGTTGCCCCTATGAACATCACCTCAACCACCCTGACTCGCGCCGCCGCTGTGGCCGCCGCGCTTGCCGGAACCGCCTACATCGTCATCCAGTTCATCCACCCCCTGGATGTCGTCGAATCACTCTCCACCCAGCGATGGGTGACGGTGCACATCCTCAGCTTCGCGGAGGCGGTGCTTGCACTGATCGGCTTCGCCGGAATCTACCTGCGCCAGGTGCGCCAACTGGGACTGCTCGGGCTCATCGCCTACGCGATGCTCGCACTGTTCTTCGTGCTGCAGGCGGCCTTCAACTTCTCCGAAGCCCTCATCGCCCCGCTCATCGCCGTCGATGCCCCACAGTTGGCTGTCGATATCGTCGGACTGTTCGGCCGCTATCCGGCGGTCAATGACCTCGGGATCCTCGCCGGAGTGCCGCTGGTCGGCAGCATCCTCTACGTCGGCGGTGCTCTGCTGTTCGGTATCGCGATCATCCGCGCGCGGGTGCTGTCTCGCGGTGCGGGAATCCTGCTGATCGCTGCGGCCGCCATCACCCCCGTCGCGGGCGCGCTGCTGCCGCACACCCTGGAACGCATGGCCGCGCTGCCCATGGGCGCAGCGATGGTCTGGCTGGGGTGGTCTCTCTGGTCGAACCGGATGCCAGCGGCCTGAATCATGTACGAGATACGCCTGCAGGGGCAGCTCGACCAACTGTGGAGCGACTGGTTCGAGGGATTCACGCTCGCCGTCGACAGCGACGGAACAACAACCCTCACCGGCCCGGTCACCGACCAGGCTGCCCTGCACGGACTGCTGAGACGGATCGGTGATCTCGGCGTGACGCTGATTTCCCTCAACGAGCTGCACAAGGAGAACGAGAAATGACCACATCCGTCGCCAGACCGACCGGCCGAGGAACCGGGGCCGCGCGCCGCCAGTGGCTGGTGCCCGCCGGGCTGATCCTGCTCACCCTCATTCCGATCCTCGCCGGCGAAGTACGACTGCACGAGATTGCCAGCGGCGCCGTCGAAACCGCGAAGAACGCGCGGTTCCTCGAATCGCCGATCCCGGTTGTGACCCACATCGTGAGCGTCACGATCTTCAGCATCCTCGGCGCGTTCCAGTTCGTCCCCGCGCTGCGGCGCCGTCGGAGCTGGCACCGCATCGCCGGGCGCATCCTGATCCCGGCCGGGCTGCTCACTGCGCTGTCGGGCATGTGGATGGCTGCCTTCTACCCGCACCCCGCCGGCGAGGGCCTCTCTCTCTCCATCATTCGCCTGGCTTTCGGGGCGGCGATGGTGGCGAGCATCGCTTTCGGCATCCGCGCGATCGTGACTCGCAACTTCGCCACGCACGGGGAGTGGATGACCCGCGCCTACGCCATCGCCGTCGCTGCGGGAACCCAGGCGATCGTCCTCATCCCCGAGACGATCATCTTCGGGCCCGGCAATGAGTTGCCTCGAACAACGTTCATGGCGGCCGCCTGGGTGATCAACCTCACGATCGCCGAGCTGGTCATCCGTCGGCGTCGCGGTGTCCCCACGTTTACCCGCTGAGGACCGCGGTCTACCAGGACATCAACCACAGCACCGTTCTCAGCCGCAACCGAAGGAGCAGAACCATGTCTTATCCGCTACGACTCGAAGCAACTCTCGACCTGCACCTGTCCCGCTGGCTGTGGATCGTCAAGATGTTCCTGGCCATCCCGCACTACGTGATCCTCGTCGTGCTCAATGCGGCATTCGTGATCACCAGCCTGATCGCGGGGATCGCGATTCTCGCGACCGGACGCTATCCGCGTGCCCTGTTCGACTTCAACGTGGGAGTGCTGCGCTGGAACTGGCGCGTCGGCTTCTCCGTCTACGCGGCGCTCGGCACCGACGCCTATCCGCCATTCACCCTCGCCGCCACCGACTATCCCGCCACCCTCGAAGTCGACTACCCGGAGCGACTCTCCCGGCCCCGCGTGCTCATCGCATGGCTGCTCGCCATTCCACACCTCATCGTGGTGGGCTCGTTCGTCGGCATCATCATGCTCTACCCGTGGGATGCCTACGCGAGCTGGCAGGGCGGGCATCCGGTCGGCGGGTACTCGGTGCTCAATCTGCTCGTCGTGATCGCGGGCGTCATCCTTCTCATCACGGGGCGCTACCCGACCTCGCTGTTCGAGTTCCTGGTGGGATTCAGCCGCTGGACCTACCGCGTCGTCGCCTTCGTCGGACTGATGACGGAGGTGTATCCGCCCTTCCGGCTGGATGCGGGCGGCCAGGAACCCGACCGAGAGTCGTCCTCCCCCGCCAGCCCACTGGACGAGAGCTCTGCGGTCACGGCGCGCTGAACTGCCGTCCAATACCAGTGGTGGAGCGCGGTCGATTCGCCGGAAGCCAGCGCCTTGCCGTTCAGGGGTGTGCGCAACCATCTTCGACAGCTCGCAGGGGCTGTGATCGAGGCGTTTGCGAGGTGCCCCTGGAGGGACTCGAACCCCCAACCGTTTCCTTAGGATAAAGAGCGGTTCGCAGTCGGCGAATTGACCTCTTTAGCCCGGATTTCCGGGGATTTTGAGCATCAGGATGTCTGCACATCTGCCAACATTGATTGATTTACTAGGGGCGCTCAGCTGCATTTTCGTGGGATATTCGTGGGTCGATTACCGCCCACCCTAGCCGCCAATTTGCCGCGAGTTCTTACCGCTCGCTCCAAAGCGCACGTACACGCAGACAACATGACTTATCCGACAAGGGAAGCCGCTCCGGATCATCGGGGCCCACGTACTAACGCCCGAATATCCGACTCGAATCAGGAGCAATGATTCAGAATCGTATTATCTTCAGCGTCTGGATTCACGGATTCTTGAGTCCGCCATTTTTCGACTTCCACATGTATCCGACAGATATTTCTGGTCGAGGTAAACATCACAGCGAGGGTGAATCGCCCTGGGTTTCGTTCCGCCTGATCCTTTTGGAGGATTGAACTATGTCGAACCCTTACCCGGCCGAGTTTCGCGAACGTGCTCTTCGGATGCTCGCCGAAGCACGAGCTGATCACTCATCT